>NZ_JADBGI010000013.1 GCF_014892575.1 Nocardiopsis coralli | reverse complement strand
ACTCCCTATAGACGATGGGGTTGATAGGCCGGGTGTGGAAGCCTTGTGAGGGGTGGAGCTGACCGGTACTAATAGGTCGAGGGCTTGTCCGCTGCAGATAATTGGGTGCTCGCGCATACTTGTTCACTGTCACTATGGTTTTCCTGTGCCTGAGCGTTGGTTTGGGTGTGGGTGTTTGGTTTCCGTGGTGGTTATGGTGGGAGGGTCACACCCGGTCTCATTTCGAACCCGGTCGTTAAGTCTCCTTGCGCTGATGGTACTGCCCTGTGGTGGGGTGGGAGAGTAGGTTGCTGCCACGGTTTTTTTTGAAGGGGGAGGGTCCTGTTTTCGGGGCTCTTCCCCTTTTTTTGTGCCCACACTTGTGAACATGTGAAAAATCTGCCCGTGCGCGCAGCCATCCCATACAGAAAGGGCGGACCCCCTTCCGGAGATCCGCCCCTGTATTCCGATCCGGATCAGAACCCGTAGTTGTGCATGCTCCCGCCCGGGTGCACCTCGGCCCCGTCGCGGTGTGCGTAACCGCCGTAGGCCGCGCCCTCGACGAAGGTCCACCCACCGAGCTCCAGACCGTTCAGCCCCACGTACCACCCGGCGCCGTTCGGGTCGTCGTAGGCCCGGAGCCCGAAGTGGATGTGCGGCCCGGTGGTGGAACCGCCGGCGCAGAGGCTGTTGCCCTGGGTTCCGAGGTAACTGCCGGTCTCCACGTCACCGTCGAGCCACTGGTAGTCCTCCAGGTGGTAGTAGTCCGTCGAGTACCCGTTGTCGTGGATGACGCGGGTCCACCCGTCGCACAGGCTGTACGCGTACCCGCCGCGGGCCGCGTGCGCGGTCCCGGCGCCGCCGGCGAAGTCCACCGAGCTCAGTGGCGGTTCGGAACCCCACCCGTGCGGTCCGCTCGTCATCGTCATCGACGTGCCGATCTCGAACGGCAGCCCCACGCCGGTGGCCTGGTTCGGGGAGACCCGGTCAGGGTCGGTACTGGTGGCGATGGTGTCCCGCTCTTCGGCGTCCATCAGTTCGGACTCGGCGAGCAGCTCGGCGAACTCGGGGGTGCCCTCCAGGCCGACCGCCCACTCTCCTCCGGCATGGTCGGCGGTGAACAACCACGCGTTCGGGCTGTCCTCTGCCCCCTCGGCGGCGGTCACGATGGCCACGCCGAAGGCCGCTGCCCCTTCGGCCTCCCGGACGTCGACGCGGACCTCGCGGTCCTGCGCGTCCAGGGTCTTGAGCCCGGTTCCGTGTTCGGTGAGCACGTCCTCGACGACGGCGTCGGCCAGGACCTCCTCGGCCGTGGCCCCGCCGGCGGAGGCGGGAAGGTCGGCTGCGATCTCCTCGGTGACGAGCACGCCCACGTTGGACGCGTCCGCCAGGTCGACCGAGGCCGGAGCGGGGGAGGCCTGGGCGACGCCGGCGGAGACGAGCAGGGCGGTGGCGGCGGTCAGGGTCAGCGCCGTCGACCTCGCCTGATGGGGGATGAAGCGGCCGCTGCGGACCGCACGGGGGGTGGTCGGGGGTCTCACGTGTCTCCTATGGGGGTCGGAGGTGCACGCACGACGGGGGCCATCGTGCGCTACGGAACAGTAACCGTCCGACCCCCGGACGACAAGGGTCCCGGATCACACCCCTGCCGTCCGGTCTGAGCCCCGAAGCCCCCGTCCCCAGGGGATGCCCTCATCCGTGCAGCGTGCGGGTCTCCAGCGCGAGCAGGCGTTCCTTGCGCCAGACCCCGCCGGCGTACCCGGTCAACGTGCCGTCTGCGCCGATGACCCGGTGGCAGGGCACGACGATGCTGATCGGGTTGCGGCCGTTGGCCGTGCCCACCGCGCGGGAGGAACCCGGGCGCTCGAGATCGCGGGCGAGCTCCCCGTAACTCGCGGTGCGGCCGTAGGGCACGGTCGTCAGGGCACGCCACACGGTCAGCTGCCACTCCGTGCCCCTCGGCGCCAGCGCGAGTTCGAAGTCGCGCAGCCGGCCTTCGAAGTAGGCACGCAACTGTCGCACCGCCTCGGTGAACGGGGCGTCGTCGCGCACCCACCCTTCCCCCGGGGTGAGGCCGGTGTCGTCCTTGCCGCGGGTGTGGACCCCGGTCAGTGCCTCGCCGTCGCCGGTCAGGGTGAGCTCACCGATCGGGGAGTCCATGCGTGTGTAGCGGGTCGGGCCCTCCAACGGCGTGCGGAACTCGAGCGCGGGTGCGCGCCGTTTGTCGGCGGCCTCGCCCGTGGCCCCCAGGGGCAGCATGTCCTGTTCGGTCGTCATCCTCGGCTCCCGGTGTCGGTCGGTTCGGCGGGCTCTCCGTCGCTGAGGGAGGCCCAGAGCAGATGCGTGGTGTAGGAGCGCCACGGGCTCCAACGGTGGGCGAGCGCTGCGGCTTCCCCGGGTGAGCGCGGCGCCCCCAGGCCTTCCAGCCCCAGGCGCACGCCCAGGTCCCCGGACAGGAACACGTCGGGGTCGGCCATACCGCGCATCCGGATGTAACCGGCGGTCCAGGGGCCGATCCCGTACAGGCGGAGCAGGTCCCGTTCGGTGCTCTCCCGGTCGGCGCCCGGGCCCAGGTCCACGCCGCCCGTGGCGATCGCGTCGGCCAGGCCGACGAGCGCGCGGCCCCGGGAGAGCGTCAGCCCTAGGTCGGCGGGGTCGGCCTCGGCGAGCGTCTCCGGGGACGGGAAGGCCCTGGTCAGGCCGGTCCCGTCGGCGAGCCCGTCCGGCAGCGGCTCGCCGAAGCGTGCGGCCAGCCGTCCGGCGAGGGTCCGTGCGGCCTTCACCGAGACCTGCTGGCCGAGCACGGCACGGATCGCCAGCTCGGCGGGGTCCACGTGGCCGGGGGAACGGATCCCGCGGTGCCGGCGCACGACCCCGCCCAGGAGCGGGTCCTCGCCCAGGGGCTCGGCCACGGCGGCCGGGTCGGCGTCCAGGTCCAGCATCCGCCGGCAGCGCTGCACCGCGGCGGTCAGGTCGGCGGGGTCGGTCAGCCGCAGGCGGCACAGCACGTACGGGCCGTCCGGCCCGGGGGAGAGCTCCGCGGTCCCGGGGCCGCCCGGCAGCCGCAGCACCCTCCGGTAGATGTGGCCGTCGTGTGCCTCGACCCCGTCCACCGCGCGGTCGCCGAGGAACCCCAGCATCGCGTCCAGGTCGATGGGTTCGCGGTAGGGCAGGCGCAGGGCGATGGTGCCCGGAACGCCGTCCGCCCAGGGGCGGGCCCGGCTGCGTTCCCGCAGTTGGGTCGGGGAGTGTCCGTGGATCGCCTGCATCGTCTCGTTGAACTGGCGGACACTGCCGAACCCGGCGGCGAAGGCGACGTCGGTCAGGGGCATGTCCGTGGTCTCGGTGAGGATCCGCGCGGTCTGGGCGCGTTCGCTGCGCGCCAGTGCGACCGGCCCCGCGCCGACCTCCGTGGTGAGCAGCCGGCGCAGCTGCCGCGTGCTGTACCCGAGACCGTGGGCGAGGCCGTCGACGCCGGTGCGGTCCACGGCGCCGTCCTGGATCAGGCGCATCGCCCGTCCGACGAGGTCGGCGCGGCCGTTCCACTCGGGTGAGCCGGGGGCCAGGTCGGGGCGGCACCGTTTGCAGGCGCGGTACCCCGCCTCCTGCGCCGCCGCTGCGGTCGGGTAGAACCGGGTGTTCTCACGCTGCGGGGTCCGTGCCGGGCAGCTGGGCCGGCAGTAGATCCCGGTGGTGCGCACGGCCGTGTAGAAGACCCCGTCGAAGCGGGGATCGCGGCTGTGTACGGCGCGGTAGCGCTGGTCGTCGTCGAGCACGTTCCCCATGATCGCCGATGGGGGAGAGCGGGACCGGCGGTTTTCGGCCATCGTGCTCGGCGGGGATCGTCACTGCTCGGAGCGGTTCTCCGGGGTCTCTCCGGCGTCCCGGTCCTGTTCTTCGGAGTCCGGGCCTTCCGCGCCGGCTTCCCGGTCGCCGTCGCCCTCGGTGCCGGGTTCGGGCAGCTCGCCGTGGTCGCGCAGGTAGGAGATGTAGACCGGGCGCAGGGCCTCCTGCACCTTGGGATCGGTCTCGGCGGAGAACGCCTCGTACAGCAGTCCGGAGAGTTGGGCGACGCTGGCCTCGCTGGCCTCCTGTTGACCGGCCGCGGCCTCGGCGGCGGGGATCAACCTCAGGACCCGCCAGAAGAAACGCACGTCCCATCGGCGCCGAGCCAGTTCGACCGCGTCCTCGTGCAGCTTCTCGGTGCTGATGTGGTCGAATTCGGTGTCTCCCATGTTCGGACGATACCCGTCCCTGCCCCGATCGCATTCACGTGACCTGAGTTACGCTGCACACGTGTTCGTCAACTCCTCCCGGGGTTTCGGAACAGGCCTCCCACAAGGAGGGCCGGGCGCACGGGAGGACCGTCGTTGAGGGGTTTTTCCATGGTCGAGAGCGCCGCACGCGTGGTTGTCGCCAAACCGGGTCTGGACGGCCACGACCGCGGGGTCAAGGTCGTGGCCCGCGTCCTGCGCGACGCCGGGGTCGAGGTGATCTACACGGGGCTGCGCCAGACCCCGGAGATGATCGTGGCCGCGGCCCTGCAGGAGGACGCCGACGGGATCGGTCTGTCGGTGCTCTCGGGGGCGCACATGACGATGTTCGGCCGGGTCATGGAGCTGCTGGAGGAGAACGACGCCACCGACATCCTGGTCTTCGGCGGCGGCATCATCCCGGAGGAGGACATCGAGCGTCTGGAGGGTCTGGGCGTGGCGAAGGTGTTCACGCCGGGTGCTCCCACCGCCGACATCGCCGCGTGGGTGAAGGAGAACATCCGCCCGATCCACGCGGCCTGAGGGGGGTTCGGTGCCGCCGCCGCGGGTTTCCGCGGAGGGCGCCCGTTCTGCCCCGTTCCGGGCCGTGATGTGGGTCGCATTTCCTCGGTCGCCGGAGAGGGGAAATGCCCCGGCGGCCTGTGATCGCCGGTGGTTCTGATCACAGATTTTCCCACGTGGGAACTCCGCCAATGCCGCGTGCGCGGCGTTTGCGGTGTGTGAAGGGGGATCGAAGGCGGCCCCGGTGTCCACCCCGGTTTTCCTCGGCGACTAAGCTTTGCGCATGTCGCGGGTGGCTACGCCGCGGCGATCTCGATCTTCTGTAAACGGCTCAGCCCTACGGGGCAGGCGTCGTGTGACACGAGTCAGTGGGTCACAGCCGATCCGGACGAGGCCACCCCCGTAGACATTCTGAGCCAGCGAGCAACAAGGACGGACCCTCGTGGACCTGTTCGAATACCAGGCGAAGGAACTCTTCGCAGAGTACGGGGTTCCCGTACCCCAGGGGAAGGTGGCGAGCACGGCCGCTGAGGCACGTGCCATCGCTGAGGAGTTCGCCGCCGCCGGCAAGACCCGCGTCGTCGTCAAGGCGCAGGTCAAGACCGGTGGCCGCGGCAAGGCCGGCGGTGTGAAGGTCGCCGACGACGCCGAGGACGCCCAGGCCAAGGCCGAGCAGATCCTCGGAATGGACATCAAGGGCCACACGGTCCACCGTGTCCTCGTCGAAGAGGCCTCCGAGATCGAGGAGGAGTACTACTTCTCCTTCCTGCTCGACCGCGCCAACCGCACCTTCCTGTCGATCTGCTCCGCCGAGGGCGGCATGGAGATCGAGGAGGTCGCCGAGACCAACCCCGACGCGGTCGCCAAGATCTCGATCGACGCCCTCAAGGGCGCCCCGGCCGACGTGGCCGCGGAGATCGTCAAGTCCGGCAAGCTGCCCGAGGCCGCGGCCCAGGGCGCTGCCGAGGTCGTCACCAAGCTGTGGGACGCCTTCGTCGGCAAGGACGCGACCCTGGCCGAGGTCAACCCGCTCATCCTGACCAAGGACGGCCGCGTCGTCGCGCTCGACGGCAAGGTCACCCTGGACGAGAACGCCGAGTTCCGCCAGGACCTGGAGAGCCTCGCCGCTCCCGAGGAGGGCGACCCCCTCGAGGTCAAGGCCAAGGCCAAGGGCCTGAACTACGTCAAGCTCGACGGTCAGGTCGGCATCATCGGCAACGGCGCGGGCCTGGTCATGTCCACCCTGGACGTGGTCGCCTACGCCGGCGAGAGCCACGGCGGCGTCAAGCCCGCCAACTTCCTCGACATCGGTGGCGGTGCCTCGGCCGAGGTCATGGCCAACGGTCTCGAGATCATTCTCGGCGACACCGACGTCAAGAGCGTCTTCGTCAACGTCTTCGGCGGCATCACCGCCTGCGACGCCGTCGCGAACGGCATCGTGCAGGCGCTGGAGATGCTCGAGCAGCGCGGTGACGACGTCAGCAAGCCGCTGGTCGTCCGCCTCGACGGCAACAACGCCGAGCTGGGTCGCGAGATCCTGACCGAGCGGGCCCACCCGGCCGTGCGACAGGTCGACACGATGGACGGCGCCGCCGCTCAGGCCGCCGAGCTCGCGGCGAAGTAGGGGACAAGAACCATGGCTATCTTCCTGAACAAGGACAGCAAGGTGCTGGTCCAGGGCATGACCGGCTCTGAGGGCACCAAGCACACCCGCCGCATGCTGGCCTCCGGGACCAACATCGTCGGTGGCGTGAACCCGCGCAAGGCGGGCACCAACGTCGACTTCGACGGCAACGAGATCCCCGTCTTCGGCTCCGTCGCCGAGGGCATGGAGGCCACCGGTGCCGACGTGACCGTGATCTTCGTTCCGCCGAAGTTCACCAAGAGCGCCGTCATCGAGGCCATCGACGCCGAGATCGGCCTGGCCGTCGTCATCACCGAGGGCATCCCGGTGCACGACACCGCCGCTTTCTGGGCGTACGCGGGCTCCAAGGGCAACAAGACCCGGATCATCGGTCCGAACTGCCCCGGCCTGATCACGCCCGGTGAGTCCAACGCGGGCATCATCCCGGCCAACATCACCAAGCCCGGCCGCATCGGTCTGGTGTCCAAGTCCGGCACCCTGACCTACCAGATGATGTACGAGCTGCGTGACATCGGCTTCTCCTCCGCCGTCGGTATCGGTGGTGACCCGATCATCGGCACCACGCACATCGACGCGCTGAAGGCGTTCCAGGACGACCCCGACACCGACGTCATCGTGATGATCGGTGAGATCGGCGGCGACGCCGAGGAGCGTGCGGCCGACTTCATCAAGGACAACGTGACCAAGCCGGTCGTCGGCTACGTCGCGGGCTTCACCGCCCCGGAGGGCAAGACCATGGGCCACGCCGGCGCCATCGTCTCCGGTTCCTCCGGCACGGCCTCCGCCAAGAAGGAGGCCCTCGAGGCCGTCGGCGTCAAGGTCGGCAAGACCCCGAGCGAGGCGGCCCAGCTCGTGCGCGACCAGTTCTAGGAACTGTTCGGCAGCTGTGCTCACGGCCCCGTCGCCCGGCCCCCGTGGTCGGTGCGGCGGGGCCGTCGCCGTGTCAGGGGGCTTCGGTGCCCCGGTTCCGTTCGCGCTGTGAGCGGAAGTGCGCGGTCAGGGGGATCACCACCATGACCCCGACGACCGCGAGGAAGACGAGGACGGACGCGACGCTGCCGGCGAAGAACGCGGGCAGGCCCCACACGAAGAAGAGGAACCCGGCGCCCCCGAACGCGGACGCGAGGTTCATGCTGCCGCACGTTCCTTCGTCCTCGTCCTTGCTGCCGTCGGCCTTACCGGTCTCGTCGGCGTCCCTGGCGGGCGGTGTGGCGGGTGTGGCCGATGGGGCTGCTGTGGGGACCGGGGGCTGTGCGACCGCGCTCGGCCAGAGTTGCTGGGGCAGGTCGTCGAAGACCGGGCGCAGGTCGTCGTTGGTTCGTGCGCTCAGGGCCCGGTGCGTGCGCTCGCCGTGTTCGTCGACGGAGAGCCGTCCCTCCTCCAGGGCCGTGCGCAGGTGGCCGAGCGCCTCGTCGCGTTCGGAGTCCGAGATGCGGTAATGCAGGTCGCTCATGGCCGGGCCTTTCGGGGGGAGATGCTCCTTCCTGTGACGTACCCGTTTCGGTCGGGGTTCCCACGGGCACGACACGCGAGCCCAGGAGGCCCTGGCGCATTCCGGTGCCTGGCAGCATAAGTCGGGTGAGTACGCCAGGATCTCCCCCCGACGCCGAACTTCCCCGTCCCGTCTACTCCACCGGCGGTGTTGCCGCCGCCTCCGCCGCGGGCATCGGGCTCGCCGCGCTCATCACCCTGACCATCGCGGGTTGGGTGGCCGCGCCCCACGACGCGTTCGCCGACGAGATCGCCGAGCTGCTGCAGGGCGCGGTCCTGGCGTGGCTGGTGGGCCACCTCGTTCCGTTCGGGACCGAGGGCGCGCAGATCTCGCTGCTCCCCCTGGGGCTGGTGCTGCTGCCCGGGATCCTGCTGTACCGGTCAGGGCGGTGGTTGGCCCGCAACTGCGAGATCGTGCGGCTGCGCCACGTGCACCGTGCCGCCGTCGCCATCGCCGGGCCCTACGCGGCGATCGCGGGGACGCTGGCACTGTTGGCGCGCACGGAGGCCGTGGAACCGAGCATGGTGTGGGCGCTCGTCATGGGCTTCTCGATCGCGTTCGTCGCGGGCGGGCTGGGGGTGCTGCGCCAGCTCATGCGCGACAAGCAGGTCAGCCCGAGCGCGCTGCTGGACCTGATGCCGCCGCGTGCGCGCTCGCTCATGGTGGGGGCGCTGGCGTCGACCGGAACCCTGGTGCTCGGCGGGGTCCTGCTGTTCCTGACCGCGCTGGCCGTGAGCATGCCCGAGGCGATCGACACCACGCGTGCGTTGGGGCCGGGGATCGTGGGCGGGGCGCTGTTGCTGATCGTGCAGCTGGCCTACCTGCCGAACGCGATCGTGTACGCGGTCTGTTACACGCTCGGGCCCGGGTTCGCTTTGGGGGAGATGACGGTCGTGGCGCCCACGGGGGTGTCGGTGGGTCCGTTGCCGCTGTTCCCGATGCTGGCGGCGCTGCCGGAGAACGGTCCGGCGCCGGTGCTGTCGTTGGGGGCGTTGGCGGTGCCGTTCATCGCCGGGGCGTTGGGCGGGGTGCTGACCCAGCGCAGCGCTCCGGACGTGGTGAGCGAGGCCGCGCCGCTGTGGGGGTTCGTCTGCGGGATCACCACGGGGATCACGGTGGCGGCGTTCGCGCTGGTGACCGGGGGATCCCTGGGTGCGGTCCGGTTGGCCGACGTGGGTCCGTCGGCGTGGCAGGTCGGTCTGGTGGCCGCGCTGGAGGTCGGTGTGGCTGCCGCGGTGGCGGCCTGGATCGCGAACTGGTGGTACAGCCGTAAGCTCCGCCTGGCCGGGGTCGAGCCGGGGTCGCCGCGGGCGCGTGAGACCGCGCGCGGACGCAGGGCGCCCGAGCCCGACCCGCCGCGGGCCGGGGGGTTGGCGGTCGCCGAGACCTCGTTGTCGGTTCCGAAGGGTGAAGGTCTGGCGACCGTGACGGCGCTGCGGCCGCGCGAGGAGGACGAGGACGGCGGTTCCGCGGCGGCGGGGGCCACGACGAAGACTGCGCCGCAGGGTGCGCCCGGGGCCCCGCCGAAGGGATCGCCGGAAGCTTCCCCCGACGACTCGGAGCCCTCGCCGAAGGAACGCCGCGAGGCACGGCGCCGCAACCGCGACGTGTACCGCAGCGACCGCGTCGCCGAGCGCGCCGCCCGCCGGGAGGCGCGGGAGGAGCTGAGGGCCCACCGCAGGGCGGAGAAGGCGGACCAGCCCTCGCGCGGAGAGGTGCGGGCGCAGCGTAAGGCGGACAAGGCCGAGAAGCGCGCGCGAGGTGAGCGCTGGTGGCGGCGGAACCCGGCCGAGGAGGACGGTGACGACCTGTTCGGCATCACCTATGAGGCGGAGGATTCGCCGAAGGAGTGACCCGCCCCCGGAACCGCAACGCCTCGCGCGCGGATGTAGCGCGTAGTGCCGGACCGAGTGTGCGGGCCGGAACGCGACCGGTCGGCCGGGCCGGTTCGCCTGCCGGTGGGCGGCCTTCGGCGCTGGCGTCCGTGGAAGGTTCCGTCTGGCTCGCGAGTGTGGGTGGTTCTCGTAGGACGGAGAGCGGGAGCGGGAGACCTTGCGGGGAGCGTGCCCAGTGGGTCGGGGACTGCTTCCGCTCGTCGGTGGGCACTCGCTAGCGCTCGCGCTCCACCGACGAGCGTCCGTGGTTGCGCGTCTTCGGTGGTGCGCGTAGTGGTGCGTGTGTGGGGGCGGGGCGAACGAATCCGCCGGGAAGCGCCTCTCACCACGGGAACCCGACCCGAACGCCCCGACCGTCCCCCGGAGCAACATGTTCATCCTTCCCTGCCCGCACCGCGCAGTCCTCGACGGTGTCGACGACATCGACTGGGTGGCTCTGGGCGGCCCCGACGCCTTGCAGGTTCCCGACGCTCTGCGTTCCGTCGCCACGACCGAGGACCCGGGCGTCGACGGCGTCGGAGACATCTCGTCCGAGTACCTCCTCGAGATCGCCGGCGCCGACGACCTGGAACCGACCGCCCCGACCCCGGCAGCGGCCCACATCGTCCCGTTCCTCCAGGCGTTGGTGGCCGACCACGAGGTCTGGGACCGGACCGAACCGTTGGAAGATCTTCTGTTCATCGCGATGAGCCACCGGAGAGCGCCCGACGCCCAACCCGCTCTGGGGAGGGTCCTCGACGGCCTGGTGCCGTTCACGGTCGGTCTGTTCGACGACACCGAGGACGACGTCCGGTGCACGGCTTTCAAACTCGCGGCGGAGCTCCCGCTGCGGGACCCGGCGGACGCCGAAGCCGTCGCGTACGCTCTCCGGGCCCGCGTGGTTTCCCCGGAGAAGCGGATAGCGGGCGGTGCGCTGACTGCACTGTCCGTCCTGGTCCCACCAGGTGATACCGATCGCTACCTGGCGCCGGGGTTCGGTCCGTGGGCCCGCCGGAGTGCGGCCGGGATCCTGGCGAACTCCGATCGGCCGTGGACGCCTGAAGCCACCCGGGCGGTGCTCGAGTGCGGTTCCGCCCCCGGGCAGACCCGGAGCTTGGTACTCGCCGCCCGGGATCCCGGACGCAGGGAGCATCTGCTGCGAGGCGTCCGCTCCGACAGCGCCGGGGCTGCGGCATGGGCCCTACGCGCGGTCTCCGACCTGTCGCGCGAGGTCAGGTCGGAGCGCACCCACCTGGCACCCGTGTTGGGCGAAGCCCTCGACCATCCGAGTCCGGTGATCCGTGGCCGGGCGGTCCGGCTCATCTTCGGTAACCCGCCCGCTGCCGGATGCCTCACGGATCGGCTGGCAGCCCTGGCCGAGACCGGGCTTCACGAGTCCCGGGGGGACGGTGACGGGGACTGGGCCGTGGCGGCGCTCCTGCGCGCGGGTGACCCGAGGTGGCGCGTGCCGGTGCTGGACACACTGCGTCAGGGAATGGTGATCGCCGGGGACACCATGTGTGAACAGGAGGTCCCTTTCGATCCGGAACTCTTCGAAGCGGTGCGCACCGCGCTGGAACATTCGTCGGTCCAACAGGTGCCTCGGGACCACGACCTGGCGGACCTCCTGGTGTCCTGGGGAGGGCCCGCAGCTTCCGCCGGACCGGTCCTGGCCCGTCTGGCCAGGCGTGACCTGATCCGCAGGTCGGGTGCGGGGCTCGCGTGGATGAACGCGCTCATCTCGCTCGGGCCGAGCGCACATGCGGCCGTTCCGCTCCTACGGCAGGACGTGGCCGACGCCGGTCTCGAAAAATGCGTGCGGCGGGCGATGGGCGTTGCTCTTGCCGCATTGACCGAGGACGCGGACGCGCTGGCCGAGGCTCGGTCCGCCTCGTCGGGGGACCGGTCCCATTACATGGAACAGACGTTGCTCGATCGGCACTTCCCCCTCGCCCCCGAAGCGGAGCAGCTGCGCACGCAGGTCCGCGCAGATCTTGAAGACACACGCAGACCGGTGGACGGTGTCCGCGCGGCCGTCCGGCTGCTGGAGCTGACGGGAGAGACCGAGCTGCCCCTGGAGCTCGCACGCCGGGGCCTGGCCGAGCCGCTCTGGGAGGGGTGGCCCGCGGTGATCATCGAGGCGTTGGGGGACCGCGCGGCCGAGCTGGAGGGCCCACTGCCCCCAATGCCCCCACCGGGACCGAGTGACCTGCAGTCAAGGCTCGAACGAGGACTCTCGTCGGCCCTTGTCACCGGGGACCGGGAACCCTTGCACGAAGCAATGGGGATCGCTCTCACGGACAGGGGTGTATCGAACCTCGACACGTGGGTGAGGCGCCTCGGGCCCGAGGCCGCGCCCTTCCATGCACGCCTGTGGGCGCTGTGCGAGGGGGAAGCGCCCTTGATGGACGGCGTCTACCTCGACGAGCGCATGCGCGGTCTCCTGCGCGCCGTACTGCGGGAGCAGGGTGCTGCCCCACCCACACCGATCCGGAGAGTTCTATGACCTTCTTCTTCCCCGGCGAGACGTCCCGCCTCCTTGACCGCTCGGGGCTCGACGACGTCGACTGGGTCGCGCTGGGCGGCCCCGATGCCGACCGTGTCCCCTCGGCGCTGCGGACCGTGGCCCCCACCGAGGACCTGGGGGACCCGTACCTGTGGGACCAGGCCCACATCTACCTGGAGAAGGTCGGCGGTTACGCCTACGAGGAGCAGCTCGTCCCGACCCCGGTGACCGAGCACCTGATCCCGTTCTTCGAGGTCGTGGTGTTGGACCCCGAGGTCTATGACCGCGACGCCCTCGTCGAGTGCTTGCGGGAGATCGCGTTGAGCCACCGGAGGGCCCCGCACGCGCAACCCGGGCTCGGCCTCGCCCTGGAAGACCTGGTCCCGTTCGCTGTCGGCCTGTTCGCCGACCCCGACCGTCGAGTGCGCCAGGAGGCGTTCCAGCTCGTCACGGAACTGCCGTTGAAGGGCCGGGCGACCATCGACACCGTGGTCGGCGCGCTCGAGGACCGCGTCGCAGCCGACGAGCCCGAGGCCGACCCGGGGGCGGTGGAGGCGCTCACCGAGCTACGCCGTCGGCACGGGACCGGCCGGTAGCGTCGCGTGCCCCCGACCGCGCGGGCGGGCGCACGCGCGCCCGCCCGTCCACGCGCGCTAGCCCTGGGTCGCCTTCAGGTTCGGCTCGAAGATCGCGGACACGAAGTCCGTGCACCACTTCAGCAGCTCCAGGTCGCGCAGCGGCTTGCCGCCGATCCCCCCGGCCTTGGGCACGGGCACCAGGAGCGTCTTCGTGGCCTCCTTCACGACCGTCTTCGGGTACATGCGCCGCAGCCGCAGCTCCTGCGACTCCCGCAGGTCGGCCACGGCCGGCCCGGAGAACCGGATCTGGTTGCCCTGCAGCGTCACGTCGCTGAGTCCGGCGGCGGTGGCCAGCACCCGGAAGCGCGCGACCGCCATGAGGTTGTCCACGGGCTGCGGCGGCACGCCGTACCGGTCGTTGAGCTCCTCGTAGGCCGAACGGATGTCGTCCTCGCCGGCCACGCTCGCGATCCGCTTGTAGGACTGCAGCCGCAGCCGCTCCCCGGGCACGTAGTCGTGCGGGATGTGTGCGTTGACGGGCAGCTCGACCTTGGCCTCGACCGCCTCCTCGGCGGCGGCCGGGTCGCCCTTGAGCTCGGCGACGGCCTCGCTGACCATGCGCACGTACAGATCGAAGCCCACACCGGCGATGGTCCCGGACTGCTCGGCGCCCAGGATGTTGCCGGCGCCGCGGATCTCCAGGTCCTTCATGGCCACGTACATGCCCGCACCGGTCTCGGTGTGCTGGGCGACGGTCGCGAGCCGCTCGTAGGCGGTCTCCGACAGCGGCCGCTCGGGCGGGTACAGGAAGTAGGCGTAGGCGCGCTCGCGCCCGCGCCCCACACGCCCGCGCAGCTGGTGGAGCTGGGACAGCCCGTAGGTGTCGGCGCGGTCGATGATGAGGGTGTTGGCGTTGGGCACGTCGAGCCCGGACTCCACGATCGTGGTGGAGACCAGCACGTCGTAGTTCTTCTCCCAGAAGTCGACCATGACCTTCTCGAGCTGCTGCTCGTTCATCTGGCCGTGGGCGTAGGCGATGCGCGCCTCGGGCACGAGCCGGCGCAGCGCAGCCGTGGCCTTCTCGATGGAGGAGACCCGGTTGTGCACGAAGAACACCTGGCCCTCGCGCATGAGCTCGCGCCGGATCGCGGCGGCGATCTGCTTGTCCTCGTAGGGCCCGACGAAGGTCAGGACGGGGTGGCGTTCCTCGGGCGGGGTGAGGATCGTGGTCATCTCGCGGATGCCGGTCATGCCCATCTCCAGGGTGCGGGGGATGGGCGTGGCCGACATGGCGAGCACGTCGACCTGGGTGCGCAGCCGCTTGAGCGCTTCCTTGTGCTCGACGCCGAAGCGCTGCTCCTCGTCGATGATGACCAGGCCGAGCTCCTTGAACCGGGTCTCGGAGGACAGCAGCCGGTGCGTGCCGATGACGATGTCGACCTCGCCGTTGCGCAGCCCCTCGCGGGTGGCCTCGACCTCGCCCTCGGTCTGGAAGCGGGAGAGCGGCTTGACGTTGACGGGGAACGACGCGTACCGCTCCGCGAAGGTCGACATGTGCTGCTGCACCAGCAGGGTGGTGGGCACCAGCACGGCGACCTGCTTGCCGTCCTGCACGGCCTTGAAGGCGGCGCGCACGGCCACCTCGGTCTTGCCGTAACCGACGTCGCCGCAGATGAGGCGGTCCATGGGCACGGACTTGCCCATGTCGTTCTTGACCTCCTCGATGGCGGCGAGCTGGTCGGGGGTCTCCACGTACGGGAAGGCGTCCTCGAGCTCGTGCTGCCAGGGGGTGTCGGGGCCGAAGGCGTGCCCGGGCGAGGCCTGGCGTGCGGAGTAGAGGCGGATGAGGTCGCCGGCGATCTCGCGCACGACCTTGCGGGCGCGGTTCTTGGCCTTGTTCCACTCGGCGCCGCCCATCTTGGACAGCGTGGGGGCCTCGCCGCCGACGTAGCGGGTGACCTCGCCGAGCTGTTCGGTGGGCACGAAGAGGCGGTCGCCGGGCTGGCCGCGCTTGGAGGGCGCGTACTCGATGAGCAGGTACTCGCGGGTGGCGCCCTGGATCTGGCGGCTGACCATCTCCAGGTAGCGGCCCACCCCGTGCTGCTCGTGCACGACGTAGTCGCCGGGCTTGAGCTGGAGCGGGTCGACGGTGCCCTTGCGCCGGCTGGGCATGCGGCGCATGTCGCGGGTGGAGGACTTCTGCCCGGCCAGGTCGGTCTCGGTGAGCACGACGGTCTGCACCGAACGCAGCAGGAACCCGTGGTCCACGAGCCCGGTGGTGACCGTCGCGACCGCCCGGCGCGGGGGTTCGGTGAGGTCGTCGGTGTGCTGGGCGCCCAGCCCGGCGTCGCGCAGCATGGACACGAAGCGTTCGGCGGGCCCGTGCCCCTGGGTGACGAGCACGACGCTCCAGTTGTCGTGCAGCCAGCCCTTGATGTCGGCCAGGGCGCGTTCGGTGTCGCCGCGGTAGGTGTCGGCTGCCACCGCGCCGACGGTCACGGCGTCGTCCTCCTCGCCGGGCGCGGTGCCGTCGCCGGAGCTGAAGGGGGTGAGCCCCCACCAGGGCAGCCCGGAGTCGGCTGCGATGCCGCGCAGCTCGGCGATGGACATGTACGCCGACCCGCCCAGGTCGATGGGTGCCTCACCGCCGGAGGCGGCGTTGATCCAGGACGCGTCGAGGAACTCGGCGCTGGTGGCCTCGAGCTCGAGGGCGCGGGTGCGGATGCGTTCGGGGTCGCAGCCCACCACCATCGCGTTCTCGGGCAGGTACGACAGCAGGGGTTCCATGTGCTCGGCGAGCACGGGCGCGAAGGCCTCCATGCCCTCGACCGCGACCCCGTCGGCGATCTTGTTCAGGACCTCGGCCAGCGAGGGGTGCTGCTCGGCCAGGTCGCGGGCGCGCGAGCGCACGGTGTCGGTGAGCAGGAGTTCGCGGCAGGGCGGGGCGAACAGGCCGGAGGCGGCGTCGCCGGTGCCGTCGGAACCGGGGTTGATGGAGCGCTGGTCGGCGACCTGGAAGTAGCGGATCTCCTCGACGGTGTCGCCCCAGAACTCCAGGCGGAGCGGGTGTTCCTCGGTGGGCGGGAAGACGTCGAGGATGCCGCCGCGCACGGCCATGTCGCCGCGCTTCTCCACCAGGTCCACACGTGAGTAGCCGGCGTCGGCGAGCCCCTGGACGACCTCTTCCATGGGCTGTTCGTCGCCGGGGCGCACCCGCACGGGCTCGAGGCCGCCCAGGCCGCCCACGAGCGGCTGCAGGACGCTGCGGATGGGCGCGACGATCACACGCAGGGGTGCGGTGAGCGGGTCGTCGGGGTCGGGGTGGGCCAGGCGGCGCAGGACCGCCAGGCGCTGGCCGACGGTGTCGGAGCGGGGCGAGAGGCGCTCGTGGGGGAGGGTCTCCCACGCGGGGAAGAGCGCGACGGAGTGCTCGGGCAGCAGGGAACCGAGCGCGTCGGTGAGGTCGGAGGCCTCCCGCTCGGTGGCGGTCACGGCCAGCAGTGGCCGACCGGCGCCCTCGGGGGCGTCGGCTGCCAGCGACCCGACCATGAACGGCCGCAGCGCCGACGGGGCGACGAGGTCGAGATGGGGATCGTCGCCCTGTCGAGCGGTCTCGATCGCGCTGTGCAGCGCCGGGTCCTTGACGACGTCGGCGAGAAGTCCAAAGAGGCTCATAGCACCAGAAAGTGGGAGTGGTCCGGCTGTCGGGCGGTGGATGAACGCGGCCCGAGGAACGAGACGGCTGCGAGAGATGTGCGTGGAGGCCGCCCGGCTCCTTCCAGCTTATCCGGATCGGCTCTCCGGCGCGGCGGCCCTGTGGACAGAGGCGGCGGAGCGGTCCGGAAGCGGTCGGCGGCGTGCGTCGGCGGTCCCGGCGGGGGCCCGGGCGCGGCCCGTGGTCCCACTCTGGACAGAACCGCCGGTGAGCTGCGGGTATTCCGCTCCGGGCGATGCAGGGGGTCCGGCCGCGGGGCGGCGTCATACGCTTGGGGCCGTTCACGTCGAGCCGGTTGGAGAGGACACACGTGGTGAGAGAGGACAGGTCGCCCGAGGACACGGGTGGGACCGACGTTCCCAGCCTGGCCCCCGGTCCGGAGGCCCTCGCGCACCTGGAACTCGTCCTGAGCGGTGCGTGTCCGCTCTCCGGGTTCATGACCGGGGACGAGGCCGCGTCGGTGGAGCGGGAGGGCCGCCTGCCCGACGGGCGCGAGTGGCCGGTTCCGGTCACCCTGGAGGTCCCCGAGTCCCTGGCCGGCTCCGACCGTGTGCTCCTGACCGACCCCGAGGGCGCGCCCCTGGCCGAGCTGCGCGTCTCCGAGTTCTGGCGCGGCGGTTCCGGAGCGCTGCACGCGGCCGGCGAGGTCGGGCTCGTGCGCCCGCCCATGTACGGGGTGCTGCGCGAGCTGCGCCTGACCCCCGCCGAGGTGCGTGGACAGCACGAGGCCGGGCCCTTCGCCGACCGCCCCCTGCTCGCGGTGGTGACCGACCGCCCGCTGCACCACCGGGCGCTGCACCAGATCCGCGAGTGCGCCGAGGAACTGGGCCGCGCCGAGGTGCTGGTCCTGGTCGACACCGGGCTGGTGGACGGGGACACGGCGGGCGCCGTGCTGGCCGCCGAACCCCTACTGCCGGCCCGCACGACCTTCGTGGCCCTGACCCTGCCGCGCGGCCGTTCCGGCGCCGGTTTCGGCGGCCGTTGGACCCCGCGCCAGGTCGGTCTGGCCGCGCACGTGTCCGCCGCGTACGGGGCCACGCACGTGATGGTCGAGGGCGGCCCCGCCCCCGAGGCGGCCGAGGGAGGCGCCGAGTACGTCGACCCCGGGCCCTGGCGCTTCGACGAGGACAGCCAGCTGTGGTCCCCGGCCGAGAAGGTGCCCGAGGCCACGGGGCGCGACGAACTCACCGACGACGAGGTCGAGGCCGAACTGGCCCACGGGCGCGAGCTCCCTGCCTGGTTCACCCCCGCGCGGGTGGCGGCCGAGATGGCCCGCCTGCGCCCGGCCCGCACGCGCCGGGGCCTGACGGTGCTGCTGTCGGGGCTGTCCGGGTCGGGCAAGTCCACGATCGCGCGCGGGGTCTGTGACGGGATCCGGCGTTCGGGCCGCACCGTGACCCTGCTCGACGGCGACGTGGTGCGGCGCCTGTTGTCGAAGGGGCTGACGTTCTCCCGCGAGGACCGCGAGCTCAACATCCGCCGCATCGGTTACGTGGCCTCGGAGATCACCCGGCACGGCGGGGTGGCGGTGTGCGCGCCCATCGCGCCCTACGAGGCGGGCCGCCGCGAGGTGCAGGCGATGGTCGAGGAGTTCGGCGACTTCTTCCTGGTGCACGTGGCCACCCCGCTGGAGGTGTGCGAGGAGCGCGACCGCAAGGGCCTGTACGCCAAGGCGCGCGCGGGCGAGATCCCCGAGTTCACCGGCATCTCCGACCCCTACGAGGAACCGTCGGACCCCGCCCTGGTCGTCGACACCACCGGCACCGACCCCGCCGAGTCCGTGGCCGAGGTCCTGGCGTCCCTGCGCGAGGGCGGGTGGCTGCCGCAGTGAGCAGGACGCAGGCCGGCAGCGGCGCGCAGCAGGCCCGGCACGACACGAGGAAGGACACCGCCATGGACGAGCGCCCCGGACACCGGGTGCTGCGCCTGGTCGAGGTCATGGACACCCTGCGCCGCGAGTGCCCCTGGGACCGCGAGCAGACCCACGAGTCCCTGGCCAAGTACCTGGTGCAGGAGGCCTACGAGACCCTGGAGACCATCGAGGAGGGCGACTACGCGACCCTCTCCGAGGAGCTCGGCGACGTGCTGCTCCAGGTGGTCTTCCACTCCGCGGTGGCGGCCGAGCGGCCCGAGGGCGACCCGGGCCGCTTCACCGTGGACGACGTGGCCGACGCGATCGTCGACAAGATGACCCGCCGCCACCCGCACGTGTTCGGCGACGTCGACGCCTCCGACCCGGACGCGGTCAAGGCCAACTGGGAGACCATCAAGGCGGCCGAGCGCGCGGCCAAGGCCGAGGCGAACGGGGGAGCGCCGACCTCCGTCCTGGACGGTGTGCCGTTCGCCCAGCCCGCGGTTCTCCTCGCCGACGAGATCCAGCGCCGTGCGGTGCGCAACGGGGTACCGGCCGACCTGGTGGGCGACGACGGTGACGCGGGCGGGGGCCTGTTCGCCGCGGTCGCCGACGAGCGGGCGGCGGGCCGCGAGGCCGAGGCGGACCTGAGGTCGGCCGCCCGCCGGTTCGACGCGCGGGTGCGGGAGAGCGAGGCCGCGGCGCGCGCCGACGGCCACGAGCCGCGTGAGCTGAGCGAGGAGCAGTGGCGCTCCTACTGGGCGCTGACCGGCCAGTAACCTCAAGAACCCCTCACGTCCCTGCAGCCTCCCTTGACTCGAGTGTGGCGCGCGCCACACAGTGCTTCCGTTGGCCGGGTTCCCCGCTCCGGCGCGACCGTCCCTGCCGGGTGGCGGTGGACCCATGGACAGTGGGAGCACCATGCGTCGTTTCGGTAATGCCCTGGCGGCGTTCAGCACCCGGTGGGTGCCGGACGCCTTCGTCTTCGCGATCGTCCTGACCGGTCTCGTGGTCGGGATGGCCCTGTTCCTGACCGACCGGACACCGGTCGAACTGGTCGGTGACTGGTACGGCGGGTTCTGGGGCCTGCTCGAGTTCGGCATGCAGATGACGCTCGTGCTGGTCACGGGTTACGCACTGGCCTCGTCCCCGCCCGCGCGGCGCGCCATCGTGGCCGTGGCCGGCCTGGCCCGCGGTCCGCTGTCGGCGGTCGCGGTGACCGCCCTGGGCGCGGCCCTGCTGGGCATCGTGCACTGGGGACTGGGGCTCATCGCCGGCGCGCTCCTGGCGGTGGAGGTCGCCCGGTCCTGCAGGGAACGCGGGATCAAGGTGCACTTCCCGCTGCTGGCGGCGGGCGGTTACACCGGCCTCATGGTCTGGCACAGCGGGCTCTCCGGTTCGGCGCCGCTGCTGGTCAACACCCCCGGGCACTTCCTCGAGGACGAGATCGGGCTGATCCCCCTCAGCGAGACCGTCCTGCAACCCTTCAACCTGGTCTTCCTCGTGGCGATGCTCATCGGTGCGCCGCTGCTGCTCATGAGCATGCACCCCAAGGGGGAGGACAGCGAGGAGATCGGCGGCACCGGCGAAAGCGAAGAAGGTCCGGGGATCAGCGGGGGCGGGTCGGGCCGGCCCACCCGCACCCAACTGCGCGCGCTCTCCCCGGCCCAGCGCCTCATGCACAGCCGTGTGCTGGTCTACGCGGTGGTCGCGCTCGGGCTGGTCCACCTGGTTCCGGCGCTGATCGTCGACGGGATCGTGGGCATGGACATCAACCTGCTCAACTTCACCTTCCTCATCGCCGGCCTGGCCCTGCACGGCTCCCTCGCCCAGTACTCGGCCGCAGCGGCGGAGGGCGCCAAGAACGCCTCGGCCGTCATCGTCCAGTTCCCCTTCTACGCCGGGATCATGGGGATCATGGACAGCTCGGGGCTGCTGGAGGTCATCACCCAGTGGTTCATCGACGTCTCCTCGCCGGCCAGTTACCCGTTCTGGGCGCTGATCAGCGCGTGCCTGGTCAACCTCGCGGTGCCCTCCGGCGGCGGGCAGTGGGCCGTGCAGGGGCCTGTGGTCATCGGCGCGACCGAGTCCCTGGGCATCGACCCGGGCGTGGGCGTGATGGCGGTGGGCATGGGCGACCAACTCACCAACGGCATCCAGCCGTTCTGGGCGCTGCCGCTGCTGGCCCTGACCAAGCTGCGCGCGGGTCAGGTCCTGGGGTACTCGGCGGTGGTGATGCTGTTCGGGATCCTCGTGGCGTCGCTGAGCATCACGTTCCTGGCCTGAGCCGGGGTCTCCCCGGCCGCCCTCAGCCGGTACGGCCGCGCACGTCGATGACCTCGGTGGCGGGGTCGCCGGGCGCGGTGCCCACCGTGAAGGACTGCTGGGGGCGGCGGGCGCTCTCGCTGATGGTCAGCCACAGGCCGATGATGACCCAGTTGGCCATCAGCGCCGAGCCGCCCGCCGACAGGAACGGTGTGGTCATACCGGTCAGCGGGATGATGAGGGTGGCGCCGCCGAGCACGATGAACACGTCGAAGGCGGTCAGGAACGCGTACCCGAACGCCGTGAGCTTGAGGAAGGTGTCCTTGGCGCCCAGGGCGATGCGGAACCCCCGCTGGGCGAGCAGGAACAGCAGCGCCAGCACCGCGATCAGCCCGGTCAGCCCGAGCTTCTCCCCGATGGAGACCAGGATCAGGTCGCTGTCGGCGGCGAAGATCTCCTGCGAGAACCCGTCGTGGAACCCGGTCCCGAAGATGCCGCCCTCGGCCAGCGCGAACATGCCCTCCACGACCTGGAAACTGCCGCCGGGCCGGTTGTAGATCTCCGGGTCGAAGGCGTCCAGCCAGATCTCCACCCGGTTCTGCACGTGCCCGAAGAGCAGGTAGGCGACGTAGGCGCCGGCGGCGAAGGCGACGAGCCCGATGAGCACCCACGACTTGCGGGCGGTCGCCGCGTAGAGCACCGCCAGGAACGTGCCGAACAGCAGCAGCGACGTGCCCAGGTCCCGGGTGCCCACCAGCAGCAGGATCGCCATGCCCCAGCCCACCGCCATGGGCGCCAGGTCGCGGGCGCGCGGCACGCTGAAGATCTTGAACCGCCCCACCCGCACCGTGCGCGAGACGGTCGCCAGTACTTGGCGCTGCCGTCCCAGGTAGGAGGCGAGGAAGACCACCAGCAGGACCTTGGCGAACTCCGAGGGCTGCATCGTGAACCCGCCGACCTGGATCCACCGCCGCGCGCCCAGCACCTCGTGGCCCACCGGCGACAGCGGCAGCAGCAACAGGAAGAGCGCGGCCACGGCGAGGAGGTAGGTGTACAGGCTCAGCCGCCGGGGTTCGCGCACGAACGCGACCGTGGCCCCGCACAGCGCCATCCCGGCCACCGCCCACAGCATCTGCCGCTGCGCCTCGGTGCCGTCGGCCTCGCCCGGGCCGGTCATCTCCAGGGCCCAGATCATGGTCAGGCCCAGCCCGGTCAGCGCCAGGGCCACGGGCATGACGACCGGGTCGGCGTAGGGAGCGACGAACCGCAGCAGCACGTGCAGGGCGACCGCGGCGCCGACGAGCACGAAGGCGGGCACCAGGAGCGAGGGTTCGATCCCGCCGGTGACGGTGATCGAGGCGGTGCCCAGGGTGAGGAGGACGAAGGCCGCCGCGGCCACGAGCAGGCGCAGCTCCGGGCCCCGCTTGGTCACCGCGGGCAGGGCCCCGTCGACGGCGGCGGTGGTCGGTTCGGTCCGAGGCTCAGCCATCTCCACCATCCGCCTGTGGGGCCGCGTCCGTTCTCGGTGGCGGTCGCGGCCGGGTCCGTCGGGGGGAAGGTCCTCCCACGGGACTATAGGCGGCCCCGGATCGGGGCGTCGTTCAGGCGTGCCGTGACCGGGCCCCTGGGGCGGGTGTGTCCAGGTCGACGGCCTCGGCGGCCCTTTCCAGCTTTCCGGTGAACGTGCCCAGCGACCGGATCAACGGCGAGAGCCGAACGAGCAGGTCCCTGGCGGCGATGCCGAACCGGGTCCGCGGAGCCAGGAAACCCATGCCGCTGCCGGCGATGTCCTGGTTGGCGAGCACGTAGGGACGCAACCGGGTCTCGTAGGAGTCCAGGGCGCCGGCCACCTCGGTGTGGCGTGCCAGCTCCTCGGCCAGGACGTAGGCCCCGACCACCGCCAGGCTGCTGCCCTGCCCGGACAGCGGGGAGGGGCAGTACCCGGCGTCGCCCAGGAGTGCGACCCGTCCGTTCGACCACCGGTCCGTGCGGATCTGGGTGATGGAGTCGAAGTAGAAGTCCTCGGTGTCCTCCATGGCCTGAAGGAGCCGGTCGCTCTCCCACCCGTTGCCGGTGAAGGCCTCCCGCAGGTAGCGCTGCTGCTCCGCCGGGGAGCGGCGTTCGGCCCCCGAGCCGCCGTCCGTCTGCAGGACGAAGATCGCCTTGGCCCCCTCGGCCCTGGGCGTGCGGTACATCCCGACCAGCTTGCCGGGGGTGTTGTACAGCCGTGCCTCGCGGTCCAGCCCGAGGTGGTCGGGGACGGTGAAGATGCTGATGTAGGCGCCGAGGAAGCGGGCCATGGGCTCCTCCGGCCCGAAGGCGAGCCCGCGGGTGTTCGAGTGCAGGCCGTCGGCGCCGACCACCAGGTCGAAGGTGCGCGGTTCGGCCTTCTCGAAGGTGACGTGCACCCCGTCGGAGTCCTGCTCGATGCCGGTGACGGAGTCGTCGTAGAGGTACTCGGTGTACTCGGTGGTGGGCCCGTGCAGGATGCGCACCAGGTCGCCGCGCAGGAGCTCGACCGAGCGCTCCTCGGCGGAGAGGACGCCGGTGTCGAAGCCCGCGCGCCGCCGGCCCCGGCCGTCCACCATGGTCCCGCTGCGCATCTCGGTCACGTGGTCGCGGACCTCGGTCAGGTGGCCCATGCGTTCGACCACGTCGAGGGCCTTGCCGCGCAGGTCGATGGCGTATCCGCCGGGCCGGGGCCCGGGCGCCCTCTCGACCACGGTGGCCCGGATGCCGTGGCGGTGCAGCCAGTGGGCGAGGGTCGGTCCGGCGATGCTCGCGCCGGAGACGAGGACGGTACGTACGGCGGTCATGGCCGCTCAACCCCTTCGTGTTCGTCCGAGACTCCACGGTAGGAAGCCGCCTTGCCGGGCGTCAAGTAACTTACCGAGCGACAAGGTACTTACCGTGCGGACGGTCGCAGCTAGACTCGTCGCACCGAGGAACCGGAACGAGGAAGAGAGCGGCGCGTGCCCAGAGCGCAGAGTGACACCAAGGCCGAGATCCGCGACGTGGCCGTGGAACTGTTCGGCCGCCAGGGGTACGAGAGGACCAGCCTGCGGGAGATAGCCGAACGCCTCGGGATCACCAAGGCCGCGCTGTACTACCACTACCCCTCCAAACGCGACCTCCTCGCCGCCCTCGTGGAACCCCTGGTGACCGAGGCCGAACACCTCCTGGAACGCCACTCCGGGGGAGCCGGCGCCGAACAGCTGCTTGGCGAGTACTTCGACCTGTGCGTGCGCCACAGGGGGCTCATGCTGGCCGTGCTCAACGACCTCACCGCGCTCTCGGAGTCCGGCCTGGTCGAGAGCGTGATGTCCGTGCGCCGCCGGCTCGACGCGCTCCTGGTCGGCGAGGACCCGGGCACCCCCGCCAGGATGGGCGCGGTCATCGCCCTCGGCGGGATCCAGGACATCGCCGTCATGCTCCCCGCCGACGAGGCCGCCCAGCACCGCGACCGCGCCGTCCAGATCGCCATGGCCGCGTTGCGCTGCGGCACCGCACCCGGCCACGCCGACTGATCAGGGCCGAACCCCGTTCCGACCGCCCGATCTGGTGTTGGGCAAGTGCAACCTGGGGAGACTCCCGCGGCCGACCCTCGCTAGGCTTTCGGCGGGTCCCGACCCAGGGGTCCGAGCAGCAACCAAGAGACGGAGATGACCGTGGCGTCCATCGAGGCAGTACAGGCGCGGGAGATCCTCGACTCCCGGGGCAACCCGACAGTCGAGGTCGAGGTCCTGCTCGACGACGGGACAATGGAGAGCGCGGGAGTGCCCAGCGGCGCCTCCACCGGGCAGTTCGAGGCCGTCGAACTGCGCGACGGCGGCGACCGCTACGGCGGCAAGGGCGTGACCAAGGCGGTCACGGCCGTCAACGACGAGATCGCCGACGAGCTGCTGGGTTACGCCCCCGACGAGCAGCGCATCATCGACCGTGCGCTCATCGACCTGGACGGCACCCCGGACAAGTCGCGCATCGGTGCGAACTCGATCCTGGGCGCCTCCCTGGCCGTGGCCAAGGCGGCCGCCGCCGAGGCCGGGCTCCCGCTGTTCCGTTACATCGGCGGCCCGAACGCACACGTGCTCCCGGTCCCGATGATGAACATCCTCAACGGCGGCGCCCACGCGGACAGCAACGTCGACATCCAGGAGTTCATGGTCGCCCCGGTCGGCGCGCCCACCTTCGCCGAGGCGCTCCGCTGGGGCACCGAGGTCTACCACTCCCTGAAGAAGGTCCTGAAGGCCCACGGCCTGGGCACGGGCGTGGGCGACGAGGGCGGGTTCGCCCCGAACCTCGACAGCAACCGCGCGGCCCTCGACCTCATCGTCGAGGCCATCGAGAAGGCCGGCTACACCCCGGGCACCGACATCGCGCTGGCCCTGGACGTCGCCGCCTCGGAGCTGTTCTCCGACGGCGTGTACACCTTCGAGGGCCAGAAGCGTTCGGCCGACGACATGGCGGCCTACTACGCCGAGCTCGTCGCGGCCTACCCGCTGGTCTCCATCGAGGACCCCCTCGACGAGGAGGACTGGCAGGGCTGGAAGACCCTGACCGCCGAGCTCGGCAGCAAGGTCCAGCTCGTGGGCGACGACCTGTTCGTCACCAACCCCGAGCGCCTGCAGCGCGGCATCGACGCGGACACCGGGAACTCGCTGCTGGTGAAGGTCAACCAGATCGGCACCCTCACCGAGACCCTGGAGGCCGTGTCCCTGGCCCAGCACAGCGGCTACACGGCGATGATCAGCCACCGTTCCGGCGAGACCGAGGACACCACCATCGCCGACATCGCCGTGGCCACCAACGCCGGCCAGATCAAGACCGGAGCCCCGGCCCGGAGCGAGCGCGTGGCCAAGTACAACCAGCTGCTGCGCATCGAGGAGGAGCTCGCCGAAGCCGCGGTGTACGCGGGCGTGTCGGCCTTCCCGAGGTTCCGCGCACGCGGCTAGTCTGCCCCAGTGTCCCGCGAATCCAAGCAGCCCCCAGCAAAGGGCAAGAAGACCGCCAAGTCCGCCGAACCCGTCAGGTCGGGCAAGACGGGCACCAAGGGCGGCGCTGCACGCCCGGCGCGGGGCAGCAAGACGGGACCCTCGAGCAGGAGCACGGGCCGCACCCGGCAGCGGGTGCGGCCCATGCTCACGAGTCGGGCGGCCATCCTCGCCCTGGTGGTGTGCGTCATCGCGCTGACCCTGGCCTATCCGCTGCGCGAGTACGTGGCCCAGCGCGCGCAGGTTGCCCAGCTCCAGGAGGAGCGCGAGCGCATGGAGGACAACGTCGCGCACCTGGAGCAGCGCGCCGAGGAGCTCTCCGAGGACGAGTACGTCGAACGCGAGGCCCGCACCCGGCTGCACTACCAGTACCCGGACGAGACCGCCTACATCGTGGTCCGCCCCGAGGCCGAGTCCGACCCGGAGCAGGACGAGGAACCCGACGAACCCTGGTTCACCACGCTGTGGGAGTCGGTGCTGCAGGCCGACGACCCGCGCGGTTCCGGATGAGGCCGATGTGACATCCCCCTGAGGGTCCCATGGCCCTTCACGGGGCCTATGCTGGTCCGGTCATGACTTCCGCAGATCAGCCCGTATCCACGCCGCAGGACGGCCCCGTCGACGCCAGTGACGTCGCCGCCGTCGAACGCCAGCTCGGCCGTCCCCCGCGCGGTGTGCGCGCGGTCGCCCACCGGTGCCCCTGCGGGCTGCCGGACGTGGTGCGTACCGCGCCCCGCCTGGAAGACGGCACCCCCTTCCCGACGTTGTACTACCTGACGTGCCCGCGCGCCGCCTCGGCCATCGGGCGCATGGAGAACGACGGCGTCATGCGGCGGATGCAGGAGCGCCTGGGGGAGGACCCCGAGCTCCGCGCCGCCTACACCGAGGCGCACGAGTCCTACATCGCCGAGCGTTCGGCGCAGGCGCGCGCGGACGGTCTGGAACCCCTCCCCGAGGGGATGCAGAGCACGGGGGGCATGCCCGAGCGGGTCAAGTGCCTGCACGCCCTGGTCGCCCACGAGCTGGCGGTCCCGGGCTCCAACCCCTTCGGCGCCGAGGCGCTGGAAGAGCTTCCCGAGTGGTGGGCCAAGGGCCCCTGTGTGTGCGTGGACGACGAGGACACCTCCGAGGTCAGTGAGGGGAACGGCTCATGAGCGGGGTCGCTGCGATCGACTGCGGGACCAACTCGATCAGGCTGCTGATCGCCGAGGTCGTGCACATCGACGGTGACGAGGTCGAGGTGGTCGACCTCGACCGGCGTATGGAGATCGTGCGCCTGGGCGAGGGCGTGGACGAGACGGGGGCGTTCGCTCCCCAGGCGCTGGAGCGCACGTTCACGGCGCTGCGCGGGTACGCCGAGGCGATCCGGGCGCACGGCATCGAGCTGGGCCCGGAAGCGGTGCGCATGGTGGCCACGAGCGCCACCCGCGACGCCTCCAACCGCGACGAGTTCGTGGAGGGCGTGCACGGGATCCTGGGCGTTGAGCCCGAGGTCGTCACCGGTCTGGACGAGGCGGAGCTGTCCTTCGTGGGCGCCACCGCCGAGTTCGACGCCGAGGCCGACCAGGAGGGCGGTCCGACGCCTCCGTTCCTGGTCGTGGACATCGGCGGTGGTTCCACCGAGTTCGTGCTGGGCGGCGACCCGGAACAGGGTGAGCTGATCCGTGCGTCCCTGTCGGTGAACGTGGGCTGCGTGCGCATGGCCGAGCGCCATCTGCGCGACGACCCGCCGACCCGGGAGCAGATCGACGCGGCCACGGCCGACATCGACGCGGCGCTGGACGAGGTCGAGAAGACCGTGCCGCTGCGCGAGTCCGGTTCCGTGGTGTGTGTGGCCGGTACGGCGACCACGGTCGCGGGCATCGCCCTCGACCTGCCCGAGTACGACTCCGAGCGCATCCACCACACCAGCGTCGGGGTGGCCGACCTGGAGCGCATCACCGGCGAGCTGCTGCGTTCCACCCACGAGGACCGTGCCGCGATCGGGGTCATGCACCCGGGCCGCGTGGACGTCATCGGGGCGGGTGCGCTGGTGCTGTCGCGGGTGGTGGCGCGTACGGGCGCCGACCACTTCACCGCGAGCGAGCAGGACATCCTCGACGGGGTCGCCTGGAGCCTCGTTTCCTGATCCCCACAAGGGTCTTTCAGGGGAACCACAAGGGACCTCCGGGTGAGACCCGTCACCCGAGTGAACCTTGTGAATGCATTCACAACTATTGTGACCTGCGAAAACACTAAAAGCTGCGGTCCTGAGATGGTCGAAAGGTGATCCCTTGTGAACCTTCTCTGTCGGTAGTCGCTTGTGAAAGAATGCACAAGCGAGACCGGGTGACCGAGGAAACCGTTAGGGCGGATATGCGATGACCGAGAGCAGGAACTACCGGCTGGTGCACGGCGGAGGGGACGACACGGAGATCCCGCACGTCCTCGTCGTCGGTGGCGGCTACCTCGGGATGTACACCGCGAGGCGCCTGGAGAAGAAGCTCGGTGCGGGCGAGGCCCGGATCACCGTGATCGACCCCAACGCCTACATGACCTACCAGCCCTTCCTCCCGGAGGCCGCGGCCGGCAGCATCTCCCCGCGCCACGTGGTCGTGCCGCTGCGCAAGGTCTTCGACCGGGTCCGCGTGCTCGGGGGCCGTGTGGTCCGCATCGACCACGCAGACCGCGTCGTGCGTTACGAGCCCAACGCGGGCGAGCCCGAGACGCTGCACTACGACTACCTGGTCATGGCGGCCGGTGCCGTTTCGCGCACCCTGCCGATCCCCGGGCTCGCCGAGTGGGGCATCGGCATCAAGACGGTCGAGGAAGCCGCGCACCTGCGCAACCACGTCCTCAACCAGCTCACGATCGCCGACTCCACCAGCGACCCCGTGACCCGCCGCAAGGCCCTGAACTTCGTGTTCGTCGGGGGCGGGTTCGCCGGCGCCGAGGCCGTCGCCGAACTCGAGGACATGGTCCGCGACGCCGTGCGCCTGCACCCGACCATCGAGCAGGAAGAGGTGCAGTTCTACCTGATCGAGGCGGCCGACAAGATCCTTCCGGAGGTCGGTCCCGAGGTCGGGGAGAAGGCCCTCAACCAGATGCGCCGCCGCGACATCGACGTGCGGCTCAACACCTTCCTGGAGTCGGCCACCGACCAGCGCATCAAGCTGAGCGACGGCACCGAGTTCGACGCCGGAACCCTTGTGTGGACCGCCGGGGTCAAGCCCAGCCCCGTCGTCTCCGCGAGCGACCTGCCGCTGGGCCCCAAGGGCCACCTGGACACCAGCGAGTACCTGACCGTGAACGGCGCCGAGAACGTCTTCGCGGGCGGCGACAACGCCCAGGTGCCCGACGGCCAGGGCGGTTTCTACCCGCCCAACGCGCAGAACGCCGTGCGCATGGCCCCCGTGCTGGCCGACAACGTCATCGCCACGCTGCGCGGCGGTGACCTGACCGCCTACGAGCACAAGAACCTCGGCGCGGTCGCCGGCCTGGGCATGCACAAGGGCGCCGCCCAGCTGCTCGGCAAGATCAAGCTGACCGGGCGCCTGGCCTGGTACGCCCACCGCGGCTACCACCTCATGGCCGTGCCGACCTTCAACCGCAAGCTGCGGGTGCTGACCGACTGGACGCTCGGGCTGTTCCTGCGCCGGGAGATCGCCGCGCTGCCGGACATGGCCGAGCCGCGCCAGGCGTTCGAGGAGGCCGCCCACCCGCAGGTCGAGGACGGCCGACTCCTGCGCCGCGCCAGCTGACCCCGGGCACCCGGGGGCCACGCCTGGGAACACCACCCGCGCCCGCTCCGGACCCGCCGAGGACCGGTCTCTCCCACGGGGGAGGCCGGTCCTTCGTGTGTCCCCATCCGGCCAAGCGCCGCCAAAGTGGGCAATCCTCCCGGCCGGTATGATGGGCACGCCCTCGTAGCCCAACGGTAGAGGCAGGCCCCCTAAAAGGGTCACAAGTGTCGGTTCGAATCCGACCGGGGGTACCGCGCGAGGCCCCGGCGTCCCGGTTCAGGAGGCGTCGGGGTCCTGCTGTTCCATCAGGAGCTGCAGCTGCGTGAACAGGCGCTCGCCCGGGTCGTTCAGGTCGATCCCGCTGACCGAGGCCGCACGCCGCACCCGGTAGCGCAGGGTGTTGGGGTGGATGTGCAGCCGCTCGGCCGCCGCCCGCGCGTCCCCGAAGGCCTCCAGGTAGGTCAGCAGCGAACGCACCAGGTCGGCCCCGCCCGCCCGGTCGTACTCCAGCAGCCGGTTCACCCGGGGATCGCGCAGCGAGGGGCCCTCCCGCAGGCGCGCCAGGGTCTCGCTGATGAGCACCCGCGAACGCACGTCGGAGATGGTGGCCACCTCCCAGTCGGTGTCGCGGTCCAGGTCGCGGAGCATGGCGTCCAGGACCCGGTCGGCCTCCGCGCGGGAGTCCGGCACCTCCGCGAGCCGGTCCACCAGCGAACCCACGGCGGCCTGCACCTGCAGCCCCAGGGCCGAACGCGCCGCCGCGACCGTCTTGCGCGTCAACGACAGCACCGACTGCTCGACCCCGCGCAACCCCTCACGGCCCGGGACCAGGTCCGGCAGCAGCACGTACACCCGGCCCTCCAACTCCGTGACCAGGGAACTGCGGCGGTAGGCGGCCGTGTGTACCGACACCAGGTCGATGAGGCGGCGCCGGCGCAGCTCGCGCTCGGGCCGGTCCGGGCGCTCCTCCGCCGGGGCCTCTGCCGACGCGGCGGGGGTGAGGGAGAAGGCGGCCACGAGCGCGCCGCGGTCCGAGCGCACCTCGACGGTGTCGGCGAGCGCGCCCGCGTCGATGCGCCCCTCCAACAGGCTGGAGAGCAGGTCCTCGCGCAGGCGCAGGCCCGCGCTCGTGCGGGTGCGCTGGCGGATCATCTGCAGGGCCGTGGTGCGGGCCGCGCCGAGCAGGGCCTCCTCGGCGCGTTCGGTCAGGGGCTGTTCGCCCTCCTGCACCCAGATCGTGCCCAGGGGCTGGTTGCCGGCGTGGATCCCGACCGCGAGGCGGCGCCGGAGCCCGAACTCGGGGTGTTCGTCGATGCGCACGACCTCCTCACCCGACCGCAGCCGTGCGAAGACACCCCACTCGCGCAGCAGGGCCAGGTAGGACTCCGGGCCGCGGCGTCCCAGGACCGAGAGACGCCGCAGCTCGTCGACCTCGGCGCCGCTGGAGTAGGCCAGGACCCGGCTCGCGGAGTCCTCGATGCTGACCAGCCCGCCGGTCAGCTGGGCGATGGTCTGCGCCATGGAGAACAGGTCGCCGCTGGACTCGGCGAGGTCGTCGGAGCTGTTCACCCGGGCGTCGTCGACGATGCTGCGGCACACCGCCTGCAACTGGTCCCAGCGCACCTCGGACCGCACCGACAGCAGGGCCACCCCGGCCTCCTCCGCCTCCGTGCGCAGGGCCCGCAGCTCGTCGCCCCCGGGCCGCCGGGCACGCCCGCCCGGGGGAGGGGGCAGCAGCTCCTCACCGTTCCCACCGGTCTTGACGGCCACCGCCGCGGCGCCCTGGTCGGCCAGGGCGCGCACGAGCCGGCGGGCCGCCCCGCCCCGTGCCCCGATGAGCAGGACGAGGTCGCCCGGGCGCGCCTCCACGCGGTCCTCGGGGTCGACGATGACGACGTTGTCCACCCGCACATCGAGGCCGCCGGGTGCCGCGGCCACGTCCACGACCGGGTCACCCAGGGACACCAGGAGGCGGCGCAGCGGAAGGCCGGTCGGGTCCTCGGGCAGGGGGACGCTGTGCCCAGGGGGGATGTCGTGGTGCGTGTGACCGCTGGGGCCGTCGGTCGGGTGGTGCCGGTCGGGGTGCGGGACTGGAGCGTCAGTGTTCATGGTCGTTCCATTTTGTCCTACAGAACAAAGAAGGTTGGCAAAGAGTGGCCCGGCCCACAAGGTCGTGATGTCCGGACTCTGAGATTCTGACGGCAGATCGACCCCTGTGAGCACAGGGACAACCTTCAGGGAGGTGCCCATGGACGCCGTGACCGACGTGCCCGTGCCGGTGAACGAGCCGAACCTTACGTACGCGCCCGGCAGCCCCGAGCGCGCCGAGCTCGAGACCGCGCTGGCCGAGCTCGGCCGGGAGAGCATCGACCTGCCGATGCGCATCGACGGGCAGAGCCGCATGGGCGGCGGCGAGCCCATCGACGTGGTGCAGCCCCACAAACACGCCCACGTCCTGGGCACCATGCGCAACGCCACCCACGACGACGCCCGCGACGCCGTCGCCGCCGCCAAGAAGGCCGCCCCCGCCTGGCGCGCGATGTCCTTCGACGACCGCGCCGCCGTCATCCTGCGCGCCGCCGAGCTGCTGTCGGGCCCCTGGCGCGCGACCATCAACGCCGCCACGATGCTCGGCCAGTCCAAGACGATCCAGCAGGCCGAGATCGACGCCGCCTGCGAGCTCATCGACTTCTGGCGCTTCAACGTCTCCTACGCCCGGCAGCTGATCTCGCAGCAGCCGCTGAGCGTCAAGGGCGTGTGGAACCGCATGGAGCAGCGCCCGCTCGAGGGGTTCGTCTACGCGGTCACCCCGTTCAACTTCACCGCCATCGCCGGGAACCTGCCGACCGCGCCCGCCCTGATGGGCAACGTCGTGGTCTGGAAGCCCTCCCCGACGCAGCAGTTCGCCGCCGAGCTGACCATGCGCCTGCTGGAGGAGGCCGGGATGCCGCCCGGCGTGATCAACATGGTCACCGGTGACGGGCGGGACGTCTCCGACATCGCCCTGAACGACCCCGACCTGGCCGGTGTGCACTTCACCGGTTCCACGGGCACCTTCCAGCACCTGTGGAAGAGCGTGGGCGAGAACATCGCCTCCTACCGCTCCTACCCCCGCATCGTCGGCGAGACCGGCGGCAAGGACTTCATCGTCGCCCACTCCTCGGCCGACCCGGAGGTCCTGCGCACCGCGATCGTGCGCGGCGCCTTCGAGTACCAGGGCCAGAAGTGCTCGGCGGCCTCGCGGGTATTCGTCGCCCGCTCGGTGTGGGAGCAGACCCGCGACGACCTCATCGCCGAGACCGAGGCGCTGCGCATGGGCGACGTCTCGGACCTGTCGAACTTTATCGGCGCCGTCATCGACCGCCGTGCGTTCGACAAGCTCAGCCGCGTGCTGGAGGACGCCAAGAGCGACCCGACCCTGAACGTCGTCGCGGGCGGCACCGCCGACGACTCCGTGGGTTACTTCGTGCGCCCGACGATCATCGAGGGCAGCGACCCCTCCAACGACGTCTTCCGTACCGAGTACTTCGGCCCGGTCGTGGCCGTGCACGTCTTCGAGGACGCCAAGTACGAGGAGATCCTGAAGACCGTCGACGAGGGTTCGGCCTACGCCCTGACCGGCGCCGTCCTGGCCCGAGACCGTGCGGCCGTGGCTCAGGCCGAGGAGGCGCTGCGTTTCACCGCCGGCAACTTCTACATCAACGACCGGCCCACCGGTTCGATCGTCGGCCAGCAGCCGTTCGGCGGTGCCCGTGCCTCCGGCACCAACGACAAGGCCGGGTCGGCGCAGAACCTGGCGCGCTGGGCCAGCCCGCGGGCGATCAAGGAGACCTTCGTCGCCCCGACGACCTCGTCCTACCCGCACCAGGGCTGAGGCCCCGGGCCTGTTCCCCCTCTCCCGTCCTGAGGGGGAACCCCGTCCCGGGCGGGCGCGCGGCCCTGACCGCGCGCCCGCCCGCCACCCCCCTCTGGAATCCACGGGACACACGCATCCGCCGTCCCACCGGTTGCGCCGGCCCTCCGGCTCGCGCTCGTCTTTCCTCGAGGTCACCATGCTTCGTACACCCCTACTGCTCGCCGCCCGGTCGCAGACCGCACGGACCGTCGTCGAGCGCACGCCTATGACCCGCGCGATGGTCGACCGCTTCGTGGCCGGCGCCGACCTGGAGAGCGCCCTGCCGACCGTGGCCGACGTGACCCGGGACCGCCACGTCACGCTGGACTTCCTCGGTGAGGACACCACGGACCGTGCCCAGGCCGATGCGACCGTCCGGGCCTACGAGGAACTGCTCGCCGCGCTTGGGGAGGGCGGCCTGGCCAAGCGTGCCGAGGTCTCGGTCAAGCTGTCGGCGGTGGGCCAGTTCCTCGGCGCCGACGGGGAGAGCATCGCCCTGGACAACGCCCGGCGCATCGCCGAGGCGGCCAAGGCCGCGGGCACCACGGTGACCCTCGACATGGAGGACCACACCACCGTCGACTCCACGCTGGGGATCCTGCGCGAGCTGCGCACGGACTTCCCCTTCGTCGGGGCGGTGCTGCAGGCCTACCTCCACCGCACCGTGGCCGACTGCCGTGACCTGAGCGGGGCCGGGTCGCGGGTGCGCCTGTGCAAGGGCGCCTACGACGAACCCGCCTCCGTCGCCTACCGGGACAAACACGAGGTCGACCGCGCCTACGTGCGTGCGCTGCGCGTGCTCATGGAAGGCGACGGTTACCCCATGGTCGCCTCGCACGACCCCCGCATGGTCGCCATCGCCGGGGAACTCGCCTCCGCCGCGGGCCGTTCCGCGGACGACCACGAGTACCAGATGCTCTTCGGGATCCGGGACAAGGAACAGAGCCGCCTCGCCGCCGAGGGCAAGACGATGCGCGTGTACGTGCCCTACGGCACCGAGTGGTTCGGTTATTACATGCGCCGCCTGGCCGAGCGGCCCGCCAACATGCTCTTCCTCGCCCGCTCCCTCGTGACCCGGGGCTGAGGCACATCCCGCACCCGCGCCCCGGGACGGCCGCTCCGGCCCCCGGGGCGCCGCCGTGTGCGGGGAGCGGAGTCCGACACGTGTCCCGATGGTGACCCGGCCCGTGGAACTCGTGATGGAGCCCGTGCGTTACTTTGTGGGCAGCAATCCACGCAGGAAAGGCCTGAACCGAACATGCGAATGCGCAGTTCCAACCCCGCGGTCAAGCGGGCGCTCGAGCAGCACGCCGGGCAGGCTCAGGGAGCCGGTTACCAGCAGGGTTACGGCCAGCCCGGTTACGGCCAGCCCTACCCCCAGCAGGGCTACCCGCAGCAGGGGTACCCCCAGCAGGGTTACCCGCAGCAGGGCTACCCCGCCGCGCCCCCGCAGGCCGCCGGCACCGCCCCCATGACGATCGACGACGTGGTCGTGCGTACCGGCATGTCGCTGGGCGTCGTGGTCCTGCTGGCCGTCGTGAACTACTTCACGTTCCAGAGCAACCCCGGCATGGCCATGGGTCTGACCCTGGTCGGCGCGCTGGGCGGTCTCGTCCTCGGCCTGGTCATCGCGTTCAAGAACATGACCAGCCCGGCCGCCATCCTGGCCTACTCCGCCCTCCAGGGCCTGCTCGTCGGCGGTATCTCCGCCACGCTCGCGGCGTCCCTGGCGCCCGGCGGTGACGGCACCCTGATCACCCAGGCGGTCGTGGCCACGGTCGCGGTGTTCGGCGTGATGCTGGCCCTGTACAAGTTCCGGATCATCAAGGTCACCGACGGCTTCGTCAAGACCGTGACCTACGCCGCGCTGGCCGCCGGTGCGCTGATCCTGGTCAACTTCCTCCTGAGCTTCTTCATCCCCGGCGGCTTCGGTCTGCGTGAGCCCAGCACCCTCGGCCTCATCGTCGGCCTGGTGTTCGTGGTCATCGCGGCCTGCACGCTGGCCATCGAGTTCCGTGGGATCGAGGAGGGCATCCAGGCGGGCGTGCCCAACAAGTTCGCCTGGCAGTTCGCCTTCGGCCTGACCGTCTCCCTGGTCTGGCTCTACATCGAGATTCTCCGCCTCCTGTGGATGATCAAGATGATGTTCGACGAATAGTCGTCACCGCCCGCGGGCCTCGAAGCCTGCCGCGCACAGCGAAGGGGCCGCCGTCCGGGAACACCCGGGCAGCGGCCCCTTCGTCGTCGGCGGGGGTGCTGTTCGGCGGCTCAGGCGGCCCCGGGTCGGGGGGCCGGGATGGACCTGTCGCGGCGCCTGCGGTCGTACTCGGTGACGATGGCCTGGGCGTACCAGTGGGGCAGTTCGTACTCGTCCGCGAGCCAGTGCGATCGGTCCGAGCGCTTGAGCAGGCCCGGGCCCCGGTCGAGAGCGGCGAACCACTCGTGGAGTCCGCGTCCGGTGACGGTCGGGATGCGTTCGACGAGTTTGGCGTGGATCTCCGGCGAGTGGGTTCCCGGCATAGGCACCTCCGGCAGTGCGTAGAGATCAGGCACTTACCTGCGACCCTGCATCAGGATCACGGTTCGGACAAGACCTGGTCACCAGCTTTTACCTCGGAGGGGGTGGAAGGTGTTGCTTCGTCCCGTTACGCGTCGTACGCGGCGGGAGGGAGACCGCCGGGCAGCGGCCGCACATGCAGGAGGGCCCGGCACCCCGCGGCGCCGGGCCCTCACTCACGCGGGGCGTCCTCGGATCAGTTGAGGCGCTCGAAGACCGCGGCCATGCCCTGGCCGCCGCCCACGCACATGGTCTCCAGACCGAACGTCTTGTCGTGGAACTGCAGACCGTTGAGCAGGGTGCCGGTGATGCGGGCGCCGGTGCTGCCGAACGGGTGGCCCACGGCGATCGCACCGCCGTTGACGTTGAGCTGGGAGTCGACGTCGAGACCGAGCTGGTCGGCCGAGGGCAGCACCTGCGCGGCGAAGGCCTCGTTGATCTCGACCAGGTCGATGTCGCCGGCGGACATGTTGGCGCGGGCCAGGGCCTGCTTGGAGGCCTCGACCGGGCCCAGGCCCATGACCTCGGGGCTCAGGCCGGTCACACCGGTGGAGACGATGCGCGCCAGCGGGGTCAGGCCCAGCTGCTTGGCCTTGGTGTCGCTCATGATGACCACCGCGGAGGCGCCGTCGTTGAGCGGGCAGGCGTTGCCGGCCGTGACGGTGCCGTCGGGGCGGAAGACCGGCTGCAGCTGCGAGACCTTCTCGTAGGTGGTCCCGCGGCGGATGCCGTCGTCGGTGGTGACCACGGTGCCGTCGGGCAGCGTGATCGGGGTGATCTCGCGCTCCCAGAAGCCGTTGTCCAGCGACTTCTCGGCGAGGTTCTGCGAACGCACGGCGAACTCGTCCTGGCGCTCGCGGGAGATCCCGGTGATCTGGGCGACGTTCTCCGCGGTCTGGCCCATCGCGATGTAGGCGTCCGGGAGGTTGCCGTCCTCGCGCGGGTCGGTCCAGGTCTCGGCGCTGCCCTCGGCGCGCTTGGCGGTGCGGGCCTTGGCGTCGTCGAAGGCGGGGTTCTCGTTCTGGGGGTTGTCGCTGCTGCCGTGCGCGAAACGGCTCACGGTCTCCACACCGGCGGAGACGAACACGTCGCCCTCGCCCGCCTTGATCGCGTGGTAGGCCATGCGGGTGGTCTGCAGCGACGAGGAGCAGTACCGGGTGACGGTGGTGCCCGGGACGGAGTCCAGGCCGAGCTGGACGGCGATGATGCGGGCCATGTTGAAGCCCTGCTCACCGCCGGGGAGCCCGCAGCCGAGCATGAGGTCGTCGATGTTCTTGGGGTCGAGCTGGGGGACCTTGGCCAGTGCGGCACCGACCACCTGGGTCGTCAGGTCGTCGGGGCGGATGTCCTTGAGCGAACCCTTGAAGGCACGGCCGATCGGGGAACGCGCGGTGGCGACGATGACTGCTTCGGGCATGTTCTTCGTCCTCTGTGGTGGTGCCGTGATGCGGGGCCGGGCGGGCCTGGGCGGTGCCTGGTCCGCCGCATGACTTGTTACTCACCAGTTAACCCGCCGGACGTCATCGCGCGCCACCCGGGGTCCGCGTAGGCGCGTCCTCGGTCCGGGCGTTGCGGGAGCCGCGCAGGAACGGCAGGCGCACCCGGGTGATCCAGCGTCCGCGCAGGGGGAGTTCCTCATCGGTGGGCTCCAGCGGGACTACCTCGGTGCCGGCGGTCTCGGCCGCCACCACCGCGGCGCGGTCGGCCGGGAGCAGGCCCTCGCCGCCGCCCCGCACGCCCTCGAGGTCGGGGAGCAGACCCATGGCCGCGCACACCGAGGGCAGCACCGCGAAGGAAGCCTGTGCGTACCCGGCCGCCGACGGGTGGAAGTTGTCGGGGCCGAACAGGGTCGTGGGATCGGCCGTGAACTCCCCGGAGAGCACGTCGCTGAGGGAGACCGTGCGCCCGCCGGCCTCGGTGACCGCGATGGTCTGCGCCGCCGCCAGCTGTCGGGAGGCGCGCCGGGCCACCGAACGCAGCGGCCACCCGATGGGGCGCACCGTTCCCAGGTCCGGGCACGTGGCCACGACGACGCGGGTCCCGGCCCCCACCAGGGTTCCGGTGGCCGCTCGCAGGTGGGAGACGGCCTCGTTCGGGCTCACGCGGCGGATGACGTCGTTGGCGCCGATGAAGACCACGGCCACGTCGTAGGGGCTGTGGCCGTCGCGTACCCCGGCGCGTTCCAGCTGCTGTTCCAGGGAGGCCGAGGTCGCGCCCGGAACGGCGGTGCAGCGCAGCCGGACGGGGCGTTCCGCGGCGGCCGCGAGCCCGCGCGCCAGCATGACGCCGGGTGTCTGGTGGGCCTCCTCGACGGCGAACCCGGCCGCGGTGGAATCGCCCGCCATGAGCATGTCGAGCGGGGGTCCCTCGCCCCGGCCGTGCACGCCGTCGGTCTGCGGGCGGTCCCATTGGGTCCGGCCGATGGCGTTGCGCGCGAGTCTGGCCTGGAGGTGGAGGAGGGCGACCGTGCCGCCCCCGACCAGAGTGAGGCCGCCCCCGCCGAACGCGGTGGCGGCTGCGATGCGGCGTGCGCGCGCGGCACGGAGCATGGGGGCACCCCCGGTGGGTCGTGGAGGGTCGCGGAGCCCGCCGTGCCCGCGGCGGGCCGGTCGCCTCCGAGATTACCGGCGGTGACCGGCGGGGTCACGTAATGGCGCGGTACACAAGTGCGGCCCCGACGCCAGTCAAGTCCGGCGCACAGGCACATCGGGGTGCTTTCCGGGCGAGAGCGGTCCGTGATCCGCACGAGAGCCCCCCGCTGTCCAGGTCACCTAGAGTTTCGTATGGGCCGGACCGGCCCGTGGAGGGTGCAGTGCACCGCCGTCGACCGACGGGGCGCGCGGCACCCGACCCGACGGCGGACCGGGACCCGGCCGCCACGACGCAACGACGCGAGGGAGCAGCCAAGTGCGGGTACACGATTCACTGATCGATCTGGTCGGGGACACCCCGCTCGTCCGCCTGAAGAAGGTCACCCAGGCCCTGGGCCCGGACGCGCCGACGATCCTGGCCAAGGTCGAGTACTTCAACCCGGGCGGTTCGGTGAAGGACCGCATCGCTCTGCGCATGGTCGAGGCGGCCGAGAAGAGCGGCGAGCTGCAGCCCGGCGGGACGATCGTCGAACCCACGTCCGGCAACACCGGCATCGGCCTGGCGATGATCGCGCAGGAGAAGGGGTACCGCTGCGTGTTCGTGTGCCCCGACAAGGTCGGCCCGGACAAGCTCTCGGTGCTGCGGGCCTACGGCGCCGAGGTCGTGGTCTGCCCGACGACGGTGGCCCCCGACCACCCGGACTCCTACTACTCGGTCTCGGACCGCCTGGCCACGGAGATCCCCGGTGCCTGGAAGCCGAACCAGTACGAGAACATGAACAACCCCGAGTCGCACTACCACGAGACCGGGCCGGAGATCTGGGACCAGACCGACGGGCGCCTCACGCACTTCGTCGCGGGTATCGGCACCGGCGGCACCATCAGCGGGACCGGCCGCTACCTCAAGGAGATCTCCGAGGGGCGCGTGCAGATCGTGGGCGCCGACCCCGAGGGTTCGGTCTACTCCGGCGGTTCGGGGCGGCCCTACCTGGTGGAGGGCGTCGGCGAGGACATCTGGCCGGGCACCTACGACACCTCGGTGTGCGACCGGATCGTGGGGGTCAGCGACAAGGACTCCTTCCTCATGACCCGCCGTCTGGCCAAGGAGGAGGCGCTGCTGGTCGGCGGTTCCTGCGGTCTGGCAGTGGAGGCCGCGCTCGAGGTGGCCAAGGACGCCGGCCCCGACGACATCATCGTGGTGCTGCTGCCCGACGGCGGGCGCGGGTACCTCGGCAAGATCTTCAACGACGAGTGGATGGCCGACTACGGGTTCCTGTCCACGCACACCGAGGAGGCCACGGCCGGGGACGTGCTCGGCGCCAAGCACGGCGAGCTGCCCGACTTCGTGCACACCCATCCCCACGAGACGGTCGGGACCGCCGTGGCGATCATGCGCGAGTACGGCGTCTCCCAGCTCCCGGTGATGAAGGAGGAGCCCCCGGTCATGGCGGCCGAGGTGGTCGGCTCCATCGCCGAACGCAACGTGCTCGACGCGCTCTTCGACGGGCGTGCCCAGCTCGACGACCCGGTCGAGACGCACATGGGCCGCCCGCTGCCCACGGTCGGCACCGGTGAGCCGGTCAGCGACTGCGTGCGCCTGCTGCGCACCGCGGGCGCGCTCGTGGTGCTGCGCGACGGCAAGCCGGTGGGGATCCTGACCCGCCAGGACCTGCTCGCGCACATGTCCGACACCTGACGCGGACCGGGCCCCGGCCCGGCCCCCGCTCGCGGTTCGCATGTCTGTGGCCGTGGCGGGGGCCTTCGTGTGTCCGCGCAGGCGGGTGAGGGGATGCGCATGGAACCGAGCGGGATTCGGGCCCCCGCCGTCGGAGAACGTGACGAAGCGTCGCATACTCGTACGACTGCTAATGTTCGCGACGGTATTACTTGCGGGTAGCTCAAGGGGGCCGGCGTGCGGAGACTGATGTCGTGGATCATTCGCACCCTCTGGTCGTATGCACGGACCAGCGCCGAGATCCGCTCGGACACCCGTGCCGCGCGCCGGTTCGCGCGCTTCGGCGAGGGCTCGGCGATCGCTTTCCCCACTGCGACCCTGTACGGGGAGCCCTGGATCGAGATCGGGACGCACACCGTCCTGGGCGGCGACATCACCCTGGCCGCCGGCATGGGCCCCGACTACGACCTGGGTGCGGAGACCGTGGTGCGTATCGGTTCGGGGTGCGCCATCGGACGGGGTTCGCACGTGGTGGCCCACCGCTCGGTGGACATCGGCGACCACGTCTACACCGGGCCCTACGTCTACATCACCGACCAGAACCACGCCTACGCCAACACCGACGTGCCCATCGGCCTGCAGTGGCCCGTCGACGACCCGGTCAGCATCGGCTCCGGCACGTGGCTCGGCGCGAACTCCGTGGTCCTGCCCGGCGTGCACCTGGGCCGCAACTGCGTCGTGGCCGCCGGGACCGTCGTGCGGCCCGGCACCTACGCCGACCACAGCGTCATCGCGGGGATCCCCGGCAAGGTCGTGCGCACCTATGACGACCAGCTCGGCTGGGACCCGCCGCTCAAGGAGGCCGGGACCCCCACCCGGGTTCCCACCCCTTCCGCGGGCCTGCCGCCCGAGGTGCCCGCCGACCCGCCCGACCCCGGATCGGCCACCCGCTTCCCGCCGGCGTAGCGGCCGGGCAGCGCGCGGGGCCGTCCGCATTCCGAGACCGACCTGGTGAACGCGGGGCCCCGCGAGCCCCGTGGACGCTAGTGTGAAGCCATGAAGTTCGACGGGTTTGAGACGCTGGCCATCCACGCGGGCCAGGAGCCGGACGAGGGCACCGGGGCCGTGGTGGTTCCGATCTACCAGACCAGCACCTACGCCCAGGACGGCGTGGGCGGTCTGCGCCAGGGCTACGAGTACTCGCGCACGGGCAACCCCACGCGCGCCGCGCTGGAGGAATGCCTGGCCGCCCTGGAGAACGGGCGACGCGGCCTGGCCTTCGCCTCCGGCATGGCCGCCGAGGACACCCTCATGCGCACGGTCCTCTCGCCCGGCGACCACATGATCATCCCCGGCGACGCCTACGGGGGCACGTTCCGCCTGGTCTCCAAGGTCGTGGAGCGCTGGGGCGTGAGCTGGGACGCGGTCGACCAGTCCGACCCCGAGGCCGTGCGCGCGGCGATGAAGCCCGAGACCAAGGTCGTGTGGACCGAGACGCCCACGAACCCGCTGCTCAACATCACCGACGTGGAGACGGTCGCGCAGATCGCCCACGACGGCGGCGCCCTGCACGTCGTCGACAACACCTTCGCCTCGCCCTACCTGCAGCAGCCGCTGTCCCTGGGCGCCGACGTGGTCGTGCACTCGACCACCAAGTACGTGGGCGGGCACTCCGACGTGGTCGGGGGCGCGCTCGTGGTCGCCGACGACGAGCTCGGCGAGCGGCTGGCCTTCCACCAGAACACCATGGGCGCCATCCCCGGTCCGTTCGACTCGTGGCTGGCCCTGCGCGGCGCCAAGACGCTCGGCGTGCGCATGGACCGCCACAGCGCCAACGCCGAGCGGATCGTCGAGGCCCTGGTCGGGCACGCGTCGGTGCGCAAGGTCTTCTACCCCGGGCTGGACTCCCACCCGGGGCACAAGGTCGCCGAGCGGCAGATGCGTTCCTTCGGCGGCATGGTCTCCTTCGCCGTCGAGGGCGGGGAGAAGGCGGCGCTGGACCTGTGCGAGCGCACGCGGATCTTCACCCTGGGCGAGTCCCTGGGCGGTGTGGAGTCGCTGATCGAGCACCCCGGCCGGATGACCCACGCCTCGACCGCGGGTTCGGCCCTGGAGGTGCCCTCCGACCTGGTGCGCCTGTCGGTCGGTATCGAGTCCGCCGACGACCTGGTCGCGGACCTGCTGCAGGCCCTGGAGGGCTGACCGGCCCCTCCGGCGGGGATCTTGCTACCAGCGCCAATATCAGCGCTGAACCCGGCTCCAGTAGCAAGATCCCCGCGGTTGGACCCGTCGCTCCGTCAACGACCCTCGTGGAACCGGTCCAGCACCGCCGGACCCAGGTCCGCGCCGCCCGCGCGTACCACGCGCACACCCCGCCGCCGTTCCACCAGCGTGGCGAAGGCCCGCAGCTGGGGATCGTCCGCGAGCAGGAAGAACGTGACTTCCGCACCGTCGCGCAGCGCCGCGTCCAACTCCCCGACCGTGGCCTCCACCGTGCGCGGACCGGCCGGCCACGAGAACCGGGGATCGCCGTCCGCCCCGGTGTACGCGGTCGGTTCCCCGTCGGTGACCACCATGACGTGCCGATGCAGGTCCGGATGGCGTTTCATGTGCCCGCGCGCCAGCCGCAACGCCTCCTGCAGATTGGTCCCGGGAACCCGGCCCCACCCGTGCGCGACCAGCGACCCCGGGCTCATCTCCCGCGCCACCTCGCCGAAACCGACCAGCTGGAGCCGGTCCTCCGGGTAGTGGGACCCGACCAGCGCGTGCAGCGCCAACGCCGTGCGGGTCGCCGTCTCGTGCAACCCGCGTGTGGACATCGAGTGCGACAGGTCGACCAGGAGCGAGACCGCCGACGCCCCGGAAGGCTCGGTCCCGTCCGCGCGCAGGTCCTCCGCGCGCAGTACCTCGTCCCGCCCGCGGCCCTCGGCCCGCCGCAGCGTCGCCGCCCGCACCGTGGCCACCGCGTCCACGACACTGCCGTGCGCCGCCGCCCGGGTGGTCCCGTCGGGTTCGCCGCCCGGGCGCACACCACCCCGGTGCGAACCGGAACCGCGTGCGCGCCGTGCCTCCTCCGTGTCGCGCAGGGCCACGTCGGCCAGGCGCCTCAGCTCCCGGGGGGACAGCGTGTGGTCGGCCGCGTCCCACCGGTCGACCGCCGCGCGCCCCTGCGGGCCCAACAACCGGGCCAGAAGCCGCGGATCCACGTCGGACACGGCCAGCCGGTCGCCCTCGCCGTAGCGGGAGAGAGCCTTCTCCGCCTCCGACAGCGCCTCGCGGTCGGCCGCGTCCTCCACCTCGGCCGCCTCCACCAGGGAGAGCAGCTCACGCGCGGCGGCCACGGCCTCGTCGGGAGGGGGATCGGGCTCGGCCAGGGGGTCGGGGCCGCCGAGGTACTCCCGGTAGCGGAACCTCACACGCACCGCCTCTGTGTTCGGGGGGTCGTCCGGTCCTGTGATCCCCTCCCGGGGCGTGGACGAACCGTCCGGACCGTCCCTTTCGTGCACCAGGGACGGCGTCGCCCCGTGGCCTCGGTTCCCCTGCACACCGGGACCCGGGTCACCACCTGCCACGGCACGCTCAGAACCGGTACGTCCCGCCCTCGGCTCGTGTGTCCTTCGACAGCCGCCGTTCCAGGTACAGGCCCTCCAACGCCAGCTCCACGACCGCGGCGGCCAACCCCGGCCCGGGAGGCCCGTCCTCCGCCTCGGGCGCGGCCGCCTCGATCATCGCCGCCAACCCCGGCACCTGCCCGACCGCCTCCAGCAGCGCCCCGGCCCCCACCAGGTCACCGGACTCCACGGCCGCGCCCCCGGTGAAGCGCGAGGTCAGCGGTTCCAGGTCCAGGTGGCCCAGGCATTCGCGGTACACCTCGGAAACGGCCCGCCGCAACAGCGCGTGCAGCAGCTCCGCGCCCTCCTCCTCGGCACCGAGCTCGAACTCGACCTTGCCCAGCACCGGCTCGACCACCGACGGCAGGTCGCACACCCGGGCCACCGGCGCCTCCTCCCCGGCCACGGCGGCGCGGCGCAGGGCCGAGGCCGCCACGGTCTCCGCGGCCGAGACCGAGAACCGCACCGAGACCCCCGAACGCGGGTCGACCTTCTTGTGCCGGCGCACCAGGCGTGTGAAGCGGGCGACGGCCGCCAGCAGGTGCCCGGGGACGGCGGTGCTGTCGGGGAGGTCGGCCTCCTGGCGGATCAGCGCGATCTCGTCGGCGTCCCGCGCCGGGTAGTGCGTGCGAACCTGTGAGCCGAAGCGGTCCTTGAGCGGGGTGACGATACGGCCGCGGCTCGTGTAGTCCTCCGGGTTCGCACTGGCCACCAACAGCAGGTCCAGGGGCAGGCGCAGGTCGTAACCGCGCACCTGCACACCGCGTTCCTCCAGCACATCGAAGAGCGCCACCTGCACGCGGGGGGCCAGGTCGGGCAGCTCGTTCAGGCAGAACACACCCCGGTTGGCGCGCGGCACCAGCCCGTGGTGCAGCGTCTCCGGGTCACCCAGGGAACGCCCCTCCGCCAACCGCACCGGGTCCACGTCGCCGACGAGCTCGGCCACACCGGTGTCGGGCGTGGCGAGCTTCTCCGTGAACCGGCGGGACCGGTGCAGCCACCCCACCGGCAGCTCTCCGCCCTCGGCCTCGGCCCGTCGCAGACAGGGCGGGCACACCGGCGCGTAGGGGTGATCGTTGACCGGGCAGCCGTCCACGACGGGGGTCCACTCGTCCAACAGCCCCGGAAGGCTGCGCAACAGCCGGCTCTTGCCCTGGCCGCGCTCGCCGAGCAGCACCACGTCGTGCCCGGCCAGCAGCGCCCGTTCCAGCGCCGGAAGGACGGTGTCGTCGAACCCGTGCACACCGGGGAAGCGCGGGGTGCCCCCGGCCATGTGCCGGACCAGGTTCTCGCGCACCTCCGCGGCCACCGGGCGCAGGACGTGGCCCGAGGCGCGCAGACCGTCGAGTGTGCGGGGCCGCCCGTGCGGGGCCGCCGCGGGGGAGCCGTACGATGAGGGGCCGTTCGTGGGGGGTGCAGCATCACTCACCCCTCGAACCTATCGCCCGCACCGGCAGAACGGTCTCCGAAGGCATGTCGGGAACGCGGCGGGGTGGAAGAATGGGCATGGACGTGGATCCGGTTGCCGGTCGAGGGACCGGCGGGAGACGGGGGTGTCAGCAGGTGGCTCGGTTCGGCGATGCACTGACGACGGGGGCCGACCTCGTGAACGCGGCCGAACGCGCCGTCACGGGCGCTCTGGAACAGGTCGAGGGCCCCGTGGACCTGGTGTGCTTCTTCGTCTCCGGAGCCGACCCCGAGGAGGTCACCCTCGCGGGCAAACGGGTCATGGAGCTGGCCGGCGACGCCACCGCCCTGGGCTGCTCGGCCACGGGTGTCATCGGCGGCGGCCGCGGTGTCGAAGGACAGGGCGCGGTCAGTGTCTGGTGCGCGAGCCTGCCCGACGTGGGACTGACCCCGTTCCGGCTGGACACTGTCGTGGAGGGCGACCACCTGGCCGTGGTCGGCATGCGCGAGCCCGACCCCACCGACCGGGTCGCGATCATGCTCGCCAACCCCTACGAGTTCCCCACCCAGGCGTTCGTGCGCGAGACCACCGACGCGCTCGACGGGCTCCCTGTCGTCGGCGGGATGGCCGACGGCATGCGCGGTGAGGAGTCGGTGCGCCTGTTCTGCGACGGCGAGGTCGCCGAGAACGGCGCGATCGGGGTCCTGCTCGGCGGCGACGGGATCCTGGGCACCGTGGTGAGCCAGGGGTGCCGGCCCATCGGCCAGAACATGACCGTCACCAAGGCCGAGGGCAACGTGCTCCTGGAACTGGCCGGGACCAGCGCCTACGAGAAGCTCGAGGAGCTCGTGGAGTCGCTGTCGGAGGAGGACCGCCTCCTGGCCGCGCGGGGCCTGCACATCGGTGTGGCGATGGACGAGTACGCCGACCAGCACGGCCAGGGCGACTTCCTGGTGCGCACCCTGGCCGGCGCCGAGCCGGACACCGGAGCGCTCACCATCGGCGACATGGTCGAGGTGGGCCAGACCGTGCGCTTCCAGGTGCGCGACGCGGGGACCGCCGACGAGGACCTCGCCGAACGCCTGGCCGAGTTCGGCGAACACCACCGGATGGGTGCGGGCCTGCTGTTCTCCTGCAACGGGCGCGGTGAGGCGATGTTCCCCCACCCCGACCACGACCCGCTCGCCGTGCGCAGGGCACTGGGCGACGGAGCGGTCGCCGGGTTCTTCGCCGCGGGCGAGATCGGCCCGGTCGGCGGGGTCAACCACGTGCACACCTTCACGGCCTGCCTGCTGGCCTTCGCCCCCTGAGGACCGGTCCCGGCCCGGCCCCGGACCGCGGACCTTCGCCGCCCGTCCCGGGGCATAACACCCATACCTCCCCGTGCCGGGAACCCCTGCCCGGCCGCCGATCCGGACTTTTACCCCGCCATCGACGACACCCGACGTTCGTTCCTTGAGCGGGCCTTCGCCGCAATGCTTACTGTGAGTGACCATTTTCGTCACTCTGTGCATTCCTGGGGGAAGGTTTCCATGTCCGACCGTCGGAGCGGCCGCCACGTCCGCGCCCTCACCGCCCTGGGGGTCGCGGCCCTGCTGGCCCCGCTCGCCCCCGTCACCGCCCACGCCGAGGAAGAACGGATCGACCTCAGCTCCGGCGACCTCATCGGCCTCTCCGGGGACGGGTCCGCGCTCCGGGTCGAGGAGAGCGAGGCGGCCCGCGGCGAGGGCGCCTCACTGAAACGCGACGGCACCGACGCCCCGCACGGCATCGCCGTCTTCCCCGGCCACCCCCTGGACGAGGCCACCGACAGCCTCGACGTGCGCCTCGGCACCGACGGCGACCTCGCCGACCTGCGTACCGAGGCCCGCGGAGTGCGCGCCGACGGCATGTGGACCGAGTGGCGCACCGTCCCCGAGGGCGGCGGCCGCGTCTCCCTGCCCCGCGACGTCGACGAGGTCCAGGTGCGCGTCGAGGTCGAAGGCACCGACAGCGCCCTCACCGACCTCGGCGTGAGCCCGCTGCCCTCCACCGGATCCGACGGCGGATCCGACGGCGGTGAACGCGAGGAGTTCGACGACCCCTCCGGCCCCGACCCCTTCTCCGCCCGCCTCTTCGCCACCCGCATCGGCCTGGAGGGCGAGACCACCGCCAACGGCCACGTCATCGCGGCCGACGACCACTTCGCCGCCCTGCCCTCGCGCCGCGGTCTCGCCAACCGCGGCGGCGGCGAGTACACCGTCCGGGTGTGCTCCACCGGCGAGTTCGGCCCCGACGCCGAGGGCGACACCGAGACCCACGACCCGCGCTGCGTCTACGTCCCGGTCTGGGACGTGGGCCCCTGGAACATCACCGACGACCACTGGAACGAGGACCGCGAGTCCTGGGAGGGCCTCGACCGCGGCCGTCCCCAGGCCCAGGCCGCCTACACCGAGGGCCACAACGACGGCCTCGACGGGTTCGGACGCCAGGTCGCCAACCCCGCCGGCATCGACCTCGCCGACGGAGCCTTCCACCAGGGGCTGCAGATGCCGACCAACGGCTGGGTCGAGGTCGACTACCTGTGGACCGACGACCACGCCCACCGCGCCGAGATCATCACCGAGTCCAACAGCGAACCCGTGGTCGTGCGCGAGGGCCCCGGTGCCGAACACGACAGCGTCGGTCTGGCCGCGCCCAAGGCCGTCGTCGACGTACACTGCTCCGTCACCGGCGACGACGCCTCCGGTCCCCACGGAACCGGCGACACGTGGTTCCGTATCGGGGACGGCCACTACGTTCCGGGCGCCTTCGCCGACGGGGCCGGCGATGCGCCCGAGTGCCCCGACGAACGGCGCTGAGGCCCCGCACCCAGGCCCCGCACACGACGACGGGGGCCGGTCCGCGTTCGGACCTGCCCCCGTCGTCGTGCCGGTGTGATCAGACGCCGGTGTAGGGCACCGCGTCGATGATCTCCACCGCGAGGGTCTTGCCGTTGGGTAGCGGGTAGCTGACCTCTTCACCCACGCGCTTGCCGTTGATGGCCGCGCCCAGCGGGGACTTGGGCGAGTACACGTCTATCGGAGCGCCGCTCTCCTCGCGGGAGGCGAGCAGGAAGGTGACTTCCTCGTCGTCGCCGGCGAACTTCACCGTCACGGTCATCCCGGGGCCGACCACACCTTCGGTGCGCGGCGCCTCGCCGACCTTCGCGGTGCGCAGGATCTCGGTGAGCTGGAGGATGCGGGCCTCCATCTTGCCCTGCTCCTCCTTGGCGGCGTGGTAACCGCCGTTCTCCTTCAGGTCGCCCTCCTCGCGAGCGGCCTCGATCTTCTCCGCGATCTCGACGCGCCCACTACCCGACAGGTGGTCCAGCTCGGACTTGAGCCGGTCATACGCCTCCTGGGTCAGCCAGGTGACGTTGTCATCGCGGGTCTGGGTCACTGGAACTCCTTGTGTACTCGTAGCAAAGGCCACCAGGCGGCCAGAGCTGAACTTACGAGAATATCACCGAGCGCACTTGCGCACGGTGTCCCGCGTGTTCACCCACGACGCCGGTGCCGGACGGGGGAACGGCTCGTCCGGGGTGGATCAGTCCTGCGAACCTTGTTCCCTGCACGAGGCGATCTCTACCGTGGATGCCTGTCGAATCGTGTCAACGGTCGTGGTGGCCATACGGTTCCCCGCCTCGACCTCCAACCGCTCCTGACCGACCTCGACGTGCTGGTCGTCCAGCGCCGTGATGAGGCACTCCGCGCCGTCCCGGCTGTTGACCTCGAAGGTGATGCTGGCCTCGTCGGCGGTACCGGCGTCGTAGGAGACCACCTGGTGGTAGACGCTGCCGCTCAGACCCGAGTAGCTCATCACCGAGTAACCCCACCCGATGCTCGTCGCGATGGCGAAGATCGTGCCGATGACGAAGAAGAGCGGCCCGTTTCCGTGGCGCTTGCGCAGCACGCGGTCGGGGTCGGCCGGGGTCGCGGCCGTGGATTCGGCACTGTTCACGGCGTCTTCTTCCGGGGTCGGCTGCATCGGGAATCTCCGAACAAGGGGACGGTGTTGTCTAAGATATCCCCGACCTGACAGCCCCCCTACGCGCCCCGGGCGTGAGTCGCTCGAGCCGTGCTGCGCAGGGTAGCCCGAGTCCGGCGCCACGGGTGAACGTTCACCGAGTCAAGGAGAAAGCTCCGTTGTCCGAGCCGTTGCGGCTGATGGCCGTTCATGCCCATCCCGATGACGAGTCCAGCAAGGGTGCGGCCACCATGGCCCGCTACGTCGACGAGGGTGCCGAGGTGCTCGTCGTCACCATGACCGGTGGCGAACGCGGCGACATCCTCAACCCCGCGATGGAGCGCCCCGACGTCCGCGAGAACATCGCCGAGGTCCGCAAGGCGGAGATGGACCGCGCCAGGGAGATCCTGGGCGTCCACCAGGAGTTCGCCGGGTTCGTCGACTCCGGTCTGCCCGAGGGCGACCCGCTGCCCCCGCTGCCGGAGGGCTGCTTCGCGACCCTGCCGGTCGAGGAGGGCGCCGCACCGCTGGTGGAGTCGATCCGCCGCTTCCGCCCGCACGTGATCCTCACCTACGACGAGAACGGCGGGTACCCGCACCCGGACCACATCATGACCCACAAGGTGTCGATGCACGCGTTCGACACCGCGGGCGACCCGGACGCCTACCCGGGCCTGGGAGACCCCTGGCAGCCCCTCAAGCTGTACTACTTCGTGTCCTTCCCGCCCGAGCGGTTCGAGGCGCTGGCCGAGACCCTGAGCGCGCACGGGCTCGCCAACCCCTTCGAGGACTGGATGAAGCGGATCCGCGACCGCGACCGTCCCCGCTGGGAGATCACCACGCGCGTGCATTGCAGCGAGCACTTTGACACCGCGCACGACGCCCTGCGCGCACACGCCACCCAGGTCGACCCGAACGGGTTCTGGTTCGCGGTGCCCAACGAGGTCGTCGCCGAGGCCTGGCCGACGGAGGACTACCACCTGGTGCGTTCGATCGTGGACACCGAGGTCCCTGAGAAGGACCTCTTCGCAGGTGTGCGAGAAGCAGTGAGAGTATGAACGGTATGCAGAGCCTTCCCACGTCGGCGACGGTGCTGGCCGACACCATCGAGCTGAACACCGACCTCGTGACCCCGGGTGTCCTCGGCTTCCTGGTCATCTTCGCGATCGCCCTGGGGCTGTACTTCCTCATGCGCAGCATGACCGGCAAGCTCACGCACGTGCGTGACTCGGACGAGCTGCTGACCGCCCGACGCGACGACAAGGCCGGGCAGGCCGTGCCGGTCGACGGCGCCGCCCAGCGTGCGTCCGCCGAGGCCGCCGGCGGGGACGCCGAAGCCGGGGCCCGCACGGACGAGGAGACCGGTTCCGCCGAACGCTGAGCCCGCAATACGGCACCACGGGGCCGCCCCTCCCGCGACGGGACGGGCGGCCCCGCCGTGTGTCCGGGGCGGTTCACCCGCGCGGCCGTGGTCAGGCACAGTTGGGGGCATGGCGAACCGACTGAGCGACGCGACCAGCCCCTACCTGTTGCAGCACGCCGACAACCCGGTCGACTGGTGGCCCTGGTGTGAGGAGGCCTTCGCCGAGGCCCGCCGCCGGGACGTGCCCGTGCTGATCTCCGTGGGTTACTCCGCGTGCCACTGGTGCCACGTGATGGCCCACGAGTCCTTCGAGGACGACACCACCGCCGGCCTCATGAACTCGATGTTCGTCAACATCAAGGTCGACCGCGAGGAGCGCCCCGACGTCGACGCGGTCTACATGGAGGCCACCCAGGCCATGACCGGCCAGGGCGGATGGCCCATGACGGTCTTCGCCACCCCCGAGGGCGCGCCCTTCTTCTGCGGCACGTACTTCCCGCGCGACCACTTCCAGCGCCTGCTGCAGGGTGTGACCAACGCCTGGCGGGACCAGCGCGACCAGCTCCTCGACCAGGGCAAGCGGGTCGTCGACGCCCTCGGCGCACCCCGCACCCTGCCCGAGGCCTCCGCGCCCGGTGCCGAGACCCTCGACCTGGCCGTGCGGGCCCTGGTGCGCGACTACGACCAGGCGCACGGCGGGTTCGGGGACGCACCCAAGTTCCCGCCGTCGATGCTGCTGTCGTTCCTGACCGCGCAGGCCGAGCGCACCGGACCCCTGCAGTCCGCGCAGGAACCCGCCCCGGCCTGGCTCATGGCGTCCGGCACGGCCGAGGCGATGGCCAGGGGAGGGCTGTACGACCAGCTCGGGGGCGGTTTCGCCCGCTACTCCGTGGACCGTGAGTGGGTCGTGCCGCACTTCGAGAAGATGCTGTACGACAACGCCCAGCTCCTGCGCGCGTACGTGCGCATGTCCCGCCGTCCGGCCGGTACCGACCTGGCCGAGGCCGACACCCACAAGCTCCTGCGCCGTGTGGCCGAGGAGACCGCCGACTGGATGCTGCGCGAGCTGCGTACCCCCGAGGGCGGGTTCGCCTCCGCCCTGGACGCCGACAGCCCCGGCCCCGACGGCACCTCCCAGGAGGGCGCCTTCTACGTGTGGACCCCCGCACAGTTCCGGGAGCTGTTGGAGGGCGAGGACGCCGCGTACGCCACGGAGGTCTTCGCCGTCACGGACGAGGGCACCTTCGAGCACGGAACCTCGGTGCTGCAGCTGCCCGAGACCCCCGCGGACCCGTGGCGGTACCAGCGGGTGCGCGAGACCCTCTTCGCCGCCCGCGCCTCCCGTCCCGCGCCCGCCCGCGACGACAAGGTCGTGGCCGCCTGGAACGGGCTGGCGATCGCCGCGCTGGCCGAGGCGGGCGTGCTCCTGGACCGCCCCGACCTGGTCGGTGCCGCCCGGGACTGCGCCGACCTGCTGCTGCGGGTGCACCTGCGCGACGGGCGCCTGCTGCGCACCTCCCGCGACGGCCGCGCCGGGCACAGCGCCGGGGTGCTGGAGGACTACGCCGACGTCGCCGAGGGCCTGCTCGTGCTGCACGGTGTGACCGGCGAGGCCCGCTACGCCCACGAGGCCGGCGGCCTCCTGGAGACGGTCCTGGAGCGCTTCGGCGACGGCGAGGGCGGGTTCTACGACACCGCCGACGACGCCGAGGAGCTCTTCGCCCGGCCGCAGGACCCGACCGACAACGTGACCCCGTCCGGGCGCAACGCCGCCGCCTCCGCCCTGCTGGCGTACTCGGCGCTGACCGGGTCCGAGCGCCACCGCCGTGCCGCGGAGAGCGCCCTGATCCCGGTCTCGCTGCTGGCGGAGAAGGCCCCGCGTTTCGCCGGGTGGGGTCTGGCCACCGGGGAGGCGATGCAGAGCGGGCCGCGTGCGGTCGCGGTGGTCGGCGCCCAGGACGACCCGGCCGCGGCGGAGCTGGTGCGCGCCACCCTGGAGAGCTCGCCCCTGGGCACCGTGCTCACCCGCGGCGACGGTTCCGAGGACGGCGGGGTCCCGCTGCTGACCGGGCGGGGGACGACCGAGGGGCGGGCCACCGCCTACGTGTGCGAGGGCTTCACCTGCAAGCTCCCGGTCACCACCGTCGAGGACCTGCGCGCCCAGTTCGGGTGACCGCGGAGGTGCCCTCGGCCGCCCGGTCGCTTTCACGGCCGGGCGGCCAACACCGCCCCGAGCCCCTGGCGCAGGTCCTCGACGAAGTACGCGGGCCTCTCCAGCGACGGGAAGTGCCCCCCGGATTCCGGTGCGTTCCATCGCACGATCCGCCGGTACCGTTCCTGCGCCCAGGGGCGCGGGCACTTCTCGATGTCGCGGGGGTAGACCGTGATCGCCGACGGCACATCGACCCGGAGCCCGGGGTCGAGCGCGTTCACGCCGCCGTGGCTCTCGTGGTAGATGCCGGCCGATGACGCGCCGGACCGCGTGAGCCAGTAGAGGGTGGCGTTGTCGAGGAACCTGTGCCTGGAGATCGTCTCGAACGGGCTGTCCGCGGTGTCCGACCACTCGGCGAACTTGTCGAGGATCCAGGCGAGGAGCCCGACCGGCGAGTCCACGAGCGAGTATCCGATGGCCTGCGGCCGGGTCGCCTGCTGTTTCGCGTACGCCGACCGGTGGTGCCAGAAGTCCTCGGTCTCCTCGGCCCACCTGCGCTCGGTCGCGGTCAGCCCGTCCACCGTCATCCCGGGCGGCGCCTGCGCGAGCGTCGTGTGGATGCCGAGAACGTGCCGCGGGTACCTGCCGCCGAGAACCGTGGTGACCACGCCTCCCCAGTCGCCGCCGTGGGCCGCGAACCTGCCGTAGCCGAGCCTGCCCATCAGCTCCACCCACGCGGCCGCGATCCTTCCGGTTCCCCAGCCCTCCGCGGCCGGCTTGTCGCTGTGGCCGAAGCCCGGGAGCGACGGGACCACGACGTGGAACGCGGGGGCCCCGGGATCCTCGGGATCGGCCAGGTCGTCCACGACGTCGACGAACTCGGCGATGCTCCCCGGCCAGCCGTGGGTCATGACCAGCGGCGTGGCGTCCGCCCGCGGCGACCGGCGGTGCAGGAAGTGGATCCCCAGACCGTCGATGGTCGTGCGGAACTGGCCGATCCGGTCGAGGCGCTCCTCGAACGACCGCCAGTCGTACTCGGTGCGCCAGTGGTCGACGAGATCGGCGAGGTCGGTGAGCGGCACGCCCTGTTCCCACCGTTGGCGGCCGGTCGCGGAACGGGGGACCGTCCCGGCCCCGGGCAATCGCGCGGCGGCCAACCGCGCGCGCAGATCGCTGATTTCGGCATCGGCCGCGCGGGACTCGAACGGTTGCACGTCGCTGTTCGGGCGGGACATGGGTCCTCCTGGTGTCGCGGAACCGGCTACGACCACATGCGAACCGGCATTGACGGTTCTACCAGCCTGCAACGTGAATGAGAACCGGCTATGGTGGTTCCATGCCTGTCGAATTCCCTGACTTCCGGCTCGGCACCGAGCTGGCGACCAGCTTCACCGCGACCCTGACCGAGCGCCATGGCAGCCCTGTGGAGCGCATCCCTACGCCGCAGCGTTTTGTGGACTGGCTGGCCGTGCACGGGCTCGTCACCGACGCCTGCACCGAGGCCCAGCTCGACCGCGCTCGGGAGCTGAGGGAATCGATCCACCTCGCGGCCACGGCGGCCGCGGTCCAGGACCCCCTGCCTGTCTCTGCTGTCGAGGTCATCAACGACCGAAGCGTCGAGGGTCGGGCCGCTGCGATCCTGACCCCCGAGGGCGAGCGGCAGTGGCGGCTCGGCTCGGCCTCCTCCGTGGAGGATGCCCTCGGCGTGATCGCGGCCGACGCGATCAGCATCATCGCCGGCCAACGGGACGGACGGCTGGCCCTGTGCGCCTCGTCGACCTGCCGGGCCGCGTTCTTCGACACCAGCCGCAGTCGCACCCGCAAGTGGTGCGACATGAACACGTGCGGCAACCGTCAGAAGAAGGCGCGCTTCGAGGCGAACCACCGCAAGAACCCCGGAACGGCGGAGGGCTCGGGCGAGCGCCCGTCTAGGCCGTGACCCGGACCCCGTCGATGATGGCGTCGGCCAGCTCGGGGCGGTACTCCGGCTGGCGGATCTCCAGGTAGACCGTCTTGGGTTCGCCCGGCTCGTGCACGGCCGCGGCGGTCAGGGCGCCGTTGTCGTCACAGTCCGACCACTCCCAGACCTTGCCCTCCCACCGCTGGGAGTCCACCCGGCGCTCGACCGGGGGATGGCCGCAGCGGTCGGACTCGGCGACCTTCTCCAGCTCGCGCGCGCCCGGAAGGAGCGTGGTGTAGACGCCGTAGGAGGTCTCGTGGGTGGTGTGCCAGTTGCCGGCGTCGGTGGCGGCCAGCAGCCCCGGGCCTGCGCCGGCCTCGGCCGCGGCGGGACGCGCCGCCATGTCCAAGTGCAGTTCGGAGGCCCACTCCGAGGGCACGTCCACGCGTAGTTCGTGGGCGGCGCTGTAGACCGGGGTCAGCGACATCGAGGGGGTCCCGAAGGCCGAGGTCAGCGTGAGAACCATCACGGCCAGGGTCGCTCCGAGCACCGCCAGCCGGCGCCACTGCAGCCGGTGCCGCCGCCACCACGGCTGCTCGCCGGGCAGTGGGTCCGGCTCCATACGGATCGCCCTGACACGGTCCGTGAAGGTTTTGGCATCGCCGGGACGGCTGTCTCGGTCAGCCGAAAGTGCCGACATGATGAGCTCGTCGAGCGCCGGAGGCAGCCCTGGCCGGATCCGGCCAGGTGGGGTGCGCACGGGCGCGCGCGGGGCCTGTTTGCCGGTGATGAGCTCGTAGGCGACCGCGCCCAGCGAGTAGACGTCGGAGCGCACGTCCAGGTCGCCGCCGGGGATGCTCTGCTCCGGCGACATGTACCCGGGGGTGCCCGCCGCCGCGGTGAAGCCCGAGGCCTCGTCGATGGACTTGGCGAACCCCAGGTCGGCCACGAGCACGCGCTGGCCCACGGGGGAGGACTGCAGCAGCACGTTCGACGGCTTGATGTCGCGGTGGATCGTGCCGTGGTTGTGCAGCACGGTGATGCCCTGGCCGATCTCCGTGAGCAGGCGCAGCGCCTCGTCCAACGGCAGTTGGTCGCGCTTGACGAGGTCTGCGACGCTGCCCTGGTCGGCGTAGGTCATCACCATGTACGGGCGGCCGTCGGGCAGCACGTCGACGTCGTGGACCGCCACCAGCCACGTGGAGTCGGTCTGGCGCAGGATGCGCGCCTCCTCCAGGAACCGGTGCTGGATGTCCATCTGGTGCGCCCAGTTCTCGGCGAGCACCTTGATCGCGACCGGATAATTGAGCAGGTCGTCGTGGGCGAGCCAGACAGTGGCGAAGGAGCCGGATCCCAGGCGCCGGATCACGCGATACCGTCCGAAAGCCTCCGGTTGGCTCATGTGCGCCTCGGTCTGTCAGGGGTGAATACGGGGTCGTTGCCCACTAATACACCATCTACGCCTTCGAGTTGGCTCTTGTGGATATGATCCCCACTCCGGGTAGCGCGCATCCCATCGGGCATGGAAACTGGTGGGAGACCTCGGATGGTAGTCCGTACGCCCCCGTGAATGGCACGAGGGCGAAAAGCGAACTCGTGTGCGGAAAAGACGATCGCCCCGGGGTCCGTGGACGTCCGGACGAGTAGCCCCCGCCTGCCCCCGGTGCGCGCGGTATTCGGCCGACCCGGCGGACGTCCCGTGAAGCAGGGAGAAGAGCAGTCATGCGCAGTAGTGACCACTCAGACCACGAGGGAAACCCCGCGCCCAAACAGCGTCGGGTCGCGAGCAACGTCGACGAGGAGCTCGAGGACCTCGCACGCCGCGCCAAGGACGGTGACGCGGCCGCGATGGACGACCTCCTCCGGCGGATCCAGCCGGAGGTCCTCCGGCGCTGCTCGCGCTTCTTGCCCTACCGCCAGGACGCGGAGGAGGCGTGCCAGGACGCCCTCCTGCGGGTGGCGCGCAAGATCGGCAGTTTCAAGGGCGACTCCTTGTTCACCACGTGGCTCTACACCGTGGTGTCCAACTCCGCCCGGCAGACCTATCGCTCCATGAAGCGCCGCGCGGCCGAGTACCCCACCGAGGCCGAGCGCATGCCCAACCAGAGCGACCCCCGCACCACGAGCGTCATCGCCGGGTCCCGTATCGACCTGCTGGAGGCCCTCGACCAGTTGGAGAAGGACCGCCCCAACCTGGTGGCCCCGCTCGTCCTTCGGGACCTGTGTCAGATGGACTACAACGAGATCGCCTCCGAGCTCGACCTGGCCCTGGGTACGGTCAAATCCCGAATTCACCAGGGCCGCAAGCACGTGCGAAAGTCCTTGACTGTCTCGTGACCTCTCAGGGCGAACTACTCTGGTGGTATCCCCAACGGCACGTCCACGATTCGGTCGTGCTGTCTTTGATCCAGCTCTGAGAGGTTTCGCCAATGGGGCTCCGTGACCCCCTGTACTGGCTGTACGAGAAGCGGTTGGAACGCCGCTTGACCAGCCAGGAGATTCCCAGGCACGTCGGTGTCGTGATGGACGGGAACCGACGCTGGGCCAAGAGCAGCGGACTGGGGGGTGCCGAGCTCGGACACCGTGCCGGCGCGGACAAGATCTTCGAGGTGCTCCGCTGGTGCGACGAGATCGGTGTGCAGGTCGTCACATTGTGGATGCTCTCCACCGACAACCTCTCCCGTGACGAGGACGAGCTCGGCCTCCTGGTGCGCATCATCGACCAGGCCATCGTCCGGCTGCGTGACGAGGGTTGGAACACCAAGCGTGTGGGCGCCCTCGACATCCTGCCCGACTCCACGGTCCGTGCCCTGAAAGAGGCGGAAGAGGCCACATCCGGCAATCCGGGTCTGGTTGTCAACGTCGCTGTCGGGTATGGGGGTAGACGTGAGATCGCCGACGCGGTGCGGTCGCTCCTCCACGACGAGGCCGACCGAGGAACCTCGATCCAGGAGCTCGCTGAGCGCCTGGACATCGAGGACATTGCCCGGCATCTCTACACGCGCGGCCAGCCCGACCCCGACCTGCTCATCCGCACGTCGGGGGAGCAACGTCTGTCCGGCTTCATGCTGTGGCAGAGCGTGCATTCGGAGTTCTACTTCTGCGAGGCCTACTGGCCCGCTTTCCGCAGGGTGGACTTCCTGCGTGCACTGCGCTCGTACGGCGCGCGCAACCGGCGCTTCGGCCACTGACCCCGCTCCGGTCGTCCCCGCCCCCGCCTTCTTCACACGGTGTTCACCGTGCCGGGGGCTCGAACTCTGGAAAACGGGTCGGACGGCGCGTAGCGTCGGTGAGCGCGGGTGGCGAGCGGCCACCCGCTCGGGAGGCCCCAACTCATTGAATCCCTGCGTTCACGCGGATATTCGACGAGGAGGGCCGGACCCGGCCCTCGTGGGCCCGGTCCCGGTCCTCCATGATCCCGTGACAGCGGGGTGCCCCAGCGGCACCCAAGGGGAGAACGAGTGGCTAGTACCTCGACCGATCGCCGTGACACCCGGTCCGTCGCCGACCTCCACCCGGTAGGCGTGGAGGGGGCACGCGTCTACGTGCTCGACACCAGCGTCCTGCTCGCCGACCCGTCGGCGATGACCAGGTTCGCAGAGCACGAGGTCGTCATCCCCGTCGTGGTCATCACCGAGTTGGAGCACAAGCGGCACCACCCCGAACTGGGGTTCTTCGCCCGCGACGCGCTCCGCCGCCTGGACGACCTGCGGGTCGCCAACGGCCGCCTGGACGTCCCCGTCCTGGTGAACGAGGACGGTGGCACCCTCCGTGTGGAGCTCAACCACAGTGATCCGGGGGTGCTCCCGGCCGGTTTCCGGCTGGGTGACAACGACACCCGCATCCTCACCGTGGCCCGCAACCTCCAGGTCGACCTGGAAGCGGAGGCCGAGGAGGAGGACACCGAGGCGGGGGAGGTCGTGCTCGTCAGCAAGGACCTGCCGATGCGCATCAAGGCGTCCTCCATCGGGATGACCGCCGACGAGTACCGCGCCGAACTCGCCGTCGAGCACGGCTGGACCGGTATGGCCGAGCTCGACGTGCCCGCCCACAGCATCGGCGAGCTCTTCGAGTCGGGCTCCAGCGACATCGAGGAGGCCCGCGACCTGCCCTGCCACACCGGGCTGGTGCTGGTCTCCGAACGCGGCAAGGCCCTGGGCAGGGTCCAGCCGGACAAGTCGGTGAAGCTGGTGCGCGGTGACCGGGACGTCTTCGGCCTGCACGGACGCAGCGCCGAGCAGCGCATCGCCCTCGACCTGCTCACCGACGACGACGTCGGCATCGTCTCCCTCGGCGGCCGCGCCGGTACCGGTAAGTCCGCCCTCGCCCTGTGCGCCGGCCTGGAAGCGGTCATGGAACGCGGCCGCCACCGCAAGGTCGTGGTCTTCCGCCCCCTGTACGCCGTCGGCGGCCAGGAGCTCGGCTACCTGCCCGGGACCGAGAACGACAAGATGACCCCCTGGGGCCAGGCGGTGCACGACACGTTGTCCGCGGTGGCCGGCGAGGACGTCATCGAGGAGATCGTCGACCGCGGGATGCTCGAGGTCCTGCCGCTCACCCACATCCGTGGCCGGTCCCTGCACGACGCGTTCGTCATCGTCGACGAGGCCCAGTCGCTGGAACGCAACGTGCTGCTGACGGTGCTCTCGCGCCTGGGTGAGAACTCGCGGGTCGTGCTGACCCACGACATCGCCCAGCGCGACAACCTGCGCGTGGGCCGCCACGACGGGGTCGTGGCCGTCATCGAGAAGCTCAAGGGCCACCCGCTGTTCTCGCACGTGACCCTGAACCGCTCGGAGCGCTCCCCGGTGGCCGCCCTGGTCACCGAGATGCTGGAGACCTGAGCGGCGTCCGCCCGGCCCGCCCCGCGCACCCTCGGGGCGGGCCGCCCCTGTGCCCGGGGGGCGTGGCGGGTCGGACGGCGGGTGTGCTGCGGTGCGCCGGGCTCGCGGAGACGGGGGTGGATCAGGGCGGGCCGGAGCGCCACGACCTAAGCTGGTGCGCTGTGAGTGAGGAAGTCCCGCCCGAGCGGCTCCGTGCCTCCGACAGCGACCGCGCGCGTGTCCTGAACGCCCTGCGCGACGCCGTCGCCGACGGCCGCATCGACATGGACGAGTTCGACGAGCGCAGCGACCGGGTCCACGCCGCCCGGACCCTCGGCGAACTCCCGGCCCTGACCGCCGACCTGCTGCCCGCCGAACGCCAACCGATCCGCCTGGACCCCCAACCCGTCATGGGGCTGCTGACCGGCCTCAGCCGGCGCGGGCGCTGGGTCTGTTACCCCGACGAGAACGTCGTCGCGGTGGCCGGACGGGTCGACATCGACATGCGCGAGGCGTTGTTCCTGCGCAACCACCAGCGCCTCAACGTCACCGCGGTGCTCGGGCGGGTGGAGATCGACGTGCCCGAGGGCGTGGAGGTGCGCATCACCGGGCGTTCCTTCCTCGGCCGCAACAGCACCACCGCACGCGCGGCCGACCACCCGCGCCCGCCGGTGCTGGAGATCACCGGGTTCACCCTGTTCGGAGTGGTGCGGGTGCGGGCCCCGAGGCGCCGCCGTCGGCTGGGCGGCCTCGTGCGCAGGCGCCGTATCGCACCCCGAGGCCGCGCCTGAGCCCGGCCGTCGGCCCGCATCCGTGTGCCCACCCCGGGGCCCGATCCTGTGCGACTGGTGTGACCTGCACGAACGCGGGCATGGCGTGCGTAACACCGTGAACCGTGGGTGAGTTCCCAGAGCGCCGCGTGTGTCTGGCAGGCTTTGTTTCACAGGTTTTCCCAGGAGAGATGGGTAGCAATGAGTGAGTTCCGCATCGAGCACGACTCGATGGGTGAGGTCCAGGTTCCTGCCGAGGCCAAGTTCCGGGCCCAGACGCAGCGTGCCGTCGAGAACTTCCCGATCTCGGGGCAGGGTCTGGAGCACGCGCACATCGCCGCCCTCGGTGAGATCAAGGCCGCCGCGGCCAAGGTCAACGCCGAGCTGGGCGTGATCCCCGACGGCCACGGCAAGGCGATCCGCGAGGCCGCCCTCGAGGTCGCCGGCGGCAAGTGGAACGGCGAGTTCCCCGTCGACGTCTTCCAGACCGGCTCGGGCACCTCCAGCAACATGAACACCAACGAGGTCGTCGCGTCGGTCGCCAAGGAGCGCAGCGGCCTGGACGTGCACCCCAACGACCACGTCAACGCCTCGCAGTCGTCCAACGACGTCTTCCCCTCCTCCATCCACATCGCCGCCACGGCCGCTGTGGCCAACGACCTGATCCCGGCGCTGCGGCACCTGGAGGGCGCCCTCAACCGCAAGGCGATCGAGTTCGCCTCCGTGGTCAAGAGCGGTCGCACCCACCTCATGGACGCCACCCCGGTCACCCTCGGCCAGGAGTTCGCCGGGTTCGCCGCGCAGGTGCGCTACGGCGTCGAGCGCCTCGAGGCCGTCCTGCCGCGCGTGGCCGAGCTGCCCCTGGGCGGTACGGCGGTCGGCACCGGCATCAACACCCCCGACGGGTTCGCCGGCCGGGTCATCGCCGAGATCGTCGCCAACACCGGCCTCCCGCTGTCCGAGGCCCGCGACCACTTCGAGGCGCAGGGCGCCCGCGACGCGCTCGTGGAGCTGTCCGGCCAGCTGCGGACCATCGCCACCGGGTACTGCAAGATCGCCAACGACATCCGTTGGATGGGTTCGGGCCCCACGACCGGCCTGAGCGAGGTCTTCCTGCCCGACCTGCAGCCCGGTTCCTCGATCATGCCCGGCAAGGTCAACCCGGTTCTGTGCGAGGCCATGCTCCAGGTGTCCTCGCAGGTCGTGGGTAACGACGCCGCCGTCGCGTTCGGCGGGGCCAGCGGCAACTTCGAGCTGAACGTGCAGCTGCCGATGATCGCGCGCAACGTGCTCGAGTCGGTCCGCCTGCTCTCCAACGTGTCGCGGGTCTTCGCCGACCGCTGCGTCGCCGGCATCGAGGCCAACGAGGAGCAGTGCCGCACCTACGCGGAGTCCTCGCCCTCCATCGTGACGCCGCTGAACCGCTACATCGGCTACGAGGAGGCCGCCAAGGTCGCCAAGCAGTCGCTGAAGGAGAAGAAGACCATCCGCGAGGTGGTCCTCGAGCGCGGTTACATCCAGGACGGCAAGCTCACCGAGGCGCAGCTCGACGACGCCCTCGACGTGCTGGACATGACCAACTCCCAGTAGTTCCGGTCGCACTCACGGGGCACGCCGCGCACCCGCGGCGTGCCCCGTCGTGTGTGCGGGGGAGGGGGCGCGGGTCACGGCTGCGGGCGCGGGTGAGGGCCGCCGGTGCGGGGGCTAGTCTCTCGGGGGAACCAGTCCGTACCGGGGCACGTCCGACACGGGTGTCGGAAGGTCCCCGTCAGCCGCTTCGAGAGGGCGATACATGTCGAGCAACGGCGGTGGTGAGCGCCTCGTCGCGAACCGTTACGTTCTCCGCCGCGAACTGGGCCGGGGCGGTATGGGCATCGTCTGGCAGGCCCATGACCCGCAGCTCCACCGGGACGTGGCGATCAAGCAGGTCCTGCTGCCCGGGCACTTCACCCCGGCCGAACGCGAGGACGCCCACGCGCGCGTGCGCCGCGAGGCCCGGTCGGCCGCCCGTGTCTCCCACCCCACGGTCATCACGATCCACGACGTCTTCGAGTGGGAGGACAGCCCCTGGGTCGTGATGGAGCTCGTCGAGGGCGGGTCGCTGTCGGAGATGCTCGAGCGCGAGGGCGCCCTGGACCCCGAGCGGGTCGCGCAGATCGGCGACTCCCTGCTGCGGGCCGTGCACCACGCCAACGAGGTCGGTGTGCTGCACCGCGACGTCAAGCCCGGCAACATCATGATGTCCACCGACGGGCGTGTGGTGCTCACCGACTTCGGGATCGCCACCATCGAGGGCGGGCCCAGCATCACCCGCACCGGCGCGCTCGTCGGATCGCCCGAGTACATGGCCCCCGAACGGCTCGAGGGCGGCGAGGCCGAGCACCGCAACGACCTGTGGTCCATCGGTGTGACCCTGTACGCCGCGGTGGAGGGGCGCTCGCCGTTCAACCGCGACACCATCACCGCCGCGATCGCCGCCGTCGTCTCCGGGCAGGTGCCGCCGATGGAGCGCGCGGGGTGGTTGGAGCCGGTCATCTCCGGGCTGCTGGAACGCGACCCCGACCGGCGGATGACCGTCGACCAGGCCCTGCACCTGCTGTCCACGCGCGGCGCGGGCGCCCACATGCACCAGGTGCCCAGCGGTGCCCAGGAGCCCCACCACGCCCACGCGGCGGCCGTTCCGCCGCCCCACGACCCGTACGCGCAGCCCGCGTACCACGCGCACCCGGCCCAGCCCGGGCGTGAGCGCCGCGGCCTGCGTACCGGGACCATGCTCGCCTTCGGCGCCGCCGGGGTCGCGCTGGTGCTGGTGGCGGGCGCCGTGCTCTACGCCGTGGGGCAGTCCGGGGGCGACGGTGACGGCGAACAGCTCGGGGTGCCGCCGGGGGAGGACCGTCCCGACAGCGAGCAGGGCCCCGACGGTCCGGGCGGACCGGACGACCCGGACGCGGCGGGTGGCCAGCCGGAGCTGGACGAGGACGGGGACCCGCCCGGCTACGACGAGCTGGAGGCGTTCCGGGCCGAGCCGTTCTCGATCGACCACCCGCAGGGGTGGGAGGTCGACGACAGCGATATCGGCCAGGACACCGCGATGTTCTACCCGCCCGGGTACGACCAGCAGCTGTGGGTCGCCGGCTGGTCGGAACCGCTCGACGCCGGAAGCAGCCACGCCTACCTCGTCGAGACCGACGGCGGGACCGTCGACGATCCGTCCACGAGCGGGTTCCAGTCGCTCGACGTGGGGGCGCTGGACGACGACGACTTCCCCCAGGACTGGGACGTGGCCTTCATGGAGGCGGAGTTCACCAACGACACCTGGCCCACCCCGGAGCGGCACTACTGGATCTACGCCGTCGCCGTCGAGCACCAGGGCGAGCAGATGATGTACAACGTGTCGGTCAACGTGCCCCGTGAGCAGGAGGACTTCTACGACGACCTGCACGAGGACGTCATCGAGACCTTCAACCCGCACCTGTAGGGGCGCTGCCCGGGCCCGGCGGCTGCCGGCTCGGGGACGGGGCGGCCTGCGGGCGCCCCGGAACAGGGGAAGGCCCCGCGGCCGAACGACCGCGGGGCCTTCCCGGTGCTGCGTGGTGCGGGGGCGGGATCAGTACCAGCCGTTGGCCTCGGAGTGCTCCCAGGCCGCGCAGGGCGTGTTGTACCGGTCCTTGATGTAGTCGATGCCCCAGTCGATCTGCGTCGCGGGGTTGGTCGCCCAGTCGTCGCCGTGCGAGGCCATCTTGTCGCCGGGCAGGGACTGGGGGATTCCGTACGCGCCGGAGCTGGAGTTCTCGGCGGTGTGGTCCCAGTTGCTCTCGCGCTCCCAGAGGGGCTCGAGGCAGTTGTCGAACTCTTCGGAGCCCCAACCCTCGGACTCGACCACCTGGAGCGCGTACTCCTTCGGGTCGCCGGAGAAGCCGGGGTCGGAGGAGCCGGAGTCGTCGTCCTCCTCGTCGTCCTCCGTCTCTTCCTCGACGTTGGATCCTTCGATGGAGCCGGACTGCACGCCGCCGCCGAGCACGGAGTCGCGCCGTTCCCCGGCCTGGGCACGCAGCTCGGCGAGCTCGTCCTCGGTGAGTTCGTCGGAGGCGTCGAAGAAGTCTTCCTCCGAGCTCTCGGCGTCGGTGTCGGTGTCTTGCGGCTCTTCGGTCTCGGTGTCCGGGGCGGCGGCGTTCAGGGCCGCGTCCGGTTGGAGACCGTCGTTCGCGAAAGCGGTCGCAGCGAAAGTCGCGCCGGCGACCAGAGTCGCCGCACCGACCGCCGCCGTACTACGCAGCGACATTCGGTTGAGTAGCACGATTGCCTTCCCAAGAGGGGGTCAATGGCACGGAAAGCCCTATTAGTACCAGTTGTTGGCCTGAGAGTGGGACCAGGCCTCACACGGGCTTCCGTACCGGTCCTTGATGTAGCTGAGTCCCCAGGAGATCTGGGTCGCGGGGTTGGTCTCCCAGTCGTCGCCGTGCGAGGCCATCTTGTTCCCGGGCAGTGCCTGGGGGATGCCGTACGCGCCGGAGCTGGAGTTCTCAGCGGTGTGGTTCCAGTTGCTCTCCTTGTCCCAGAGGGGTTCCAGGCAGTTGTGGAACTCATCGGCGTCCCAACCCTCGTCCAGGACCATCTCGAGTGCGGTCTCCTGGGCCGAGCCGTCGGGGGCCGAAGCTGTGTTGCCGCCGCCGGAGGGGGCGGAGGGTTCGGGGCTCTCCGTGGTGGAGGGCTCTTCCGGTTCCGGTTCTGGTGCGGGCTCGTGCACGGCCTCGCCCTCGCCGCCCGCCGAGCGCACGCCCTGGTCGACCGACTGCTCGGCCTCGGAGCGGCGCTGCTCCAGGTCGGCCTCGCCGTCGCCGGCCTCGGGGGAGGCGTCGAAGAAGTCCTCCGAGGAGCTCGCCGCGGGCGGTACCGCGGCCGCGGAGGCCTGGCCGGGGTCGACGTCGCCGGTCTGGGCGAAGGCCCCGACCGCCAGCGTGGAGACCGCGACCAGGGCCGCGGCGCCGACGGCGCTGAGGCGGCGCGGTGTGAACGGGTTGAGTGGCACGATCGCCCTTTCGCGTTGACGCACGGCGCAGCTCTTGTGAAGCCGTGTTCCGCCGTGATTGCGCGCTGGCCGCGTGGCCCGGGAAACGGCGCGGACGGGCGGAGGGTCTGGTCCGCTCGACGGTCCGCGGCGTGGGTGTCTCACGCGGCGTGGGGGGATGCTGTTTCAGCGTCCTCAGCCTGCATCATCGTCACGAGCGCGTAACACCGTTTTTGCTGTGCCTTGGGTCACATCACGGAATGTGCCGGTTTTACGCGCCTCTGACCAGCCCCTCGGGGACGGAGAGTAAATTACCTCGTGCCCGAGCAACGGTGTGGGGAGGTTCTCGTACTCAGTACGGGTGAGTATCCGTACCGATGTGCGGACCCTTTGCCGGCCGCCACGATGCCGGTATGAACGCACACGACCCGCCCCTGCTGGAACGGTTGCGCCGGATCGACCGCCGTCTCCTGGTGCTGAACCGGCGCGTTCGCACGCTGCTGGCCGAACGCGACGCCCTCGTCGCGCGCCTGCGCACGACCCCGGCCCCCAGCCCCGCGCCGGAACCCACGCCCGTGCCCGCCCCTGATGCGACGGCCGAGGCGTTGGAGACGCCTGAGACACCTGAGGCCCGTGCGGCGTATTCGGCACGGGATGCGCACAGCGTGCAGGTCGCTCGTGATGCGCACGGCGCGCATGATGCGCAGTCGGCACACCGCTCGTGGGCCGAGCACGGCCCGCAGCATGTGTACGAACGGCAGGGTGCGCGTAGCGCGCAAGGCGCTCGTGATGCGCAGGACGCACATGGTGCGCATGACATGTCCGCGGCGTATGAAGCCCGCGCTGCGTGCGGTGCTCAGGGTGCCTACGAGGCGGATGTCCGGCATGAGGCGCACGAGCATGAAGGACGTGTCCAGCGAGGTGTGCAGGCCGCGCATGGTGAGCCGGGGGCGCGGAATGCGCATGGCGCGCATGAGGCGACGTCGGCGCGCGTAGCGCGCGAGGGGAACGAGGCCCCGGGCCAGGCCGCTGCGCCTGGTGCGCGGGTGGTGCCCGCGGTGCCTGAGGGGTTCGAGGCCGGTGCGCACGCGGCTGCGCCGCTCCGGACCGACGCGCACGCCTCCGAAGTTGCGCGCGTCGCGTCCGCATGGGCGCCCGAAGCACACGGTGGTCCGGGTGTCCATGGGGCACACGAGGTGCCACAGGCGCCGGGCGTGCATGCGCAGCAGGATGTGCAGGCCGGGTCCGCGACGCATGGGGAACGTGCGACGCACGCGATCCACGAGGTGCATGCTGCGCACGCCGAGCAGGATGCGCGTGCTGCGCAGGGCGCACGTGATGCTCGTGAGGTTCGCGCCGTGGATGGGGCGCAGCCTGGGAGTGGGCGCGGTCGGGAGAACGCTCGGGTCGCGGGGTCCGGGATCGGCGCGGTTCCGGAGATCCGCCGCCACTCCGCGCGCAACGCCATCCTCGGGCTCGGCGCGGCCCTCATGTCCGTGGCCGCCCTCGTCTTCGCAGTCTGGGCCTGGACCGCCGCTGACACCGGAACCCGGGCCCTCATGCTCCTCAGCGTGACCGCGGGCGTCGCGTGGCTCGCCGTCCCCCTGCACCGGCGCGGGCTCGGCGCCACCGCCCAGGCCCTGGGCGCGCTCCTCGTCGTCCTCCTCGGCGTGGACGCCTTCCTCCTGTGGGTCCTCCTCGGACACGGCGTCGATCCGGCCGGGTACGCCGCGGGTGCCACCGCGGTCGTGGCCGCCCTCCTCGCACTCCACGGCCGGTACGTGCCCCTGCACGCCAACGCCCCGGTCGCCGTGGTGCTCGCCCAGCCGGTCCCGGTCCTGATCGTCGTCTCCGCCTCGCCCGGAACCGGATCCTGGGTCTGGCTTGTGGCGGTGGTCGCCGCCACCGCGCTCGCCGACGCCCTGGTCCTGCGCGTGTGCACCCCCGTCGGCCTGCGCACGAGCGCGGGTGTGATGACGGCGCTGGCGCTCGGCGCCCTGGTGTTCGCGGTCCCGGCCACCACGACCCCCGACGCCTGGTGGGCCATCGCCGCGGTCCTGCTCCTCGCCGGATCCGCGGGCCTCGTCCAGGCGCGCGGGGAGATCCGCGAGGTCGTTTCGGTGGCCTCCGCCCTCCTGCTCGCCCTGGCGCCCCTGGCCGCCTCCCGCACCGCGAGCGTGCTCTTCCCCGGCCCCCTCGCCTGGTGGTGGGCCGACGACCTGCAGCTCCTGGGCGTCCCCGCGACCGAGATGCTCCGCGCCGGAACCGAGACCCCGGCCGCCGGCGTCCTCACGTTCGGCCCCGTCCTGGTGGCGGCCCTGCTCGGCGCGGGCGCGGTCCGACTGCTCTCCCGGCAGTACCTGGTCCCGCACCTGGCCGTCGCCCTGCCGCTCACGGTCCTGCCGTGCGTGCTCCTCCTCGGTGCGTCGCACGCCGGCCTCGTCGCGACCACCCTCGCCCTGGGGACCGCGATGCTCTTCGCATCACGCCGGATCCCCGGACACAGCCCGTGGACCCTGGCGATCGGCGGCTGCGCGACCCTGGCGCTCGGCCTCTGGTGGTCCACCGCCGTGCAGCACTCCCTGGTCGCGACCCTGGTGCTGTTCGCGGTGCTCGCCCGCGTGTGCCTGCACCTGCGCCCCCGTACCGACACACCACGCCCCACAGAACCCGTTCCCTCCGCACAGGGCCGGGGCAGCGGTGGCGCGCCCGAGGGGAAGAGCGCCTCGGGTGCCACCGTGGCCGCGACACTGCGTTCCTGCGCCCTGGCCCTGTGGATCCTGACCATGGTCGCGGGAACCGTCCACGTCATGGTCCTGGCCGCCACCCTCCAGGTCGGCCCGCAGGAGCCGTCCGCCCCTTGGTGGGCCGCGGCCCTGGTCACCCTGCTGTGCGCGGCGTTCGGCCTGACCTGGGGCGGAGCCGCCCGCCCGGCCGGGATCGTGCTCATGCCGGTCGCGGTTCTCGTGGCCGGCCCGGCCCTCGCCCCGCTCGCCCGCCTCGTCCCGGAGGTGGGGCGCGGCGCACCGACCCTGTGGCAACCGGCGCACACGGTCCTGGACACCTCGGTCTCCGGCGGCGCGGCCACGGCGGTCGCGGTGCTGGTCGCGGGCGCCGCGGCCGTGGCGCTCTCGTGGTGGCTCGACCGTGCGTGGTGGCCTCTCGTGACCTCCTTCGTGGCCCCGCTCGCGCTGTTGCCGGTGCCGATCGTGATCGGAGCGCCGTTCGCCCCGACCGTCGTTCTGGCGCTGGCCGTGGGCGCGGGGCTCCTGGCGCTCGTGGTCGTGTCGGGTGACCGGACCGAGGCACGCTGGGTTCCGGTCCTGGTCGGAGCCGTGGTCCTGCTGTGGGCGCTGGCCTGGTCGCTCGCCTCCGTGTACACCTCGGTGCCGACCCTGGCCGCGCTGGCGGTGGGCGCCCTGGTCCTCCTGCGCCGGGGTGTGCCCCGAGCCGAGTCCATGGCCCGGAACGCTGCTGCCGTCACCGCCGGGGTGCCCGCGTGGGCCGCCGCCGCGCGCGCCGCCCCGATCCGCGCCGTCGCACGTGCCCTGCAGGCGAGCGCGGTCGCCCTGTGGGCCACGGTGCTCGTGGTGGGCGCCGTGCACCTGGCTCTGCTCGCGTTCACCCGCGACCCCGCCGTCGGATGGTGGTGGGCCGCGGCGCTGGTGACCCTGGTGTGTGCCGCGGTCGGGCTCTCCCTCGGCCGCACGCTCCGTTGGACGGGCGTCGTGCTCATGCCGGTGACCGTTCTCGTGGCCGGCCCCGCCCTGGGGCCGTGGCTGCGACCCGGACCGGGTGTGCACGGGCTCTGGGGTGCGCCGGACGCGGCCCTGTGGCAGCCCGCGCACGTCGTGCTCGGAACGTCGACCTCGGAAGGCCTGCTCACGGCGGTCGCGGTGCTGGTGGCGGGTGCCGCCGCCCTGGCGGTGACGTGGAGGCTCGACCGCGCCCGGCTCCTGCTGGTCGTGTCCCTGGTCGCACCCGTGGCCCTGGTTCCGCTGCCCGTCGTGCTCGGAACCCCGTTCGCCGTGTCCGTGCTGTGGACCCTGGCCGTCGGCGCCGGGCTCCTCTCCGTTCCCGTGCTGCGGGGGATGCCGGCCCTGCGAGGCGCGATCCCCGCCCGCCACGTGGAGGAGAGCACCGGCCCCGCCCTGTCCCGTGCCGGATGGGTCCCGGTCCTGACGGGCTCCCTGGTGCTCCTGTGGGCCCTGGGGTGGTCTTCGGTCTCGGTGTACACGACCGCCCTGACCCTGCTCGTCTTCGCCGGCCTGGCCCTGACCGTCCTGCTCCTCGCGGTCCCGCGCGTTGCCGACCCTGTCGCCGCCCGGGCCCTGCGCTGGACCTCGGCCGGACTCTGGGGCACGGCCATCGCTATCGGAACGGTGCACGTGTCCGCGTTCGCCGCCCTCACCGGCGGTCCGCTCGGGCTCTGGTGGGTCGCCGCCCTGACCGCTCTGGTGTGCGCGGCGTACGGCCTGGCCTGGGGCGATGTGCTCCGAGCCGTCGGGGTTGTGCTCATGCCGGTGACCGTTCTCCTGGCCGGGCCCGCCCTGTCCCCGCTCCTCACGTTGGGGCCCGCCGCCCACGGCCCCTGGGGTGCGCCGGACGCGGCCCTGTGGCAGTCCGCGCACACCGTGCTCGGAACGTCCACGTCCGAAAGCGTGCTCACGGCGGTCGCGGTGCTGGTGGCGGGTGCCGCCGCCCTGGCGGTGACGTGGAGGCTCGACCGTGCCCGGTCCCTGGTGGTCGCGTCGCTGGTCGCACCGGTGGCCCTGGTCCCGGTCCCCGTCGTCCTGGAGCTGCCGTTCCTGGCCGCGCTCCTGCTCACCCTCGCCGTCGGCGCGGCCCTGACCACGGTCGCCGCCCTCCGTCGGGAGCACACCGTCGACCTGTGGCTCCCGGGGCTTCTGGGCGCCGCGGTGCTCGTGTGGGCGTTCATGTGGGCGCTGGCCTCCGACGTCTCCACGGTCGTGGCCCTGCTCGCCGTCGCCGTCGCGGGGGCCACCGCCGCCGCACTCGCCCGAACCTCCGTGGTCGCGGTCATCGCCACCGCCGTGGCCACGGGCGCGACCGGCGGCAGCACCCTGGTCGTCCCGCTGACCCTCGGGATGCCGGTGGAACACGCCGCGCTGCTGCCGATCGCCCTGACCGCGGCCGTCGCGGCGGTCGCGCCCCGCCTCCGGAGCCCGCTCACCGAGGCCGCGGAGATCCCGGCGTCCCTGTGGGCCGTCGCCGCGCTCGTCCTGGCCATCGTGTTCGGGGTGCGAGGGGAACTCGTCGCGCTCGGTCTGGCGTGCCTGGGCGTGGTGTCCCTGTGCACCGCTCTACGCCCCGACCGCCGGCCCCTGGCGCTCGGCGGAACCGCGCTGATGTTCGCGGCCCTGTGGACCGCCCTCGCTTCCTGGGACGTCACGGTCCCCGAGGCTTACACCGCACCGCCGGCGCTCGCCGCGGTCGCCGTGGGCTGGGAATGGAGCCGCCGCGCGGGCCGGGGCGCGGTGCCCTCCAGCTGGCTCGCGCACAGCGGTGGACTCCTGTTGCTGCTGGGGCCGTCCACGGTGCTCGCGGTGGTCGAGGAAGAACCGGTGCTGCGGATCCTCGCGGTCGTGGCCGTCGGGCTCGCCGTCACCCTGTGGGGTCTGCGGTCCCGCCTCCGGGCCCCGCTGGTCATCGGTGGTGCCGCGCTGCTGGTCGTGTCGGTGCGCGCGTTCGGGCCGCCGTTCATGGACCTGCTCGTGGAGCTGCCCAACTGGCTCCCGTTCGCGGCCGTCGGGGCGGTCCTGCTCACGGTCGGCGCGCGGTACGAGGCGAGCCTGCGCGGTCTGCGGACCCTGCGCCGCGCCTACTCCGAGATGCAGTGACAGGAACCCGGAACCCGGTCGGCTCGGTCCGTGTGACCGGGCCGACCGCACGGCCCTGCGCAGTCAGCCCTCTTCGGTCCCGCCGGAGGGGGACGCCGAGCCGGCTTCTTCCGCTGCGCCGCTCTTCTCCGCGGCCTCCGGTTCCCGCTCGGCCTCCGCGGTGCGTTCCCCGACCCAGTGCAGCAGCGGGAGCAGCAGGTCGGCGGCCTCACGTCCCGCGTCGGTGAGCCGGTACACCACGTACGGCGGGACCACCGGGCGTGCGTCTCGCAGCACGAGCCCGTCGCCCTCCAACGTGCGCAGGGTCTGGGCGAGCATCTTCTCGCTGATGCCCTCGATGGTGCGCACGAGCTCGCTCCACCGGCGGTCGCCCTCGTGCAGAGCGACCAGCACGAGCACGCCCCACTTGCTGGTGACGTGCGACAACAGGTGGCGGGACGTGCACTCGCCCGAGAAGAGGTCTGCGGCGATCAACCGGTCGCGTTCGGTCGCACGTGAAGCAGGCGGGGTGTCCATGCAGGGGAACTTACCAAAAGGTGCGTACCCAACTTCTGGAATGGTCGGTCAGGTGTGGCGGTTGGCGCTGGTGAGCCCCGGGGGACCACCGGGGAGCGCACCACGAGAGGAACACCCCATGTCCGTTGTCGTCACCGGAGCCACGGGTCAGCTCGGCCGCCTCGCCGTCGAGAACCTCATCGCCCGCGGGACCGACCCGGCAGGGATCACCGCCGCCGGACGCAACGCCGACCGCCTCGCCGAGCTCGCGGAGAGCGGTGTGGCCACGGCCGCCATCGACTTCGACGACCCGGACACGCTCGAGGCGGCGTTCCGCGGCGCCGACGCGCTCCTGCTGGTCTCCGGCAGCGAGGTGGGCGCACGGGAGTCGCAGCACCGCAACGCCATCGAGGCCGCACGGGCCGCCGGGGTCGGCCACATCGTCTACACGAGCGTGGTCAAGGCCGGCGACACCACGCTGATCCTCGCCCCCGAGCACGAGCTCACCGAGGAGATGCTCGCCGCCTCCGGTGTCCCGCACACCGTGCTGCGCAACGGCTGGTACAGCGAGCTCTTCGAGGCCGAGCTGCAGCAGGGCGCGCAGTTCGGCGCGTTCGTCGGCAGCGCCGGCAAGGGCCAGGTGGCCGCAGCCTCCCGCGCCGACCTGGCCGAGGCCGCGGCCGTGGTGCTCCTCGACCCTGCCGCGCACGTCGGCGCCGTGTACGAGCTCACCGGAGACCACGCCTGGACCAACGACGAGGTGGCCGCCGAGATCACCGAACTCCTGGGCCGTCCGGTCGAGTACCGCGACCTCACCCCCGAGGCGCACGCCGAGGCGCTCATGGACGCCGGGCTCGACGACGGCCTGGTGCGTTTCCTCGTCGACATCGACCGCAACAAACTCGACGGCGAGCTGTCCCTGGTCACCGGTGACCTCTCCCGGATCCTGGGCCGCCCCGCGACGTCGCTGCCGGAGACGCTGCGTTCCCTGTACCGCGACGGCGCCGACGCGCAGTAGACCGCGAAGCGCCCCGGGCGCGGGGTTCCGCGCGCCCGGGGCGTCGGCATGAGCCGGACCGGCATGAGCCGTATCGGCCTGGTGCCGAGGAGGGTCAGACCTGCTCGGCGCTCTTGCGGCGGCGGGTCAGGTGCAGGGCACCGGCGCCCGCGGCCATCAGGGCCAGCGCGGCGGCGAAGAGCCCGGTGACGGCGGAACCGGTCTCGGGCAGGGTGCCGCCGGCCTGCTCGTCGTGGTCCCCGTGTGCGCCGTGGTCGTCCCCGGCGCCGTCGGCGGACCCGGAACCGTCGTCGTCGGCGGGAGCGGCAGCCTCGTCGGCCTCCTCCGCGCCGTGCTCGGCGTGGTCACCGTGGTCGGCGTCCTCGTAGGCGGTCAGGTCCACGTCGAACCCGTCGCCCTCGGCCGCGGTCGTCGTGGCCCCGGAACCGCCGCCGAAGACCACGTCGGAGCAGCTGTAGAAGGCCTCCGGGCTGTCGGTGCGCTGCCACACCGTGTAGATCAGGTGCTGGCCGCTCTTGTCCGGCAGGTCGGCGGTGATCTCGTAGACCCCGTTCTCCGCCTCCGGCCGGTCGTGCACCACGAACGGCTCCGACTCCAGGTCGTCCCAGGCCAGCGGGGTGCTCGGGTCCCAGTCGTCCGTGGTCACGTAGTACTCGATGTACCCCTCGTGCGGCACCGCGGCCGTGTACTCGAAGGTGTACTCGCCGCCGCCGGAGGGCAGTTCGGTCGCGGTCCAGTCGCCGGCGTTGTCCAGGGCGGAGTACTTGTCGCGCCCGGCGCTGCACAGCTCCCCGTCGGGGATCATGTCGCGGTGTTCGCCGTCGGCGTCGGGGAGGTTCACCTCGTGCCAGTCGTAGAGCGGCTGGGTGCCGTTCTCCTCGACCAGGCGCACGCACATCTCCGACTGCGGGCTCTCGGGGCCCTCCTCGTAACACGTGGCGATCCGGCTGACGGGGTCGCCGAGGGTTCCGTGCGCGCTCGCCGGCGCGACGGCCAGGCCGGTCAGGGCGAGCGGTGCGGCCGCCAGGGCGGCGGCCGTGCGGATGGTTCGTGCGGACCTCATGGGTTCGCTCCAAATTCTGTGGACAGCGGGGGAACCGCGCGGGTCGCGAGTCCGCGCGGCCGTCCGGGCTGGAGGACTTCCTTTCGGGCAGTCCGGCGTTCGTGCCGGGGTTCCAGCCCGCCCGAAAGGCGTGGAAGGTGACTATACAGATCCTGCGCCCAGAGGGAAGTTTTTCCGGAAAATCCTGAACTGACCTGCACGTTTGACGCGCTCTTCGCCCAACAGTAATGTTTGTTTCCTGCGTCCGGAGGTGGGTGAATTCAACCGATCTCGCGCACGGAAAAGTGTGCACCGATGTCCGAGTTCCGGGTGCCGTTTCCGTTATTCGTCATTGTCATTGGTGTCCGATTCCGGGGAAACGCGGCGCCACCAGCGGAAAAACAGTGGAACCGCCGGGGTGCCGCTGTCTACCGTGAACCCATGACCACACCTCCCAGCGGCCGGTCCGCAGCCCCGGCCCCCGGTGGCCCCACCGACGTCGCCGCGCTCCGGCTCGGCGGCGTCGTCAAACGCTTCGGAACCCTCACCGCCGTCGACGGTCTCGACCTCGAGGTCCCCCAGGGCACCGTGCTCGGCCTGCTCGGCCCCAACGGCGCCGGAAAATCCACCACGATGCGCATGCTCACCGGCCAGTCCCTGGCCACCGAGGGCCGCATCAGCATCCTCGGCCACGAGATCCCCGCCGAGTCCAAGTGGGCCCGCGCCCGCATGGGTGTCGTCCCCCAGCACGACAACCTCGACGAAGAACTCACCGTTGAGCAGAACCTGCGCATGTTCAGCTACCTGTACCGCGTCCCCCGCCGCGGCCGCCGCGAGGCCATCGAACGCGCCATGCGCCTCGCCCAGCTCGAGGACCGCGGCGACACGATCGTCGACGACCTGTCCGGGGGCATGCGCCGCCGCCTGCTCATCGTGCGCGCCCTGCTCCACCGGCCCGAGCTCGTGCTCATGGACGAACCCACCGTCGGGCTCGACCCGCAGGTCCGCCAGGAGCTCTGGGGCCTCATCGACGCCCTGCGCAGCGAGGGCGCCACCGTCCTGATGTCCACCCACTACATCGAGGAGGCCGAACGCCTCTCCGACGAGGTCGCCCTCATGGCCGCCGGGCGCATCGTCGAACGCGGCGTGCCCTCCGAGCTCGTCGCCAAGCACGCCGGCCGCACCGTCGCCGAGTTCACCGCGGGGGAGCAGGGCGTGTCCGGCCTGGAACGGCTCCTGCACGCGGACGGGTTCGCCACCCGCCGCACCGGGATCACCGTCTCCGCCCTGCGCGCCGAGGAGATCCCCGAGACCCTCCTCGAACAGCTCGGCACCCCGCACCGGCGCGCGGCCAACCTCGAGGACGTGTTCGTGGCCCTGACCGGGGAGAACGTCGAATGACCACCCAACAGACCCGGGCCGACGCCCGCCCCCGCGCGCACGTCAGGCCCGGCCGGTTCGAACTCGACGCCGTGCGCGGTGTCGTCGCCCGGGAGTGGATCCTCTACGGGCAGTCCTGGCGCGCCACGACCTTCGCCGCGATCGTCGAACCCACCATCTACCTGCTCGCGTTCGGTTTCGGCATGGGCGCGCTCATCGGAACCCTCGCGGGCTTCAGTTACATCGACTTCCTCGGGACCGGCATCGTCGCGGTCTCGGTCATGTTCCAGTCGATGATGCCCGCCGTCATCAACACCTTCATCAAACGCCGGTACCTGCGCACCTACCAGGCGGTCCTGGCCGCCCCCGTGGACGTGCGCGAGGTCGTCACCGGCGAGGCCCTGTGGCTGGCCATGCGCGCAGGTGTGTACGGGTGCGTGCCTCTGCTCGTCGCGGTCGCGTTCGGTCTGCGCCCGGGACCCGGGGCGTTCGCGGTGCCGTTGATCGCGTTCGTCGCCGGCTTCGCGTTCGCGCTGTTCGGGATCTGGATCTCGTCGGTGATCACCTCGGTCCGCTCCATGGACTACGTCTTCAGCGGGCTCTTCACCCCGTTGTTCCTGGTCGCCGGCACGTTCTTCCCCGTCACGGAGCTGCCGGACTGGGTGCAGACCGCGGCCATGGCCAACCCGCTCTACCACGCGGTCGAGCTCATCCGCGGGAGTGTGTTCGGACAGCTCACGCCGGGTTCGGTGCTCCTGCACACCGGCGTGCTGCTGGCCTTCATCGCGCTCATGTGGAGCCTGGCCTGCTTCCAGATGCGCCGGCGCGTCATCAGTTGAGGCGCGGTGGCCCGGCGCAGCGCTGGGCCGCGTCGCCGACCCCGGACACGACACGGGGCCGCGCCCGGATCCCTCCGGACGCGGCCCCGTGAGCCTGAGCGGGAACACCCCGCGGGGCCGGCGCGAAGCCGTACCCCGGGCGGGTCAGTCCTCGCCGTCACCGCCGCTGGGCGACCACCGCAGCTCGCCGGAGAGCCGGTTGCCGTCCTCGCCCGGGGTCACCGCGAACCCGACGGCGCCCCACTGGTCGGCGTCCTGCACGCTGTTGTCCTGGGCCAGCACCTGGCGCAGGTCGAAGAACCCGGCCACGACCGCCTCGTCCATCTCCTGCATGGTCTGCTCGAAGACCGCGTCGTCGGCGAGGGCGCCCGTGGAGCTGGAGCCCTCCTGCACGACCACGGTGCCGTCCTCGTCCGAGACCGCGGGCGGCTGGCCGTAGGGGCCCACCATCAGGTCGTTCACGAAGTCCTCGACCACCTGGGCGTCGCCGCCCTCGGCCCGGTACATGAACGACGCCTCGCCGCCGGTCTCCTCGAAGAAACCGTCGGAGTCCTGACCGGTGAGGCCGAAGACCGTCGAGGAACCCAGGAGCGCGCCGAAGCCCTCCGGCAGGTGCGCGCCCACCGAGTTCAGGTCGCGCTCCATCTGCTGGAAGTCGCGGTTGTCGGTCAGGAAGTCCAGCTCACCGTCGTCGTAGGCCTCGGTGAGGGCGCTGTCCAGGCCGGTCGCGCCGAACGCCATCACGGTGTTCTCCGGAAGCTGCCCGATGGCCTCCACACTGCCGGTCTCGGCGTCGGCCAGCCACGTCATGTCGGAACCGTCGACGGACCAGTCCGTGAGCGCCGAGTCCACCTGCAGGTACGAACCGTCGATGTGCAGTGCCGCGCTGACCCGGCCGGAGATCTCCGTGGGGCCGGTCGCCAACTCGGCGCGGACCTCGTCCGTGACCTCGGCTTCCTCCATGGCCGCCAGGTCGCCCCACGCGGTGGCGAGGCTGCCCGAGGGCAGGTCGGACATGTCGGAGGAGAAATCGTCGGCGGAGTCGAGCGTCCCGTGCTCGTCCACCTGGCGCTCCAGGTCGCCGAGGGAGGCGCTGTCCGGGGTCAGCAGCACGAAGCCGTCGGTGACCTCGTAGTGGAGGTCGTCGTACTCGCTGGAGATGGCGTCGAACTCCTCCTCGGCCAGGCGCTCGTTCTCCACCGACAGCGCGAAGGCCATGCCCGCGCCCCCGACCCCGGCCTCGGTGCCGACCGAGCTGTCGTCGGAGGGCCACATGCCCATACCGACGCCGTCGCCGATCCACTCCTGTACCGAGCCCTTGCTGGCCTCGGGGAAGGCGTCGCTGAACACGTCGGCGAAGAGCTCGTTCATGTCGCCGTCGTCGGCGTCGAGCTCCTCGGCCATCTCGTCGGGCAGCTGGTCGATGAACTGCATGAGCTCGACCGCCTGGTTGCCGTCGATCGACAGGTCGACCTTGGCGAACATGGCGGTATTGCCCGGGAGCACCGTCTCGGGCTGGTTCCCGGCGAAGTTCACCAGCGACACCGAGGCCCACACGGCACCGGCCATCACGATGACCGCGGTGGCGGCTGCGGCGGGGATGAGCCAGCGGTTGCGGCCGCCGCCGTTGCCGCCCGGGGGCACGGCGCCGCCGGAGTAGTGGCCGTAGGGGCCCGCGGGACCACCGGGGCCGCCGGGAGGCATGGGGCCGCCCGGGCCCATCGGGGCACCGGGACCCATGGGGGCGCCCGGACCACCGGGGCCACCGGGGCCGGCCGGACCGCCGGGCGGGACGGGGCCTCCCTGGCCGGCAGGGACGCCGGGGCCACCGGGCTGACCCGGTGCGGCGGCCTGCGGGGGCTGACCCGGCCCAGGCTGCCCGGGCTGCTGCGGCCACTGGGGCTGCTGGGAGGGATCGGGGAAGGACATCGGACCTCCGGCGGAGAACTGACGGGGCGCGGAACGCGCGGGCGAACCGGTGGGTCTGATGCCCACCGACCCCCGGATGGTTCGCGATCGGTACCCGTCGGGTGTGGTCAGGGGAGAATTCGGGGGATCTGGCTGCAGGGGGAGGGGTGACCGGTACCGGCCGTGAGGCCCGCTCGCGCGGCACACGGGCGGACCTTCGGGACGCTTCCCGGCGCCCCGAGGCGTGGGAAACGGGACACCTCCCCTTCGGCCCTGGGGCCCGTTCGGCGAGGACCGGCCCACTCCGCCACCCGCCACCACCCTCGACGGACGCCTGGCGGTGCAGGACCCGTCCGAGCGACGGAAGGCGTCCACCGAACAGATCCCGGTCGGGCAGCTGGTGGAGAGGTGGCCGGTTCACGGGCATCCCGGGTTCCAGGGTACGAACCGGGCCGTCGTGCCCGGTCCGCGGGGGCGCCGCCGACCCCGCCCGAACGCCCAGGTGGAACCGGGTGCCATGCCGAGGTGGGGTCCGAGCGGACCGGGATGTGCCACCGGGCACCCCCTCGCGGCGGTGCCGAGGCCACGACCGGGGTCCCCGTACCCGTTGCCGGGGCCGAGAGCCGACCGCCACGACCGAGCGGACGGACCCGCCCGGAACCGGACCCGGCCGCGTGCCCCCGTGCCGGGAGCCGCGGGTACGCCCCTGGCCCGCCCGAACCCACGAGCGGCCCTGCCCGGAAAGGACCGGCCCCGCGGGACGGCCTCAGGAAGCGGTGTTCAGGTCCACGCCACTGTAGGCCGAGAGCTTGCTCAGCCGGTGCTCGCTGTGCACCTGGCGCACGGTGCCGCTGCGCCCGCGCATCACCAGCGAGTCCGTGTGCACCCGCGCGGACTCGTACCGCACGCCGTCCACCAGCTCGCCCTCGGTGATGCCCGTCGCCGCGAAGAACACGTCGTCGGAGCGGACCAGGTCGTCGGTGGACAGCACACGGTCCACGTCGTGCCCGGCCTCGACCGCCCTGCGGCGCTCCTCGTCGTCCTTGGGCCACAGGCGGCCCTGGATCACACCGCCCAGGCACTTCATCGCACAGGCGGTGATGATGCCCTCCGGGGTGCCGCCGATGCCCAGCAGCAGGTCCACACCGGTTCCCTCACGGGCCGCCATGATCGCGCCGGCCACGTCGCCGTCGGTGATGAACTTGATGCGGGCCCCGGCCTCGCGCACCTCGTCCACGATCTGCTTGTGGCGCGGGCGGTCGAGGATGACCACCGTGATGTCCTGCGGGGACTTGCCCTTGGCCCGGGCCACGGCGCGCACGTTGTCGCCCACCGGGGCCGAGATGTCCACGACGTCCGCGGCCTCCGGGCCCGTCGCCAGCTTCTCCATGTAGAAGACCGCCGACGGGTCGAACATGCTCCCGCGCGGGCTCAGCGCGATCACCGACACCGCGTTCGGCATCCCGTTCGCCGTCAGGGTGGTGCCGTCGACCGGGTCGACCGCCACGTCCCAGTCGTGCCCGCCGCCGTCGCCGACGTTCTCACCGTTGTAGAGCATGGGGGCGTTGTCCTTCTCGCCCTCGCCGATGACCACGGTGCCGTTCATCGAAACGGTGCTGATCATGTGCCGCATGCCCCGCACCGCGGCGCCGTCCGCGCCGTTCTTGTCGCCCTTGCCGACCCAGCGGGCGGCGGCGAGCGCAGCCGTCTCGGTCACACGGACCAGCTCCAACGCCAGATTGCGATCGGGCGTGGTGGGGTTACCGGGCTGCGACATGGACATGACACCTTCCGTCAGGGAACAGGGCGGGATGCACGTCTTAGGGTAGTCACCCGACGTGAACCGAGCGGCCCGTGGGTCGGCCGTGTCACGAGCGGGCCGACCGGCGACGGAGTGAAGAGGGCGTGACTGTGGACAGGACGGGCAAACCCACGAGGACCTCCCCCCGAGGGGCGGCCACGCGCAGCGCACTGCTGCGGGCAGCGGCCCAGGTCTTCCGGACCGTCGGGTTCGCCAAGGCCGGCGTCAGCGAGGTCGTGTCCGTGGCCGGTGCCAGCGTCGGCAGCCTCTACCACCACTTCAGCGGCAAGGCCGACCTGTACCTGGCGCTGTACGAGGAGTTCCAGGAACGCCAGCAGGAACGCACCCACCAGGCGGTCGTCGAGGCACGCGCGGCGGGTGAGGGCGATCCCACACGCCTGATGAACATCGCCGCACGCGCCTACCTCGTCGGCTGCATCGAGGAGCGCGAGACCACCCGCCTGTTCTTCAGCGGCGACGGCCCGCCCGGGTTCGACTACCAGCTGCGGGAGCGGTTGACGGCGTGGACCGACCGGAACGTTGCGCTGTTCCGCAAGGCCGACGAGCCGGTCGACGAGGCGCTGCTGATCGTGGTCTCCGGCTCGATGCTCGTGGCCGTGGCCGAGGTCGTGCGCCGCGACGACGTCGACGCGCGCCGCCTGGCCGACGACATCACCGACCTGCTGAGCACGCTCCAGCCCCGGCGCCGCGACCAGGAGGTCGCCCCGGGGTGACGGCGCCTGCGCCGGGACGGGGATCGACCCGGAGTGGGGTCCAGCACACCGGGGGCCGGAACTCAGGGGGCCGGGTGCGCGGTGTCTGCGGTTCCGGGTCCCACCTCCCGGCCCTGCAGCGCGTCTAAGCCGGACCCGGGTCGGAGTCCCCGCCAACCTGCGGCAAGCTGGGACGTGCCATGAGTGAGTACACCCGGTCCAGCGCGACCTTCAAGAACTACGCCATCTCCCTCGGGATCATCGTCGGCATCCTGCTGTTGATGTACGTCGTCGTCGCGACCCGCTCGGAGGAACACATCCCGACGGTGGAGTACGGGCCGGACGCCGAGACCCTGCAGTCCGAGGCCGACTACCCCGTGACCCTCCCGCCGGAGGACCTCCCCGAGGGCTGGACCGCGACCAGCTCCCACCTCGACATCGGCGAGCCGGTCGAGTGGAGCCTGGGCTTCGCGACCCCGCAGGACAGCCACGTCATGATCACCCAGAGCGACGACGACCCGGAGATCGTGTTCGACGACCGGGTGCGCGACGCCGAACCGGTGGGCACGGTCAACGCCGGCGACCGCGAGTGGGACCACTACGACAACGAGGACGACTGGCGCGCCCTGGTCTCGGAGGAGGACGGCCACATCCTGGTGGTCTCCGGCCCCGCCGACCTGGACGAACTCGCGTACATGGCCGAGGGCCTGCGCGACGCCCCCGAGGACGGCGAAGGCAACGGCGGCGCCGGCTCCGAGGGCGAGGGCTCCGACGGGGCCGAGGGCGAGCCCGGGGACGACCCCTCCGACGCCTGACCCCCTGGTCCGACCTGGACCGGGACCGCACACGACCGGGGGCCGCCGTGCATCACGGCGGCCCCCGGTGTCGTTCGGGACGGAGCTCGGGAGGACCCCGCTCCGGCCTTCGTCGCTACTTCTGCGTCTCGGCCTGCTCCTGCTGCTCGGCACGCAGGTCGCGCCGCAGCTCCTTGGGCAGGGAGAAGGTCAGCTTCTCGTCCGCCGTGGTCACCGGGGTGACCGAGCCGTAGCCGTGGGCGGAGAGCTTGTCGAGGAGCTCGCGCACGAGGATCTCCGGCACGGAGGCGCCACTGGTCACGCCGACCGTGGTGACACCCTCCAGCCAGGACTCGTCCATGAGCGAGGCGTTGTCGATCAGGTAGGACGCGTCGGCGCCGGCGTCGAGGGCGACCTCGACCAGGCGCACGGAGTTCGAGGAGTTGTCCGACCCCACGACGATGACCAGCTCGCACTCGGGCGCCATGGCCTTCACGGAGTCCTGGCGGTTCGAGGTGGCGTAGCAGATGTCGTCGCTCGGCGGGTCGAGCAGGTTCGGGAACCGGTCGCGCAGCGCGTCCACGGTCTGGTTGGTCTCGTCCACCGACAGGGTGGTCTGGGAGAGCCAGGAGACGTTGTCCGGGTTGCGCACCTGGACCTTGTCGACCTCGTCGGGGCTCTCCACGATCTGGATGTGCTCGGGGGCCTCACCGCTGGTGCCCTCGACCTCCTCGTGGCCGATGTGGCCGATGAGGACGATGTCGCGGTCCTCGGAGGCGAAGCGCTTGGCCTCCTTGTGGACCTTGGTGACGAGCGGGCAGGTCGCATCGATCGTCTTCAGCTGCCGCTGGTCCGCCTGCTCGTGGACGGCAGGGGAGACACCGTGGGCGGAGAAGACCACGATCGCGCCCTCGGGGACCTCGTCGGTCTCCTCGACGAAGATCGCGCCCCGCTCCTCGAGCGTGCGCACCACGTGCGTGTTGTGCACGATCTGCTTGCGGACGTAGATCGGAGCGCCGTACTGCTCCAGGGCCTTCTCGACGGTGATGACGGCTCGGTCGACACCGGCGCAGTAACCCCGCGGGTTGGCGAGCAGCACACGGCGTTGGTTCGTCGCAGTCGTCGCACTCATGGGTCACATCCTAGGTGGGGTGCGGAGAGGTGGGTGTCCCTCGGGCCTTGTGTGGTATGCGGCACTGCGCCAGTACCACGCCCTGGTCCCACCGTAAGTGCTGTACGAATGTGACGGGATCGCAACGGGACGTATCCGGTTCCGCAGCGAAGCGCAGGGATCATGCACTTGTCCCCCTGCTCATGGTGTTCCACCCTCCTCTATCCTGGTTCACCATCACATCAGTCAGAGGCGGTTCGCCCTCAACTCGGCCTTGCCTGGTTTTCTGGAAGCGCGCCGCTGGCCCAACAGCCGAGACCCTCAGGAGCCCCCGTCCCATGTCGAACCCGTCGATCGTCACGAAGCTGTTGACCCTGGTCAAGGGCGCCTTCGGCAGCAAGGAGGCCGCGCCCGCCCCGGCCGCGGCGCCCGCAGCGAAGGAGCCCCGGGGAGAGGGCGAGGGGAACAGCGCCCCGGAGCAGGGGAACGCCGCGCCCGCCGAGACCGCCGAGGCACCGGAACCCGCCGGGGCCCCGGAGAAGTCCGAGACCGCCGAGCCCGCCGGGGAGAAGCCGGCGGAGAGCGTGACGGAGACCTCCTCCGAGGCGCCCGCCGCTGAGACCCCCGCCGCTGAGGCCCCGGTCGCCGACTCCGCCCCCGCCACCGACGACGTCCCCGAGAAGGACGCGGCGATCGCCCAGGAGCTCTCCACCAACGAGGCCCACACCGAGGTCGCCAGCGACGACGTCCTGGAGCGTGTGCGCAAGGGCGCAGCCCCCGCCGCCGAGGACCTCGCCGTGCCCACCTACGACGAGCTGACCCTCCCCTCGATCCGCGCGCGCCTGCGCAAGCTCACCATCGACCAGGTGCGCGACCTGCGCGCCTACGAGGTGGCGCACGAGTCGCGTCCGGAGTTCATCAAGATGTACGACAACCGCATCGCCAAGCTCCAGGCCGAGGAAAACTAGCTGGTCAAGGCGTGTGTCCTCCCCCGTCTGTGCCGTCCGGGCGCACATCGGGCGCACTCGCCGGGGGAGTGTTCGCCGACCATGCACGATCGATAGCGTCGCGAGCCCGCCCGTCGCTGCTCGGCATCATGTGCGCGTAGGTCCGCAGCGTGAACCCGGGATCGGAGTGGCCGAGGTATTCCGCCAAAGCCCGGATACTCACGCCCTCGTCCAGCGTCAAGCTGGCGTAGTGGTGGCGGAGCTGGTGGAACCCCTTGTCGTGCGCGGCCGGTATACGCTGACCCTCGGCAGGCCGGGGGAGTACACCGACCTCGACCAGCGCGGGTTTCCAGACGTAGGCGTTGAACGTGGTCTTGTTCAGGTGCTTGCCGCGCCTGGTGGTGAAGATCAGCCGTGCGGTGACCGGTGAGCCGCCTGGTTCCCGCCACGGGAGCGTGACCTCGACTGGTGGGCGGTCGGCGATGTGCTGAGACAGGACGTCGGCCACGTGGCGGGGGAGCGGTACGTCACGTTCCTTGCCGCCCTTCGGGGGAGCGAACACCCACCGGTTGCGGACCATCTTGATCTGACGCCGCACGATCACGTTCCGGTGCAGGAACTCAACATCGTCGGCGGCGAGGCCGAACACCTCTCCCTGCCGCATCCCACACCCGGCGCCGGGAGCCACAACGGCACGGCAGTACGACGGCAGCGCCGTCATGATCGCCGCGACACGCTCGACGCTCCACGGTTCAACCTTGCGCCGGGGGACTGTCGGTGCCTTCACCGAACCGGAGCGGCAAGGGTTCCGACCGATGATCTCGTCATCGACGGCGACCTGAAAGACCATGCTGAGGTTTTGGAACACGGTCTTGACGGTCTGCTCTCCGAGCTGGTCAAGCCGTCCCCGTAGCCACGCCTGCACCATGGACGGGCGAACGGCGCGCATCGCCTTGCCGCCCAGCTCGGGGAAGACATGGCGTCGCAGGCGCCGGCGCATCTCGTCACGGCTGGACTCGTCGAGGCTGGCATTGCTGAGAACCTCCTCAGCGAAGTCGCGAAGCTTGACGTCACCGGCCTTGGGGTCGACGTATTGCCCGCGCTGTAGGTCTCCCTCAGCGCGTTTCAGGTGTGCCTCAGCAGCCGCCTTGGTCTTGAACTTCGGCGACTTCTGGTTGCCGTTGTCGTCCCGGTACCGAGCCGCCCATCGCTTCCCGCGCCCGTATGCGGCGCTGCGCTCCTCGACCTTCGAACCGTCCGGTTGCTTGACGGTCTTGTGCCAGGTGTCAACGACCGGCATCGGTCTCACCTTCGTCTGAGGATGCAGGCGGTTCGGTCCAATCGCTTTCGGGGATGCTGCCCGGCCAGTTCAGTTCACGTTCGGGGCGTTCGCTCAAGTACATCTGGCGATCGCCTCTCGGGTACGGCTCGGTTCCTCGGAACCAGTGCCGGGCTGCGCCGGTCTTGAACAGGGACCCGTTCGGGGTGATCTCGTAAGCGCCCTCGTGGAGCGGGAACAGCAGGTGTACCGGAGCGACGTCGAGCACCACAGCCAGGGCGAGAAACTCCTGAACCGTGACGTTCTTCCGCCTTCCCCCTTCCAGCGCTCTGACGGTGAACCGGTCCCAGGGCACACCCTTCTCTGTGAGCTTCTCGCCGAGTTCGGCAGCGCTCCACCCCTTGCGGTTACGGAGCTCCTGGACGCGTCGAGCGATGGTCCCCATGGGGCTAGCAGGTGTAGGTGACATGGTTTCACCTTAACGAGGGCTTGCGCCACCATGCAAGGGCTGGCATCCTGGCTCACCAGAACGGGTATCTTTCGCTCGAATGGGTGAGATTTTTTCACCTTTAGGAGTTTCTTTGTCTCTTAAGTCATCTTCTCCCGCCCCACGACGCACCCTCGCCGACACCACCGATGTCGCCGAGTACCTCGACGTCCCAAAAGCCACCCTCGACAAGTGGGCGCACCTCGGCACCGGCCCCCGGTACAGCCGAGTCGGACGCCACCGCCGCTACCGGTGGGCCGACGTCGAGAAGTGGCTCGACGCGAACGCGCAGGGAGGTGCTGCCGCATGAGCAAGCACAAAAACGACCCCCGGCGCGGCCACGCCGAGGGTCGAACAGAAGCTCACGTGTACGAGCAAGCTCCCACCAGCGTAGTCGACTTGCACTATGACGACCAGTGCGCCCTCTGCACCGACCTCGCGCACCAGATGGCGGACAGCGTCCGGATCGACACCGCCGGCGTGCGACTTCGTATCGACTGCCACCACCAGGCCCCGAAGATCGTCGCCCCCGGCGACTGCCACCTCTGTGACCAAGCCGTTGCAGAGGACCCTGTAGCCCGAGCACTCCAGTCCTGGTGCGGTACGTCCCTGCTCGAATGCGACCACGGCGGGGAGGGGGCGAAGTGAACACGCTCCACATCCCCGAAATCGCCCCCGACGCCGACGTCCTGACCGCCGCGTTCGCCTACGCGGATGCCGGTTTCCGCCTCCTGCCGATCCGTAGCGGCAGCAAGCACCCGGGAAGCGTCGTCGGAGGCGTCTGGCACCTCAAGTCCAGTCGAGACCCCCAACAGCTCGCCGACTGGTTCCTCACTGACGGACACACCAGCATGGCCTTGCATGTAGGTCCCGGGGCCGTGGTGTTCGACGTCGACGACCCCGACCAGATGCCCGAGCCCCTCGCAGAGGCGATCACCGCACACAACCCGCCGTATCAGTCCACTCGTACAGACCAGCCCATGCGCGGGCACTACGTGTTCGCCACCCCGCACGGCCAGGGATACGGCAACAGCACCGGCGGCTTGGGCGGCGCGTGGGGCGAAGTGCGCGGGGAGAACGGCGTCATCGTCGTTGCTCCCTCCGAGCACGAAAAGGTTGAACAGGGAGGCCGGTACGAGTGGCTGACCGCCGGTGCCTTGCCTGTGCTGCCCGACGCGCTGGCCGAGAAGCTCACCCAAGCGCGAGAGTCCCGGTCCAAAGCCACGCGCGAGGAGGTCGAGGAGTTCCTCGACACCTACACCGCCCAGATGCGCCCTTATCTCCTGAACGTGATCGTTGAGCGGTTCGTGGCCCGGGCCAACGGCGGCTACTCGCGCCACGACAGCGTGAAGTTCGCCCTTCTGGACACGATGACCGAGGCCCGGGTGGGCATGTACGCGGCCCGGCGTTCCGAGGAGGCGCTCCGGCCGCTGCACGCCGAGATGATGGCCAAGCCGCGTACCGGCTCGGACCGGGTCCTCACGCCGAAGGAAGCCGATGCTGAGTTCGATGACGTGCTCGCGTGGGTCGTTTCGGCGGTCAAGGCCAAGACCGGCGCCGAACTGAACGGGGTCATCCGGGGGCTCACCGAACGAGTCCCCGAGACCCATGACCCCCTCGGATTCACAACCCACAAAACCCACAACCCCGGACAGGGGGCGTCAGAGTCGGGTTCTGGGTTTTCTGGGTTGCCGAACGAGGGAGGTCACGTATTCGAAGGAGCCCCCGTCCCTGTCCACTCGCCCCGGCTCCCGGCCTTCCCCACGGGGCACCTCGGAACTCTGGCCGAGTGGGTGCGCGCGGCGTCGGTGAGCCTCAACGTCTCCGAGGACATCGCCGCATTCTCCGCCCTGTCGGTGATCTCGGCAGCAGTCGGGGGGCGGCGCCGGGTCAAGGTCAAGGACGGTTGGACGGAGATGGTGTGCCTGTACGCCATGGCGTTGGCCGACTCGTCCGCACGCAAGACCCCGGCCCTGTCCTTGGCCATGGAGCCGCTCGAACGCGCCGCAGCAGAGTTGGCCGAGAAGGTGGGGCCCGAGGTCTGGCGACACAACGAACAGGTCGAGATCGCTGAGGCCCGGTACGAAAAGGCCAAGCAGCAAGCCAAGAGCGGCAAGGCCGACGACGCCGACCTTCAGATGGCACGTGACGAAGTGGAGGAAGCCGGAGCCCGACGACACCTGCCGCAGATCCTCGCGGGCGGGGACTCCACAATCGAGTATCTAGCCAAGACCATGGGCGAGCAGGGCGGACGCGTCGCCGTTCTCGGCTCTGAAGCCACGTTGTGGAAGCACGCGGCCGGGATCTACGGCAACGGACAAGCCAACATCGGGCCCCTCCTAGAGGGGTACACCGGTGTGGCCTACCACTCCGGCAGGGTCTCCCGTGGCGGGTCGTACATGCCTCACACCGCCGTCACCCTGGGGCTGATCATCCAAACGGGCATGGTCGAGGGTCTGTCCAAGCAGAACCCCGACTTCAAGGAGTCCGGTTTCCTGAACCGGTTCCTCATGGCGCTGTCCCCGCAGATGCCCCCGGGCACCTTCGACGCTCCCGGCATCCCGCCGGCCGTTGTCGCCGGGCTCGAATCCCGAGTGAGTGCCATCGTGCACCAGGTGTGGGCGGGCGAGACCGTAGCGACGTTGGACCTGACCGACCGAGCACGGCGCCGGTTCGGCAGTTTCTACAACGACGTCGAGCAGCGCAAGGGCGAGGGCGGCGACCTGCACGACTTGACTGAGTGGGCGGGCAAACTCTGCGGTCAGGTCGCCCGCGTGGCCGCGTGCATGGAGATCTACGACAATCCCGGTGCCGTCGAGGTCACCGAGGACACCATGGCGCGTGCCATCGAGCTGGCGCCGTACTTCATCGCGCACGCCCGGCGTGTGTTCGAGCTGATGGACGCACGTGCCGAGGGTGGACGTAAGCCCCTGGCGGACATCCTCGACTGGCTGGCCAAGAACACCCGCCCCGGTGAGCAGGTGTCCGTTCGGGATGTGTACCAGGGGCTCAACAGTCATCCGTGGGTGCGGCACGGTGGCGGCGCCGCCGTTGTCCGGGACGCGATGGTCGAGCTTGAGGATCTCGGGTGGCTTGCCGACGTGACCCCCGAGAGGCCGCCCGGGAAGAAGGGGCGTTCTCCCTCGCCGAGGTATGCCCTCCATCCGGATGTGCACGCGGACGGCCCCGCCGGAAGCGCAACCCACAAAACCCAGAACCCCGGACAGGGGGCGTCAGAGTCGGGTTCTGGGTTTTCTGGGTTGCCGAACGAGGGGGGTCATGAGCCAGAGCCCGCCACCGCAGCGTGCCAGACCCCCGGATGTGATCGCCGTGTCGCCCTCGACATGTGGCCTGACGGCCACTGCTTCGACCACCAGGCCGCCGCATAAGAGCCCGGGGCGCCCGCACCCGTGGGCGCCCCATCGACAAGGAGGAACAACTATGGCTGACCGCTACGAACTCGGACGCTGGTACTACGCGCGCGGCCACCGGCCGCGCGGCCCCGCCGGAGAGATCGACCCCGGCGAATCATCCGCTTACTCCCGCTCCCGGACCCTGACCACGTTCGGGCTCACCATCACCGACCACACCCGCAAGAACGAGGAGAAGAACGATGGCGACCACGAAGACCGCTGAACAGCACGACCCCGACCACCTGCAAGCCGAAGCCGACAAGATCGAACGCAAGTACCGGGCCGCCCGAGAAGCGGCACAGAAGGCCCGCGCCGCTGTTGAGTTCGCCCGGGAGAACGCCCTCACCAGCTATTGGCAGGAGCGCGTCATACGGTTCTACGACCAGGTGCACCCCCACGTCGCCACCACATGGCAGGAGTTCGAGAAGGCCGCTACCGGAGGCAGCGAGGAGGACACCCTCACCGCGTGGCGCCGGTTCGCCCTCGCCCGCGCACAGGCCCACGGGGAGCACGAGGCCCTACGGCGTGAGACACACCAACGAGGGCTACGGGGGGTGCGTCCCAGCCTTGCCCTACAGGCAGGGGGCTACGCCGAATGCCTGACCCAGGTCCTGACCCGGTTCGAGGAAGACCACCGCCACACCACCACCGCCCAGGTCCACGCCGATGCCGACGCTGTCGCAAAGGCTGCGGAAACAGGAGCGCGCAGCAGCGGCGAGGTCCCTGACGCGCCGGAGATCGTGGCGAGGTTCAAGCTCGGACCATCCGCCGTCGGCAGGGACAGCGGCGCGTACACGGTGAAGCTGAGCAGTCCTGGCGACGGGCGGACTGTGGTCTTCCGCGACGGCGTGTTCTACGCGCGCGACGTCGAGACTGCCGAGCTGATCCGAGCGCAGGCGCGCAGGAAGAGCATTCGCGAGATCAACGAACACGGCGAGGAGATCGACACCTTCGGAGACACGTTCATCCCGCGCCCGTGACCTCCGACGACACCAGGGGGATGACCCCCTTCCGGAGATCCACGAAAGGTCGCCGGGGAGGGCTCCGCCTGGTGCCGGTACCAGCCAACCTCAACGATCCCGCCCATTCGACAACGGAGAGTGACAGATGCCGGTGAAGAACGCGGCCAAGCCGCACAGCCGGGCCCATCGGCGCCCGGTCGCAACGGGGGCGCGGTCGGCGCTGGTCGACCTACCTCCGGCCGGGTGTGACCTTCCGGTGCCGCCCATGCCGCCGGGGCGTGAGTGGACGGTTGCTGAGGCGACACGATGGCGGGAGCTGTGGCAGTCGCCGCAGGCGACCCAGTGGGATGACACCGCGCGCGGAACGGTGGCGGTGCTGGTGGTGTATGAGTCCGCGATTTTGGCGGGTGAGGCGTCCGCGTGGATGGCGCAGGAAGCCCGCTACGCGAGTGAAGCGCTCGGGTTGACCCCGAAAGCGATGGCGGCGTTGGGGTGGCGCATCGCGGAGAGCGCCGAGTGAGCGCCCGCCGGCGTGCCCGTGCGGCCGCGATGGCGGCGCCGGTGGTGGAAGGGCTACCGGTGCCGCCCGAGCTCCTCGACGGCGACCACGTGGTGTGGCACCACCAAGGCCGGTACCGGGCGTGGATGCACGCGCGCGGCTGGTCGATGCCGGCATCGGAACGTTTCGGTGTGCCTGCGCACCCGGTCAACCGTCGTAAGGCTGCGGCTCGGGGGTGGGTGCGGGAGGCTGGTCTCGACGCTGGTTGGCGCCGGTTGGTCGAGTGGGGTGTGTGCGGGTGAAGACCCGCGCCCCGGGGGTGTCGACCAGTGCACATCCCCGTGTGTACATGGACCCCGAGGCGCGGGAGCTGTTCGCCTACTCGGGGTAGGGCGGGGCGATGTGAGGCCCGGGGTTGAGCATCTTCGCTTCCAGCGCGCCGGGGGTCGGTTCCATCAACGTCGGTTCGATCCCGGGTACGCGGGCGTTGGCCATCCAGTAGTTGGGGGTGCGCCATATGCGCCACTGGTGGGCGTGGGCGGCTTGGAGCCGGGCGAGTTCCTGCTCTTCCACGCGCACGAGGAGACCGGCGGGGGTGTCGGCACTCAGACGGGTCTCGCCGCGCGTGGCGCACCAGGGGCCGGCGTGGGGTTCGCGGCTGATGTCCCATGCCGGGTAGTCGGCCGCGATGACCTCGATAGCTGAGGGGTGCCCGTGCAGCGCCGCGCGGTCTTCCGCCCGTTGGTCCGTCATCATCTGCTCACCTCGGTTGTTGGAGTGAGCACGAAGCTACGGAAGGTGTGGCGGCAGTGACAGACACGGGACGTGGTAGTTCCAACCGGGGTGCCCGGCGACTACCACGCCCCGTGGTACTTGCCCTGCTCTACTCGGCGAACAGGGCGGCGAGCTTGCGCTGTTCGGAGGTCAACGCGCGCTTGCGTCGGGCTCGAACCTCGGCGAACGTGTCGGCGGCGAGCCGTTGGTGTGAGAGCCACTGGGGCGAAGCGCGCACCAGCCCGGACAGGACGTGTGTGGCTTCCTGGTCGTGTCGCATGCGCGCGTGTGCCTTGGCCACGTCCAACATGTGGCGGTTCCAGTTGTCGGAGGTCGAGGAGCCTTGCGTGAGCGGCTTGGACATGGACAGCACACGGTCGGGGCGGTCAGCGATCGCTTCGTTCTCGATCGCTTTGAGCTCGACGGTGGTGGGGCCGAACGAGACCCACCCGCGCAACCGGTGGGTGACCTCGCCGCCCAGTGCGACGCCGGCGGTACGGGCGAGGGTGATGGCCTCGCGTGCTTCGTCGGGCCGGTTGTTGCGTGCCGCAGCGGCAGAGGCCCGAAGTAGCAACCAACCCCACGCGGCAAGCTCCTCGCCGGACGCGCGGCTCATGCGCGGTTCGACTTGGTCGGCGGTGCCGGCGGCAAGCTCTTGGGCTTCGTCGAGGCGCCCTTGCCGCAGGAGCACCCACGCCTGCCCGATGATCGAGGCGGCAGCATTCAGCCGGTCCTCGCCGGTGGCGGCGTCGCGCACGGCGTCGGTGAGCGCGGTCTGTGCGAGGTCGTAGGCGCGAACCTGGGTGAGGTAGCGCCCGGCGAGTTGGAGGATCTCGGACCGCACCCGGTGGGCGTCGGCTTGCTGGGGGGTGTGGGCGTAGTGGTTGACGGCGGCGTGCGCAGAGGTGACCAGGCGGGGAACGAGGGTGGCCATGTCCCGGTACCGGTCCGAGTGGTAGGAGCGGGCGAACGATTCGGCGGCGCCCCGTAGGTCGGCGAGGTCGGGTTCTTCGTCGGGTAGGGCGGCGTGACCGTCGAGCCCCACGGGGGGTGTGATGGCGCGGCGCATGTCCAGCAAGGACACCTTGTTGTCGTCGCCGTGGTTCTGTCGACGTGCGGGCTGTCCAGCGACCAGGCGCCCCGTGGTTGTTCCGAGTACCCGGGCAAGTCGGTGGTAGGTCTCCATCGACCCAGTGCCGCCCTGTTCGATCTTGCGGACGGTGTTGACGTGCAGCCGTGCGGCCTCTGCCAACCCTTCCTGTGTGAGGTCCCGTTCGGCGCGTAGGTCTCGGAGGGTGTCCCCGATGGAGATATCCTCAGCCATGTCGGCCCTGCCTTCCTGGTTGCTCGCAACTCCCAGAGTAGGCAGGGCCCGTCGTCTTCGCAGGGGCGCATCAGGAACCAGGGGCCGGCACGGGGCCGACCCCTGGTGTGGTCAGGCGGCGCGGCACTCCCGGATCCGGGTTCGCCCCCACGACTCGGACCGTCCGAACCGGGCGGCAAGCTCCTTGCCGGTCGGCGGCACTCCCTTGTTGAGGGCGGCACGGTAGGCATGCCGTGCCTGCTCTCTGGTGTCGCCGCCGTGCGCGGTTGTGACGGTCACGGGGTCGGCACCACGGGCGGAACCGTCGGCATTAACGACGGTAGGGCTGACCTGCTGTTTCTCATCATCATCGCGCGCGGCAGGCGCCGACTCGTTGACCAGCCACGGGTCGCGCCCTCCACGGGCAACGTCACTAGTAATCACGTTGCTGTTGACCTGCATCTTCTCGCTCTCGCCGTGCGCGTGCTGCTGGTCTATGCCGTCCGGGGACGCGAGCGCCAACGACGCGACCAACAGCAGACCGTCCACCGACAGCGGCAACAGGTGGGCGACCAACGCGGTTTCTCCGTAGGACAACAACAGGTCCCGCATGTGCCCGTAGGACACGATCGCGGCCACAGCGGCCACCACGGCGGTGCCGGACCACCGAAGCGTGATGATCCACCAGGGGCCGGACTGCCGTGCACGGGCCACCAGTTCGGCGACCAGAAGCAGCGCGACAGGCGCCCATCCGGCGGCAACCAGGCGACCGAAGTCGGTCGGCCCGTCGCCGTCGAGGGCGTGGAGCACGTTCGCGCCGATGGACACGACGGCGCCGGTGGCGAACGCCAACCAGGCGACCACACTTCCGCGCTTCATTCGGCACCCTCCGCGCCGTGCTGGTGCTCCTCCCGGACCATCCGGGCACTGTTGATGCGGCCTTGGTAGGCGTCGAGGACGTCACCGAGGAGGATGATTGCCGCGCCCCGGGCTTGGTCGTCGGGGCAGTGGTGGCCGTGCTGGTCGAGGACGGCGAGGATGTCAGCGGCCAGACCGTGGGAGGGGACGCTCACAGCTCCACCCCCTGAACGGCCACGGGCACGACGACGATCGTGTACGGCCGCTGGTCGGTGGCGGGGCGTTCGAGTCGTGCCACGGTCGCCGGGAGGACTGCCTCGATCACGAGGACGGGCGGGGCCGGGTCTGTAATGTGATGCATGGTTCGGACCTCCTGCGTCCGTTCAAGGCCCCGGCTGGTGGTGGAGTCACCGGTACGGGGCCGTCTTGTGGGCGCACATCCGGCGCACACGCGGGCGAAAAATGCTGCGTAGCGTCGAATGGCGGTGAAGGGAAAAATCCCAGCTCATAAGCGGTCTTGGTATGGCCTCGCAGGTCGGCAGAGTGTCGGTGTCAGATGTACGACAACCGCATCGCCAAGCTCCAGGCCGAGGACTGAGCCCCGAGCCCCGAGCTGACACCGGCACACCGCCGGAGCGCGCGGGGACCCGCAGCACCCCGCAGGGTCCCGCCGCACCACGCCGCACCACCGGGCCCGACCAGCGCCAGAACCCGAGCGCACGGTCGGGCCCGTGGCGTGTCCGGGGGTGCCCGTGTCCCGCATGCGCGCCCGCCTGCTCGCCGCGGTCGGAACTGTCACCGGTTTCGCCTAGGGTCCCTGACATGGGAATGGAGAGCTCCGCCGAGGCGCCGCAGCCGGTCCGCGTCGTCCTGAACGCCGTCGGCCAGTGGATCGGCCGCCTGGGCCGGATCTGGGTCGAGGGCCAGATCGCCGAGCTGAACCGGCGCGGCCGCATGGCCTACATCACCCTCCGCGACCCGGTCGCCAACGTCTCCGCCAACGTCGTCTGCGCCACCTCCGTGCTCGACGCGCAGAGCCCGCCCCCCGAACCGGGCGCGCGCGTGGTCGTGCACGCCAAACCCGACTTCTACGAGCCCCGCGGCCGCTTCTCCCTGCGTGCCCTGGAGATCCGCCACGTCGGCCTGGGAGAGCTCCTCGCCCGCCTGGAACAGCTCCGCCGCACCCTCACCGCCGAGGGGGTCTTCGACGCCGCCCGCAAGCGCCCGCTCCCGTTCCTGCCCAACACCGTCGGGCTCGTGTGCGGGCGCGACTCCGCCGCCGAACGCGACGTGTTGGAGAACGGCCGACGCCGCTGGCCCGCCGTGCGCTTCGAGGTGCGCCCCGCCGCCGTCCAGGGCGAACGCGCCGTCCGCGAGGTGATGGAGTCCCTCCAGGAGCTCGACGCCCACCCCGAGGTCGACGTCATCGTCATCGCCCGCGGCGGCGGCTCCCTGGAGGACCTCCTGCCCTTCTCCGACGAGGCGCTCGTGCGCGCCGTGGCCGCCTCCACCACCCCCGTCGTCAGCGCCATCGGCCACGAACAGGACGCACCCCTGCTCGACCACGTCGCCGACGTGCGTGCTTCCACCCCCACCGACGCCGCCAAACGCACGATCCCCGACGTGGGCGAACAGTTGGAGATCGTGCGCCAGCTCCGCGACCGGGGCCGGCGTGTGGTCCGGGGCGGGCTGGAGCGCGAGTTCTCCTGGCTGCGCAGCGTGCGTTCGCGCCCGGCGCTGGCCGATCCGGTCCGTGAGGTCGACCGGCTCACCGAACAGGTCGTGGAACTGCGCGACCGTGCCCGCCGCAGCCTCACCATCTCCCTGGACCGCGCCGGCGAGGGCCTCGGCCACACGCGCGCCCGCCTGCACGCGCTCTCGCCCGCCACGACCCTGGCCCGCGGGTACGCGATCGTGCAGCGCGAGGACGGTGCCGTGGTGCGCTCCGCGTCCGACCTGAGCGAGGGCGAGGAACTCCGGGTGCGCCTGACCGAGGACAGCCTGCGCGCGACCGTCACCGAGATCGAGGCCGTCGGGGAGACCTCCTCCGCACCGGCCGACACCGACACCACCGGGGGCGACGACCCCGTGCCCGCCGAAACCACCGAGGGGGAGAACCCGTGAGCCAGGACGCCGACGCCGGGAACACCGCAGGGAACGGGGCCGGTAACGGCACCGCCGACGAACCGGAGATGAGCTACGAGGAGAGCCGCGAGGAGCTCAACAACGTGGTGCGCCAGTTGGAGTCCGGAGGGCTGAGCCTGAAGGACTCGCTGGCGCTCTGGGAGCGGGGTGAGGAGCTCGCGCGCGTGTGCGAGCAGTGGCTGGAGGGCGCCCGCGCCAAGCTGGCCGCCGCGATGGACGAGCGCGAGGAGGGCCGGGACGGTTCCGAGGGTGAGGGCAACGGAAGCCCGACGCCGTTCTGAACCCGGGCCGTGCGGCCCGGGTCAGCGGCGGCCGTTGAGCTCGTCGCCCAGGTCGCGCAGGTTGCCGGGCAGGCCGCGGAAGACCGCGATGACCAGCACCAGCGCGGTGCCCAGGAACAGGTACGGGGCGACCTCGGCCAGGCGGGAGGCCAGGCCGAGCACCAGGACCCGGGCGAACCCCTCGTTGCCGAGCGCGAGCACGCTCTCGGCGGCCACGACCGACACGAAGAACGCGATGGGCGGGCTCACCGACAGTGACAGCAGGTCGGGCGGGCGCACCATCGCGGCGGTCAGCAGGCAGGCCGCGGTGAAGGCGATCCCGGGGACGGCCGGCCAGGATCCGGCGTGCGCGATCATCGTGCCCGCGAAGCTGACCAGGGCGATGAGGAGGACCCCGCCGCGGCCGGTCAGCCTCGGCGTACCGGCCGTGCGCTGCTCCGGCTGCTTCGCGGGGCGTCGGGCCTTGGACGCGGGGCGGTCGGCCCGGGCGGGGCGTTCGGTGCGTCGCTGAGTCTTCTGCGCTGCGGCCGTGCCCCGTTCCTGCGCCTTCGTCCGCACGAAGTACGGAGCCTCGCCGGGCTCCGGGCCTTCTTTCTTGCGCGGGGGCATGGCCGTGCGCCTCCCAAGTGTGTTACTCACAGTGTTTAGTGTGTCACTTCTCGTGAGTGTTCGGTGTCTTTTCCGGGGATCGTGTCGCCCTTTTGTCCACTTGCCCCTTCCGCGCCGAACACGCCTTCCAGGGCTTGGACACCGACTTCGTCCCTCCTGGTTCCGGAAGGTTCCCGACGAGTTCCGGAAAGAAGCGTCTATAAGCAGTGAGAAGTGTCGATAAGGGGAAAACGGACTAATCAGGTCAGGCCGGTGTTCCCGTTGTGGGCGTGCTGAATACCGTCGCCACCGATGTGCACACCCTCGACCAGCTCCGGAGAGGACAGCGCACGCGGGCTCTCCTCCACCCCCGGCGGCCGTTCCAGGTCCGCGTCGACCAGCCCCAGCTCCTCGAACCGCCGCGCCGTCACCAGCACCCGGCTCTCCAACGACCCCACCGTCTGGTTGTAGGCCGCCACCGTCCGGTTCAACGCCTTGCCCAGGCCGTCCACGTGCCCGCCCAGCGTCGACAACCGCTGGTGCAGCTGCTTGCCCAGGTCGAAGACCTCACGTGCGTTCTCGCTCAACGCCTCCTGCTGCCACGCGTACTGGGCCGTGCGCAGCAACGAGATCAGCGTCGTGGGGGTCGCGATGTGCACCCGGCGCGCCATCGCGTGCTCCAACAGCCCCGGGTCCTGCCCCAACGCCGGGGCCAGGAACGCCTCACCCGGGATGAACAGCACCACGAACTCCGGCGCCGGGCTGAACGAGGCCCAGTACGACTTGCCCGCGAGCTGGTCCACGTGCGTGCGCAGCTGCTTGGCGTGCGCCCGCAACCCGGTGTCCCGATCGGAACCCTGCTCCGACTCCACCGCGTCGAGGTAGGCCGACAGCGGCACCTTCGCGTCCACCACGATGTTCTTGCCGCCGGCCAGACGCACCACCATGTCCGGCCGCTGCGACCCGTCCGGCGTGCTCGCCTGCTCGTCGAAGTCGCAGTGGGGATCCATCCCGGCCAGCTCCGCGACCCGGCGCAACTGCACCTCGCCCCACCGGCCGCGTGCCTCCGGCCGGCGCAGCGCCGTCACCAGCGAACGTGTCTGGTCGCGCAGCCGGTCCGAACCCTCGCGCACCAGCTCGACCTGCTTGGCCAGCTCCGCGTGGGCCGAGACCCGCCCCGCGTCCGCCTCCCGCAGCTGGCGCTCGACCCGCGACAGGGTCTCGGTCAGCGGCTCGACCATGCGCTCCACCGCCCGGCGCCGCTCGTCCAGCTCACCGCCGGCCTCCGCGTTGACCGCACGCAGCCGGCCCTCCGCCAGTTCCATGAACCGCTGGTTGGTCTGGTCCAACGCCTGCACGGACAGGGACCGGAACCGTTCGGCGAGCTGCTCCTCCATGTACTCGGCGCGTTCACGGGCGGCCTGCGCCTCGGCCCGGGAACCGGCGTCGCGCGAGCGCGCCAGCAACCACCCCAGGGCCGCGCCGACGGCCAGACCGACGAGGAGCGTGAGCAAGAGTGCGAGACCGTCCATGGCGCCCCATGGTGTCAGCCGCGGGGCGCCCCGCGCTGCCGGACGGCCCCGCCGGCGGGGATCTTGCTACCAGAGCCGACTTCAGCGCTGATATTGGGGCTGGTAGCAAGATCCCCGCCGGCGGGGCCGTCCGGCAGCGCGGGGCGCCCCGCGCTGCCGGACGGCCCCCCCGGCGGGGATCTTGCTACCAGAGCCGACTTCAGCGCTGATATTGGCTCTGGTAGCAAGATCCTTGGCAGGTCTGCGTCCTCAGTTCCGCGAGCCCGGCCCCGGGACCGGCAGGCAGCCCGCCAGCGCCGACCGCCAGGCCAGCACCGACCCCCAGTACTCCGGGCGCGGCTCGTGCGGGGCCAGCAGCCACATGCGTTCCCACGAGGGCGACTCCCGGGCCGAGATCAGCTCGCGCCGGGACGGGGGCACCTCGTCGTTCACCGGGTACCACCAGTACTCGAGGGGTTCCAGCAGGGCCATCAGGCGCTCCTCCAACCCGCGGTCGGGACGCACCTTCACCAGCACCCACGGCCGGTGGCGGCGCAGTACCTCCAGCGCCCCCGCGACCACGTCCGGTTCCGAACCCGCGGTGTCGACCGTGAGCACACGCGGACGGGCCGCGGCCTCCTCGACCCACCGCGACAGGGACACGACCGGAACCTGGGTGTGCGTCAGGTCGGCGCGCGTGGCCCCCGACACCGTCGCGTTGCACATGTCGTTGTGCGAGGACCGCCGCAACCGGGCCGTCCCGTTGTAGTTGCCGACCGCGGTGCCCACCACCGTGAACCCCAGGCCGCCCGAGCCCGAGACCGTCCGTGCCGCCGAAGCCAGCTCCGGGGTCGGCTCGAACGCGAAGACCGCACGCCGAGACCTGGCCGCGGCCAGCGCCGCGTACACCCCCACGCCGGAGCCGACGTCGAGCACCGCACCCGGCTCGGCGTGCTCGACCGCCGCGAGGAAACAGGCCAGGCTCGCCGGCTCGTGCTGGGCCAGACCGAACCCCGCCAACCGGCGCGGCACCGTCAGGTCACCGGGAAGCTCCAGGTCCAGACGGTCCGGGCCCGCCTCCGGCCACCCCTCCGGCCTCGGTAGGTCCAGAGTGAGACGGCGCGACCACGGGGGCAGACGGGACGCGTCCAGCCCCCCGAACCGGCGCGGCAGACGGGTCCGCAGGCGCTGAGTGGCGAAACGCACGAGCGGATAACGGCGCACGAGCGCACGCAATTGGTCGGTGACCACAGTGTTCCCCCCAGAAACGGCGCCGCGGCCAGGGCTCCGGGTCCGCACCGTCGACCGTGACCCCCCTCGACGGCCGGGGAACGGCGGCCGGGCCACCTCCCCCTACGGTGTCGCACCCCTCACAGGCCGGCGGACCGGCCCGCGAGTCCCTCCCCCCGTTCGCGGCTGTGCCTCGACAACACGCATCGAACTTACTGCGTGTGGCCGTCGGGGCGCATGCGGTTTCGGGGATCGGCCGGGCCCGGCCAGCACGACGGATCGGCCGCCCCGGCGCTCCGCATAGACTCAGGACCTGTGAGTCTGACAATCGGGATCGTCGGCCTGCCCAACGTCGGCAAGTCCACCCTCTTCAACGCACTGACCAAGAACGACGCTCTGGCCGCGAACTATCCGTTCGCGACCATCGAGCCCAACGTCGGGGTCGTGGGTGTGCCCGATACCCGGCTCGGCACGCTGGCGGAGATCTTCGGCTCGGCCAAGGTCATCCCGGCGACCGTCGACTTCGTCGACATCGCGGGCATCGTGCGCGGCGCCTCCACCGGTGAGGGCCTCGGCAACAAGTTCCTCGCCAACATCCGCGAGAGCGACGCCATCTGCCAGGTCATCCGGGCCTTCGAGGACGCCGACGTCACCCACGTCGACGGCGACATCGAGCCCTCCCGCGACATCGAGACCATCAACACCGAGTTGATCCTCGCCGACCTCCAGACCCTGGAGAAGGCCGTCCCGCGCCTGGAGAAGGAAGCCAAGCGCAACGCCAAGGACAAGGTCGCCCAGGAGACCCTGCAGGCCGCCCGCGACGCCCAGAAGGTCCTGGACGAGGGCACCTCGCTCTCCGTGGCCGAGGGCGTGGACCTCGAGCGGCTGCGTGAGCTCAACCTGCTCACCGTCAAGCCGTTCATCTACGTGTTCAACCTCGACAGCGACGAGCTCGCCGACGAGAAGCTGCGCGCCCGCCTGCAGGAGCTCGTCGCGCCCGCCGAGGCGATCTTCCTCGACGCCAAGATCGAGGCCGAGCTCGCCGAACTCGACGAGGACGAGGCGCAGGAGCTGCTGGAGTCCCTCGGCCAGACCGAGTCCGGCCTCGCCCAGCTCGCCCGCGTCGGGTTCAGCACCCTGGGCCTGCAGACCTACCTGACGGCGGGGCCCAAGGAGGCCCGCGCCTGGACCATCAAGCAGGGCGCCACCGCGCCGGAGGCCGCCGGGGTCATCCACACCGACTTCCAGCGGGGCTTCATCAAGGCCGAGGTGGTCTCCTTCGACGACCTCGTGGCGGCCGGCGACATGCAGACCGCGCGCTCGGGCGGCAAGGTCCGCATCGAGGGCAAGGAGTACGTGATGGCCGACGGCGACGTCGTGGAGTTCCGCTTCAACGTGTGACCGTGCACGGGGGCGGCGGAGCACCCGCCGCCCCCGTTCGACCGAGATCGCCGTCGACCGTCACAGGTCTGGCCGCCGGCCGTGTCCGCCCTCGTCGATCCGTCGTTCGGTCAAGGCGTCGTTGCGGAGCTCGAGCACGAGGTCGAGATCGAGTTCGCGCAGGAATGTGTGGTCGTGGCTGACGATGAGCACCGCTCCGCGATAGGACTGCAGGGCGTCCAGCAGTTGATCGCGGGTCTCGAGGTCGAGGTTGTTCGTCGGCTCGTCGAGCATCAACACCTGGGGCGGTGGCTCGGCCAGCAGCAACCTGGCCAGTGCGACCCGGAAGCGTTCCCCGCCGGAGAGGGTGCCCACGGGACGGTGGGCGGCATCACCGCGGATCTGGAAGCGGGCGAGCCTGTTCGTGAGTTCGCGATCCGGTGTGCTGGAAGCAGCCGAGTTCACGATGTCGAACGCTGATTCGTCCGTGTCGAGGTCGTCGATCCGCTGGGGCAGGTATCCGACACGATCGGTGTGCAGCGTCGAGGCAGCGCGGACGTCAGCGATCGGATCGAACTCGGCGTCCTCTTGTGTGTCGCCGAGCAGAGCGCGCAACAGGCTTGTCTTGCCCGAGCCGTTCGGGCCCGTCAGGGCGATGCGTTCGGGCCCCTGCACGATCCAGGTGCGTCTGCCGTCGCCGAGCTCCGCGATCCGTCGGGAGGACGCGACGGCCGGGTCCGGCAGGTCTATGCGCACCGCGGTGTCCTCGCGCACTCGGTCCTCGGCGGCATCCAGTGTGCTGCGGGCGTCGTCCTCCTTCTGCTGGACCTCGCCGCGCAGCTTGCCTGCCGAGATCTGGGCCTCGCGTGCCCGGAGCTTCATGATCACTCGCGGGCGGCGCTTGTTCTCGTAGTCCGTCTTCGCGTAGCGGGCTCTGCGAGCCAGCTTCGTCTCGGCCTCGATGCGCTGGCGTTTCTCTTTTGCCCATCCCTTCTTGGCATCGGTGGCTGCCTGTCGCGCGGCCTCCTGCTCCGTCTCGAGCCAGGCGCGCCACTGGGAGAACGGTCCGCCGAACGTCGTCAGAGCGTTCCCGTACAGCTCCGCGGTGCTGTCCATGAGCTCGAGCAGCTCCACGTCGTGGGAGACGACCACGAGGGTCCCGTGCCAAGACCTCACGAGCTGATACACCATGGCGCGCGCGTCGCGGTCGAGGTTGTTCGTCGGCTCATCGAGCAGCGTGATCGCCGCGCCTCGCCGCCGGATCCCCGCCAGCGCGACGAGCATCGCCTCGCCTCCGGAGAGCTCTCCGACGGTGCGCTCGAGCATGTCCGGGCCCAGACCCGCTTCCGCGAGGACCGCCTGGCAGCGCGCTTCGATGTCCCAGTCATCGCCGACCTCGTCGAACCGCGCGGGGTCGACCTCGCCGTCGGCGATGGCGCGCACGGCATCGACCGCGCGGCCGGCCCCGAGCAGATCGACCACGCGGGCACCCGCGTCGAGGGGGAGTTTCTGGGGCAGATGGGCGACGTCTCCGTCGGCGGTGATGTGCCCTGATGTCGGGGACAGCTCACCGGTCGCGAGCCGTAGAAGAGTGGTCTTGCCGGACCCGTTGCTGCCGATGAGCCCCGTGCGTCCCGGGCCGAAAGCTCCGGAGAGGTCGTCGAGAGCGACTGTCCCGTCGGGCCACGTGAACGTCAGATGGTCGAAGGTGAGAGCTGGCATGGTGCCTCCTGCGGTCGTGTGCACGGATGCGCTGACCGCGGAGCAATGCCTACCTGCCTGCGAGGAACTCTGGGAGGAGAGGAGCATCGACGGATCAGCGCGGGGCGCTGCGCGATGCTCCAGGTGTGGGGGAGCGTCGACATCAGCGCGGGTCACGCGATGGCGTCGGGGTTCCTCACCGGTTCTCTCCATCCGATCGGAAAGCAGGGCGACCAAGAACTGTACCAGCGAGCTGGGCACGTCTACCAGCAAGTTGGTGTGAAGCAGCGGTCGATCCGTACCGGCAGACCAGGGCCGTGCTCGCTTTCGATGCTGCCACCGCAGAGTGCTATCGTGAGTGATAGCAACCCGGGGGAGGTGGTCCCGAATGGCGTCCATCATCGTGCGAGGGCTCGACGAAGCGGTCAAGGAGCAGCTTGCCGCACAAGCGGCGGAGCATGGGCGTTCCATGGAGGCGGAGGTCCGTGACATCCTCACGAAGGCGACGTGCAGGCCGCACATCGGCCTGGCGCTCATGCGGGCAGCACAGGACGTGGGCGGTGTCGACGACCTTCCGGTTCCGGAGCGGAACGACGACGCGCGTGCGGTGGAGTTCGAGTGATCGTCCTGGACACCAATGTCATCTCCGAACTGTTCCGGCCGGATCCCGACGTCGGCGTCGTGGCGTGGCTCGAGTCCCTCACCGGGGACGTCGCCATCACTTCCGTGACCTTCGCGGAGTTGCTGGCCGGGGTGGGGCGCCTCCCGGACGGCCGGCGCAAGAGGGAGCTGCGCTCACGCATCGAAGCAGCGGTCGAGCCGTACCGGCAGACCAGGGCCGTGCTCGCTTTCGATGCTGCCGCCGCCGAGCGCTACGCGGAGATCTTCGTCGCGAGAGAGGCCGTCGGGCTGCCGATCAGCACGGCTGACGCACAGATCGCCGCGATCTGCAGGGCACACGACGCGACTTGTGCGACGAGAAACGTCAAGGACTTCGCGCACACCGGCATCGACCTGGTCGATCCGTGGAACGCGGGGACCGTCCGACCGTAGCCCTTCGGCCCTACCGGGGCCGCCCTCCTCCGCACGACCGGACGCCTGCGACAGCGCTGCGGCGAGCCGCCCGTGACCGACGCGTCGCGCCTGGTGTCTGCCGCCGCGACGACCATGATGCCGCGTCGGAATCCACCCGTGTACGAGACGGCGAGCATCCGAACAGGTCCGTGGTGGCTTTCACGGCAATCGATGACCGACCGCTGATCCCGGGCGTTCGCGCATGCCGTGGTCGGCGCTCGACGGTGCTTCCGGGGCGTCGACCTGCGCGACCGGGACCGGGTTCGGTTACAGAGTTTCTCTGTTTTCTGCGCAAGCGGCTCTCTCGTGACTGTACGATCACGGTGTGCAGCGTTACGGGGCACCATGGTCGCCGACCTCCTCCTGAACGCCTGCGCCCCGGCCGGGGCCGTGTCCCTCACCCCTCCGATGGGCACGGACCCTCGCGGCTCCCCCCGCGGGTTCTCGACAACCGGGACCGGGCGCCCTCCTGCGGGAGGCGGTCGCACCGCCGCGTGCGCTGCACACCGGTCGGCGTGTGCGTCGCACACACGTCGGCCGCCGACCGTCCCTCGGGGCGCACACCCCGAGGGACGGTCGGACCTTCCGTGGCCGTGCCCGCCGGTTTCCGTGCACGGCCCTTCCCATGTCCATGGCCCGGCCGCAGTCGGCCAGGAGTTGTGCCATGAGCAGTACGACTCTTTTGGAGATGGGGAAGGCATGATCATCACCGCGAGCGAGGCCCGCAGAACCCTGCTCCTCCTGATTCAGCAGGTCAACGACGACCACGATGCGATCGAGATCGTCTCCGAGCACGGGAACGCGGTTCTGCTGTCCTCAGGCGAATGCGAAGCGCGCGTGGAAGGCGCCTACCTCCTCCGGTCCCCGGCCAACGCGCGCCTACTTCTGGCCGCCTACGAGAACGCGCTGAGTAGGTCTGCGATGTCCGAGCGCGAGCTCACGAGGCCGGACGAGGCGGAGGACGGTTGAGGAGGCTCGTCGTCGAGCTCCACCGTCGGGAGCACTGCAAGCCCTGGCTCAAGAACGACCGCACGGATCTGCATCAACAGGCTCGTCGACGCTTTGGTCCGCCCCGTGACCACTACTGACGGCCATCCTCTCGGAAGATTTTTCCGCTGAGATTCTCCGTTCGCCGGTCACGGAGGGTCGTCCCCCTCTATGCTCAACGTGTGCAGTGCGCTCCTCGAAAGCGCACTGAGCGGGCGTCCGCGCAGTACGGGGGCCGTGCCCATCGAACCCCTTTCATGGGCACGGTCCCCACACCTCGGTCACGCCGAGGACGGTGACCACAGGCCGCCACCGGGCCGTGCCCTTCGGCCCCTTCCACGGGCACGGCCCACTCACATGCGTTCCGGTTGCTCCCGGGCGGGTTCTCCGTGCGGCAGGGGCCCCGGGGTTCCGATCCGCTCCCCGTCCTTCCGGGCCAGGACCCCCAGCACGATGAGCACCTGCGCCGCGGTGTAGGTCGCCATCACCCACACCCCGTCGTGGGGCAGGTCGAAGACGGGCACGAACGCACGCAGGGCGATGAGCGCGTCCGAGAACACGAACAGCACCGCCCCCACAGCAGCGAGCCGGTGCACCCCCGTGGCCAGGACCGCCATCGTCCCGAGCACGACCCCGTACAGCACCGCCGGCACCACGAGCGGCCCGGCGCCCGGCAGACACACCCCGACCAGCACGCCGACCACGAGCGCGTACACCACGACCAGCCCGCGCCGGCGGTGCAGGATGCTCTCGCCCCGCAGCGGCCAGAACGCGATCGCGTAGACGACCTGGGCGACCAGGAAGAACCCGATGAGCACCAGCATCGCGGTGTCACCGTCGGCGAGCACGGGCACGGTGTCGCCCAGCCACGAGAACGCGAGCGCCGCCAACACCAGCCACGTGAGCCGGTCGTAGGGGCGCGGGACGGCGGACACCACCAGCGCGGCAAGGACCGGCATGAGCAGGCCCTGCGTGGGGCGCGACCACTCCGCGGGGCCGGTGACCTGGACGGTCAGGTGCACCAGGCACAGGGCGGCGAACGCGGTCAACAGCAGGCGGGGGAGGGGACGTCGGGGGATCATCCGGACAGCGTAGCCGGGCGCGTGTGACGTGTCCCACCCCGGCCCGTCGGGTCTCGAACGTGCGGTACTGCGGGACGACCATCTCCGCGCCGGCCGCGCCGACCTCGCCCCCGTCGAGCTGAGCGGTTCCGCGGGCCTGACCCGTTCGGTGCACCGGAGACCGGCCCCGCCCCGGTGCACCGGACCGGTGTCAGATCTGTTCGTTGTTGTGGTGGGTACGCGCGGAGGCGATGGCGTCGTCCTCGGTCTCCTCCGCGGCGCCGTCCCCCTGCTTGCGCTCCTTGATGAAGAAGGCACCCACGATGCCGAGGGCCCCGATCACCCCGGCGACGACGAAGGCGACGTTCACCCCGTGGACGAGTCCCTCCACGCCGTGCTCCGCCGGGTCCAGGGCAGCGCTCGTCATGACCGTGACCAGAAGGGCGGTTCCGACGGAGGCGGCGATCTGGCGCATGGTGTTGTTCAGCGCCGTCCCGTGGGGGATCAGCCGCTGCGGGAGCTGGTTGAGCGCCGCCGTGGTCACCGGCATGATGATCATCGCCGTGCCCAGCATGCGTCCGGTGTTCACCGCCGCGATGTAGGTGAAGGACGTCTCCGGGGTCAGACCCGCGAGCATGAACGTCGTCACCGTGAGCAGGGTGAACCCGACGACGGCGAGCCACTTGGCCCCGAACCGGTCGTAGATGATCCCGGTCACCGGGGACATGATGCCCATGAGCGCGGCACCCGGCAGCAGGGCCAGGCCCGCCTCCATCGCCGAGAAGTCGTTCATGTTCTGCATGTACAGCGGGATCATGATCATCCCGCCGATCATCGAGATGAAGACGCACATGCCCAGCACGGTGTTGAGCGTGAACATCGGGTTCTTGAGGGTCCGGAACTCGAGCATCGGCTCGTCGAGCTTCAACTGGCGCCGGACGAACACGGCCAGGACCACGACACCGACGATCAGGGGCAGCAGGACCTCAGGGCTTCCCCACCCTGCGTTGCCACCGGCGCTGAAGCCGTAGAGCAGACCGCCGAAGGCGACCGAGGACAGGATGATCGACAGGCTGTCCAGGCGCGGGAAGGTGCGCTCGGTGACGTTGGCGAGGATGAAGTAGCCGACCAGCATGGCGATCACGGAGATCGGGAGCATCATCCAGAACAGCGTCTGCCACGGGAAGCTGTCCACGATCCAGCCGGACAGGCTCGGCCCGACCGCCGGTGCGAAGGCGATGACCAGGCCGAACGTTCCCATCGCGGTACCGCGCTTGTTACGCGGGAAGATCGCGAACAGGATGGTCTGCATGAGAGGGATGATGATCCCACCACCGGCGGCCTGAACGACCCGTCCGGCGAGAAGCACGGCGAACGTCGGGGCCAGCGCACACAGGATGGTCCCGACCGAGAACAGGCCCATCGCCGTCAGGAACAGCGCGCGTGTGGTGAACTTCTGGATCAGGAACGCCGTGGTCGGGATCATGATCCCGTTGACCAGCATGAAGACCGTCGTCACCCACTGCGCCGAGTTCGCGGTGATGCCGAAGTCCGTCATGAACGCGGGCAGGGCCGTGTTCAGCAGCGTCTGGTTGAGGATGATGACGAAGGCGCCCAGGACCAGGACCGATAAGACCAGGTTGCGGTTGATCGGCGCAGGGGCCGAGGTCGCCTCGCCCGTTCTCTCCGGCTCCTCCCGGTCCCGAGTGTCGGAGGAGGGGTCGACGGCTCTCTTGGTCAAATGAATCGCCTTTCCGCGTATGGGTCCCCAGGGCTCGAGCTCTCGGAGGGCCTTGTGGTCTTCGACGGCTTCGGTGGCTGCGATGGCGTCCGGCGGCACGACCGGGCCGGTGGATGGTGGATCGGGTCGGTGCCTGCCGCCGGTGCGGATGTCCTGGCAGGCCGCGGGCAGTGCCGCCTTGCCGCCTCGGGTGCCCGTCGACCGGCCGGCGGTGCGCCATCACGGGCATCGCGCCCGCCACGGGGCCGCGTTCGTTCCGGGTGATCCGCCTCGCCCGGGGCGAGGGGCAGCACGTCCGTGCTCCTCAACAAACGATCGGCGTCGTACAATCCCGACACCCGGCGCTCGACGGCCCCCGAACTTCCAGGGTAATCATTGTTTACACCTGGTCTGTAGCCCCGGGGTGGGCGGGGGCGCGGAACCCGGCCACACGCGCCCTGGGCACGGCGCGATCGCAGGGCCGAGTGGTGTATCCCATGTCCGAGGCGCGAGGCCGGGAGGGGCGTGGGCGGCCCGGTGCGCGGTCCGGCCGCGCGCACAACGGTGGCCGCTGAGCTGGTGGTGCACTCAGCGGCAACGGCAATTCGTCGGTCTCCGGATCGGCCTCCGACTCGGGGCAGCCTCGGGACCGGTGAAGGCGGAGCCCCGGCGGTCGGTCGTCCGGGAGCCGCCCACCGGTCAGCTTTCCGAGAGGCGCCCCGGCGGTCGGCCGGCGGAGAGGGCCAGGGGGCCGCCCCGCCTTCAGCCGCTTGGGAGGCGCCCCGCCGGTCGGTCGTCCGGGTGGGTCAGCTCGAACCGTCCCTCGGGGGTGATGCGCATGTGCTCGGTCGACGGGTTGTGCGCGAACTCCCACAGGTGCCCGTCGGGGTCGGCGACGTACCCGGAGTACCCGCCCCATCCCTTGGCCACGGGCTCGCGCACCCCGGTCGCACCTGCCGCCACCCACCGCTCGAACATCGCATCCACGTCGCCGGGGGAGTCGAGGTTGACGGCCATGGTCACGCCCCGGAACGCGGGCGCCTCCGCCGGCGAACCCGGCCCGGATCCAGTCCCAGGCCCCGGCCCCTGCCCCGGCGGCAAGCCCACGTCCGCGGCCAGGTCGTCCCAGCCGTACAGCGCCAGCGCCGGTCCGGTGGTCGGCAGGAAGACGATGGCGCCGAGGTCGTGCCGGCGTTCGAACCCGACCGCCTCGTAGAACTCCGCGGACCGGGCCACGTCCCGCACGCCCAGGGTCAGAAGTGAGAATCGGTGATCCATGGGCGGGACCCTAGCCCGCGGCTGCGACACTCACTCCGCCCGGCGCGGCACCAGGGCGTCCAGATCGATCCCGACCCGGAACGGAACGCCGAGCTCGAGCCGTCCGCGCACGATCCCCGTCGGCACGTACAGCCCCGTCGGCCGGTCGAGCTCGTACACGTGCACCACCGGGGCCGAGCCCTCGTCCTCCACACTCCAGTAGTGCGGGATCCCGGCCTCGGCGTACTTGCGCAGTTTCACCGTGCGGTCGCGGTGCTCGGACTCGGGGGAGACGACCTCGACCACGAGCACGACGTCCTCGGGCGCGTGCCATGTGCGGTCCGGGTCGAAGGTGCTCCGGGTGACGAGCACATCCGGTTCGGGGCGGTTGCGTTCGTCGAGGCGCACCGTCATCTCGCGCTCGACCTCGTGGTCCTGCGGAACCTGCCGCATGAGCGCGCTCGTCAGGGTGGTGACCACGCGCGCGTGCCACGAGCGCTGGGGCGTGCTCTGAACACGAGCATTCCGTCGATGAGCTCGGTGTGCGCGGGAGCCTCGGGAAGGGGGTCGAGGTCGTCGGCGAACCAGCCCTCTTCCCGCGGCGGGCGCATCCGCTCGGGCACGTTCGCCATGGCCTCACGGTAACGACGCGGGACGCGGCGCCGGGGGTCCCGCGAGGGAACTGAATCGGAACTGAGTTCCATTGGGGAATCAGTCCTCACCCCCGGGCAAGCCAGATCTCCCTGACCGGCAGGTGACTAATGGCTTTCCGGACGAACCATAATTGGGTCACCCTTCTCACCCCGCTGGAGCGATTCATGTGGAGGAAGTGCCCACCGCACCTTTTGGGATGATTGTTCGGTGCGTGCAATGCGCTGAACTAGGGGAAACGCGGAGCCGTCAAGGGCTCTCCCAACCCGCACAATGCCTCACTATAGGGATGGGGTAGACAAGACCTTGGCGAAGCCCCGACGGCAACGTGGCGACAAAGCACGGACAACCCAGCGGCGTCGCAGAGGCGTCGCGGCGACGACGTTCAGTGAGGAGGCGGGGATGGCGAAGGGCGCACGGCGCGGCACCGCCGTGCAGGACCGGGCGGAGGAGACCGGGTTCGACGACGGCTTCGACGAACCGTCCACCAAACCGCCGGGCCGGTGGGCCGGCGGGCGATGGCTCGTCGGCGCCGGACGTGTGGTCCTGTGGGTCTTCATCGCCGTCGTCATCGTCAACGGCATCATGATCCCCCTCCGCGGAGGGTTCGCACTGCCCGCCGCCGACGACGCACCCGAACAGGCCGAGACGGTCGACTACCCCGAGACCGCGGCCGCCGCGTTCGGCCTGCGCTTCGCCGAGGTCTACCTCAACACCGAGGAGTCCGGAGAAGAGCGTCTGGAGGCCCTGGCCGCGTACGTGCCCGAGGGGCAGGCCGCCGACCTCGAGCTCCCCGCCGAGAGCCTCGCCGCCGAGAACCTCACCGTCTTCGCCGTCGACGTCGAGAACGAGAACAACGCGATGGTCGTGGTCCGCGCCGACGTCAACGACGAGCCCATGAGCCTGGAGGTCCCCGTCTACTCCGACGGCGACTCCCTCGTCGTCTCCGGCCGCCCCGCGCTGCTGGGCGCACCCACCCGGGCCGAGCTTCCGCCCGGCGCCTCCTTCGAGACCGACGACGCCGCCGCACAGGAACTCCAGAGTGTCCTGCCGGGGTTCTTCGAGGCCTACGCGCAGGAACCCGGACATCTCGACCGTTACGTGGAGGCCGACGCCTCGATCACGCCGCTTCCGGCCAATAGCCTGGAATTCGCCGAACTGTCCGAGATCACGGTGCCATCCCAGTCAACGTCCGGTGAGGAGGACGTCCGCAGGGTGGCCGCCACGGTCGAGTGGACCCTCCCGGCCCCCGACGGGAGCGAGACCGGACAGCTGACCCAGGACTACCTGGTGACCGTCGTCGACTCCGGCGGCGAGTGGCACGTGCGCGACATCCAGGGTTCCCCGCGTTCGTACGGCGAATGACGGGGACGGTAGGCAAGGAGACGAGAAGAACATGCTGACACCAGAGTCGACACCGGGGGGCGGCGCCTGACATGCTCCCCCTGCTGTCTTCCACAACGGACGCCCTGCACGCCGGCGGCGCTGAACTCCTCAATCTCGCGGTGGAGACCAACACCAACGAGAACGCGCCCGACACCGGCGGCCTGGCCGACTTCCTGCGCGGCTTCTTCGGTCCCCTCTTCCTCGTGATCGTCTCGATCGTGGCGGTGTTCTTCCTGTTCACGCGGGAGATCACGCGGTTCGCGCAGTTCATCATCCTGGCGATCTTCATCGGGATCGTCTTCTACGTCCCCGGCATCATCGAGGTCATCGCGGTCGCGCTCGCTCGGGCGATGGGCGTGTCGACGGAATAAGGCGAGGGAGGCCGGCAAGCGTGGATCTGCCCACGTACACCAACATCTGGCGTATCGAGAAGCGGCTCTACAAGCTCTACGACTTCCGGCTTCCCATGCCGCTCCCGGTGGGGACCTTCGGGGTCGCCATGGGGATCTTCCTCATCTGGGTGGTGCTGCTGAGCGTCCTCAACGCCCCGTTCGAGTTCGGCAACGGCTGGCACCTGGTGCTGTGGGTCGTGCCGCCCGGGGTGATCACGGTGCTGGCCACGCGGCCGGTCATCGAGGGCAAGCGGCTCACGGAACTGCTGATCTCGCAGGCCCGGTTCTTCACGGAACCGCGTGTGATGACCCGCCTGGCGCCCGAGTACGAGCCCGGCGAGGTACGGGTGTCGGTGCGTGTGTGGCACCGCCACCCGGACGCGGGCCCGCTGCCGTTGCCGAGGGGACACCGTGCCGAGGGCGAGCACGGCGCTGCCCACGGCGCGGACGCCGAGCACGCCGAGCACGCCGAGCACGCCGAGCAGGAGGGGTACGCGGCCGGTGGGGCCGCGGACGTGGTCGTGCCCGACGCCCCGCCGCTGCGCAGGGTCGCCGGGCGTGCGCAGGCGGAACCGGTGCACGCGGAGCCGTGGGAGGAGCTGTACACCCCGGCCGAGCGGACTGAGCAGGACGCGTACGACGCGCAGGACGCACGGGACGCGCAGCGTGAGCGGGCCGGGGAACGTGCTCGGTCCGCGGAGACCGCCGAGGCGTCCGGAACCCGGCGTGCGGACCGCGCGCGCGGTGCGGGTGCCCCCGCTCGTGTGCGCGCGGACTCGATCGAGGACCTGTACGCGCCTGCCGAGGGCACTGCCCGGGCTGAGACCGCCGATGCCACCGGGGACGAGCATTCCGCGGGCGCGCCCGCGGAGGGTTCTGCCCGTGTGGGCGGCACCCGTTCGGCGCAGGGGGCGCGCTCGCCGGAGCGCAACCGGCCGTTCGGCTACGACGATGCCGCGGAGGCCGCCGAGGGCCACGAGACGGCAGGGGCCGCCGAGGACGTGGAGACCGAGCACGCTGCGGGCGCCGGGGCCGCCGACGCCGCACAGACCGAGGCCGGTGCTCGGGCCGAGGCCGCTGCCCACGCCGGAACGGCCGGACCCGCCGGATCCGCGGAGCCGACCGAGCGTGCTGGGCTCAGGAACCGCGGTGCGGACGGCGCCGTCGGCCGGCCGCACCCCCCGGAGACCGTGCACGCCGCGGCCGGGGCCGATGCGGCCGAGGAGCATGCCGCTCAGGGGCACGCCGCGCAGGAACATGCCGCTCAGGGCCACGAGGACGGTGCGGACCGGGCCAACGACCCTCGGCCCTCGGAACCCGCGGACTCTCCGTGGGCCTCGGAGCCCTCCGTCGCCTCCGGTTCCTCCGATCCCGCCGAGGCCCCGAGCGGGCCCGCACGCTCGGATCGCTCTTCCCGCGCGCGTGAACGGGTCCCGGCCTTCGCCGCCGCGGTCCCCGGACGTCGATCGGTCCAGGACACCGCCGGTGAGCAGGAAGAGCCGTCCGCGGTGCACGACGAGTACCAGGACGCCGAGTCGGAGCCCTTCACCCACACCTCGGCCGACCCCGAGTCGGCCGGCGACCGCCGCAGCGTGGGGCGCAAGGTGCTCAACTACTTCGGGTTCGCCCTGGAATCCGGTTCCGCTGACCCGTCCGGTGGCGACGGGGGGCAGGGTTCCGGGCGCGGACGCGGTCGTGGCTTCGGCCGAGGTGAGGGTTCTGGCGGGTTCGACGAGTTCGAGGACGCCGACGACGCCTACTCCGTCCGTTCCGAGGACGAGGTCCGGGGCCGTCAGGACGCCCGGGACGGCCAGGACGGCGACGACTTCGACGGGTTCGACGATCCGGTCTTCGTCACCGAGGAGGACGAGGACCGCGACCGTGACGCCTGGTTCGCTTCGCTGCGTGCGTCCTCGGGCCACACGCCGGTGGGGCTGACCTCGAAGGGTGCTTACACCGGTAGCGACACCGGTGCGATGTCGAGCGAGGAGCTCGCGGAGGCTGCCGGGGCGGGGGAGGAGTCCGCGCCGGCCCGGCGGCTGCGCGGGCGGATCCAGGGCATCCAGGTCGCGCGGGAGCTGGACGGGCGCCGGAGCGGGAGCGAGCGTCTGGAGGCGGCCGCACCCGAACGGGAGCAGGAACGGGGTTCCGCGCGCGGGCGTGCCTCGGAGCGTGCGCCTGAGGGGCGGCGTTCCCGCGCTCAGGGCCAGGCCCTGCCGCCCGAGGCCCATGAGGTTTCCGAGTCCTCCGAGGCCCGTGGGGCTGTTGGTGCTGCTGGTGCCGCGGCGCCCTCCGAGGCGCAGGACTCTGACGTTCGAGCGACTGGTGCTCACACCGCTGGTACGCAGGCTGTTGGTGGACAGGCCGCCGGTGCGGCGGGCACCGCGATGCCCGGTACGTCCGAGCAGGCCTCCACGCCTGGGCGGGCCCCCGCGCCGAAGCGGCGTCCGCATGCGGCCCCGTGGGAGCTGGACCGTGAGCGTCGGGCTCGGAAGAGCCGCAAGGCACAGCGCGATGCCCCGGGCGGACCGGCCGGCAACGCCGGTTCCGCCGGCACAGCCAACCAGGGGACCCATGAGGACCACGGGGACCATGGGGACCTGTCCGACCTCTCGGACTACGCGGCCCGGTTCGCCGAGGCCACCGGCCGTCCGGCGGTCGAGACGAACCAGGCCCCGTGGCTGCCTCCCGCGTCCGGCACACCGACCGAGAACGAGGCCGAGAGCGAGACTCAGACCCAGGCCCAGAGGGAGGCGGAGCAGGGGCACCGCCCTGCGCGCGGTGCCCCTGGGCCTGACCGCGAGGACCGAGCGGACCACACGGACCGCACGCGCAAGCCTGCTCCTGCTCACGATGCCGGTGACCCGCACGCGGCGGATGGTGTGAGCGAGGCGCAGGCCGCGCGCGGTGACCGTGCGCTCGATCCCACGTCGGTCGAGGAGAGCCTGCCCTACGGGCAGGCCACCTCGCCATCCGGCGACGCAGCCACCGTGCACGAGACCGGCTCCGGTCCGGACACGGACACGTCCGTCGGCAGGTCCGTCGACACGGGCGCTACGTCCGAGGGAACCGTCGCGGGCACCTCCGCGGACACGTCCGCGGACGCAGGTTCCACCATCGCCGACGCCGCCGATGCGGCTTCTTCCGCCGAGGCCGGTTCCTCCGCCGAAACGGGGTCTGCTGCCGACACGGGTGCTGCCATCAGGACCGGCTCCGGCTCCGGCTCCGGCTCCGGCTCCGGCTCCGCGTCCGCGTCCGCAGCTGCACCCGCACCCAAACCCGGGCTCGAGCTCGACCACGGCACCGGCGAGCACGACGCCATGCCGCTCCGCGAGCACGACGACCCCGACGCCCACGGCCCCGAGTGGAACGAGCACATGTCCGTGCTCGACAGCCACCTCAGCAAGGCCGACACCCCGGCGCCGCCCCGCCCCAAGTTCGCCGACGTCGTCCCCGACAACGAGCGCGAACCGGAGCAGTCCGAGGCCGCCGCCTGGTTCGACGACGGTGGACGCCACCATCCCGACCAGCCCCAGGCCGGTGACCGCGGCAACCCGGTCATCTCCGGGAGCGAGCTGCGCGAACGCAACCGCCGTGAGCGGGAGCGCCGCGAGCAGGAAGGTCTCGAACAGGGCACCCCTGACCAGGACGCCCTCGAGCCGACCGACCACCAGCAGGACCGTTCCCAGTCCGAGGTCGAGCCCGAGGCCGGGCCCGAGAGCGAAGCCGAAGCCACCGCCGAGCAGGCGCACGCGGACACCGCCGACGCGGGAACGTCCGTGCCCAAGCCGCCGACCCAGCTCGACCACGGCACCGGCGAACTCGCGAGCTTCTCGGAGGTGCGGGGGGAACGGCCCGCTCCGTCTTCCGCGGCTTCAGCAGCATCCACCGTTGGTGCCGACGCCTCCGACGCCCCGCACCGTCGCACCGCCGACGAGTTCGAGCGCGCCGAGGCCGAGGCCCTGGAGGAGCGCCGCCGCCGTGCCGCGCGCGAGCGTTCCGAAGGGGGACCGAAGCCCGCAACAGCGGCAGGGCCCGGAACGGACGCAGCAGAAGCGCAGGGCCGGACCACCGACACGTCCCGGGCTTCCGACAGCGGCCATGCGTCCGACAGGTCCGACACCGCCGACGCGTTCGACGAGCCGGACGTGTCCGGTCGGCCCGAAACCGCCGAAAGCACCCGGAACCGCAGCGCCCCGGCCTCGCACCCGCGCGCCAACCCGAGCCTGGCCGCCCTGGCCCGGGACCACGGCCCGGACGAGTACCGGAACCCGCCGGCACAGGCCGACACGACCGACCGGCGCACCGCCGACGCCCCAGACCCCGCCGACGCGAGCGACGCGACCGACGGCGCGGACGCGGGCGACGAGGCCACCGGGACCCTGTCCGACCGGGCCCCGGGCCCCGACACCACCGACGGCGACGTCGACGCCCACTACGACGACCATCACGACGCCCACGACGGTGTCTTCCACCGGGTCGCCAACAACGCCCGCCGCCTGGGCCGGCTCTTCGGCCAGCCCGCCCCGGGCGAGGAACCGGGCACCGATGCCGAGCGCGAGAGCAAGCCCGAACTCGAGCTCGACCACGGCACCGGCGAACAGGAGCGCCTCGGCGACACCCCCAACGGGGTCCCCGCCCAGCGCCCCGAACGCGACGACCGTCCCGAGGCCGACCGCGCCGACCGGCCGGAGTCCGGCGGGACCCGCGGCTGGCGGCGCCTGGCCAGGGTGGTCACCGGCGGCGCGTCCCCGGTGCGTTCCGACCTCCCGCCGAGCGACATCGAGCGCCTGCGCACCCCGCTCGCCGGGCCACGCAACCTGGTCGTGCTCGGGTGCACCGGGGGAGCCGGACAGACCGTCACCGCCCTGATGATCGGCCACACGCTCGCCGCCCACCGCGACGACCGGGTCGTGGCCGTGGACGTCAACCCGGGCCCCAACGGGCTCTCGCGCAGGGTGGGGGCGCAGACACCGGAGACGCTCACCGCGCTCCTGGCCAACGCCGACGGGGTTCAGGACTACGAGCAGATGCGCTCCTACGTGAGCCGCGCGAGCACCGGGCTCGAGGTCGTGCAGACCCTCGACGACCCGTACGTGCAGACCCTGGACGACCGGGACTACGGCCAGCTCGCCGGCCTGCTCGGCGGTTTCTACGGCATGACGCTCATGGACCCGGCTGCCACGGGGGTCTCCCGCGCGCTGCCGGGCGCGGACGGCCTGGTCCTGGTGGCCCCGGCCAGCGCGGACGCCGAGCGTGCGGTGTCGATGACCTTCGAGTGGTTGGACGGGAACGGGTACAGCGCCCTGCGTGCCAACTCGGTGCTGGTCGTCAACGGGGTGAGCAAGCGCAGCCTTCCGGACGTGGACGCCGCCGAACGGGTGGCGCGGGGCCGGTGCCGGGCGATCGTCCGGGTTCCGTGGGACGACCACCTGGGTGCTTCCTACACGCGGATCGACGTGGGGGCGCTGCGGTCGGCCACGAAGCGGGCGCACGGTGCGCTCGGCGGGGTCCTGGTGCGCGGCCTGAGCGACTGAGGGACTGAGGAACTGAGGACCGGATCTTCGGCGGGGCGGGGCTCGGACACGTTCGGGCCCCGCCCCGCCGCCGTGTGCACGGGGTCGGCCGGCCGTCTGTCGCCGGATCGCCGGAACCCTGTCTCGCCGCGTCGAGGGCCGCCCGCAGCGGCCCACAGCGGCCCGGGGCTCACCGGGCCTGGCCTACGGCCTGTGTTCTCGGGGCCCACACGCTGGCCGTGCACCGCACGCGCATGCTTCGATGCGCCCACATTCCCGCAGGCCCATAGCCTCGCCCGGTGGGCGCAACGGTCCCGTTCCCGGGGCCCGCACACGCGCGTCCCCGCTGTGCGCGTGCCACCACGTGCCCGGCGCGCACGGCGATCCGGGTTCACGCACCCGCACGCCCGCAGGAATCCGACCACGCGCTCACTGCCGCCGGGGCCTCGCCCGGCCCTCGCTGACGCCGGGTAAGGCCCTTCCGTCCCGCTCATGCGCGTTCCGGGTGCGTTGCACCCGCATGTTCACCGCGTGCAGCACGAGCGCCCGCCACGCGACTGCGGCTGCCCGGGCCTTGGCCGGCCCGGCCCTGGCCCACGCAGTTGCTCGGTCCTCATCCGGCGATGTGCAGGGCCCGTGGCTGACGTGTCCGGCCCCTGAAACCCACACGCTGACCGTGCACCGCACGCGCATGCTTCGATGCGCCCACATTTCCGCAGGCCCATAGCCCCGCCCGGTGGGCGCAACGGTCCCGTTCCCGGGGCCCGCACACGCGGACGGGCCGCGCGACCCCCCGGGTCACGCGGCCCGTCCTTTTCCGTCCGTTCGGGGCGTATTCGGTGGGCACTCGCCCTGTTGGCGGCACGGACAGCACCCACCAGACACGCCCGGTCGCGCCTTGTCGCGCCGGCCCTCAGCGCCCGACCGGGGTGAAGTCGGTCGACCCGAGGAACTCGGGGCGCGCGTTGTTGGCGGCGAAGGGCCTGGTCGACGTGTTCTCCACGCTGTTGAACACCACGAACAGGTTCGAGCGCGGGTACGGCGTGATGTTGCCGCCGGAACCGTGCATGCAGTTCGAGTCGAAGATGATCGCCCCGCCGGCCGGACCGGTGAGCACGTCGATGCCGTGCTGGTCGGCCAGGTACTCGAGGGACTTCTGGTCGGGTGTCCCGATCTCCTGGCTCTTCAGCGAGGCCTTGTAGTGGTCGTCGGGGGTCTCGCCCACGCAGGACACGAAGGTCCTGTGCGAACCGGGCATGATCATGAGCGCGCCGTTGTGGCTGTAGTTCTCCGTCAGGGCGATGGAGAAGCTGCAGGCGCGCATCCGCGGCATGCCGTCCTCGGCGTGCCAGGTCTCGAAGTCGGAGTGCCAGTAGAAGGATCCGCCCCCGAACCCGGGCTTGTAGTTGATGCGGCTCTGGTGCACGTAGACGTCGGAGCCGAGGATCTGCCTGGCCCGCTCCACCAGGCGCGGGTCGTTCACGAGGTCGGCGAAGCGCTTGCTGATCCTGTGCGCCTCGAAGACCGACCGGACCTCGTTGGAGGTGGGCTCGACGACGACCCGCTCGTCCGCGCGCAGCGCCGGGTCCGAGCCCAGGCGGGTCAGCTCCTCGCGGAAGGCCTGCACCTCGTGTCCGCTGATGAGCGAATCGACCTGCGTGTACCCGCGGGTGTCGTAGCCCCTGAGGTCGGCGTCGGTGAAGGGCCCGGTGTCGGCGGAGCCCCACACGGTGGGGTCCTTGCGGTAGAGCAGCGCCGGCTCGGTGGCCTTACGGGTCGGGTACTCGTCCGCGGTCGGAACATCCATCTGCAGAGTCATGATCGGGTTCCCCCGTGGCAGGGGGTCCATCCTCTCTGTGGTCGACGGCTTTCCTTACGACACGTGAACGTAACAAAATTCTTCTTCGTATTCGGGGCGTTAACCCCCCGATCCATGTTTAGGTTCTGTTTGCCCGGGTATTACTGTCATACTATATGGGGGAAATGCAGAAGTAGACGAATTCGTTATTTCATGGTGATCGAACGTTTGCTGCGTGCATTTCCGTGCCCACCTGCGTGGTCTCACCCGGGGTGTGCGATCGCCTCACTCGGTGTATATCGCCGCAGGTCGTCCACTTGCAGGCCCTCGGTTGCGAGGGTGTGTCCGCAGAATGCCGGTTTTCCTGTGAACTAGATCACCGGAAATTCATACACCCGCGGGTACATGTTTCCATCTCCCCCCGGCGGATTTCTTTGCAACTTCACCCGCGGGGTCTGGCGCGAAAAGCCCCGCTACCGCACAGTAGGGGGGTCCTTTGTTCTCTCCGACCCGCTCAAGGAGAACGCGTGAAGCAGACCCCCCGCACCCCCCACCCCTCCAGGCCCTCCCGAACCCCCCGCGCGGTCGCCGCCCTGGCCACCGCCGGAGCCGCCGCCCTGGTCGCCACGCTCGGCTGGACCTCCCCGGCCGCCGCCGACCACACCCTGCCGCCCAACATCCCCAGTGACTCCGTCGCCCAGGAGCAGCTCGACGGCCTCGACGTCCAGCCCAAGGGTCCCCAGGACGGATACGACCGAAGCCTCTTCCCGCACTGGAACGTCGTCGAGAGCCCCTGCACCGCCCGCCAGGTCGTGCTCGAGAGGGACGGCCACGACGTCGTCACCGACGACAGCTGCCAGCCCACCGAAGGCAGCTGGTGGAGCGCGTTCGACGACGAGTGGGTCTACGACGAGCCCTCCGACATCAGCGTCGACCACCTCGTCCCGCTGAGCGAGGCCTGGAAGACCGGCGCCGCCGACTGGACCACCGACGAGCGCGCCGACTTCGCCAACGACGTGGAGAGCTCGCAGCTGTGGCTGGCCACGCAGGCCAGCAACGGCGAGAAGGGCGACCAGGACCCGTCGGAGTGGATGCCCTCCAACACCGACGTGCACTGCGACTACGCCAAGTCCTGGATCGACGTGAAGGACCGCTACGACCTGACCATCACCGACGACGAGCAGTCCAGCCTGCAGGGAACCCTCGACAGCTCCTGCTGACCCCTGCCCCTCGCAGGCCGTCCGTAGGAGCACATGCCACCTGGAGCCCATGAGTAACGAGGCCGGGCGCTCGCGCCCGCCTCCTCTGTGGTTCCCGATGGCCTCAGCACGCGGCGCCGGCCCGGTTCTCGCCCCGGACCACCCCACGGCGGTCCCGCGACCGGGTCGGCGCCGCGCGTCGTCGTGCCCTCGTGCCCAGGTGCCCTCGCGCGTACGTGCCGAGGCCGGGCGCCCCCGCTTCCCCCGCCCGGTCGTGGTGCCGGGCCCAGGTTCTGGCGCGCCGAAACCGCCCCGGCTTCCCACCCCACGCGGGATGCAGCACTATGGGTGGAACCCGCACCAACGGGGGATCCCGCCGGGAGACCCCCGAGGTCGGGCGCGGGCGTGTGCCGGGGCGCGCACGGCCCCCACCGCTCACGCCCCGGCCTCCGCTGGACCCGAACTCCAGGCGGGGACACCCGGACATCCGGACACGAGGAAGGGCTTGCAGATGACCGGCACCAGGGGCACCCGGAGCGCGACCCGCCTCGCGGTGCGCTACTTCGACGACCGCGTGCTGCTCAGCGACGCCGAGGCGTGGGCCTACTTCCGGCTGCCGACCGTCTCCTACGAGTTCACCACCCCCGAGGAACGCCAGGCGCTGGCCACCAACATCACCATCGCGCTCGCCGCCATCCGCATGAACGACGCCGAGGTGCACCTGCGCGTCGCCCACCGCACGTACCCGGCGGCGGAGTGGGCCACCACCCTCGACGAGACCTCCGACGCCGGGGCGGGCTGGTACGACTACCTCGAAGAGATGTACCGGCACGTGTGGGCCAAGGACTTCTGGACCAAGGAGGTCTACCTCGGCGTCCGGCTCGGCCCCCGCAACAGCGGCCCCGGCCTCGGCTTCTTCTCCCAGATCATGTCCGGGTACCAGCGCACCGAGCAGATGCTGGGCCTGACCGACGACGCCGTCGACGACCGCGAACTCGCCCGCTGGACCGACCAGGCCGAACGCCTCGGCCGCGCCCTGGCCGCCAGTTCCCTGCACGCCCGCCACGCCACCTCCGACGAGATCGCCTGGCTCGTGCGCCACGCGGTCACCGGCTCGGCCGAGGAACCCCGTACCTCCGCCACCCGCAAGCGCACGTGGGGGCGCGGCGAGATCGAGGCGCTGGTCGACGGCACCCTCGTCAACGGGCGGTCCTCCCTGCGCCTGGACCAGCCCTCCGGCCCCACGCACGTGGCGTACCTGTCGTTCGCGCGTTTCCCCGACCTCATGCCGTTCCCCGACGGCGAGCCCTGGATCCACCACGCCGACGCGCTCCCGTTCCCCGTGGAGATGTCGTTGCGGATGAAGCTGATCCCGCCACAGAAGGCCTCCAAGGACGTCGGACGCAAGCTCGCGCACGCCCGCGACATGGACGCGCACATCCGCGAGGCCGGCGTGGAGGCGCCCATCGCCCTCGCCGAGCAGATCGACGCCGCCCGCATGCTCGAGCACGGCATCACCAAGGAACGCCTGCCGTTCGTCTACGGGTGGCACCGGCTCATGGTCTCCGCGCCCACCGAGAAGCTCCTCACCCAGCAGGTCGAGGCGGTCGTGGAGCACTACCGCGACATCGGCATCGACGTCATCAACTCCACCGGCGACCAGCTGTCCCTGTTCAACGAGTCGCTGCCCGGCGACCGCATCCGCCTCAACGCCTACGCCCAGCGCCAGCCGCTGCGCACCATCGCCGGCGGGATGCCCACGGCGACCGTGGACGTCGGGGACCGGATCGACAACACGCAGTCCGGCGGCGGCTGGGTGGGCCCCTACATCGGCGAGACGGTCGGACGCGCGCGCTCCATCGTGCACTTCGATCCGCTCGTGGCCGCCGCCCGCAACCGGCCCACCGCCATCGCGATCACCGGCGAACCCGGTGGCGGCAAGACCACACTCGCGCTGCTGATGATCTACCAGCTCGCCCTGCGCGGGGTCACCGTCGCCGCCATCGACCCCAAGGGCGACGCGGAGTCCCTCGTGGAACTGCTGCGCCGCCGCGGACGCAAGGCCCGCATCATGTCCCTGGGCTCGGCCCAGCCCGGCCTGCTGGACCCGTTCGCGTTCGGCGACGACCTCGCCGCGAAGAAGACCATGGCGACCGAGACGCTGCGGCTGCTGTTGCCCCGCATGAGTGAGGAGCGCGAGTCGGCGATGATCCAGGCGGTCGCCGCCGTCGCCAACCAGCCGCAGCCGTCGTTGGCCAAGGTCGTGGACTACCTGATCGCCGCCGACGACGCCGCGTCCCGGAACCTGGGCGCCGTGCTGCAGTCCATGTCGGAGATGCGGCTGGCCTCGCTCTGCTTCGACCCGCAGGGCGACGCCCGTATCGACACCGAGGGGTGGACGACCGTGTTCACCCTGGGCGGGCTGACCCTGCCCGACTCCGGGTTGCGCCGCGACGACTACTCCTACGAGCAGCGGCTGTCGGTGGCGTTGCTGTACCTGGTGTCGCAGTTCGCGCGGCGGCTCATGAACGGGCTCGACCGGCGCCTGCCGAAGGCGATCTTCCTGGACGAGGCGTGGGCGGTGACCTCCACACCCGAGGGCGCCAAGCTCGTCCCGGAGGTCTCGCGTATGGGCCGGTCGCGGAACACGGCGCTGATCCTGGTGTCGCAGAACGCCGGGGACATGCTGAACGAACAGGTCACCAACTGCCTGTCGTCGGTGTTCGCGTTCCGTTCCAGCGAGCGCTATGAGGTCGAGAGCGTCATGGCGCTGGTCGGTGTGGACCCGACCGAGGACCACCAGTCCGTGCTGCGCCACCTCAGCAACGGTGAGTGCCTGTACCGGGACCTGGACGGACGGACCGGCCGCATCGGTGTGGACCTCGTGTCGGAGAACCTGCTGCGCTGGCTGGACACCAACCCGACCCGGCAGCGCCCTGCGCTCGACGAAGGGGGCCTGGCGCCCGCCGGGACCCAGGAGCGGTAGCCCCTCGGACACGCAGGTCCTGCACCTACGTGCCAGGGGCGCGACCCGAAGCGCGGGCCCCGCACCTTCGCGTGACGACCACCCCGGGAACGCGCGAGGGTGAGGGACGCCCCGGAGATCATGCGGGCACCGCACATATGCGGGGGTCCCACACATACGCGCGACGGTCACCCCCAGTAACGCGTGGGGGTCTGCACCTACGTGCGAGGGGGAGGGACGCCCAAGGGACCTGCGGGTCCCCCACATACGCGCGACGGTCACCCCAGGAACTCGCGTGCCCGGCGCACACGCGCCGAGCCTCAGAGCCCCCGCGCACACGCGCCGAGCCACCCGAGCAAAGCGTGGGCTGCGGCGGGCCCCGACCGCAACGCGCGTGCCCCGCACATGCCCGCGCGGGCCCCAAGGAGCGCATGCCCCGCACCTACGCGCGACGGTCACCCCCAGCAACGCGCGGCGTCGGCCCGGGTTCTCTGCCCGGTAGAGCCGGTTCAGGGAGCTCCCCGGGCCGTCGTCGCGCGCAGGACCGCCACCCCAGGGAACATTGAACCCGGCCGAGCGCCGTCAGCCCGATCCCGCCGGTTGTCGCCTGCGCCCGACGCCCCGCCCGTCACCGGAACATCGCGCCCGCCCTCTCCAGAACCCCGTCCGGAAGGTAATCGCTCTCCACCCGCACGTCCCATCCCTTCGCCCGCGCCAGGCACGCCAGCGCCAGTGCACGCGTATCGATCAGCCCGTCCGAGTCGCCGTTCCTCTTCCCGAACGCGAACGCCTTCCGGTGCCGCACCAGCAGGTCCGCGAGCGCCAGGTTGAACCCTTCCTCGTCCCCGGCCGCCAACTGCGACAACAGGATCGCGGCCGACGGGGGCCGACCTGGACGTTCGTCTTCCTCCCATTCCTCCAGGTGCCGTTCCAGAGCCTCCCGGACCAACCCGTCCACGTGCTCGTTCAGGACGACCGTGGCACCCCCGTCGCGGACCCAACCGCGGGCACGCTCTGACCTCAGGTAGGCCTGGAACGCGTAGTTGTACAAGCCGAAGGTTGCGTAGCCCTGCTCGGCGTCCCCCTCCCGCAGGAAGAAGCGTTCGAGGTGGTCGAGCAGGAACTCCAGGTGCTCACGGGAGCCCGCCATCAGAGCCCGTTCCAGACCGATGAACAGGTCTCCCTCGGAGGTGTCCGAATTCCGGCCGAACGTGCGGAGCGGGCCGGTGGTGCCGTCGAGGGTCACGTCGATGGTGTCCTCGGACGACTCCACGCACATGAACTTGGCGACGGAGGCTTGGGAGATGTGGGCGAGCGCGGCGAGCTGGCGCGGGTGCCGGGCCTGAGGGTCGATGACCGACGCGAACCGGAACTTCCTGAGTTCGCTGCGTGCATCCTCCGTCAGCGCCGAAGGGAGCCGGTCCCTGATGATCTCGGGGCTCCGGATGTCACGGACGTACCGCTCGAAGCGCTCCTCGACCGTCTTCCTGGCCGCGTGCGCGAACGCGTCCGTCGGCCGCTCGACGACCAACGGGCCTTCAGCGAGCGCCTGCATCGCCTCCGGCCGTTTGTCCGCTCCGTAGAGGCCCACGCTCTGTGCCCGAGCTCGTGCCTGCTCAGCGCTCTCCAACAGGTAAGGGGGCAGATAGTCGGAGTCGAACGGCACCTGCCACCCCTCCAGCCGCACAGCCAGTGCAGCGAGGGCGATCTCGGGTGTGGGCAGAAGTGCCCGCAACGCAGTTTCGCTGCCGTGCTCGTCCCGGAAGCGTTCGAGCCTGGCCCGCATCCTGGACCAGAACGCCTCTTCGTCACCGGATTGCAGCGCGTGCAGGAGCAGGAGTTCGTTGCCGGCCTGTTCCAGCCGGGGACGGTGGGGTCCCGGTGCATGTTCCAAGGAAACGAAGTGGGCTTCGATGCCGCGCGTCATCTCTCCCGGCTTCAGCAGCGGATCACGGCCTGCTGGGAAGCCGAACGCATAGTCGACGAGGCCCTTCTCGAGCACCCGGTCCTCCCCGAACTCCAACGGCAAGCCGGCCAGGATCCTCGCGAAGCGCACGTGCTGGTCGGAGATGACGTTCAGGTACAGCGTCGCGCGCCAGTCATCGGGGTCGGCGGGGCGCCCGTCGTGCGGAGGGCGGTCGCACGCGTCCGTCCCGTCGCCCCCGACCTCGTCCTCCTGATCGTGGTAGGAGATCCCCGTTCCGGTGTAGGAGAGATGCACCCCGACACCCTCGGAGGTGGGGGCCGTGTCCAGGACGAGCCCGCCCAGGCGTGCTTCGGCGGCCGAGCACATCGCGGCCTTGATGTCCGTCTCGGCAAGCGGCGCCGAGACGGAGCGGGCGGCTGCGTAGTCCTGCAGGTCTCGCGCGATCAACTCCCACCCGAACCCGTCGCGGCCACTGTTCTGTTGCATGTGGACGTCGCCGGCGATGCGGTCGGGAAAGTCCTCCGTGGCCTCGGCGAGGGCCTCGTCGCTGACCTCGTGCCGTTCGATGCGCAGGCTCACGGCGTCCTTCCTGTGGGGGTTTCGGGGGTGGGGGTGCTGACTTTCGGGCCTGATTCTGGCACGGGGTGGTGACAGGAACGCCGGCCCGGCCGGGCTCCCGGTACCGCTGTCCCGCCGGGCTTGCGGACGTTCCTGCGACGCTGGGGGCATGAGCAACCCATCGGACCCTGATGCCCTCGACGCCTCCGGCGGCTCCGCCACGTCTGCGCCCCAGGACACCCCGGACGCCCCCGACGGCTCTGACGCCCAGGACACCCCTGACGCCCCGTCCGACACCGAGCACCTGCGCCGCATCTCCATCGAGCTCACCGCCCTGTCGCAGTCGGCGCTGGCGTACTGCACCGACCGGTTCGACATCGAGCGCTTCCACCGCATCGGCGCCCTCGCACGCGACCTCATGCAGACCGTCGCCCGCGAGGACCTGCCCGCCTACGAACCCGAGGTCGCCGCCTCCCTGGGGTATGCCACGCCCAAGCTCGACGTGCGCGGCGGGGTCTTCGATCCCCAGGGCCGTGTGCTCCTGGTCAGGGAGAGGGCCGACGGCGACCGGTGGACCCTGCCCGGAGGATGGTGCGACGTGCTCGAGAGGCCCCGGGAGGCGATCGAGCGGGAGGTGCTCGAGGAGGCCGGGATGCAGGTGCGCGCCGTGCACCTCGCCGGGGTGCTGGACCGGCACGAGTGGCCGCACACGCCCGTCTACGACCGGCACGTGTACAAGCTGATGTTCGTGTGCGAGCCCGCGCAAAGCGTCGAGACGGACTTCGACGCCGGCTTCACGAGCGACGAGACCAGCGAGGTCGGATGGTTCGACGTGCACGACCTGCCGGAGCTGTCCGTGGCCCGGGTGCTGCCCGAGCAGATCCGGTTGCTGCACGGGCACTGGAAGGACCCGGGCCCCGCCCACGTCGACTGACGCCGGAGCCGCGGCTGCCGGGGACGCTTGCTACCAGAGCCGACTTCGGCGCTGATATTGGCTCCCGTAGCAAGTGCCTCGCATCTCAATGGAACATCCCGGCAGCCCTCTCCAGTACGCCGTCGGGCAGGTAGTCGCTCTCGACCCGGATCGCCCACCCCTTCGCCCGCGCCAGGCACGCCAACGCCAGCACGTGTGTGGCGACCAGCCCCTTGGGCTCCCGCAAGCGCCGCCCGAACGAGTACGCCTCCCGGTGCTCCTCCAGCCGGTCCGCCAGCGCCAGGTTGAACCCCTCCTCGTCCCCGGCCACGATCTGGGAGAACAAGACCCCGGAGAACGGTACTTCGTCCGGTGCGAGCCGGACGGGCACCGAGCCCAGGGCTGCGTCCAATTCGGCCCTGACCACCTCGTCGCACTCGTGGCTGGTAGCCAACCACCCGCGCGCACGCTGCTCCCTCAAGTACGCGAGGAATGCTCGCCGGTACAGGTCGGGGTAGGCCGGCCCGTTCTCGTTCCCGCGCCGAAACAGCCCTTCGGGGAGATCGAGCAGCGCTTCCAACCGGGCGCGCGAGCCCGACAACAGCGCTTCCTCCACGGCCTGGAGGAGCGCGCTCTCCGAGGTGTCCGAGCCGGTGCCGAAGGTCTGCAGCGCGACCGTGTTCTCGCCGATGGTCACCTCCTCCGTCTCGCTCGCCGACGACACGCACGCGAACTTCGCGGCCGAGTACTGGGAGGCGTGGGTGAGCGCGGCGAGTTGGCGCGGGTCGCGGGCCTGCGGGTCCACGAAGGAGTGGAAGCGGAAGCATGTGAGCTCGCCTGCGGCATTCCGCGGCAGGAGTCCGAACGCCAGGTGCGGATGGTCAATGAGGTCCGCCATGGCCTTGTCCTGGCGGCGGTACTGCTCCTCGACCGACACGCCGGCCCGGGGCATGAGGTCGGGGTTCGGCTCCGGACGCTCGACCACGATCGGGCCTGCGGCGAGCGCGTCCACTGAGTCGGGGTCCTTCTCGCCTCCGAAGGCACCCACACGCCGGGCGCGGGGCGCACCGGGGGCCTCGACCAGGTACCGCGGAAGGTAATCGGTCTCGAACGGCATCTGCCAACCCTCGATCCGCACTGCCAGGGCCGCGAACGCGAGTTCGGTCGTCGGGAGCAGCACTTGGACAGGGACGAACGCGCCGAAATCGTCCTCCGGGTACCGCTCCAGCCTCGCCCGCATCCGAGCCCAGAAGGCTTCCTGGTCCCCGGAGAGGAGCGCGTTCAGCAGTACCAGGTCGCCCTCGGCCCGGCGCTGAACGGGCGTGAGGCGGGACGACTCGTGGTCCGAACGGGCTTGTGCGCGTTCGACGGCATTGCGCACGTAGGTCTCCAACTCTTTCCGTCCCAGGCCCATCTCCGGATAGAGGTACGAGGCCAGTGCGTGCGGAAGGGCGTGCTTCCCGTCGAGGTCTCGCACGAACCTGACCAGGTGCGACCGGTGATCCTCGGTCTGGTCCGAGATGATCGACGAGTAGAACGTCGAGGTCCAGTCGAGGGGCGTGACCGTGTCGGTTTCCTCCGGTCCGCTCTCTCCCTCCGCGGACTCGTAGCAGATCCCGGTGCCGGTGTAGGTGAGGGCGATGTCGACCCCCGCGGAGGAGGGGAGCCCGGAGAGGAGGAGCGCTCCGAACTCTGCTTCGGCAGCCGAGTGCAGGGCGACCTTGATGTCGGTCCGAGCGTTCGGTGCCTGAACCGAGCGGGCGCCGGCGTAGGCGGAGAGCATCAAGGCGGCTTCGCCCCAATCGGAATCGCTCCGGTCGAACTGCTCCTGCATGTCGACCTGTCGTGCGATCCGGGTGTTGAAGTTCTCCGTGGCCTCGGTGAGAGCTTCTTCGCCGACCTCGTGCCGTTCGATGCGCAGGCTCACTGGTGCTACTTCCTGTGGGGGTTCCGGTACCGGGTTCGGGGTCGAGTCTGGCACGGGGCGGTGACAGGAATGCCGGGCCTGCGGGGGTTCCTGCATCCCGGGGTCCCGGCGGCCCTGTTCCGGAACCGGGCCACACCCCCTCACCGGAACATCGTCGCTGCCCTCTCCAGAACCCCGTCCGGCAGGTAGTCGCTCTCGACCCGGATCGCCCACCCCTTCGCCCGCGCCAGGCATGCCAGCGCCAGCACGTGCCGGTTGATCAGCCCGTCCGAGTTCTGGGCCCAGTGCCCCGCCGAGTACGTCTCCCGGTGTTTGGCCAACCGGTCGGCCAGCGCCAGGTTGAACCCGTCCTCGTCCCCGGCCACGAGCTGGGAGAACAGCACGGGCGAGGTCGGCATGCGGGGCGGGGCGTCGGGGTTGTCCAGCTCGGCCAGTGCGAGGCCGAGGTCGTGCCTGACCGCAGGATCGACATCCGCTCCGGCCACTGCGGATACGTCGGCCGCCCCGGCCGCCGACCCCGTCCACCCCCGCGCACGCTCTACCCGCAGGTGGCCCAGGACCGCACGCCGATAGCAGTGGGCGAGGTCCTTGCCCCGCTCGTCCGGACGGCGGAACAGGCCCGCCGGCAGATCCAGCAGGAACTCCAACCGCTCCCTCGACCCGGACAGGAGCGCGTACTCCACCGCGATGAGCAAGTCGGTCTCGCTGACGTGGGTGTCCCGGACGGTGGCCGTCATCGGGACCGTGTTCTCGCCGATGGCCACCTCGACCGATGCGTCCGTCGTGGTGGCGCGGGCGAACTTCGCGGCCGTGTACTGGGAAGCGTGGGTGAGCGCGGCCAGTTGGCGCGGGTGCCGGGCCTGCGGGTCGACGAGGGAGTGGAACCGGAAGGCCATGAGCTCGTCGCCGGCATAGGACGACAGGAGCGCGGGAGGCAGATCCGGCTCGTCCGGGAGCTCCGCCAGGGTCTTGTCATCGAGGCCGTACTGCTCTTCGACCGACAGCCCCGGCCGGACCGTGTTCTCGAACTCCGTCTCGGGGCGCTCGACCACCAACGGCCCTTCCTCCAGGGCCCGCACCGCCTCGGGGCTCTTGCTTTCGCCGTACGCACCCACCCGCTGCCCCTCGGGCGCCGCGGGGTCCTCGACCAGGAACCCGGGCAGGTAGTCGGAGTCGAACGGCATCTGCCACCCCTCGACCCGCACCGCGAGCGCCGCGAAGGCGAGCGCGGTCGTGGGCAGGAGCGTGCGCAGCGGGTGCCAACGGCTCTCCTGGCTGCGTTCGCTGCTGTGCCACTCCAGGTGGGCCTGCACCGCGAACCAGAACGCCTCCTCGTTGCGCGCGAGCAGGGGGTGCAGGAACAGCAGGTCGGGGTCGACCGAGTCGAGGTCCGGGTGCTCCTGGACGTCCTCGCCCAGGGACGCGAAGAACGGTTCCAGTGCGTCGGCCACGTGACCCTCGAGCTCGTCCCGCTCGGCTCCCAGCTGCGGATACACGTAGTGGGTCAGGGCGCGTTCCAGCACCCGGTCGTTCTCGAAGTGCGATGCGAGGCTGATCAGTGGGCCCTCGTAGGAATCCAGCTGCCCGGTGACGATCGCCAGGTACATCGTCTCGCGCCAGTCGGAGGCCGGGGCCGGGCGTTCGCCGTGCGGGGCTTGGCCGAAGTCGTCCTCCTCGGTGAGCGGGCCGTAGGAGAAGCCGGTTCCGGTGTAGGAGACGAAGACCGACAGATCGACGTCGCTCGGGGCGCATTCGAGCAGGAGCGCGCCCAGGCGAGCCTCGGCGGCGGAGTGCAGGGCGGCCTTGATGTCGGCCTCGGCGTGCGGTGCGGTGACCGAGCGCGCGCCGGCGTAGGCGTGGAGGTCGTCCGCGATCTCCTCCCAACCGAACCCGTTGCGGCCACTGTGCTGTTGCATGTGGACGTCGCCGGCGATGCGGTCGTGGAAGCCCTCGGTGGCCTTGGCGAGGGCGTCGGGGGCGACTTCGTGGCGTTCGATGCGGGGGCGCAGGGGGAGTGGGGAACGCTGGGTGCGCACGGTGGTCTGCTTCCTTCGGGGTCGGGGGTGCCTGGCCGGGTTCCGGAGGTTCTCCGGCTTTCCTCCGGTGCGGCCGAGTCTGGCAGGCGGGGGTGACAGAACCCGGGAACCCGGTGCGTGCTGGAAGGCCCGTGCACGCGCGACGTCCTCCCGCCGGAAAACCCCGTGCGCCGGGGCCACCCCCGCTCGTATCGTTCGAACAGTCAGAGCGTTCGAGTGGTCCGAACAGCCCGAACGGCCCGAACGGCCCGAACGGCCCGAACGGTTCGAACGGTTCGAACGCCCCCTGATGGTTGATGGTTCGGGACACCCGCCACCCCCCCCTGAGAGTCGAGGCCCCGCCGTGATCGAGCTCCGCCCGTGGAACCACCCCGAAGACACCGTCCGCCTCCAAGACCTGGCCGAGCGCCTGTGGCCCCTGGCCCGGCACCCCGGAGGCATCGGGTGGGAGGCCGCCACCCGGCAGCGCCGTAACCACACCCGCCTCGCCGAACGAGAAGGAACGCTCGTGGCCTGGGCGGAGATCGAGGACTCCGAGATCGAGATCTACGGGGCGAGCCATGACCCCGAGGCGGGGGAGGCGCTGCTCGCCTGGGCCCTGGAGATCATCGAGCCGACGGAACCCGCGATGCCGGATCCGACCGCACCAGAGGGGCAGAGCGACTCGGCCCGGACCGAACCCACGCGCCTCCGTGTCGGGCACGGTGATGACGTGCTCGCCTCCCTCGCCCGCCAGGCCGGTTTCGCACCGGACCCGACCGGGTTCCCGTGGCACGGGCTGTTCCGTTCCGCCGAGCACGCCGAAGCCCCCGCCTGGCCCGAGGGCTATCGAGTGCGTTCCGTACGCGACGACGAGGCCGAGGCGCGGGTCCAGGTGCACCGGGCCGCCTGGCATCCGCCTTCGATCCCCTACCCGCCGGAACGCGCCGCGCGGGTGTCGCCGGACGCCCAGAGCCGGTTCTGCATGGAGTTCTACGAGGACATGCGCCGGAACCCGATGTACGACCCCGCGCTGGACCTCCTGGTCGAGGCCCCGGACGGGTCCCTGGCCGCGCACTGCACCATCTGGTGGTCGCCGGCGCTCGGTGTGGCCGAGGTGGAGCCGTTGGGCGTGCTGCCCGAGCACCGCCGGCGCGGGTTGGGCGGGACGCTCGCGTTGGAGGCGTGCGCGCGCGTGCGGGATCTCGGTGGGCACGAGGTCTTCATCAACGGCGAGTACGTGGAGATCTATCCGCTGCCCACGCAGGTGTACAGGAGTGTGGGGTACCGGCAGGTGGAGCTTTCCGCGCTGTGGGCCCGGGCGCGTTCCCGTTCCTGACCCGACCCAGCCGTCTCTGAACGCTCCGGCGGTTCCCGAGTGCTCCGGTGGGCCCCGACCGGAGCCCAGCCTTTGTGCACGGTGGCCGAGGCCCGGATGTCCGGGCACCTTTCCTCCGAACCTCGTCGGGCTGGGGCGGGCCCGGCCCGCGCCCCGGGGCAGCCTCCAGGATGCCGAAACGCCTGCACACGACCACATCGGCGCAGCAGGATGTCTGACATGACGACCGGCAAGCCCAGCAACCCAGGTAACCCTGCTCGACATGGTCACCCACGATCTTCTGATGACTCAGGCCCGTCCGCCCCCGAACCCCCGTTGACCGTGGACGACCTCGAGCACACGCCGGACGACGGACGCCGGTACGAGCTCGTCGACGGGCGGCTTGACGTGTCCGCCGCACCGGGCTCGGTCCACATGCGGGTGGCCAACCGCCTCTCCACACACCTGAACAACGCTTGCGGTGGCGAGTACGAGATCGGGGAGAACCCCGGGATCAACCTCGACAGCGCCCGCACCAGCCATCGCATCCCGGATGTGGTCGTCTTCGACGGCGCCCCGCCCGCGCGCGGGTACACCGACGTTCCCCCGCTCCTGGCCGTCGAGATCATCTCGCCGGAGAGCATTTTTCGGGACAGCAGCACCAAGCGTGCGGAGTACGCCGGGTTCGGGATCCCCTCGTACTGGATCATCAACCCGCTCGCCGAACGCATCGGCCTGCTCGAACTACGGCTCGAGCAGGGCGGGTACCGGGATGCGGCCATGGTCAGTGGTGACGCCGTCTTCCGCACCGAGGCACCGTTCCCCGTGACCCTGGTGCCGCACTGGCTCACCGCGAGCGGGCCGTGGCTGCGGCACATCGGCGGGGAACGAACCGGACCCGGAGACGGCCCCTGAACCGATTCCTCAGACGGCGGTTGAATCCGCCGTAATCCCATGGATTCCCGCGCGGATCCCGTGGATCATGGCGCGCATGGTTTCGACAGTGCAGAACATCGCGATCGATTGCGCGGACGCCTACGAGCTGGCCCAGTTCTGGAGCCGGGTGACCGACGGCCCGCTGGACCCCGAATCCGAGCCGGGCGGGGAGTTCGCGGCGGTCCACATGCCGGACGGGACCGCCCTGTTCTTCCACACGGTCTCCGAGCCCAAGGAGATCAAGAACCGGTTGCACCTGTGCCTGCGCCCGAAGACCTCACGCGACCCCGAAGTGGAGTGGCTTCTGGAGATCGGCGCCACCTGGGTCTCCGACCACCGCGAGCCCGACGGAACCGGGTGGGCGGTCCTCGCCGACCCCCAGGGCAACGAGTTCTGCGTCCTGCGCAGCACCGCGGATCGGGTCGTCACCCCTCAATGAGCCGCTGCAGGGCGCGGGGTTCTGTTGGAGACGGAGCTCTGTAGGAGCCGTTCGGATGTTGCCTCTCGGGTGACGCCCGGACGGCTCTTGTCGGTTCCTGGCGTTTCCGGTCCGCCGCCCTCTGCCGTGCGCCTTCCGCATTCCGCCTTGCGCCTTCCGTCTTGCACCTTCCGCCTGGCCGGAATTGCACGTGATTCCCCGGCGCCCCGTTCCGGGGCCTCGACGGATCGACAGCACGACAGCTCGACAGAATGCGTCGGATTTTCCGCCGGCCCTGCGCCCTTGACGGCCGTCTGTCCGAGACGGCCGTCTGTCCGATCCCACAACGCGGGCGCCGTCAAGGGTCCATTGGTCCCTCAACTCGTCCCACGGTTACATCGACGTTTCCCTCGATTTCCGGGCGGTTGCTTTTCCCTGGTCCCGTGTCAACTGATGGTGAACACCCTTGCTGCTGCTTTGTCGGGAGGGGCAGGATTCGTCGTACGTTCCGTGATGAAGGCGGAGCGTTCCGTGCTTTTCTGTGCGGATTTTTCATTGGATTGGAAGGACCTACAAATGCAGACCCCGCAGGACACTCAGCAGCCGCAGGCGCAGCCGGAGGCCCAGTCGCAGAACCGCTCGCGCGCCTGGGCGGCCACCGCCCGCGTCGGCGCCGTGGCGGCGGCCGTGCCGGTCATGCTGTTCGCGTTCTCGGCCCCGGCTTCCGCCGCTGAGCTGGCCCCCATCGCCGGTGCGGTCGACAACCTGCTCGCCGTCACCCTGGAGCAGCTCGGCATCAGCGCCCTGCTGGGTTACCTCGGTCTCTGAGGGATCTGAGGAATCTGAAGATTCTGAGGTCGACTTGGCGCGCCTCTGATTGCTGAATCTCCGGTTGGAGGTTTTCCCTCTCAAGCGCGGAGACTGATGTGCGAGAGTGGTGAATGTGCACAGCTGCGTGAATGCGCTCGGAGGCGCATGGAAATGTGAGTTCAAGCGTATGTGTGCGCAAACGCGCAAACGCGCAAATGTGGAACGCGCTGAGCTGTAAAAGCATAGAGGCGCCAATGCGCTAATACGTCTACGTGTCAACGCGCATAGGGGGTCGCGTGGTCCCGGGGGAACTGGAGGCGCCCGGGCCCGCGCGGCCCCTCTTCTTGTCGAGGCCCACGTCTCGGCCGGCCGCCAGCCACCTGCGACCAGCCACCTGCCGGACGCGTCGGCCGGCCAGGCCCTGAGCCGACCAGCCGGCAATGCGGCCCGTCGGGCAGTCGGCCCTTCGGCCCTTCGGCCGGGCCCGTCAGAGTTCAGAGGCTCGCGAACTCGCGTGGCCTCGAACCCGCGCGGCCCGAACCGGCGCGGCCCCGAACCCCCTCGACCTCGACCTCGGGCCCAGGCGGCTACGGGCCCAGGCGGGCTCGGGCCCGTACTCGCGTGCCCTCAAGTGGTGAGGTCCTGCCCGAGCACGACGGTGTTGCCGTCGGGGTCCTGCAGGATCGCCAGCCGGAACTGTCCCGAGGGCACGGTCTCTGCTTGCGGAACGTCGAGGCCGCGGCCCTCGATGCCGGCGAGCTCGGCGTCCACATCGTCCACACCGAGGGTGACGCTTCCCGCGCCTGCATGCTCGGGATCGTCGACGACCTGGAGTCCTCCACCGGATGGCCCGGTAGGCCCGGGGGAGGACTGTGATCCGCCGTCCGACGCGAAGAACCACTCGAGGTCGGTGGGCATCGGAACCCGATCGGGTTCGCGCCCCAGCAGGCGCGTCCACCACGTGCGTGCGGCTGCCAGGTCCGCCGTTGGAATGACGGCGTAAGCGCTTGTCACTGTCATGGGGCCTCGCCTCTTCGTCTCTTCGCCTCTTTTCCTGGGCTGGCGCTGGGCGCTGGGCGTTGGGTGCTGGGTGTTCGGCGCTCGGCCCCCGGAACCCGGCACCCCGGCGCCAGGCATCGCTCTTACCTGTTCAGATACCCGGGCATACGTGCGCGGCACCTGTGGACAACGACGGCCGAGAGCGCGTGGTCGGCCGAGTCTCCTGGCCCGCAGCTCAGTCGCGTTGATCCGGTCAGCCGGTGGTGTCGGGACGCTTCACGTACGACCCCATGCCGCTCTGCGTGCGGATCAGGCCTTCCGAGCGCAGCGCTCGGTGCACCTTCTGTCCGGTGGAGGTGCTGATCCCGTACTCCTGCTGCATCTGGATCATGGAGGGGACCCGGGTACCGGGCGGCAATTCGCCCCGCTGGATCTGGTCACGGATGATGCGGGCGACCTGGGTCCACCGAGGCTCGTCATCGGCGAACCGGAAGCCGGGTTCGAGCTCGGACTCGTATTCGCCCTCGGACTTCATTGCCCATCTTCCTCGCGCTCTGTGCGCTCCTCGCGCTCGCGTTTCACGTAGGAGCCGAGGCCGGGATGCGTCTCGGTGAGCCCACGGTCGCGGAGGCCTACAAGGGCTTTGTGCGCGGTCGCCGAGGCCACGCCGTACTGCTCCATGACCGTGAGGACCGAGGGCACCCGCTCGCCGGGGGAGTAGCGACCGGACTGGATCTGCCGTTCGAGCTCGTCGGTGATCTGGACCCATCGCGGGAGGAGCTCCTTCCAGCGCACGTGTGCCTCCCGAGAGAAGGGTGTAGCACGACCTTAGGGACTCGACGGTGCCTTCGCCACGAGAATGCGCAGGCCTGTGGACAACCGTGGTCGACGGGGTTGATTGCCCCGGCACATGCTTCCCTGAACGCCTGTGCCTTCAACGCGCCGGTGCGCCGAGAGCGCCCAGCGCGGCCCGCCACTCAGTGGCGGAGAAGACGAGATACCCGTCTTCCCGGTGCTGTGTGTCACGGACAGCAGCGCCGGAGGAGAATTCGGCGACCTCGACGCACTCCTGCGCCGTGGTGCTGTGGCTGCTCTTGTGGAAGTTGAGCTGCATGTGCGGTGTAGACGCAGCATGCTCCGCATGCGGTGTACAGGGCGTGGAGGGCCTGTGGGGGAGGTGCACTGTGGTCCGTCCTAGTCGATGAGTCGGGTCAGGTGTTGCTGCGACTCCGCCGGCGAGAGAGCCGTGTCCTGAAGATGTTCCAGGACGTTGCGGTAATCGGTGACCTGGTGCTCGGCTTCGAGGTAGAGCCCTTCGTGTCTGGTCTCCAGGAACACGACGGGCCGGTCCGTGGGGTTGGGGAAGTCGAGGAGGACAAAGGGGCCGCCCGTTCCCGCGTGGAGCCCGGTCGAGAACGGCAGCACCTGCACGGTGATGTGCGGGTTCTCGGTCGCCTTGAGCAGGCTGCGGATCTGCGCCTGCATCACCTCGGGGGATGCGGCCGTTGCCGGCCGTGCGAGAGCGGCTTCGTCGATGATCGCCGTCAACGTCGGCGGGGCCTGGCGTTCGAAGGTGCCTTGGCGTCGTTCCCGAGCGGCGACGACGCGTTCGACGTCGTCCTCGGGTGTGAGCGCGGCACGTGCGAGTGCGGCTGTGTACTCAGGTGTCTGGAGCAGCCCTGGGACAGCTCCGACTTGGTATGTCGCGATGGATGAGGCTTCGGCCTCGAGCCCGAAGTAGGCACCGGCGAAGTCCGAATACCTGGTCCACCATCCCTTGATGCGCGACTGGCGCGTCAGCTCGAACAGCGCTTCGCGCTGCTCCCTGTCGGTCACCCCGTAGACGTCGAGGAGGAGGCCGATGTCGGTGACGTAGGGGCGGAGCCGTTTCCCGGTCTCGATGTTGGCAATCTTGGCCCTGCTCCACTCCAGCTTCTGCGCTGCCTGCTCCAAGGTGAGCCCGGCGGCCGCCCGGAGCTGCTTGAGCTCTTCGGAGAGCCTGCGGCGGCGGATCGTCGGGCTGAAGTCACCAGTGGGATCGGGCATGCGCCGATCGTATGACCGAGGGCGTCTTGGGGCCAATGTCTACTTCACAGACATGTAGTCACATTTGCGTCTTCACTAAAAGCGCTTGAAAAACGGTGAATCACAGTTTTCAATGGAGGGTGCGAAGCCCTCCTGGAAGAACCGGGCGGGCGAAAAGAACCCCGGCGGCGTGCGGACACACGCCCCGGGGCCATGGCCGACCTGACAGGAGCAGATCGACGTGCAAACCCTACTCGGTGTGTGCAGCGTGCCCGTGCGCCTTTTGAGGCCCACGCGCGGTGTGCACACTTCACCTCTCGGATACCTTCGCGAACTCGGAGCGGAACTCCGGAGCGCCTTGCGGACTGCCCTGCGAACCACCTCGCGTCCAGCTCTGCGGTCGATGCTTCGAACGGAACCGCGGCGCTGCCGCTCGGGCCGCGTGCGCCGCTATGCCCGGGATATCCCTCGCGTTCTCGGTCCGGAACCCGGGGGAGCGCGGCGGTCGAGCCGAGCGCCTGAGCTGGGCGCAGTGGGTGTCGGCGCCCGCCCGGTGTTAGTGGAAGCCGCCGGAAACCGGGGCTGCGACTACGACTACGACCCGAACGACCTCGTGCGCTCCTACCTCCGCGCTCACGAGCTTGGTCGGGATGCCCGCGCTGAGCGGGCTCGGCGAGCTCAGCTAACTGTCAGGACCGCAGGCACCGAGGGCGGGGCGGGGGCCGAGAGCAAGAGCACGGTTCGTGTCGGCCGAAAGGTCGGAGCCTGGGCGGAGATCGGTGCCGACCTCGATCGCATGTCCGTCGACTGCACCGCAGGTGTTGGCCCTGCCCGTGACGTCGTCTCCCGGGGGTGTGCCGTATGACCGAGCGCGAACCGCAGGTTCCACACGTCCCGCACACGCCACACGCACCCCGAAGTCCCCACGTCGGTCCTCCCGACACCGGCGGCCTCGCCCGCAGGATCGGGCGGATGCTCGCCCGCCCGGGCCTGACCCCCTACGCCGTCAGGCGGCTCCGTTACACCGACACAGCTTTCGGGATCCTCGATGCCCTGCTGCGCTCTGGAGCTCCGGTGCCCGAGTACTGGATCGTGGAGGCGGATCCGGAGGATCCGGAGGCGTATGCGGATGCCGGCCCGGATGCGGGCGGGGGGAACCACACCCTCGACTCGGTGACGTGCACCTACGACGCGCTCTCCGAGGCTCTGCGAGAGACCGGAGGAGTGGCGGCCTGTGCCGCGGCCCTGCGCGTCGCGCGCGAGGAGTGGGAGTGCCTGGACTCCGCCCTGTGTGAGGGCGCGCCACTGCCAGAGCCGTGGGCGCGCCCCTCCGCGTGGACCCGCCCGAGTCGTGTCATGGACCGGCCCATGCCGTGAGCGGCCGTGCCCGCCGGACAGTGGCCCCGCCCCGGAAACCTTCCGAGGCGGGGCAACGCATGTGCAGGGTAGGCCCACGATCGGGGCGGAGACATCGACTGCCGTGCCTGGACCAGCACTCCTCGTCATCGCTCCCTGCACGCGCTCGGCCTCGATCGGCGGGCTGAGCCCGGCGAACGGCGAATGTGGAACGTGGACCGACAGGTCTGGACCGAGCACGCCCGACTGAGGGATGCTTCCCGGGAACGCGGGCCCACCGAACTCGATATCGACACCGGTGTCCACAACGAGGAGCGCTCACCCATGTCGGCCATCCGCCCCACCGACCGGGACTTCCTCCTGAGCGAGATCAGCTTCGACGAGCTCGTGGAGATCCAACTGGAGGCGGAAAGCCGGGAATGGGGGACGAGGTGGACCTCGGTGGAGGCGCTCCGTAGCCAGGTCGCGGAAGCCCCGCTCCTTCTCAAGTCGCTGTTGCGGGAGGAGCGCAACGGGTTCGTGCGCGCATACCGCTGCTTGGCGCTCTTCTCACCGGCCGGAAGTCCGCCCGAAGGCCCGGCCCGAGGCGCGGACCAAAGCTCCTACGACGACTCGAACGCCGGCTCCGACCTCGGCTCGGCTGTCGCCACGACCGACGCCCCGGACGAGGACACCTCCCCGCACGCCCCCAGCCAAGGGGTTACCGGGTTGGTGACGGTGGACATCGACCCCGTACGGTACGCATCGCTGCGCAGGATCGACCGGGACCCGGATGTTCGCAGGGCACTGAACCGGAAGTTCTCACTCGCTCTGCGCAGGGGCTCGATGGTCGTGAAACAGTAGGGAACCCTGGCGTTGTCGTCGATCCAGCCGAGCCCGTCCTTGATGCGGTCTGCAATGCGGTCGGCGATCTGCCGGTACAGCGGTTCCGGTCCGTCCAAGGCTTCGGGCATGGACAGAACGTAGGACACGGGCCCACGCGGCGCACCCGTGGCGGGACCGACGACCACCGCACGCGCTGGGCTGCGCGTGCCGCACCGGGCGTGACGTCAGGGGTCGGCGGATGCTTCGGACTCGTCCCAATCGCGGTTGAAGCCGCCGAGGAACGGGTGGAACATCTCATCACCGGTGTGCTGGGTGAACTCCACCTTGATGTCCTCCCGACCGACCCCGGTGCGTGCGGTGATGAGATCGATGAGGCGGTCGGCCAGGCGGTGGCGCGTTGCGCGGTCCCGGCCGACCCTCACATCACACATGAGCAGCGTGCCGGGCACAGGCTCGTCGTCGGTGCAATGCCAGATCGATCCGTTCGGCAGATTCCGGATCACGATGGTCATCAGCTTGGGATCGGACCCCATGATCCGCGAGTACTCCTCGCTCATGGCCCGAGCCAGCGCTTGCTTCTCAGGAGGTAGAAGCTCGGAGTGGATATCCAACTGCAACGACGGCACACTGTCTCCTCTCCACCCACCGTGAGAATACCGGTGTAGTGAGCAGACTCGTGCTCAACCGCTGGAATGTGGCTCCAGCTGTCTGGGACCTGCTCAAAATGCGTGGGGCCCGCGCTCGATCGCGCGGGCCCCACGAGGGTCCAGGCTCCACGAAGCCCCAAGTCCCAAGCCCCAAGGCCCGAGGCCAAGGGCCTCAGGGGCGGACCTCTGGACCGGAGAGCTCCCGGGCCATCTCCTCGGAGATCCCTCGGGAACGCCCCTGATCCCTACGCCCCTAATGCCCGCCGGAGTGCGGCGGCCGCTTCGGGGGGTTGCGGTGCAGCGGGCGCCGGGCCGAGCCGGTCCGCGCCGACAGTGTCCCCCGCGCCCCGGTGACCCGGTCCTGGTCGGTGTCGATGTAGGGGTCGCGCATCACGGGCGGGTCGTCGACGGCCTCGGGTTCCACGACGACCTCGGAGGTGTCGTGCTCGTCCTCGTCCTGGCGGCGCTCGAGCTCCTCGGGAGGCAGGACCTTCTTCCACTCGCGTGTGCGCATCGGCGGCAGCTCACCGGAGTCCTCCCGCAGCGCGCGGTGCAGGGCGTACATCTGGAAGTAGCCCATCACGAAGAACGGCAGGCCGATCAGGACGACGATCTTGTCGAGTGCCTCCAGGCCGCCGGTCCCGGAGAACACCAGCAGCGTGGCGGAGACCACTGCGATGGCGATGGCCCAGAAGATGCGCTGGCCCAGCGGGTTGAAGTCCTCGTGACCGTTGGCCATCGTGTCCGTCACCAGCGCGGCGGAGTCCACCGAGGTGATGAAGAAGATGACCACCAGGATGATGGCGATCACGGAGACGAAGGTCGAGGCGGGGTAGTTGTCCAGGAACGAGAACAGTGCCCCGGGCACGTCACCTTGTTCCACGACGTTCTCGACGAGTCCGCCGTCGCCGTTGAGCTCGATGTCCATGGCCGACATCCCGAAGATGCCGAACCACAGCACCGAGAAGCTTGCCGGGACGAGGAGCACACCGGCGACGAACTGGCGGATCGTTCGGCCCTTGGAGATGCGTGAGATGAAGATGCCGACGAACGGCGACCAACTGATCGTCCAGGCCCAGTAGAAGACCGTCCAGCCGTTCTGCCATCCGGTGTCGGCGTAGGTGTCGTTCCACAGGGCCAGTTCCGGCAGGTTCACCAGGTAACTGCCGAGCGATTCGACGGTGCCCTTCAGCACGAAGAGTGTGGAGCCGGCCAGCAGGATGAACACCAGCAGGCCCACGGCTATGATGATGTTGAGGTTGGACAGGCGCTTGATGCCCTTGTCCAGGCCCAGGGCGACCGAGATCATCGCGACTCCGCCGACGACGCTGATGATGACCAGCTGCCACACGGCGCTCTCGGGGACCCCGAGCACGCGGTTGATCCCGGCGTTGATCTGCAGGGCGCCCAGCCCGAGGGAGACCGCGACGCCGAAGACGGTACCGACGATCGCGATGACGTCGATGGTCCGGCCGATCGGCCCGTGGATCCGCTCACCGAGAAGCGGCTGGAAGATCGAGCTGACGCGCGGGGGCAGGTTGCGCTTGTGGATGAAGTACGCAAAGCACAGCGCCGGCAGTGTGAAGATCGCCCAGGTGTGCAGGGTGAAGTGGTAGAACGCAAAATTCATCGCGTCCGCGGCGGCTTCTGTCGTTCCCGCGACGATGCCTTCGGCCTCTCCTCGCGGGGGGTCACCGAAATGGCTGACGGGTTCTGCCACGCCCCAGAACATGAGGATGCTTCCGATGCCTGCGGCGAAGAGCATGGCGAACCACGTCGGACCGGAATGCTCCGGGGGTTCGTCGTCCGGACCCAGTTTGACCCGGCCGAAGCGGCCTGCCGCGATATAGATCAGGAAGACCAGGAACGCGGTGAGGCCGAAGATGTAGAACCAGCCCAGATTGGCGTAGAGCCACTCCGATGCGGTGGTCACCACTGCATCCACTGGCTCGGTCAGGAGCACGGTGAGCAGCACGAACGCGATGATCACCGCGGCCGCACCGAAGAACACCGCTGGCGACGTGCGCAATCTCAGGCCGTCGTGTAGGCGGGTCAGCATGTGAGGGACTCCTCCGAATCCTCGAACCAGACGCTGGGTGGACGGGGCCGGGGGACAAGGCAGCCTCAAGGCTTCCCTGAGCCCGACCTCGAAGCAATACCCTGAGAAGATGCCTCATGGCGGTTTTGAGGGAGCCTCGAAACGGCCTTGAGCCGGTCCCGAGACGGCCTTGTTACTGTCATGCGAGGCCCGAGCAACTGCGAGACGGTGGGAAAGCAACCGCAGCACAGCTGTTGGGCGCCGCACGGCAACCGCAAGGCAACCGTGACAGGGTACGGGGCCGGTCAACAGAGTTTCCTGTTGGGGCAGCGCACTCGGTGGTGTGGCCCATGACGAAAGTCTGCGCGCCACAGGGACGCGCGCACCTCCGTCGCGTGTCTGCGCCCCAGACGGAGAGCCCCGGCCTCCGGCGGTTCGTGTGCCCAGTACGCCCCGCGTGCACCGGTCCTGAACGCCCCGCGTGTGCCGATGCCGGGGCCCGGCCCCATGTCGGCTTCCTTCCGTCTCCGATCGCCCCCCTTCGGACGCGAGGTTCACGTCTGGCCGGGGGTGGGAACGTCCACTTCTGCCGGGTCCCCTCCTGCGAGTTCCCACAACGCCCGCGTAGGCCACACGAGCGACACCCAGCCACACCGATCCCATCCGCACATCCTCCGCCCCGAAGCCTCTTCCGCCCGTAGCCGGACCCTGGACCCTGAGCCCCGAGTACACCTTCACCCGGCCAACGCCTCGGGCCTCGGGCCTTCCCCGCCATCCCCGACCCAGCCTCCGAGGGACCGCCCATGAGCTCCATGTGCGAGGACGTCCACCGGCCCCGACCCGTCGTCGACCCTTCTCTCACACCCGAACACCGGGAGGAGGTCCTCTCCGCCCACTACCGCTCCCTGAGCCCCGATCCCCGCCCGTCGCGCCTCCGCGAGGGCGCCGCACAGCTCTTCAGCGTCGGCTTCACCCTCGCCCTCACCACGGCCCTCGGCGGCTGGTACCTGTCCATGGTGATCGCGACCATCACCGCCGTCGCTTACACCATCGCGCTCCTCGTGCGCGGGGAGGCCAACCCGGTCGTGCGCGTCTCGGGCGCCCTCCTGGGGGCCGGAACCCTCGCGGCCGTCCCCATCTGGGTGCTCGACCCCACCGCCGCCACCGGGCTGCCCTGGCTGGTCTTCGCCGGCCTCGCCGCCATGGTCGCCGCGGACGGGCTCACCTCCCGCAGCAGCGCAGACGCCCGAGCTGATGCCCGCGCCGAAGCCCACGCAGAGACTCGAACCGAGGCCAGGAAACAACTCCGCAGGCGATCCCGTGCGCAGCCCCGGACCGGCGTTCCGGCCGACCTCAGCGCCCCTACCTCCACGGACGCCTGCACCGACACCTGCCCCGACGCCCACACGCGCGCCTGTACCTGCACGCCCGCGTGTAGCGGCACGCACGCGGCACCCGGGCACACGTCCGCTCAGCACTCGGACCACTTCCTGGACTTCTCGGACTACATCTCCGTTCCGCCTTCCTGCCGCCGCTCCCACCCATCCCACCCATCCCACCCATCCCACCCCTCCCATCGGGCCCACTCCCCCCACCCGCCTCGTCCCTCCCACCACTTCGACCTGCACCTCGACGAGTACGTGGTCGCCCCGGACGACGTGAACGAGGCCGATCACCCCCTCCTCCTCGACGTGCAACACACCATCGACCGAGTCGCCGAGCACGCCCACGAGCTCGGCGAGGGAACCGACCCCGCCCGCACCCTCACGGTCCTGCACGAGGAGGAGTGGCGCATCGCCGGCCTCCTCGCCCGCCAACGCACCCTCCGCCGCGCACACCTGCGCCGATGGCAGCGCGCCGAGTCTGACCGGGTCCGGGAGGCCCTGCGCCCCCAACGCGAGTACCTGGAGGCCGTGGAGGATGCGGTCCGCCGCCGCGTCGACTCCATCCGCGAGTACGGCCGGGTGTTCGACCGCGCGCTGGCCGCTCACCGCGAGTGGGTGCAGTGCGAGGAGGCACACGAATCTACCCCGGACTACCTGCGCCATCTGGCCGATGCGGAGGCCCTGGACGCCGGGGCAGGGGAGGTCTCGGAACTCGTGTGCGCCGCGGACGCCGCCGGGAGGGTGCGGGACGAGCACGTGCGTGAGCTGCTCGGGCACCCGATCCACCCGACCCACGCGGGGCAGGAATTCCACCCGGGTCAGGAAGTCCGGCCGGGGCAGCCGGGGAACCCTGACGGCGGACCCGGCACCGCACCGGACCCCCTCCCCGAAACCGCACCGGCCCCCTCCCCGAAACCGCACCGGACACCCGCCCCGGCGCCTGAGCAGAGCCCCGCCCCGCCCTCGCCGCTCCCGAGGTCAGCAATCCTTGACGCGTGAGCCCGTTTTGTCCCCGCGCCTCTCGAACAGGGCCGTGAGTGCGGTCGGAAAACACTGGCCGTCGCTGACGTTCCCGACCGTGCCATGACGGTTCGGGGCGTCGGGGCGGCCCTCGACCATTCCCGGTCCTGTCCCGGCCGCGCCCAACGCGCTCCCGTCATGGAGACGGTCTGGAGGCAGCCATGAAGGCCCTTGTGTACAACGGATCCCGCGACGTCTCGGTCGACGAGGTCCCGGACGCCCGCCTCGAACGCCCGACCGACGTACTCGTGCGCATCACCACCACCAACATCTGCGGCTCCGACCTGCACATGTACGAGGGACGCACCGAACTCGAACCGGGCAAGATCCTCGGACACGAGAACCTCGGCGTGGTCACCGAGGCCGGCAGCGGTGTCGAGCGCATCGCGGTCGGAGACCGCGTCTGCCTGCCGTTCAACATCGCCTGCGGGTTCTGCCGCAACTGCGAGAGCGGCATGCCCTCGTACTGCCTGACCGCCAACCCCGACCCCGAGATGGCCGGCGCCGCCTACGGGTTCGTCGGGATGGGCCCCTACTCCGGCGGGCAGGCGGAGTACCTGCGCGTTCCGTTCGCCGACTACAACTGCCTGCGGCTGCCGGAGGACGCGGAGGACAAGGAGGACGACTACGTAATGGTCGCCGACGTCTTCCCGACCGGCTGGCACGCGACCCGGTTGGCGGGGCTCAGGCCGGGGGAGTCCTGCGTCGTCTACGGAGCCGGCCCCGTGGGACTGATGGCCGCCTACTCCGCGCTCCTGCAGGGGGCGTCGCAGGTGATGGTGGTCGACCGCCACCCCGACCGGCTGCGTCTGGTGGAGGAGATGGGGGCGATCCCCGTCGACGACTCCAAGGGCGACCCGGTCGAGCAGGTCCACAACCTCACCGAGGGGCGCCGCGCGGACTGCGGGTGCGAGTGCGTCGGTTACCACGCGCACGACCACCTCGGCACGGAGCACCCGGAGATGACCATGAACAAGCTGGTGGAGTCGGTGAAGTTCACCGGCGGCATCGGCGTCGTGGGCGCGTTCCTGCCGTCGGACCCCGGGGCCTCGGACGAGATGGCGCAGAACGGGCGGATCCCGTTCGAGATGGGCACGTTCTGGTTCCAGGGGCAGCGGATCGGGACCGGGCAGGCGCCGGTGAAGGTCTACAACCGGCAGCTGCGGGACCTCATCCACCACGACCGCGCGAAGCCGTCGTTCATCGTCTCGCACGACCTGCCGTTGGAGGACGCGCCGGATGCTTACCGGCACTTCGACAAGCGCGAGGACGGCTGGACCAAGGTGGTGCTCAAGCCCGGCCGTTCCTGAGAACCGGGGCCTGTGGGCCTGTGGCCCGACGGTTTGAGGGCCTGCGGGCCTGCGGGCCTGCGGGCCTGCGGAGCCGAGGCCCTGAGGGCTTGAGGTTCCTGCTGCCCCTGAGTCCTGGGCGTCCCAGCAGGCCTGAGGGCCTGCGGCCCGGGTCGACCCTGGGACCGAGCCTCGGCCCGGATCGAGCGGGCCAGGGCTGACCGGCTTCGGGCGACCGGCTCCGGGCCGGCCGCCCGAGTTCTGCTCGCCCTCCGAGCCGCCCCAGACCCCCGAGCCCCAGACCCCCCGAGCCCTCCGAGCCGCCACGAGTCTCGCCACGGACACCCCCGACCGCGTAGCGTCCACCGCATGGTTCATGTCCTGCACCTGACCGAGCTTTCCCGGTGGCACTCCGACGGTTCCGACGGTCCCGACGGTTCCGACGGCGCCGGCGACGGTGACGTCGAGGCCGAATCCCTGCACACCCAGGGGTTCCTCCACGCCTCAGCCGACGAACCCACCCTGCTCGCCGTGGCCAATGCGCTCTACTCTTCGGCGACCGAGCCGCTGGTCGTGCTCGTGGTGGAGACCGACGCGGTCGACGCGGAGGTGCTTTGGGAGGCAGCCGACCCCGCCCCGCCGCCCGGGGTCTCCGGTGACGTGCTCTTCCCGCACATCTACGGTCCGATCCCGCGCAAGGCGGTCGTGGGGGTGCGCCACCCCCGCCGCGACGCCGCGGGCCGCTTCACCGCCTTCGAGGAGCGACCCCGCACGGCCGAGGTCCTGGATCTGCTGCCTCACCCCGAGGGCGGCTGGTACCGGCAGACGTGGCGATCCGGCGTGGAGCTCCGCCCGGACCGTCCTGACTACCCCGGCGGCCCCAACCACCCGGACCGCTCGGACCGCCCGGACAACCCCGACAGCCGGCCGGGGACACGCGCCACGGCCACCGGAATCCACTTCCTGCTGACCCCCGGCGAGGAATCGCGCTGGCACCGGGTGCGCTCGGACGAGGTGTGGGTCTTCAACCGGGGCGGCCCGCTGCGGCTGGAGTTCGGCGGCACGGGCGCGGTACCGGAACCCGGTGGCCGGGCACCGGCACCCACAGGCCAGGTACCGGCACCCGCAGGTCAGGCACCGGAACCCGGCGACGTCCGGGTCCTGGGCCCGGGGATCGAGGACGGCCAACACCTCCAGGTCCTGGTCCCGGCCCACACCTGGCAGCGGGCCCGTCCCCTGGACGCAGGTTCCGAGTCGCTGGTCAGCTGCTTCGTCTCACCCGGCTTCGACTTCGCCGACTTCGAGGTCGCCCCGGACTGATCCTCGCCCCGGAGGAGGAAGAAGCGCCGGCCGGCCTCACAGAAGACCCCTGGCACGGCCCCTGGGCATGAATCGCACGGCGCGAAGCCGTTACTCCGAGTCGTGACCACGCTGCTCGGGTGAACCGGTTGGGAAGTTGGCACGGGCTTGGTGTTGCGGCGGAGCCCCGGAGAACGGTCGCCGAGGAGCATGAGGGATGGGCCTGGCAGCCCGACCGCACCCGTGCGCACCTTCGGAGGGACGGAGCACCATGACCGAGCTCGACTACGGGGACAAGACGGACTTCGAGAACGCCGACCGCGGGTTCGTCGGGAAGCTGACCCCGGGGACGGTCCGCGACGACGCGGGCCGCGTGGTGTGGGACATCGACGCCTTCGCCTTTCTGGAGGGCGAGCGCCCCGACTCCGTGCACCCGAGCCTGTGGCGCCAGTCCCGGCTGTGCGCCAAACAGGGGCTGTACGAGGTCACCGAGGGGGTCTACCAGGTCCGGGGGCTGGACCTGTCCAACATGACCCTGATCGAGGGCGAGCGCGGCGTCGTCGTCATCGACCCGCTCATCTCGGCGGAGACGGCCGCGGCGGCGCTGTCGCTGTACCGCGAGCACCGCGGCGAGCGTCCCGTGACGGGGCTGCTCTACACCCACTCGCACATCGACCACTTCGGCGGCGCGCTCGGCGTGATCGATCCGGACGAGGACGACGTGCCGATCCTGGCCCCCGAGGGCTTCATGGAGCACTCCGTGGTGGAGAACGTCTACGCCGGCCCGGCCATGCTGCGGAGGGGCATGTACTACTCGGGCGCGAACCTGGGCGCCGGGACCTCGGGGGTGGTCAGCATGGGGCTGGGCCCGACCGTGTCCACGGGGACCCCTGGCCTGGTGCCGCCGACGGTGGACATCACGCGGACCGGCCAGGAGGAGGTGGTGGACGGGGTGCGGTTCGTCTTCCAGATGACCCCTGGCACCGAGGCACCCTCGGAGATGAACTTCCTGCTGCCCGAACACCGGGCGCTGTGCATGGCGGAGAAGGCCACCCACAACATGCACAACATCCTCACCTTGCGCGGCGCGGTGGTCCGCGACGCCCGGATCTGGTCGCGCTACCTCAACGAGGCGATCCAGCTCTTCGCCGCCCGCGCCGACGTCCTGTTCGCCTCGCACCACTGGCCGACCTGGGGCCGCGAGAACATCGTTCGCCTTTTGTCCGAGCAGCGCGATCTGTACGCCTACATGCACGACCAGACCCTGCGTCTGCTCAACCAGGGGCTCACCGGCGCGGAGATCGCCGAGGACCTCCGGCTGCCGGAGGGTCTGGAGACGGTCTGGAACACCCGCGGCTACTACGGTTCGCTCTCACACAACGTCAAGGCGATCTACCAGCGTTACCTGGGCTGGTACGACGGCAACCCGTCCTCGCTCTGGGAGCACACGCAGACCGAGAGCGCCAAGCGGTACGTGGACACGATCGGCGGGATCGACGCCGTGATGGCCAAGGCCCGTGAGTACGCGGACGACGGAGACCTGAGGTTCGCCGCCCAACTGCTCCGGCACGCCGTGTTCGCGCAGCCGTCGAACACCGACGCCAAGGAGCTGCTCGCCTCGGTCTACCAGCGGCTCGGTGAGGGTGCGGAGAACGCCACCTGGCGCAACTGCTACCTGACCGGGGCCAGTGAACTGCGCGACGGCGTGGTGCACACGGACCTCGCTTCATCGGCCATGGCCACCATGCTCACCGTCACCCAGCTCTTCGACACCGTCTCCATCCGGGTGGACGGTCCCAAGGCCGCCGGGACGTCACTGGTGATCGACTGGACCTTCACCGACCTCGGGGAGAGCTACCGGACCCAGTTGTCCAACGGCGCCTTCGTGCACTGGCCCACCGAGGGGGAGAGCGCCGGGGACGCCGATCTGACCTTCACACTCACCAAGGCACAGCTGTTGCAGCTGCTCGCGAACGGCAGCGCCGACGGGCTGGAACACAGCGGAGACCCGGGGGTTCTCGGCAAGCTCCTGAGCGTGCTCGACGAACCCGACCCGAACTTCGCGATCATCACACCCTGAGCAGAACCGACCCCGGGGCCGAGATCCCTGCCCCGGGGTCGGATTCTGCTCGGGTCGGTGGCCTTGTTCTCCACCCGGCCCCTCCTGCGCGCAGCCCCGCACGGCCGGCGTCGCCACCCCTGACCGGGCACCTCCAGGACCGGGCGCCACAGGGCCGTCAGCGTGGCGATTCACCTGAGCAGGGGCGCGAGATAACCGCCCTCGTCGTCGAGCAGGTCCGTGAGCAGGCGGCACGGGCGCCAGTCCTCGACCCGTTCTTCAGCGCTGTCATGGGCGAGCCAGATGTCGAGGTCGCGGAGCTGGTCGAGCGCCGCAGCACCATGGATGAGCGCGCGACCATGAACCGGATCCATCTGGCGGGCGGCGATCTCCACCGCGGCTGCACCTGCCTCCGAATCGACCCGCCGGCCTTCCTCGGACACGCGGGCCTCGCACACCAGTCGGCACAGGTCGATCTCGACCGGACCGAGCACGGCGAACTCGAAGTCCAGCAGGGCGACGACCTCGCCGTCCCACAGGGCGTTCATCAGGGCGAGGTCACCGTGGTTGACACATCGCTCGACCAGGGGCGCAGCCTGGAAGTAGCCCTCGATGATTCTGTGGAGCCGCGACTGCTGGGCGCTGGAAAGCCCCAGCGCGACGCAGGCGCGTCCGGCGGCCGCGGTGGCATCGTCGAGCGTTGCCGGCACGAAACCCCCGTGCGACGTGACGAGCGCACTGAGAGAAGGGCTCGCGTCGTGCACGACCTGGGCACGGGACCACAGCTGACGGACCGCTTGTCGCTGCTCCGCGGCTGTCAGGGTCGGCCATGCCTCGTGCAGGTTCTGGCCGCGAACCTCCGCGGTCACGATCCAGCCGTGTCCCTCGGCGGTGCCCTCCCCGAGGATCTCCGGGTGCCCGACCTCTCTCGGCAGGGCGTGCACGAGCGCGGCCTCGCGTGCCATGTCGACGGGTGTGTGCGCGAGCCGCACCGCGATGCCGTCGCCGATCCACGTCGCGTTCGAGTACCCGTTCGCTCGCCGCATCCGCGTGAGTTCGCCGCCGTAGCGGGCCGCCACTTCGGCGGCCAAGCCTCGAACGAAGGCTGCCTCGGACGGGTCGCGATGCTGGTCGAGCGGATGGGCGTCCGCGCTGGGCTCTGGCGTCATTCGGGGCATCCTAGCGCGCCCGTGCGGACGCTGGTCTCGGGGAGGACGGCCCGCTCCACACCTTCGATCGGCCAGAGCCTGCGACGGGTGCGGTGCCGACAGATCCGCTGGTTCCTTCGCCGGCACATCCGCCGGCACCGCACGGGCAGGAGCTCACCGGCCCCGGGAACCCCGCTCTACCCCCAGACCTCCTCGGCGGTCTCCACGATCAGCCGCAGCTTCGCCACCTGCTCCTCGTAGCTCAGGTCGTTGCCCTCGAACGTCGACGAGAACCCGCACTGCGGCGACAGGCACAGCTGCTCCAGGGGCACGTGCTTCGACGCCTGCTCGATGCGGCGCTTGAGCTCGTCCTTGCTCTCCAGCTCGCCCTTCTTCGTGGTGACCAGGCCAAGGACCACGTACTTGCCCTCGGGCACGAACCGCAGCGGCTCGAACCCGCCGGAGCGCTCGTCGTCGAACTCCAGGAAGAAGCCGTCGACGTCGAGCTCGTTGAAGAGCTCCTCGGCCACGTGCTCGTAACCGCCGCTGGCCACCCAGGACGAGCGGAAGTTGCCGCGGCACATGTGCGTGGTGACGTTCATGCTCGACGGCCGGTCGGCGAGGGCGGCGTTGAACTGGCGGATGTAGCGCGTGTGCAGTTGGTCGCCGTTGTCGCCGCGCTGGTCGATCATGCTGCGCTGCGAGGGGTCGTTGAGGTAGGCGAGGCTGGTGTCGTCGAGCTGCAGGTACGTGCAGCCGAGGTCGCCGAGCGCGCGCACCTGGGCGGCGTAGGCGGCGGAGAGGTCGGCCCAGAACTGTTCCTGGTCGGGGTAGACGTCGGGGGAGATCGCGGCCGATCCGCCCCGGTAGTGGACCATGCTCGGCGACGGGATGGTCAGCTTCGGGGTGTTCCGCGTGACGGTGTCGCGCAGGAAGGTGAAGGCGTCCTCGAAGATCGTGTGCTCGGACCGGATCGGTTCGGTGACCTTGAGCCCGGAGGGGGTGAACTCGATGTCCTCGTTCTCGTTGTGGAAGGTGACCTTGAGTTCGTCCTGGACCTTGGTGACGCCGCCGAGCTGGTAGATGAAGTCCATGTGCCAGGAGCCGCGGCGGTGCTCGCCGTCGGTGGCGGACTGGAGCCCGACCTCCTCCTGCATGCGGACGACGTCGCGGATGGAGTCGTCCTCGATGTTGCGGAGCTGCGCGTCGTCGATCTTGCCTTCTGCGTGCTCGGCGCGGGCCTTGAGCAGCCGCTCGGGGCGGAGCAGGCTGCCGACATGGTCTGCGCGGAAGGGAGGTGTGGTCTTTGGTGCCATGTGGTCCTCGGCTTTCTGTCGACTGCTCCGCTGCTGTGCTGGTCTGGTGGGCTGCCGGTCGGCTGGTCAGCCGACCGCCGGCCCGACGCGCCGGCTGATTGACCGGTCAGCCGCGACGGCCCCGAAACCTGCGAGTCGTGCCAGGGCGTGACGTGTGGGGGCGTGATGTGGGTTCCGGCCTCGTGTTTTTCGGCCCGGTGCGATCCTGCCCTGAGCCCAGCACCCCATCACCCGTGGCTGACCTGCGCTTTCACCCCTGCGTGCGTAATACGAACGTTTGTACTATTCGCGAACCTAGATGCTCGCCCGAATGAGGTCAACCCCTCCTCGTGGCCCCGTGAAAGCGCGCCGGCTGCGGCCGGGCTGGGGCGCCCGGACGGGGTGCTGGGTCGGCAACGCGCGTACCTGCCTGCGGAGCGAACAGCCATGCCGAAAAAGCAGAGGGTGTCACCGGTACACACTCCGGTGACACCCGTTCGGTCACGCCTCAGGTCAGGTCTCGGGTCACGTCCAGGAGATCGGGACGCCGCCCTCGGATTCTTCGGAGACGGGGCCGATCTCCGTGGGTTCGTCGGAACCATCGGTCGGAACCCAGTACCAGCTCGCCTCGCCGGATTCGGCCGTGGACATGAAGACCGCCTCGTCCCGCTCCGGGGAGAGCACGGGAACGCCGTTGGTCCGCGGCCCGCACAGGAAGCGCCGCCACCGCGCCGCGGCGTGGCCCGCTGCGCGCCGCTCTACGCGCTCAGCTGTGGGCCTCGCCACCCGCTCAGCTCTGTGTCTGTGCTCCGCGCCCCGCTGCGTGATCCACCCGCTTTGAGACAACACCGCACGTGACCGATAGTGGGGCAGAGCCGCCACCACCAGCGGGGGCGGACCGGCGGACCGCTGCAGGGGCGGTACCGGTCGTCCGCGCAGGCACAGGGCCGGGCGGTACCACGGGGGAGAGGAAGATACGTCTTGGGCGCGGACCTGTTCGAGGACAAGTTCGACGGAGCGGTGTGGGCACTGGACCACCTGCCCGCCGACCCCCTGCCGCCGCCGGGGCCGGACCGCCCGGAGATGGACGCCGACCTGCACCGGGTGCTGACCGCGCTGGTGGAGCACGGTCACGACGGGCCGTTCCGGGTGCTGGGTGCGCAGGAGTGCGCGCTCATCGTGCTGCGGAGTGATTGGTCGTGGCTGCGCACGCACGCGGTGAACCTGGGCCTGGACGACGGGGCCTCAATGGGGCGCGGGGACGGGTCGGTTGGTCCTGGAGGCTCTGCCGGCCCCGATGCTTCGGGTGCCTTGGGCATCTCTGGTGGCCCTGGCACATCCGGCACCTCTGAGACCTCTCACGCCTCCGACGCGTCCGACGTGTCCCGTGCAGCCGGCTTCGCCGACGTCTTCGACGGATCCGAGGGTTCCGGCCGGGCTGACCCTGCCGGGGTCACTGACGCCGTCGAGCCCACTGACCCCGATCGTGCCGGCGGGTTCGGCCACGTCGATCATGTCGACGGTGTCGAGCGAACCGACGGCGACGACGCCGGGCGCGGCAACGTCGCCCGCGGTGGCGCTGAGCGCGGTGACGCTGACCGCGGTGACGCTGACCGCGATTCCGATGCCGATGACATCGATCGAGCCGATCGAGCCGATCGAGCCGATCGAGCCGATCGAGCCGATCGCCCCGATCACACCGACCGTGTCGACAACACCTCCCGCATCGACAGCACCGACCGCCCTTCCCCGTTCCCGCCCGGACGTCCGCCCGTGGTGGAGACCGAGGCGGATCTGGAACGTGCTCTGGCCTTCCTGGACTCGCAGGGCTTCCCGGACCGCGCGTTCGCGCTGTGCCGTGAAGGTGGGCGCAAGGCGCTGGCCGCTGTGCTTTCCGCCCGCGCGTACGACCGGCCCGCCGCGTGGCTCGCCGAGCACGCGCCGAAGAAGGTGTTGCGCGGGCTGTTGTCGGAGGTGGTGATGGCCGTGCAGCAGGTGCGGCTGACCGAGCGCGTCCCGGAGCGGAACGTGAACTCGGGTTTCCTGCCCGATATCGGCGGGGTGGTGTCCCGGCGTCGGCCGCGTTCGGTGCGCGGGGAGAAGTCGCTGACGCTGCCGACGTCGGTGCGGCGTGTGGTGCGTGGGGAGCACGGGACGCGTGTGGAGACCGAGGTCGTGCTTCCGAAAGCGGAGAACTCGCGGACCCTTGAAGGGCCGGACGGGTCCGAGCAGGCGGGAGGGACTGACGGGGCAGAGGCAGCAGATAAGGCCGAGGGGACCCAGGGGCCTGTGGGCTCGGGCCCTGTGGGTCAGGCGGGTCCTGCGGGCCAGGCGAGCCCTGAGAGCCCTGACGGCAACGCCGCTCGTGGCTCTGATTCCACCCCGTCCTCCACCGGTTCCATGTTCGGGCCGTCGAGTGGCCCGCATACGGGGAGCGTGCACTCTGCGGAGCCCGTCGTGGGACCGCGCCGCGGGGTGCCGGGGCAGCTGGCGACCATTCGGTGGGAGGGGTTCTCCCGGGCGTGGGACGACCTCGGGAACCGGTATGTGTTCTTGTTCGAGGTGGAGAAGGGGCAGCCGGGGCTGAGTTGGTTCCTGGGGATGGAAGTGGTGACCCAGACTCTGTTTCCGGCGCTGGCCGAGGACGCCAAGCAGCTCATGTTGCTCAACCCGGGACACCTGGTGACTCGGGCGCCGACGATCGACGGTCAGGTGAGTGGACGGCCCAGCGTGCGCACGGTGCCGGACGGGAACGTCGTGACGGTGAACCTGCGCAAGCACCGGAAGCGCCGCAAGTAGCGGAACCGCTGAAAGCGGTGCCAGCGGCGCATGCTGCGGAAGCAGCGCCAGCTGTGGTCCTAGCTTGTAGAGCGCATGCGCGGCGAGTACCCCCGTCGGAGCCCCAGGTTGGTAGGGCCCGCGCGTGGCGGATCCTCAGGACCCCAGGAACGCGCGGCGTCGGCTGAGGAACCCAAGGCCGACGTGGTTTTTCAGGGAACCGGTCTGCCGGCCGACGTCGCGCGCCAGGGATCAACCATGCGCGTGCAGAGTGTTCTCCGGCGCCTTCACCATTGGAGTCCGCCCCGGCCCTATCCCCATCCCCGCGCGTCCGGGGAGCACGCCTTGTACATCGAGGTGCCCAGGACCAGTCCGGACCACGCCCGCGTGCGCGGGGAGCACATGAAGGGCTCCGTAGCCGCGGACCTGCTCATGGGACCACCCCCGCGTGCGCGGGGAGCGCTCGTGAAGAGTCCTGAGACGGCCGCGCGCATCGTGCCATGCCCGCATGGCGGGAAGCACTGAACATGACACGGACTCGGCGCCGGCCCTGGGCCTGGGCCTGGGCCTGCACCCCGGTCTGCGCGCAGCTGGCCTTCACCCGGCGTCCTTGAGCTCGCGTAGTTCACGTCGGAACTGCTCGGTCAGGGTTTCGATGGCCTTCAGGTTGTCGGGGTCGACCTCAGCCACCGCATCGCGCGCGTTCAGTACCCGCGCGTTCCAGGCCTCCTGTTGTTGGGGATCGCCGAGCGCATCGCGGGAAAGGGAGATGTAGCGGGCCTGAAGTGCGTGTGCGCTGTCGTTCAGGGCGTCATAGGCGACTGTGGCTTCATGCTGGGTGCGGAGATCGGTCACATCTTCTCCTGGGCGATCGGGATGAGGGTCCACCCCCGCGTGCGCGGGGAGCACGACCGTAAGGTCCGGGTGTCCTCTCACTCCTTCGGACCACCCCCGCGTGCGCGGGGAGCACCACACAGCCGGGCAGCACGAGCGGCACCGGGCGGGACCACCCCCGCGCGTGCGGGGAGCACCTACATCACCCGGGCTACCGGGCAGACGGTGAGGGACCATCCCCGCGCGTGCGGGGAGCACGGGGTCGGCATCGACCCGCCCGAGATCGAGAGGGGACCATCCCCGCGCGTGCGGGGAGCACCACCCACCCCTTGGCCTCCATCGTGCGGGTGCCGGGACCACCCCCGCGCGTGCGGGGAGCACCCGCCTCGGCTCCCTCGGTGGGTCACGTGCAGGGGACCACCCCGGCGTGCGCGGGGAGCACCGCGCCCGCCGCGGCCAGGCTAGAGCTCAGCCTCCTCGTGGGACCACCCCCGCGTGCGCGGGGAGCACCCGCTCGGCATGGCGAGCATCGACCGGTTCAGGGGACCACCCCCGCGTGCGCGGGGAGCACATGCCTCGCCCCCCGGAGACGCACATGCGCGTGGGACCACCCCGCGCGTGCGGGGAGCACTCTTCCTGACCTGCAGTCCTAACAGCGGATAACCGGGAAATCTGCAAGTTGTGCATGTCCGGATAACACGTAGGTCGAAGTTCCAAAATGGCCCCTGCGAATCCAGCGAATCCAGACCCCCAGGGCTCCAGAAGATCCAAAGGCATAGCCACCGCCCAGTATGACGGGACCCAGCCCTGACGGAACAGGCTTCGGCCTGTCTCATCCCCATCCGTGCGGAACCACCGCCCTCTCGCTTCCCGCTGTCCCGCTGACCTTCCTGCACCGCCTTCGCCTTCGCCTCCGCCCAGCTTTCGCTCCCGCCTCCGCCTCTCCCTTCGTCTCCGCCTCCGCCCTGTAAGGTTCCGCCCGTGCGTTCCCCCCTCAAATCCCCCCGGTCTCCTTGGTCTCCCTGGTCCCCTCGGTCTCCCCGGTCTCCCCGGTCGGCCTGGCCGATGCTGCGCGCATGGCTCCTGGTGGCCACCTCAGCGGCCGGCTACGCAGCGCTCACCTGCTTCGTGGCCGCCCTGCTCCTGGGCACTGCGTGGTGGTGGCTGGGTCTGGCCCCGGTGGCGCTCGCGCTGCTGAGCGCGGAGACGGCGCTCCTCCTCACCAAGGACGGCAGGGAGGAGACCCAGGAGATCAGTGCCGACCAGGAACCCCGACTCCACGCCGTGGTGGACCGGTTGTGCGCCCTGTCCGGGCAGAGCAGGCCTGAGCTGCGCCGGTACCCGTCCCCGCTGCCGAACGCGATGTCCAGGCCGTCCAGGCCGTCCAGGCCGTCCAGGCGCGGCAGGCGCACACCACCCACGGTCTTCGTCAGCGACGCCCTCCTGGCCGACGTCGACCCGCAGTACCTCGAACCGGTGCTCGCCCACGAGCTCGCCCACATCGGCCACCGGGACGAGAAGGCCCTGGCCTACGCCGAGGCCATGTCCGGCGGCTGGGTGATGTACGCGGCCGTCACCCCGTTCACGGCCCTTGCCCACCTGGACGTTTTTGTGTGCGCTCTGGCGCGCATCGCCGGTGGCCGGTGGGAGCCGGTCACCAGGACGCCCGCCGCGCAGCGCCTGGCAGAGTGGCTGTCCGGGCCGGGCTCCGGGCCGGAATCCGGTCCGCGCGCAGCACGGTGGAAGCCGTGGATCCTTGCGCTGGTCGCACTGGCCCGCGCCGCCCTCTTCTGCTTCCTCGCCGTGATGCTCGTGCTCCCGATTGCCGGCTTCCTGCTGTACGTAGCAGTGTGCTGGCCCGGTGTGCTCACCTACCGGATGCTCGTCCGCCGCCGGGAGCTGGCCGCGGACCGCGCAGCGGCGGAGCTCACCGGGCAGCCCTTGCTTCTGGCCGCCGCGTTGACGGCGATGGCCGAGGAGGTGCGGACGCAGATCCCCGACGGAACCGACCTGCGCGGCGCATCCACCGGTCCGACCGCGCCTGCCCGGTCGGCGGCCCTGGCCGCCCTGACCTCGCTGGAGTTCCTGCCGTCTGCGCCCCCGGGGGAGAAGGGCGGGCCAGTGCGCCGGTTCGTCTCCCGGATCTACGCGACCCATCCGTCGCTCGACCGTCGGGTTGCGCAGCTCCAGGCGCTGTCCCGCGAGCCCAGCCGCGGCTGAGCCGGCTGAGCGGGCTGAGCCGACCGAACCGGCTGAGCGTTGACTGACCGGCGGACGGCGTACACGGCAGAGACGCCGGAGAAGAGAGGCGCACGCTCGAGCACCCTCGAGTCCTCGACCCCCTGACCCCTCGACCCCTCGAGTCCTCGAGCACGTTCAACGCCTCCTCTTCGTCTTCGTCCTTGGCTCCCAGATCCCCGGCACAAAAAATAAGCCTGTATTATTTTTTCATGACCACGCACATGGACGAGGACAGCCGCCGCAGACAGGTCGGCGAGGCCCTGCTGGACGTCGTCAGGGAACAGGGCATGGACGGCACCACTCTGCGGCAGGTCGCGGCCACCGCCGGGGTGTCCGTCGGGCTGGTGCAGCGCTACTTCCGCACCAAGGCCGAACTGTTCTCCTTCGGGATCGAGTACGTCTACGAGCGGTCCGAGGCCCGGCTTGGCGAGGTGCCCTGGGACGACCCCGGGATGTCGGCGCGCGAGGTCATCGAGCGCCTGGCCGAGGTGTCGCTGCCGTTGGACGAGAACCGCGACCGGGAGGTCCGGGTGGAGCTGGCCTTCATCCAGCTCTCGCTGAACAACCCCGAGTTGGCGAAGGTCCACGACCGGTATGCCGCCGAGGTGATCGAGCAGCTCCGCGCGATCCTGGAGTCCGCCCGGGCTTCCGGCGAACTGGCCGCGGACACCGATATCCCGACCACCGCCGCGGAGATGGTGGCCGTGCTGAGCGGTCTCCAGCTGAACGGGGTCGCCAACACCCACCAGGGAACGGAGGTCATGCGCGCTGTGATCTCCCAGTACCTGGACCGCCTCTTTCCCGCCCACTCAGGAGATGAGCGATGACCCTCGGACTCTTGGCCGCTCTGCTCGGCCTCGCACTGCTGGACAGCACCGCGTTCGGAACCCTGTTGATCCCGTTGTGGCTGCTCATGGCGCCCGGAAAGGTGCGGCTCGGGCGCATGGCGGTCTACCTGGGCACCGTCGTGGGCTTCTACTTCGTGGCGGGGTTGGCGATCGCCGCCGGGGCGGACGTGGTCGTCGACGCGGTCCGTGACGCATTCGCGCGGGTCCCGGATGCGGTGCTGCTGTCGGCGCAGGCGGGGCTCGGTGTCGTGCTGGTCGCGGTCGGCGTCTGGTGGGGTGTGCGGTCCGGCCGACGGGACGAGGACGCGGGCCCCGGAAGGCTCCAGCGTTGGCGGGACCGGGCGATGACCGAGGCCGGAGGGGGCGGCGGCAACGCCAGCGTCATGAAGCTCGCCCTGATCGCTGTGGGGCTGGAGATCGCGACGATGCTGCCCTACCTCGTGTCCATCGGGATGCTGGTGAACGCGCAGTTGGGCGTCGTCGGCTATGCGGCATGGCTGGGTGTGTACAACCTGGTGATGGTTCTGCCGGCCGTGCTGATCACGTTGGCGCGGTTCTTCTGGCACCGGCGCCTGGATCCGCTGCTGCACCGGTTGAACGAGCACCTGGCCCAGAGCAGTTCTTCGACCGTGGTGTGGATCCTCGTTGTGCTGGGCGTCGCGCTCGCCGGTCACGCCGGCTACTCCGGCTACTCCGGGTACGAGTTGCTCACTGGTTAGTGCTCCAATGGTAGATCGAACTCGATAGAGGACTTCCTCAAACCCCCCACAGGAAAAAGAATGCCCCCAAAGCGAAGAACCCCAAGGCCGTAAATACATGAATCCACAAAGAGAAATCCATTCGCACAGTCGCCCAAATAAGAAACCACTGAACAGAAAAACCTATGAACGCCAATGTTCCGCTAATGGTTAGTATCAGAACGGAAAACCCGTCCGTCGCTACCATGGAGATTGGCGCAAGGGAATAAATAAGTGCAGCTGTCATTGCTGACGAAAAATAGAGCTCTGCTGTGCGAGGGTTCCCTTTTCGAGCCAAGCAAGCGACAAGCATCGAAGCTGCGGAGAAAATGAGAAACATGACGAACAGGGACGCAATTATCAGGAGGGCCTGGATGGCTTCAATCCGCTGAGACACCTGAATGGGCGTCAATGCCAGAAGGAAGAAATGCATCGAGCTCCCAGTCGCGACCCTTGAGAGCACCAGTCTTTTAGGAACATCATCAGCATTCATGAAATTCTTGCCATGCAATAGAATCCTAGCCATAAAAATAAGTACCCCCGACCCAAGCCGGGGGCACTCATTGAGAGTTGTCTAGAAACACCCCGGATCCAAATCGTCCGGCTGGCTTTCGATGAAATCGAAAGGCTCAGAGGGCGCTGCCAACCAGATGAATCCCCGGTTCTCGTGCCGCTCGATGCATCGCATCATAGGGTTATTTATCGCTTCTTGCGAATCCTCGTGACTGGGGGTCGGATACACAGGGCCGTAAGTCCGAGTGAGTGCGGACTGATGACTTGGAGCTGCGTCCCTCGATCCGTTAATTCCGTAGGATCCATCTGAATACAATTCAGCATGAACGAAAATGTTGATGGCGGGAGCATCAAACACGCCGAACACCTGGCACAAAGGCAGGCTCGCATCGGCCGTCAGTTCGAACGTAGCGGATGTTTGACTGACCCCGATCTCCTCGTACTCCAGTTCATCAATCGGTGCCGTCTCTTCCGCCACAAAGCTCATGCTCCCATCCGGCTGCTCCTCATAAGCACTCGAGATTCCCATACGACGCCAGCCACTGGTGCTCGGGTCAGAGAACCCAGTGAACTCCATGTCCCCAGTGACTGAATTGTATTCATACTGTGGCCACATGAACGAAACAGTCGAGGCCAGGTTGACTCTACTTGTTCCGAACCCGGCATAATCATCCATTCCGAATCCACGATCGTCCCCGCCCAGGTGGATGTTCCCTTCCGCCTCCTCAGAAACGCAAACAGCAGGGAGAGCAACGTATTGGTCCTCGATGAAGGCGTCCCAAGCGAGCGTCATGCCGTAAGTGCCGAAGCTCAAAGCTTCCCTAACGTTCTCCGACTCTCCCGAAAGGGTAAGTTGGGAGTTTTCACCGAAACCAGGAACTTCGATATTCCAGTTGAGGCCCACGTCCCCCGGGTCATCGTCCCAAGCCAATGCATGCCCGATATCCTCTGCAGGGGCACCATGTTCCGTGGAGACTTGGTACTGCACTTTCTCCCCTGAGTACTCCTCATCGCGCAGCACGATTTCGCTCTCCCCGGTAACCTGAACTAGGCCCTGCGAATCTGCTTCTACAGTAGGTCTATGGCCATCTACATATTCCCCTATAGAGGATGCCAACTTGATTTCGAGCTGATTGGAATCTGCAATCCAAGATATATCCCCTCCTTTTTCTCCACTTCGCGGAGTTGATGTTCTCAGCATACTCCTGGCGAGAACATTCTCTTCGGAGTCCAGGGCGAGGAGGCGAAGTCGAACCACTTCCCCCTCCTCAAGCTCCTGGTATTTGAACTCCAGGTCCTGGCCCCGGTAGACAGGGGCGCCACCAGCCTCGATCGAGGAATCTTTGGGGATCTCTTCGAATACAGCATATTCTGCCGCACCGGAAACTTCGGACCAGCTCAGATGGACAGCATTTGTCTCTACTTCGTATGACTCGACAGGAACGGCAGGAACAGTCTCATCTGCTTGCGCATTCGGCGGAACCAGCATAGATGAAGTCAGTGCAAGAGCGACAGCACAGGGAAGCTTTCTCAAGACGAACCTCGGGGGATTTTGTGGGGGATTACTCCCTCAGGTTAAGTCAAGATTCCATCAGGAGATAGGGGGTGTCCGGGTTCGGTCAAGGTCAACTGACCGACTCGCCGAGGGCTCTTGATGCTTCATCATTTCCGCTGGTCATGTGGATGCATCCTCTCAAAAGTTTTTTTCAAATCGAAGCCGAAGAAGGAAAGTTTTATTAGTCCTCTTCCTGCTGGCTGTCTCTACTGTTAGAGGAGTGTCGGGTGCACCCCTCTTCCGGAGAGTTCGCAGCTTCGGCATCCCGCGTGTAGGCGCCGACCAGTTCGTTGGCCAGCTCCGCCATCGCCTCCTGGACGATCATGTCGGGGGTGCCTGGGTCGTCAATCGAAGACATGGGAGCTTCCGTCCGTCGCGGTGCGCGCCATCCCCGCGTGCGCGGGGAGCACTGGCGGGCAGGGCGCCGGCCCAGGCGTTGAGGACCTCGGCCAGCGGGGACCACCCCCGCGCGTGCGGGGAGCACCTCCACACACCGAGGCACTACTAGTGATCGTGGGGACCACCCCCGCGCGTGCGGGGAGCACCCTTGCTGACCTGGACTCCTACCATCGAGTAACCCGGAATTCTGCAAGTTGTGCAGGTGCGGATAACAGGTGGGGCGGAGCGCCAGGGGAAGCGGTCACGGGCCCAGTATGCCGGGGGCCGTTCCTGCGGAACAGTGCGCTGGGGTCCATCGTGGATGCACGTACGTTCATTTCGAATGCCTGAATCCGAATCCGAATCCGAGTCTGAGAAGGCAATGAACAGCTCTACGATCCTCTTGGCCGCAAGCGCGTTCCTGGCCGTGGCCACACTCGTCGTCCTCGGAGTGCTCGTGTTCCTGATCAGGTCCAGAGGTCGGACGAAGGCGGCGATCGTCATGCGGTGCGGTCTCCTGGCCATCACCGGTGGACTCGCGCTCGCCACCTTCGCCCTCTACTCGGACGCGCAGGCGTGGGTCACCGCCGGGAGCGCGGTCGCCATCGCGGGCGCCGTCGTCACTATCGCCTCGGTGGTCCGCAACCCCAGAGTCGCCTCCTAGGATCGGTGAGAGGGCTGGGCCGCCCAGCCCCCTCACCCGCATCCGGCGTTTAGCTCGAGCCAACGAGTGATGGAGTGACGGGTCGCGTCACAGTTTCGGCCATAGCTCGGTCTATAGCCCGAAGCATGGACCGAGCCGTAGGGCGATCGGCTTAGTGCTAGACCGAAAACTACGTTCCCCTTGCGGGGCCACCGGTGCAATCGGGATCACCGGCGTAGCTCGGGGCTCCCAGTGCAACCTGGGCCGGACGAGCGATTGGGGTTGGCCTCGAAGTGTCTGATCACCCTCCACGGAGCGCTCACGCCACGTGGGCCAGGGCAGGGAAGACAGCGCTGATCAGCGCTGCGGTACTGGCGGGCGCGGGTGCCCTGATCCTCGGCTTCGTTCTTGCCGTGCCGCAGGGGTTCACCTGGGGCGGGGCCGTCACGGCCTTAACCCTGCTTCCACTTCTCGTGCCCGAGCGCTACCGCCACATCGGCACCGGACTCGCAAGCGTCGCGATCCTGGCGATGGTCGGGATCAGCATCCTCTCCATCGGCCCGTATTTCCTGCCGGCGCTCGCCTGCATGGTGTTCTCGTCCGTGGCTTACTGTCTCGCTTCCAAACGCGCCGCCCGTCCGGCGTCCGGTGCACCGGTACCCGGGTATGAGTAGCTGACACGTCGGATCAGAGCGCCCGTAGGGCCTGTTCCAGGTCGTTGCGATGGCGGTCGAGCCACAGCAGTGAGCGCGCGGTGTTGGCTGCGAAGCGTCCGTTGTTCCAGTGGTGTGAGGTCTCTGCCTCGTCTCCCAGGGCGCCGGCGGCGACCCGCGCGGCTTGGGTGACCTGGACGCGGGCCACCTCGTCGACGAGGCGTGCTCGTTGCCGGGCGGTCAGCTCGCAGGCGTCGGCGAAGAGGCGAAGCCGTCGGGGACGCTCCGTCAGGGGCGGGGGAGGGGCGCCGTCTCCCATGGGCTCGTCATGGAGCGGGACCATGTGCCAGGCGGCGTAGGCGACGTCTTCGATGGCGCGGCCGGGTCGCGCAGAGTCGAAGTCGACCAGCCCGGACAGGCGCGGAGCGCCTGCGACCTCGTTCTCCAACATGTTCCACGGCGCGATGTCGTTGTGGATCACGGTGTCGCCGTGCAGGGGCCAACCCTCTGGGTTACGCCAGGTCGCGTTGGACGGGGCGCGGAAATCGCGCACGGCGTCGGCAAAGCCTGCCACGGCCTGGCCGACGTCGATGAGTTGCTTGTCGCCGCGCAAGGTCGGCACGGGTGCGCCAGGAACCCGGCTCAGGATGTCGCGTCCGTGCTCGTCGACGCCGAGGTAGTGCGGAGAGTAGGGGTATTCGCGCTTCTCGAGGTGCTTCAGCAGGGCAGCGATGGTGTCGCTGTGGGGCCCGCGTTCGCGCCGCACGGTTTCGCCCACGATCCACAGCCGTCCCATGGAACCGAGCCCGATGATCTCCTGTTCCTCCACCCCCAGCAGTGTAGGGAGCTGAACGCCACCACGGGCGCCGGATTGCGGCGGGGGTAGAAGGGGCGCGGTCCATCCCCGCACGCGCAGGGAGCAGTACCGGGCGGCCTCGGTCAGGTATTTCTTGTGGGGGCCAACCCCGCTTCCGCGGGGAGGAGCCGCTCTACGAGGCCCTGCGCTCGCAGGCCTGGGGGCCATCCCCGCGTGCGGTGGGAGTACCAAGCGCTTGGTCGACGAGCTCGACGAGATCGAGGGACCACCCTCGCGTGCGCGGGGAGCACGGGGTGAGTACCGCCTCCGGTCTCCCGGTCGCGGGGTCACCCCCGCGTGCGCGGGGAGCACCTACCGTGCCCCGACATGACGAAGGGCCGGGAAGGGCCACCCCCGCGTGCGCGGGGAGGCACGAGCTCATCATCAAGGCCACCACCCAGCAGATGGGGCCACCCCCGCGTGCGCGGGGAGCACCGGAGGAGCCCTACATCAGGTTCGCTCTTGAGAGGCCATCCCCGCACGCGCGGGGAGCACGACTACTCGGCCAACGCGCTGCTGCAGAGCGCGGGACCACCCCCGCGTGCGCGGGGAGCACGAGGCGCTCTACTCGGTGTGGGGGGCGGTGTGGGGGCCATCCCCGCGTGCGCGGGGAGTACCCGGAGAGCTTCAAGACGATCCACCTCCACTACGGACCATCCCCGCGTGAGCGGGGAGCACCCTTCCTGACCTGCATGGCTGCCCGCGGGTAACCCGGAGGTCTGCAAGTTGTGCTGGTGCGGGTAACGGGTGGATCGGGGGCCAGAGGGTGTGGCCACGTGGCCCAGTATGCCGAACGCCGAAGGCCTAACGGCTAACGCCAACGGGTTCGGGCCAGGCGGACAGGGATCCGGCGAGCTGGGAAGCGGCGTTGCCGCCTTGCCGCTCTGCCTCCGGGCGTCGTGTGCCGGCCGCTGGACCGCCCGCTCCGCCCGCCCGGCCCGCCGGGGGAGCCGGGGACGGCTACGCCGTCGCTCCGCGATCCCGGTGCGCCCGCACGTCCACGGGGCGCCCGTCGGGGTCGCGGACCGTCATCGTCCACTGCGTCGGCAGGGTCTCGATCGGCCCGGCCGGCAGCCCGGCGTCCAGGATCCTTTCCCGGACCTCGCACAGCTCCGCATACGTCGCCACTCGGAGCCCCCATCCCGCCCTGCCCACGGGATCAAGAGGAGCAAGAGGGTCGGGAGGGCCGTGAGGACCGTGCGGGCCTAGAGGGCTGTGAGGATCGGGAGTTCTGAGAGGACCAGTGGCTTGAGCGGCTGCGGGCTCGGGAGGACCGGGGGGTCGAGAGCTCGGGGGATCGAGGTCAGAGTCGGCGGGAGGGGCGGAAGGAGCGGAAGGGGCCGAAGGGGCGGACATGCCGGTCTCGACGATCATCAGGTGGTCGTTCCCGCCGACGTCGACGACCGCAAAGCGAGGTTCGGAAGAGGTCGCTGCGCGCTCGAAGGCGAGCTCCGCTCCGAGCAACCCCGTGTAGTACGCCACGAGCCGGTCGAGGTCGATCGTGGTCAGAGTCAGATGGTTGATCCCGAGGAGGTCGCTCATGTTCGGGCAACAGTAGCGTTCCGGCATGGACGATAGGGGCGGGTCCAGTGCCTCGTGCGCCTCCGGCGGTTCCCACATCTGCCGCGTCTCCGGCGCCCCCGCGTCCCCCTGAGGCTCCTGCGCCTTCCGCGCTCCGTGCCTGCGCCTTGTGCGCTCTGTGCCCCGCACCTGCCACGCCTGCCGTACCTTCTGCGTCGCTACTGGCCTACAGAACTACTGCGCTACTGAGCTGTTGAATTACTGAATTACTGCACGCGGTATCGCAGGTGCATGACTCCGCTGCTGAACCGGCGTTCCTCGATGAGTTCGAGGTCGGCGCGAGTGTCCGTCGGCAGTGCGCGGTTGCGTCCGCCGAGGAGGACCGGCCAGACGAACAGGGCCAGCTCGTCGACCAGTCCGGTGGCGAGAGCCTGTGCGGCCAGGTTCGGGCCACCGATCAAGAGGTCCCTGCCGGCGGCGGCCTTCAGGTCGCGCACCGCGTCGGGGTCGAAGCGGCGTTCGAGCCGAGTGTTCGCGGTGGACGGTGCGACCGGCGTAGCCGGAGCGGCCGGAGTGGCGGGCGCGGCCGGCGTAGCCGGAGCGGCCGGTGTGGCCGACGTTGCGGATGTGTCCGCTGCGGCCAGGGTCGTGGAGTAGACGATCTTGTCCGCCGCCTGCCAAGCGCTCGCGTAGTCGGCCGTGAGGTCGGAGAGCGCGGCCAGGGTCGGATCGGTCTCCCACACGGCCAGCGTCTCGTACATGCGCCGCCCGTAGAGATACGTGCCCGCGGACCGCATGATCTCGGTGATGGAGGCGAAGACTTCGTCATCCGGCGGAGCCCAGTCGAAGGCGCCGTCTGCGGTCTCGGTGTAGCCGTCGAGCGACATGTTCGACGCGTAGATCAGCTTCGCCATGGCTGCTCCTGCAGCTTCGTCGACCGTCTCGATGTCTTCGCCGTCCGGTCCGGTGACGGGGCTGGGCGAGCGCACCGGACTCCTTCGACGATCGTCTCAGAAATGCAGGTGAGGGCAGGTCAAGCGTTGCTTGACACGGCACCAGGGGTGCTCGGGAGTATCCCCGCGTGCTCGGGGAGTACCCCTTGGTCTTCACCCGTGATGAGTGGGACGCGGGGCCATCCCCGCGCGTGCGGGGAGCACAGCCGGGCGACAATGTCGGCGCCCAGCAGCACGGGATCACCCCCGCGTGCGCGGGGAGCACACCCGGCGGCTGATGCCGCGCAAGCTGTTCCCGGGACCATCCCCGCGTGCGCGGGGAGCACCCCATGAGCCCGGGCGAGGTGGGTTTCCGCCAGGGGCCACCCCCGCGTGCGCGGGGAGCACATCGAGCAGGCCACCACTGACGCCGAGGCCGAGGGGCCATCCCCGCGTGCGCGGGGAGCACGCCCACGAGGTACTGGCGCGAGCCGGCGGCCCGGGGCCATCCCCGCGTGCGCGGGGGGCACCACCGGCTGGCCGAGATCTCCGGTGCGGTCCGGGGGCCATCCCCGCGCGTGCGGGGAGCACGGCGTGCTGCGCGGGGGTCGGGCGGACCAGCGGGGGACCACCCCCGCGTGCGCGGGGGGCACCACCGGCTGGCCGAGATCTCAGGTGCGGTCCGGGGGCCATCCCCGCGCGTGCGGGGGCACCGGGACACCGTGGCGTGGTCGGCGCGCACCGGGGGGCCATCCCCGCGCGTGCGGGGAGCACGGCGTTCTGCGCGGTGGTCAGGCCGACCACCCGGGGACCACCCCCGCGTGCGCGGGGAGCACTGGCCGAGGCCCTGGCCGCGCGTGAGCCCACAGGGACCATCCCCGCATGCGCGGGGAGCACCCGACTGGGACGAGCACTGGGACGGCCACAACAGGACCATCCCCGCGTGCGCGGGGAGCACATGCACATCGAGGAAGCCGCCCGCGTCGTGGACGGGCCATCCCCGCGTGCGCGGGGAGCACACGGAGCGGTTCATGCTCTCCGGAGACCGGATCTGGGCCATCCCCGCGCGTGCGGGGAGCACCATGTGCCAGGCGTGGCTCTAAAACTCTAGGGAGGACCACCCCCGCGTGCGCGGGGAGCACCTCTACCGCAGCGCCGACTGGGTCCTCTCGACGGGGCCATCCCCGCGCGTGCGGGGAGCACACCCAACATCTCCAATAAGCTCTCAGGCAAACGGGAACCATCCCCGCGTGCGCGGGGAGCACTCTTCCTGACCTGCATGTCTACCCGCGGGTAACCCGGAAATCTGCAACTTGTGCATGTCCGGATAACACGTGGGTCGTAGTTCCAGTACAGGGACAGGTGCAAGGAGAGGGGTAAGCGGTCACAGGCCCCAGTATGCCGGGAACCCGTGCCCGTGGGTCAGGCCCCGGTGCGTACAGGAAGGCGCACCGCTGGGACCGCTGGGACCGCCGGGCCCTCTGGGCCTCCCGAGCCCGTGAGGCCGCACGCCCGAGACGGATGCCGGGCCGCACACGTGGGGGCACGCCTGAGGCGAGAGGCGTGAGGAGGCGTGCGCGGGTGTGCGTAGGCCTACGCAGGCCTACGCATGCGCACGCCTGGCCCTCATCCCGAGCTCGATATCGAGGCCGGGTCCCGAGGCCCGAGGCCCGAGGTCCCGATCCCCGGGACCTGAGATCCGAGCCTCCACCCCGGCCCCGAGCCCCGCGGGCCATAGCCCAATCCCCAACACTCAGTCCCCGGTGAGGGCATCCTCCGGCGAGCGGAAGTACTCCACGGTGAGGTACGCCAGGTCGACGAGGCCCTGGTCGTCAGCCGGACGCACGTGCGTGACCAACTCCGCCAGCTCCTGCGCGTCGAAGTCCGCGTGCCCGAGCGTCGTGCCGCTGTCGGGGGACGCTTCAGTCCCGTCCGATTCTTCGGCCCCTCCGGAGCCGTCGGATTCCTGGGCGCCCTCGGGCCCTCCGGACCCGCCGTTCTGCGAACGGTCCGGCTCGTCCGTCCACGGACCCAGGTACACCACCCGGCCGGGCTCGTACTCGTACCGCACCGACTGCGGGGCACCGAGCTCCTCGACGTCCACGGAGCCCTCAGAACCCTCCGAGCCCGCAGAGCCCTCAGAACTCTCAGAGCCGTCTTCGGGGTCCTCCTCAGAGCCCACGAGCGGCTCCGAATCATCGACGTGCCACTGCGCGATCACCGTGTCGCCGGGACCATCCGTGCTGTCGGCACCTTCGGTGCCGTCCGCGCCTTCACCGTCCACCTGCAACTCCTCGCAGTACGAGCCCTCGTCGTCGCACCACGCGCGCAGCACCGCGTCCGGATCCTCGGCGGTGCGCTCGTCCGCCCACGTGGCGCTACGCAGGTACCCGCCGTCCCCGTCCTGGTAGAAGACGGTGAACACGGACAGCCAGTCCTCTTCGTCACCCTCGCCCTCGTGCATCGCATCGTTGATCTCGGACCGGAAGGGCTCCCACCCCTCCACGTCCAACACCGCGGCCTCGTCCTCGTGCTGGAGGTTGATCTGCCGCTGCTCCTCGGCCATCGACTCGACCTGAGACTCGCCCCGGTTCCACACCAGGACACCGGCGACGAGCATCACCACCGCCGCGACCGCAGCCGCCCAGCGCACCTGCACCCGTGCCCGGTCCCGGTCCCGTTCCTGGGTCCGGTCCTGTTCCTGGGTCCGGTCCTGGGCTCGCGCCGAGTCCGTTTCCCGAACCGAGTCCCCTTCCGGAACCGGATCCCCGTCCCGGCCCTGGTCCTGGCCCCGGCCTCGGCCTCGGCCTCGGCCTCGGACCCGGCCTTCGTTCCGACCCCGCCCCCGACGGGACACCAGCATCACCAGCGCCGACAACGGCGTCGCCAGCACCCCCGCGGTGAGCATCCCGTCCGCGGACTCCCCGAAACCGAGCAGCATCGGCACGGCCATGCTGCCGACGAAGCCCGCCAGCACGATCGCGGTGAACAGCACCATCGCCGCGGTCGGACGCGGGAAGCGGGCGGACACGAGCATGTGCCGGAACGCCCAGAACATGAACGCCGCCAGCGCCGTGCCCACCAACGGCGCCCCCACCGTCAGGCCCAGGCTCCCGCTCATGCCCCCGAGCGTGACGATCGGCGCCGTCAACGCCAGGATCAGCGTCTGCGCCACCGCGTACACGGTCGAGCCGATGAGCGTCACGAGCCAGGTGGAGACAGGGAACCGGGGAGGGCCGGACTGGTCGGGCTTCCCGGGCTGCCCGGACGGCTCGGACCGCGCGTTCTGCGCGTCTTGTGCGGCCTGTGAGGCCGGCTCGGTCGACCACGACTGCTCAGGGTGACCGGTCGGATCGGCTGGATCGGACCCGGACTGCCCCGACTGCTCGGACCATCGAGCGCCGTCGGCCTGCTGGCCCCCATGCGGCTGCTCCGACCCCGTGGACCCTTCCGCGCCCTGGGAATTTTCCGGCCCCGGCGACCCCTGCGGCCCCGGCGAGCCTTGCGATCCCTGAGGCGTCTCCGTCCCCTTCGCCCCCGAAGAGAGCCCAGCCGGCCGAGTCAGCCGCCCCGAATCCCGGTACTCCCCGCCCCCGTTCGGAGGGGAGGACCAGGTCTGGGGCGGCTGCTCGGCCGAGTCATTGTGCGCGTCCTCAGCGTGCTCGGCGTGTTCAGCGTCCTGCGCTTCGTGCCCGCCGTGCGCGCCTTCCGCGGCTTGAGCGTCCCGCGCGCTCTGCGCATCCGGTGCGTCCGCATCTCCCGGATCTTCCGGATCTCCCGGATCGCTCTTCGGTTGCTGCGGCTCCTTCGGCTCCTTCGGATCGTGCGGCTCTTGCTGTTGCCGCTCCTGCGGTCCCTGCGGGCCAGGCGCGCCCTGCGGATCGCGAGGGTTCTCGTCGGAGGTCATCCGGGCCTCTCGTGGTTAGGGGGTCGAGGGACGGGACTCGGGACTTGTGACTCGGGCGGGGCTCGGCTGGGGAGCGAGGCCCGAGGCCGAGGCTCGAGACCGAGGTTCGGATTCGAGGTCGAGGACAGGGGGTCGGGACCGAGAGATCACGTGGTCGAGAGGCCAAGAGATCGAGGGTCCAGGGGGTCGAGTGTCGAAAGGTTCGAGAGTTCGCGCCTGGCCGTTCCGGCTCTGCGACTGGGACGTACGGCAGAGCCGAGAGGTTCCTTCCATGTTTCCTCTTGGGGCCGGTGGGATGCATGGCGGGGGTGGGTCAGTACCGGCGGCGCTCTGCTGTGTGCGCTGGGTGTCCGAGGAGGAACGTGGGGGTGGAACTCGGTGGTGGAACGCGGACGTGGAACGCCGGGGCGGATCACGGGTGCGGGAGGCGAAGTCGGAAGCGCGTGCGGCGGAACGCGCGCCGCAGAACGCGGCGCGCAGAACGGGGAGCGCCCATCCCCGCATGCGCGGGGAGCACCTGTAATGAGTTCAGGGAGAAGGCTCCCACCTGGGGCCATCCCCGCGTGCGCGGGGAGCACCCGCTCGACGAGACCCGACTTCTGCGCATGCAGGGACCATCCCCGCGTGCGCGGGGAGCACGTCCCCTGTGGCAACGATCCTGAAGAAGTGCAGGGACCATCCCCGCGCGTGCGGGGCGTCACGAGGAGGCTCTCGACGAGCTCCAGGCGTACTGGGGACCATCCCCGCGCGTGCGGGGAGCACACAGGGTCGCGACCTTTCCGGGCAGTGCCCCGCACGTTGGCTGTCGCTGGGACCATCCCCGCGCGTGCGGGGAGCACAGAAGGGGGGAAGTGACGCCGACCGTAACGGCGGGACCATCCCCGCGCGCGGGGAGCACATGGAGGATGAAATGCCCGACCGCCGATACCTGGGACCATCCCCGCGTGCGCGGGGAGCACTACGACCCCTGGCCCCGGACCCAACAAGGGCTGGGACCATCCCCGCGTGCGCGGGGAGCACCAACTCCAACCCTGAAGGTCGGCACACATGCGGGGACCATCCCCGCGTGCGCGGGGAGCACTCTTTCTGACCTACGGTCCTACCGACGGGTAACCGGGATTTCTGCAAGTTGTGCATATCCGGATAACACGCGGGTCGAAGTTCCAATACGGAGGCGGGGGTAGGCGTTCACGGGCCCAGTATGCCGGATCCGACTTCACGGAACCGGCCTCGACCGCCGACCTCCGACTCCGGTGCCTTGCCCCCCCTGGGGGCTGCCCCCTGAGGGCTGCGCCCGGGGTAGTGCCACCGCCCCCGCGACATGCCGCCCCGCCCCGGACCAGCACCGAGCACGCCGGCCGGCGGTCACGTATGCCGATGCCGGATGCCGGTGGCGCCAGGAGGTCCAGCAAAAGTAGTTGCCACCATGGAAACTACCCAATACAGTTTCCTGCATGGAAACTATCGGACCCGACCCGAACTCGAACCCGCGCCCGAACTCGAACCCGGGATCGAACCAGAATCCGGCCCCGGGCCCCGATCCCGACCCCGACCCCGACAGCGCAGCTTCCGACCTCGAAGCCGTAGCCAACGCCGAACGCGCCGTGCGGGACCGCCCGTGGCCCACGTGGCTCTACCCCGCGAACGCGGTGCTCCTGGGGGCGCTGGCTCTGGCCCCGTTGCTTCCGGACCCGTTCAGTGTCGGGGTCTGGCTGGCGCTGGTGTTCGCTGTCGTGTTCCTCAACGCTTGGGCGGGACGACGGATGGGCACCCCCTTTGCGTTTCCGACCAGTCGTGGGTTCCTCTCGGCCGTAGCGATCGCGACCCTGTTCCTGGTCACGGCGATGCTCGTCGCACAATCGGGTGGACCCATCTGGATCGCCGTGGTTTGCGCGGCCGGCACGTCGGCCAGCTACGGCATCGGATCGATCGTGCACCACAGGAGCACCCGCCGATGAAGGGGCAGCTCGACCCGGTCATCCATCCCACGCATCGCTTGCGGATCTGCGCGATGCTCGCCGCGGGAACGACGGTGGAGACGGCCGTGCTCAAGGAGGAGCTCGGCCTGAGCCCCTCGGCGCTCAGCAAACAGATCACGGCGCTCGTCGACGCCGGATACGTGACGCAGAACCGTTTCTCGGCGGACTCCCGTCGGGCCTGGCTCGCGCTGACGAGGAAGGGGCAGAAGGCGTACCGCGCGCATGTGCAGGCGCTACGGGAGATCGTCGCCGACCCGGGGGACTGAAGTGCCCCTTCTGGGTCGCCGCTGAGGCCGGCGACTGAGGTTCGCCGCTGGGTTCCGCGACGGTTCCGGGGGTCCGGGGCGTCCTGGGGCGTACCGCGGGCCATCCCCGCGCGTGCGGGGAGCACGACGAGCAGGGCAACGAGACCCTCACCCCCATCGGACCATCCCCGCGCGTGCGGGGAGCGCAGGCCGGGGGTGATGTGCGCGGCGCGGCCGGAGGGACCATCCCCGCGCGCGCGGGGAGCACTTCATCACCGGTGTCGACTACCACTGTGTGGACGGACCATCCCCGCGTGCGCGGGGAGCACCGCCCCGTCGATGATCTCCTCACGTCCGAGGCGGGACCACCCCCGCGTGCGCGGGGAGCACTCTCCCTGACCTGCGGTCCTACCGAGGGGTAACCGAGATTTCTGCAAGTTGTGCATATCCGGATAACACGTGGGTCGAAGTTCCAATGCTGGGGCGGGGGTAGGCGTTCACAGGCCCAGTATGCCGGGGCCTGTCCCCGAAGGAACAGGCCCCGGCTCCTCGACCGCGCCCGGCGTCACCGGCTCACGGTGTGACCCCAGGTGGCGGGCTCACGGCCATGGGCCAAGACCTCGGGTCACAGCCTCGGTCACAGCCCTGGCCACGGACGTGGTCGGGGGAGAGGGTGCGGGGACTGGTCCTCGGTCGAGCGTGAGCCCGACCCCGGGCCCGAGCCCGAGCACGAACCCGAGGGTGAGTCCGGCCCAGAGAGCGCCCCCGAGCCCGGCCCTGAACCCGGCCCCGAGTCCGTCTCCGAACCCAGGCTCGGCCCCCGGCGCGGTCCGGGATCGATGAGGCCGCAGTCGCTCACGCGGCCGGGCACGCGCGGCTCCGACAGGGCGTGGTCGAGGAGTTCGAGGGCCTCTTCGGCGTCGCCGTCGCGTTGCAGGAGGGCGAGGGCTTCGCGTACGGCGTTGGTCCGGCGGCGCAGTCCGCGTACGAGGAGGAAGTCGGCGACCGGGTGCGGCCCGGGTTCGACATCCAGCGCTTCGCAGACGGCGTCCAGGAACTGAGCGGTGTGGATGTCCATCATCAGGCCGCCTCCGCCATCACGAATGCTTCTGTCGGAACAGGTCGCTTGCGCGCAACAGAGCGCTCGGCGCGGACGGAGTGCGGGGATCCCGGGGAGCCCGGTACACCGGAGGCGCCCAAGGCGCCCAAGGCGCCCGGGGCACCCGGACCAGTGGGGCGCAGCTGCGCAGCACGGTCCTGGTCGGCGAGCGCGCACAGCACCGCGAGTGCCAGCTGTCGGCTCTCGACCGGGCGGGCGCCGGTGGCGCGCCCGGTCACGAAGCAGCGTCCGCGCACGATCGCGGCCGGCACGGACACGTTGACGCTGTCAGGAACCTGCGGCCCCGGACCGAAGCCCGATGTGAGCGACGACCGCGGAACCGGCGAGGGCTCCGGCGCAGCGTCGGAAGGGCGCCGTGGCGCGGGGAGTCGTGGTGCGGGAACCCGCGCTCCGTAGAGCGCTGGAGCGGAGGGTTCCGGGGCAGGGAGCCACGGGCTCTCCCCGGTCGCGGGTTCGACCTCGTCCCCCTCGCCCCCGGATTCGGAACCGGGGACGGGAGTGATGGTTGCTGCGGGGATGCGCTCGGCGTAGCGGCGTACGCGACGGGCCCGACGGGGGCGGCGCTGGAGCTCGCCAACCAACTCCCGGACATATCCCAGGGGAGAGATATGGACGCCGCAGCTTGGCCGGACCAGCCGCAACAGTCCGTACAACATATGGATAAGGTGCTTCACGACAGCGCTCCTTCACAGCGTTGTCCGGGCCCCGGACGTGCCAGCGTCGCGGGGCCGCCTTCATTTATGAAGTCTTGACTCTACAGGAGAAAGCATAGCTCTGCATAGCTTTCCTTTCCTTTTAGTAGGTCATCTTAGGTCTAGCGTGCTCGCATGCACGAAGAGGACGTACCGAAGATCCCAGCCGACGGTCCAGGGCTGCGCTACATGGCTGTGGCTGACCACATCTCCGCTGCGGTTGACACCGGCAAGCTCAGACCGGGATCGCGACTCCCGCCGGAGCGTGAGCTCGCCGAGAGTTACGGGGTTTCTTACATGACGGTTCGGCGTGCCATGAAGGAGCTCAGGGAGCGCGGCGTTGTCGTCTCCGTTCACGGCAAGGGAACGTTCATCGCAGAGCCTTCCGGAGACTGAGCTCTGCTCGCGGGGCAACTGCCCTGCGGTCCTCGCCTCGGGGCATCCCGCGGGCCGAGTAGCGCTCCCCTTGCTCCTTGTGGAGTTTCGAGAGGACGCGCCGCGATGGCGTCAGATCGCCGATGAGCTGGAGAAGTGCATCGATGAGGGTCGCTACGCGCCCGGCTCGCGTGTGCCGTCCATGAACACTCGACCCGTGTTGGCGGTGGGTCTATTCCGGCCGCCTCGAAGGGCCATCCCCGCGTGCGCGGGGAGCACAACCAGGCCTCCATCCAAGGGTCCTGGGTAGGGGGACCATCCCCGCGTGCGCGGGGAGCACAGCGATGGGCTGGTTCCAGCCGTGGCTGGAGCGGGACCACCCCCGCGTGCGCGGGGAGCACGGCAACATGCCCAACGACAAGAAGCCCGGACCGGGGCCACCCCCGCGTGCGCGGGGAGCACCGAACCCGGAACCTGTCGTGACCGTGTCAGCGGGGACCACCCCCGCGTGCGCGGGGAGCACCCGGGGCTGCGGGCCCTGGTCGCCCACCTGGAGGGACCACCCCCGCGTGCGCGGGGAGCACTCTTCCTGTCCTGCGGTTCTACCGGCGGGTAACCGGGATTTCTGCAAGTTGTGCATGCCCGGATAACACGTGGCTCGAAGTTCCAATGCAGGGGCAGAGGTAAGCGTTCACGGGCCCAGTATGCCGGGAGTACCCCCTCTGTGGGCAGGGGCGTGTCAGATCGCTGGCGAGCTGGAGGGGCGCTGCGCGCCCCGGGAGGAGTGTGTCTGCCCCATCCATCGGCCGTGCCTGTGTTGTCATCCACAGGCTCGACTTGGCCGCCCTGACGCACGGTGCCAATCTCTGACGCATGGGAGAAGCGAGCATTCCGAGCGGCTACGGCCCCGAGAGCGAGCTGGTGAGCGGTCCTGACCCGGTGTGGCTGCAGCTCGCAGCGGTTCTCGTCGCGCGGATCGAACGTGGTGACTACCGAGTGCTCAGCCCGATTCCGAGTCTCACGCAGCTTGAGCAGGAATTCGGCGTCGCACGTGGCACGATCCGCAAGACCACGGCGCTCTTGGCGGAGCGCGGCTACGTGCGAATCGTGAACGGTAAGGGCGTCTACGTCCTGCCTTCCGAGTAGACCGAGCTTCCGCGCGCAGCTGCTCGTTCGTCGCCGACTGTCCCAGTGGCGTCAAGCGGGGCGCCTTCGGCGCGCGTCCCGTCCTTCCCAGCGTGCTTGAGGCCACCCATCCCCGCGTACGCGGGGAGCACGGTCACGGGCACGTCGTCATGAGTTTGGCGACGGGACCACCCCCGTGTGCGAGGGGAGCACAGCACGGACTGTTCCTCGTCATCCGGCTCCCGGGGACCACCCCCGCGTGCGCGGGGAGCACAGCGCCATGACGGCGTCTTTCTTCGTGGTGGCGGGACCACCCCCGCGTGCGCGGGGAGTACCCGAGATGATCCAGACACCCGCCGACCAGGCCAGGACCATCCCCGCGTGCGCGGGGAGCACTCGGTCGGCCAGTTCGGGTACCCGCACGTCGGGGGACCATCCCCGCGTGCGCGGGGAGCACGTGCCGGACACCACCAGGGGGTCAGCAGCGGCGGGACCACCCCCGCGTGCGCGGGGAGACACGAAGGCGGCGATGAGCTCCTCCTGGGCCAGGTGGGGCCACCCCCGCGTGAGCGGGGAGCACCACGCCGACGGACACGGGTTCGACCCCCGTCGGGGGCCATCCCCGCGTGCGCGGGGAGCACGGTCTTGAACAGGAGCTGCTCGAAGAGATCCGCGGGCCATCCCCGCGTGCGCGGGGAGCACTCTTCCTGAGCTGCGGTCCTACCGACGGGCAACCGAGATTTCTGCAAGTTGTGCAGCCCCGGACAACACGTGGCCTCAGTTCGTGGTCGGGTCCTGGTCGGGTGTGCGCGGCCCCAGTATGCCGCGGCCGGGTGCGCGCAGAACAGGCCTCGGTCCAACCAAGACAGTGGGCCAGAAGGGGGGAGCCCGGCGGCCTTGGGCCGGCACTCGCCGCCGGCGCTAGATCTTCGCCCCACGTCGCATCCCCCACGCCCCACACCCCACGCTTCGCTCCCCCGGTCGGCAGGCCTCGGCGCACAACGCTCGTGCCCCACTCTGCCGACAGCGGCCCCGCAAAGGGCCGACAGAGGACGGCGGCAGGGCGCACGTGCGGGCTCAGGCGGCCGGAGCCGCCGGAGCGGTCCGACCGCCGAAGCGGCCGGCGCGGCCTCCTGGGTTCCGGGCCGGCTCCCAGAGCCCTCCACGACTCCGGGGTGGGAGGGGTTGCAAGACCGCCGTGCACGGTGTTTGCCTCGCCCGTGTAGGACCGTTTCGGTCCTGCGACAATGTGCTCTCGGGACTCCACGGAAGGTGAGACCCCGACCCCCGCGAAGTCCGAATGATGGCCGAATGTCCAACTTTCAAGCGGAAAGTGGATGTGATGCCGACCATACTCCCTGGACGGTCAGCAAATTGTGTCCTCATGTTCCACCGCAGTTCCGGGTGACCGGGCACGTCCACTACCTGCGGAAATAGTGACAGGTGCGACGCATGGTCACGCTCCGGATGCCCGGATTGCCTGCTCGGGCGCAAAACCCGTCGCGTTGCGAACAACCCGCGACCCCCGGATGGAGCACCATGGAGGATGGGGTAGAGACATGCGGGGGTCTGAGGTTCGAGCGCTGAGCTCATTGAGCTGAACGAGCTCATTGTTGTTGTGCGCTCGAATGGAACCCGGTGTCACCCGTCTTCCGACGACCTTCCGATGAACCCTCGGCACGAACACGACGCGGGAGCCAGTAGATGACGACGCATCAGCACGGCCCGAAGCGGAGCTGGCGACGCGTGGTGATGATGCTTCTCCTCAGCGCCGGGTTCCTGCTGTTGCCGATCACCGGGGCCCAGGCGAACCCCTTGGACGAGATGTGCCCGGGAGAGCCGGCGCCCTTGCCGGAGTCAGCTGGTGTGGGCTCTGACGGGCTATTGGTGCCTCCTCAGTCCCAGGACGCGATCGACAACTCTCCGGAAGGCCTGCCCCCGGATTCCAGTATGTATGGCCAATATGGCACTGCTGGAACTCAGTGGCACATGATCACGGAAACGTGCATCGATGGGATTTCTGAGGGGGCCCAGGCTACACTTTCAAATACAGCTTGGGATCTTTCCAAGACTATTAATCAGTCCACCATTACGGTCTATCAGGCGGCCACGTCAGATGGACTTCTCAGTAGTCTCACGGAGATGGTGGAGGACGGTGTGGCGGCCCTCCGGGATGGTGTTTGGCGTCCACTGATCCCAACGTTGATTATTCTGGGAACCATCTGGCTGGGCTGGTATGGCCTCATCAAACGGCGCATGACACTCACGCTCGAATCCTCCCTCTGGATGATTCTGGCTACGGCTATGGGGATGTGGATCCTTGTCCAGCCTGCGACAGTCATGGGCCTTGCGAACAGCCTGGTGAACTCTGGGACCCAGCTCGTTACCAGCGCCGTAGGGCAGATACCCAATCAAAGCTCAGGGGCGGGCGTCTGTCCTGCAAATGCCCAGCAGGCGGAGCGAGCTGACTGGGAGTCGGAAGCCGACTACCAGGTGCGTCGGAACGCTGACATGTTGTGGTCAAGCCTGGTGTGTCAACCGTGGGTTGCAGGCCAGTTCGGTAGTGGTGTTGAGGCGCGCTCTGCTGAATTCGCGCATGGCACGGACCTGATGGCAGCTCAAGGTATTACTCGTGTTGAGCAGCAGCAGATCATCGACGAAGAGGTCGATGCAGTTGAGCTCATGAGTGATAAGCAAGATTCCTATTCAGATATTGCCGGTGATATCGAAGAGAACTATGCCAGCGTCTATCCCCTGTTCTCCGGTGAAGATCCGGGGAGTCGTATCGGGGTTGCCTCGCTTGCTCTCTTTTCGTCAATCTTCGCTGGAGGATTGATTCTTGCTGCGTCTGTCGCGCTGATTGTCCTGAAGATAGCGTTTCTCCTTCTTTTTCTCTTGGCTCCAATATTCTTCCTGATTGGTATCCATCCTGGCTACGGCCGGATGGTCCTTCTGCGTTGGTTGGAACTCATAGTCGGACTTCTGCTCAAGCAGATTTTTATCGTCATGCTGATCTCGTTGTTGGTGATGGCTTACGGGATGATCATGTCGAGCAACTTGGGCTGGGGTCTTCAGATGATCCTGCTTGCCTTGTTCACGCTGGCACTCTTCATCTACCGGAAGCCCTTCGCGCACCTGTTCAGCTCGGTCAACGCCAACAGCTTCACCTCACGTGTGGTCAGTGACGCAGCGCAGAGCCAGGCGCTGGGCCGGAGCGCGGCTGTTCTCCCCCCGGTGGCCTACGCCAGGGCGCAGAACTGGGGCCGTCGTCGGGCTCCGCAGCTTGCTGCCGGCGCTGCTGGAACGCCCGCGGGGAACGGCACGGACCAGCCGGTGCCTCAGGACGACGCCCCCACGCCGGACCGCGAACCTGCGCGCGCCCGCGCACGTGGCGGATACGGCCGCGTGCGTGGCAACGACGCTCCGCCTCCCCTGAACGTCAACCGCAACGGCGGTTCCGGGGGCGGGGGTCCGCGTCCCGGCCCCGGTCCCGGGGGCAGGAGTACGGAGGAAGCGCCCAACCTCCGGGGATCGCAAGGCTCCTCCATTCCGCCTCGCCCCAGCGGTGGTTACACCGGAACCGGTGACAGCGGTTGGGGCGGCGTCTTCGGGACGGCCCCCGGAGGCCGCTCTGATGGTTCCAGGAGCAATGAGGGAAGCGGCGGCGGATTCGTCGGCGGTGTACCAGCGGGCGGGGGCCGAGCTGCTGCTGCCGAACGTCCCGCCCCGGGGAGTGGCCGGGGCATTTTCCAGGGCCGAGAGGACACCCCGCCTCAGGGCGCGCTCGGTGGGCAGAGCTCCCGTTGGGGAGCGCCCCGAGAGAAGCGTGAGCGCAAGGCACCGCCACGCCAGCCCAGGCAGGCTCCGGCCGCTCCCTCCAAGCGTGGTGACGGGGAAGGAAGCTGGCTGACCGGCTCCAATAAGCGGAACGACAACGCCCCGATCACCCCCTTCTGGGGCGAAGGCGGTTCCGGCGGAACCCGGGACCGTAAGCGTGACGTCCCCTTCTGGCTGAACGACGACTGACGGATGAAATCCTCGACCCATGCCGAACCCACTCTCAGAACAGGCGCAGCGCAGGGTCATCATCGCGCTGATCGTCGCCCTGATCGCGTTCGGGGTGTACTTCTTCGTCTCTGGATTCGGTGACGACGGAGAAGAACAAGCTGCCCCGGAAGACGAACAGGGTGGGCGAGAAGGGCAAGGGACCGCTGAGTCGCCTGACGGCTTCTCGACGGTCGAACCGAGCCCGATACCGACCACGGGGGAAGAAGACATCGACGTTCTCGACTGGTTCCCCTTCAGCGAGGACGAGCTTCTCGCCGCTGGTGCTAAGGCCCGGGAATTCGGCGAGGCCTACGGGACCATCGACTACAACGAGGACCCGGAGGTCTACTTCGCCGGCATGGAGGAGCTCGCCACCGATGAGTACGCCGACGTGCTCTCCGAGAACACCCGGGCCGGCGCCTTCTGGGAGGAAGGGTCCGAGGCCGGAGCGGTTGCCGAAGGGCGGGCTGAGGTCGAGTCAGTGCGGACGTACGGCGGCGACTCGATCACCTTCGTGGTCGAGGTGCAGTCCATCACCGAGACCGCCGACTCCGGCTTCGACGAAGACCTGGGTGAGTTCGCGGTGACCGTGACCAGCGAAGGCCAGGGGTGGCAGGTACACGACTTCCAGCCCGCCGAGGCCGGACAACACGGGGAGGAGTGACCTCTACCTTGAACCCCCTCTTCGCCGCCCGTAGAGCAGAGCACGCCCGTCGTGGGACTGCCCTGACATGGGTTGGTGTGGTCGTTGCAGTGGCTGCCGCTGCGGTCACGGTTGCGCTCCTGCTGGTGACTACGTTCATCACCCAGACCCAGCAGCAGCTGGCCGCCCTGATGGGCCTCGGAATGATCTGCTCCGAAGATGTCGAGACGCAGCAGCCGGATGCCAGTGGATACGCCAACGACTCCATCCCAGAGAACTATCTCGAGCTCTACAAGGAGGCGGGGGAAGACCGGGGCATCCCCTGGAACGTGCTCGCCGGGGTCGGGCAAGTGGAGTCCCATCACGGCCGTTGGGAAGGGCCCGGGATCACCGAGGGACACAACGACTGGGGCGCGGCCGGCCCGATGCAGTTCGGCTCTCTGGACGGATCAGCGGCCGGCAACAGTTGGGGCGGAGAGCCGATCCAGGATGTCGAGGACCGCCCCGAAGAGGGGTACGGGGTCGACGGCAATGACGACGGGGTCGTCAACGTCTACGACCCGGCCGACGCCATCCCCGCTGCTGCCGATTACCTGATCGCGCACGGGATCGAGGACGACGTGCGTCAAGCGATCTACGGCTACAACCACGCCTGGTGGTACGTGGACGACGTGCTCGAATGGGCCGATCGTTATGCCGAAGGGGACTTCACTACCTCGGACCCCAGTCAGTCAGCGGTGGAATGCGAGCTGGACGAAGACGGGGAACCGATCGGTACCGCCCCGGACGAACTCTCTCAGGCGGTCGTGGACTGGGCTCTTGACCAGCGCGGACTTCCGTACATCTGGGGCGGCACCGGCCCGGAAGGCTACGACTGCTCCGGCCTGGTGATGAAGGCCTACGAGAGCATCGGGGTGACGATCCCTCGTGTTTCGCAAGATCAATGGGAGTTCGGCCCCGAGATCGACGAAGGCGAGGAACAACCTGGTGACCTGGTCTTTTTCGATGTTCAGCGTGAGGGGGAGCCTCCGGGGCCTGGTCACCTCGGAATGGTTGTCGGTGATGGGCTCATGGTCGAGGCCTGGTGCACCAACTGTGGGCCGATCGCCGTGCGCGAGTACGATGACCCCAATCGTGCGGACATCATGGGATTCACCCGCCCGCTCGAACACCCCGATGTGAAGTCGCAGCTGGAGGCGCAGGGTTAATCGTGACTGAGACGGATGAGAAGCACGAGAACCCTGGGGAGAAGACGCCGGTCAAGCAGGGGCTGCACGGGTGGAAAGCCGCGCTCGCGATGTTCGGATGCGGAACTCTTGCGGCCTTCGCGGTGTTCGGTGTCATTGCCTGGGTGCTGAATACGGTGTTCTCCTCCTTCTCCTCCGGGGTGGACTCCAATGAAGGGGCTCAGTACGCGCCCCAGCCACCTGACACCCCTCGCGAGGAGTTCGAGTCAGACCTGTTCGACATGTGTGGGATCGTCGAGAACGAGGGCCAGGGGCGCGTTGAGTGGTCCGAGAACCCCGGAAGCATCGATGACTCATCCCTCGATGGAGGGGAACCAGGCGACAACGACCTTGTGCGCTCTGACGAGTGCTCCGGTGGCATGACCCCGTCGGGTGTTGACTCAACTGCTTCGTGGGATTTTACGTTCGAGTATGAGGCGGTCATCTACGCACCTCAAGATGATCGCGAGGAACTGGCGTCCCAGTCGTATGACGAGTGGATGAATACGGCAGAGCCTGAGCTGGGTGAGGTGCAGGACACGGGAGAATCCCCGCTCGGCGATGAAGCGACCTACTTCTACGGTACGCCGGAGAGTGGCTCCGGAACTATGTATGTAGTAGTTGTTCAGCAGAGAAGTGCTGTGTATCAGATGACGATGTCATCCACAGATGATGTCTCACTGGGATCGTATAACGCTGAAGCGAATGAGTTCAGGGCGCGGCTGGACCGTGAGTTCTTTTCTCTGATCCCGGAGTAACGTCCGTTCTGCCCTCAGGCCACGCCAGCCATGAAGTGGTGCCTGCACAGGGTCGTGTACGACTCGTTCCCGCCGATGTGCACCTGCTCGCCCCGGTACACCATCACCCCATCCACCACACGCGCGTTGTGCGTGGCCCGGTTCCCGCACCAGCAGCGGGCGTAGACCGGCAGGACCTCTATCTTGTCCGCGAGCTCCACCAACCTCTTCGACCCGGGGAAGAGCTGCCCCTGGAAGTCCGTGAGGATCCCGTAGCAGTACACGTCGATCTTCATCCCGTCGACGACCCCGGCCAGCTGCCCCACCTGCTTGTGCGACAGGAACTGCGCCTCGTCCATGATCACGTACGGCACGTTGCGTTCCGCGATGTCGTCGTAGAGGTCCAGATCATCCCCGACCTCGGCGGCGGTCGCCTTGAGCCCCAGCCGTGAGGAGATGATCCCCGAGCCGGCCCGGTCCTGCTTGGTGTAGAGCACGCCCTGACCCCCGCGGGAGTGGTGTTCCTGGAGAGCCATGGTGCTCTTGCCCGAGTTCATCGAACCGGTGAAGTACTTGAGCTCGGCCATGCGTGGGGTCTTCCTGCGTCCTCGGTCCGGGCGGCGGGTCGGTTCGGGTCGGGGTGTGGGGCTGCGGGTAGGCGGGCCTGCGGGCCAGTGGTCCGTGGGCCTGTCGGCCCGTGGGCCCGTGGGCCCGTGGGCCCGTGGGTCCGTGGGGCGGTTCGGGGAGCGGGCGGGGGTGCAGCGTTGCGGTCCTCGGCCTCCCTCGGCCTCGGTGCCTCGACCCAATGGACCAGCAGCGAAGATACCAGCGCGTTTCGGGTCGGATGTTCGGGTACCGGGTATGCGGCCGGCGTGCGTGGTCAGGGTCTCGTGGCCGCGCCGAGGAGAGTTGTCGCGGTGGAGGCGGGGTCACCTGCGGGTTGTGTGTGGGGTTCGGTCTTTGCGCTTCGTCTGTGGCACCTGCCGGCGCTCGCGCTCCACACAGGGCGTCCTCATGGGTCGGCGTCGCGAGAGGCGGGCACGCCCCCATGGCTGAGCACGACGAGAAGGCGACATGTACCCAGTGGGGAGCTCCGCGAGAGGTTGGGGCGCACCTGTGGGCGAGCGCTCCCGGGAGGCGACGCCTCTTCAGCAGCCGGTGCCCGCGAGTGGACGGGGCGTCCTGGCGGTGAGGCTCGCGTGAGCAGGAAGGGCCTACCGAAACTGGCGTCTCGGGGGCATGGGGCGTTCCGGGTGGCGGACGTCGATGCCGTGATGCCGTGGTCGGTCGGTCTCGTAGCTCCCCAGATCCGTAGATCCTTCAGAACCAGAGCCAGGGCGCGGGACGTTCCTGTCCGGTGTCGGGGTCGGTCCACAGGTGTGTGGGTTCGTGGTGTTGCTCGTGGGCGAGGTTTCCGGTCTCGTCGAAGTGGCGGTCGATGATGCGGTTGCCCAGGGCGTCGTAGACGGTCTCGCTCAGCAGACGGCCGGTCTCGTCCCACTCGTGCCATGGACCCACGCGGCCGTAGGGGTGGTGGAGCACGCCTTGGAGTACGAGCTTTCCGGACGGTGCCCACTCCCAGACAGGCCCTTCGTCTCGGCCGTCCAGGACCTGGCGCATGCGGGTGCGTCCCTGATCCGTCCGGGACAGCAGGTACCCCCAGTAGGCTTCGCCCCTCAGGCGCGACTTCTCATCGCGAGGATCCCACCGGAGCTCGCTCTCAGGCACCACCGCGGTGAGGTCGAAGCTGTAGTTCTTTGCACGATCGCCGAGCTGAGCTCTCGGGGTCTGCATCCACGGGACAAAACCCAGCCCCAGGTCTTCGAAGGCACGGTCGTAAAAAATGCCCTGCTCCCGCCGGTCCGAACGCAACCGGCCGTCTTCGCCCCACTTCCTCAGCACACGGTTGGATCCATCGAACCCTGCGATGGTCTCGGATCGCACGCGACCGTGCTGATCCCACTCCACTTCTGCACCCAGGGTCATGCCGCCGAACTGGAGGGGCGTGAAGTGTGTAAGCGTCCCCGTTTCAGGGTGCACCCCGTAGTACATCCCGAATTCGAAGCCACTGATGAAAGACTGGACGTCGATAGAATCGCTGTCGTGGGTGACGCTGTAGCCAGTGAATTCCTCCCCATGGAACAGGGCAAGCCCCTTTTCGGAGTAGCTGACTTCACGGCCGTCTGCTCTGATCATCTGTACCCTCGACATTCCTGACGTCACGGAGGCGTGTGGCTGTCTCGTCCGGGCATCCTTGCCCCCGTCCGGGATGGCGCTGCGGGTGTCGCAGCATGGGCCAGGGCCGCGCCCCTACGCCGCTCTTCAGGTCTTCTGCATCGGCGCTGACCGTTGATCATTCTCGACCGCTGCCTGCCGGGCTCGCGGTGGACCGTGGGCGGTGGCCGGTGGTCGCTGCCGGCCCCGCTGTCGCGTTCCTCGACCCTGTCCGGTCTCGGTTCTCGGTCTTGGTCTCGGTGGGGGAGTCACCGTATTGGCGTAGGTGGGTCAGAACCAGAGCCAGGGTGCGGGGCGTTGCCGACCGGTGTCGGGGTCGGCCCAGAGGCTTGTGGGCTCGTGGTGTTGTTCGTGGGCGAGGTTGCCTGCGTCGTCGAAGTGGCGGTCGACCATGTGGTTGCCCAGGGCGTCGTAGATAGTCTCGCTCGCAAGTCGGCCGGTTTCGTCCCACTCGTGCCAGGGGCCCACGCGTCCGTAGGGGTGGTGGAGCACGCCTTGGAGCACGAGTTTGCCGGACGGTGCCCATTCCCAGACCGGGCCTTCCTCTCGGCCGTCCAGGAGTTGGCGCATACGAGTGCGTCCCCGACCCGTCGTGGACACGAGGTGTCCCCAGAACGCTTCACCACAAAAACGGAACCTCTCGTCCAGCGCATCCCAGGTCACCATGGAGGGATGCACGCCGGACAAGAATCTGCGCGGGTCGAGCGAGCTTTCGCTCAGGAGCTTTGGTGTTTCGATCCACGGTACAAAGTCCCGCCCGGAGTCACGCTGCAAGTTCTCCTGGCTGACGGTCCTGCTGCGCTTGTCGAGGGAGAGTGAGCCGTCGGGATCCCACTCTCTGACGACCCTCACGCTTCCCCGGTCGTCAGTGATCCTCTCTTCGCGCAGGCAACCCTCTTGCCATTCATACAGGCCCCCGAAAGTGCATCCCCCCTGTGTGGAGTTCATGTAACTGACGAGGGATCCGGAGTCGGGGTCGATCGAGAACTCCACCCCCACGACAACCCCGTGCACGAAAGAGCGGATGAGCAGTTCCCCGCCGTCCTCCTCCATGCTGTATCCCGTGTACGGGTGGCCCTGCATGAAGGCGGTCATTTCCTCGGGAAAATCCAAGAACTCAGAGCTGGTCTTGCGCATCGAGTTCCGTTCCCCCTCCCGTGCGCTCCCGCATGGCGTTGCTTGCTGCTCCCGGCGCCCCGTTGGGGCGGGGTAGCGGGGGTCGTGTTGCTCCTGTCGCTGTCAGCACCGGAACCAGAGCCAGGGGGCGGGGCGTTCCTGCCCGGTGTCGGGGTCGGTCCAGAGGCTTGTGGGCTCGTGGTGTTGTTCGTGGGCGAGGTTGCCTGCGTCGTCAAAGTGGCGGTCGATGATGTGGTTGCCGAGGGCGTCGTAGATGGTCTCGCTCGCCAGGCGGCCGGTTTCGTCCCACTCGTGCCAGGGGCCCACGCGTCCGTAGGGGTGGTGGAGCACCCCCTGAAGTACGAGCTTGCCGGACGGCGCCCACTCCCAGACCGGCCCCTCTTCCTGGCCGTCCAGGACCTGGCGGGTGCACATTCGCCCATCTTGGGAGAACGAGCTCAGGACACCCCAGAAGATTTCTCCTCGCAAGCGATATGTTTCATCCAGGGGATCCCAGCGGATCTCAGTGTCAGACACGGTTGTTCGAAAGCTCGGGCTTGAGGAACTTCCTGGCACTGAAATATTCGGCCTCTTTGCCCAGGGGACAAAGTCCATGCCCAGCTTGCGCATGTAATCATCATTTCCAATTTCTTTTGAGCGCACGTCCGATTGCAAGCTCCCATTCTCTTCCCATGTCCTCTGCACGCGGACGGATCCAGAGCGTCCAATAACCGTTTCCATCGTGAGTCGGCCGAAATCGTCCCAGGAAAAACTTCCGCCGGCTGGGCGTCCTTGAAGGTCGAGCGGGGTCAGATCGACCAGTGAGGTGATCTCAGTGACTGGGAATCAGTAGAAAAC
>NZ_JADBGI010000012.1 GCF_014892575.1 Nocardiopsis coralli | reverse complement strand
CGACACCCACCATGATCCCCAGTAGATCTTGCTACTGGAGCCGACATCAGCGCCGAACCCGGCTCTGGCAGCAAGATCCCCGAGGCGCGGGGCGGCGTGTGAGCGGGCGGGGGCGGACGCGGGACACCCCGGGTGACCGGGCAGCACGGATACCCTGGGGCCGTGACTGAGACTTCGATTCGAACCCGCTTCGCTCCGTCCCCCACGGGCATGTTCCACGTCGGTGGAGCCCGGTCCGCGCTCTTCAACTGGGCCATGGCCCAGCAGAGCCCCGGCGGCCGGATGGTGCTGCGTGTGGAGGACACCGACGAGGCCCGCAACAAACCCGAGTGGACCGACGGCATCGTGCGTGCCATGTCCTGGCTGGGCATCAACGCCGAGGACCCGGCCTTCGAGGGGCCCTACTTCCAGTCGGACTACGCCGGCAAGCACCGGGAGACCGCCGAGGAGCTCCACAGCAAGGGGCGCGCCTACTACTGCGACTGCACCGGCGAGCAGGTCCAGGCCCGGCGGGACAACCCGAACCTGGGCTACGACGGTTTCTGCCGCGACCGCGGTCTGGAGCCCGGGCCCGGCCGCGCGCTGCGCTTCCGTGTGCCCGAGGGCGGCCCCACCGTCGTCGAGGACCGCATCCGCGGCCGTGTGGAGTTCGACCACGCCTCCATCGAGGACTTCGTGATCGTGCGCTCCAACGGCAGCCCGCTGTTCGTGCTCGCCAACGTCGTCGACGACGTCGAGATGGGCATCACGCACGTGGTCCGCGGCGAGGAGCACCTGTCGAACACCCCCAAGCAGCAGCTGCTGTGGGAGGCGCTCGGCCTGGAGGCGCCCGTGTGGGCGCACCTGCCCGTGATCGTCAACGAGCAGCGCAAGAAGCTGTCCAAGCGCCGCGACAAGGTCGCCCTGGAGTCCTACCAGGAGGAGGGCTACCTGCCCGAGGCGATGGTCAACTACCTCATGCTGCTGGGCTGGGCCCCGGGTGACGACCGCGAGATCATGCCGTGGGCCGAGATGGTCCCGCTCTTCGACATCGCCGACGTCAACAGCTCCAGCGCCTTCTTCGACGAGAAGAAGCTGCGCGCCTTCAACGGCGACTACATCCGTTCGCTGGAGCTCGACGACTTCATCGAGCGCTGCGAGCCGTGGCTGACCGCGACCGGCGAGGACGCCCCCTGGCCGGCCGGGAACTTCGACCGCGAGGTCTTCGCCCGCGTGGCCCCTCTGGCGCAGAGCCGGGTGGCCGTGCTGTCGGACATCGTGCCCAACGTCGACTTCCTGTTCCTCGAAGAGCCCGACACCGAGGAGAAGAGCTGGAAGAAGGCCATGAAGCCCGGCATCGGCGTCCCGATGCTCGAGGCGGCCCTGGAGCGCTTCTCCGACGAGTCGCTGTCGTGGGACACCGACACCCTCAAGGCCGCCACCGAGGAGGCCGGTGCCGGGCTGGGCCTCAAGCTCGGCAAGGCGCAGGCGCCCGTGCGCGTGGCCGTGACGGGGCGGACCGTCGGGCTCCCGCTGTTCGAGTCCCTGGAGCTGCTGGGCCGCGAGCGCACCGTCGCCCGGGTCGCCGCGGCGCTGGAGAAGGGGCGTGCGGAAGAGGCCGCCGAAGGCACCTCCGAGGCGTGACGTGACGGGGTGGCCGGGGCCACAGCCGGCCGCCCCGTATTCAGTTCGCGAGCACTCGGAAAGTCCGCTAGAGTTATGAACGTCGCCGAGGGGGACAGGGAAGCGGAAGCCGACCGGCCCCCCAAAAGCACTGGGGTATGGTGTAATCGGCAGCACGAGTGATTCTGGTTCACTTAGTCTAGGTTCGAGTCCTGGTACCCCAGCACGTTCCACCGAACGGTCCTCCGGGGCCCGGGACGAGAACGAGGAACCCTCGGGTTCCGCAGAAGGCCCCCGTCGTCTAGTGGCCTAGGACGCCGCCCTCTCAAGGCGGTAACGGCGGTTCGAATCCGCTCGGGGGTACGGAAAAGCAGGGGTGGCTCCCACGCCGTGGGAGCTTTCTTGTTGGTCGGCACACGGTGCCGATGTCCGGTTCGGCCGGGTACGATGGCTTTCGAGTCCGTCGCACACGGCAGACCACGGGCCCCCGTCGTCTAGTGGCCCAGGACGCCGCCCTCTCAAGGCGGTAACGGCGGTTCGAATCCGCTCGGGGGTACGGAAAAGCAGGGGTGGCTCCCACGCCGTGGGAGCTTTCTTGTTGGTCGGCACACGGTGCCGATGTCCGGTTCGGCCGGGTACGATGGCTTTCGAGTCCGTCGCACACGGCAGACCACGGGCCCCCGTCGTCTAGTGGCCCAGGACGCCGCCCTCTCAAGGCGGTAACGGCGGTTCGAATCCGCTCGGGGGTACGGAAAAGCAGGGGTGGCTCCCACGCCGTGGGAGCTTTCTTGTTGGTCGGCACACGGTGCCGATGTCCGGTTCGGCCGGGTACGATGGCTTTCGAGTCCGTCGCACACGGCAGACCACGGGCCCCCGTCGTCTAGTGGCCCAGGACGCCGCCCTCTCAAGGCGGTAACGGCGGTTCGAATCCGCTCGGGGGTACCACCACAGGCTCCATCTTCGGATGGGGCCTTTTTTGTGCGCGATCACGGGCGCGGCCGGAGAGTGACGGGCACTGCGTCCCCGCGCCCCCGTGCTCACTCCACGCGTGCGATCAGGTGCTCCAGTTCCTCCTGCGGCCCGCCCGCGGCGGCGACCATGGCCACGAGCTGGTCCAGGAGCCAGTCGGCGAGGGCGTCGCGCTCCATCACCGGGTCCGACAGCCACAGCATGACCGCGGTCTCCACCGACGCCACCCAGCACCGGATCGCCAGGGACAGCTGGGGCGAGGGCTTCTCGACGCCGCTTCGGTCCAGCAGCAGGTCCCGCACGCCCTCGCGCACCCGGTCGATCTCGGCCTCGGTCTCCTCCGTGGCGATGACCGAACCACCGCTCATCAGCGCCGGGTAGGAGGGCGCGTAGGAGTGCGCGAAGGAGATGAACGTGCGCAGCGCGACCCGTAGCTGTTCCAGGGTCGGCAGGTGCTCGGGCGGCTCCAGTTCCGCCAGGAGTTCACCCATCGCGTGTTGCAGGGTGGCGCGGCGCAGCTCTCCCATGTTCGGGAAGTAGCGGTAGACCAGCGCGCGGGAGACGTCGGCCTCGGCCGCGATCTCCTCCGGGGTCACCTCGCCGGGGGGACGGCGCGCGAAGACCCGCAGGGCCGACCGGATCAGGTCCTCCCTGCGTTCCTGCGGGGCCATCCTGCGCGGGCGCCGGTTCCGGGCCCCGCCGACGGGGGCGGGGCCCGGCCGCTGCGTTCTCCGCGCCTGGTGGCGGTCGGTGCTGTGGGACACCACCGTCGTATCGTCCTCCGGGATCGCCGGCCGTTCTCTCGTTCCGAACCTACACGTCGAGGACCAGGCGTTCGCCCCCAGCGGCCCGGGAGACACACGGCGCGAACTCCTCCCCCCGGGGCGAGCCGCCCGTGGGCCGGTCGCGGTGGTCGGCCTCACCCGAGAGCAGGGTCAGCCGGCAGGTGCCGCAGAACCCCTGCCGGCACGAGTAGGCGGTCGCCGGGCGCACCCGGCGCATGACCTCCAGCGCGCTCTCGTCGGCCGGGATCGGAACGACGGGGCCGTCCTCGCCGAGCTGCACCTCGAAGGGTTCGCCGTCCACCACCGGGGCGGGGGCGAAGCGCTCGGAGAAGAACGGGGTTCCCTCCGGGGTCCTGGCCCGCACCGCCTCGATGAGCGGAGAAGGGCCGCACACGTACACCGCGGTGCCCGGGGTGAGGCCCTCCACGATCGCGGCCGGGTCGGGCGGCCCGCACTCGTCGTCGGGGCGCACCGACACCTCGCCCGGGAGCAGGTCGGCGAAGGGCATGGTCGCCCGGGACCGGCCGGTGTAGACGGTGCGGGCGGGCACAGCCGCGCGGTGGGCGCTGAGCACCATCGGCAGGATCGGGGTGATGCCGATCCCGCCGGCCACGAACAGGTACCGCTCGGCCCGGGTGAACGGGAACGCGTTGCGGGGGCCGCGCAACCCGATCGTGTCGCCCTCGCGGAGCCCGTGCACGAGACCGGAGCCCACGCCGTCGGGGATGCGGCGCACCGCGATCCGGTACGCCGACCGGTCGGAGGGGTCACCGGTGAGGGAGTACTGGCGCAGCACCCCGCCGCCGAGCACCACGTCCACGTGCTGTCCGGGCTGCCAGGCGGGCAGGGTCTCGCCCGGCCGCGCGGGCACGAGCGTCAGCTGGGCGACGCCCTCGGCCGGGTGCTCGACCCGTTCCACCCGCACGGTCCGTTCACCCTCCGGCTCCGGGATCGGGTGGCCGGGGCGCAGGCGTGCGGTGAGCGGTTCGATGCCGCGCGCGACCCGTTCCAGGGCCAGCATGAACCGGTCCGGTCCCCGCCCCCGAGTGAGGGAGACCGGCCGGCGCGGGCGGGCGTAGTACTCGCTGCTGTGTTTGACGTGGCCCCTGTACCCGCCGCTCACCGGTGCGCCCCCTGCTCGGCGGCCTCGGCCGCGCGTGCGGCGGGCGAGGTGGCCAGGTAGGCCACGGCCTGGCTCGTGGAGCCGTACTGCGAGGGGTGGTACTTGCGGCGCAGGTACTCGGGGATCGCACCGGCCAGGCGGGACAGGTGCGGGATGAGGCCGCGGCGTCCGTCGCGCAGTGCCCAGCGCGCCTTGGGCCGCTGCCCGCCGATGCGGCCGCGCAGGTAGGGGTCGTTGGCGACGAGGAAGCGGACCCCGCGCACCCACAGCACGGCCAGGGCGGTGGCGGCCACACCCATGGCCAGGGCGCGCCGGGGGTAGCCGCCGTCCAGGTGCATGAACAGGTCGTAGGCCACCGCCCGGTGCTCGACCTCCTCGGCCCCGTGCCAGCGCAGCAGGTCCAGCATGGTCGCGTCGGCGCCGGCCTCGTCCAGTTTCCGGGCGTCGAGCACCCACTGGCCCAGCACGGCCGTGTAGTGCTCGATGCCGGCGATGACCGCGAGCCGGGTGCGCAGCCAGGCCCACTCGCGGCGGCCGTCCAGGTCGCGGTCGCCGAGCACGACCCGGAACATCCACGCGATCTGCTCCACGTAGGGGGTGGGGTCCAGCCCGTGGGCGTCCATGTGGTCGAGCACGCCGGCGTGGGCCTCGGCGTGCACGGCCTCCTGGCCGATGAAACCGAGCACCTGTTGGCGGAGCTCCTCGTCGGTGATGTGCGGGACGGCCTGCTTGAAGACCTCGACGAACCAGCGTTCGCCCTCGGGCAGCAGCAGGTGCAGGACGTTGATGACGTGGGTGGCGAACGGTTCGCCGGGGATCCAGTGCAGGTCGAGGCTGCTCCAGTCGAACTCGACGTCGCGCGCGTGCAGGACGAGGCGGTCGGGTTCGTCGGGCAGGGGAGGGGTCTCGGCGCCGGTGCTCATGGCGACTCCTCGGGGTGATCGGTGAGGGACGGGGGCGGAGGGCGGGGGAGACCCGGACGGGGCCGGGCGTACTACAGGGGCGGGGCGAGGCGGGCGCCGCGGCTCAGGGCCTTCGGAGCGAACCTGCTGAGCGCCAGGCCCAGGTGCGCCTCGGCGGTGACCGGGACGATCTCGGGGTCGTTCTCGATCGCGTTCACGATGCGGGTGGCGGCCTTCTCCGGGGTGTAGCCGCGCAGCCGGTAGAGGCGGTTGAGGCGCTTCTTGGCGGCGGTCTCCTTGCCCATGCCGGACAGGTGCGCGTTGTCGATGATCCCGGTGTTGATCAGGCCGGGGCAGACCGCGGTCACGCTCACGCCGCGGCCGGCGAGCTCGCCGCGCAGGGTACGGCTGAGCATGAGCACGGCCGCCTTGGTGGTGGCGTAGGGGCCGAACACCCGTGAGGGGATGAACGCGGCTGCCGAGGCGGTGTTGACGATGCGTCCGCCCCCGCCGGCGTCCACGAGCAGGGGAGCGAAGGCCCGGCAGCCGTTGACGACACCCCAGAGGTTGACGCGCACGACCCGGTCCCAGTCCCGCTCGGAGGTCTCCAGGAACGGGCCCGCCACACCGATCCCGGCGTTGTTGACGACCAGGTCGGGGACGCCGTGTTCGGAGCGCACCCACGCGGCCAGCTTCTCCATGGCCTCGGCGTCGCCCACGTCGACCTTGCGGAAGTCCGAACCCGGGGTGAGGTGGCCGCAGAGATAGGCGGTGCGGCTCGCGGCGTCCTCGTCGATGTCCACGGCGATGACACGGGTACCGCGTTCGGCCAGCTCGAAGCTGACGGCGCGGCCGATCCCGCTGCCCGCCCCGGTGACCACGGCGAGCTGACCGGCGAACGCGCCCCCGTGGCGCCGGGCCTGCTGGGCGGTCAGCGCGCGCCGGGGCCGGGGCGCACCCGACTCGATCTCGTCGACGAAGGCGCGGATGCGGGCGGCGATGGGGACCGGGCGCGAGCGCACCGACCAGTGCCCGCCCTGGAACCGGTGGAAGCGGAAGTCCTCCGCCCAGCGTCCGGCGTTGGACTGCACCTGGTCGATCATGAACGCGTCGTGGGTGGGCGCCAGCGCCTGCACCGGAACGCTCGTACGGCGTTCGACCGGCCGGGTGAAGCGGCGCAGCATGTTGGCGCGGTACAGCTCCAGGCCGTTGAGGTAGTCGCGGGTGCTGCGCCGGGCGCGCTCGTGCGGGCCGCCGCCGATGCGTTCGAGGCCGGACAGGGCGAGCCCGCCGATGCCGGACAGCCACGCCGCCTCGGGCACGCCGGGGGTGCTGAAGAAGCCGATGTAGGTGGAGCGCACGAACTGGCGCAGCACGTTGCGCACGCCGTCCGGGGCCTTCTGCAGCCAGTGGCCCGCGTGGTCGAGGTTCGGGCCCGAGACGGCGGTGAGGGAGGCCAGGCGTTCGGCGTAGGCGGGTTCGGTGACCGCGTGCCAGGCCTGGATGGCGCCCCAGTCGTGGCCGACCACGTGCACGGGCCGGTCGGGGCTGACGGCGTCGGCGACGGTGAGCAGGTCCTCGCCGAGCTGGTCGACGAGGTAACCGGAACGCCGGTCGGGGGCGGTCGAACGCCCGGCACCGCGCACGTCGTAGCGCACGATCCGGTATGTGCCGGAGAGCTCCTCGGCCAGGGCGTCCCACACGGTGGCGTTGTCGGGGTAACCGTGCACGAGCAGCAGGGTGGGGGCGTCGGCGCGGCCCTCGGTGTAGACGGCCAGGCGCTGGCCGTCGGTGGCGGTGACGTAGAGGGGGGCGGCGGTCATCGGTTCTCCTCGGTGGTTCCGGCGGCGGTGAGAGCGCGCCTCTCCCACCGGCGCACGTGGGGAAGGTCGTCGTCGAGCCAGAAGGCGTCGTCCTCGGTGACGACGAGGATCTCCTCGAACTTCACGCCCATGTCCCGGAAGCCCAGGTGGGGCTCGACCGCCCACATACCGGGGGTCGCGGGGTGGGCGGAGATGTCTCCGTCGGCCCACAGGGGCGAACGGTTGTGCAGGCGTTCGACGACCAGGTCGCCGAAGAGGGTCTGGAGGGAGCGGACCCCGAACCCGGCCACGATCGCGCGGGGCAGGCGCGATTGGACCTTGCCGACCTGGTGGGCGATGACCCGGCCGGGATAGACCTGGTGCCGGTTGTCGTAGCCCTGTTCGCGCAGGAGCCCGTCGACGCCGCGGTAGACGTCCTGGAGGGTGTCGCCCGCGCGGACGTGTTCCAGGATCAGTTGCCGGTGGGCGTGGAGGTCGTCCATGAGCTGGTCGTGGAGGGGGTTGTCGCCGAGGTAGCCGGAGTAGCCGATGTCGGCGACGAAGCCGTCGCGCACGGGGGCGCAGTCGAGGATGAAGGGCATGCCCTCCTCGAGCCTGCGGTCGGTCGGGAAGAACTGTAGCGGGGTGCGGAAGCGGCGGAAGGCGGTGCGGTCGCCGAACCACGCGAAGGGCGTGTGGAACCAGTCCTGGACCCCGCGTTCGGTGAGGTGGTCCCGGATGCGGCGGGCCGCCTCCCGCTCGGTGACGCCGGGTCCGAGGCCTGCGGCCACGGTGTCGGCGGCCTCGTAGGCGAGCTGCTGGAGGTCGCGGAAGCCCGACAGGTCTCCCGGGGGGAGTGTGTCCGCGGTCACGTGCGTCTGAGACATGCCGTCATGTTAGACAGCGTGTCAGTAAGTGTCCACAGGGGGGCCGGGTGAAGCGGGCACGGGGTGCGGGAGGAGGGGTGCGGGCGCTGGTGAGCTGCGGTGACGGGGGGAGGGGCGTGGTTTCGGGACCTACGGCCCGAAGCGGGGCCGTGCCGGGCGAGGCGTCGGGGGTGGCGGGTGGCGACGACGGGTCGGGCGCCCGTGGTGGTCGTCGGGGGTGTGTGGCCGATGAGGGGCGAGCGCGCGCGGGAACCCGTGCGGCGGCGGGGCTCCGAGGGCCGGGTGGGGCTCGAGGGTGTCGGGCCCACGGGCGTCGGGGGAGGGCGGCGAAGAAGGCTCCGGTGCGGCGTAAAAAGTTGATCGGGGTCAAATGTGCGCTACGGGAGTTCTGTCCGAGAGAAAGAAGTGGAGGCTCCCGAGAAGGGTGCGACAAAACGAAAAGACGATGCTTTCCTTCGTGTTCTGGATTTCTCCGGCGACCCCCTCCCGGGATCGAATGCGTTTTCCGTGTCACGGAGAGTGACGATCGAGGGGGTCCGGAACGACGGCGGGGCGGCCCCGGCGCCGGGGCCGCCCCTGCGGAGACGGTGGTGGAGGGTTCAGATGGTGGCGGTCAGGGCGCACCCTCGTAGGTGTGCAGCGACTCGCTGATCTTCTCCGACGCCGACAGCACCGCCTGAGAGTGCATGCGGCCGGGGGAGCGGGTCAGGCGCTCGATGGGGCCCGAGACCGAGACGGCGGCGATGACCCGGCCGCCGGGGCCCGACACCGGGGCCGAGACCGAGGCCACGCCCTGCTCGCGCTCGGCGACGCTCTGGGCCCACCGGCGCCGGCGCACCTGGGCCAGGCTCGCCGCGGTGAAGCGCGCGCCCACGAGGGAGCGCCGGATCCGGTCGGAGTCCTCCCAGGCCAGCAGGGCCTGGGCGGCCGATCCCGCGTTCATCGGCAGTTCGCTGCCCACGGGCACGGTGTCGCGCAGGCCGCTGCTGCGCTCGGAGGCGGCCACGCACACACGCAGGTCACCCTGGCGGCGGTAGAGCTGGGCGCTCTCCCCGGTGAGGTCGCGCAGCTGCACCAGGACGGGGGCGGCGACCGCGAGCAGGCGGTCCTCGCCGGTGGCGATCGAGAGCTCGCCCAGGCGCGGGCCCAGGACGAACCGTCCCTGGCTGTCGCGCGTGACCATGCGGTGGCGCTCCAGGGCCACGGCCAGGCGGTGGGCGGTCGGGCGGGCCAGGCCGGTGATCTGCACCAGTTGGGCCAGGGATGCGGGCCCCGACTCCAGGGCGTCGAGGACGGACATCGTCTTGTCCAGGACACCGACGCCGCTGGATGAGCTAGAGTTGTCCATGGCTTGATATTGCCGTCTCGAAATATGAAACGCAAGTCAGGTCGCGCAGACGAGGTGCCCGCGTACGGAGCAGCCACGACAGCAACCACGAGAGAGGCGATCGCCCATGGCACGCACGATGGCCGAGAAGGTCTGGGAGGAGCACGTCGTCCGACGTGCCGACGGTGAGCCCGACCTGCTCTACATCGACCTCCACCTCGTGCACGAGGTGACCAGCCCGCAGGCCTTCGAAGGGCTGCGACTGGCCGGCCGCTCCGTGCGCCGTCCCGACCTCACCATCGCCACCGAGGACCACAACGTCCCCACGCAGAACCTCCTGGCGCCGATCGCCGACCCGGTCTCGCGCAAGCAGGTCGAGACGCTGCGCAAGAACTGCTCCGACTTCGGCGTGCGCCTGCACCCCATGGGCGACATCGACCAGGGTGTCGTGCACGTGGTCGGACCCCAGCTCGGCCTCACCCAGCCCGGCATGACCGTGGTCTGCGGCGACAGCCACACCAGTACCCACGGCGCCTTCGGTGCCCTGGCCTTCGGTATCGGCACCAGCCAGGTCGAGCACGTGCTGGCCACCCAGACCCTGCCCATGCAGCCCTTCAAGACCATGGCCGTGACCGTGGACGGGCAGCTCAAGCCGGGTGTGACCGCCAAGGACATCATCCTCGCCGTCATCGCCCGCATCGGCACCGGCGGCGGCCAGGGTTACGTCATCGAGTACCGCGGCGAGGCCATCCGGTCGCTCTCGATGGAGGCCCGGATGACCGTGTGCAACATGTCCATCGAGGCGGGCGCCCGCGCGGGCATGATCGCGCCGGACCAGACCACGTTCGACTACGTCCAGGGCCGTTCGCACGCCCCGCAGGGCGACGACTTCGACGCCGCGGTCGAGTACTGGAAGAGCCTGGCCACCGACGAGGGCGCCGAGTTCGACACCGAGGTCGTGCTGCACGCCGACGAGATCAGCCCGTTCGTCACCTGGGGCACCAACCCCGGCCAGGGCGTCTCGCTGGACTCCGCCGTGCCCGACCCCGCCTCCTTCGAGGACCCCTCCGCGCGGGCCGCCGCCGAGAAGGCCCTGGCCTACATGGACCTGGAGGCCGGCACCCCGATGCGCGAGGTCGCCGTGGACACCGTCTTCCTCGGCTCCTGCACCAACGGCCGCATCGAGGACCTGCGCGCGGCGGCCGAGGTCGTGCGCGGGAAGAAGGTCGCCGACAACGTCCGCATGCTCGTCGTTCCGGGCTCCATGCGCGTCAAGGAACAGGCCAACGAGGAGGGCCTGGGAGCGGTCTTCGAGGAGGCCGGCGCCGAGTGGCGGGAGGCCGGGTGCTCGATGTGCCTGGGCATGAACCCCGACCAGCTCGCCCCGGGCGAGCGCAGCGCCTCGACCTCCAACCGCAACTTCGAGGGCCGTCAGGGCCGCGGCGGGCGCACGCACCTGGTCTCGCCGCTGGTCGCCGCCGCCACGGCCGTGCGCGGCACCCTGTCCTCGCCCGCCGACCTGGTCGAATAGCCGAGCCGACACGATGTTCACGGGCCGCACCGGTACAGGTGAGGCCGCCGGCACGTCGCTGGAGGGCTCGGAGCGGGCGCGCGCAGGAACGAGCACGACCGCGGAGAGACCGAAGCACGTGCCTTCAGGGCGGCCGAACCCGGGCCGGAGCGAGGGCCACCGAGTGGCGGCCCAGAAACGAGTAGGAGCTGAAGCTCATGGAGAAGTTCGACGTCCACACCGGTCGGGCCGTGCCGCTGCGCGCGAGCAACGTCGACACCGACCAGATCATCCCCGCCGTCTACCTCAAGCGGGTCAGCCGCACCGGGTTCGAGGACGGCCTGTTCGCCGAGTGGCGCAAGGAGGACGACTTCGTCCTCAACCGCCCCGAGCACGAGGGCGCCACGGTCCTGATCGCCGGCCCCGACTTCGGTACGGGTTCCTCCCGTGAGCACGCGGTCTGGGCGCTGCAGGACTACGGCTTCCGGGTCGTGCTCTCGTCCCGCTTCGCCGACATCTTCTACGGCAACTCCCTCAAGGGCGGCCTGCTCACCGTGCTGCTGCCGCAGGAGGTCATCGACCACCTGTGGAAGACCGTGGAGGCCGACCCGTCCGCGGAGATCACCGTCGACCTGGTCGAGCGCGAGGTGCGCGCCCCCGGCGTGCACGAGTCCTTCGAACTGGACGACTACACACGCTGGCGGCTGCTGGAGGGGCTGGACGACATCGCCCTGACCCTGCGCCACACCGACGAGATCAGCGAGTTCGAGTCGGGCCGTCGTTCCTGGGCGCCGGTCACCCTCTGACCGGACCCGTGGACCCCGCGGGGGCGTCGCCGGAGCACCGCTCCGGGGCGCCCCCGTCGTCGTTCCGGAGGGATGGTCACACATGGTGAGGAAGCACTCGGGTCGCCCGGTCATCGGACCGCTCGGAGGTCGGTCGACCGGGGCAGGATCCGGGTGCTGGATCACCTTCTGGTGGGGCGATCACGCCGTCTGTGAGCCAGAGCACGGCTCTCGCCGAAAGATTTTACCTTTACGCGGGGTGAGTATGCGGTCACCACCCCAATGTCCCCGGGTTCGTCGCACCCGGAGCCCGGAATCCGGTTATACGTAGGCATTTGAGGCCCCCAGAAGGGCATAAAAGGGGGCCCTCGGGTGGGGGTGCCCGGTGTGCCGCACCGTCAACAGGGAGTGACCGTGCAGGTCGGGAAGGCCTCGACACGCCTTCTCCCGGGGCGTTTGTATTTGTGTAAGGGCCTCTGCTTCCCCTAATTTCGTGCGAGCAAGGGGGAACCGGAGGAACCTTATGAACAAGCGTGACCTGATCGACGCAATCTCCGATCGACTCGGAGACAAGAAGACCGCTACCGAAGCGGTCAACGCTGTGCTCGAGACCATTCAGTCCACCGTGGCCTCCGGCGACAAGGTCGCCATCACCGGCTTCGGTGTTTTCGAGAAGTCCGAGCGCGCGGCCCGTACGGCGCGGAACCCCGCCACCGGCGCCACGATCAACGTTCCGGCCAGCTTCGTGCCGAAGTTCCGTGCCGGTGCCGACTTCAAGGCTCTGGTCAACGGGGACAAGAAGTAGCTTCGCCGCTCGACGGCGAAGGACTGTTACCGCCCGGGTCACCCCACGAGGGGACCCGGGCGGAGCTGTGTCCGGGCCCGTACGTCAGGGCCGCGTCGCCTCCCGCGCCGCCCGCGCGGTCGAGCCACCGGGCCGTGCGCGGGCCCAGCCCGAGTTCCGCGGCGGCCCGCAGGTCCTGAGGGGTGTCGACGTCGCGCCGCACCGACGCTGCGCCGGCGACGACCAGCTCGTGTGCCCCCGAGCGCGCGTGGCGGGCGCGCGAGGCCCCTTCGAAGGCCGGCCGCAGCCGTGCGCCGCCGGTCGCCGCCAGGAGAGTGGTCCCGATCCCGGGGGCATCGGCCAGGAACGCACGCCGGTGCCGGCCCGCCGCCCCCAGCACGAGCGCCAGCTCCGCGGGCCGCAGCGCCGGGAGGTCGGCCGAGAGCGCACACAGGCCCCTCACCGGCCCCAGGTCCCGGGCCGCCGCCTCCCCGTGCTCCAGCGCCGGGTTGAGGCCGGTTCCCGGCTCCCCTGGGACCACGAGCGCCCCCAACGCCTCCAGGGCCGTGCCCGCGCGGGGGTCGTCGGTGACCGCCAGGACCCGGTCCACCGCTGGGCACTCCAGCGCCGCGGCCACGGTGTCGCAGGCGATCGCCAGCGCCAGGTCCGCCCGGTGGGGCCCTGCGGCACGGGCCAGGCGCGACTTGGCCCGGCCGAGATGCTTGACTGGGACGATCAGGGACCAGCGCTCCCCGCGCGTCTGTTCGCCTCGTTCTGCAGGGCCGGTCACGTCTCTCCCCCGGGGCTTCGGCGACGGCGGTGGACACGAGGGTAGGCGGTCGGGGTCGGCGCGGCGCGGGAGCCCTGGGTGTGTCGGCCGGGGCCCCTCACGGCAGGCGGCCTCCGGCGCGGCGAGTGTGCAGGTCGGGGTGGTTCCACCGGGTCCGCCCCCGCACCCACACGCCCTAGAATGCGTAGGTTGTGCCTGCGGTCCGACCGGGCCGGGGTCGATGGATCAAGAGGAGTCCCGTGGCCAAGAAACGAGAATCAGCCTGGGTCAAGTGGGTCGTGTCGCGGATCGTGCGGTTCGCGCTGTGGCTGGTCACCAAACCCGAGTGGAAGGGCACCGAGCACGTGCCCGCCAAGGGCGGGACCATCGTCGCGTTCAACCACCTGTCCGTGCTGGACCCGCTGACGGTGGCGCACTTCCTCTACATCGGCGCGCGCCGTTGGCCGACCTTCACCATGAAGGACGCGGTCATGAACATCCCCGTGGTGCGCTCGGTCGCCAGGTCCACCGGCCAGATCCCCATCAAGCGCGGCAGCGCCGACGCGGTCAAGGCGCTGGAGGAGGTCGAGACGGCCCTCACCCGCGACGGTTCCTCGGTGATCTTCTACCCCGAGGGCACCTGCACCCGCGACCCGAACCTGTGGCCGATGACCGCCAAGACCGGCGTCGCCCGCATCGCCCTGTCCACCGGGGCCCCGGTCGTGCCCGTCGCGCACTGGGGCGAGCAGCACCTGCTGCCCTACGGCGAGAAGAAGCCCCACCTGCTGCCCCCGCGCAAGAAGATCCGGTTCAAGGCGGGCCCGCCCGTCGACCTGGACCGCTTCCGGGACCAGCCGCTGACCAACACGGTCCTGCAGGAGGCCACCGAGGCGATCATGGCCGACATCACCGCCCTCCAGGCCGAGATCCGCGGCGAGGAGCCCCCCGCCGAGCCCTTCGACATGAAGAAGGCGCGCCAGGCCGAGCGTGAGGCCGCAGAGCGCGAGGAGAACGGCAAGGGCGAAGCCCAGGGCAAGAACGACGCGGAGGCCTGAGCACCACCATGGGAACCGACAACGTGCGGATCGCGGTCCTGGGCGCCGGCTCGTGGGGGACGGTGTTCGCCAACGTCATCGCCGACGCCGCCGACCTGGCGCGCGACGAGGACCCCGCGGCCCCGGCCGTCGACGTCGTGCTGTGGGGGCGCCGCGCCTCCGTCGTCGACACGATCAACGACGAGCACGAGAACCCGGACTACTTCCCGGGGATGAAGCTCAACCCGCACCTGCGGGCCACCACCGACGCCGACAAGGCGGTCGCCGAGGCCGACGTGGTGGTCCTGGCCGTGCCCTCGCAGTCCCTGCGCGACAACCTAGCCGCGTGGAAACCGCACCTGCGTGAGGACGCGGTCGTGGTCAGCCTCATGAAGGGGGTCGAGCTCGGCACGCGCATGCGGGTCAGCGAGATCATCTCCGAGGTGCTGGAGTGCTCCTCCGAGCGGGTGGCCGTGGTGTCGGGGCCCAACCTGGCGCGGGAGATCGCCGAACGCCAGCCCGCGACGGCCGTGGTCGCCTGCCCGCACGAGGAGACCGCGGTCCGGCTGCAGAAGCTGTTCAAGTCCGCCTACTTCCGCCCCTACACCAGCACCGACCTGGTGGGCGTGGAGATCGGCGGCGCCATGAAGAACGTGATCGCGCTGGCCGTGGGCGTGGCCGAGGGCATGAGCTTCAAGGACAACACCAAGGCCTCGCTCATCACCCGCGGCCTGGCCGAGACCACCCGCCTGGCGGTGGCCCTGGGCGCCGACGAGCACACGCTGTCCGGCCTGGCCGGGATGGGCGACCTCGTCGCGACCTGTTCCTCCCCGCTGTCGCGGAACCGGACCTTCGGTGAGAAACTGGGCGCCGGACTCACCCTCGACGAGGTCGTCGCGCAGACGAAACAGACCGCCGAGGGGGTCAAGTCCTCCGAGTCCGTCCTCGGCCTCGGATGGGCCCACGGGGTCGACATGCCGATCACCGAGTCCGTCGTCAGGATGATGCACCACGACCTGAGCCCGGCCGAGGCGCTGGTCGGCTTCATGTCCCGCAGCACCAAACCGGAACGCTACGGGGTATGAGCCGGGCTCACGCAGGCTGAGAGCGAGCACCATGCCACACACACCAGGGTCCGGCCACGTCGGCGAGAACACCAGGGCGCTGTCCCTGCCCGAGGGCCCCGTCCCCGCCGAACGCCCGCTGCGGATGCCCGTGCACCGGGCCACCACGTACGCGTTCGACACCTCGCAGGAGTTCGCGGACGTGCTCTCGGGCGCGCAGGACGGGTACTCCTACGCGCGCATCGACAGCCCGACCGTGGACGCCTTCGCCGAGGCGGTCGCGGCCCTGGAGGGTGCGGGGCTGGACACCCCGGTGCGGGGGCAGTCCTTCTCCTCCGGCATGGGCGCTCTCAGCACCGTGTTCATGGCGCTCACCGAGGCCGGGGCGCACGTGGTCGCGTCCCGCTCGATCTACGGCAACACCTACTCGCTCCTGGACGGGCTGCTGCGCCGGTTCGGGGTGAGCACGGACTTCGTCGACATCACCGACCTGGACGCCGTCCGCGCGGCCGTGCGCCCCGAGACGCGCGTGGTCTTCACCGAGACGCTGTCCAACCCGACGATGACCGTCTCCGACCTGCCCGCGCTCGCCGAGATCGCGCACGGGGCCGGGGCCTCGCTCGTGGTCGACTCCACGTTCGCGTCGCCGGCGATCTGCCGTCCGCTGGAGTTCGGCGCCGACGTCGTCGTGCACTCGGCCACCAAGTACATCGGCGGCCACAGCGACACCACCGGCGGCGTCGCGGTGGCCGAGCCCGCGCTCATCGACCGTGTGCGCGCCGCCCGCGTGGACCTCGGGCCCTGCCTGGCCCCGGACGAGGCCTACATGCTGCACCGCGGCCTGGAGACCCTGCCGCTGCGGGTGGCGCGCCAGTGCGAGTCGGCCGCCGCCTTCGCCGCCGCGCTGGAGGGCCACCCCGCCGTCGAGCGCGTGGACCACCCGTCGCTGGCCTCCCACCCGCAGCACGACCTGGCCGGGAAGCTCTTCGATCACGGGCGCTTCGGCGGCGTGGTGACCGTCCACCCCAAGGGCGGCTGGGACGCCGGCATGGCCTTCGCCGACCGGTTGCGGGTCAGCACCATCGCCGCGTCCCTCGGTGGGACCCACACCCTCGCCGGGCACGTGGCCACCACCACCCACCGCACCATGAACCAGGAAGAACTGGACGCAGCGGGCATCTCCTCCGGCGCGGTACGCTTCTCCATCGGCCTGGAGGATCCGGAGGACCTCGTCGAGGACGCGCTCCAGGCGCTCGACAACGGGTAGACCCCGTTTGCGGGGCGGTTTTCCATCCACAGGCGAGACACGAGGGCAGGCAGTATGTCGTCCGAGCAGCGCAAGACCAGGGTCGCCGTCGTCTTCGGCGGACGCAGTTCCGAACACCAGATCTCCTGTGTCACGGCGGGCAGCGTCATGTCCGTCATCGACCGCGACAAGTACGAGGTCGTTCCCGTCGGCATCACCCCGGACGGTAACTGGGTCCTGACCTCCGGCGACCCCGAGGAGCTGCGCATCGACGCCGACACCAAGGCGCTGCCCAGCGTCGGTGGGGGCTCCGAGCTCGCGCTGCCCTTCGACTCCGCCGGCCGGCTCATGGTCGTCGAGCCCGGGCAGGCGCCCGCACGACTGGCCGAGGTGGACGTCGTCCTGCCGCTGCTGCACGGGCCGTTCGGCGAGGACGGCACCGTGCAGGGCCTGTTCGAGATGATGGGCGTGCGCTACGCGGGCGCCGGGGTCTTCTCCAGCGCCGCCGCCATGGACAAGGTCTTCATGAAGTCCATGCTCCTGGGCAACGGCATCCCCACCATCGAGTACGTGGCCGTCACCGGGCGGCAGTGGGAGCAGGAGCGCAAGCGGGTGCTCGACGACATCGCCGCGCTCGGCGGTGCGGTCTTCGTCAAGCCCGCGCGCGCAGGTAGCAGCGTCGGCATCACCCGGGTTCCGGACTCCGCCGACACCGACGCCGTGGTGGCCGCCGTCGACGCCGCCCGCGAGCACGACCCGAAGGTGCTCGTGGAGGCCGAGGTGAGCGGCCGCGAGATCGAGTGCGGGGTGCTGGAGGCCGAGGACGGCGGGCTGCCGGACGTGTCCCAGCCCGCGGAGATCCACGTCGCGGACGGTTTCGACTTCTACGACTTCGAGGCCAAGTACCTGTCGACGAGCAGCCTGACGATCCCCGCGGAGATCCCCGAGGAGGCCATCGGACGCCTGCGTGCCATGGCCGCCGACGTCTTCGAGGCGATGGGGTGCGAGGGCCTGGCCCGCGTCGACTTCTTCTACACCGACGACGGCCGGGTGCTCGTCAACGAGCTCAACACCATGCCCGGCTTCACGCCCTCCTCGGCGTTCCCGCAGATGTGGGCGGCCAGCGGCGTCGACTACGCCGCGCTCGTCGAGCGCATGATCGGCACCGCGCTGAAGCGCCCGGCCGGCCTGCGCTGACACACTCGTGGTCCCCGGGCCGGGGAGTCCCCCGGTTCCGGGAATCACGTCTGTGGAAAACCCTTCGCGGCGGCCCCCGAAGCGCTACCTTCGGAGTGTTCCGAACACCGCAGGGGGTACAGCATGGTGTGTGCAACTGACACGCGGATGGTGGAGACGGTGATGGATCTGCCGACGCTGGCCGAGAACCTCGCAATCCCCGATGGTTACCGCACGGAGATCATCGAGGGGAGCCTCGTCGTGTCGCCCACACCCTCCTACCGGCACGCCCGCATCATCCGGTCGATCGAACGCCTACTCGACCGGAACGGCCCCGAAGGACTCGAATCCCTGCAGTGGGTGACCGTCGAGATCCCCCAGGACGAGGACCGTTTCGTGCCCGACCTCTCGGTGCTGCCCACCGCGGTGGTGGACGGCGACGCGTGGGACGGGCCGGACTGGCTGCGCTCCGCCGATGACCTCGAACTGGCCGTGGAGGTCGTCTCTCGCAGCAGTGTTCGGTACGACTGGGAAGCCAAGACAGCTGGGTACGCTCGCGCAGCGGTCCCGTATTACCTGGTCGTCGATCCGCTCAAGTGCGAGATCGCACTGTTCTCCGACCCCGTGGAGGGTGTGTACCGCACGGTGGAGCGGGCCGTGCCCGGCGCAGCGGTGCGCCTGGGGGAGCCGTTCGGGTTCGAGGTGGAGGCGGCCGCGCTCCTGCAGTAGCGCTCAGGCCTCGTCGGCCTCCGGGGGAGCGGCGGGCAGCAGGTCGCGGGCGAGCACGGTCGCGCCCGCCGTCGCGGCCGGGAACACCACCACGGCCAGGAACGGCACCGCCAGCAGGAAGTACGTCGGGATCGCAAACCCCAGCACCCGCAGCCGCCGTGTGGCCATGTACCGGCGGCGGTCCCTGACCCGGAACAGCCCGCGCCGGTCGAAGGCGTTGGCGACCAGCTCGATCCCCAGCAGCCACCCGCCGGCCACGGCCGCGATCACCGGTCCGGCCATCCACCCGACGAACGGCACCAGCCCGAGCACGAAGACCGTGACCGTCACCGCGAGCGAGACCAGCACGATCCCCGCGGTCTGGCGCACCGAGCGGGTCACCGAGGCGAGCAGGGGGTCGTCGGCCTCCTCCGGGGCACCGCCGAGTTCGTTCTCCACGAGCTCGGCGATCTTGTCGTAGACCGGGGAACCCACCGCCAGCGTCACCGTCGTGAACGAGACCACGAACAGCAGGAGCGCGCCCAGGAGCGTGGCCAGGGAGACCGCTCCGCGCACGAGCGCCTGCCAGGTCTGGTCCCAGTCCGCCGCGAACGGGGTCGCCCACCCCACGAGCTCCTCGATGTTGACCACGAGGGCGATGAAGAGCCCGAGGAAGACCAGCCACACGAACACCGCGGGCAGGGTGCCCAGAAGGAACAGCCGGGGCCTGCGCAGCAGGAGTCCGACGCCGCGCAGCAGGTACCCGAACCCACCGAAGATCTCACGCACAGGATTGCTCACGGGGCGAACCCTAACGGGTCCGTGCGGGGCGTGTTCCGGGGGCGGGGTGGGCACAGGGCCGGGAGGGACACGGGCTCAGCCGGCGACGTCGCGGTACCACCCCTCCTGGGCGAGGAGCTCGGTGTGGGTGCCCGACTGCAGCACGCGCCCCTCGCGCACCACGTGGATCCGGTCGACCCGGTCGAGGCCGGTGAGGTCGTGTGTGATGAGCAGCGTCGAGTAACCCTCCGCCGCGTCCAACAGGTCGGCGACCACCGCGTCGCGGGTGTCGGCGTCCAGGTGGGCGGTGGGTTCGTCCAGCACGAGGACCCGCGGGGAGGCGAGCACCGCGCGGGCCAGGGCCAGGCGCTGCACCATGCCGCCGCTGAGCCCGGTGCCGTGTGTGCCGACCTCGGTGTCCAGGCCGCGGGGCATGGCGCGGACCTCGTCGGCGAGGCTCACCCGCACCAGGGCTTCCCACAGGTCGTCGTCGGTCGCATCGGGGCGGGCCAGGCGCAGGTTCTCGCGCACGGTCGAGGCGAAGACGTGCGGATCCTGGGGCACACCCGAGACCAGCGCGCGCACCTCGTCCGCGGGGTGGGCGGTGATGTCGGCGCCACCGAGCTCCACGCACCCCTCGGCCGGGTCCAGGAACCGCAGCAGCACGGACGCCAGTGTGCTCTTGCCGGCACCGCTCGGCCCGATCACCGCGACGGTCTCCCCCTCGGGCACGTCGAGGTCGACGCCGTCGAGGGCCCACGGTTCCTCCGGCCCGTACCGCACGCGCAGGCCGCGCACGGAGACGGAGGAGCCCTCCTCGGCGACCTTGTCGGCCAGGCCCTCCTCGCGCGCGGGCGCTGTCTGTGCGGGGGTGTCCAGGACCCCGAACAGGCGCTCGCCGCTCGCCCGGATCGCGCCGAGCTTGCCGGCCACCGCGGGCAGCGGGGCCACGATCTCGAACGCCGCCAGCGTGGTCAGGACCAGGACCGCCAGGGAGACGGCGCTGATCGTGCCGTCCCCGACCGCGAGCACGCCCAGGAACAGGGCGCCCCACACGGTGAGCCCGGTGATCAGCGCGTTGGCCCCGGCGCCCAGGCCCAGGACGGCGGAATCGCGCTGTTCCACCCGCGTGAGCACCTCGTCGGCCTCGTGCGCGCGCGCGACCTGCCGGTCCATCGCCCCGTAGGCCACGAGGTCCGGCGCCCCGTGCAGGGTGTCGACCAGCGTCGTGGACAGGGCGCCGCGCGCCTCGGCCTGCCGCTTCCCGGGTCCCCTGCCGAGCAGCGCCATCGCCAGCGGAACCGCGAGCCCGGCCAGCAGGAGCCCGGCCGCGAGCAGGGCACCGCCGGGCACGTACACGGCGGTCAGGACGAGGACGGTCGCGCCGCCGGTCACCACCGACACCAGGGGAGGGGTGAGACCGCGCACGAGCAGGTCCAGCGTGGCCTCGGTGTCGTTGACCAGCCGGGAGACGAGGTCGCCGGTGCGGAACCGGCCGAAGGGTTCGGTCGCCGCGAGCCGCTCGTACACCCGGACCCGCACCTCGGCCAGGGTCCGGAACGCGGCGTCGTGCGTGACCAGCCGTTCCAGGTACCGGGTCACGCCCTTGCTCACGCCGAGCGCCCGGGTGGCCACCACGGCCACGCTCAGCGCGGTGATCGGCGGGTGGTCGGCGGCCACGGCGAGCATCCACGCCGCGACTCCCAGGAGGGCCACCCCGGAACCGGTGGCGGCCGCGCCCAGGAGCACCCCGAGCGCGAACCGGCCGGTCCGCGGGCGGGCGAGCGCGATCATGCGCCGGAGCGGGTCGCGGCGGCGCACCCGTTCGGGCACCGGGGCTCCCGGGTCGGCCGTCTCCAGGAACCCCGTCGCCGGGTCCTCGTGCTTCGCTGTCATCGGCGTGCGCCCCCGTCCGTGCTCGGTACCCGCAGTTCGACCACGCGCAGCCCCGGAGCCCCGCCCGCGCGGTCCGCCCGTACACCTTCGGGGCCGTCGGCCCCGGTCGCGTGGCGTGCGCCGTCCGCGCCTCCGGCGCGTGCACGTTCGGCGCGGGTTCCTGCCGACCCTGCGGCCCGGGTCTGTCCGGTCCGTCTGCCTGCGGGGTCATCGGCATCCACCGGTGCCGGCAGCTCGTCCGCGCCTCCGGTGCGCACGTGCCCGGCTCGGTCCGACGTCTGCTCCGGATGTGTTCCGTCGGGCACGAGGGCCTGTGTCAGCCACCCGGGGTCGTGCGCGACGATCACGGCGGTCCGGCCGCGCGCCAGGCGCGCGACCGCAGTCCGCACGGCCGCCGCGTTCTCCGGGTCGAGGTGGGCGGTGGGCTCGTCCAACAGCACGAGCGGGGCGTCCCGGCACATCGCCCGCGCCAGGGCGATGCGTTGCCGCTGACCCGCCGACAGGCGGGCGCCGCGCTCGCCCAACCGTGTCTCGTACCCGTGCGGCAGCTCGGACACGAACGTGTCGGCCTCCGCGGCCCGCGCCGCCGCGCGGACCTGCTCCATCGTCGCGTCGGGGGCGCCGAGCCGGATGTTGTCGGCCACCGACACGTCGAACAGGTACGGATGCTGGGGCACCCACGCGATGCCCAGGCGCCAGTCCTCGGCCGGGATCGCGGACAGCGGCTCCCACTCGCCCCCGGGCGCACGCACGCTCACCCGTCCGGTGCCGGGCTCGTTCAACCGCAGCAGCAGCGACAACAGCGTCGTCTTCCCGGCACCGCTCGGCCCGGTCAGCAGCACGTGTTCACCCGCTCGCACGGTCAGGTCCAGCCCTTCCAACGCGGGCCGCTCGCGCCCCGGGTAGGTGAGCCCGACCCCCTCGAAGCGCAGGTCGCCAGACGCCGCAGGCGCGGGTGTCCCGGACGGAGCGGGCTCCTCGCCCTCGGAGTCCGTGCCGCGCTTGCGGTCCAGCTCCGCGAAGACCCCCTCGGCCGCGGCCACGCCCTCCATGCTCGCGTGGAACCGGGAACCCACCTCCCGCAGCGGCAGGTAGGCCTCGGGCGCGAGGATCAGCACGAGCAGCGCGGTCTGGTAGTCCATGTGCCCGCCCAGCAGGCGCAGTCCCACCTCGACCGCGACCAGCGCCACCGCGAGGGTCGACAGCAGCTCCAGCGCGAACGCCGACAGGAACGCCACCTTCAGCGTTCCCATGGTCGCCCGGCGGTGCTGTTCCCCGACCCGCCGGATGATCGCGGCCTGCGCCTTGGCCCGCCGGAACACCGCGAGCGTGGGCAGGCCCTCCACGACGTCGAGGAAGTGCCCGCCCAGCCGGCTCAGCAACCGCCACTGCTTGTCGGTGCGCGCCTGCGTGTGCATCCCGATGAGCGCCATGAAGATCGGGATCAGCGGCAGCGTCACCAGGATCACCACGCCGGAGATCCAGTCCGCCCAGAAGACCACCGCCAGCACCGCGAACGGCACGATCGCCGCGAGCGCGAGCTGGGGCAGGTACCGCGCGAAGTAGTCGTCGAGCGCGTCCAACCCGCGGGTGGCGAGGGTGACCAGTTCACCGGCCTTCGGGGCACCCCCGTCGCCTGAGTCCCCCTCGTCCCCGTCGCCGCCGGGCCCGGCGGTCCACACGCGCCCACGGCCCCCGGTGACGTGCGCGACCAACCGCCGCCGCAGCTGCGACTTGGTGCGGGCCGCGCTGTACAGGGCCGAGGCCTCGGAGACGTAGGACAGCACCGCGCGGGCCACGGCCACCGCGGCGACCCCGGCGACCGCCCAGCCCAGGGTGTCGATGCCCTCGCCGTCCCAGGCGCCGGTGATGGTGCGCGCGAGCAGCCAGGCCTGGACCAGGATCAGCCCGGTGGTCAGCACGCCGGCCGCCACGGACACGCCCAGGTGCAGCCGGACCGCGCTCGCCGTGCGTACCAGTCGCGGGTCGAGAGGTTTCATCGGTGGGTGCACCCCGTCCGTGTGGTGGGTGGTTCGGGTCCCGCGGAGCAGCGGAACGCGGCCGTGCCTGCGCAGGGGCGTTGCGAGGACAGTCTTGCCGAGGGGTCACCCTCGTGCGGACTCGGGCTCCACGCTCTCCCCGGTGATCGTTTCCCCGGTGACCCGCTGCCGGAACACCCAGTAACTCCACGCCTGGTACCCCAGCACGACCGGCAGCGCCACCAGCGTCAGCCACGACATGACCGTGAGCGTGTATTCGGCCGAGGAGGCGTTGGCGATGGTCAGCGAGTAGGCGGGGTCGGTCGTCGACGGCAGCACGTTCGGGTACAGCGAACCGAAGACCGTGACCGTCAGGCCGAGCACCGCGATCCCCATCGCGGTGAACGACCAGCCCTCACGCCCGCGCCAGGCCAGCGTGACGCCGACGGCCAGTGCCGCCACGGCCGCCGCCGCGCTCCACAGGGTCCAGCCCTGCCCGTGCTCGGCCTGCGTCCACACGAGGAAGACCGTCGTCGCCGGAACCGCCACCACGGCGCTGCCCAGCGCCGCCGTCCGGGACCGGGTCCGCACCGGCCCGCCGGTCTTCAGCGTCAGGAACACCGCGCCGTGCAGGGTGAACAGCGACAGCGTCGTCAGCCCGCCCAGCAGGGCGTACGGCGTGAACAGGTCGAACAGCCCGGCGGTGACGATGTGGTCGGCGTCCATGGCCACGCCCTGCACGAGGTTGGCGAAGAGCACCCCCCACAGGAACGACGGCACCACGCTCCCCCAGAAGATCGCGAGGTCCCACCACTCGCGCCACCGGTCGCTGTCCCGGTTGCTGCGGTACTTGAAGGCCACACCGCGGGCGATGAGCGCGATGAGGATGGCGAAGACGGGCAGGTAGAACCCGCTGAGCACCGACGCGTACCAGGCCGGGAACGCGGCGAACATCCCGCCGACCGCGGTGAGCAGCCACACCTCGTTGGCGCTCCACACGGGGCCGATGGAGTTGATCGCGACCCGGCGGTCCACGGAGTTGCGCGCGCCGGTGAACGGCAGCAGCACCCCGACCCCGAAGTCGAAGCCCTCGAGGAAGAAGTAGCCGGTCCACAGGACGGCGATGGCGATGAACCAGAGGAGAGCGAGATCCATGTCCGGGCCTCCTAGTAGCTGAAGTGCGGGATCGTGGACTCGTCCTCGTCGTCCTCCAGATCGGGGACGAGGTGGGAGGGCCCCTTCTTGATGTACTTCCAGAGCAGCCCGACCTCGACGACGAACAGCGCCCCGTACACCGCGGTGAAGACCGCCAGGCTCGTCGCGACGGTGGCCAGGTCGACCCCGGGCGAGACGCTCGCGGCGGTGAGGAGTTCGCCGTGCACCGTCCAGGGCTGGCGGCCCATCTCGGTGAGGACCCAGCCGAAGATGTTGGCCAGGAGCGCCGCGGGCAGGGCGGCCATCGCGGCGAAGTAGAACCACTTGCTGTTCGGCAGGCGTTCGCGGCCGCGGGTGAAGTACAGGCCGGCGGCGGCGATGGCGATCCCGAACAGGCCGAGGCCCATCATGAGCCGGAACGACCAGTAGATGACGAAGACGTTCGGGATGTAGTCGCCGGGGCCGTAGTACTCCTCGTAGGCCTCCTGGATGTCGTTCATCCCGTGGACCTCGCCGTCGAACTCACCCGTGGCGAGGAAGCTGAGCACGTTCGGGATGGTCACGTCGATCGGGTTGTATCCCTCGTCGGTGTTGCCGACGGCGAAGGTGGAGAAGGGCGCGCCCTCCTCGCTGTCCCAGTGCGCCTCGGCCGCGGCGAGCTTCATGGGTTCGAACTCGGCGGCGAGCTTGGCCTGGTTGTCGCCGGAGACCACGGTGAACGCGCCGGCGACGAGGGTGACGACGAGGCCGACCTTCAGGGCGCCGCGGAACAGGGCGCGCTCGCGGCGGGGCGGCTCCACACCCGGGTTCCCGGTGTCGTTGTGGTGCGTGTTGCGCCAGATCTTGAACGCGCAGACGGCGACGACGAACAGGCCGGCGGTGACGAAGGAGGCGCCGACGGTGTGGATGTAGGTCGACCAGGCCTGGTCGTTGCTGAGCACGGCCCAGATGTCGGTGAGCTCGGCGCGGCCGGTCTCCTCGTTGATCTCGTACCCGACCGGGTTCCGCATCCAGGCGTTCGCGGCGAGGATGAAGTACGCGGACAGGTTGGTGCCGATGGCCACGAGCCAGATGCAGCCCAGGTGCACCAGGCGGGGGAGCCGGTGCCAGCCGAAGATCCACAGTCCGATGAAGGTGGACTCCAGGAAGAAGGCGAGCAGCGCCTCCATGGCCAGGGGCGCCCCGAAGACGTCGCCGACGAAGCGTGAGTACTCGCTCCAGTTCATGCCGAACTGGAACTCCTGCACGATGCCGGTGACCACGCCCATGGCGAAGTTGATGAGGAACAGCTTGCCGAAGAACTGGGTGGCCTGGAGGTACTCGTGCCGTCCCGTCTTGTACCAGAACGTCTGGAGGACGGCGACGATGAAGGACAGGCCGATCGTCAGGGGGACGAACAGGAAGTGGTAGATCGTGGTGATCCCGAACTGCCACCTCGCGAGGTCTAGTGCTTCCATGCCCGCCTCTCAGGTGCCGACCGCAAGTAGTACTACGAACTGTAGTGCTACTTCGTGTCGTAATGCTCGGGGGAGGCGGTCAACGGGCCCTTCGAGCGGGGTCCGCGGGCCTTCCGGAGGGCTCTCGGCGGGTGTGCGCGAGCGTTGTGGATCACCCCGGTGCGGTGTAGCTTCCGTGCTCGAACCGCTGTGCCCAGGGAAAACGCCTCCGGAGGCCGAGCGTGCGGAGCCGTGCGGAACAGTCCCCTGTGCCCTTGCGCACACAGCGGGGCAGGGCGCTCGGCACCCCTGTGGTAAAAACCCCGGGCACGAGGACGGCCGAGCGGAGAAGGCGGGTTCGATGGAGACAGGAGGCCCCGGCCACGGGCACGGACACGAGGCAGGCACCGCGGTCCCCGGTCCGGGGTTCCGGGGCGTGGACGGGCCGGTCCGTGAAACCCTGCCCGCTGCGCTCCTCCGGGCCCGGTCCGTCATGTACCTCGGCGGCAGTGTCGGCCTCGTCCTCGGTGCGGTCTCCACCGTCGTCCTCGCCGTGCTGGGAAACGGTTCCGAGGCCTACTTCCCTGTCCCCGTGCTCGGCCCGGTGGTCCTGGTCCACGGTGCGCTGACCCTGCTGGCCGCCCGTGTGCTGCACCGGCGCCTCTGGTCCGTGCCCCGGTTCGCCCTCCATCTGCAGGTGTTCCCGGGGGTCCTCGCTCTTGCCGCCACGTGCGCTCTGGGGTGGATCGCCGTCGCGGAGGGCAGCGTCCTGGCCGGGCTCGGGGGCCTGTTCTCGATCCTGTACCTCGTCCACAGCGCCACCGTCGCCGGGTTGATGCTCCGCCCGACCTCCTGGGGCCACTACCCGGGGTACAGCCGTCCAGGGGGAGGGGACCCCCGTCCCCCAGGATGATCCGGACGTACGAGGGGCGCCGCGCGGCCACGGAAGCTGCGCAGCGCCCCAGCACGAACGGTTCTGGGCGGTCAGTCCTCCGGGTCCACCCCGCGGTCCCCGAGCATCCGCTCCATCAGGTCGATCTCGGACTGCTGGGCGTCGACCATGCCCTGCGCGAAGTCCACGACCATGTCCTCGCTGCCGAGCTCCGCCTCCGCCTCGGCCATGTCGATGCCGCCCTGGTGGTGGTCGATCATCAGCTCGAGGAAGATGATCTCGGCCTCCTCGCCCTCGGCCTCGTCCAGGTCCACGAGCTGCTCGTCCGTGGCCAGGCCGGGCATGCGCTCGGGCGCCTCGCCCTCACCGCCGCCGTGGTCGTGGTCCGTTCCCGCCATCCACGCCATGGGCTCCTCCGGCCCGCGGGAGGGCAGCTCCCACTCCATGAGCCAGCCCTGCATGATGCCGATCTGCGCCTGCTGCGTGCGGGCCATGTCGGTGGCGACGGTGTGCAGTTGGGGATCGTCCGTCTTGTCCAGGATGACCATCGACATGTCCACGGCCTGGGCGTGATGGGCGCTCATGTCCCGAAGGAAACCGGCGTCCGCACTGGTGTCCAGCGGGTGCGAGGGGCGCCCCGCGAGGTAGCCGGCGACGAGCGCGAGCACCACGAGGGTCACCGCCATCCACGTCGGTGTGGAGCGCCACGAGCCCTTGGGTGCAGCATCCTCAGGCCCCGCTCCCTCCTCCGGGTTCGTGTCCTCCAGGGGGTCCTCCGCGGTCTCCCCGGTCCCGTCGCTGTCGGCGGAGCCGTCCGCGCGTGGGTCGTTGTGTTCCATCGGTTACATCCTGGTCGTATCGCCCAACGGTGGTGACAAGGTAGAGGATAGGTAAGTACCCGTTGTCCACCCCTATCCCAGGAGACCCAGTGGCCAAGAAGAAGTCGGCCGAGGAGAGACGGCGCCGGGCCGCGGAGCTGAAGGCCCAGCGCATCAAGGAAGAACGCCGCAAGCGCATGTGGAAGATCGCCGGTATCACCACAGCGGCCGTCCTGGTGGTGGGTCTTCTGGTCTTCGCCGTCGTCATGGAGGTCCGGAGCCGCAACATCTCGGGCGTGCAGGAGTTCGAGGGTGTCACCAACAACCACGTCCAGATGGGTGAACGGGTCGACTACGACCAGTATCCACCCGCGGGCGGGGACCACTGGGAGAGTTGGCAGAACTGCGGCGTCTACCCCGAGCCGGTGACCACGGAGCTGGCCGTGCACTCCATGGAGCACGGCGCGGTCTGGATCAACTACGACCCGGAGCTCCCCGAGGACGAGGTCCAGGCGCTCAACGACATGTACAACGACGGCGACTACCTGCTGGTCACCCCCGCGGCCGAGGAGATGGAGGCCCCGATCGTGGCCACCAGCTGGGCCCGCCAGATCACCGCGGAGAACGCCGACGACGAGGACCTGCAGCGTTACGTCCAGATGTACGAGCGCGGCCAGGACGTCCCGGAGCCGGGTGCCGCGTGCTCCGGCCAGATCTCCGAGACCGCCCCGCAGATCGAGGAGCAGCTCGAGGGCGGCGCAGAGCAGGGCGCCGAGGACGGTGCCGAAGGTGACGAGGACGCCGGCGACGAGGGTGAGGGCTCCGAGGAGGAGAACGAGTAACCGCCGCCCCGCACACGGCGGAACCCTCCACCTGGGAGAACACGAGAAGGGGTCGGTGGCCGATACACGGCCGCCGACCCCTTGCGTGTGTCGGGGAGCCTCAGAGGGAGCCGTCGGGCAGCGGCGGGATGTGCTCGGAGATCAGGTCGCTCACCGTCGTCAGCGCCTCCGCCGGGGCCCCGTAACCGGAGGGCACCTGCAGCTCGACGTAGGCCTCGTGCCCGACCGCGGTGAACATCGTCGGGTCGTCCTCGGGCTGGGGCAGCCACGCGACCCCGTTGACCTCCTCCAGGAGCGAGTCCGGCTGGAGGTCGTTGGGGCGGGGCACACCGCAGCGCAGGCTGATCGGGGGGTCGCCCCAGGCGGCCATGGCCTCGCTCTCGGGCTGGACCTCGGCGCGCTCGGCCTCCATCAGGGTGTCGGGGAGTTCTGCCACGAGGTCCGAGCAGACCTCGGTGGTGGTCCCGTCGGTCTCCGGGGGGCTCATCTGCACGGTCTGCGGCCCGCAGCCCGTCGCGACCAGGACCGCACCGAGAGCCGTCACCGCGGCCGTCCCGAAACCTCGTCTGCGCACTGCCTTGCCACCCCGCTCTGTCGGACCCGGAAGGGGAATCTCTGGGCCCGTGGGGGACCCGTTCAGATATTGACGATAGGACACGTCAGGGTACGGGCGATCCCGTCGAGGCGCTGAATACGGGCCACGACCAGGGAACCGAGGGCGTCGACGTCGTCCGCGCGGGCCTGGACGATGACGTCGTAGGGGCCGGTGACGTCGTGGGCCTCGTCCACACCCGGGATGTCGCGCACCCGCCCCGCCACCTCCGAGGCATGACCGACCTCGGTCTGGATGAGGATGTAGGCCTGCACCATGTGTACTTCTCCTTCGGTCGGAGCCGGTGGAACGAGCGGGGCACCGGCCGACCGCGAGGGGCGCGGCAGGTGTCGAAAAAAGTGACGGCGCTGGACACAGCCCCTGCAGAGGTCTGGACCACGCGCCGGAGCGTCACCGTACCCTGATCCCTGTGCGGAACACCATCGGGGGTCTGGGCGAGTTCACTCTGATCACACGCGTGACAGCCCAATTCCCCACCACGGACGACGTAATCCTCGGCCCCGGCGACGACGCGGCGATCGTCGCCGCCCCCGACGGGCGGACGGTGGCCACCACCGACGTGCTCGTCGAAGGGCGACACTTCCGCCGCGAGTGGTCCAGCGCGCGCGACGTGGGGCACCGTGCGGTGGCCCAGAACTTCGCCGACATCGCGGCCATGGGCGCGCGCCCCACCACCCTGCTCATCGGGTTCGCCGCGCCTTCCGACCTCCCCGTGCAGTGGGCGGAGGACTTCACCGCGGGCGTGCGCGACGAGTGCGCCGTCGCCGGCGGAACGGTCGTGGGCGGCGACATGGTGGGATCCGACACCCTCACCATCGCCGTCACCGCACTGGGCGACCTCGGCGGGGCCGACCCCGTGCTGCGCAGCGGCGCCCGGCCGGGTGACGTGATCGCCTGCACCGGGCCCCTGGGGCTCTCGGCGGCCGGCCTCGCCCTGCTGGAAGGCGGCGTCGACGGGCCCGCGCTGTGCCTGTCCGAGCACCGCAGGCCGAGCCCTCCCTACGCCGCAGGGGCCGAGGCCGCGCGCCTGGGCGCCACCGCGATGCTCGACATCAGCGACGGCCTCGTGCAGGACCTCGGCCACGTCGCCCGGGCGAGCGGGGTGCATATCGATCTGGACTCGATGTCCCTCGAACCCGACCCCGAGCTCCTCGAAGCGGTCCGCATCCTCGGCACCGCCCCGGAGCGGGCGCCGGAGACCGCCCGTGGTCTCATGTTGGCCGGTGGGGAGGACCACGCGCTCGCCGCGGCCTTCCCTCCCGACGCCGAGCTCCCCGCGCACTGGCGTCCCGTGGGCCGCGTCCGACAGGCGTCCGAAAAGGCCGGGTCGGGCACGGACTTCGGTGTCACGGTCGACGGTTCCCCAGCTCCGGGCGGGGGATGGGACCATTTCGGCCCGGGGTGAGCGCACTCGGATTTGTCCTGTTTGGCTCTCGCGCTAGGGTTTTCCGCGCGGCTCGTGTGATGTGAGGAAAGGTCTGCGACCGGGCAACGGGGCAGCGTCGAGAGGGCGGTTCTTTGAGCGGCATGGGTAAGCGGCGTGCGACGACGCGTCGCGGCGCGCACCGCAGCGAACCCGAGGAGGCCGGTGCCCTGCGGCGCTTCAGCGGGTTCCTGGGCAGCACCGTGCCCAAGCGTGTGGAACCGCCGCGCCTGCTCAACGTCCTGGTCGTCTCCGGCGTGATCCTGGGGCTGCTGCTCTTCGGTTACAGCACGACCCAGATCTACCTGCAGTTCGGCGGCAACCCCGGCGTTCCCGAGAACCCGGGAGCCGTGGAGGACCTCGACCCCGAACCCTCGCCCGACCGCGGATCGGCCGGCCAGGAGGGCTCCGGCAGCACCGACGGCCCCGAGACGCAGGCCGGAACCGAACCCACGACGGTCGCCTATCGCGTCGTGGACCGAACCGACGCGGGGTTCACCGGGCACGTGACGCTCACGAACACCTCCGAGAGCCACCTGGACGCGTGGGAGCTGGCGCTGGCCTTCGACCACGCGGAGGTCACCGAGGTGCACGACGCCGACTGGGAACCCCTGGACGACGGTGTCCTGGCCCGGCAGCCCGGGGGCGAGGACGGCCTCGACCCGGGGGACTCGGTCACCGTCTCCTTCGATGCCATCGGCGACGCCGAGGACCCGCCGGCCCGGTGCTCCCTCAACGGCCACGTCTGCGACCTCTGAGGGGCTGAGGGGCGCTGCGCCCCCGGAGGCCCACCGGCAGAAGACCCCCGGAAACGACGAAGGCCCCCCGACGGTGTCGGAGGGCGCTTCGAGATGATCCTGCGGCCGGAACCCTAGCGGGTGACCTTGCCGGCCTTGATGCACGAGGTGCAGGCGTTCACGCGCTGGGGCGTGCCACCGACACGGGTGCGGACGGTCTGGATGTTGGGGTTCCAGCGGCGGCGGGTGCGACGGTGCGAGTGGGAAACACTGTTACCGAACCCTGGTCCCTTGCCGCAGACGTCGCAAACGGAAGCCACGGTAACTCCATTCAAGCGCTCGGGATCGCGCACGTCGCCGCACGCGAAGGGTCTGATCCGACCGGGAGAGGTCGAGGGCAGGTCGGCGACATGGTCGCCAACCGTCGAAGAGTACACGAAAAGCATGGTCGGACGCGGAATCGGGCCGCAGACCGAACCTCTTCGTGTGCAGGTGGGCCGTGGTGGGAGCGAGAGCTCCATCACCCACCGGAGCATCGCACGAGCTGTGCGGGCACAGCGAGGACGCGATGAACGGTGTCGAGTATACCCCGCTTGCGAAGGGCTGGGTGCCGACGCGGGTCTCGCACCGCCACGGCGGGCGCCGAACCTCTACCGTAGCGGTCAGCAGGCGGTCATCAGCGAATCCGGACGGGAACCACAGTGAGCACCTGGGACGAACCGCTGCGCACGGCCCTCGGCGGCTCGGCGCGCACCTTCAAGGACAAACTCGACCTGCACACGCTCGGGGACCTGCTGCGTTATTACCCCCGCAGGTACGACCGCAGGGGAGACCTCACCGACCTCGCCGTGCTCCAGGAGGGCGAGGACGTGACCGTGCAGGCGGAGGTGCTCGACGCCCGCCGCCGCACGATCCCCGCCCGGGGCAAACGCCGCCGGATGGACATGCTCGAGGTCACCGTGACCGACGGCACCGGGCGCCTGCACCTGACCTTCTTCAACCGCGGCTCGTTCCACCAGGGCAAACTCGTCCCCGGCCGGCTCGCGATGATCTCCGGCCGGGTCTCCACCTACCGGGGCCGCCGCCAGCTCGATCACCCCGAGTACCAGCTGCTGGAGGGCGAGGAGCTGTCGGAGGAGGAGGCCCGCGCCTACGCCGACCAGCTCATCCCCGTGTACCCGGCGGTGAAGGGGCTGGACTCCGCGCGCATCGCCGTGGCCGTGGAGATGGTCCTGGCCCGGGTGGACGAACTGCCCGATCCCCTGCCCCCGCAGGTGCGCGAACGGCGGCGGCTCGAGGGGATCGCCGAGGCGCTGCGCGGGATCCACCGCCCGGAGAGCGACAAGGACATCGGCCGTGCCCGGCGGCGCCTGAAGTGGGACGAGGCGTTCGTGCTGCAGCTGGCCCTGGCGATGCGGCGGCACAAGGCCGAGGAGCTGCCCGCGCGGCCCCGCCCCGGTTCCGACGAAGGGATCCTGGCCGCCTTCGACGCGCAGCTGCCGTTCACCCTCACCGACGGGCAGGCGCAGGTGGGCGAGCGCCTGGCCGAGCGGCTCGCCGGCACACACCCCATGCACAGCCTGTTGCAGGGCGACGTGGGCGCGGGCAAGACGCTGGTGGCGTTGCGCGCGATGCTGCGGGTCGTGGACTCCGGCGGGCAGGCCGTGATGCTGGCGCCCACGGAGGTCCTGGCGCAGCAGCACCACCGTTCCATCACCGCGATGCTCGGGTCCTTGGCGCGGGCCGGGCAGATCGACGGCGCCGAGCACGCCACGAGGGTGAGTCTGCTCACCGGTTCGATGGGGGCCGCGGCCCGGCGCGAGGCGTTGCTGGAGGCCGCGTCCGGGCAGGCCGGGATCGTCGTGGGCACACACGCGCTGTTGCAGGAGCACGTCTCCTTCGCCGACCTGGGCTTCGTCGTGGTCGACGAACAGCACCGGTTCGGGGTCGAGCAGCGCGACGCCCTGCGGGAGAAGGCCGCGGAGGGGCGCCCGCACGTGCTGGTCATGACCGCGACACCCATCCCGCGGACCGTCGCGATGACGGTCTACGGCGACCTCGACGTGGTCTCCCTCACGCAGCTGCCGTCCGGGCGGGCGGGGACGTCCACCCACGTGGTCCCGGCGCTGGACAAACCGCACTTCCTCGCCCGCGCCTGGGAACGGGTGCGCGAGGAGGTCGGCAAGGGGCGCCAGGCGTTCGTGGTGTGCCCGCGCATCGGTGACAACGACGACGACTCCTCGGCCTCGGTGCTCGACCTGCACGCCCGCCTGCAGAAGGAGCTCCTGCCCGACCTGCGGGTGGCGCCCCTGCACGGTCGGATGGCCCCGGAGGAGAAGGACGAGGCGATGCGGGCCTTCGCCGCGGGCGACATCGACGTGCTGGTCTCCACCACGGTCATCGAGGTCGGTGTGGACGTGCCCAACGCCACGACGATGGTGATCATGGACGCCGACCGCTTCGGGGTCTCCCAGCTGCACCAGCTGCGCGGACGTGTGGGGCGCGGGGACCTGCCCGGCCTGTGTCTGCTGGTCACCGAGGCCGCGGAGGGCACACCCGCCCGAACACGGCTCGACGCGGTGGCCTCGACCACCGACGGGTTCGAGCTCTCCCGGGTGGACCTGGAGATGCGGCGGGAGGGCGACGTGCTCGGGGACACCCAGTCCGGTGCGCGTTCGAGCCTGCGCATGCTGACCCTGCTGCGCGACGAGGAGCTCATCGGGGAGGCGCGGGAGGAGGCGTCCCGCCAGATCGAGGAGGACCCGGATCTGACCTACGCGCCGCTCGCCGAGGCCCTGGACACCCTGCTGCCGGAGGAGCGCGCGGAGTACCTCGACAAGGGGTGAGCCCGGGCGGGGCAGCGGGAGGTGCCCGGGTCGGGCGCACCCCGCCGCCGCTACCGTGGTGCCATGACCCGCATCATCGCCGGAACCGCGGGCGGTCGGCGCATCGACGCCCCCGACGGCCGCACCACGCGCCCCACCAGTGACCGAGCCCGGGAGGCGCTGTTCTCCTCCGCCCAGTCCGACCTGGGAACCCTGCACGGTGCGCGTGTGCTGGACCTGTACGCGGGTTCCGGCGCGATCGGCCTGGAGGCGCTGTCCCGCGGGGCCGAGCACGCCCTGCTGGTGGAGGCCGACCGGAAGGCCGCCGCGACCGTCAGGGCCAACGCCAAGGCGCTGCGGATGCCGGCGGCCCGGCTGGTCGTCGACCGTGTCGAGCGGGTCCTCGCGAGCGCCCCGGACGCGCCCTACGACCTGGTCGTGGCCGATCCGCCCTATCCGGTCGGCGAGGAGGAGCTCGCCGGTGTGCTGCGCTCCCTCGTGGACCAGGGGTGGCTGGCCGAGGACGCCGTTGTGGTGCTGGAACGCTCCAAGCGCAGCCCCGAACCCACCTGGCCCGACGGCCTCGAACGCGACCGCAGCCGCACCTACGGCGAGGCCGTGCTCTGGTACGCCCGTCCCACCCCCTGACCCGCGCACGACCAGGGGTCCGGGGGCCCGGGCGTCCGAGGGGGCTCCCGGGTCACGGGGGCCGGAAGCGGGTGCGGGAGGATGGCGGGGGGTATGTGTCCGTCATGCACGCCCTGGACATGATCTGCCGGGATTGATCCGTATGTGATCCGTGTCCCTCGTCCGCGGAGCCGCGGGCGCCGGGCCCCGGCAGGTACGAGACAACCTTCGGAAAGGGGCGATCCACCGTGCGCCGTGCCGTCTGCCCGGGCTCGTTCGACCCGGTCACCTACGGTCACATCGACATCGTCGGCCGCGCCGCCAAGCAGTACGACGAGGTCGTCGTCGCCGTGTTGAACAACATCAACAAGCGCGGGCTCTTCAGCGTCGAGGAGAAGCTCGACATGCTCTCCGAGGGCACGGGGGACTTCGGCAACGTGAGCGTCGCCGACTTCGACGGCCTGCTCGTCGACTACTGCCGCGCCAACGGCATCGACACCATCGTCCGCAGCCTGCGCTCGGTCAGCGACTTCGACTACGAGCTCCAGATCGCCCAGATGAACTACCGGCTCTCTGGTGTGGAGACGGTCTTCATGACCGCGAACCCGCAGTACTCGTTCCTGTCCTCCAGCCTGGTGCGGGAGATCGCCCAGCACAACGGCGACGTCTCCAGTCTGGTCACCCCCTACGTCCAGAAGCGCCTGCGGGAGAAGTACGCCGAGCGCGCCGCGGAGCAGTGAGACAGGGGCACAAGGTCCCTGTCCGGGCTTGATTTGGGTGGTCGCGGACATGGTAGGTAGAATCCTGGTTCGACCATGGGCGTCGTCCGTAGTACACGGCCCTCGCCCCGCCGATCCGGCGGAGGGACCGAGGTCCCGTCACCGGGAGGGACCCTGGCCGGCACCGCCGGCCCCGTTCCCGGCACCGGCCACAGCACGTGAGCGGTGTCCGGCAAGCTCCGAAACCCTTTCGTGAAAGCGCGATGACCCAGTCCCGTCTTGATCCCCGTGACCCGTTCGTGGTCGACACCCGCCCGCTGGGCCGCCAGCCGGGGTCGATGCGGACCGTCAACCGCATCGTGAACGTCCCCGAGGCGTTCGCGACGCCGATGGCGTCCATCCCCGAGGGCGCGGAGATCGAACTCGACCTCCGCCTGGAGGCCGTGATGGAGGGCGTCCTCGTCACCGGCACCGTCCGGGGGAGGATGACGGCTGAGTGCTCGCGTTGCCTCGACCCGCTCTCGGAGGACCTGGAAGCCAGTTACCAGGAGCTCTTCCGCTACCCCTCCGACAGCAGCGAGGGCACCGGCGACGAGGACACGGACGAGGACGCCGACGATGAGGACTACTATCTTGAGGGCGACCTGCTCGGCCTCGAGCCCGTGGTCCGAGACGCCGTCGTTCTCGCTCTCCCGCTCTCACCGTTGTGCGGTCCGGACTGTCCCGGCCTGTGCCCCGAGTGCGGGGTCAAGCTCGCCGAGGCCGGTCCCGACCACGGCCACGGTGAGCGCATCGACCCCCGCTGGGAGGCGCTCCGCAAGATCGCGGAGGACCCCGGCGAACGCTGAGAGCAGCGCCCCGTGCACGCGGGACGTCCCGGCATCCGGCCCGGGCCGCCCGTGACGGAGCACACCACCCCGCACAGCACGCGGGGCTGACCAGACGATCGACCCTCCCGCGACCGCGGGGGTGACCCAGGAGGATTGAAGTGGCCGTCCCGAAGCGGAAGATGTCGCGGAGCAACACCCGGACCCGTCGTTCCCAGTGGAAGGCGCAGCGCCCGGCGCTGGTCAACTGCCCGCGCTGCCGTGACCCGAAGCAGCCCCACACCGCGTGCCCGACCTGCGGCACCTACAACAACCGCCAGGTCACCAACCCGGCCTAGGCTCGCCGTGCCTTCTGCAGGGCCCCCGGCCCGCGGAGACCGGCCCGAGATGCCGCGCTGCCCATGACGGGGAGCGCGGCATCTCTGTGTCAGGTGCCCTGCCGCGCCCTCCTCCCGCCCGACCCGGGACGCGTCTCACGCGACAGGACCGCGAGGTACCGGGGTGGGCCGCTCGCAGGGCTTTGTAGAGTGGTGGCGCAACCCACGGGTGCCGTCCGGGGCCGGTCGCAGACCCGGCCGTGGTTCCCGAGTTCGTGGTGGCTGCCGGGGGAGTCGCACTCCCGCGACGATCACCTCGTTTTCGAGCACCGCGGCCGTGACCGGCCCACGCGCGCCCGATCCGCCCCAGCGCCGGGCAGGTGGGAGTGAGGAAGGTACCGGGGGCCGCCCGCGCCGCCCCGGGCCCGCCCGGCGCACGACCAGGGAAGTGTTCACGCGTGGCCAACCAGCAGCTCTCCGCCTCCGAGTCCCGGGCCTTCAACAAGGCCATCGGTGTCGAGATCGACCCCGGGATCGTCCTGCGCGCCCTCACGCACCGCTCGTACGCCTACGAGAAGGGCGGCCTGCCCACCAACGAGCGCCTGGAGTTCCTCGGGGACTCCGTGCTCGGCCTGGTGGTGACCGACACCCTCTTCCGCAAGCACCCCGACCTGCCCGAGGGCCAGCTCGCCAAGCTCCGCGCCGCCGTGGTCAACATGCGTGCGCTGGCCGACGTCGCCCGCGACCTCGGCATCGGCGAGTACATCCGGCTCGGCCGCGGGGAGGAGGGCACCGGGGGCCGCGACAAGTCGTCGATCCTCGCCGACACCCTCGAGGCGATCATCGGCGCCGTCTACCTCGACCGCGGGCTCGACACCGCGTCGGAGTTCGTGCACCGCCTGTTCGACCCGCTCATCGCCACCGCCTCGGGCCTGGGCGCCGGCCTGGACTGGAAGACGTCCCTGCAGGAGCTCACCGCCTCCGAGATGCTCGGCGTGCCCGAGTACCACGTGGACGAGTCCGGCCCCGACCACCAGAAGACCTTCCGCGCCACCGTGCGCGTGGCCGGCGAGAGCTACGGCCTCGGCGAGGGCCGCAGCAAGAAGGAGGCCGAGCAGCAGGCCGCGGAGTCGGCGTGGAAGGCGATCCGCGCCCGCTCCGAGCAGGCCGCCGACGATGGCGGACAGGGGTAGAACCGTGCCCGAACTGCCCGAGGTCGAGGTCGTCCGCCGGGGGCTGGAGGCCCACGCCGTGGGCCGCAAGATCGGCCGCGTGGAGGTCCTGCACCCGCGTTCGGTGCGCCGCCACGTGCCCGGCGCCGCCGATTTCGCCGCCCGCCTGTCCGGCGCGGTCCCGGTGTCCGTGCGCCGCCGCGGCAAGTACATGTGGCTGGTGCTCGACACCGGTGACCTGCTCCTGGCCCACCTGGGCATGAGCGGGCAGATGCTGGTCCAGCCCGCCGAGCGCGGGGACGAGAAGCACCTGCGGGTGCGCCTGCCGCTGTCGGACGGCCGTGAACTGAGGTTCGTCGACCAGCGCACCTTCGGCCACCTCATGGTCGACACCGGCGGCGACCACCCGGACGTGCCCTCCGTGGTCGACCACATCGCGCTGGACCCGCTCGATCCCGCCTTCGTGCCCGGCGACCTCGTCAAGGCCCTGCGCACCAAACGCACCGAGGTCAAGCGCGCCCTGCTCGACCAGTCCGTGGTCAGCGGCGTCGGCAACATCTACGCCGATGAGGCCCTGTGGCGTTCGGGCCTGCACTGGGGCCGGTCCACGCGCGGGCTGTCCGACGCCCAGGCGCTCGGCCTCATCGCCCACGTGCAGGACGTGATGAACGAGGCCCTGGAGGTCGGCGGCACGACCTTCGACGGCCTCTACGTCAACGTCAACGGCGAGAGCGGGTACTTCGAGCGGGGACTCAACGCCTACGGACGCCGCGACGAACCGTGCGGCCGCTGCGGTGCGCCGATCGTGCGCGAGGCCTTCATGAACCGCTCCTCCTTCTCGTGCCCGCGCTGCCAGCCGGCCCCGCGCGCACGCCGCTGACCTGTCCCTGCACCGGACCGCGCTCGCCCCCTGCCCACCGCAGGTGATGCTGTGACGCATGGGGCGCACGTGGTGCGGCATCGTGGTGAGGAAAGTTTGTCGCGAAGGTAAGGAAGGCGCGCGCCGTGAACGAGAACGAGGGCGGGAGCCCCGAAGGCACCGAGTTTCCGGACGCGGACGTCAGGCTGACCGCGTGGGTGCGCGGACACGTCCAGGGTGTGGGTTTCCGCTGGTGGGCGCGGGCCCGCGCGCTCGAGGAAGGTCTCGTCGGTGCGGCGACCAACCTCAGCGACGGCCGTGTGGAGGTCGTGGCCGAAGGGCATCGGGACGCGTGCGAGCGGCTGTTGGGGCATTTGCGCGGCGGTCGCACGCCCGGCCGTGTCGATTCCGTCGTCGAACGCTGGGCCCGACCCGGGGGTACCTTCACCGGATTCGTCGAACGGTGAGTATGCTGGAGGGGTGACGCGATGCGAATCGCTCCGAGCGGCCGAGTCCGAGGGCCCCGCGCCCGCGGCCTCAGGCAACGAACCCGGTGACGGGGGTGGCCGCTCATTCGTATCGCGCGGTGCCACGTGTCCAGGACGTGTCTGTCCGGATACTGGCCGTCACCGATTGTCGTAATCCAACCTTGACCAGTGACGCGCACGGTGAGACTCTGGAAGGCACACCGCGCAATATTTCCGGCCCGCTCGTGGCCGTCACGCCACGGAATCTGCGGGACACCGCACGCGCACATCACCACTGGTCACTCAGTGTGGAGGACCCACATCATGGCGAAGGCTCTGTTTGGCCACGTCGGCGGCTCCGACCCTCGTATGGTCCAGGAGATGCGCCGGTTGCAGAACCGGGTACGCGACCTCGAGGCCGAGGTCAGCCGACTTCAGGCCCGTAACGACCAGCTCAGCATGGCCGTCACCGAGGTCTCCGGTTCGTCCGACCGGGAGCCCGCGCTCGCCTGAGCGCCACCGCCGCGGTGACGGCTCCGAACCGTCACCCACCGCCGGCGTGAGGATCCTTTGACGGGGACGCCGAAGGCACGATCCAGGCGTCCCTGGGGATCACACCGAACCGCCACGCGGCCGACCCTTTTCCACCGCCCGCACGATCCTTTCCTTTCCGTTGCGGCTCTATTGACGTTGTACCCGGCGGCCCGAGCGACAACCCTCCGTGTCCGCCGGACATCCCCCCTCTCACATCCCCTTCCCGAGACGGCCCTGCGACGGGCCGCCGTGCCTGCGCCGTACCGCCCCGGGCGGGCGGCAGCACCGGGAACGCACCCCGTGTGATCAGCCACCTCGGCCGTTCCCATCCCCGCCGGTCACCGCTTCGTGGCACCCTTGTGTGGCCGCCCGTGTGCAAAAGCGGTGACCGTTCCGGAGGTGTGGGTGTATCTCAAGAAAATGACGCTGCGCGGCTTCAAGTCGTTCGCGTCGTCCACCGCCCTGCGTTTCGAACCCGGAATCACCTGCGTCGTGGGGCCCAACGGCTCCGGCAAGTCCAACGTCGTGGACGCGCTCTCCTGGGTCATGGGTGAGCAGGGGGCGAAGTCCCTGCGCGGCGGCAAGATGGAGGACGTCATCTTCGCGGGCACCTCCACCCGCCAGGCGCTGGGCCGCGCCGAGGTCAGCCTCACCATCGACAACAGCGACGGCGCCCTGCCCATCGACTACACCGAGGTCACCATCAAGCGGACCATGTTCCGCAACGGCGGCTCGGAGTACGCGATCAACGGCGACACGTGCCGGCTGCTCGACATCCAGGACCTCCTCAGCGACTCCGGCATCGGCCGCGAGATGCACGTCATCGTCGGCCAGGGCCAGCTCGACACCGTCCTGCACGCCGGGCCGGAGGAACGCCGCGGGCTCATCGAGGAGGCCGCAGGCATCCTCAAGCACCGCAAGCGCAAAGAGAAGGCGATCCGCAAGCTCAACGCGATGCAGGGCAACCTGGACCGCGTCACCGACCTGACCTCGGAACTGCGCCGCCAGCTCAAACCCCTGGGCCGCCAGGCCGAGCTCGCCCGCAAGGCCGCCGTGATCCAGGCCGACCTGCGCGATGCCCGCCTGCGCCTGCTCGCCGACGACATCGTCACCCTCACCGACCAGCTCGCCAAGGAGGAGGCCGACGAGAAGGAGGTCCTGGCCAAGCGCACGGCCACCGAGACCTCCCTCAAGCGCGCACAGGAGCGTGAGGGCGAGCTGGAGTCCCAGGCCACCGCGGCCGCCCCCGCCCTGGCCACGGCCACCGAGACCTACCACGCGCTCTCCCGCCTCACCGAACGCCTCGACGCCGTGCGCGGGCTGGCCGGCGAACGCCACCGCCACCTCGCCGCCGACTCCGGCGAACCGGTCCACCGGCGTGACCCCGAAGAACTGGAGATGGAGGCCGAGGAGGCCGCCGCCCAGGAGGAGGAGCTCGCCGAACGCCTGGAGGAGGCGCGCGAGCAGCTCGAGGCCGCCGTCACCGAGCGCGGCGCCGCCGAGGACTCCCTCCACCGCGAGGAGAAGCGCCTGGAGGCCGCCAACCGCGCCGCCGCCGAACGCCGCGAGGGCATCGTGCGGATGGGGACCCGGGTGGAGAGCCTGCGTTCGCGCCTGGCCTCGGCCGACGAGGAGATCGCCCGGTCCGAGGAGGCCGCGCAGGAGGCCGCCCGGCGCTCGGAGGAGGCCCAGGCCGAGTACGAGGCCGCCGCCGAGGAGTCCACCGGGCTCGACGAGGGCGACGCCGAGATGGACGCCGCCCAGGAGGAGGCCGCCGCCCGCCTCGCGGAGGTGGAGGAGCGCCTCAACCGGCTCCGCGACGAGGAGCGCACCGCCGAGAACGAACGGGCCGCCCTGTCCGCCCGCAAGGAGGCCCTGGAGCTCGGCCTGGCCAGCAAGGACGGCGCCGACACCCTGCTCGGTGCCGACCTGCCCGGGACCCTGGGCAGCCTGCCGACGATGGTGCAGGTCGAGGGCGGGCACGAGACCGCGGTCGCCTCCGCCTTCGGGCAGGCCGCCGGTGCCGTGGCCGTCGCCGACCCCGACGCCGCAGCGGCCGCGCTGGACCTGTTGCGTTCGGAGGACGCCGGACGTGCGGGCATCGTCGTCGCCCGCGCCGCCACCGAGGCAGGCCTGGGAGGGGTGCCCCGCGGGGAATGGCCGTCCCTGCCCGACGGGGTGACCTGGGCCCTGGACGCGGTCGTGGCGCCCGAACACCTCGCCGGGACCGTGGCCGCGCTCCTGGACCGCACCGCCCTCGTCGACAGTGCCGCCCGCGCCCGCGACCTGGTGGACAAGCTCCCGCAGGTGCGCGCGGTGACACCCGAGGGCGACGTGTTCACCCCGGTCATGGTGCACGGCGGTTCGGCCGGCGCGCCCAGCCTCCTCGAGGTGCAGGCCGCGGTCGACGAGGCCGCCGAGGCCCTGGAGTCGGCCACCGAGACCGCCCGCGCGGCCGGTGAGGCCCTCGCCGAGGCCAAGACCGAACGCCGCGGCTGCTCCGAGCAGGTGGAGGAGCTTGCCGCGCGGCGCAAGCAGGGCGACCGCAAGCGCAACGAGAGCGCGCAGAAGCTCGGCAAGCTCGGCGGTCAGGCCCGCTCCGCCGAGGCGGAGGCCGAACGTTACGCGAAGGCGGCGGAGAAGGCCCGCACCGCCCGCGAGGAGGACGCGGCCAAGCTCGAACGCCTCGAGGAGGAGTACGCCGAGGCCGAGGAGATGGCCGCCTCCGTCGAGGAGGAGGCGCCCGACCCCGAGGTCCGCGACGAGCTCGCGGCCCAGGCCTCCGGCGCCCGCGCCACCGAGATGGAACGCCGCCTGACCGTGCGCACCGCCGAGGAGCGGGTGCGGTCGGTCTCCGGGCGGGCCGACGCCCTGCTCGCCCAGGCCGCCGAGGAACGCCGCGCCGTCGAACGCGCCGCGGAACGCCGCCGCACCCGCATCGCCCAGGCCGAGGTCGCCGAAGCGGTGGCCGAGAGCGCACGCCTGTCCCTGGAACGCATCGGCCGGTCCCACGCGGCCGCCGAGACCGAACGCGCCTCCGCCGAGGCCGCCAAGGAGGAGCGCGACGCCGAGCTGCGCACGGTGCGCGCCCGGGTCCGCGAACTCTCCGTGGAACTGGAGAAGCTCACCAGCTCAGCGCACAGCGGCGAGGTCGCCCGTGCCGAGCGCCGTATGCGCCTGGAACAGCTGGAGACCAAGGCGGCCGAGGAACTGGGCGTGGACGTGCCCACCCTCGTGCGCGAGTACGGGCCGAAGGTCCCGGTGCCCCCGCCCGCGGACGCCGGGGAGGACGCGGCCCCGATCCCGTACGTGCGCGAGGTGCAGGAGAAGCGGTACAAGGCGGCCGAGCGCAAGCTCAACCAGCTCGGCAAGATCAACCCGTTGGCGCTGGAGGAGTTCGCCGCGCTGGAGGAACGCCACGCCTTCCTCAACGCCCAGCTCGAGGACCTCAAGAAGACCCGCCGCGACCTCATGGACATCGTCGCGGAGGTCGACGCACGGGTGCAGGAGGTCTTCTCCGCGGCCTTCCTCGACGTCGAGCGCGAGTTCGCGGAGATCTTCGGCCGCCTCTTCCCCGGCGGCGAGGGCAAGCTCGTGCTGACCGACCCCGACGACATGCTCACGACGGGGATCGAGGTGGAGGCCCGCCCGCCCGGCAAGAAGGTCAAGCGCCTGTCGCTGCTCTCGGGCGGTGAGCGTTCGCTGACCGCGGTCGCCTTCCTCGCGGCGATCTTCAAGGCGCGCCCGTCGCCGTTCTACGTGATGGACGAGGTCGAGGCGGCCCTGGACGACACCAACCTGCAGCGCCTGCTGGTGATCTTCGAGGAGCTCCGGTCGGCCTCGCAGCTCATCGTCATCACCCACCAGAAGCGCACGATGGAGGCGGCCGACGCCCTGTACGGCGTGACGATGAAGGGGGACGGGATCTCCCAGGTCATCAGCCAGAAGCTGGAGCGCACCACCCCGGGCCCGTGACCCACGGGGTCACCCGTNCATCGTCATCACCCACCAGAAGCGCACGATGGAGGCGGCCGACGCCCTGTACGGCGTGACGATGAAGGGGGACGGGATCTCCCAGGTCATCAGCCAGAAGCTGGAGCGCACCACCCCGGGCCCGTGACCCACGGGGTCACCCGTGCGGGGATCTTGCTACCAGAGCCGGGTTCAGCGCCGATATTGGCTCCAGTAGCAAGATCCCCGGCGGTCAGCCGATGAAGCCCTCCTGCTGCAGGAAGTACAGGGCGGCCTCGTCCTCGCTGAGGCCGTCCAGGTCCACCATCCCGTTGAGGGCGATGATGGTCTCCTCGTCGATCGCCTCACCCAGCTCCAGGCCGAGTTCGCGCAGCTCGGGGTGTTCCTCGGCGGTCTCGTGGCGCACGGTGATCGCCGCCAGCTGGGTCGTGAAGTAGGTGTCGGTGTCCTCGACGACCTGCAGGCCCATCGACTCCAGCCGCGCGTCGGTCGTGAAGATCTCCGCGAAGTTGCACGGGTCGGCCTTGGCGACGTTGACGTAGTTCAGCGCCAGCGACATCTGGTAGACGTCGGCGGCGTTGAACGGGGCGTCGTAGTAGTCCTGGAACGCTTCCCACTCGCGGTCCATGAACTCGGCGTCCCCGCAGAACGTGGCCTCGTCCGGGTGCTCGCGCACGAAGTCGGACAGCTCGTCCAGGGAGTCGACCTCACCGGCCGGCCCGGGGGCGTCGGCGGCGCGGGCGACCCCGTACTGGTTGCCGAACGCGGCGGGGCCGATCCACTCGATACCGTTCTGGTCGAGGTCGTCCTCGGCGGTGCGCTCGTACTGCTCGAGGTCGTCGCGGATCATCTCGTCGTTCTGCAGGTACTGGGTCCAGCCGGTGCCGGCGTAGTCCCAGTAGATGTCCACGTCGCCGTTCTCCAGGGAGGTCCGGACGATGTTGGAACCCATCAACCCGGTCTGGTCGGTGGTCTCGACCCCGGCGGCCTGCAGGGCGTAGTCGGTGATCTTGCCGAGGATCACACTCTCGGTGAAGTCCTTGGACCCCACCGTCAGTGCGACCCCGGAGAGGTCGTGGTCCTCGGCGATGCTGCCCCCGGACAGGTCGACCTCGCCGGGGCTGGGTGCGTCGGCGGAGGCGGTCGAGGCGGGCTCGCCGGTCCCGCACGCGCTGGTGAGCAGGGCCGCCGTGAGGCCGGCCGCGGTCATGGAGAGCCAGGTCCTGGCCATGGCGTGCTCCCTTCTGTCGTGAGTCGAAAGCCCGGGCCGGTCAGACACCCTTGGGGCGGAAGAGGTCCTCGACCAGGCCGGCGAGCCAGTCGATGAACAGGGCCAGGACGGCCACGAGCACGCTGCCGGTCAGCAGCACCGTGTCGCGGCTGGAGATGATGCCGTTGTTGATGACGTCGCCCAGGCCGCCGGCGCCCACGAAGGTGGCCAGCGCGACCGTGCCGACGGTGACGACGAGGGCGGTGCGGATCCCGGCGAGCATGACGGGGACGGCCAGCGGCAGTTCCACGCTGATCAGCGCGCGGGCGCGGGACATGCCCATGCCGCGGGCCGACTCCACGACGGAGCGGTCCACCTGTTCCAGACCGACCATCGTGTTGCGCAGCACGGGCAGGATCCCGTACAGCCAGAAAGCGACGATCGCGATGGTGTGCACACCCCAGGTCATGAAGACCACGGCGAACAGCACGATCAGACCGAACGTGGGGGTGGCCTGTCCGATGTTGGCCAGCGTCAGCACCGGACCGGCCGCCTTGCGGGCCCACGGCCGGGTGAGCACGATGCCGAGCGGGATCGCCACCGCCAGGATCAGCACCACGACCACCGCGCTCAGCGACAGGTGCTGGACCGCCCGGCTGACCAGGTACTCGGCGTTGAGGCTGCGCTGCTCGATCCGGTCCAGGTCCTGGGCGTCCACGTACAGGTAGAGCGCGGCGACCACACCGAGCAGCGCGACGGGGGTACCGAAGATGCGCAGGTACCGGGTCGCGCGGGCCGCCTCGGGGACGGCCGGGGCGGAGGGACGGGTCGCCGTGCTCATCGCACCTCCCCCTTCGTGGCGCGCCGGGGCACGGAGGTGGTGTCGTCGGCGTGGATGAGGTCCTGGATGGCGGGCATGTCCAGGGTCCCCCGGTAGGTGCCCTCGGCGTCGGTGACCACGACGACGTCGCTGTTGTTGGTCAGCATCGCGTTGAGCGCGTCGTAGAGGGTGTGGTCGGGGCCGACCGCGTTGAGCACCGGCAGACCACCGCGGCCGTCGCGGCGCGGGAGCCACTCCACGGCCCGTCCCTCGTCCAGCACCAGCAGGAACTCGCGGTCGCTCTCCCTGGGCTGCTCACCGCGCTGGACGGTGGGCCAGTCCGTGGCGACCGCGGCGTCGGCGACCCGCGTCAGGGACAGGCGCTTGACGGAGGCGCCCGCGCCGATGAAGTCGGCGACGAACTCGTCGGCGGGCTCGCTCAGCACCTTCTCGGGGGTGTCGTACTGGGCGACCCGGCCGTGCTCGGAGAAGATCGCGATCCGGTCGCCGATCTTGACCGCCTCGTCGATGTCGTGGGTGACGAAGACGATGGTCTTGCGGATCTCCCGCTGGATGCGCAGCAGTTCGTTCTGCAGGGTCTCGCGGGTGAGCGGGTCGATCGCGCCGAAGGGCTCGTCCATGAGCAGCACGGGAGGGTCGGCCGCGAGCGCGCGGGCCACACCCACACGCTGCTGCTGGCCGCCGGAGAGCTGCTTGGGGTAACGCCCGCGGTACTCGGCCGGGTCGAGGCCCACCATGGTGAGGAGTTCGTCCACACGGGCCCGGACGCGCTCGGTGCCCCACTTGAGGAGCTTGGGGACGGTCGCGATGTTCTCGGCGACGGTGCGGTGGGGGAACAGGCCGGTCTGCTGGATCGCGTACCCGATGCCGCGCCGCAGCTCGTCGGGGTCCGAGCCGGTGACGTCGGCGCCGTTCAGCAGGATGCGCCCGGAGGTGGGTTCGATGAGCCGGTTGATCAGCTTCATCGTGGTGGTCTTGCCGCACCCGGAGGGGCCCACGAACACGACGATCTCGCCCTCGGGGATGTCCAGGGTGAGGGCGTCCACGGCCGGTTCGCTCTGCCCCGGGTAGGACTTGGTGAGCTCCACGAGCTGGATCATGTGGTCAGGCACGGATCATCATCCCCCGAGTGGTGGTCAGGCGGCCCAGTGCCGCGAAGAACAGGTCGAACAGGATCGCCAGGACGACGATGCCGATGACGCCCTGGAGCGTGAGGTAGACCGCGAACGGGGTCCCCGCGCTGGTGAGGCCCTGCAGGATGAGGTTGCCGAGGCCGGGGCCGTTGACCGCGGCGGCGATGGCGGCGATCCCGAGGATCATCTGGGTGGCCACGCGCAGGCCGGTGACGATGACCGGCAGGGCCAGGGGCAGCTCCACCTGCAGCAGGGTCTGGGTGCGGCTGAGGCCCATGCCGCGTGCCGACTCCACGACGGCCGGGTCGACCTCGCGCAGGCCCACGACGGTGTTGCGGATGACCGGCAGGAACGCGTACAGGGTCAGCGCGATGACCGACGGCGCCGTTCCCAGGCCCAGGGGGGTGATGAGCAGGCCGAACAGGGCGTAGGAGGGGATGGTGAGGAACACCCCTGCCACGGCCAGGACGGCCCCACGGGAACGGTGGCGGTAGGTCAGCAGCGCCAGGGGAAGACCGATGAGGACCGCCAGACCCAGGCCCTGCAGCACCAGGACCGTGTGTTCGAGGGTCGCGCCCAGGAGTGCGGGCATGCTGTCCGCGGTGTATTCGATGAACCCCATCAGCCCGCCCGGCAGGGCCGGGGGCGAAGGGCCGTGGCTGTGTGCATGGTGGTCTCCGTACGTGTTCGATCGGCAGCGGTGTGTGCGTATTCGGGCGCAGCAAGAGGCCCGGGGCCGCCGTGGCGGCCCCGGGCCCGGTGTGAACTGCGCAAAGGCACAGGGGTAGATGGTGATGGGTGCGTGTAACAAGCACACATACCGTTCGCTGTGACTGTGGCAACATTTGTGCCGCATGCGTACGGGGGCCGCCCCCTCGGGACGGCCCCCGTGTGCGGTGGATCCGGTCGGATCAGCCGCGGTCGATGGTGACCACCGGCGAGGTCCACGTCTCCCAGTGGTCCTCGTTCTCCGGGTCGCCGAGCGCCTTCAGGGCACGCAGCTCCAGCCGGTACTCCCCGTCGTCCACGTCGGTGACCCGGCCGTGGGAGTCCACGACCTTGCCGTCCCACGGGTAACTGAAGAACGCGTCGGGGGAGGCGCTGCGGTTGACGTGGTCCACGTGCACGGCCACGTTGCGGTCCGGGTGGATCGGCCGTCCGGTCCGCTCGTCGATGACGACCATGCGCAGCTCGGTGACGTGGTGCGAGAAGTGCACCAGGAAGTAGGGCATGTCCGGCAGGTGGTCGGCCCACTCCATCGTGAACGAGGCACCGTCGGGCTGCGGATCGAAGACCGCGCTCTCGTCGACGCAGTCCAGCCCGTCGAAGCTCGCGCACTCGGTGATCCGCGTCAGCGCCGGCATCTCGTCGTCCACCGGCAGCGCCTCGATCTCCTGGTAGTCGCCGTTGTAGGCGGCGTAGGGGACCCGGTACTGCCCGTCGGCGCCGTTGTCCACGGTCACGTAACCGCCGTAGACCATCTGCTCGAACTCGCGCTCGGGCGGGGTGACGGTGACCTCGATCTCCACCGAGGAGCCCGGACCCACCGTGACCTTGTCGTCGGAGAAGTCCACCTCGGCGGCCGCGTCGTTGAACGAGGGCTCGAACGTGTCGCCGTGCGTGCCCGCCGCCGACTCGTGGCCGATCGTGTAGGTCGCCTCGGTGTCGCCGTCGTTGGTGACGGTGACCGTTTCGGTGACCGCGCCCTCCGTCGCTCCGAGGGCGAGCTTGCCGGGCGCCACCGTCGTGCCGGCCAGCACCGAACCGGGCACGTCGAGCATGCCCGCGCCCTGGCGGTGCACGTTGTCGAGCTCACCGGAGTCCGGGTCGCCCCACCACGCCTTCGGGTCGGCGCTGTTCTGCAGCACGGTGCGGATCTCGTGCGAGTCCAGGTCGGGGCGGGCCTCCAGGAGCAGGGCCACACCGCCGGCCACGTGCGGCGCCGACATCGACGTTCCGCTGAGCGTCGCGTACTCGCCCAGTTCCATCGGGTAGGTGGAGTTGATCAGACCGCCCGGGGCGCCCAGGTCGGGCTTGAGGTCCAGGTCGGGGGAGAGCCCGAACGAGCTGAAGGAGCTGATCTCCCCGCCGGTCGGGTTGGGGGTCTGCACCTCCTCGTCGGTCCACTCCAGTGTCGGCGCCTCACCGGCCTCGGCGAGCTCGATGAGGTGCGCGCCGGCCTCGTCGGAGATCCCCACGGCGAACGCGCCCAGGTCGGGCAGGCCGCCGCCGGAGAACATCCCGGGCTGGTCGTTGTACATGACCACGCCGGTCGCCCCGGCCTCCACCGCCGCCCGGTACTTGTCGCCGAACTCGCAGTCGCCCCGGACGATCAGCGCGGTCTTCCCGTCCGGGTCGTCATCGAGCTCGTCCCCCTCGTCCAGGCAGGCACGGCCCACGTGCACGATCTCGTCGGTCTCACCCGAGGTCGGCGGTTCCGGCGCCGAGTCCATCTCCATGTACGCGACCTCTTCGCCGCCCGGCTGCGCCAGCGCTGTCGCCGTCATGATGTGGGTGTTGTCGAACGCGGCCACGCCGATGACGTGCTCGCCCAGGCCCGGGGCTCCGGCCGAGTACAGCCCGCTCGCGCCCTCGTTGCCGATCGAGGCCACCACGCTCACGCCCTGGTCGACGAGGTTGTCGGCGGCCACCGCGGTCGGGTACTGGGGCCAGGAGTGCGCCGAGCCGATGCTCATGTTGAGCACGTCCATGTCGTCGGCGAGGGAGGCCTCCATCGCGGCGAGCATGATGTCGGAGTCCGTGGAGCCCTCGCACCCGAACACCTTGTAGGCGCCCATCTCGACCTCGGGGGCCACACCGGTGACCTCGCCCTCCGCGCCGATGATGCCGGCCACGTGTGTGCCGTGGCCGTTGCAGTCCTGCGGGTCCTCGTCCGGCTCCGGGACGTCGGAGTCGGGGTCGCCCGCGTTGTAGTCGTCGCCGACGAAGTCGTAACCGGCCACCACACGGTCGTTGGGGAAGTCGCCCCCGCCCAGGTCCGGGTGGGTGTAGTCCACGCCGGTGTCCATGACGGCCACGCGCAGCCCCTCGCCGCGCAGGCCCAGTTCGTTCTGCGCGATGTCGGTCCCGGTCATGGGGAGCGCGGTGTCCAGGTCGGGTTCGCTGTCGTCGACCTCGGGGATCTCGTGGCGCACCACCGGGTGCACGGCCTTCACACCCGGGATCTGCCGGGCCGATCCGACCTGCGCGTCCTCCATCTCGACCGACAGCCCGTTCCACAGCTCGTCGAAGGCGTGGCGTTCGTCGTAGACCAGACCGTGGTCGTCGGCCTCGGTGCGGAAGCGTTCGTGTTCACCCTCGACCGTGGCCTGCGCGGTGCCCTCCGAGGTCGGCGGGCTCTCCAGCTCGACGAACCACAGGCCCTCGGCCTGGTGCACCGGTTCACCGCCGTCGGAGGAGGGCAACGGGTGGAGCGGCGCGAGCTCCGACACCGGGTCCGCCTGGGCGGGGGACACCGCGAGCAGGCCCGCGACGAGAGTCAGCCCGGCGACCTGGGCCAGACGTGAGCGTTGTACCACCGTGACAACACATCCCTTCTCGGTGCGCGCCTCAGGACACCGGGGGAATGGGCAGCCCCCAACAGGGATCATGTTGTGCATGCGCTGGGGGATGTGCCGAAGTGTGTCCGTGTCGGTTGGTTTCGGCGCGCACGGCTCAGTGATCATTGCCCGCCGGGGACGGTGTGTCAATGCTCACCCCGCGCGGGATCGGCCGCCCCGCACGCGCTCGCCGTGTCCTCGGCGCAGCCCGCCGGCACCGCGACAGTACAGTGGCAGGGTTGGGCCGGAGGTGTGTGACACCCCGTCCCGAACGGCACCGAGCGAGCGAAGTCCGGTCGGTGGGCCACCCCGCACACGGCCCCGAACCCGGCGCTGTCCCGCAACTGTGAGGCCCCTCCACGCGAGGGGACGAGCCAGGTCGCCTCGCCGGTGCCGGCGTCCCCGTCCTCGTGGGAAGGACAGGCCGTCTCGTGCACCGGGTCGCGCTCCTTCCCCCGGTATGCAAGGAGCATCGTGCGCACAGCACGCAGACTGCCCGCAGCACTGCTCGGCGCCGCCCTGGTCCTGACCGCCTGCGGCAACGACGACCCCGCCACCGACGACGAGACCCAGGACGGCGCGGCCGCCGAGTGCGCGCCGCCCGAGGCCGACCCGGACCGCCCCGGCGTCGGTGACGGCACCTTCCCGGCGGCCATCGACGACGACGCCGACGGGGTCGAGATCGAGGACGAGCCCGAGCGCATCGTCTCCCTCTCGCCCACCCACACCGAGATGCTGTTCGCCATCGACGCCGGCGACCAGGTCGAGGCGGTCGACGAGTACTCCTACTACCCCGAGGAGGCGCCCGTCACCGACCTGAGCGGCTACGAACCCAACGTCGAGGCGATCACCGAGTACGACCCCGACCTCGTGGTCGTCGGCAGCGACAACGCCGACCTCGCCGGCCAGCTCGACTCGGTCGACGTGCCCACCCTGGTCCTGGACGCCGCCCAGGACCTCGAGGGCACCTACGCCCAGCTGCGCCTGCTCGGCGACGCCACCGGGCAGACCGAGGCCGCCGACACCGAGGCCGACCGCGTCGAGACCGAGATCGCCGCGACCGTCGAGGAGGTGTGCGCGGAGGTCGGCGACGCCGAACCGCTGAGCGTTTACCACGAGCTCGACGACAGCATGTACGCGGCGACCTCCGAGACCTTCATCGGGCAGATCTACTCCCTGTTCGGCCTGGTCAACATCGCCGACGAGGCCGACGACGGCAGCGCGGCCGGCTACCCGCAGGTCTCCGCGGAGTACGTGGTCGAGGAGGACCCCGACCTGATCTTCCTGGCCTACGGCGACGAGGACACCGTGCAGGAGATCGCCGAGCGCCCCGCCTTCGACGCCGTCACCGCCGTGGCCGACGACTCCGTCGAGCTGCTCGACCCGGACATCTCCTCCCGCTGGAGCTCGCGTGTGGTCGACCTGACCGAGAGCATCGGCGACGCCGTCCGCGAGCAGGGAGCCTGAGTTGAAGGGCGGTGCCGGTTTCCCCACGGGGTGGGTCCTGGGCGGGCTCGCCCTGCTCGTGGCCGCGGTCCTGCTCGGCGTCAGCGCCGGGGCGGCCTCGGTCTCGGCCGCCGACATCGTCCGGCACGTGTTCAGCCTCCTCCCGTTCGGCACGGAATCCCCGCTGACCGAGCGGGAGGTGGCCCTGCTCGTGGAACTGCGCCTGCCGCGCGTGGTCATGGGCGTGCTCGTGGGCGCGCTCCTGGCCACCGCGGGCGGCGCCTACCAGGGTGTGTTCCGGAACCCGCTCGCCGACCCGTTCCTGCTCGGTGCGGCCGCCGGCGCGGGCCTGGGCGCGACCCTGGTCATGGTCTTCGGCGCCGAGTGGTTCGACGCACCCCGGGCGATGGTGCCCGTGGCCGCCTTCGTGGGCGCGCTCGTGGGTGTGTTCACCGCGTACCTGCTCGGCTCGACCGCCGGGGGTGGGGGAACCGCGTCGCTGCTGCTGGCGGGGGTGGCGGTCTCCTCGTTCCTGTCGGCCGCCCAGACCCTCGTGCAGCAGATGGGCATCGACCAGCTCCAGCAGATCTACTCCTGGCTGCTCGGCGGGCTGGGCCGCGGGGGCTGGGACGACGTGGACCTCGTCCTGCCCTACGCGCTGGTCGCCCTGGTGACCCTGCTGGCCTGCGGATACCTGCTCGACATGCTCGCCCTCGGCGACGACAAGGCCGTGAGCCTGGGCATGAACCCGACGCTGGTGCGGATCCTCGTGATCTCCGCGGCGTCCCTGGCCACCGCCGCCGCGGTCTCGGTCAGCGGCCTGATCGGCTTCGTCGGCATCGTCGTGCCCCACATCGTGCGCCGCCTCGTGGGATCCAACTACCGCAGGATCCTGCCGGTGACCGTGCTCGTGGGCGGCGCGTTCATGGTGCTCGTCGACATCGCCGCCCGCACCCTCGTCTCACCGGCGGAACTGCCCATCGGTGTGGTCACCGCGTTCCTGGGCGCGCCCTTCTTCGTGCTGATCCTGCGGACCACCCGCCACCGGTCAACCTGAGGGAGGCTCCTCCCTGCGAGGATCTTGCTACCGGAGCCGACTTCAGCGCTGAACCCGGCTCCAGTAGCAAGATCCCCGGGCTGGGGCGCCCGCGAGCCTGTGTGGTGCGAAGGCGTGCGGCACTCTGAAAGACTGTCCGCGCTATGGACATCACCTTGCTCGCAGCCGTTGCCATCGTCGTCGTGCTCCTCGCCGTCGGCGGATTCTTCCTGGTCAGGACCCGACGCTCGGTCGCTCCGGGCAAGGACGAGGCCGGGCCCGAGGTCACCGGGGGCGCCACCGCGGCACCCCCCGAGGAGGACCGGGAACGCGACGAGGGGACCGTCGCCACCCCGCCGTCACAGGCGCCTCCCGCCCCCGGGGAGACCGTCGCGGAGCCCGAGCCCGCTCCGGCTCCCGAGATCGAGACCCCGCCGCCGTCGGCCGGGCGTATGGTGCGCCTGCGGGCCCGGCTGGCTCGCTCCCAGAGCTCCCTGGGCCAGGGGCTGCTCAGCCTGCTCTCCTCCGACACCCTCGACGAGGACACCTGGGAGGAGATCGAGGACACCCTCATCACCGCCGACATCGGTGTCACCTCGGCGACCCAGATCGTGGAGAACCTGCGCACCCGCGTGAAGGTCCTCGGCACCCGCGGCACCGACGAGGTGCGCGGGCTGCTGCGCGAGGAGCTGCTCGCCCAGATCGGCGGCGACACCGACCGCACCGTGCGCACCGAACCGCACAACGGCCGCCCGGCCGTGATCATGGTCGTGGGCGTCAACGGCACCGGCAAGACCACCACCACCGGCAAGCTCGCCCGCGTCCTGGTCGGCGACGGCCGCAGTGTCGTGCTCGGCGCCGCCGACACCTTCCGCGCCGCCGCCACCGAACAGCTCCAGACCTGGGGCGGCCGTGTGGGCGCCCCTGTCGTGAGCAAGGAGGAGGGCGCCGACCCCGCCAGCGTCGCCTTCGACACGGTCGCGCGCGGTACCGAGGAGGGCGTCGACACCGTCATCATCGACACCGCCGGCCGCCTGCACACCAAGACCGGGCTGATGGACGAGCTCGGCAAGGTCAAGCGGGTCGTGGAGAAGAAGTCCCAGGTGGACGAGGTCCTGCTGGTACTGGACGCCACGACCGGCCAGAACGGCCTGCGCCAGGCGCGGGTCTTCGCCGAGGTCGTCAACATCACCGGTATCGCGCTGACCAAGCTGGACGGCACCGCCAAGGGCGGCATCATCGTCCAGGTGCAGCGCGAGCTCGGGGTGCCGGTCAAGCTCGTGGGCCTGGGCGAGGGCCCCGACGACCTGGCCCCGTTCGACCCCGAGGTCTTCGTCGACGCCCTTCTGGAGGGCTGAGCGCCCCTCGCCCCCGCGAACCCCGGCCGGTCCCCGGAACCCCGGCAGCCCCGGGGGTTTCCGGTCCCCGGGAATGGCCACCGAGCGCGCGGCCGTGTGTGAGCCGCGTCATGGAACCGACACGTGCGTGTTACACGGGCCGCCGTCCGAGCGACGGCGGCCCTTTCGTGTGTCCGGATCCTGTTCCGTGTATCGATCGGCACCCGGTTCCGACCAGCGGTTCCGTGGCGGTTCGTCCCGGACGCACGTGCGTTCGCACGGGCTGACGCGTGTGTTCACGGCCGCTTAACGACGCCGCCTGTCCTTTTACCCCTGCGCAACACGTCGGGCGCGGCCGGGAAACACCCCGGGCGGACAGTGGCGTCCGTGGTGATCTCGTCGGGCCCGATGACGCGCCTGCTGACCGCCCATCGACCACACTCCGAACTGTCCGTCCCCCTGGAGGCGACGAGATGATTGACACCGGCAACACCGCGTGGCTCCTGATGAGCGCCGCGCTGGTGATGCTCATGACCCCGGGCCTGGCGTTCTTCTACGGAGGCATGTCCCGGGCCAAGAGCGTGCTGAACATGATGCTCATGAGCTTCGGCTCCATCGCCGTGATCAGCGTGCTGTGGGTGGCCGTGGGCCACTCCCTGACCTACGCACCCGGCTACGGGCCCCTCGAGCTGTTCATCGGCGGGTTCGACTACGTCGGGCTCAGCAACATCATCACCGAGGTCGACGAGGAGGGCGGCTTCCCGCTCCTGGTCGACGCCGGCTTCCAGATGATGTTCGCGGTGATCACCGTCGCTCTCATCAGCGGCGCGATCGCCGACCGTGCCAAGTTCGGCGCCTGGCTGCTGTTCGCCCCCGTGTGGGCGCTGCTCGTCTACTTCCCCGTGGCCCACTGGGTCTGGGGTGACGGCTGGGTCGCCCGCCTGCACGAGTTCACCGGCCTGCCCGAGGTCATCGACTTCGCCGGCGGTACCGCGGTGCACATCAACGCCGGCGCCGCCGCCCTGGCCCTGGTCATCGTGCTCGGCCGCCGCAAGGGCTTCGGCTCCGAGTCGATGCGCCCGCACAACCTGCCGTTCGTGCTCCTGGGCGCCGCCCTGCTGTGGTTCGGCTGGTTCGGCTTCAACGGCGGCTCGGCCTACGCGGCCAACGAGGAGGCCGCCCTGGCCCTGGTCAACACCCAGGCCGCCACCGCCGCTGCCACCGCCGCGTGGATGCTCGTCGAGCGCCTGCGCTACGGCAAGGTCAGCGCGCTGGGCTTCGCCTCCGGTGCCATCGCCGGTCTGGTCGCCATCACCCCCGCGGCCGCCAACGTCACCCCCATGGGTGCCGTCGCCGTCGGTGCGCTCTCCGGTGCGATCTGCGCCTACGCGATCAGCTGGAAGTTCAAGTTCAAGTACGACGACGCCCTCGACGTGGTCGGCATCCACATGGTCGGCGGCATCGTCGGCTGCCTCGCCCTCGGCTTCCTGGCCAGCTCCGCGGTGCCCGGCGAGGGCGCTGCCGGCCTGATCTACGGCGGCGGCATCGGCCTGCTCGTCGCCCAGGCCGTCTCGGTCCTCGGCGTGATGGTCTACACCTTCGTGGTCACCTGGGTCATCGCCAAGATCATCGACCTGGTCATCGGCTTCCGGATCGCCGAGGAGGTCGAGACCAACGGCCTCGACCACGAGCTGCACGCCGAGTCCGCCTACGCCTTCGACGAACTCGACGAGCTCGAGGAAGAAGCGGTCTCCTCGTCGACGCCTCCGGGCGGGGAGACGGTCTCGCCGCGGTCCGGGGCCTGAGCTTCGACGAAGAGGAACGGGACCCGGTCCACCAAGAGCGGTGGGACGAGCCAGGGGCCGGTGGGGGCAACGCCTCCCGCCGGCCCCTCGGCCTGTGCACGGGGTGGCCGGATCCGGCAACCGGGGTTCCCGGTACCGTTCGTTCGGTACCCTTTCAGGTCGGTGAGACGGCAGGTCTCACGCAGGCCGCCACCACACGCGGCCCCGGCGGCGGATGCCCTGGGCCGCGGACGCGACGGTGGAACGGATCGTCCCGAGGCACAACCTCGGGGGCCGCGTCGGCATCAGACGTCATGGACGGGGCGAGCACACATGTTCGGTCGCGCCGCCGTCCACCCCACACACTCACGCTCATTCGTACAGTGCCCCAGGCAAGCGGGGACAGGAGGCAAGATGGCGCCGGTTAGTCACAGCAGGGGTCGCAGCCGCGGGCGGTGGCTGCTCGCAGCGACGAGCGCTGTCGCCGTGGTCGGATTGGCCGGGTGCTCGATCGACCTGAGCCACCTGCGCCCGGGCGGCGAGGACGACGAGCCCGCCGCCGAGGAGAACGAGCCGGTCGCCGCGGCGCCGCTCCTGGAGAGCGCGCTCGCCGACCTGGCCGAGTACCCGGCGCTGGTCGCCGACGGCCAGATCGCCGAGAGCGTCGGCGCCGACGTCCAGGACACCACCCTCACGGTCGCCGACGGCGGCGCCGCCAACGGCACCCTGCGCCTCAACGAGGGCGAGGCGGAGGTCCTGCAGGCCGACGACAAGCTCTACGTCAAGGCCGCCGAGAGCTTCTGGCTCGACAAGGGCGTCTTCGGCCCGGACTTCGACGACTTCGACGACAACTGGGTGCGCTCCAACGCCACCCAGGTCGGCCTCAACCCGGGCGCCTCCCTCACGCCCGCCGCCCTGGCCCAGATCATCGAGGACATCGGTGTCGAGGGCGAGGAGGCCGAGGAGGAGAACCTCGACGGCGAGCTCACCCACAAGATCGACCTGGCCGGCGAGCGCAACCAGCTCTGGATCGACGCCGAGACCGAGCAGATCAAGCGCATCGAGATCGAGGAGCTCGCGGACGCCGACGCCGAGGCCGGCCCGCAGGTGCGCCTGGACCTCGCCGAGGCCGACGGCACCGCCGTCAACGAGCTGTACGACGGGCTGACCACCACCGCCGAGGACGAGCTCACCGGCTCCCGCGACGCCCGCGTGGAGATCGGCTGGTCCGGTTCCCCGGAGATGGACTGCGAGGAGGGCCCCGCCTGCACCTGGACCGGGACCGTGCACGACGCGGGCGGCGACGGTGTCGGCACGGTCAACGTCCGCATGGACGTGACCTTCAGCAACGACGACATCGGCGACGAGGAGTGCAACGACAGCGGCAGCCTCGAGGCCGGTGACACCCTCGAGCTGTCCTGCGGCGCCGACTACAACATCGTCAGCGAGACCCAGCAGTCCTACGAGATCGGCGGCGAGGCGGAGCTGGTCACCCGCGGCCTGACCGGCGGCCAGCAGGAGGACATGCTCGCCGCGCTCGAGGAGCAGCGCGAGGCCACCCTCGCCGACGGTGAGGAGACCGAGGGCGCCGACGACGAGGGCGCCGACGAGGAGGACTGACCTCCGCCGCGGCGCGCCCGCGTGAGATGACACCGGCGGCCCCGTGCACGGACACGGGGCCGCCGACGTGTGAAAGGGCCGCCCCGCCCGCCGTCTCCGCATGCTGGAGGGTGGTTCCGGGCGGGTAGGCTGGGAGATCAATTCCGAGACGAAGGACTGGCCAAACTCGTGTTCGAGACGCTTTCCGACCGGCTGACATCGGTCTTCTCCTCGCTGCGCGGCAAGGGGCGGCTGTCCGAGGAGGACATCAACGCGACCTCGCGCGAGATCCGCCTCGCGCTGCTCGAGGCGGACGTCGCGCTGCCGGTGGTCCGCGAGTTCATCTCGCGGATCAAGGAGCGCGCCCGCGGCGAAGAGGTCTCCAAGGCCCTCAACCCTGCTCAGCAGGTCATCAAGATCGTCAACGAGGAACTGGTCGAGATCCTCGGCGGCGAGACCCGGCAGGTCCGGTTCGCCAAGAACCCGCCGACGGTGATCATGCTCGCGGGTCTGCAGGGCGCCGGTAAGACCACCCTGGCGGGCAAGCTCGCCAAGTGGCTGTCGGCCGACCGCAACACCCCGCTCCTGGTCGCCGCCGACCTCCAGCGCCCCAACGCCGTCACGCAGCTCCAGGTGGTCGGTGAGCGCGCGAGCACCCCGGTGTTCGCCCCCGAACCCGGCAACGGCCAGGGCGACCCGGTCGAGGTCGCGCGCGCCTCCATCGAGCACGCGCGCCACAACAACCACAACGTGGTCATCATCGACACCGCCGGCCGCCTCGGTGTCGACTCCGAGATGATGCAGCAGGCCGCCGACATCCGCGACGCGGTCTCGCCCGACGAGATCCTCTTCGTCGTCGACGCGATGATCGGTCAGGACGCGGTCAACACCGCGCAGGCCTTCCTCGACGGTGTCGGCTACGACGCAGTGGCGCTCACCAAGCTCGACGGCGACGCCCGCGGCGGTGCGGCGCTCTCGATCCGCCACATCACCGGTCGCCCGATCATGTTCGCCTCCACCGGCGAGAAGCTCGAGGACTTCGACCTCTTCCACCCTGACCGGATGGCCTCGCGCATCCTGGACATGGGTGACGTGCTCACGCTCATCGAACAGGCGCAGCGCACGTTCGACGAGTCCGAGGTCGAGAAGATGGCCTCGACCATGGCCTCGGACGACGACTTCACGCTGGACGACTTCCTCCAGCAGATGCAGATGGTCCGCAAGCTCGGCCCCATCGGCAACCTGCTCGGCATGATGCCGGGCATGGGGCAGATGAAGGAGCAGATCGAGGGCATCGACGACAAGGACGTCGACCGCATCCAGGCGGTCATCCAGTCGATGACCCCGGCCGAGCGCGCCAACCCCAAGATGATCAACGGTTCGCGCCGCCTGCGGATCGCCAACGGTTCCGGTACCGAGGTCAGCGACGTCAACGGCCTGGTCACCCGCTTCTTCGAGGCGCAGAAGATGATGCGCAAGATGAAGAAGGGCGGCGGCATGAGCGGGATGCCCGGCATGCCGGGGATGCCCGGGGCCGGCGGCGGGGCCGGTGGCAAGAAGAAGCAGAAGAAGAAGGACAAGAAGGGCAAGCAGCGCAGCGGCAACCCCCTGAAGGCCCGCCAGCAGGAGGCCGAACGCGAGGCCGAGCGCAAGCGGCGCCAGGAGGAGGGCGGCGGCCAGCAGATGCCCGACCTTCCCCCGGGCCTCGGCGGCGGTGGCCAGCCCACGCTGCCCCCGGGCCTGGGCGGGCAGAACATGCCCGACCTGTCGAACTTCAAGCTTCCCAAGAACAAGTAGCACCGCGGGTCGGCCGGGATCTCCTGGCCGGCCCGTCGTCGTGTGCGCAGGTGTGACACAGACGCGCCGCTGTCCTGGCGAAGTAAGTCGTGGACGTCTGGCACAATGAGGAGTCGACTAAAGGTGGACGGGCCGGCCCTCTAACTTGCCCGCCGCCCACGTCATGTCCGGTAGGGCGCCGTGCCCCACGCGGCCTTCCGCCGGGCGCCAACACCGTATTCGGGAGAAGACCACTCCAGTGGCTGTCAAACTGAAGCTCAAGCGTATGGGCAAGATCCGTACGCCCCAGTACCGTGTCATCGTCGCCTCCGCCCGCAACAAGCGCGACGGCAAGGCGATCGAGGAGATCGGCACGTACCACCCGAAGGAGCACCCGAGCTTCATCCAGATCGACTCGGAGCGTGCTCAGTACTGGCTGTCCGTGGGCGCTCAGCCCACCGACCCGGTCAAGGCTCTCCTGCGCAAGACGGGTGACTGGCAGAAGTTCAAGGGCCTGGCCGCTCCGGCGCCGCTCCAGGTGCCCGAGAAGGCCGACCCGGAGGCCAAGGAGGCCGAGTTCCAGGCCGCGCTGAAGGAGCTCGTGCTCCCGGGCCAGGAGAAGGCCACCAAGGCCAAGAAGACCGAGAAGAAGGCTGACAAGGCGGAGAAGCCCGCCGAGGAAGCCGCCGAGGCCAAGAAGTCCGAGGGCGAGGCCTGACGTGCTTGAAGAGGCGCTTGAGCACCTCGTGAAGGGGATCGTTGCGAACACCGACGACGTCCAGGTGAGAACCAAGAGGCTCCGCAAGGGCAAGGTTCTGGAAGTCCGGGTTCACCCTGACGACCTGGGCAAGGTCATCGGCCGCAACGGCCGGACCGCCAGGGCGCTGCGCACCGTGGTCGGCTCCCTCGCAGGGGGCCGCCACGTCCGCGTCGACCTGCTGGACCTGCACGAAGTGCGCTGAACCGCCTCGCGGGGGCGTCGACCGTTCGGTCGGCGCCCCACAGTCGTGCCCGGGGACCCCGTCGAGACGGGCCCCGGGCGCTTTCATCCCGTGCCCCGTCCGGGGGCGGGCCCACGGAAGGAAAGAACCCCATGCGTCTCGTCGTCGGCCGGATCGGACGTGCCCACGGCATCCGCGGTGACGTCGCCGTTGAGGTGCGCACCGACGACCCCGGCGCGCGTTTCGCGGACGGGACGGTGCTGCTGACCGACCCCGCCTCGGCCGGACCGCTCACCATCTCCTCCACCCGCAACCACAGCGGGCGCCTGCTCGTGCGCTTCGAGGGCGTGCGCGACCGCAACGCCGCCGAGGCGCTGCGCGGAACCGTCCTGCAGGTGGAGTCCGCCGACGTCGCCCCCCTGGACGACCCGGACGAGTTCCACGACCACGAGCTCATCGGGCTGGCCGTGCAGACCCCCGACGGCACACAGGTGGGTGAGGTCACCGACGTGCTCCACCACGCCCAGGACGTGCTCGTCGTGGAACGGCCCGGAGGCGAGGAGGCCCTCGTGCCGTTCGTGGGCCCGCTCGTACCCGAGATCGACGTGGAGGCCGGGCGCCTGGTCATCGATCCGCCGCCCGGGCTGCTCGACCTCGGCAAGGCCGAGTGAGGAACGCCGTGCGCATCGACATCATCAGCATCTTCCCCGACTACTTCGCCCCCCTCGAGCTGTCCCTGATCGGCAAGGCCCGCACCGCCGGCCTGCTCGAGATGCAGGTGCACGACCTGCGTTCGTGGACCCACGACCGGCACAACACCGTCGACGACACCCCTTACGGCGGCGGCCCCGGCATGGTCATGAAACCCGGCCCCTGGGGCGAGGCCCTGGACGAGGTCGTGGGGGAGCGCCCCGCCCGCCTGATCGTGCCCAGCCCCAGCGGGCGGCCCTTCCGCCAGGCCGACGCCGAACGCCTGGCCGGGGAGGAACACCTCGTCTTCGGGTGCGGGCGCTACGAGGGCATCGACTCGCGTGTGGCTGAGGAGGCCGCCCGCCACATGCCCGTCGAGGAGATCAGCATCGGCGACTACGTGCTCAACGGGGGAGAGTCGGCCACCCTCGTCATGGTCGAGGCCATCACCCGCCTGCTCCCCGGGGTGCTCGGCAACCGCGAGTCCCACGTGCAGGACTCCTTCGCCTCGGGAGGCATGGAACACCTCGTCGAGGGCCCCGTCTACACCAAGCCCGCCGAGTGGCGCGGCCACGAGGTCCCACCCGTCCTGCTGTCCGGCAACCACGGCCACGTCGACCGCTGGCGCCGGGACCAGGCCCTGCGCAAGACGGCGCGCAACCGCCCCGACCTGGTGGAGTCCGCGCCGGAGGGCACCTTCGACCGCCGTGACCTCGAAGTGCTCGCAGAACGTCCCGTTCCGGGCGATGGAGAACATGTGGCAAACTAGTTGGGTTCCCCCCTGGTGACCAGTGGCATCCGCATGCCGGCGGCATGACGTCGGCCTCTGTGTCGGTCATCCGGGGTCCCGACAGTTCAGTCCCGAGTCAGGGTCTGGCCCGCGAACCCCTCCCCGCTCACGGCGGGGACAGGACGCGGCGCGCTATCAACGAGGATTATCAGATGCACACCGCCATTCAGGAGCTGGAGAAGGCCCAGCTGCGCACCGACGTCCCGGACTTCCGTCCCGGTGACACCCTCGCCGTCCACGTCCGCGTGACCGAGGGCACCCGCACCCGTACCCAGGTCTTCAAGGGCGCCGTCATCGCCCGCCAGGGTTCCGGCAACCGCGAGACCTTCACGATCCGCAAGGTCAGCTACGGCGTCGGCGTGGAGCGGGTCTTCCCGATCCACACCCCGGCGGTCGAGAAGTACGAGGTCGTCGCCCGCGGCCGCGTGCGCCGCGCCAAGCTGTACTACCTGCGCGACCTTCGCGGGAAGGCGGCCCGTATCCGCGAGCGCCGGGAGCCCGTCAAGAAGTAGCTGCCGCTCCGCGGGCCCTGCCGGCCCGCGCGGGCCTGTTCGACGGCCACCGCCGAACAGGCCCTGCGGCAACCGGTCGTCCTCATCGGTGATGAAGCCCACCACCTCCGTCGAAGAACGGATAGGCTCTTGCACTGATGACCAACGACGACAGGGACCTCGGTTCGGACGGGGTTCCCGACGAGAACCCCGACCGAACAGACCCCGAGGAGCACGGCTCCGACTCTGGCTCCCGCGTGCCCGACGAGCACACGGGAGCCAGTGGTGTCTCCGGGGTCGGTGGCACGCAGGATCCGGAGCCGGTGGAGAGGGCGGAGGAGACGGTGAGCAAGTCCGAGAACGCAACGAAGAAAAAGAAGGGGTCGGGTTCCTTCTGGAAGGAACTGCCGATCCTGATCGCGATCGCCCTGGTCCTGGCGTTCGTCATCCGCACTTTTGTGATGCAGGCGTTCTTCATCCCGTCCACGTCCATGGAGAACACGCTCCTGGTGGGTGACCGGGTGCTGGTCAACAAGGTCGTCTACCAGATCCGCGACATCGAACGCGGCGAGGTCGTGGTCTTCGACGGCGACGGCTCCTGGGACGACCCCAACACCGTGGAGGTCGCCGAGCCCGCCAACCCCGTGGCGCGCGGCTTCCAGTGGGTGCAGCAGCAGCTCGGCGCGGCCCCGACGGGCAAGGAGTACATCAAGCGGGTCATCGGTCTGCCCGGCGACACCGTCGAGTGCTGCGACGACCAGAACCGCATCATCGTCAACGGTGTCCCCCTCGACGAGGACGACTACCTCTACCCCGGCAGCACCGAGAGCCACACCGAGTTCGGCCCCATCGAGCTCGGCCCCGACGAGCTCTGGCTCATGGGCGACCACCGCTCCATCTCCTACGACTCCCGCATGAACCAGAACAACCCCGGTGGCGGTGCCGTCCCGGTCGACCACGTCGTCGGCCGCGCGTTCGTCATCATCTGGCCGTTCGACCAGATGGGCGGACTGGGCATCCCGCCGGCGTTCGAGGAGGTCGAGGCCGCCGGGCAGTGACGGCGGTCTCCCGGGCTCCACACCCGGGGGTTTCTCGGGTACGGTGACCGACTCCGGCCGACAAAATCTGCGCTCCGGGGGACGTGGGTCCCGTCCGTGACGCATGATGGAGCCCGGAGGAACCGAGCACACCACGACCGGAGAGTGCTGACGAAAGCGAGCGCGCACATGAGTTCTGAGGATCTGGAGAAGTACGAGGCCGAGATGGAGCTCCAGCTCTATCGCGAGTACCGGGACGTCGTCGGGCTGTTCAGCTACGTCGTCGAGACCGAACGCCGGTTCTACCTCACCAACCACGTGGACCTCCAGCCGCGTTCGACGGAGAACGGGGAGATGTACTTCGAGGTCGCGATGGAGGACGCCTGGGTGTGGGACATGTACAGGCCCGCCCGGTTCGTCCGCAACGTGCGTGTGGTGACGTTCAAGGACGTCAACGTCGAGGAGATCACCAAGTCCGACCTCGAGCTGCCGCCCACGGATCCGGGCGGACCCGCTTCCGGTTCCTGACCGAAGGATCCCCGGGACCGGCCTCTCAACGGTCCTGACGACGCGGGCAGCGGGCCCGGGCGACCACCGCTGTCCACAGGAAAAAATGAGCTCTGGCGGGGCCACCTCCGATCACCCACCGTGGTGATCGGAGGTGGTCACCGATGGATCCCAGGGCGGTGCACCGGCGCGACGTGGGCGGCCGGGGAGAGGACCTTGCCGCGCGGCATCTGCGCCGTGTGGGCATGCGGGTGCTGGCGCGCAACCGGTGGAACCGGGAGGGCGAAGTCGACCTGCTCGCCCGTGACGGGCCGGTGCTCGTCGTCGCCGAGGTCAAGACCCGGACCTCGTTGGTGCGCGGGCACCCTTCACGCGCGGTCACCGAGGAGAAGCGCCGGCGCCTGTACCGGCTGGCGCGCCACTGGGCCGCGCATTACGGCGTTCCCCTCTCCCGGACCCGGGTGGACACCGTCTCCGTCCTGGTGGTGGGCGGACGGGTCTTCGTCTCCCACGAACGGGGGATGCGCCGATGAGCTTCGCCCGTACCCACTGCCTGACCCTGGTCGGGGTCCGTGGCCACGTCGTTGAGGTCGAGGTCGACCTCGGCGGCGGGGGAGAGAACTCCGTGACCCTCGTCGGGCTGCCGGACGCCGCGCTGCGCGAGGCCCGCGACCGGATCCGCGCCGCGCTGGTCAACTGCGGGGAGCGGTGGCCCACCGGATCGGTCGTGGTGAGCCTGTCCCCGGCGAGCCTGCCCAAGTCCGGGAGCCTGTTCGACCTGGCCATCGCCGGTGCGCTGCTGGCCGCGATGGGCGACGTGCCCCTGGAGCGGCTGACCGACACCGTGCTCATCGGCGAGCTCGGTCTGGACGGGCGCGCCCGGTCGGTGCGCGGGGTGCTGCCCGCCGTGGTCGCCGCGGCGGAGCAGGGGTTCAAGCGGTTCGTGGTCTCACCCGGGAACCTCGCCGAGGCCGCGCTCGTGCCCGACGTCGACGTCGTGGGCGTCAGCGACCTCGCCGACCTGTGCCACTGGCTGCGCGGGGGCGAACCCTCCTGCACCGAGCCCGACCTGAGCGAACCCCGTGCTAACGAACACGGGCCCGACCTGTCCGACGTGCTCGGCCAGCCCGTCGCGCGCCGCGCCGTGGAGATCGCCGCCGCCGGGGGCCACAACCTCATGATGTTGGGGCCTCCTGGGACAGGGAAGTCCCTCCTCGCCGAACGGCTGCCCACGGTGATGCCGCGGTTGGGCCCGGCGGAGTCGTTGGAGGCCACCGCGATCCATTCCGTGGCCGGAACGCTGCCGCCGGAGGCGCCGCTCATCACCCTCCCGCCGTTCGCCGCGCCCCACCACACCTCCACGCGCGCCTCGATCATCGGCGGCGGGAGCGGGTTCCCGGCGCCCGGGTGGGTGTCCAAGGCCCACCACGGGGTGCTGTTCGTCGACGAGGCGCCGCAGTTCGGGCGCGGGGTGCTGGACTCGCTGCGCGAACCCCTCGAACGCGGGGAGGTCGTGCTGGCCCGCGCTGCCTCGACGGTCACGTTCCCCGCCCGGTTCCAGCTCGTGATGGCCGCCAACCCCTGCCTCTGCGCGAAACCCGGGGCGCTGTGCACTTGTTCTGCAGGGGAACGCCGCCGGTACTTCTCACGGGTCTCCGGCCCTCTGTTGGACCGCATCGACCTCAAGACGGAGCTGCAACCGGTCTCGCGCGCCGAGCTTCTCGCCGACAGCGCTTTCGCGGAGTCCTCCGCCGTTGTCGCCGAGCGGGTGCACACCGCGCGTATGCGGGCGGGGGAACGCCTGGCCGGGACGCCGTGGCGGACCAACGCCGCGGTCCCCGGCACCCGCCTGCGGCGGGAGTTCCCCGTGCGGCCCGAGGCCCTGCGGGTGCTGGGGCGGGCGATGGACCTGGGGCAGATCAGCGCACGCGGCGTCGACCGCGCCCTGCGGGTGGCGTGGACCCTCGCCGACCTCGCCGGGCGCGAACAGCCCGGCGAGGAGGAGACGGCGTATGCGTTCGCGCTCTGGTCCGGACGTGCATGGTGACGGTCGGCAGGTGGTGGACCGAGAGGAGTGGGGATGGGTGAGCGGGACGACGAGGTGCGGGCGCGGGCCTGCCTGACGGCCGTGTGCGGCCCGGGCAACACGTGGCTGACCGACCTCCTGGCCGAGCACGGGGCCGCACGGGTGTGGGCGGCCCTGGCGTCGGGAGAGGGGCCTCCCGACACCGACAGCGTGGACACCGAGGCCGACCCGGACGCGCGTCCGGCCATGGAGCGCACCTGGAACCGGTGGCGCACCCGGGCCTGCCGCGTGGACCCGGACGGCCTGCTGGGCGATTCCGCCGAGATGGGGGTGCGGTTCGTGGCCCCGGGCGACCCCGAATGGCCCGGGCGCCTGGAGGGCCTCGACCCCGGACCGTACGGCCTGTGGGTGCGCGGCGGCGGCGATCTGCGCAACCTCTGCCTGCGTTCCGTGGCGCTCGTGGGCGCACGGGCCGCGACGTCCTACGGCGAACACGTCGCGTCCGAGATGGCCTACACGCTGGGCGAGCACTCCGTCGTCACCGTCTCCGGCGGCGCGTACGGCATCGACGGGGCCGCACACCGCGCGGCCCACGCCATCGGTGCGACCGTCGTGGTGCTCGCGTGCGGGCTGGACGTGGACTACCCGCGCGGGCACGCCGGGCTCTTCGCCGACGTGGCGCGCCGGGGCGCGCTCGTGAGTGAACGGCCCCTGGGCGCCACACCCCGCGCCCCGGACTTCCTCGTCCGGAACCGGCTCATCGCCGCCCTCACACCCGGCACCGTGGTCGTCGAGGCGGGCCGGCGCAGCGGGGCGCTCAACACCGCGACGCACGCCGCTTCCATGGACCGCGCGGTCATGACCGTTCCGGGGCCGGTGACCTCGGCCCTGTCCGTGGGGTGCCACACGCTCCTGCGGCGGCACGGGGCGGTGTGCGTGACCAGCGCCGAGGACGTGCTGGAACACCTAGGGGACGACGCCGGTCCGGAGAGCCCCGGGCCGGTGCGCGTGGAGGCCGACCTGTCGCCGGAGACCGAACGGGTGCTCTCCGCCGTGCCCCGCACGGGTGCGGGCACCGCCTCCATCGCGCTCGAGTGCGGGGGAGACCTCGAGGGCACGATGCGCGCCCTCGGCGTGCTCGCCGCCGCCGGCCTGGTGGAGCGCTGCACCGCCGGTTGGCGCACACCCCGCACGTGAGCCGTACCGCGCCCCGCGTACACCGGACTTCGAGCCGCGCGAACTCGCCTACTGGCACGATGGGGCGTGCAACCGGGTGGGGATCGGGGGTCTCCGGACGTAGGGCCCGCGTCCGGGGAGGTGCCGGGTGTGTGGCCGTAGGAGAATCGGGCCATGACCACCGTGACCGGCGACTTCACGCTCACCATGGACGAACTGCGCGCCGTCGCCCGCTACGCGGCGCAGAGCGCCCAGGGCCTCCTCCCCGTGTTCGAGCACGCTCACCCGGACGACCCCCGACCGCGTGCGGCTCTCGACGCGGCGTGGACGTTCGTCGGCGGCGAGCGGCGCACCAAGCTCCAGCGTTCCTCCTCCCTGGACGCGCACCGCGCCGCCAAGGAGGCCGGTACCGAGGCCGCGCGCCTCGCCGCACGAGCGGCAGGGGACGCCGCCTCCGCCGCGTACCTGCACCCGATCTCCAGGGCGACGCAGGTGGGGCACATCCTGCGCGCCGCCGCGTGTGAGGCCCGTGTGGGTGAGCTGGAGGCCGACGGTGATCCTGCCGTCGGGGACGTGCTCATCGAACGCGCCCGGGAACGCGCCGGGCCCGTGCTCCGGGACGTGCTCCGGCGTTACCCCCGTGCCCCCGAGGGCAGGACCCGGGTCGCCCGCCTCATGAGCGCCCTCGACGCGTCCCTGCGCGCCGTGCCCTGACCAACGCCACCGATCGCATCCGACCGGCAGGTCGGCACCGGGCGGTCGCGGGCCGGCCGGGGCGCCTGGTGTACCTTGCTGCACACCTCTCGACCGGACGGAAGCACCCCCCATGAGCAACACCCCCCGCGTCGCCGTGATCGGGGCCGGAGCGGCTGGGCTCACCGCCGTCAAGGCCCTGCTCGACCGCGGCCTCGACCCCGTCGCCCACGAACGCGCCGACCGCCCCGGAGGCCTCTGGGTCCGCGGCGCCGAGCACTCGCCGGCCTACGCGTCCCTGCACCTCAACACCAGCAAGGGCCGCACCGAGTTCCGCGACCACCCGATGCCCGCGCACTGGCCGGACTACCCCTCCGCCGACCGCATCGCGGGCTACCTCGGCGACTACGCGGAACGCTTCGGGCTCGGGCCGCACATCCGCTACGGCAGCACCGTCACGTCCGTGGAACGCGGTACGGACGGCTGGCAGGTGCGGTCCTCGTCCGGAACCGAGACCGTCGACGCCGTCGTGGTCGCCAACGGCCACAACTGGGACCCCCGGTGGCCCGCCCCCTACCCGGGCGCCGACACGTTCACCGGAACCCAGGTGCACGCCCACGAGTACCGCGACCCCGAGCTCTTCCGCGGCCGCCGGGTCCTGGTGGTGGGCATGGGCAACTCCGCCATGGACATCGCCGTGGACGCCTCCCACGTCACCGACGGCCCCGCCCTGCTCTCCGCCCGCCGCGGCGCCCACATCGTGCCCAAGTACCTGTTCGGCCGCCCCTCCGACGCGACCGGCGGCGCCCTCGCGGTCCTCCCGTGGCGGGTGCGCCAGGGGGTCGCCCAGACCATGCTCCGCCTCGCGGTCGGCCGACCCCAGGACTACGGGCTCCCGGAACCGGCGGGCGGACTGTTCCAGAACCACCCGACCATCAGCGACACCGTGCACCACCGGCTCACCCACGGCGGGATCGAGCCCAGGCCCGGCATCGAACGCTTCGACGGCTCCAAGGTGGTCTTCACCGACGGAACCGCGGACGAGGTCGACGTGGTCGTGTGGGCGACCGGGTACCGCGTCAGAACGCCCTTCCTGGCCGAGCACTGGACCGGCCCCGACCCCGAACGCATGCCGCTCTACAAGCGTGTGTTCCACCTGCGGGACCCGGGCCTGGCCTTCGTCGGCCTGATGCAGTCCACCGGCGCCGCCCTCCCGGTGGTCGAGGTCCAGTCCAAGCTCGCCGCCGCCCACCTCGCGGGCGCCTACCACCTCCCCGACCCCGCGGAACAGCGCCGGACCGTGGCCCGCGCCCACCGTGCGGCCGTCGCCCGGTGGGGACCGGAGAAGCGCCCCATGATGCGCATCGACTTCGACCAGTACCTCGCCGACCTCCCGCGGGAGTACGTCGCGGGCCGCGACCGCGCCCGGCGCGGCACCGGGGTCGCGTTCCGCCCCTGAACCGGCCGACTCGTCCCCTGAGTTCCGACCCGCGGCCCGCCCGACGTCCGCTTCCCGTCGGCCCCGCGCCCCGGCCCCGGCCGGCATCCACCCCCTGACCCGAGGAGCCCCCCATGGCCCGACCCGTCCGCGATCTGCTCTCCGGCGGACGCCGCAGCGCCGCCGGCCTGCGTGTCCTCGTCACCGGCGCCTCCGGAACGTTCGGACGCGCCCTGTGCACCCGCTTCACCGAACTCGGCGCCACCGTCGTCGGCCTCGACCTCGCCCCGAACGAGGACGACACCGTCGAGGTCCTGCCGTGCGATCTCACCGACGACGCCGACGTCGCCTCCGCCACCGCGCAGGCCCTGGAACGCCTGGGCGGGCTCGACGTGCTCGTCAACAACGCCGGCATCGGGGGTCCCGCGCCGGCCGAACTCCCGCCGGGGGAGGAGGTCCGCCGCCAGCTCGACCTCAACCTGCTCGGCGCCTGGCGGGTCACGTCGGCGTGCGCCCGGGCCCTGACCGATTCCCGCGGAAGGGTGGTGATGGTGTCCTCGCGCATGGCCGTGCTGCAGCTGCCGCTGGCCGCCGCGTACGGGGCCTCCAAACGCGCCCTCGTCGCCTACGCCGACGCGCTGCGCATGGAACTGGCCGGGCACGCCACGGTCTCGTGCGTCTACCCGTCGGCGGTGCGCAGCCCCATCCACGACTCCACCGCCGCCGCGGGGCTGTCCCTGGAGGGCATGAGCACCTACGAACCCCTGGAAGGCGTGGTCGACACCGTGCTCCTCGCCGCGCTCAGCCGCCGTGTCCGCCGCGACCTGCCCACGACCGGCAAGGGCGCCGTGGAGTTCTTCCTCGCCCGGCACTTCCCGCGCCTCACCGACCGGATCGTCGCCCGCACGCTCACCGAGCGCGCCCGCGCGGGCGTCTTCGACGGTGCGGAACTGGCCGCGGGGGTGGTGCGCCGCAGCCGCCGCACGGGGTAGAGCCGGGGCGCGCGCGGGTACGTTGCGGCCATGGCCAAACCGTACAGTGACGCCCTGGTGGCCCACGGCCCACTGCTCTTCCTCTCCGGTCAGCTCCCCAGAACGCCCGAGGGCAACGTGCCCGGCGACGTCGCGGGCCAGACCCGGCAGATCTTCGCCAACATGGAACGCCTCCTCGCCGACCACGGCGCCGACCTCGGCGACCTGGTCAAGCTCACCTACTTCCTGCGCCACGTCACCGACCTCGACGAGTTCCGGTCGGCCCTGCTGGACTGCCTGCCCGAAGGACACCGGCCCGCCGGAACCCTCGTGGAGGTCAGCGGGCTCGTCGACCCCCGCTACCTCGTCGAGGTCGAGGGCATCGCGGCGCTGGGGGAGCGGTGAGCGTGCTCGACCGGTTCCGCACCCATCTCACCCACGAGCTGGGGCGGTCCCCGCACACCGTCCGCGGGTACCTCGCCGACCTGCGTGCGCTGCTCGCCCACCTCGACGAGACCGGCCAGGAACTCGGCGAACTCGACGTCCCCCTCGTGCGCGCCTGGCTCTCGCGCGCACGTGAGGCGGGCGCGAGCCGCTCGACGCTGGCCCGCCGGGTCGCCGCCGTGCGTGCCTTCACCCGGTTCCTGAACCGCGAGGGACTGCTGGACGAGGACCCCGGGCCGCGCCTGTCCGCCCCCACCCAGCAGCGCAGCCTGCCGACGGTGCTGGAGGAGGGCCAGGCAGCCGACGCGCTCTCCCACACCTCGGACACCGACGAGGGCCCGATCCCCGTACGCCGCCGTGCGGTCGTCGAGCTGCTGTACGCCACCGGGATCCGGGTCGCGGAACTCTGCGCGCTCGACCTGGCCGACCTCGACCGGGCCCGCGAGACCGTGCGTGTCATGGGCAAGGGCCACAAGGAACGCACCGTGCCCGTCGGGACCCCCGCCCTCGACGCGCTCGACGCCTGGCTGACCGGGGCCCGCCCCGACCTGCTCACCCGAGCTTCCCGGAACGCGCTGTTCCTGGGCGCACGCGGCGGACGCCTGGGTGTGCGCCAGGCCCGCGAGGACGTGCACGCCCACCTGCGCGTCGCAGGCGTCGACGGCGCCCCGCACGACCTGCGCCACAGCGCCGCGACGCACCTGCTCAACGGAGGCGCGGACCTGCGTACGGTGCAGGAGTTCCTGGGCCACGCCAGCCCGCGCAGCACGCAGGTCTACACCCACGTCTCGGTGGAGCGCCTGCGCGACACCTACCGGCAGGCTCACCCCCGCGCCTGACCGCTCTCCTTCCGCACCGCGCGGCACAGGGCATCGCCGCGCGTCCCTTGCCCGAGCCCACTGCCGCTCGGCACGTGTGCGGAACGCGGTACCGGCGGGCGGTTCGGGGTCCACCGGCCCGTCGCGGGGCAGGGGCAGCAGCCGCACGGGGCCGTGGCCCAGGGGTCCGAGGGGATCCAGGTACACCGACCCCCGCAGCAGGCCGAAGTGCAGGCACGGGCGCCCCTCGCAGTGGGCGGGCTCGGCCACCACCGTCCCCAGCTCGTCGCCGGCCTCCACCGGGTCGCCCCGCGCCACCGAGGCGCTCACCGGCAGGAACGTCGTGCGCAGGTCGCCGTGCGCGACCGAGACGAGCGGCACACCGGCGACCGTTCCGGCGAAGTGCACCACCCCGTCGGCGGGGGCCAGGACGGCCTGCCCCACCTCGGCCGCCAGGTCCGCTCCCAGGTGTCCGGCGAGCCACCTCTGCTCGGGCGGATCGAAGCCCCGAAGCACGTCGGGACGGGGCTCCAGGGGCCACTGCCAGGGGGTATCGGCGGCAGCGGTTCGGATCGGGAAAAAAGGGAACAGCAGGATCGACAAGGTCAGTAGCCAGCGGGTGAGAAGGCCCATGTGACAAGGGTCTGCCGGAAGGTGGTGGTCCGCCAGAGGGTGCACCGGATCTGTGGACGACCACGGGCGGGTCCGGGCTGCTTCCGACGGAGGATAGAATCATCTGTGGCCCACAGGGCCGATCACACTACGCACGTCCACGAGCCTCCCCACGGGGAGGGGCCGGACCTACGGTCCACACCGCGAGAGCGGGTGGCGGCACGGCCGGGGCGTCAGGCACAACCGAAGGCGGGGGAGTACCCCGCCACCGCAGGAAGGACAGGTCATGGCCACAGTCGTGACGATCCGCCAGCTCCTGGAGAGCGGCGTCCACTTCGGGCACCAGACCCGCCGTTGGAACCCGAAGATGAAGCGCTTCATCTTCACGGAGCGCAACGGCATCTACATCATCGACCTCCAGAAGTCGCTGTCCTACATCGACCGCGCCTACGAGTTCGTCAAGCAGACGGTCGCCCACGGTGGCACCATCCTGTTCGTCGGCACGAAGAAGCAGGCGCAGGAGGCCATCGACGAGCAGGCCCGCCGCGTCGGCATGCCCTACGTCAACCAGCGTTGGCTGGGCGGCATGCTCACGAACTTCTCCACGGTCCACAAGCGGCTGCAGCGCCTGAAGGAGCTGGAGGAGATCGACTTCGACGACGTCGCCGGCTCCACGCTCACCAAGAAGGAGCTGCTCAACCTCCGCCGTGAGAAGGAGAAGCTCGAGCGCACCCTCGGCGGTATCCGCGACATGGCCCGCGTGCCCAGCGCCGTGTGGATCGTGGACACCAAGAAGGAGCACATCGCGATCAGCGAGGCTCGCAAGCTGAACATCCCGGTCGTGGCCATCCTGGACACGAACTGCGACCCGGACGAGGTCGACTACCCGATCCCGGGTAACGACGACGCCATCCGCAGCGTCAGCCTGCTGACCCGCGTGGTCGCCGACGCCGTCGCCGATGGTCTGCTGGTCCGCTCCGGCGCCTCCGCCGAGGGCTCGGGCGAGCAGAAGGCCGACGAGGAGCCCCTCGCCGAGTGGGAGCGCGAGCTCCTCGAGGGCAAGGAGGCCGCCCCGAAGGAAGCCGCCGCCGAGGCCGCTCCGGAGGAGACCCCGACCGTCGCCCCGAACGACGAGGTCGCTGCCGAGGCCCCGGCCGAGGCCGCCGCCGAGGAGTCCCCGGTCGACGCCCCCGAGCAGGCGCCCGAGGGCGACGCCGCCGAGAAGGCCTCCGAGGCCTAGTCCCCGGCCGGCACCAGCCGAACGGTTTCGCCGCCGCCCCGCCCCTCGGGCGGGGCGGCAACTGGGGCGGGTGTACCCGCCCCGTCCATCACAGACTTTCACTTCCGAGGGAAATTCCGACAATGGCGAACTTCAGCGCCGCGGACGTCAAGAAGCTGCGCGACATGACCGGTGCGGGCATGATGGCCTGCAAGAAGGCCCTGACCGAGGCCGACGGCGACTTCGACCAGGCCGTCGAGGCCCTGCGCGTCAAGGGCGCCAAGGACGTCGGCAAGCGCGCCGAGCGCACCGCCGCCCAGGGCACCGTCGTCCTCAAGCAGGCGAGCGAGGGCAAGGCCACGCTGGTCGAGCTCAACTGCGAGACCGACTTCGTCGCCAAGAACGACCAGTTCATCGCCCTGGCCAACGAGGTCGCCGACTTCGTCGCCGCCCAGGACAGCGACGACCTCGCCGCCGTCAAGGCCGCCGAGATCGAGTCCGGCAAGAGCCTGCAGGACTACATCGAGGGCAAGAGCGCGGTCATCGGCGAGAAGCTCGAGCTCAGCCACGTCGCCACCTTCGACGGCACCTACGTCGCGACCTACCTCCACAAGTCCGACCCGGACCTGCCCCCGACCATGGGCGTCCTGGTCGAGCTGGACAAGGCCGACGAGGAGCTGGGCAAGGACCTCGCGCAGCAGATCGCCGCCATGGCTCCCAAGTACGTCAGCAAGGACGAGGTCCCCGCCGACGTGGTCGAGCACGAGCGCGCGATCGCCGAGCAGACCACCCGCGAGGAGGGCAAGCCCGAGCAGGCGATCCCCAAGATCGTCGAGGGCCGCCTCAACGGTTACTTCAAGGAGGTCACCCTGCTGGGCCAGGCCTTCGTGAAGGAGAACAAGAAGACGGTGCAGAACGTCGTCGACGAGGCGGGCGTCACCGTCAAGCGCTTCGTCCGCTTCAAGGTCGGCCAGGCCTAGGAGCGTTGACATGATGGAGGTGCCGGGGAGAGATCTCCCCGGCACCTTTGGTGGATCAGGCCCTGTTCGGTGGGCGCCTTCCGTGGTTATCGGTGTCCGCCGAGCAGGGCCAAAGGCGGATTTCGGCGCTGTACGTGTCGGGGCCGCGACGATCAGGGCGGGTCTCGGCGCCGTGTGCGCCCGGCCGCGACAGACACTCGGGGGACCCCGCACCGTGCGGGGACGACAAGGGAGGCCTCAGGCCGTGACGGAAGAGACGAACACCGAACCCGCCATGCACGACTCCGGTTGGAAACGGGTCATGCTCAAGCTTTCCGGGGAGGCGTTCGCGGGCGGCGGCGATCTGGGGATCGACCCCGAGATCGTGCAGTACGTCGCCGAGTCCATCGCCGAAGCGGTCTCCGAGGGCATCCAGGTCTCCGTCGTCGTCGGCGGCGGCAACATGTTCCGCGGTGTGCAGCTCACCGAGGGCGGCATGGAGCGCGGCCGGGCCGACTACATGGGCATGCTCGGGACGGTCATCAACTGCCTCGCCCTGCAGGACTTCCTGGAGCGCCTGGGTGTGGACACGCGTGTGCAGACCGCGATCCACATGAGCCAGGTCGCCGAGGCCTACATCCCCCGCCGCGCCGTCCGCCACCTGGAGAAGGGCCGTGTGGTCATCTTCGGTGCCGGTCTGGGCGCACCCTTCTTCTCCACCGACACGACGGCCGCTCAGCGCGCGCTGGAGATCGGTGCCCAGGCCGTGCTCAAGGGCACCCAGGTCGACGGGGTCTACGACTCCGACCCGCAGCGCAACTCCGACGCGGTCAAGTTCGACAAGCTCAACTACAACGAGGTCCTCACCCGCGGCCTGAGGGTCATGGACGCGACCGCGGTCAGCCTGTGCATGGACAACGGCCTGCCGATCGTGGTGTTCGACCTGATGAGCCAGGGCAACATCCTGCGTGCGGTCCGCGGTGAGAAGATCGGCACCATCGTCGGCCCGTCCGCGTCCTGACGCCCTGGCCCAGGTCCGCGGGGCCACCCAGCCAACCGAACACCCAGTCGAGTTCCGGGAGCGCCACAATGACCGAAGAAACCCTCCTCGAGGCCGAAGAGAAGATGGAGAAGGCCCTCGGTGTCGCGAAGGAGGACTTCGCGACCATCCGTACGGGCCGTCCCACCCCGGCGACCTTCAACAAGATCACCGTCGACTACTACGGTGCGACCACGCCGATCAACCAGCTGGCCTCCTTCTCGGTTCCCGAGCCGCGCATGGTGGTCATCTCGCCGTTCGACGTGAGCGCGCGCACCAACATCATCAACGCGATCCGCAACAGCGACCTGGGCGTGAACCCGTCCGACGACGGCCAGATCATCCGCGTGGTGTTCCCGGAGCTGTCCGAGGAGCGCCGCAAGGAGTACGTCAAGGTCGCGCGCAGCAAGGCGGAGGACGCCCGCGTCTCGATCCGCAACGTGCGGCGCCGCGCCAAGGACACCCTGGAGAAGGCGGTCAAGGCCGGCGACCTGGGTGAGGACGAGGCCCACCGTGCTCAGGGCGAGCTCGACGAACTGGCGCAGAAGCACGTCGCCGGCGTCGACGAGCTGCTCAAGCACAAGGAATCGGAACTCCTCGAGGTCTAGCCAGTGACGAAACCTTCCGCCGGCTCCGGAGGTGGCGAGCACTCGCCGGAGCACAGACCCGACGAGGGATCGCACGCCGATTCCGACCAGGCCGACGGGCAGCGTTTCGTGCTGCACAAGCCGGGGGGCGAGCCGGTGCGCACCGGCCGCAACCTCCCGGTGGCCATCGCGAGCGGCGTCGTACTCGGCGCTCTCGTGTTCTTCTCGATCTTCCCCTGGCCGCAGCTGTTCACCATCATCACCTCGATCGCGGTGCTGCTGGGGCTGCGCGAACTCAGCCGCGCGTTCGGACGCAAGGACGTGCGCCTGGCCCTGGTGCCGCTGGCCGTGGGCGGTGTGGCGATGCAGCCCGCCGCGTACTTCGGCGGTACCGCGGTGCTGCTCGGGGTGACGGCGTTGACCGCGGTGGTCGCCCTGTCGTGGCGGCTGCGCGGCGGCGCGGACGGCTTCGCGGCCGATTCCGCCGCGAACATGTTCACCCTGATGTACCTGCCGTTCCTGCTGGCCACGTGGCAGCTGCTCGTGTCCCACCCGGGCGACGGACAGTTCTGGCTGGTCACCTTCATCGTCGTGACGATCTCCAGCGACATCGGCGGGTACTTCGCCGGGATCCTGCTGGGCAGCCACAAGATGGCGCCGGTGATCAGCCCGAACAAGACGTGGGAGGGCTTCGGCGGTTCCGTCCTGGCCTGCGCGATCGCGGGTGCCCTGTGCGTGACGCTGATGCTGGACGGCCACTGGTGGGTCGGCGTGGTCCTGGGGCTGGCCGTGGTGGCCGCCGCGACCGTCGGCGACCTCATCGAGTCGCTGCTCAAGCGCGACCTCGGCATCAAGGACATGGGCCGGTTCATGCCTGGCCACGGCGGCATCATGGACCGCATGGACTCGCTGCTCATCGCGGGCCCCGTGGTGTGGGTGGTGCTGAGCCTGCTGCTCTGAGCACCCCGACCGAGCGGGCAGAACGCGGAACGGGGGCCGACCGGATGGTCGGCCCCCGTTCCGCTGTCGATACGCTCGTGATGTGGATGAACCGCTGATCGAGAGAATGCGCTCCTACGGCGAGACGATCTTCGCCGAGATGACGCGCCTGGCCACCGAGACCAAGTCGGTCAACCTCGGGCAGGGCTTCCCCGACACCGACGGGCCCCGCTCCTTGCTGGAGGGCGCCAACCGGTACGTGCTCGAGGGGGTGAACCAGTACCCGCCCGGGCCGGGACGCCCGGAGCTGCGCGAGGCCGTGGCCCGGTACCGCTCGCGCCGGCACGGCATCGACCTCGACCCCGAGACGCAGGTCTACATCACCGTGGGCGCGACCGGCGGCATCGCCGCGTCGCTGCTGTCCCTGGTGGAGCCGGGCGACGAGGTCGTGGTCTTCGAGCCGATGTACGACTCCTACGCCGCCGTCATCAGCCTGGCGGGCGGCGTGCGCAAGCCCGTACCGCTGCGCCGCGACGACACCACGGGGCGTTTCACCTTCGACCCCGCCGAGCTGAACGCCGCCGTCGGGCCACGCACGCGCGTGGTCATGGTGAACACCCCGCACAACCCGACCGGTGCGGTCTTCGACGCCTCCGAGCTGGAGGAGATCGCGAAGGTCTGCCGCGAGCACGACCTCATCGCCGTCACCGACGAGGTGTACGAGTTCCTGACCTTCGACGGCGCGCCGCACGTGCCGCTGGCGACGCTGCCGGGCATGGCCGAACGCACCCTGTCGATCTCGTCGGTGGGCAAGACGTTCGCCGTGACGGGGTGGAAGACCGGTTGGGTCATGGGCCCCGAACCCCTGGTTCGGGCCGCGCGCACGGTCAACCAGTTCCTCACGTTCTCGGCCAACGGCGCGCTGCAGATGGCGATCGCCGACGCGTTCGAGAACGAGGAGAAGTGGGTGGAGCAGCAGCGCGACGCGTTGCAGCGCAAGCGCGACCGGCTCGCGGAGGGCCTGGTGGAGACCGGGTTCGACGTGCGCCCGTGTGAGGGAACCTACTTCCTCATGGCCGACATCCGGCCCCTCGGGTACTCCGACGGCGAGGACCTCGCCCGCGCCCTGCCGCGCGAGGCCGGGGTCGCCGCCGTGCCCGCGAAGGTCTTCTACGACCACGAGGAGGAGGGCGCGCACCTGCTGCGCTTCGCCTTCTGCAAGCAGGACGAGGTGCTCGACGAGGCCGTGGCGCGCCTGCGCCGCTGGCACTCCGACCGCACCTGAGGCCCGACCCCCGGGGATCTTGCTACCAGAGCCGACTTCGGCGCTGAACCCGGCCCCAGTAGCAAGATCCCCGGGCCCTCCGAGGCCCCGCGGCATCACGGAGGTGGGGAGGCCCCCTTGCGGGCACGCAGCGCTTCGAGGAGGCGTTCCTCGGCGTCGGCCCCCGGGCGCACGCGCGGCAGGCGCAGGAGCAGCAGCACGCCCGCGATCCACCACACGAGCACCATCGGCCACTCCTCGGGCCACGACAGCGCTGCGGGCATACCGGGCAGGTAGAGCAGGAACAGCCCGAAGGCGAGCACGAACGCGACCACACCGACCGGGGTCCCGGCGGGCACCCGGAACGGGCGTTCCATGTCCGGTTCGCGGCGGCGCAGCACGAGGAAGCACACGACGACCGCCAGGTAGGCGACGACGATGTTGAACGCGCCGGCGTTGCTCAGCCACACCAGCATCGGGTCGCCGAAGAACGGGGCGACGACCGACAGCGCCCCGATGAACAGGATCGCGTTGGAGGGTGTGCGGTAGCGCGGGTGCAGCCGCCCGAACCACGTCGGCACCATCCCCGAGCGGCCCATGGCGAACAGCAGCCGACTGCCCCCGATGAGGAACGCGTTCCAGCTGGTGAGCAGCCCCGCGATCCCGCCGAGCACCACCAGGTTCGCTGCCGTCCGGCTCTGCCACAACGCGCCCACGGCGTCGGCGGAGGCCAGTTCGGACTCGAGCAGGGCCGAGGGGGACAGACCCGAACCGGCGGTGAGCATGACCATCACGTACCAGGCGGTCGCGCAGAACACCGAGATCACCAGCAGCCCGCCCACGAGGCGGTAGGGGATCTTGATCTCCGAGGCCGACTGCGGGATCACGTCGAAGCCGACGAACAGGAACGGCACCGCCACCAGGACGACGAACATGCCGGAGACGCCGCCGGTGAAGAGCGGGTCCATGTTCTCGGCGGACCCGCCGACGGCGGAACCGGCGACCATCACCGCGCCGATCCCGACCAGGAACAGCACCGCGACGACCTGGAAGACGCTGGCGGGGCGGATCCCCACGTAGTTGACGCCCGCCATGAGTACGGCGGTGACGATGCCGACGGCGACCAGGCTCGCCTGCACGTCGTACTCGGCGATCGTCCACAGGTGGCCGACGGCCATGTCCGGGAACAGGTACACGAGCGTCTCGGGTACCGCCACCGCCTCGAAGGCGACCACGGACACGTACCCGAGCACCATCGCCCACGAGGCCACCAGTGCACCCTTGGGGCCGATGGCCCGCAGGGCGTAATGGTGTTCCCCGCCTGCGCGCGGCATCGCGGAGACCAGCTCGGCGTAGGTGAGCCCGACGAAGGCCATGATCACCCCGCCGATGACGAACGCGAGCGCGGCGCCGCCCGGGCCCGCCGCGTCGATGAACTCACCGGTCAGGACGATCCAGCCGAAGCCGATCATCGCCCCGAAGGACAGTGCGAGGACGTCCCCGCGTCCGAGGACCTTCAACAGCCCCGTGTGCTGGTCGGGCATGACCCTCCTGTCACTCGTGTGCAGGAGGACACCCAAACACGGCGCGGGCCCCGACGGAAGGGGTGATGCGGCCCCGGACCCGTGCCCGGAGGAGGGCCCGGTCGTTCGAAGGCGCCGGAGTGCGCTCCGAAGAATTCCGTACCCACCGGTGATCGCTCTTTTTTGTCGTGCGGGTGACAAAAACGGGGCCCACACCTCTGTACCGGAAAGCTAGTGTTTTTCGTGCGGCGGGCTAACGTTGGTTTCTCGTTCCCGGTTCTGCCGAGGAGGTGGCCGTGAATACACCGGTTGCGTCAGACTATTCAGAAATCAATCCGTTGGCCTTTGTTCCCCCCGAGGTCGCCGACCAGCTCCGCCCCCATTTCGATCCCATGGTCGACGTGGTCGTGGAGCGGATCCAGGAACGGGTCCCCGAGTACGCCCGGCCGGGCAACCACACCTACCTCTCCAACACGAGGGAGGCCGTGGCGGAGGCGTTCGAGGCCTTCCTGGCACGGGTCGGCACCACCGGCCCCCCGGACGACGGCTTCCGTGAACGGTTCCGCTCCCTGGGCGCCGGCGAGGCGCACGAGGGGCGCAGCCTGGACAGCCTCCAGGTGGCGATGCGCACCGCGGCCGTCATGATGTGGCGCCGGATCACCGAGGTGCAGATGGCCGACCCCCGGGTGTTCCCGCAGAGGTACGTCGGCCCGGTCGCCGAAGCGCTGTTCCTCTTCCTGGAGGAGCTGGCCGGGGCCGCCATGGTCGGTTACAACCAGGCCCAGGCACAGGTCTCGGGCGAGCTGCGCAGACGCAGGGGCAGGTTGGTGAACCTCCTGTTGTCCGACAGCGCACCCTCACCGGAGGCGGTCGCGGAGCTGGCCCTGGCCGCCGAGTGGCGCCTGCCCGCGCAGGTGGCGGTGATCGCCCTCGGCGGGCGCAAGGTCGAGACCGAGCCGCCACCGACCCTGCCCTCGGACGTGCTCTGCGACTTCAACCGGGTCGACCCCTGTCTGGTGGTCCCCGACCCGGACGGTCCGGGCCGGATCCAGAGCCTCGGCAACGTGCTGCGCGGCTGGCACGCCGCGGTCGGCCCCACCGTGGAGGTGACCGACGCCGCGACGTCCCTGTGCCGGGCCAGGGACACGCTCTCGCTGGTCAGTGCGGGTTATGTCCCCGCCGAGGGGGTCGTGCGCTGGGTCGACCACCTGGCCGCCTCACTCCTGTTCCGCGACGAGGAGCTCATGCGGACGATGATCTCCCTGCGCCTGTCCCCGCTGCACGAACTCCGCAGCGCCCAGCGCGAACGCCTCTCGGAGACGCTCCTGGCCTGGCTGCAGTGCGGGTTCAACGCCAAGAAGGTCGCCGTCCTGCTGCATGTGCACCCGCAGACGGTCCGCTACCGGCTGCGCCAGCTGGAGGAGCTGTTCGGCGACCGCCTGAACGACACCGACCAGCGTTTCGAGATGGAGGCGGCGCTGCGGGTGCTGAGCCTGTCGGGCCGGATCGGTCCCGGGACCGATCCGGCCGCCGGACCCTAGAACTTGCGGAACAGGGAGAGCCGGTCCTCCCCGACCCGCAACCGCGCGTCCGGGTCGTCCACCCCCAGGCCCTCGCGCGGTGCCAGACAGCGGACCGCGACCTTGCCCGTGTGCTCACCCCGCTGCACGGCCCGGGTCGCTCCGCCGACCTCCTCCAACGGGTAGACGGCCGACAGCGCCGGTACCAGCATCCCCAGGTCGAACAGGCGGGTGACCTCGGCCGCCTCGGCGTGGTTGGCGCCGTGGCTGCCCACGACCCTCTTGAGGTTCATCCACAGGTACCGGTTGTCGTAGGTGTGCCGGTAGCCGCTGCTGGACCCGCAGGTCACCACGGTTCCGCCGGTGCGGGCGAGGAACACCGAGGCGTCGAAGGTCTCGCGGCCGCTGTGCTCGAAGACGATGTGCGGGTCCTCGCCGGTCCGCCGCCGGATCTCCCGGCCCATCCCTTTGCGCGCCCGGGGGTCCGACCACCCGTCGGGCCCGCCCGCGAAGTCCCGGCGGTCCAGCACCACCTCGCAGCCGAGCCGGCGCAGCAGCTCGGCCTTCTGCTCGGAGCTGACCACACCCACCGGGATCCCGCCGCCGTTGCGCACCATCTGCACGGCGTAGGCGCCCAGGCCCCCGGCCGCGCCCCAGATCAGCACCACGTCGCCCTGTTTCATGCGGGCTCCGTGCGGGCCGACGAGCATGCGGTAGGCGGTCATCGCGCAGAGTGTGTTGGCCGCGGACTCCTCCCACGTCAGGTGGCGCGGTTTGGGCAGGAGCTGGCTGGCCTTGACCACGGTGAAGTCGGCGAGCCCGCCGAAGTTGGTCTCGAAACCCCACGCCTTCTGGTCGGCGACCATGCCGTCCTGGGAGGCACGCGGGTCGTCGGTGTCGATGTAGGCGGGCGAGACCACCACCCGGTCGCCGGGGGACCAGCGCCGCACCCCGGCACCGGCGCGCACCACGATCCCCGAGGCGTCGGAGCCGACCACCTGGTGGTCGCGGTCGTGCCGGGCGGCCCAGCGGTCCTGGCGGCCGAACCGTTCCAGGAACCGGAAGGTCGACATCGGTTGGAAGAGCGCGGACCAGACGGTGTTGAAGTTGATCGCGGAGGCCATCACGGCGACCACGACCTCGTCGGGTGCGGGTTCGGGCATGGGGACCGGGCCGACCCGCAGGGAGCGCCGCACGTCGGGCTCGGGGTCGTCGCCGAACATGTCGTCGTCCTCGCGGCGCAGGTAGGCGGCGCGGTAAGTGTCGGGCAGGTGGAGGGAGTCGAGCTCGCCGCCTGTGGCGCCGGACAGGACTGCGTCGATCAGGTCGGTCATCTTCTTCCAGCCTTTCAGCCGAGCAACGGGGCGAGGTCGCGCGCGATCGCGTCGACCCCGGGTGGGTCGAGAAGGTTCAGGTGGTGGGCGTCGATCCGGACGATCCGCAGGTCCGGGCAGTGGGGATCCCAGCCGCGTGCCTCGTCGGGGTGGTCGTAGCGCGGGTCGGAGACCGCCCAGGGCGTGGGCCGGGTGGCGCGGTAGAGCACGGTCCGGCCGCCGTGGGGTCCGGGGCGGTAGGCCTCGAGCGCGAGGGTGTCCTCGTGCGAGGTGCGGTGGTGCTCGAGGATGGCGGGGCTGAGCAGCTTCCCGACCCCGGAATCGTCGACGGCCCGCAGCAGGACCTCGAGCTGGGCGTCCTCGGTGAGGTCGGCCAGTTCGTCGGGGTCGACGGGGACGGGGCGGTCGTGGGTGCGCTCCAGGTGGGCGGCGAAGTCGGCGTAGCGGCGCGCGCTCAGCTGCCGCGCACGCTCGGGGCCCACGTCCATGGGCAGGCCCGCGTCGAACATCGCCACCAGCTCGACCTCGGCGCCCTCTTCCGTGAGCTGCCGGGCCGCCTCGTGGGCCAGGACCCCGCCGAACGACCAGCCGCCCAGGCGGTAGGGGCCCGAAGGCTGGGCCTGCCGGACCATGCGGACGTAGCGGCGGGCGCGCTCCTCGACGGAGGCGCCGTCGGTGAAGCGCTCGAGCCCGAGCACGGTGCGCTCGGCCCCGAGCCGCCGGGCCAGGCCCCGGTACACCCAGGTGGTGCCGCCGGCGGGGTGAGCGAGGAACAGCGGTGGGGGTGTGTCCGAGGTGCCGTGCCCCTGACGGGCGCCCTGTTGGAGGACGCGCGGGCGGCCGGCGGACCCGGGGTCGTCGGTCTCGCGCAGGACGGCGGCGATCCCCTCCACGGTGGGGTCGGCGAAGAGCGTCGCGGGGTCGAGCGCGGAGCCCGCCTCGGCCTCCAGCAGGGGGCGGAGCCGTTCCCGCCAGTCGGTGGGGCCGGAGCGTTCGGTGCGGTGGGTGAGGTCGTCGTGGATCCCGGGTTCGAAGCCGAGGACCTCGGTGACGCAGCGCCCGACCGCACGCTCGGACGCATCGCGCGGACCCGGGGTACCTGCGCCGTCCTCTCCGGTCGCCCGGTCGGGACCGGGGCCGGGATCAGGTTCCGGTGCCTCGGGAAGCCCCAACTGCCGACAGAGGGCGGCCTCCGCGTGGGCGAGGGTGCCGCCGGTGAGCAGGTCACGGGTGGGCAGTGCCACCCCGAACTCGTGCTCCACGACGCTCTTGACCCGGATCGCCGCCAGCGAGTCCATGCCGGCCTCCACCAACGGGAGCGTGCGGTCCAGGCTCTGCGGGGGCACGCCGAGCACCTCCGCGACCCGTTCCCGTGCCCGTTCGGCCACCAGGTCGCGCGCCTCCTCCGGCGGGAGGGCGCGCAGATCCTCCGCGGAGGTCGGCGCCGTGTGTTCGGCGGCGGCGATGACCCGGGAGAAGAAGGGGATGCGCGGCAGGTCGGGGAGGACCTTCGCCGCCCGCGCGGGTCGGAGCCCGGCCACGCCCACGGAGGTGCGGCCGTCGGCGAGCACGGCCTCCAGGGCGGTCAGCCCCTGCGCGACCCCGAACGGGCGCAGCACCCCGAGGCCCGCCCCGGTGGGGGCGCCGCCGGTGCCCGACCACACACCCCAGTCCACGGTGGTGGCGGGCAGCCCGAGGGAGCGCCTCCAGGCGGTGAGGACGTCCAGGCAGGACGACGCGGCGGCGTACGCGCCCTGGCCGGGGGAGCCCAGGAGCGAGGCGGCCGAGGAGTAGGCGACCCACCAGTCGAGGTCGTCGTGGAGGGTCGCCTCGTGCAGGTTCCGGGCCCCGATCACCTTGGGAGCGAAGGCGCCGAGGACGTCGTCGGGTGACAGGTCGCGCACGACGCGGTCGCGCAGGACCCCGGCCGCGTGCAACACCCCGCGCAAGGGAAATCCGTCGGCGGTCGCGGCGTTCCGCAGGCGCTCGGCGGTGCCGGGGTCGGCGATGTCGCCGAGCACCACCTCGGCCTCGCAGCCGCTCTCCCGGAGGCGTTCGATCTCCCTCGCCGCCTCGGCGCTCGGCCCGGAGCGGCCGTTGAGCACGATCCGGCCGGCGCCGCGTTCGGCGAGCAGGCGTGCCGCGGCCGTCCCGAGCCCGCCGTAACCACCGGTCAGGACGTAACTCGCGCCCGGGCGGACCAAGGGGGCGGCGGGGCGGCGCGGGCGTTCCAGGTGCGTGCGGGTGAGCCGGGCCGCGAACCGGGCCCCGTCGCGCCAGGCGACCTCGTCCTCGTCGGTCTCCCCGGCCGCCCGCGCGGCGATCTCGGCCCGGAGATCCGCTCCGGCCGCCGTGGTGTCGGTCCCGTCCACGGAAACGACCGCCGCGGCCAGCTCCGGGTGTTCCAGCGCCAGGACCCGGACCAGGCCCCGCAGCCCGCCGAGCGCGACCCGGGAGGGCCCGGCGTCGGCGCCGCCCCGTGCGACGAACAGCAGGCGGCGGTCGGAGTCAAGGGCCTGGTGGGCGCCGTGCACCGCGGCGGTCACGACCTCCTCGGGGGAGAGGTCGCCGGCGGCGTCGAACTCCAGCACGAGAGGGCCGTCACCCAGGCCGTCGTGGGCGCTCTGCGCGGGCGACGGGAGCGGCGCGGGCTCCCACTCCACGTCGAAGAGCATCTCCGCCAACGGGGCGGGCACGGTGTCCGGCCGGACCGAGCGCCACACCACGCCCTCGACTCGGGCCAGGGAACGCCCCTCCCCGTCGAGCACGTCCACGTCGCCCCGGATGGGGTCGAAGCGCACCCGGGCCGCCGCCGAACCGTCCGGGGCCCGTTCTGCGTCCCGTTCCGAGAAAACGACCCGTTCGGCGCGCACGGCCAGGTGCCGCTGTTCGTCGGTGCCGGGCGGGGCCGCCGCCTCGAGGCACGCGGTGATCAGGGCGGGGCTGATCCTCGGGGCGCGGTCCACGGGGACGTCGTCGGGGACGGCGACCTCTCCGAGAACGGCCCCGTCCGCCGGCCCTTCCCCGTCCAACGGTCCGCCCCCGTCCACCGGGGCGGCCTCGCCGACGAGCGCGGTGGCGTGCTCGTGCCAGTGCCCCGCGGCGTCGCGGGCGTGCACGGCCACCCGGACCGTCCCGGGGCCCTGGGGCACGATGTCGGTGGTGATCGGCGCGTGCTCGCCCAGGGCGAGCGGCGACCCCATCTCCACGCAGGTGACCTCCAGGTCCTCGGCGTCGGCCCCGAACTCCCACACGCCCGCGGCCAGCGCGATCTCGGCGACGTGGCCCAGCGTCAGCACCGCAGGTCCGGAGCCCGCGTCCCCGGCCGCGTGGCCGGAGACCGTGCCCTGTCCGGCGGCCGTCCACGGCAGGCGCGCCGTTCCCACGTCCGCCTCGGCCACCGCCCGTTCCCCTCCGGGCAGCCGGGTCGGCGTGCCCAACAGGGGATGTGCGCCGGCGGTCCGCGCACGTGCGCGCCCGGGAGGCGGAAAGGGGGTCCGGTCCCAGGCGGGCACCGGGAGGTCGACGATCCGGCCCGGCGGTTCGTGGCCGGGGGCGTGTCCGGCCAGGACCAACCGGGCCAGGGACCGGTGGAACTCCCGGTGCCCGCCCGTGCCCCGGCGCATCGAGGCGGTGACGACCGTGTCCTCGCCGGTGACGGCGGTCAGTGAGTGCGCCACCAGGGGATGGGAGGAGAGCTCGGTGAAGGCGCGGTGCCCGTCGGCCACCGCCGCCTCGATCGCTTGGGTCAGGCGCACCGGCGAGCGCAGGTTCGCGGCCCAGTGGTCGGCGTCGCAGGCGGGTGCCTTGCGGGGGGTGTCGTGCACGGTGCCGTAGAACGGGACCGCGGGTTCGCGTCCCACCAGGTCGCCGAGCCGCTCCCGCAACGGCCCCATCAGGGGATCGACCTGCGGGGAGTGCCCGGCGCCGGGGGCGTCCAGGAGCCGCGCCAGCCGGCCCTGGGCCGCGCACTCCTCGGCCAGCGCCTCGAGCTCGGCGGCGTCACCGGTCAGCACGGTCTGCTCGGGGGCGGAGTAGACCGCCACGTGCACGTCCGTGCGGGCGCGGGCGCGCTCGTCGGCCTCCTCGGGCGAGAGCTCGGCGAGCAGCATCGCACCGCCGCCCACCAGCTGTTCCAGCAGGGCCGAACGCTCGGCCGTCACACGGAGGCCCTCCTCCTCGGTGAGGACTCCGGCGGCCACGGCGGCCGCGGCCTCGCCCATCGAGTGCCCCACCACGGCCGAGGGGTGGACGCCGTAGGAGCGCCACAGACGGGCCAGCGCGATCTGAACGGTGTGGACCGCGGGTTGGGCCACGCTCAGCGCGAGGTCGTCCGGGGCAGTGGCGAGCGCGTCGAGCAGGCCGGTGCCGGTGGCCCGCCGCATCGCCGGGTCCAGCTCGGCGACCGCGTCAGCGAAGGCCGGTTCCGCGTCCATGAGGGCGTGCACGGAGTCGGGGGAGAGCCCCGATCCGTAGCCGGAGAAGACCCACACGGGGCCCTGCTCGCCACGGCGGACGGGTGCGGTGACCACGTCCGGGTGGGCGGTCCCGGCAGCCAGCCCATGCAGCCCGGTCCGGAGCCCGTCCAGGTCGGCGGCGACCACGGCGGACCCGGAACCGCCGCGCCCGGCCCGGCGGTGGAGCGTGCGGGCCACGTCGTCCAGCACGGCCCCGTGGTTCTCGGCGCTCTCCTCGGACGCAGCGCCCGTGGCAGGGGCCCGTGCGTCCAACCAGCGGGCGAGACGGCCGGCGTGGTCGCGGACGCGCTCAGGGGAGACGTCGGTGACCGGGAACGTGTGGAGCGCGCCCCTGCGCTCCCTGCCCGTAGGAGTCCGTGCTCCGTCGCGCAGGTCCTCCGGCGGCGACTCCACGACGACGTGTGCGTTGGTACCGCCGAACCCGAACGAGGAGACCCCGGCGATCCGCCGGCGGTCCGGCCACGGGCGGGCCCGGGTGACCACCTCCAGGCCCTCGGCCTCCCAGTCGACGTGCGGGGTGGGTGTGCGGTGGTTCGGTGTGGGTGGGACGACACCGTCCCGGACCGCCACCACGGCCTTGATCAGCCCCGCGCTGCCGGCGGCCGCCTCCAGGTGGCCGATGCCGGCCTTGACCGAACCGACCCGCAGCCGGTCCCCGGCCGGCCGGTCCCTGCCCATGACCGCGCCCAGCGCACGGGCCTCGATCGGGTCGCCGAGCGGGGTCCCGGTGCCGTGCGCCTCCACGTAACCCACCTCGGCGGGTGAGACCCCGGCGTCCGCACAGGCCCTGGTGAGCACGTCCCGCTGGGCGGCGGGGTTGGGCGCGACCAGGCCCGCGGAACGGCCGTCGGAGTTGACCGCGCTCCCGCGCAGCACCGCCAGGACCCGGTCACCGTCCCGGCGGGCGTCGCCGAGCCGTTTCAGCACCACCACACCGCAGCCCTCGCCGCGCACCATGCCGTCGGCGTCCGCGTCGAAGGGGCGGCAGGTCCCGGTGGGAGAGGTGCCGCCGGCCCGGTCGAAGGCGACGGTCACCGCCGGTGAGAGCAGCACGTTCACCCCGCCGGCCAGCGCGGTGTCGCACTCGCCGGAACGCAGTGACCGCAGGGCCGTGTGCACGGCGGACAGCGAGGACGAACAGGCGGTGCCCAGGGTCAGGCTGGGGCCACGCAGGTCGAGTTGGTAGGAGAGCCGGTTCGCGATGACACTGAGCGCGGCGCCGGGGGCGCTCCACCCCTCGATCCCGTTGAGGTCGCCCATGGTGACGTGCCCGTACTCGGTGGAGGAGGCCCCCACGAACACGCCCGCCCGGGTCCCCGCGACTGCGGCGGGCGGGAGGGCGGCGTGCTCCAGGGCCTCCAACGCGGTCTCCAGCAGGATCCGCTGCTGCGGGTCCACCACACGGGCCTCGTCCGGGGTGATGCGGAAGAAGGCCGCGTCGAACCCCTCGATGTCGTCGAGGAACCCGGCCCTCCGGGACGTCGCGGCGAGCAGCCGGGCGGTCTCGGGCGAGCCGTCGTCGTAGCGGTCCCACCGTCCCGGGGGCACGTCGCGGATCCGGTCGGTGCCCGAGGCCAGGAGTTCGGTGAAGGCCTCGGGGCCGTCCGCTCCGGGAAAGCGGCAGCCGACCCCGACCACCGCGACCAGGCCGTCGTCCGCGTCGGCCGCGTCGCCGCCTTCCACGGAGGCCGGTCCGGGCCCCGCTTCGGCGTCGCCGATAAGCGCCTCGACCAGGGTCCGCACCGTCGGGTGCTCCCACAGGAGGGCGGGCGAGAGCGGCCGGCCGGTCTCCTCCTCCAACTCACCCGCGACGGAGACGGCGTCGCGCGAGGAGAGGCCGTGGTCCGCGAAGGGGAGATCGATGTCCACGGCTGCGGAGTCGGTGCCGGTCAGCTCCGCCAGCAGTTCGACCAGGAACCCCTGGATCCGGGCGGCCCCGGCGGGGGAGCCGTCGGAACCGCGGGGATCGGCGGGGGTGTCGGGGGGAGAACTCTCTCGCATGGCGAATCCACTCCTGCGGGGTCGGTGCCGGCGAATGCGACACCGTCGGGGAAAGCGATCCGGAAAAATGAAGAGCAGGGGAAAAGGGAATGCCAGCGAACCTAGTGGCCCCCCGGGTCCGTTACATCAACGGAAAGGTCAATTCGCCGCCGGTTTTTTGTCGTCCGCTGACAAGTCAGGTCCGATCGGCCTGTGCCTTACTGGGGCGCGAGGAGGTCCCCGATGGATCTGATACAGAAGAAGGCGGCCGTGGACACGCGGCCCGTGCCCGTCCTGGTGGCAGTGGCGCTCGCGGCGTTCCTGACGATGCTGGACAACACGATCGTCACGGTCGCGCTGCCGAGCATCCGCGCCGACCTCGGACTGTCCCTGACCACGCTCGAGTGGGTGGCCGCCGGGTACATCCTCAGCTTCTCGGCGACCCTGCTCACCGGCGGGCGGCTCGCCGACGTGTACGGGCACCGCGCCGTGTTCCTCACCGGGTTCGGGGTGTTCACCCTCGCCTCCCTGTGGGCGGGTACGGCCGACAGCGCCACCGCCCTCATCGCCGCCCGGATCGTCAAGGGTGTGGGCGCCGGCCTGCTGTTGCCGACGACCCTGGCGATCGTCTCGGCCGCCGGCGACGAGCGGCGGCGCTCCCTCGGCGTCGCGGTGTGGATGGCCACGTCGGCGGCGGCGCTGGCCCTGGGCCCGGTGCTGGGCGGGCTGATCAGCCAGCACGCGCACTGGGGGTGGATCTTCCTGGTCAACGTGCCCGTCGGGGTGGCGGCGATGCTCGTGGGCCGGGCGGTGCTCCCACACGGCCGCGGTGCGTCGCAGCCCCTCGACCTACCGGGGCTGGCCTCGTCCACGGTCGCGCTGGCCGCCCTCACCCTCGCGCTGATCCACGTCCCCGACATCGGCTGGACCGCACCCCGCACCCAGCTGGCCCTGGCGGTCGCCGGGATCGCCGCCGCGGTCTTCGGCCTCGTCGAACGGAGGGCAGCGGCGCCCATGGTTCCGTTGTCGCTGTTCGCCCACCGGGTGTTCAGCGGGGGAGTGGCCGCCCAGGTGCTGTGGGGGCTCGGTGTGAACGGGGTCTTCTTCTTCACCTCGATCTTCCTCCAGGACGTGCTGGGCTTCACCCCCACCTCGGCCGGGCTGGCGTTCCTGCCGCTGGCCGTGGCGGTCGTGGTCGTCTCCCCGGTCGCCCCGGCCCTGGCGCGCCGTTTCGGGGCCAACACCGTGGTCGCGGCCGGGCTCTTCCTGGTCGCCGGCGGGATGGCGGCGGTGACCCTGCTGGAACCCGGCCACGGGCATCCCCACCTCCTTCCGGTGATGGTGGTGATCGGTGTGGGCTCGGGCCTGACCACACCCCTCGGGTCCGCCGTGCTCGGGGCCGTTCCCACGCGCCGCGAGGGCGTTGCGAGCGGGGTCTTCAGCGTCTCCCGCGAGGTGTCGGGGATCTTCGGCATCGCCGCCGTGGGTGTGCTGGTGGGGTCCGGCAGCGACGCCGTGCTGGCCCGCGGGGGTTCGGAGGCGGAGGCCTTCATGCACGGCTACTCGACCGGGCTCCTCAGCGCCGCCGCGCTCGTGGCGCTCGGCGGTCTGCTGAGCCTGTGGACGCTGCCCCGCCGCGGCGCTTCCGTCTCTCCGCGGCGGGGCTGAACCGTCCCCGGGCCGGGGTCAGCAGGTGCTGTCGACCGGCTCACCCGCGAAGCGCTCGCCCAGCCAGTCGTTGGCCTCCGGGAAGTCGAGGAACAGACTGGTGATGTGCAGTCCCGAGCCGGTGCTGTTCCACTCGACCTCGGCCCCGGCCGCGCAGTAGGCGTCCCGCAGCTCCTCGGCCTGCTCCACCGGGATCACGTCGTCCTCCGGGGAGTGGTACATGTACACCGGAACCTCGGGGGAGCTCCCGCCGGGCCGGTTCTCGGCCAGCCGCGCCTGCCACTCGGGGGTGTTGAGCAGGTCGGTGGTGACCAGGTCATCCATCGAGTCGAACATGCCGATGGGCAACGCCTCGATCATGCACAGGTCGCCGGCCTCGTCGAGCATCTCCCGCCCCTCCTCGGTGAGGTGCTCCTCCAGGGGGAGTTCGGGGTAGGCCGCGTTGTACCCGTAAGCGGCGAAGGCCAGGAAGGTGAAGTACGCACTGCCGTCGAGGTGGTCGGCGACCTGGTCGAGGTCCGCGGGCACACCGCCCGCGGCGACTCCCTCGAGCCCCAGCTCGGGCGCGTACTCGGGGTGCATCTCGGCCGCCCACACCGCGGACCCGCCGCCCTGGGAGAAGCCGGTGACGCCCATGGGGGAGGTCTCCGGGATCCCGGCGTCGGACAGGCGGGTCGCGGCGCGCAGGGAGTCCAGCACGGCCGCGCCCTGTGAGTGGCCGACCATGTAGGTGTGCTCGTTCGGCGTGCCCAGGCCCTCGTAGTCGGTGACGACCAGGGCGTGCCCGTCGTCGATGACGTCCTCCATCATGGACGCCTCGTACTCCAGGCCTTCCTCCAACCCGACCGAGGGCGCGCAGTGCGACCCCAGGCCGTGCGTGCCGATCGCGTAGGAGACGAGGGGACGCTCGCCGTCACCCTCCCACTCCTCCTCGGGGACCATCACGGTGCCGCTGACCGCCATGGGTTCGCCGAGCGCGTCGGTGGACAGGTAGAGGATCCGCCAGACGTCGGCGGGGAAACGGCCGACACCCAGGGCGTCGGTGAAGGCCTCGGCGGGTTCGGCCCGGATGATGTCTCCGGGTTCGCCCTCCGGCAGCGGGTCCGGCGGGCGGAAGAAGTCCTCGTCCTCGGGGGACAGGTCCTCCTCCGCCGGCTGCTCGATCTCGTCCCACAGGACGTCGGCCTCCACCGCCCCTGGCGACTCCTCGGGCGCGCCGGCCGTGCTCTGGCCCGCATCGGTCAGCCCGGCCTCGGTCGTGCTCTCGCCGGAGGGCAGAGCCACGGAGGCGCCTGCGGTGAGCACGCCCGCGGTGCAGGTGGCGGCGGCCGTCCAGGCCAGGTGGGGCCGTCGGCGGCGGGGTGTTCTGGTCACGGGGGGTCACTCCTGCTTCCTCGGGGGATCACACCGCGAGTACGGTGCGACACCCCGAGGATGCAGCGGGCGCGGTTCACGCCACTATCGTGTCCGGTGCTCGACTTCCGAGCGGTTGGGCTCACTTCGGCACAGTCCGCGCCCCGATCGATCCCATCAACATCGGCCACGCGCTGCTCAGTTCGCGCTCCCAGTACGGCCAGGAGTGGGTGCCGTCGCGGTAGAGGTTGACGGTCGCGGGCACGCCGTTGCGGTCGAGCTCCTCCTCCATCGCACGCAGGGCCTTGCCGGACAGCGCCTCCCCGATGTTCAGGGGGTCCCAGTCGCCGCCGGGTTCGTCGAGCTCGCCGGGCAGGCCGGTCAGACCGCTGGACAGGTACAGCTCGGTGCCGCGCAGCGCCTCGGCGTTGGAGAGCGGGTCGTGGGCGATCCACCGCTCCTCGTCCGCGCCCGGGAAACCCCACAGGGCGTAGGGGTCGAGCCCCTCAGAGCGCATGATCGACAGCAGCAGCTGGCGCACGCCCGGTGCACGCGGCGACAGCAGCCCGCTGAAGGAGGCCGCGGCCGAGAACTCATCGGGGTTGCGCGCCGCGTAGTTGAGGGCCCCCAGACCGCCCGAGGACAGCCCTGCCACCGCGCGCCGGTCACCCGCCCCGTACTCGGTCTGCAGGAGGTGCCACAACTCCTCGGTGTGGAAGGTCTCCCAGGCCGGGCCGCCGCCGCGGCCGTGGTTGTGCCAGTCGGCGTAGTTCCCGGCCCGTCCGCCCTCGGGCATGACGACGATGGCGTCGCTGCCGGCGCTGATACCGGCGACATCCGTCTCGCGGGTCCAGGAGGTGTAGTCGTCGCGGCCGCCGTGCAGCAGGTACAGGACGGGCCAGGTGCGTTCGGCCTCCGCCGAGTACCCGGGAGGGAACATCACCCGCACGGGCAGCGTGTCGTCCATGGCCGGGGACGCCACGTGCAGGTCGACGGTGCGCTCGTCCAACCGCTCCTCCTCGACGACCCGGGCGCCCTCGTCCCCGGCGGTGGCGTGTGCGGCCGCCGACGCCGAGAGGCCGAGCACGAGCGAGAGGAGGAGGGCGGTCAGCGCGGTCGGCCGGGGACGGGGGACCCTCGAAGAGGCGCGGTGTCGGGGGACGTAGGGGCGAGGGGATGCCATGGGTTCGTGCCTTCCGTTGTTCGGGGGGTGTGCGCGTCCGCCGCGGGGTGCGGGGACACGACGGGGGTGTGCGACGGTTCCTCCTCGCCGAAGCCGATCCGCGCGTGAACAGCGCGCAGCGGACGGGGCAGCCACCAGTTGGCCGAACCCATCAACCGCATGGTCGCGGGGACCAACAGCATCCGGACGAGCGTCGCGTCGAGCACGATCGCGGTGAGCAGGCCGACGCCGAGCATCTTCACGATGGCGACCTCGGCCGTGGAGAAGGCGACCAGGACGGTGCACAGGAGCAGGGCCGCGGCCGTGATGACCCCTCCGGTCCGGTGCATGCCCTCCGCGACGGCCTCGGGGCCGCTGCGTCCCGCTTCCCACTCGGCGCGCACCCGGCTGAGCAGGAACACCTCGTAGTCGGTGGCCAGGCCGAACGCCACCACGAGCACGAGGACGAGCACGGTCGGATCCGTCGTCCCCGTGGGCGTGAAACCGAGGAGGTGGGCGAGGTGGCCGTCCTGGAAGACCCACACCATGACGCCGAAGGACGCGCCCAGCGACAGCGCCGCCACCAGCACCGCCTTGACGGGCAGGAGCACCGACCCGAAGGCGGCGAAGAGCAGCACGAGGGTCGTGGCGAGCACGAGGGCGAGCGCGCGCGGGAGGTGGTCGGCCAGGCTGTCGGTGACGTCGACCTGCTCGGCGGTGGGCCCGCCCACCAGCACGTCGGCGGCCCCGGGCGGTGAGGGCTCGGCCCTGACCGCGTGGACCAGCTCGCGGGCGGTGTCGGACATCGGATCGGCGCCGTGGAGCACCGAGAGCCGCACCACCCCGTGCTCGGGCGAGAAGCCGGTGAGGTCGGCCCCGGTGGCGTCCGGCAGTGACGCGAGCCGGTCGGCGTAGTCCTCCAGCGCCTCCTGGTCGGGGGTGCCGACCACGGTGACCACGACGTCGAGGGCGTTGACGGAGTGGCCGAGAGCGCTCTCCTGCACCTCCTCCGCGACGGCGCGGCTCTCGGCGTCCTCCGGCAGGGCCCGGTGGTCCACGGAACCGAACCGCACCCCGGCGAAGGGCAGGGTGAGCGCCGCCAGCACGGCAGTGACCAGCAACGCCGCCAGGACGGGCCGCCGGTTGACCGCCCTGGCCACCCGGCGCCAGAAACCCGGACGGGGCCTGCGGTGCCGGGGCACGATCAGCCGGGGCCGCCACGGCAGGCTCAACGCCTCGATCCGCCTGCCCAACACCGCCAACAGGGCCGGGAGCACGACCAGCGCCCCGGCCATGGTGAAGAGCACCGCGCAGATCCCGCCCAGGCCCACCGACCGCAGGAACATCTGCGGGAACAGCAGGAGTCCGCACAGCGCCGCCGCCACCGTGGTCCCGGAGAAGGCCACCGTGCGGCCGGCGGTGCTCAGGGTCGTGCGCACGGCCTCGGCCGTACCCCCGCGCGGCGACCGGGCGAGTTCCTCACGGAAACGGGCCACGACGAGCAGTGAGTGGTCCACCGCCAGGCCCAGGCCCAGCATGGTGATCACGTTGACCGAGAAGACCGACACCTCGGTGACCATCGCCAACGTGCGCAGCAGCGTGAGGGAGCCCAGCACCGCGAACACGCCCAGCACCAGGGCCGACAGCGCGGCCGGCACGCTCCCGAACACCGCGAGCAGCAGCACGGCCAGCGCGGGCAGCGCAATCAGTTCCGCTCGGGCGAGGTCGGACTCGGTCTGCTCGGCCGTCTCCTGGGCGACGACCGCTTCGCCGCCCAGTTCGACGGAGAAGTCGGGGCTGGTCAGGGCCGCGCGCACACGTTCGTGCCCCGCCTCGTCGGCCAGTTCCCCGGAGCGCAGTGACACCAGCAGGTAGGTGTCCCGGCGGTCCTCGCCCACCAGTGCCTCGTCACCGGTGTTCCAGTAGTCGGTGACCCCGGTCAGCGCGCCCTCGGGCAACCGCTCCAGCATGCGGCCGACCGCACGCCGGTACTCGAAGTCGTCGACCGTCATCACGGTGGCGCGCAGGGAGACGACCAGTTCGTCGCCCTCGGAGAAGGCGGCCTCGAGGGTGTCCGACGCCCACGCGGACTCCGAGCGGGGGTCCTCGAAACCCCCGTCGGAGAGGTCGGAGAACACACCCCGCCCCCACACGGCGGAGAGCACCGTGAACAGGACCGCCGTGAGCAGCACGGCCCAACGGTGCCGGCAGACCGTGCGTGCCAGCGCGTCGAACATGGGGCTCCGTCGGGGTGGAAGGAGGGGACGACCGTGCCGGGGCGGCCGTCCGGGGCCGGGTCAGGGGCGTGTGGTCGCTGCGGCCCCCGGCCCGGCGCCCGCACCTTCGCGCGGGGCGCCCCCACCGGGTGCGGATCCGGACGCGCGGTCCGCCAGGTAGGCCTCGCGGCATGCGCTCCGGGCGAGCTTGCCGCTGCTGGTGCGCCGCACCCCTCCCCGCCCGACGAGCACGACGTCGTGCAGGCCCAGGGCGTGTTCGGCGGAGACGGAGCGGCGGACCGCCCGGGAGACCTCTCCGTGTTCGGCGGCGGGCAGGGCGTCGTCGGTCTCGGCCACTACGACCGCCTGCTCCCCGTGGGTTCCCGACACGGCGAAGGCGGCCACCCGGCCCCGGCGGACCGCGGGGTGGGCGTCGGCGGCGGTGGCCTCGAGGTCCTGGGGATAGTGGTTGCGCCCGTCGGCGATGATCAGGTCCTTGAGCCGACCGGTCACGTGGATCTCCCCGCCGAGGAGGACCCCGAGGTCCCCGGTGCGCAGCCAACCGAGGCCGCCGTCGAGACGGGCCCCGAAGCGTTCGGCCCCGTGCGCGGGTGATCCCCAGTACTCCGTGGCGACGTTGGGGCCGCGCACCCAGATCTCGCCGACCGTGCCTTCACTCAGCCGTGTCGCCCGTTCCGGGTCGACGACCGCGACCTCCTGACCGACGGGGCGGCCGCACGAGACCAGGGTGGACGTGTGTTCCCCGCCTCCGGGGCGTTCGATCGCGATCCCCGAGGCCAGGGCCGCGCGGTCCACGGTGCGCAGGGCGGGCGCGCGGTCGGCGGCGTCCATGCTCACGTAGACCGTCGCCTCGGCCAGCCCGTAGGCGGGTGTCATCGCGTTCGGATCCAGGCCATGGGGACCGAAGGCCCGGGCGAAGCGTTCCAGGGTCTGCGGACGGATCGGCTCTGCCCCGTTGAGCAGGGCGCGCACCCCGCTGAGGTCCAACCCCTGCCGGGCCCGTTCGCGCACCCGGCGCAGGCAGTGCTCGTAGGCGAAGTCCGGTGCCGCGCTGTAGACGTCGGTGTGCCGGGACAGCAGCCGCAGCCAGCGGGCCGGGTTCATCACGAAGGCGGCCGGGTCCATGAACTCCGCGCGGCTTCCGGTCAGCAGTGGGACGGCGACGGTGAGGACCAGCCCCATGTCGTGGAAGAGCGGGAGCCACCCCACGGTGGTGACGGTCCGGTCCTCCGGGCCGACCGCCGCCGCCCACAACTGCCGGACGTTGGCGGTCAGGGCGCCGTGGGTGATGACCACACCGGACGGGGACCCGGTGGACCCCGACGTGTACTGGAGGTAGGCGGGATCCCCGGGCGAACGTGTGACCCCGGGTGGACGGGGGACCGAGGGCCCGTCGGCGGGTGTCTCCGGGAGCTGAGCGTCGACCGCGATCACCGTGTGCACGGAAGTACCGACCGGCGCGCCGTCCGTGCCGTCGGAGGGGGGATCGAGGAACGCGCGGACGGACGGTTCGGCGTCGGCCGTGGTGAGCACGGCGGCGGGGGCGCAGTCGCGCACGGTGGCCGCCAGCCGGTCCCCGTGGCCGGGCAGTCCGGGGGCGAAGAGCGGGACGGCGATCGCCTCGGTGCGCAGGACGGCCAGCACCGCCACGACGTACTCCAACCCCTGTGGGGCCAGGACGGCGACCCGGTCGCCGGGGGCCGTCGCCGCGGCCACACGGGCGGCCAGCAGGTCCACACGCCGCGCGGTCTCGGCCCAGGTCAGCGCGGTGTTCGAGCCCTGGGTGTCGTCGGTGAAGTCGGTGAACCCGTAGGCGATGCCGTGCGGCCGCTCGGAGGCCCACCGGTCGAGCAGTCGGGGTAGGGGGCAGAGGTCGTCGGGGGTGACAGACATGTCGAGGAAACTAACCCCGCCGCCCCGGAACTTGCTTCGCCCCGCAGAGACAACATGGGTCCCGGCGTTGTCACCGGGGTGACAGCCGCCCGGGTCCGATCCCTGTTCAACGCGAGGGCGCGTCAGGTCCAGCGCGGGCCGGTTCCGGAGTGCTCGGGCTCCCGCTCGGTCTCCGCCCTCTCGTCCGCGCCGTCGCGGCGTTCACCAGGTCCCGGTCGCTCGAGGTCCCAGCTGCCGGCGTCGGGGGCCGTGGGGTCGGGGCCACCCGCCTCGGGGCCGGCGGCGTCGCCTTCGGGGCCGTCGCTGCCACCCGGGCCCTCCGGCCCGCTGCCGCTGGGCCCCCCGGGGTCACCGCCCCCGTCGGAACCGGGGTCACCACCGCCCGCGGTGCTCCGGGCCTTCCGGGACACCCCGCCGCCGGGCACCACGGCCTTGCTCACCGTCGACACCCACGCCTCCACGGGCCCGCGTCCCACGAGCTTGTGCCAAGCGAACCCGACCACGATCGCCCCGACGATGAACACCTCGGGCATGTACTCGTTCAACCAGTGGGCCAGGTCCCCCGAGGTGTGGTCGATGTTCGCCTGCCACGCCATGACCAGGGCGTGCGCCACGTACACCGTCAACGCCATCGTGCCCGTGGCGATGAGCGGCCGCAGCAGGCGCGGCAGGTGGTCGGCCAGGTACAGGCACCCCACCAGCACCGCCATGCCCAGTCCGGTCCCGCCGACGATCTCGGGGGTGGTGGCGGTGTGCGAGGCGCTGGAGAGCAGCCAACGGGCGTCGTCGGTGGGCACCGGGCCCTGGTGCTCCTCGCGCGGGCCGATCTCGTCGACGAGCCGGTAGCTCTCCCACGCGTGCCAGGACGCCCGGTAGGCGACCGAGTTCAGCAGCAGCCCCAGCGCGGCGAGCCCCATCCGGACCGTGTGCGAGCGCAGGTCCAGGCGCCCCACGGCCAGACCGGCGAGCACGATCGCGAGGTAGCTCAGGGCCGGGTAGAAGCCGTAGACCGACAGGTCCAGCAGCCCCTGTTCCAGGAAGATGTGGCCCGGCGAGACCTGGTTCCAGGACTGTGTGAACTCGTAGAACCAGCCGCCCTCGTCGTTGGAGCGCCGCAGGGCGTACAGCAGCTGCGGCCCCACGATCGCGGCGGTGACGGCGGCGGCCGCGCTCCACTTCGCGTTCAGGCGCAGGAACGGGATCGCCAGGAGGAAGTACAGGCCGTAGTAGGTGATGATGACCGTCAGCGCGGCCTCGGTGGGGGAGACGATCGCGGTGAGGATCCACCCGATGATCATCAGCACCAGACCCCGCACGGCCACACGGCCGGCGGTCACGTTCGCCTTCCGTCCCCGGTGCGGTTCGCGGGCTCCGGCGATGATGGCCAGCGACACCCCGGCCAGGAACGTGAACAGGATCGTCGAACGGCCCCAGGCCGCCTGGTGGGTGAGCCAGGCGGTCACGGTGTCACCGGGGACGAACGGCACACTGAAGTGCACGATCAACATGCCCGTGACCGCGACCCACCGCGCCAGGTCCACCCCCTCCAACCGTGGTCGGGCCTGTTTCAGGGCAGGGGAGGGAAGGGCAGCGGGGTAGCGGGGCGCAGACATGGACCTTTCTGGAACCGGACGATCGGGGACACGAGTCCCCGTAGCGTAACGACCCGGTTGCACCGCTTGCCACCGGCTCACGGCCCCCTGTGCGCGACGCCACGGCCCCGCACACACGGCGGGGCCCGGGGGTTCCGCACCCCCGAGGCCCCTCACCTGCGCTTCGATGCTCGGTGTCAGTCCTGCGGCTCGAACCAGACCGCCGACAGCGGCGGCAGCGTGATCGGAGCGGAGAACGGCTGCCCGTGCCAACCCTGCTCCTCGGCCTCCACGGCCGCCGGCGCCGGGTACCCCGAACCGCCGAACCGGGTGTCGTCGGTGTTGAGGACCGAGCTCCACCGGCCCCCGCGCGGCAGGCCGATGCGCCAGTCCTCCCGCGGCACCGGCGAGAAGTTCACCGCGCACGCCAGCACGGAGCCCTGCTCCCCGAACCGCAGGTAGGAGAGCGTGTTGCCCTCGTGGTCGCCGCCGTCCAACCAGGTGAACCCGGCCGGGTCGGTGTCCAGCGACCACAGCGCCTCACGCGGGCGGTAGGCGTCGTTGAGCGCCTTGACCAGGCGCTGCGCCCCCGCGTGGTGGTCGAACTGGAGCAGCCACCACGGCACACCGTCCTCGTGCGACCACTCCTCGCCCTGGGCGATCTCCCCGCCCATGAACAGCAGCTGCTTGCCCGGGTGCGACCACATGAAGCCGAACAGCGCACGCACGTTCGCCGCCCGCTGCCACTCGTCCCCGGGCATCTTGTTGATCAGCGACTGCTTGCCGTGCACCACCTCGTCGTGGGACAGCGGCAGCACGTAGTTCTCGCTGTAGGCGTACACCATCGCGAAGGTGATGTCGTTGTGGTGGTACTTGCGGTGGACGGGCTCCTTCTTCACGTACTCCAGGGAGTCGTGCATCCACCCCATGTTCCACTTGAGCCCGAAACCGAGCCCGCCCATGTCGACCGGTGTGGTCACACCCGTGTAGGCCGTGGACTCCTCGGCGATCATCACCGCGCTCGGGTTGCGCCGGTACACCGCGGTGTTGAGCTCCTTGAGGAAGTCGATCGCCTCCAGGTTCTCCCGCCCCCCGAAGGCGTTGGGCTCCCACCCCCCGGAGTCGCGCGAGTAGTCGAGGTAGATCATCGACGCCACCGCGTCCACCCGCAGCCCGTCGATGTGGAACTCCTCCAGCCAGTACAGCGCGTTGGCGATGAGGAAGTTGCGCACCTCGGTACGGCCGTAGTTGAAGATGAGCGTGCCCCAGTCGGGGTGCTCGCCCCGCCGCGGGTCCGGGTGCTCGTACAGCGCCGTGCCGTCGAACCGCGCCAGCGCCCAGGCGTCCTTCGGGAAGTGCGCCGGAACCCAGTCCAGCAGCACGCCGACACCCGCCCGGTGCAGCGAGTCCACAAGGTGCCGGAACCCGTCGGGCGAACCGAACCGCGGCGTCGGCGCGTAGTACGACGTGACCTGGTACCCCCACGACCCGTCGAACGGGTGCCCGGCCACCGGCAGGAGCTCCACGTGGGTGAACCCGTGCTCGGTCACGTACTCCACCAGCTGCTCGGCCAGCTCCTCGTACCCGAGCCCGGGGCGCCACGACCCCAGGTGCACCTCGTACACGCTCATCGGGGCGCGGTGCGGCTCGACCCCCTTGCGGTCGGCCATCCACTCCTGGTCGCCCCACACGTACTCGGACGAGGCCACCACCGACGCCGTCGCGGGCGGGACCTGGGTGGCGCGCGCCATCGGGTCGGCCTTGTCCTGCCAGTGGCCGTCCGCGCCCAGCACCTGGAACTTGTACAGGTCGCCGGCGCCCACGCCCGGGACGAACAGCTCCCACACGCCGCTCGACCCGAGGCTGCGCATCGGGTGGCCGACGCCGTTCCAGTAGTTGAAGTCGCCGACGACCCGGACCCCGCGCGCGTCGGGTGCCCACACCGAGAACCCGGTGCCCGCGGTCTCGCCCTTGCTGGTGGAGAGCGTGTCCACGTGCGCGCCCAGGGCGTTCCAGAGCTCCTCGTGCCTGCCCTCGCCGATGAGGTGCAGGTCGAGCTCGCCCAGGGACGGGGCGAGGACGTAGGGGTCTGCGCTCACGTGCTCGGCGCCGCCCTCCTCGTAGCGGGCCGCCACCCGGAGGTCGGCGGGCGTGCCCAGGGCCTTCTTCGCGGCCTTGCCTGCGAAGACCCCCCGGTGCAGGTGGGCCAGTTCCACCCGCGTGCCGTCGCCGAGGACCGCGTGCACCTCGAGGGCGCCCGGACGCAGGGCCCGCACGACCGTGGAGCGGCCCTCGGTGTGCACGCCCAGCACACTGTGCGGGTCGTGGTGGTGGCCGTCGACGACACGGTCGATCTCGGCCAGGAGCTCGGCGGCGGGGCCGGACGGGCGCCGGGTGCGGGCGGCGGACGCCTTCGTCCCGGGGCCGGAGGTCTTCGCGGCCGCGCCCTTGGCAGCAGCGCCCTTCGCGGTCGCGCCCTTGGCGGTGCCGGCCTTTTTCGGGGCGGGCGCCTTCTTCGCCGTCGCGGACGGCTTCTTGTCGGCGGTGCTCTTCTTCGTGGAGGCGGCCTTCGGCGCGGGTGTCGCGGTGCGCTCGCGCGGTCGCTGTTCTTCGCTGGACGGGGACAACTCGGCTCCGTGTGTGTCGTGGTCGTGGACGGTGGTCGTGATCGGGGGGACGTCGAACGGGGGCGAGGGACGAGCGGCTCGAGCGGGGTCCTGCGTGAGGGCGGATCCGGGGGAGCGGGGAACGGGGAGCGGTGCGGTCACGGCCGCGCACGGCGACCGTGACCGCACACCGGGTCAGCCCGGCAACGAGGGCGCGACCGCCGAGGCGATCGAGTCCAGCGGGACCCGTAGCCAGTTCGGCCGGTTCCGCGCCTCGTAGAGCACCTCGTAGACCGCCTTGTCGAACTCGAAGGCCCGCAGAGCCGTCAGGTGCTTCTCCGGGTCGATCCCGCCGCCGTCGGCGTAACCGCGGCAGAACGCCTCCCGGTTGTGCTGCGCCCACGCGCGGGCCGAGCACTCCAGGTCCGGCTCGCCCGGGTGGCCGATGAGCAGGTAACCCGCGGCGTAGTCGAAGGAGCGCAGCATCCCGGCCACGTCCCGCAGCGGCGTCGACAGGCTCCGGCGGTCCTGCACCGGCATCGTGGGCTCGCCCTCGAAGTCGAGCAGCACCCACCCCTGCTCCGGGCGGATGACCTGGCCCAGGTGGTAGTCGCCGTGCACCCGCTGGGTCGGCAGCGGCTCGTCCACGCGGGAGAAGTCGGAGTAGGCCGACATCACCCTCGGGGCGTGCTCGGCCAGCTCCGGGACCTCCGCGGTCGCCATCGCCAGGCGTTCGATCATCGCGTCGGCCAGGTCGGAGATCTCCCCCGGCGAGAGCACGTCGGTGGGCAGCGCCTGGGACAACGCCCGGTGGGCCTCCGCGGTCGTGCGCCCGAGCAGGGCCGCCTCCTCGGCGAAGGAGGACTCCCGCTCCGGCGAGGACCCCTGCAGCAGCGACCGCACGTTCTCGGTCGCCAGCACCCAGCCGTCGGTCGCGTCGGGCACGAAGGTCTGCAGCATCGCCAGCGTCGTCGGGGTCGGCGAACCCGGTAGGTCCGCCTCGATCCACCCGCACGGCTCGGCCACGTAGGGCGAGCCCGACAGCGCCGTGTTGAGCTCCAGGTCCGGGTTGGGCCCGGGCCACAGCCGTCGGAAGGTCTTGAGCACGTGCTCGCGCCCGAAGACCAGCGAGGTGTTCGACTGTTCCCCCGTCAGCAGGCGCCCCGGCGCCCCCGTGTGCACCCGCGCGCCCGGCACGGTACGGAACCGCACCTCGGAGCGGCCCTCGCTCGTGGGTGCGGCGAAGCGTTCCAGCAGGAGCCGGGTGAGCTGCTCGTCGTGGGCGGCGTCGTAGACCACCTGAGCCCGGCCGCCGAAGACCTGGCACACACCGATGGCGGTGCGGGCCAGGTCGGCGGGCAGCGCACGCGGCGGACGAGAGCCCAGCATGACCTGGTACCGGGAGTACGTGCCGCGTTGGCCCGCCTCCACGACCAGCAGGTTCAGGTCGGGGCCCTCGTCACCGGCCGACAACAGACGGTGACGGCTCAGGATACGCAGCCGCCGGATCGGGATCCCCTTTCCGGAGAACCACCGCTGCCGGGGCAGCCAGACCGCCAGGAGTTCTTCGAGTTCGGACATGTCAGATCGGCCCGCTTCCCTGGGTACTGTGCGCGCTGATCCCCGCCGCCGGGAGCCCGTAACTGGGCAGGTCACCGGCCTCGGCCCGCGTGGTGTCCTCCGGCACGAGGGGCGGCAGCTGGAACCAGTAGAACCCGTGGCCAGGCAGGGTCAGCAGGTACGGCAGCTGTCCGATCTCGGGGAAACGCACCCCGCCCACACACTCGACCGGGCTCACCCCGGCGTGCCGGGACAGGTCGAGCTCGACGGGCTGCGGGTACTTGGACAGGTTGTTCACGCAGAGCATCCGGTCGTCGCCGTCCTCACGGAGGAAGGCCAGCACGCTCGGGTTGGTCGCGTCGAGTTCGGTGTAGGCACCCGTACCGAAGACCGGGTGGCGTTTGCGGATCTGGATCATCCGCCGTGTCCAGTTCAGCAACGAGCCCGGGTTGTCGACCTGCGCCTCGACGTTGACCGCCTGGTACCCGTAGACCGGGTCCAGGATCAGCGGAAGGTACAGGCGTCCCGGGTCGCCCTTGGAGAACCCGGCGTTGCGGTCCGAGCTCCACTGCATCGGCGTGCGCACCGCGTCGCGGTCGCCCAGCCAGATGTTGTCGCCCATGCCGATCTCGTCGCCGTAGTAGAGCATCGGCGAACCCGGCAGCGACAGCAGCAGGGCGTGGAAGAGCTCGATCTGGTCGCGGTCGTTGTCCAGCAGCGGAGCCAGGCGCCGGCGGATCCCCACGTTCGCGCGCATGCGGGGTTCCTTGGCGTACTCCGCGTACATGTAGTCGCGTTCCTCGTCGGTGACCATCTCGAGGGTCAGCTCGTCGTGGTTGCGCAGGAAGATCGCCCACTGGCAGTTCTCCGGGATCTCCGGGGTCTGGGCGAGGATCTCCGAGATCGGGAACCGCTGCTCCTGGCGCACCGCCATGAACATCCGCGGCATCAGCGGGAAGTGGAAGTTCATGTGGCACTCGTCGCCGCCGCTCTCGTGGTCGCCGAAGTAGTCGACGACGTCGGACGGCCACTGGTTGGCCTCGCTCAGCAGCACACGGTCCGGGTAGAGGCGGTCGACCTCGGAGCGCACCCGCTTGAGGAACTCGTGCGTCTCCTTGAGGTTCTCGCAGTTGGTGCCCTCGCGCTCGTACAGGTAGGGCACCGCGTCGAGCCGGAACCCGTCGATGCCCAGGTCCAGCCAGTAGCGCAGGACCCCCAGGATCGCCTCCTGCACCTTCGGGTTCTCGAAGTTCAGGTCGGGCTGGTGGGAGAAGAACCGGTGCCAGTAGTACTGCCCGCGCTGTTCGTCCCAGGTCCAGTTGGACGTCTCGGTGTCCACGAAGATGATCCGGGCCTCTTCGTAGCGGTCGGGTGTGTCCGACCAGACGTAGAAGTCGCCGTAGGGGCCCTCGGGGTCCTCACGTGAGGCCTTGAACCACGGGTGCTGGTCGCTGGTGTGGTTCATGACCAGGTCCGTGATGACCCGGATGCCGCGGCGGTGCGCCTCGTCGAGCAGCTCCACGAAGTCGGAGGTGCGGCCGAACTCCGGGAGGATCTTGAAGTAGTCGGAGATGTCGTAGCCGCCGTCCTTGAGCGGCGACTCGTACATCGGCAGCAGCCAGACGCAATCGATCCCCAGCCACTCGAGGTAGTCGAGCTTCCGGGTGAGACCGGCCAGGTCTCCGGTGCCGTCGCCGTTGGAGTCGAAGAACCCCCGGGCGAGCACCTCGTAGAAGACGGCGTGTTTGTACCAGTAGGGATCGCTGGAACCACCGGACGACATCAGCGGGCCGGTGGCGGCCCCGGTCGCCGGGGCCAGGGGACCGTGTTCGGCGTGGTCGCCGGGTCCGGGCGCGTCTTTGCTCATCTACTGCTCCCCACCAAAATGTTCGACGTCGGATCAACGGGCGTCTCCCGGGGTGTGCGGGCCCTTGCCGTTCGGCCCGCCCCGGGTGGCCTCATCTGCCGGTGGTGGTGAACACGTGAGCGGGCCCGGTCGCCGGGTCGAGCCGCACGTAGTTGTGCGCTCGCCATGTGAAGGCACGGCCGGTCAGCTCGTCGGTCACCTCGATCTCCTCCTCCCAGTCGCGGCCGATGGACGGCAGATCCAGCTGCACCGTCGCCTCGCGGGCGTGGTGCGGGTCGAGGTTGACGACGGCGATGACGACGTCGTCGGGGTCTTCCGGCCCGACACCGGGCCTGTGCTTGGAGAAACAGATGAGCTCGGGTCGGTCCACGTGGTGGAAACGCAGGTTGCGCAGCTCCCGGAGGGCCGGGTGCTCACGACGGAGCCGGTTGAGTGCGGTCAGGAGGGGCGCGATGGTCTCCCCGGAGGCCTCGGCGGCTGCCCAGTCCCGGGGCCGGTACTGGTACTTCTCCGAGTCGAGGTACTCCTCGCTGCCGGGGCGCACCGGGGTGTTCTCGCACAGCTCGAACCCCGAGTAGACGCCCCAGGTGGGCGAGGCCAGCGCGGCGATGACGGCCCGTGCCTCGAAGGCGGGCCGGCCCCCGTGCTGGAGATAGGAGTGGAGGATGTCGGGTGTGTTGGTGAACAGGTTGGGGCGCAGGTGGTGGGCGCTCTCCCGGCTGAGCTCGGTGAGGTAGTCGGTGAGCTCGTCCTTGCTGTTGCGCCAGGTGAAGTAGGTGTAGGACTGGTGGAACCCGACCTTGCCGAGCGTGCGCATCATCGCGGGCCGGGTGAAGGCCTCGGCCAGGAACAGCACGTCGGGGTCGGTGGCGGCCACGTCGGCGAGCAGGCGCTCCCAGAACACGACCGGCTTGGTGTGGGGGTTGTCGACGCGGAAGATGCGCACCCCGTGCGACATCCAGTGCCGCACCACACGCAGGATCTCCGCGTACAGGCCCTCGAAGTCCCGGTCGAAGCACAGCGGGTAGATGTCCTGGTACTTCTTGGGCGGGTTCTCGGCGTAGGCGATGGAACCGTCGGCGCGCTGGACGAACCACTCCGGGTGCTCGGCCACCCAGGGGTGATCGGGGGAGCACTGGAGGGCGAGGTCGAGGGCGATCTCGAGGCCGTGCTCACGGGCCTCGGCCACGAAGGCGTCGAAGTCGGCGATCGTGCCCAGGTCGGGGTGGACGGCGTCGTGGCCTCCCTCCTCGGACCCGATCGCCCACACCGAACCGGGGTCGCCCGGTCCCACGGTGAGGGTGTTGTTGGGGCCCTTGCGGTTGCTGACCCCGACGGGGTGGATCGGGGGTAGGTAGACCACGTCGAAGCCCATGTCGGCGACGGCGGGGAGGCGCTTGGCGGCCGTGGCGAAGGTGCCCGAGCGTTCCTGGCCGGGCACGGTGTCGACCTGGGCGCCCTCGGAACGGGGGAAGAACTCGTACCAGGAACCGAAGAGGGCACGCTCGCGGTGCACAGCCACGCGCACCTTGCGCGAGCGGGTCACGAGCTCGCGCACGGGTGAGCGTTCCATGGCCGCGACGACGTGCTGGTCGAGGCCGGCGGCGAGGCGTTCGGCCGGGGTGAGGGAGGTGTCGCGCAGCGCCTTCGCCGCGCGGTTCAGGGCGGGGTCGCGGGGAACACGGCGTCCGGCGCGGGCGAGCAGGCGGGCCCCTTCTTCCAGGACGAGCTCGGTGTCCTGGCCGAGGGGGACCTTGATCTCCGCGGCGTGGCGCCAAGTGAGGAAGGGGTCGTGCCAGGACTCGACGGCGAAGGACCATTTCCCCTCGCTCGGGAGGCTGATCTCGGCCTCGAACCGGTCGGTCCCGGGATGGGTCTCGCGCATACGGACGAGGGAATGGCGTCGGCCCTCGGGGGAGTACAGGGCCACGCCCGCGGCGAGGGAGTCGTGCCCCTCGCGGATGACGGTGGCGCCCACGGTGAATCGTTCTCCGGGAACTGCTTTCACCGGGCCCAGGTCGTTGGTCGGGAACAGGTCGAGGATGGGCAGGCGTCCGATCACTGGCTACACCGTAATTGTCATGGTTCGGGCGTTTTCTTGATGCGCTTTGGGTTCCGGAAAGCGGAAAAGCTTCGGGTGAATGCGAAAGCGGAGCGGGGTGGCTGACGGGGCGCATCTGGGGCTGTCCGGATTGCGACTTCGGTGCCCGCCGCTGTCTATCGTCGGCCCTCCCGCGCCCTTTGGCGGAGCATCGGGGCCGGATAATTTCTGTGATCTTCATCACACTGGGAGGTCGCCTGTGAACCTGGTATTTGCACGGTTTCACCTGGGTAAACCTCGCAAACCGGGCATAAGTGTGCAGCAGATCCAGGTGTCTCCCCGGTGGTTTTCTGGTTGCCTGTGGAGGAAAGTCGGAAAGCTCCGTGTTCGTGTTGGCGGTCGCGTCCTGATGGGTAGGGCTGACCGAATGCTGCCTTGTGTTGTCGCCCCGAATTCCGGACATCCCTCGGTGTCGCAGTTGTTTCACCTGGAATCAATGTCCGAGTTCCTGATGATGTGCCCGTGGCCTTTGCTGCGGGTTGGGAAAGATTTTCACTGACGCGCCCGAAATGACCGTTCTGTTCTCGCGTTGCTCCTGGAACTCTGGTGTACGGCAGTGCCTGCCCTGTCGAACACACGGGGCGGGTCGCACACCTCGTAGGGGGCGACGTGAAGGAGTCGGACGACCAGCGCACGCTGCGCGAGAGAGTCGACACCGAGACGGGCAGGAAGACCCTGCGGCTGGCGGGGCTCGGAGCCCTGGCAGGGATCCTGAGCGCCGCACTGCTCATGCCGTGGGTGGGCGGTCTCGGGTTGGTCGGACGCGATGCCGCGGCCACCTTCATGGACATGCCGCACGACCTCGAGGTCCCCCGCCTCTCCGAGCGCATCGTGCTCACCGACACCAACGGCGAGCCCTTCGGCGAGGTCGCCGAACGCGAGCGCGAGAACGTCCCGCTCGACGAGATCAGCCCGTACGTGCCGGCCGCGCTCATGGCGATCGAGGACGACCGCTTCTACGAACACAGCGGTCTGGACCTGCGCGGCCTGCTCCGTGCAGCGGTCCGCACCGCGCAGGGTGACACCCAGGGCGGCTCGACCATCACGCAGCAGTACGTCAAGAACCTGCTGATGGAACAGGCCGAAACCGAGGAGGAGCTGGAACGCGCCAGCGCCCGCAACATCACCCGCAAGATCGTGGAGCTGCGCCAGGCCGTCGAGCTCGAGGACCGCCTGAGCAAGGACGAGATCCTGCAGGGATACCTCAACCTCGCCTACTTCGGCGCGGGTGCCCACGGCATCGAGGTCGCCGCCAAGCGCTACTTCTCCACCACCGCGGAGGAGCTCGACCCCGGGCAGGCCGCCACCATCGTGGGGATCGTGCGCAGCCCCACCTACTACGACCCTCTGGAGAACCCCGAGGCCGCAGAGGACCGGCGCGACGTCGTCCTGGACCGCATGGTCGAGACCGGGCACCTCGACGCCGAGGAAGCCGAGGAGTACCGCGGCGGCGACCTCGGCATCGACCACACCCCGCGTGCGGGCAGCTGCGCCGAGAGCGATCACCCGCACTACTGCCAGTACGTCATGGACTGGCTGGCCACCACCGACGTGCTCGGCAGCACCAGCCAGGAACGCAGCGAACTCATCGGGCAGGGCGGCCTCGTCGTGGAGACGGGGATGAGCCGCCGCACCCAGGACGCCGCGCAGCAGGCCGTCGACCGCCACGTCCCGCCCGACGACTCCACGAAGTTCGCCGCGCAGGCCGTCGTGCACCCCGGGACCGGACAGATCCGGGCCCTGGCTCAGAACCTGCGGTACGGGTTCGACGACGAGGAGGCAGGGACGACCTCGATCAACCTCGCCGTCGACCAGGACCAGGGCGGATCCGGCGGGTTCCAGGCCGGGTCGACGTTCAAGTCCTACACACTCGCCGCGGCGCTGGAGGACGGCCTCGGGTTCGGCACCAGCTTCGACTCGCCCAAGAGCGTCTCGGTGGGCGGCCTGTCCAACTGCGAAGGGGGCCGGATGTCGTCCTGGAGCGTGAGCAACGCCGGGGAGAGCGACGAGGGCGACCACAACATGATCAGCGCGACCAAGGGTTCGGTGAACACCTACTTCGCGCAGCTGCAGCGCCGGGTCGGGCTCTGTGAGACCTCCGAGATGGCCGAGAAGCTCGGGGTGCACCGCGCCGACGGCCAGGACATGGGGGTGTGGAGCTCCTTCACGCTCGGCGACCAGGAGGTGTCCCCGATGACCGTGGCCAACTCCTACGCCGTCTTCGCCTCCCGCGGGACCCTGTGCGAGCCCACCCCGGTCCGCGAGATCACCGTGGGCGACCCCGACAACGGGGGTGAGCGCATCGAGGTCGACAGCCAGTGCGAGCAGAACGCGATCAGCAGCGACGTCGCCGACGGGGTCAACCACCTGCTGCAGCAGACCTTCAACGGCGGGACCGCCAACGGTCTGGACATCGGGGCCAACGCGGCCGGCAAGACCGGGACGACCGACAACGCCGCCTACGCCTGGTTTGCCGGGTACACGCGGCACATGTCGTCGGCGGTGGTCGTGGGCGACGTGCGCGGCGGCGAGCAGTACCCGCTGCAGGGCGTGAACATCGGGGGCCGCACCTTCGGGGTGGTCTACGGCGGTGACATCCCGGGGCCGATCTGGCAGGAGACCATGCGCGAGGCGTCGGAGGTGACCCCCGACGACGGGTTCCCCGGTCCGCCGAGCAAGTTCGGCAACCCGACCTCGGAGCCGTCGAACTCCTCCGACGACAGCGACGACGGCGACGACGACTGACCCGACCCGTGACGGAAGGGGCGCCCCGGAGCAGGGGCGCCCCTTCCGCCGTGTGCGCCCGGCACACGCGTTGGTCGGGGTGTCCGATTCGCCGTACCGGGACCCGCTCCGCGGGTCCGTGTCCGGCACGCTGCCGGCGCGTGGCCTTCGGTCTGCCGGACCATGCCCGGCGGCTCGGTCGCCGGGCGCGTGATGTCGTGTGCGGCGAGGGGACCCCTCCCGGCCGGGCGCACCGCCTCGCGGTGCGAGGGCGGAGCCCGAGTGGACACCGTGGGGTGAGGGCTCGCCGGGGCGCGGGGAGTGGCGCATAATGGGAGGAACCGACAGGGGAGCGCGCGAGCGCTGAGAGTGCGGCCGAGCGGCCGCAGACCCTTACACACCTGATCCGGGTCATGCCGGCGAAGGAAGTCGTGGGACCCGTTCCCGCACGTTCCGGGAACGCTCTCGGCCGTGGTTTCACGGCCGCCCCTCGTCGACACCGACGAGAGGAACCGCATGGACACCGACAGCCGTACCGGGCAGCGCCCCGGCCTCCTCGCCCTGGCCCGGTCCTGGCGCACCGTCGACATCGTCGTGGCCGCCGTCATCGGCGTCGCCATGGGCGTGGTCTTCTGGCTCTGGGGCCTGGTCTGGTCGGCCACCGCACCGCTCTTCGCCGTCTTCCCGCCGGCCCAGGCCGTGGTCTACGGCGTCTGGCTGCTCGCGGGCGTGCTGGGCGGCCTGATCATCCGCAAACCCGGCGCCGCGGTCCTGACCTCCCTCGCGGCCGCCGCCGTCTCCATGGTGCTCGGCACCCAGTGGGGCGTCATGGTGCTGGTCCAGGGCCTGGTGCAGGGCCTGCTGCCCGAGCTGGTCTTCCTGGCGACCCGGTACCGCCGCTGGACGATGGGCATCGCCGTGCTCGCCGGCGCCGCGGCCGGTCTGTCCCCCGCGGTGCAGGACGCGGTGATGTACCACGTGGCCTGGCCGATGAGCCACCACCTGGTCTACGGGGGGCTCGTGGTGCTCAGCTCAGCGGTCCTGGCCGGCGTGGGCGCGCGCGTGCTGACCACAGCGCTGGCCCGTTCCGGCGCGCTCACCCCCTTCGCGTCGGCGAGGGACTGACCGTGGCCGACGTGCGCCTGTCCGGCTGGGGATGGCGCCACGCAGGGCGCAGCGCGCACGCCCTGCGCGGTCTGGACCTGGACATCCGTTCGGGGGAGCGGGTCCTGCTGCTCGGGGCGTCCGGCGCGGGCAAGTCCACCCTGCTGCACTCCCTGGCCGGGCTCACCGGACCGGACGGGGCCATCAGCGGGGAACAGGAGGGCACCCTGCTCGTCGACGGCCGTCCCGCCGACCGCGGCCGCGGGCTCGTGGGGCTGGTCAGCCAGGACCCCGAGTCCCAGCTGGTCATGGCGCGCGCAGGCGACGACGTGGCCTTCGGGCTGGAGAACCTCGGCGTCGAGCCCGCCCGCATCTGGCCGCGCGTGGCCCACGCCCTCGACGCGGTCGGGTTCCCCTACGGCCCCCGGCACTCCACCGGTGCGCTCTCCGGCGGGGAGAAACAGCGCCTCGTCGTGGCCGGGGCGCTGGCGATGCGGCCCCGGCTCCTGCTCCTGGACGAACCGACGGCCAACCTCGACCCGGACGGCGCCGCCCTCGTGCGCGGGGTCCTGCGGAACCTGCTCGCCGAGACCGAGGCGACCCTGGTCCTGGTCGAGCACCGTGTCGCCGAGGTCGTCGACCTGGTCGACCGGGTGGTCGTGCTCGAACCCGGGGGAGGGGTCACCGCCGACGGACCGCCCGGTGAGGTCTTCGCCCGGCACGGCTCCGAACTGGCCGAACGCGGGGTCTGGGTGCCCGGGCACGAACCCGCGCCGCACGTCGACCCGGCACCGGGCGGCGCCCCGGTCCTGGCGGCGGAGGGCCTGAGCGCGCGCACGCCCGTGCAGCTCGGCGCCCGCGGCGGCCGGCGCAGGACCGTGCTCGAGGGTGTGCACGCCGAGGTCCGCGCGGGCACCGCCACCGCCCTGGTCGGCGCCAACGGGTCGGGCAAGTCCACCCTGCTGACCCTGCTCGCCGGGCTCGACCGCCCCCACCGCGGCGCCGTCGTCCCGCGCGGGGCCCTGGCCGAGGCGGACCGCCGTCCCCTGGCCCGGTGGCCCGCACAGCGTCTGGCCCGCCACGTGGGCACCGTGTTCCAGCACGCCGAGGACCAGTTCGTCACCGCCAGTGTGCGTGAGGAACTCCGGTTCGGACCGCTGCGCGCAGGCCTGCCCGCCGCCGAGGCGGAGGCCCGGGTCGACGAGCTCCTGCAACGCCTGCGCCTGGACACCCTCGCCGACGTGCACCCCTACACCCTCTCCGGAGGGGAGAAGCGGCGGCTGTCGGTCGCCACCGCGCTGGGTTCCGGGCCGTCCCGTGCCCCCGCCGTGCTGGCCCTGGACGAACCCACCTTCGGCCAGGACACCCGCACCTGGAGCGAACTGGTCGACCTGCTCGCCGCCCTGCGCTCCGGAGGCAGCGCGGTGGTCATGGCCACCCACGACCTGCTCCTGCAACGCCACCTCACCGACACCCGGATCCGGGTCGGCGGGGGCGGCGTGCGCGTGGACGAGGGGAGGACCGCGTGAACGCCCACCGCGGCGACACCCTCACCCTGGACGTGCCCGAGGACGCCGGGGCCCGCCACCTGCTGACACGCTTCAACCCCGCCGCCAAGCTCCTGGCCGCACTGGTGCTCGCCCTCGGGCTGGTCCCGGCCGCCGACCCCGTCACCGGCGCGGTCGTGCTCGCCGTGGTGCTGGCCGTGGTCCCGGTCAGCGGCGTGGACCGGCACACCCTGCTCGTGCTCGGGGTGCCGTTCCTGCTCATGGGCGGATCGACCCTGGTGGTCAACCTCCTCTACGGCGACCAGGGGGCCGACGGCGCCCTCGGCGCGGCGGTACGTGTGCTCGCCATCGCCCTGCCCGGGCTGCTCGCCGCCGTGAGCAGCGACCCCACCGACCTGGCCGACGGGCTCGTGCAGCGCCTCAGGATGCCCGAACGCCCCGCCATGGGGATCCTCGCGGCCCTGCGCCTGGTGCCGCTGCTGGCCGACCAGTGGCGGACCATCACCCTCGCCCGCCGGGCCCGCGGCATCTCCGCCGGGGGCAACCCGATCCGGGCCGTGGCGCTGTTCTTCGGCCGCCTGTTCTCGCTGCTCGTGCGCTCCATCCGTACCGGAACGCTGCTGGCCACCGCCATGGACGCGCGCGCCTTCGGCACCGGCCCGCGCACCCGCGCCCGCGTCAGCCGGTGGGGTCGCGGGGACACCCTGCTCGTGGCCGCCGCCCCCGCCCTGCTCGCCGCGGCCTACGCCATCTCCCACAGCGCGGGCACCCTGGTCCTGCTCTGGACCTGACCCGGGTGATAGGTAGACCGGGAAACGAAACGATCGAGTGAAGCAGGTGGAGGACCAGTGGCCGAGTTCGTGCGTGTGGAGACCGACCCCGATCACACCGGTGTGGCCGTGATCCGGCTGGACCGCCCCAAGGTCAACGCGCTCAACGCCGTGCTGACCGCGGAGATCGCCGAGGCGGCCCGCCGGGTGGCGGCCGACGACGCGGTGCGGGCCGTGGTCGTGTACGGGGGCGAGCGCGTCTTCGTCGCGGGCGCCGACATCAAGGAGATGGTCGACAACAGCGCTGTGCAGATGCGCGAGTACTCCCGCGACCTGCAGGAGGCCCTCAACGCCGTGGAGCGCATCCCCAAGCCCGTCGTGGCCGCGGTGACCGGCTTCGCGCTCGGCGGCGGCCTGGAGCTGGCGCTGGCCGCCGACTTCCGGGTCGTGGGGACCAAGGCCAAGCTGGGTGTGCCCGAGATCCAGCTCGGAGTCATCCCCGGCGCCGGCGGCACCCAGCGCCTGCCGCGCCTCATCGGCCCGGCCCGCGCCAAGGACCTGATCTTCACCGGACGCCACGTGCGCGCCGACGAGGCCCGCGAGATCGGGCTGGTCGACGAGGTCGTGGCCGACGAGGAGGTCTACGCCGCCGCCGTCGCCAAGGTCGCCCCGCTCGCGCAGGGGCCGGCCGTGGCCCTGGCCGCCGCGAAGGAGTCCGTCGACCGGGGACTGGAGACCGACCTGGCCACGGGGCTCGAGGTCGAGAGGGTGCAGTTCGCCTCTCTCTTCGCCACCGAGGACCAGAAGACCGGGATGCGCAGTTTTGTCGAACAGGGCCCCGGAAAGGCGCAGTTCGAGGGCCGCTGACCCGAAGGTGCACGTAAGAGGGGGTGCCGTTGGCCGCAAGCGGACAACGGCACCCCCTCCTCCGCCTCCGGTCTCTTCGCGGGGCCGCCCGCGCGGTACCGTCGGGGGGAACCGCCACGCCGTTTTTTCCGTCATACTCGTGGTGGTCAGCCCACGCGGACGGGCCGCCCGGACCCCCGAACCCCCGGCGGCGCACACAACGAGTCATGCGGGCACAAGACGGGCCACACGAAGCCAATGTTGGACCCATCCCCCGGCCGATAAGCTGGACGTGGTGGTATGCGGTCTTTTGAGGGGATGAGTTCTCGATGTCAATGTCGGCAGGTTTCCCCACGGGCGAGGAGCTGCCGGAGCGCATCGGCCACTACACCATCCGCCGCCGCATCGGGGCGGGCGGTATGGGTGTGGTGTACCAGGCCGAGGATCCCCGGACCAACCAGTTCGTGGCCGTGAAGGTCCTCAAGCCCGAGGTGGCCGGCGACCAGATCGCGCGCGCCAGACTCGCGCGCGAGGTCGAGACGATGCGCCGCGTGCACAGCCCGAACGTGGCCGAGGTGATCGACGCGGACACCCAGGCCGAGCTCCCCTGGGTGGTCACCGAGTACATCCCCGGTCCGACCCTGGACTCGACGGTGACGGACCACGGTCCGCTGCGCGGACGTGCGCTGACCCGCTTCGTGACCGGCATGGCCCGGGCGATCAAGGACATCCACGCCGTCGACGTGATCCACCGCGACCTCAAGCCGGGCAACGTCATCATCTCCAACGGCGAGCCGATCGTCATCGACTTCGGTATCGCCCACGCGGTCGACGGCGCCAAGCTGACGCAGACCGGGACGTTCGTGGGCACGCCCAGTTACCTGTCGCCGGAGGTCATCGAGGGCACCGACCTGGGCTCGGCCACCGACGTTCACGCCTGGGGCGGCACCGTGGCCTTCGCCTCGACCGGGCGCCCGCCCTACGGCGCGGGTTCGTTCGAGGTCATCTTCTTCCGCATCCTCAACGGCGAGATCGATATGGACGGCATGCACGAGGCGCTGCGTCCGATCGTGACCCGTGCCGTGTCCCGGGAGATGCGCAACCGGCCGACCGCGGCCCAGCTGGTCGAGGAGACGAGCCGGCTCAACCTCGACCTGCCCTGGACCGAGGACCCGGGCCGCCCCACCGGCGTGACCGGAAACCACACGGTGCAGGGACAGCAGCAGGAACCGCCGGCCTCCGGTGGCGGTGGTGGCGGTGCTGCCGCGGCAGCCGCGGGCGGTGCGGTCGCCGGGGGCGCGGCCGGGGCCTACCTGGCCAACCAGCTCGGCGGGAGCCAGGGCTGGGGCCCGCCGCACACCAGCAGCGGCGCCAACCCGACCCACAGCGCCTGGGCGTCGCCGTCCGCCCCGCAGTCCTCGCACGCCGCCTCCGCCGGATGGGGCAGCGGCGCGCAGCAGTCGCATCGGCCCGCCACGGGCGGTTGGGGTGTGCCCCAGGAGCCCCCGGGCGAGGCGCACCAGACCGCCTCGGGCGGGCTGAACGGCGACGACGAGTCCACCGACGACCTCAACAAGGCCGCTCAGGGCGGGTGGAACGCCGGGGGCTGGGGCTCGGACCCGGAATCCACGGACGACCTGCACGAGGCCGCCTCGGGCGGATGGGGTTCCGACCCGGAGTCCACCGACGACCTGCGCGGCGGCCAGGGCACCGAGCGCATCTCGCCGCAGGGCGCCCAGCAGGAGGACCCGCAGGGCACGATGCGCATCGACCCGTCGCAGGCCCCGCAGGAGAGCGGCCCGCAGGGCACCATGCGCGTGGACCCGGGCCAGATCCCGGACACGGGCGGCGACCCGCAGGGCACGATGGTCGACCCGCAGCAGGGGCAGCCCCAGGCACCGCCGCAGGCGCCGGGCAACGACGTCCCCCAGACGCAGTTCTTCAACTCGACGCTGCGCCCGGAGGAGTTCCGCGACATCCTCACCCCGGTGGGGCAGGAGCGCCCGCACCAGACGCAGGAGTTCGACGAGGAGGACTTCCAGGAGGGCAACAGCGGACTGCTGGGGCGCTTCCGCAAGGGCAGCAACGACCGGTTCGGCGACTACTTCCGCGGTGATGGCACCGAGGCCGACGAGTACGACGAGTACTACGACGACGAGGACGACGACGAGTACGAGGCCTGGCGGATGCACCCGCTGGTGCTCGTGCCGGTCATGTTCATGCTCGCGGGTGTGGCCCTGTGGTTCCCGTGGTTCGGTCTGCTGCTGGGTGTGCTGGTCATCGCCGGCCTGTCCGCGCTGGACACGGTCAAGGCCGAGCACGCGCGGCGCCTGCAGCGGCGGGGGCCGAGCAACTCCGACACGATGATGGTGGTGCTGAGCTTCCCGTGGGCGCTCGGCCGGATGCTGGTGCGCACGATCGGGTTCGGCGCGGTCTACCTGATCGGCGGGATCCTCGTCGGCATGGTCTACTCGGTCTTCGTCGACACCGGCGGTGAGGGCGCGAACTACACCGGCGGTTTCGCGATCTTCGTCATGGTGCTGCTCGGTTACATCATGCCGAGCGGCCGCGAGGCCCGGCACCAGGCCGTGTGGCTGGTGGAGCGGGTGCGGTTCCACAGCATCTACCTGTACATCGGGGTGGTCGTGGGCATCTGCCTGCTCACGATGCTGATCCTGTCGATGGGCCTGGGTTCGGCGCCCGACTGGGTGCCCTTCGGCGGCCCGTCCGACTGGTTCTCCTGACCCGGACGAGGGTGTGCGGCCCGGTCGGACCACGTGTCCGGCCGGGCCTTCGTCGTGCACGGGGGCGATCGGCGGGATCGCGGCAGGTCGATGCACCGATGCGGCCGGAACGAGAGCCCCTAGTGTGGACGCAGCGGGGCCGGGTGGATCCCGGTTCCAGGGGGCTGGACGTCCGGGCGGCGCCGGCACTCTGGCATCCTGTGGAGCCACCCTGGTTAGGGTTTCCTAAGTACGAGCGGGGGCCATGGCTTGGCCTCCTGGCTACTAGCCAGTAACATCTGGGTAGAGCACACCGCGGGACCGGCATTGACGTGAATACCGGACCCGCCGTCGGATGGCCGAACGGCATTCGGCATTGTTGGCATACGGGGCGCGCCAGCGCCCGTCCGCCGGACGGCGGATCATGGGAGTGCAGGGAGGTCGGCCACCGGCCATGAATATTGTCGTATTGGTCAAGCAGGTCCCGGACACGGCGACCGAGCGGAAGCTGAACGCCGAGGACAACACGCTCGACCGCGCAGCGTCCGACGGTGTCATCAACGAGCTGGACGAGTACGCCGTCGAAGAGGCGCTCCTGCTCAAGGAGAAGCACGGCGGCGAGGTCACCGTGCTGACGATGGGCCCGGACAAGGCCAAGGAGTCCATCCGCAAGGCCCTCTCCATGGGCGCGGACAAGGCCGTCTGGCTCAAGGACGACGCGCTGCACGGCTCCGACGCCCTGCAGACCGCCTACGCCATCTCCAAGGCCCTGGGCAGCATCGAGTACGACGTCGTCGTCCTCGGCTCCGAGTCCACCGACGCCCGCACCGGCGTCGTCGGTGCCGCGCTCTCCGAGTACCTCGGCGTCCCCCAGCTCACGCTCGCGGGCAAGGTCGACATCGACGGCAGCGCCATCAAGGTGCAGCGTCAGACCGACTACGGCCACGACGTCGTCGAGGCGCAGCTGCCGGCCGTCGTCTCCGTCGTGGAGAAGATCAACGAGCCGCGCTACCCCTCCTTCAAGCTCATCATGCAGGCCAAGAAGAAGCCTGTGGACGAGAAGAGCGCCGCGGACGTCGGTATCGAGGCCGACAAGATCGGGCTGGCCAACGCCACCACCGAGACCGTGGACTTCGCCGCCGCGCCGCCGCGCGCCGCGGGCACGATCGTCAAGGACGAGGGCGACGGCGGCACCAAGGCCGCCGACTTCCTCGCCGAGAAGAAGTTCGTGTAGGTCAGGCGAGAGACGAAAGGTAAGGGTTCAAGGATTATGGCTGAGGTCCTCGTCCTCGTCGACCACGTCGACGGAGAGGTCAAGAAGGTCACCACGGAGCTGCTCACCGCGGCCCGCCGCATCGGCGAGCCCTCCGCGGTCTGGGTCGGCGACGGTGCAGAGAACGGCAAGGCCGCGCTGGCCGAGTTCGGTGCCGAGAAGGTCTACACGGCCCCGGCCGAGCTGAACGACTACGTCGTCGCCCCGACCGCCGAGCTGCTCGCCAAGCTCGCGCAGGACAAGGGTGCTGCCGCGGTCCTCGTCTCGGCGACCGCCGCGAACAAGGAGATCGCCGGCCGCACCGCCGTGAAGCTCGGCTCCGGTGTGCTGACCGACGTCGTCGACGTCACCGCCGAGGTCGTCACCGAGCACAGCATCTTCGGTGGCGCCACCGTCACGCACGGCCGCGTCAAGGCCGGTGTCCCGGTCGTCGCGGTCCGCCCGAACTCGGTCGTCCCGGAGGCCGCCTCCGGCGCCGCCGCCGAGGAGGCCGTCTCGGTCGACCTGTCCGACGCCGCCAAGGGCGCCAAGGTCGTCGAGCGCGTCGTCGAGGAGCAGGGCGAGCGCCCCGAGCTCACCGAGGCCGCGGTCGTCGTCTCCGGTGGCCGCGGTGTCGGCGAGGGCAAGTTCGGCGTCGTGGAGGAGCTGGCCGACACCCTCGGTGCCGCCGTCGGTGCCTCCCGCGCCGTCGTCGACTCGGGCTGGTACCCGAACCAGTTCCAGGTCGGCCAGACCGGTAAGACGGTCAGCCCGAACCTGTACATCGCCCTGGGCATCTCCGGTGCGATCCAGCACCGCGCGGGCATGCAGACGGCGAAGAACATCATCGCGGTCAACAAGGACCCCGAGGCCCCGATCTTCGAGCTCGCCGACTTCGGCGTCGTGGGTGACCTGCACACGGTCGCCCCGCAGCTCACCGAGGAGATCAACAAGCGCAAGTGATGCGCATGGCCCGATCCCTGCGACGGCGCCCGGTCGACACGTTCGGCCGGGCGCCGTCGTGTGTGCGGTGTCAGGGGAGCGCGTGGAAGACCACGGGCGAGGTGGGCGGGTGGCCGGTGGCGGTGCCGTTCCCGGCGAACATGAGCACCGTGATGTGGTCCTGGGCGGAGTCCGGGTGGCCCAGGGGACCGGTGACCGGCCCGTCGGCGCCGACGGTGTCCCCGGTGTCGGTGACCAGGTTCCCGTCGATCACGCGCTGCTCCCAGGAGCAGTGGGCGAACGCGTGCTGGTCCCCGCTCAACCACGTGACGGTGCCGTCGGTGGCGCGGACCCCGGCGACCCTCCGGTCGTTGTCCGGGGCGTCCAGGGCGAGGAAGTGCCCGTCGAAACCGAGGTGGCGCGGCTCCCCTTCCGGCTCGTCGCACGCCCCGAACCCGCTGCCGACCAGGGGTTCGCCCTCCTCCAAGGGGCCGGTGCCGAAGCTGTCCCACAGGTACTCGCCGCCGGGGCCGTAGGCGGCGACGCCATGGCGTTCGTGGCCGCGTTCGGGGCCGTCGTGGTCGTCGGACTCCGCGAACGAGGCCACGGTGACGTCGTCGACGTGGGTGACGTCCTGGACCGGACGGAGGTCGAAGCGGTCCGTGAGGTTGACCGCGGCGGTGACGGGTTCGGCGGTGGCGAGGTCGTAGGTGGTGAACCCCTGCACCGTGTGGACCGTGACCCGGCCGCCGGACATGTGCGCGCGGCTCCCCAGGTTGTCGTGGTCGGGCTGGTCGGTGTCGCCGTCGGCGGAGATGCGGGCGACCTCGGAGCCGTCGGCGGCCTCGTACAGGGACCAGGAGGAGTGCGGACCGTCCCTGCGTGCGGCGAAGCGCTCGGTCTCCTCGACGTCGGTGGTGAGCTCCCACAGGCCGGACGCGCACCATTGCATCCGGCCGGTCGCGGCGTCGTAGCCGACGGTGCGGGTCTCCGGCTCGCCCATCGCCGTCTCCCCGATCCCATGGAAGCCGGCGACCACGGTGCCGCCGACCTGGTGGACCCGGTCGGTGCGGACCTGGGCCCGGGACGTGTCGGAGGCGATCCGGTCGGCGTCGACGTGCCACAGGACCCGGCCGTCGTCGGCGGCGCGGACGGCGAGCCCCTCCTCGTCGGACGAGGACCGGATCATGGTGACGGTGCCGCCGTGGCCGCCGGTGAGGGTCTCCTGCCGGTCGGAACGCCAGAGCGCTTCGCCGAGCGCGGGGTGGTCCGGCGGTGGCGCGCCCTCCAGGACCTCGGCGTCGTCCCAGACCTGGCCGCCCCCGGGCGCGGAGGCCAGCCCTGAGCACTCCAGGGCGTGTGCGGGCCCGTCGCGGTACAGGGGACTGAGGAGTGCGAGGGCGAGCACGGCGGCGAGGGCGAGGACGCCGGCGGCTGGGGGGACGCGGGGTTCCAGGGGGTGGGCCGGTGGCGCTGTGAGCGCCGACCAGGTGCGCAGGCGCACGCCCAGGCCGAGCAGGACCGGCACGACCGCGGTGAGGGCGAGGCCGTGGGGATGGGCCTGGACGGCCCACAGGGCCGTGACGGTGGCGAGCAGGACGAGGTCCCAGGCCACGACGAGCGCTCCAGGTGCTGCCACGGGTCGTTTCGGCAGGTCGCCGGGGGCGAGGAGGGCGGCCGAGGCCAGGAGGAGGACGAGCGCCGCGGGGATCGTGACGGCCGGCGGGAGTAGACGCCAGAGGACCCACAGGACCCCGAGGGGCGCGGCGATGCGGAGGATCCACCAGGCTGCGATCCGTGCGCGGGAGGCGGTGGGCGTCGGGGCGGGTGCCGAGCCGGTCGTGGGTCCGGAGCCCGGGGCGGACGCCGGTCCGGGGGCGGAACCGGGACCTTCGTGGTCCGCGGGTTCCTCGGCGGGCTGGTCAGGTGGCAAGGGGCTTCCTGGGGGTGGGGGCGGTGCACGTTCCCGTGTGGGTCCCCCTCAGGTTAGGCACGGGCGGCGTCAGGTCCAGGCGCGGGTGTCGAAGACCCGGCGGTGGTCGCGGGCCCAGTCCGCCATTGGGGTGGCAGGCCGCCCGAGGAGCTTCGGCAGATCGGTGGTGACGACGTCGTTCCGGCCGAACCGGGTGAGCGTGTACACGCCGGCCATGAACGCCACGGTGTCCCAGGTGACCCCGCGGCGCAGCAGGCGGCCCGCGAACCGGAGCGCTCCGGGCCGGGCGTAGCGCACCGGGCGTTCCAGGGCGGCCGAGACGATCTGCGCGACCCCGTCCATGTCCAGCGTCTCGGAGCCGGTCAGCGTGTAGGTGCGCCCGGCGTGCGCGTCGGGTTCGGCCAGGATCAGCCGCACCGCCTCCGCCACGTCGCGGGCGTCGAGGAAGGTCGTGCGTCCGCGGCCGGCGGGCACGAACAGCTCCCCGTGCTCGACGATGTCCACACCGTGCGTGGAGATCGCGCGGTGCAAGTTCTGCATCAGTTGCCCGGAGGGAGATCCCCACGGACTTGCAGGTAGGCGCCCACTTGGTGAGTGGGTCTCTCCTCCCGCGTCCAGACCTTTCTGTCAGAGAGGGTCGGAGGCGACTGATTGGCGCCCCGCGTTCCACGCGACCTCGCCGGATCGGGCGAGGTTGCGGGAAGCATTCACATCGGCGTGCAGGACCACACCACATGAGCGGCACACGAACCGGCCACGGCCGCTTCGGTTGAGCCTTGATGTGTGGTCGCACTCCGAGCAGGTCTGGGAGGAATATGCCGGATCGACCATCTGGACCGGCACCCCTGACCTGCGTGCTTTGTAGGAGATGAAGTTCCGCAGCTGGGCGAAGCTCCAGGAATGCAAGGTCGAACGTTGTGCTCTGGCCAGCCGTACCCGTCCGCGGATGCCCCGAAGGTCCTCCAGGGCGATCCCGCGGTCGGTGCGTTCGGCACGCTCGACGATGCGTTTGGAGATCTGGTGGTTGATGTCCCGGGCTCGCCGCGCCTCTCGGCGACTTCGGCGCTTGAGCAGCCGTTTGGCGCTCTTGCTGTTCTTCTTCTGCAGCTTGGCCCGGAGGCGATTCTGGCGGCGCCGGTACCGGTTCAAGACGCGACCGGCGTATCGGTTTCCGTCGGAGGTGGTGGCGATCTCTACGATGCCCAGGTCCACTCCCACGAAGCCGTCCGGGACAGTGTTCAGAGGTTGTTCGGGCACCTCGCACGTGGCTGCGAGGAACCACATGCCGTTTCGACGGATCAGGTCGCTCTCACCTTGGCGGTGGTCGGCCAGGAGCTTGAGTTGTTCGGGTGAACCGGTCAGTGCCAGGTGCTTCATTCGGCCTTGCACGGTCCAGATGGAGACAGTGCGAGCGTCCATCTGCCAGGAGAGGCACCGATCGTCGAACGGTTGGGCTGCATCGGGCCGAAAGTCGATCGGGGTGGACTCGATACGTCGGCGCCGGGGCGCACCAGGACGGCCTAGCTTTCCTGCTTTCAGGTGGGCCTGCCGGGTGGTGTAAGCATCGGCGACCTTGCCGATGACTCGCGCCGCCGGCTGGGCTGATAGCCCGAACTCCGCCTTGATCCGCTGATAGACCGCGTGGTGCAAGGCGTACTTGTGCTGCAACCCCCTCGCCTGAACCACGCGGGAGGCCTCGTTAGCGGCTCGGTTGCAGGCGTGCAGGGTCGCCTCGAGCGCCCTCGCCTGTTCAGGCGTGGGCAGCAGTTTGACCTGCACCACCGTCTTCATGGTCGAACACACTAACGATCTGGTTCGCTCCTTGGGGGCGGAATCAGGGAATTCCCAGTCCCTGTTCATGCCTGCAGCACCTGTTGGTCGGCGCGGTCGTGGTCCTGGGGTTCACCAGGTTCCGCCGGAATGAGCGTGGTGGCCGGCGTGGCCGGGGTGGTCGAGCAAGTGCCTGTTTTGTGGTGATTCGACGCTGAGTATCGTTTTTCGGCTGCAGGGCCCGGGCACGGTGGAGCCCACGGACCCTCGTCCCGGGAGGCACCATGAGCGACGCACAGGCACCGGAGCCCTACGGCGGCTTCGACACGATGTCGATCGGCGGACGGCAGTGGACCGGCTCCTCCGACACCGAGTACCAGGACCGCAACCCCTACGACGACACCCCGCTCACCCGCATCCGCCTCGCCGACACCGACGACGTCGAGAGCGCCTACCGGGCCGCGGCCGCCGCGCAGAAGCAGTGGGCCGCCACCCCCGCCGTGGAACGCTCCGCCCTGTTCCTGCGCGCCCTCGAGGTCATGGACCGGCGCCGCGGCGAGATCGTCGAATGGCTCGTGCACGAGATCGGGGGCGTGCGTCAGCGCGCCGAGTTCGAGTGGTCGCTCGTGCGCGCCGGGATGATCGAGGTGATCAACCACGCCACCCGTGTGTCCGGGTGGATCCTGCCCGGTGTCACCCCCGGCAAGGAGAACCGCGTCTACCGCGAACCCGTCGGTGTGGTCGGGGCCATCACCCCCTGGAACTTCCCGATGCAGCTGTCGCACCGCACCATCGCGCCCGCCATCGCCCTGGGCAACGCCGTCGTGCTCAAACCGGCCGAGGACTCCCCGGTCACCGGAGGGCTCCTGCTCGCACGCATCTACGAGGAGGCCGGACTCCCGCCCGGGGTGCTCAACGTCGTCATCGGCAAGGGAAGCCGCATCGGGGACGCCCTGGTCACGAGCCGTGTTCCCTCGCTGATCTCCTTCACCGGGTCGACCGGCGTGGGCAGCCACATCGCCGCGCAGTCGCCGCTGAAGAACCACGCCCTGGAACTGGGCGGGAACGGGCCCCTGGTGATCCTCGACGACGCCGACCTCGACCGCGCCGCCGACGCCGCCGTCTTCGGTTCCTTCTACCACCAGGGCCAGATCTGCATGTCCACCAACCGCATCGTGGCGCAGGCGCGGGTGTACGATGAGATCGTCGACCGGGTCCGCGAACGCGCCCAGGACCTGCGCACCGGCGACCCCGCGGGGGCCGACACCCAGATCGGGCCGATCATCAACGACAGCCAGCTGGAGCACGCGCGCGACCTCATCACCCGGGCGGTGGGCGACGGCGCCGAGCTCCTCGTCTCGGGTGACCCGTCGGGCCCTGCGGGACGTGTGCTGCCCCCGCACGTGCTGGTGGGCGGCAACCACGTCGCGACGGCGGCGGAGGAGGTCTTCGGACCCGTCGCGACGATCGTGCGTGCCGAGAGCGAGGAAGAGGCGCTGCACATCGCCAACGACACCGAGTACGGGCTCTCCAGCGCCGTGTTCACCGAGGACGTCGAACGCGGCGTGAACTTCGCCCGGCGCGTGCACGCCGGCATGACCCACGTCAACGACACCACCGTCAACGACGAACCCAACACGGCCTTCGGCGGGGAGAAGGACTCCGGGGTGGGGCGGTTCGGCGGGGTGTGGGCGATCGAGGACTTCACCACCGACCACTGGGTCAGCGTGCAGCACACGACCCGTGACCTGCCCTTCGGGGTGGACGAATGACCCCCGTCGTCCAGGTGCGGGCGGGGCGGCGCGAGGTTCCGGTCAAGCGCCCCGACAAGACGATGTTCGGGGAAGGAGGGGCGACCAAGCTCGACCTGGCCCGGTACTTCGTCAGCGTGGCCCCGCTCATGGTGCCGCAGATACGCGGACGGCCGGTGGCGCTGGAACGCCTGCCCGACGGCATCGACGGCGAACGGTTCTACGTCAAACACCCGCACGCGCCCGATTGGGTCGGACAAGTGGCGACCAGCGGCGGGCGCATGATCCTGTGCCAGGACGCCGCCGTACTCGTGTGGTGCGCAGACCAGGCCGCCCTCACCCAGCACGTGTGGCTCTCGCGCGAACCGAACCTGGGCCGGCCCGACCGCATGATCCTGGACCTCGACCCGCCCGGCGGGGGAGACCCGGCCGCGGCCTTCGACGCGTGCCGGACCGCGGCGCACGAGGCGCGGGAGGTGCTGGAGGGCCTGGGGCTGGCCGCCTACGTCATGACCACGGGCTCACGCGGGCTGCACGTTCACTCGCCGCTGCGGCCGGAGCTGGGGGACCAGGAGGTGCGCGAGCTGGCCAAGGCGATCGCCGAACGCATCGCGGCGGGCCGGCCGGACGACCTGACCACCGAGTTCCGCAAGGACGCCCGCCGGGGGCGCCTGTTCGTGGACTACCTGCGCAACGGACGGGAGCAGTTGGCCGTGGCGCCCTACGCGGTGCGGGCCCGGCCCGGCGCTCCGGTGGCCACGCCGGTGACGTGGGCCGAACTGGAGCGGTTGGAGACCGCCGCGGACTTCACCATCGCCGACGAGCGCACGGGGTGCCCGTTCCAGGGGATGGGTCGGCATGCGCGCTCGCCGAAGAAGGCCGCACGCGCGTTGGGGTGAGCTCAGAAGAGTTCGGGGCTGCCGTCGGGCCAGAGGCATGGGGACCTGACGACGAGTGAGAGCGTGCCGTTCTTGTTGTATTGGGTTGCTACTTGAAAGTCATTTTCTTCATGCTCTGCGTTGATGAAGGTGTCGTCGGGTCGGCTGTCGTTGAGGATTTGGTAGCCGTTGGTTTCCCAGTGGTCGTGCATGAGTTCGAGTGCGGTGTCGTTGTCTTCTTCTGGGATTCCGCGGACCCAAAAATGTTCACTGACGGTGACGCGGTCTTCGTCGCTTAGCATGCTTGGATTCCCGCAGGGGGAAGTGTTGGGTCCGTCTCGTTCTTCGATTTCGGCTTTCTCGGGAAGTGCGGCGAGGGTGTTTCGTGCGTGTTCTTGGATTTTTTCTGTTGCTTCGTCTTCGGTGATGGTGGGTGTGACGTAGCTGCATCCATTCAGGAGTAGGGCGGTGCTGAGGATGCAGACCGGGAGGATCGCTACGTGTTTCACTTGGTTGGTGTACTCATTCGCAATCGTTCTACCCCTGTACCTCCAGGTCCTATGTATTTGTGAGTGGACTGAATTCCGATGATGTTCTCGGGGTGCTCTCACGAGAATTCGGGGCTGCCGTCGGGCCAGAGGCAGGGGGGCCTGACGCTGAGGGACAGTTCGTCATTTATATTGTATCGAGTTGCTACCTGAAAGTCGTCTTCTTCGTTTTTGGCATTGATGAAGGTGTCGTCGGGTCGGCTGTCGTTGAGGATTTGGTATCCGTTGGTTTCCCAGTGCTCGTGCATGAGTTCGAGTGCGGTGTCGTTGTCTTCTTCTGGGATTCCATGGATCCAGAGATTTACGCTGACGGTAACGCGGGTTTGTGAATTTCCGCAAGGGGAGGAGCTGGGTTCGCTCAGTTCTTCGAGTTCGGCGTTTTCGGGGAGTGCGGAGAGAGTGTGTTCCGCGTGTTCTTGGGTTTTTGCTATTGCTTCGTCTTCGGTGATGGTCGGCGTGACGTAGCTGCATCCACTCAGGAGTAGGGCGGTGCTGAGGGCACAGGCCGCGTAAGCCGTCCTTCTCATTGTTCGACCCCTCGGTTCGCGATCAGGCCGCGGTCCGGCGACGGCGTGCGCTCAGCGTTTGCGTAGAACCAGCAGCAGGTTCCACGTGACGACCTCGCGCAGGAACGGCACGTGCACGATCGGCTTCATCCACGTGGGCAGGTACCGCGGCCGGATGTCGACCGGTTCCGCGTCCGGGTGCGAGCGCGCCCAGCGCAGCATCTCCTTGGCGTGCGCCGCGTACATGGTCCGCCCGTAGTCGTTCTTGGGGCGCCGGCCGTGCTTGCGGGCGAACCGCTCCGCCGCGTAGGAACCGCCCAGGTAGTGCCAGGGCGAGGTCTCGTGCCCGCCCCACGGCGACAGCCACAGCGTGTACGACAGGTACACGAGGCCGCCGGGCCGGGTCACGCGCACCATCTCGTCCGCCATCCGCCGGCGGTCGGGCACGTGCTCGAGCACGTTGGAGGACAGGCACACGTCCACCGACCCGTCACGCATCGGCAGGTCGAGCGCGCTCCCCTGCACCCCGTTGACGTCCGCGGAACGCCCGTGCAGCCGCATCTCGTGTGCGTCGGCGTCCACACACACGCAGCGCGCACCGGAGTCCCGCAGCGCGTCGGCGAAGTAACCGGGCCCGCCGCCCACGTCCACGACCGTGCGCCCGTCCAACGGGGTGTAGGAGCGCAGCTGGTCGACGGTGTCTCGGGCGAGCTTGCCGTAGAAGAACGCGGGGTCGGTCTGCTCCTTGCGGAAGGCCGAGAACAGCCCGACGGAGCGCCCGAGCGTGGCGCGGAACGGCACGAGTTCGTCGGAACGGGTTCCGGTGGTCATGCCTGCGCCTCCGTCTCAGGGCCGACCACGATGTAGTGGCGCAGGTGCTGCCAGTGGTCCCCGCCCCAGTAGGGGTCGGAGCCGGCGATGCGAGAGTCCGGCAGGAGCTCGGCCAGGCGCGCGGCGGGCAGGACGTGCATCCGCATCGGCGCCGGGTACCGCAGGATCACCTTCTGAGCCAGCGCCACCAGCGGCCACGGCAGGAACCGGAACACCAGGCCCTTGAAGGTCGGCCGCACCCGCTCGGGCACGCCCAGCACCAGCACACCGCCCGGCCGGGTCACCCGTGCGAACTCGCGCACGTACCCCTCGGCCAGCTCCGGCGGCAGGTGCTGCAGCACGAGGTCGGTGTAGACCAGGTCGAAGCTGTCGTCCTCGAACCGGGACAGGTCGGGGCTCTCGTTCAGCTCGAAGGTGATGCGCCCGCCCGAACGGTCCAGGCGCTCGGCCTCGGCCAGCATCGGCTCGGAGATGTCCACGCCCACGACCTCGTCGAAGTGCGCGGCCAGGGCGTTGGAGAGCCGCCCGGCCCCGCACCCGAAGTCCAGGACCCTGCCGCCGCCCGGGTGTACACCCAGGTCGCGCATACGTGAGACGGACGGGTCGATCTCCGCGCGCCCGGAGGCGAGGAACTCGTCGTCGTCCCATCCGCCGTCCCGCTTGTCGGGGTCCACGCACACCGCCCACAGCGGTTCGGTGGCACCCAGGCGGGTCCAGTCGCGCCGGACCTGTTCGAGCCCCACGGCATCACCCCCACGGTTGCACGACCCCAGCCGGACACGCGTCGTTGGAGCGTGTTCCTGTTCTGCACGCGCGGTCAGTGTGGACCTGCGATAACGGTCGAGGAAGAAAGTGGAACGTGTTGTATTCTGGCACCCCTTTTCCGGGATGGCCAATACAGTGCGGGGAGAGAACTCGATGGAGCCCGACTCCGACGCCCGCGAGGGCAGGCAGGCACAGGGCGACGCGGCCGGTGAAGGCGCCCTCAGGGTACGCCGCCCGGTCGAGGAGCCCGACGGGGAGGGTCCCTCCTTCGGCGAGCTCCTGCGCACGGGCGCCGCCACACTGCGCGGGCTGATGCGGGACCGGGTGTTCCTGGCGTCCCTGGCCGTCGTCGCGGTCGCGCTGGTGGTGCGCGCGTACGTGCTCACCCAGTCGCACTTCGTCGAGGACGACTACCTGTTCTTCGCGGCCGCCGACGCCGAGGAGCTCAGCCCCGACCACCTCTTCGACCTGCACAAGGGCCACCTCATGCCCGGGGCGCTGTTCCTGGTCTACTTCCAGACGGCGTTCTGGCCCTACCAGTGGTGGCTCAGCGCGGGTGTGATGTTCGTGGTGCAGGCCGCGGCGTACCTGGCGTTCCTGCGACTGCTGTGGGAACTGTTCGGACGCCGCTGGGCGCTGCTGGTGCCGTTGACGGTGTTCGTGCTCGCGCCCCTCACGGTTCCGGTGCTGGCCTGGTGGTCGGCGGCGCTGAACGCGGTGCCGTTCCAGCTCGCCCTGGCGCTGGCGCTGCTGTGGACCGTGCGCCACCTGCGCACCGGCGAACCCCGTACCGCGTGGCTGGCGGTCGGCGCGATCGTGTTCGGGATGCTCTTCACCGTCAAGGCGATGTTCCTGCCGGTGCTCGTGTTCGCCGTCGCGGTCACCTACCTGTACCCGGGCGGGCTGCTGGTGTCGGTGCGCCGGGCGTGGGAACTCCACCGGCCCTACTGGGCGACCATGGCGGGGCTTTTCGCGGCCTACGCCGTCCTGTACGTGGGACGGATGGCTTCGGCGGAGAACACCGACGGGGCCGGGGTGCCCGAGAGCGACTCCGCGTGGGCGATCGCGCGCGGGCTGGTCACCGAGGTCTTCCCCGTGGGGGCCCTGGGCGGGCCGCTGGAGTGGGGTCCAGTCACCCCGACCGGCGGGCTCGTCGACCCGCGCGGGTGGGTCGTGCTGGCCTCGTGGGCGGTGCTCGCCCTGATCGTGCTGGTCAGCGTGCGGATGCGCCGGCGTGCGTGGCGGGCCTGGGTGCTGCTGGTCGGATACGTGGTGGTCGTGGACGTGCTGCCCACGGTCATCGCACGCGCACGGTTCCAGGACGTGGTCGCCGCCGACCCCCGCTACGTGGCCGACGCCGCGATGGTCTTCGCGCTGTGCCTGGCGCTGGCGTTTCTGCCCACCCGTGAGGAACGCGCCCGCGCGTACGTGGGAGCGGCGGGGGAGGGCCGCGCCGACCTGCAGCCCTACCGCGTGCGGATCCGGCGCCCCGCGCGTGCGACGGCCGCCGCGGTGACCGTGGTGTTCGCGGCCGCTGCGGTGATGTCCACGCACACCTACGCGCGCACCTTGAGCGGCGACCAGTTGGGTGCCTACCTCGACTCCGTGCGGGCCTCGATGGGGGACGTGCCGGACGAGGGCGGGCTGTACTCGAGCCCGGTCCCGGACGACGTGGTGCTGGAGTGGAACCAGGCGGAACGGCTGAGCTCGTGGGTGCTGTCCCCGCTGGCCGACGCCGAGACCGCCGAACGCATGCGGGTTCCGGAGGAGGCCGACACGGGCTACGTCTTCGACGGCGACGGCGACCTGGTGCCCGCGGGGCCGGGGAGCAACGCGACCGTCTTCGTCCCGGAGGAGGGCGAGAACTGCCTGGAGACCTGGGACGGCGTCATGTCCTGGCCGGTGGAGGCGCACGGAGGGCCCTCGCAGGTCGTCACCATCGGCTACGAGGCGGAGGAGGAGACGGAGGCGGCGCTGTTCCTGGGCGACGACCTGCTGGAGATCGACCTCCCCGAGGCCGAGGAGGACGGCGTGTGGTTCGTGCCCTCCGGTGCGCCCGGTCAGCAGCTCGCCCTGCACACCGAGGAGGACGCGGTGTGCGTGAACTGGGTGTCGGTCGGGACGATGGGCCCGGCCGAGGACGGTGAGCCGTGGGTGCCGGCCGACGACGAGCGGTCGGATCCCACCGACGACGGGGACGCCGACGAGGACGACGCGTAGGTGCGGCTCTGCTGAGCCGGGCTCCGCCGGGTTCCGGGGAACGTGTCACCGCGTGTGCGGGCGTGCGCCCCTGCAACCGCTCGGCCTGTCCCCGGGGGTGCTCGGCTATGTGCGCGGGCGTGCGCCCCTGGAACCGCTCGGCCTCGTGTGCGAGCGCCGGCGAGTGTCCGAGGTCGAGCGGGTACGTCTCGGCATCGGCCGCAGGGGGCGTCCAGGTGGCTGTGGGCTGAGGCTCTGTTTCCGCTCCATGCGGTGCACTCACTGGCGTTCGCGCACCGCATGGAGCGTTCCTCGGGTGGAGCGTGCTCGGGGTGCGGAGCGCTCCTGAAATGCGATGCGTGCCTTGGGCGGTGCGTTCCTGCAATGCGGTGCGCGCCTTGAGGGGAAGGTCTTGGGCGTGCATGTCGGTCCCCCGTCCCTGCGCGCCCGTGCCATCATCGGGATGGTTCGACCACCCCCTCAGCCGAAGGAGCACGATGAGCACGCGTCAGATCCTCGACGGCGAGTACGAGCCGAGTCCGTCCCAGTGGGTCCGTGACCAGGTGGACCTGTACGAACGGACCGGAGGCCGTGAGGGGAACACGCTCCTGGACACCGGCCTGCCCGTCGTCATCCTGAGCACCCGGGGCCGCAAGAGCGGCAACGTGCGAAAGTCGGCGCTCATGCGCGTCGAGCACGACGGCCGGTACGCGGTGATCGGCTCGCAGGGCGGAGCCCCCGAGCATCCGTCGTGGGTGCACAACCTGCGCGCCGCTCCCGACGAGGTCGCCCTCCAGGACGGCCCCGAGCCCTTCGCCGCCCGCGCCCGCGAGGTGGAGGGGGACGAGCGCGCCCTCTGGTGGGACCGCGCGGTGGCGGCCTACCCGCCCTACGCCGATTACAGGGAGAGGACCGACCGCCACATCCCGGTCTTCGTCGTCGACCCGGCCTGAGCCGCTACGCCCCGCTGCGCCCCCGCCCGAGCCGGTTCAGGACCGGTGGGCGGGGGCCTTCTTGTGCCGGGGCTCGCGGAAGAAGCGCCGGGACCACCGGCGGCTGGGCTCCTCCACCCACCGGTACGTCGCCATCGCCAACAGGATCGTCACGACCGTCACCGGTACGACGTCGAGCCAGAACGACCCGGTGAAGATCTCCTGCCCGGTGAAGTCCCGCCACAGGTACAGCACCAGGAACTGCCACAGGAACACCCCGTAGGAGATCCGCGCCAGGAACTGCCACGCCCGGTGCCGCAGCAGCGAGTCCAGCCACCGCCCCTCGCGCCAGGCCTCGGCGGAACGCACCGGGTACGGCTCGTGCGTGGGCCGCGGGGCGAGCGCGGCGGGGGCGATGATGAAGAACGCAAAACCGATCCCGGTCAGCGACTCCACCCCCGAGGTCCAGATGTCGCCCGAACCGATGAACCGCCCACCGGTGGCGTCGGTCGCGGTGAGCACGAAGAACCCGCCGGCGAGGAGCCAGCACACCCCCGGCGACGCTGCGACGGTGCGGCAGAAACGGCGTACGGGGCCGTGTTCGCCGGGTTCCCGCCACGCCCACTCCGAGAGCACGGCCAGCGCCATCCCGGCCGCGAACAGGCCCATGGCCCGCGGAAGCCAGGCGTGCATGTACTCGCGGGGTTCCGGATAGAACTGCGGGACCAACGCCAGCAGCGCCAGGAACGCGATGACGGCCAACCCGATGAGCAGGCGTTTCGCGCGCACGTCCACGCTGCGCCCCCGGCGGGCCCACAGGGCCAGGACGGCGGCGATGACGGGCAGCAGCAGGTAGAAGCTGACCTCCACCGACAGGCTCCACATCTGCCCGAGGCCGTAGGGCCCGGTCCCCACCCAGTCGGGGTCGGTGTTGAACGTGAAGGTCAGCGTCATGACCTCGAACCAGTGGCGCACCGAGCCCAGCTGGTCGCGGGAGTAGATGAGCAGCGCCGCCACCGCGACGATCCAGTACGCCGGGAAGACACGCACCACACGCCGCCACAGGTAGGCACGGGCGCGCGGGCCCCGTGTGCCGTCGAGCGCGGCGCGGGCCCACGGCCGGTACAGCAGCACACCGGAGAGCGCGAAGAAGAGCGGCACGGCCAGGTCGAACGCGGACAGCAGCCCGCCGACCATCCCGGGCCTGAGGGAGTCCCCGGTCTCGGTGGCCACGTGGAAGACCAGGACCATCATCGCCGCCATCGCCCGGATGCCGTCGAGCGTCTCGTGGCGGCCGGTGACCTGCGGCAGGACGAGAGCAGGGTTGCCGGGGGTGCGCGCGCCGTCGTGCTCGGGCGCTGAGGATGTGGGCGCCATGGGGCCTTCCGGGGACGGGGGCGAGGGGAGCGCGGGCGCCGGTGCGCCGCGGGGAGAGGGGAGCGAGCGGGTCACACGCGCCCCGTGCGTTCAACTAGAACCTGTTATAAAAATTAGGACACGCCAGGGTGACGCCGTTCACTACTGGGGAGTAGTCTACCCGGAACTGAAGCCAGTTCCATGGGGCCGATCCTCCCCCGATCGTCCCCTCACCCCCGCGAACCCGTTCCAGAACCTGACTCTCATCACGCCCAGGAGGGCACATGCGCCGTACCGTCGCGGTCGTTCTCATCGCGCTGGGGGTCTTCTCTCTCGCTATGGCACCCCTCATGCGTACGTGGGTCGCCGGTTCCCTGATGAAGACCCCTCTGGACTACTACGCCGAAATGGTCAACACAGGGCAGGTCGACTACTTCAACATCGAGGACGTCGAGGAGGTCGAGGACGCCGAGGTCGAGGCACACACGACCGTCCGGGCCGACGTGGCCTCCAGTACCGACGACACCGTCGTGTGGGACCAGTTCACCTGGATCAAGGACGGCGAGACCGACTTCGGTATCTCGTCCACGAGCCGCCGCGGCGGCCACGACCGTGTGACCGGTGAAGGCGTCGACTGCTGCGACCCGATGGTCGACGACGAGTCGGTCACCCAGAACGGCCAGCTCTGGAAGTTCCCGTTCTTCACCGAACAGCGGGACTACGACTTCTTCGAGACCATGGTCGAGGAGACCGTCCCGATGGAGTTCGACGGCGTCGAGACCATCAAGGGCGTGGAGACCTACCGCTTCGTCCAGACCGTCGAGCCCACCGTCGTCGACGAACAGACCGTCCCGCGCGAGGTCGCAGGCCTCGACGGCGACGGCGACGTCACCGGCGACGTGGAGTTCTCCCTCACCCGCACCTACTGGATCGAGCCGGTCTCCGGTTCGCCCGTCAACGTCAGCGAGGACCAGCACCGGGTCGTCGTGGTCGACGACGAAGAGGTGCTGACCATGCTGAGCGGCGAACTCAGCTACACCGACGCGACCATCGACCAGGCGATCGAGAACACCGAGCAGGCACGCCAGTACCTGCCGCTGCTCCACACCACACTGCCCATCGGGTCCCTGATCGTCGGTGTCGGCTTCATCGGCGTCGCCGTCGTCCTGCTGGTGACCAACCGCCGCGGTGACGAGGAGCCCGAGACCCCCCGTTACGGTGAACGACAGGTCTGAGACCCGCCCGACGGCACCCGGGACCCCGGTGCCCGGTCGGGCCCCCTCCAGGGCCGCGGGGGGAGCGGTCGCGCCGGCGCTGCTGCGCGCCTGCCGCCCCCGCCAATGGCCCAAGAACCTGCTGGTCCTGGCCGCCCCCGCTGCGGCCGGGGCCCTCGACGAGCCCTCGGCCTGGCTCGTCTGCGGTGCCGTCGTCGCCCTCTTCTGCCTGGCGGCGAGCGGCACCTACCTGCTCAACGACGTACGCGACGTCGACCGCGACCGCGCGCACGCACGCAAGCGCCGCCGGCCCGTCGCCTCCGGTGCCCTGCCTCTGCGGACGGCGTTCGGGGCCGGGCTCGTGCTCATCGCCGCCGCGCCCTCGCTCTCCCTGCTTCTGGGCGACCCCGCGCTGACCGCCGTGGTCACCGGGTACGTGGTGCTGACCGCCGCCTACACGTTCCGGCTCAAGGACGTCGTGCTCGTCGACCTGGCCGCGGTGGCCGGCTGCCACGTGCTGCGCGCCGCCGCCGGGGCCGTGGCGGTCGGCGTTCCGATGACCGGATGGTTCGTGCTCGTGGTCGCCATGGGTGCGCTGCTGCTGGTCAGCGGCAAACGTGAGGCGGAACGGCGCGGGAGGACCCCCGCACGGCGCACCCTCGGGGTGTACAGCGCCCGGTTCCTGACACGGCTGCGGGTGTCGGTCTCGGCCGTCCTGGTGATCACGTTCTGCCTGTGGGCGCTGTCGCAGGGGCCGTGGCACGCGGCGAGTGTGGTCCCCCTGTTCGCCTGTACCCTGCGCTACAACATGCTCGTGGACCGCGGGGCGGGGGAGGAACCCGAGGAGATCGCCCTGCGCGACCGGCCCCTCCAGCTCTGCCTCGTGGTCCTGTTCGCCCTGGTCGGAATGGGGATCTACCCGTGACCGTGCTCTTGTGCGGATGGGGCCGGACCGCCCCCTCCGCCGCCCGCGTGGTGCGCCCGCGCGACGCCGCGCAGGTCGCACGCGCGTTGGCCGGGGCCGGACCCCGGGGCGCGCTGCCCCGCGGGCTCGGGCGGGCCTACGGGGACGCCGCGCAGGACGCCGGCGGGACCGTCCTGGACTGCACCGGGCTCACCGGGCCGGTGCGGTTCGACGCCGCGCGCGGGCAGGTCACGGCGCCCGCGGGGGTGCCGCTCGGGCGGATCGCCGATGCACTGCTGCCGCACGGGCACGTGCTGCCGGTGGTGCCCGGGACCGGGGCAGTCACTCTGGGCGGGGCGATCGCCGCGGACGTGCACGGCAAGAACCACCACGTGGACTCCTCGCTGGGTGCGCACGTTCGGTCGTTGACCCTGGTCACCCCGGACGGATCGGTGCGGCGGCTGGGGCCGGGCGCCGCCGCTGCGGACGGCGCGGTTCCGGACGAGGACGGCCGGGGCGGCGTTCCGGCCGAGGACCCCGAGCTCTTCTGGGCGACCGTCGGCGGGATGGGGCTGACCGGGGTGGTCACCGAGGCCACCGTCGCCACCCTGCCCGTCGACACCGCCTTCGCCCGCGTCGACACCGACCGGACCGGGGACCTCGACGCCACCCTCGAGCTGCTGTCGTGCGAGAGCGGACACCGGTACTCCGTGGCCTGGGTCGACCTGGCCGGCGGCGGGCGTTCGGTCGTCTCGCGCGCCGACCACGCCTGCGTCGGGGGCCTGCCTCTCGCGGCGCGGCGGGAACCGTTGCGCGGGGGAGGGGCGGGGCCGGCGGCGACGGTGCCGTTCACGGCCCCGCGCGGGCTCTTCAACCGCTGGACGGTCGGCGCGTTCAACCGGGCCTACTATCACCGGGCGCCCCGCAGGCGGCGGGGGCAGGTCCAGCCGCTGGCCGCGTTCTTCCATCCCCTGGACGGGGTGCGTGCGTGGAACCGGGCGTACGGCCCCGCGGGCGCGGTGCAGTACCAGTGTGTGGTGCCGCAGGGGGAAGAGGACACGTTGCGGGCCGTGGCCGCCGAGTTCGCGCGGGTCCCGACCTTCCTGGGCGTGCTGAAACGGTTCGGGCAGGCCACCCCCGGACCGCTGTCCTTCCCGAGGCCCGGATGGACGCTGGCGGTGGACGTTCCCGCGGACCTCCCCGGGCTCCGGGCGCTGCTCGACCGCCTCGACCGGCGTGTGCTGGAGGCCGGCGGGCGGCTGTACCTGGCCAAGGACGCCCGCGCCCGGCCGGAGACCGTACACGCCATGTACCCGGGCCTGCCCGACTGGCGGCGCACGTGCGCGCGCGCCGACCCGGACGGGGTCATGGTCTCCGACCTGGCCCGACGCCTCGAACTGAGAGCCCGACCCGAGAAGGAGTGACCCATGCGCGACGCCGTCGGTTCGGTGAGGTCCGTGCTGTTGCTGGGAGGACGCAGCGAGATCGGCCTGGCCGTGGTCGAACGCCTCGTGCGCGAGGGCGCGCGCGAGGTGGTGCTGGCCGCGCGGGGCGGGGCGGAGGCGCCCGCGGCGCTGGTCGCGCTGGGGCCGCAGGTGCACGCCCTCGACTTCGACGCCGCGCTGCCCGAGACCCACGCCGAAACGGTGCGACGGGCGGTGGAGCTGGTCGGGGACCTGGACGTGGTCGTGGACGCGTTCGGGGTGCTCGGCGACCAGGCCGCCTACGAGGCCGACCCGGTCGCCGCCGCGCGGGACAGCGCGGTGAACTACACCGGGCACGTGTCCGTGGACCTGGCGGTGGCCGCGCGGTTGCGGGAGCAGGGGCACGGGACGCTGGTGGTGCTGTCCTCGATCGCCGGTGTGCGCACGCGCCGGTTCAACTTCGTCTACGGGTCCGCCAAGGCCGGGCTGGACGGGTTCGCGCAGGGGCTCGGCGACGCGCTGCACGGGAGCGGGGCGCGGGTTCTCGTGGTGCGGCCCGGGTACGTGCCGACGCAGATGTCGCGGCACGTGGAGCCCGCGCCGTTCCCGGCCACACCCGCGCAGGTCGCCGCGGCCGTCGTCCGGGGCCTGCGGACCGGCGCGCACACGGTGTGGGCCCCGCCGGTGCTGCTCCCGCTGTTCACGGTGCTGCGCGCCCTGCCCCGGCCCCTGTGGCGCCGCCTGAGCCGCTGACCCCACCCGTCACACACTTCCCATGCACCAGCGCCCACCAGGCGCACCTGTCTGCGGCCGACCGTGTGCATGAGGCATCGCGCGTCATGCGCGCTCTGCCCCCACCACGTGTGCCTCTCGCGCATCGGGCGCCCTCTTCGCCCCCCACGGGCCATGTACGCACGGCATATGCCTGGTACACCAGGCACTCGATGCGGGTCGGCATGTGGCGCACGTGCTCCGTGAGCCGGATGCGTCTCCTGCGCCGGGGCCTGCGGCCTCGCCGGTGCCCCACCACGTGCGCCGGACGGCATGCCGATCGTGCATCAGGCATCTCCTGCGCGCTACGCGCGCTCTGCGCACACCACGCGCATTGCGCGTGTCATGCCTACCTTGTGGCGTCCCGCGCGGCACGTGCTCCGTGAGCTGGATACGTCCCACGCTCCACGCGCATCCTGCGCGTCACGGGCGCTCTGCGCACACCATGTGCCCCCTGCACGCCCCGCGTGCCTCCCGCATCGCGCGAATACAGATCCTGCACGGCGGCATGCGCCTTGCACGCCACGCGCAGCAAGCGTGGTGCTTGTGGCACGTGCTCCGTGAGCACGATGCGCCTCACGCGCACCGGGCGTGCCATGCGCACATCGTGCCGTTTCTGTGCGCTGTGTGCACAAAGCGTCGCTTGCACACCACATGCACCACGTGTGTCACGAGTGGTGCATGTGGTGTGCGGATCAGGTGTCGTGTTCGGTGAGGCGGTAGAACGCCAGGGGCACCAGGCACGCGAGCATCACCGCGGCGGGCAACAGGGTGCTGCCCAGCAGCATCCCGCGCAGCGCGGTGTCGGTCTGCTCCACGACCTCGCCGGCGCCGGACTCCACGTACCCGCTCACGGCCAGGCACAGCGACAACAGGCCCGTGCCCACGGACTGCGCCATCGCCTCACCCGACGTCCACAGCCCCGACAGCACGCCGCCCTGGCGCCGTCCGTCGTCGCCCGTGGCCATGCAGTCGGCCAGCATCGAACCGGGCAGCAGCATGGTTCCGGACAACCCGACGCCGATCAGCACCGACGAGACCACCGCGCCGGGCACACCCCACAGCGGCAGGCACATGAGCCCCAGCCCGCCGACCGTGAACACCAGCGCCGAACAGGCCGCGGCGCCCCGCTTGTCCAGGCGCAGCGACACCCGCCGCCACACCGGGGCCGCGGCCATGAGCGGCACCAGCACACACACCATGAGGATGCTCGTGTACGCGGGCTCGCCCATCACGTTCGCGGTCACGTACGGGACCCCGGCGACCATCGTCCCGCTCGCGGTGGCCATCAACAGGTTCGCGGGGAACAGCACCCGGAAGTGCCGGTGCCGGAACGCCACCCGCAGCTGCGCGAACAGTCCCTCCCCGCGGTAGGGGTGCGAGGGCCGCGGCGCGCGCCGGGTCCCCGAGAACGCCCCCAGCATCGACAGCAGCACCACCGCGCCCATGGCGACCCCCATCGCGCGGTACCCGGTCAGCTCGTCGTCGGGCACACCCTGCAGCACCGGAGCGAGCGCCCCGCCCAGCATCAGCGCGAGCCCCACGAACGCCGTCCGCCACGTGTTGAACGTGGAACGCTCGTGGTAGTCCCCGGTGATCTCCCCGGGCATCGCCGTGTACGGCACCGAGAACATCGACGACGCCAACGCCGCAGCCAGGAACACCAGGCCCACGTACACCGCGGCGGCGTTCCCCTCCAGGGGCGGGCCGGCGAACATCGCCGCGAACAGCAACGGCATCGTCAGCGCACCCGCGAGCATCCACGGGCGCCGCGGCCCCCACCGCGAACGTGTGCGGTCCGACCACACCCCGATCGAGGGGCTCACCAGCAGGTCGACCAGTTTCGGAAGGAAGACCACCGCGCCGGCCACCGCCGGGCTCACCGCGAGCGTGTCCGTCAGGTAGATGAGCAGCAGCAGGCCCGGAACGGTGTTGAACACCCCGATCGCCACCGCACCGGTCCCGTACCAGGCGTGCACCGACCGCGGCAGGCCCTCCCGCGCAGACGAAGGCCCCGCCCCACCGGGGACGGGGCCGGGAACGGTCGCGGTCACGCGCGCCCGTCCGCCGCCGGGCCCGCCTCGGCCGGCTCCGGAGCGGGTCCGCTGTCACCGTCGGGGCCGTACAGGTCCTGGTGGGCGACCGGGTCCACGTCGTGCGCCACGGGGCAGCTCGCCGGGAACGTGCCGATCCTGGACGGCTGGTACCCGTCCGGGTAGCTGCGGATGTTCGGGTTGTTGTCCGCCCACAGCGGCTCCTCGCGCGGCTTCATGCGCCGAACGACCTTCGCGCGCAGCTTCAGCGCCAGGTCCGCGCCCTTGCGCCAGCCCTTCGACGGCTTCTCGTACCGGAACGCCTCGATCAGCGAGTCGTCCAGGATCGCCATCGAGAACTTGCGCGCCAGCCCCGACACCCGCTTGGGGTAGAAGGTGACCATGAGGTCCAGGGTCGAGTCGGACACCCGCCGACCGCCCTCGGTGTAGGCGAAGTGCTCGTCCTCGTAGCTGTTCAGGAGCTCCTCGAACGCCTCGTACGTCTCGGGGATGTCCTTGATCCCCATGTACTTGCCCAGGGTCCGGTAGTAGTGCGTGATCCCGGAGATCTCGTGGTCGCTCAGGCGGCGCCAGCCGTACCCGTAGTCGTTGAGCCAGCGCACCGGCATGACCACGAAGGTGCTGAGCACGTAGCGGTAGTCGTCGTTGCTGATGTCGTAGGACCGGTGCATCTGGTTCATCCGGCGCAGAGCGTCGCGGCCCTTACCGGGTTCGAAACCGTGCTGGACCATGTTGCCCAGGATCAGCGCGGTGTCGTCGTAGCGCTTCTGGGTGTTGCCGGTGAACTCGTCGGTCTTCCCGAGCAGCTCCCCGATGCTCGGCACCGCGTACGTGCGGTACAGGGCGATACCCAGGGCCCGGCCCATGTCCCACGGGAACTCGTGGGACTGCAGGATCTGCATGATGCGCACGCAGTCCTTCTCGGGGTCCAAGCGGTGGATCTCGTCGCGGAAGTCGAAGCGCTTCATGCGCGTCATTCAGGGGTTCCTCAGGGGTGTGGGGATCAGGGGTGGGGACGGGGGGTCGCGGGATGCAACGCGCGGCCTGGCCGCGCGCTGCGCCCGTCACCGGGTGCGGGCCCGGTGGTGCGTGGAGGTGCGGGGTCGGGGGTGTGCGTCGGTCCCGCGGGTCCTACGGTACTGCGGGCCGGTCGGGCCCGCAGGGTCGCTCAGTGCTGCTTGCTCAGTGCTGCGGTGCGCCGCCGTCGGCGGAGCGCTCCGAGCCCTCCGGGGGCAGTGCCTCGCCGGGCGCGGGCACCTGCGCACCGGTGGCGGGGACCATCTGTGTGCGCATGTCGTGCGGGACCGGGCAGCCCTGGGGGAACGTGCCGATCCGCGAGGGGTCGTAACCGTCGGGGTAGGTCTGGATGTTGGGGCTCGTCCGGGCCCAGCGGGGTTCCTTGCGCGGGGGCATGAACCGCACGACCTTCGCCCGCCCCTTCATGGCCCCGTTCGCGGCGGCGCGCCAGAACCTGGAGGGCTCGGGGTAGTCGAAGGCCCGGATGAGCCGGTCGTCGAGCAGCGCCTTGGTGAAGGGGCGCACCAGGGGCCGCTGCCAGGCCGGGTAGAAGTCGACCATCAGCTCGAGGGTGGAGTCGGAGACCGCCCGCCCGCCGTCGGTGTAGGCGAAGTGGTCGCGCTCGTAGTTGTCGTAGAGCTCGTAGAAGGCCGCGTAGGTCTCGGGGATGTCCTTGATGCCCATGTGCTTGCCGAGCTTGCGGTAGTAGTTGGTGCTCGCGGCGATCTCGTGGTCGCTCAGGCGGCGCCAGCCGTACCCGTAGTCGTTGAGCCAGCGCACCGGCATCACGACGAAGGTGCTCAGCACGTACAGGTAGTCGTCGTTGCTGATGTCGTAGGAACGGTGCATCTGGTTCATCCGGCGCAGGGCGTCGCGTCCGCGGCCCGGGCCGAAACCGTGCTCCATGATGTCGTTGAGGATCAGCGCCGTGTCGTCGTACCGGTGCTGCGTGCGCTCGGTGAATTCCCTGGTGTAGGCCAGGAGCTCGCCCACGCTCGGCACGGCGTAGGTACGGTACAGCGCCAGGCCCAGAGCCTGTTCGATGTCCCACGGGAACTCGTGCGTGGCGAGGATGCGCACGATCTGCTCGCAGTCGGCCTCGGCATCCAGCTCGTGGATCCGGTCGCGCCAATCGAACCGCTTCATACGGTCAGAACTCCAGTCACCTTCGTTCGACCCGTCGTGACGGGTCCGCGGTCAGCGGGTTGCTCAGAACGCCCGTCATGGGGGAGGTCCTGTGGGCGACTTTACCCGGAAGGGCCGTATGTACAACGGGTGCGGGGCGCCGGGCCCCGCGTACGGGACCCGGCACCACCCGCGGCTCAGGCCGCCATCTGCTCCGCGACACGGTTGACCAGCGTCAGCAGGACCTCCTTGGAGGATTCGCGCGTGCGGGCGTCGGTGAGCACCACAGGGATCGTCGGATCCAGGCTGAGCGCCTCCCGCACCTCGTCGGGCTGGTACAGGTGGGCGCCCTCGAAGCAGTTGACCGCGACCACGAACGGGACCCCGCGCCGCTCGAAGAAGTCCACCGAGGCGAAGCAGGTCTCGAGCCTGCGGGTGTCGGCGAGCACGATCGCACCGAGCGCGCCCTCCGACAGCTCCTCCCACATGAACCAGAACCGTTCCTGGCCGGGGGTGCCGAACAGGTACAGGACGAGGGACTCGCTGATGGTGATGCGGCCGAAGTCCAGCGCCACCGTGGTGGTGGACTTGGCCTCCACCCCGGACAGGTCGTCGACCCCGTAGCTGGCCTCGGTCATCACCTCCTCGGTGCTCAGCGGGGCGATCTCGCTGACCGACCCCACGAGGGTGGTCTTGCCGGCCCCGAATCCGCCCGCGACGAGGATCTTCAGCGCGGAGGGGACGGGGGCCTGCGTGTCAGAGTCTCTGGATGCCATCGAGAACCGCCTGGAGTACGTCCCGGCTGACCGGGCTCTTCGCTGTGTAGGGGGCACGGGCCAGGGCCAGCCCGCGGTTGAGGAGGTCGCTGAGCAGAACCTTGACGACCGCGACCGGGATGTCCAGGTGGGCGGAGACCTCGGCCACCGACTGGGGGCGGCGGCACAGCTCGAGGATGCGCAGCTGTTCGGGTTCCAGCTCCATCTCGTCGACCTCGGCGCGCTTGGCGGCGATGACGACGCTGATCATGTCGAGCTTGACGGTGTCGGCGTGGTCGCGCCCCTGCGCGATCACGTAGGGCCGCACCAGGGGTCCCGCCTCGGGCCCGGGAGGGGGTTCGGGTTCGGGGGAGGCCTGTTCCTCCGGTTGCGGGGCCGGACGAGGGCGCCCGCCGCCCGCCTCCCGCATGGGGAGGTGGTGCGGCAGGCCCTCGTGGCCGTAGTCGTCGTGTGCTTGCATGCTGTCCCCTATCGCGTGGCTTCCCCGGCCGCACTCTCATAACGGGGAGCGGCGTCGAGGTAGCGGCCGACCTGTTCGACCAGCACGTTCATCTCGTAGGCGATCATGCCGACGTCGGAGCTCTCCTCCGCGAGGACCGCGAGGCAGGCCCCGCGGCCGGCACCGGTGACGAAGAGGTAGGCGCTCTCCATCTCGACGACGGTCTGCAGGACCTCGCCGCCGCCGAAGTGGCGTCCGGTTCCGCGGGCCAGGCTCTGGAAGGCCGAGGCCACGGCGGAAAGGTGCTCGGCATCCTCCTTGACCAGGTCCGCCGAGCGCCCGATCAGCAGGCCGTCGGCGGACAGGACGATGGCGTGGCGGGAGCCGACCGCGCGGTCGAGCAGCTCGTCCAGCAGCCAGTTGATGTCCTTCTTGCCCGCGCCGTTTCCGTTCTCGGGGGTACTCGTCACGGTCACTCGTCCTTGTCGGTCTCGTTGGTCTGCTGCTTGCCGTCGCGCCGTCCGCGGTCGGTGCCCTTCTGGAACGCGGACATGTTCTTGCGCAGGCGCGCCAGCCGTTCGGCGCTGTTGGTCTCACCGCCGGAGGGACCGCCGGAGCGGGGAGCCCCACCGCTGGACGGGGCGGGGTCGGCGGCCAGTTGGGGGGCGAGGTTCTCCTGGGGGCGCCGCTTGGGCAGGGCGGGCCTGCCCTGGCCGTCGCCGTCGGAACCGGAACCGCCGTCGCGGCTCCCGTCCTCGGCCGGGACCGCGGCGATCTTGGAGGTACGGGTGGGCAGCGGGGGACGCGAGGCGGAGGAACCGTTCGCGCTGCTCTGTTCCTGCGGGGCAGGGCTGTCGGGGCCGGCGGCGAGCACGTCGCTGCCGCCCGCGGGTGCGCCGGTGCCGTTCCCGGTGTCCTCGCCGCCGGTCTGCGGGGCGGGGTCCGCCGGGGCCGCGGGGGTCTCCCCGGTGTCGGCGGGGGTGCCGGCGGGCGCGGACGGCACGGAGGTCAGCACGGGCTTGGCCGGCTCGGTGTCCGGCTGCCCGCTCTGCTGCCCGTCACCGTTCGTGTCGGAAGCGCCGGACGCGGTGTCCGTGCCGCCGGTGCTCCCGCTGTCGGTGTCCTCGCCGGGGCCGCTGATCTGGCGGACCTCCCAGATGTCCTCCCCGGTGTCCGGCGAGGCGGGCAGCGAGGCGCGGTCGCCGGAGATGAGCTCCTGCGGCAGCAGCACGATGGCCTGCACACCGCCGTAGGGCGAGGCGCGCAGGTGCACCTTGATGCCGTGGCGGTGGGCCAGGTGCGAGACCACGAACAGGCCCAGGCGCATCTTCTCGTTGAGCCGCATGACGTCGAACTCGGGCGGCTCGGCCAGCAGGGAGTTGGCCGCGGAGAGCTCGCCGTCGGACATGCCCAGACCGCGGTCCTCGATCTCCACGGTCACACCGTTGGGCACGTCGTCGCTGCTCAGGCGCACGCTCGTGTGCGGTGGCGAGAACATGGTCGCGTTGTCGACGAGCTCGGCGACCAGGTGGATGACGTCGGCGACCGCGGGGCCGTTGAGGTGCACGCGGGCGATGCGCTCGCGCTTGACGCGGGTGTAGTCGCCGGACTCGGAGATGGCGCCGCGCAGCACGTCGATGAGCGGCATGGGGCGGTGCCAGGTACGGCCCGGGGCCTCGCCGCCCAGGATCAGCAGGTTCTCTGCGTTGCGGCGCGAACGGGTCGCCAGGTGGTCGAGCTTGAACAGCTGGCCGAGCTGCTCCGGGTCCTCCTGCTCGCGCTCCATCTTGTCCAGCAGGCGCAGCTGGCGGTGGACCAGCGTCTGGCTGCGGTGGGCGATGTTGAGGAAGACGCGGTTGACGCCGTGGCGCAGTTCGGTCTGCTGCACGGCCTCGTCGACGGCCGCGCGCTGGGCGGTGTTGAAGGCCTCGGCGACGTCACCGATCTCGTCGTCGGAACGCTCCAGCTCGGGCAGGGCGGTCTTGGTGTCCACACGCTCGCCGCGGTGGAGGCGGCCCATGAGCTCGGGGAGCTTCTTGCGGGCCAGGTCGTCGGAGTCGTCGCGCAGCTTGAGCAGCTGGCCGGTGAGCTCGCGGGAGGAGCGGCGGGCCAGCAGGGTGGCCACGGTGATGACGGCGGCCACACCGAGACTGCCGCCGATGGCGGTGTAGACCCAGGTGTTGGCGCCGGCGCGCGTCATGGAGGCGGCGTAGACGGCCTCCTCGGCGCCGATGTCGGTGAGCTCGGCCCGGACGGGCTGGTGGGCGTCGTGCCAGTCGGCGGCGTCCACGGGCATGGTCAGGTCGTCGACGTTCTCCGGTTCGAGGGTGACCGGGTCGGTGACGGTGCCGCTCTCGACCTGGCGGTCGATGATCTCCTGCTCGTATCCCTTGAGGCGCTCCCACTCGGGGCTGGCGATGACGGCCTCGTAGCGCTCGGCCTGCTCCTCGGACAGGTAGTGGGCGTTGGCCTCGAGGAAGGCGTCGTAGGCACCCACGAGGCGGGTGAACTCGCGCTGGTCCTCGACGGTGAGCTCGCCGGTGCTGAACGCGCGGGCGACCTGCGCGTCGGCCTGGGCGAGGGTGTCGACCGTGCGGAACATGTAGATCGCGCTGAAACCGGGGCTGACCGCGTCACCGGAGTTGCCCTCGCGGCCCTGGCTGTCGAAGCTGTCGGCGCCGTGCAGGACGAGTTCGTTGTAGTAGTCCAGGACGTCGTCGCGGCCCGCGTTGCCGGAGTCGACGGAGTCGCGGATCTCGCCGATGTCCTGGTACATCCCGTGCAGCATCTCGATGTGCATGCCGCCGTCACCGGGCGCCAGGTCGGCGAAGCCGATGAGGTCCTCCACGACGACGCCGAGCGAGTCGTCGGTGGCCTGGCGCGCCTCGGCGAGGTCCTGCGTGACCTGGGGGTCGTCGGGGTCCTCGAGGTGGGCGATGGTGGCGGAGCGCTCTTCCATCGCGTCCACGAGGCCGACGGCGGCCGGGGTGACGAGGTCCTCCGTGGCGTTGGCGAGCATCAGCTGGAAGACGGCCCAGGTGCCGAGGACGCCGGTGAGGATCAGCCACAGCGCGACGAGTGCGCTGGTGGGGATCATGACCATCGCGCGGATACGGGCGGTGATGCTGCGCCCGCGTCGTTTGGGTACTGCCTGCACGGTTCTCCTGTCGATCCGCGTCGAAGTTCATCGGTTGCGGTGGTGTCGCCGGGTGCTGAGGGGCACCGGGGGCCCGCTCGGGGTGCGGGTGGGGGGACGTCCCCAAGGGCGCGGTGGTCCGGCCCATCGGGGCATGACGCGGGACTACCGCAGGGTAACCACAAACGCGGCTTATGGCGTTGGGGATCGTATCTCGCCCCGTAATGGGCCGATGATGCGGGGGATGTCGGCAGTCTGCCATGACGGGCGAGAATGTCCAGTCGAGCCCGTATAACGTCTCGGAATACAACTGACTACAGAATGCGACAATAGGACAAAGGTCACATATGGTCCTGTGTTCTGCCTGGTGAACGCAGCCCCGGCCACGAGGGGGCTGTGGGGGCCGGGGGAGCGATCACACATCGACGCGGCGGAGATTTTTCCGTTCGGTCACCGGCCCGTCCCGCGGAGCACTAGCGTGGCCCACCGGAACGCGCCCGGAGGCGCAGCCGAGAACGACGGGACAGAGGCGGACCGAGCATGGAACGACCCTTCGACACCGGGGCACCGGCCGCCGTCGAGGCCGCCGTGGCGCTGGTCCCGCTGCTGGTGGTGCTCGGGGGCGCGCTCCACCTGCGCGCACAGCACGTGCGCTACGGGCCCATGTCGGGCATGCCCGGCCAACTCACGCTGCTGGCACTGTACGCGGGCGCCGGTCTGGCCGCCTACGCCGTCTGGCCGCTGCCCACCCACACCGACGGCCTGTGCGTGCGCACCGCCGACCCCGCAGCGCCGCCCGTCACCGGCCACGGACCGCTCGAGCTCGTCCTGGCCGCCGCGGTCCTGCTGCCCGTCGGCCTGCTCGCCAGGTACCGGTTCCGGCGCGGGTTGTGGACCACCCTCGCGATCGGGACGGCGCTCGCCCTCGCCGCGGCCGCCGTGCGGGCGACCGGGCTCCTGGGCGTGTACCCCTGCGCCTACGCCGAGACCTCGTGGCTCCTGGTCGCGCTCGGTGTGCTCGGAACCCTCCTGGGCTGGCTGATCGCGCGGTTCGCCCTCGGCACGGGACCCGGGCGCCTGGCCCGCGGATGGCCCGGTGCCGTGCCCGACCGCGGCATCCCGGCCCTCGTCCGCCGACTGCTGGGCACGGTCGTGGACCTGGGGCTGTGGTGGTTCGGCACCGCCGCGGCGCTCGCCCTGGCCCGCCTGTGGACGGGGTGGGAACCCGCGCCCGACACCGCGGACGCCGTGCTCCCGGCCGTCGCCGTCGCGGGCGCCGTTCTGGTCCCGCTCCTGCGCCTCGACCGCGCCACACCCGGAGGGGCCGCCCTTCGTCTGGGGCTGGCCGACGCACGCTCGTCCCGCCCGGCCGCGCGGTGGCGGGTGCTGGTGCGTGCGCTGCTGCTGCCGGTCCCGGTGGCGCTCGCGCTCGTCTTCGCCCCGATCTGGCTCGCGCCCGTGCTCGTCGTCCTGCACTCGAGCACCGCGGTCGTGCGCGACGACCGGGCCGGCCTGGCCGACCTGGTCACCGGGGTACGCGTGACCACCCGGGCCACGCTGACCGGAGAACTGCCCACCCGGCTGGTGCTGCACCGCGAGCCCGCGCCCGAACCCGCGCTCGCCGACACCTGACCGCGGGGATCTTGCCACCAGAGCCGACTTCGGCGCCGAATACGGCTCCAGCAGCAAGATCCTCGGTCAGGTCCACTCCAGGTAACCGAGCAGCAGACCGATGCCGGCCAGGCACAGACCCAGCCCGCCGAAGAGCACCCGCACGTAGTGGGTCATCCACGGCCCCGACACGATGCGCGCCCGCTCCGGGGCGTCGGGGTCGTAGGAGACGGTGACGATCTCCCCCGAGCGCGACGCCGTCCACCCGGTGTTCTCGTGCTCGGCGTGCACCTCGACCCCGTCCTCGGTCCGGAACTGCACGATCATGCGCGCCGCCGTCGAGGTCTCGTGGTAGCCGATGACGCGGCCCTTGGCGCGCACACCGTGGCGGATCAGCCGCAGTTCCAGTCGGGTGTCGCGGGAGACGAGCCACAGCACGGCGATCCCGGACAACAGGGGCAGCAACGGATACAGGTCGGCCACGGGACTGATCCTCTCGGCGGGGGACGGAGGCGGAGGCGGCGCGCCGGGCAGCGCACCGGCCGCGGTCAGGCCGGCCCCTCCGCGGGGCCGATCAGGCCGTCGGCCATGTGGGCGAGGGTGGCGTGGATGTCCTCGACGGGCCGCTCCGGTTGGAGGTTACGCCAGTTCAACGCCACCGTCACCACCATGCCGAACAGAGCGGTGCTCGCGAGGCCGGTGTCCAGGTCCGGCCGCAGGCGGCCGCGTTCGGCCAGCTTCTCCAACTGGCCGGTGATGACCCCGATCGCCTCGTTGCGCAGCTGGTGCACGGTCGCGTACCAGGCCCGGTTGGTGCGCCAGGCCTCGGCCATGAGCATGCGGGCCAGCTCCTCGTGCTCGCCGATGAAGACCACACCCGCGCGCAGCACCCGCGTGAGCGACTCACGGTCGTCCACACCCTCCTCCGGGGCGGGGATCGCCGCGTGCAGGGTCTCGGCCAGGCGGCTGACCCCCCACTCCAGGAGCGCGGTGTAGAGCTCCTCCTTGCCGCCGAAGTTGTAGTAGACGGTTCCCTTGGCCACGCCGGCCCGCTCGGCGATCTGGTCGACGGTCGTGGCGTCGTAACCCTGCTCGGCGATCAACGACAGCGCGGCGTCGTAGAGGCGCTGCCGGGTGGCCTCGCGGCGACCGCCGGAGGCCTTCCCGCGGCGCGGGGTGCTCGTGCTCATCCTCGTCCGGGACGCGCGTGGGGTACGCGCCCACTCCTTCCTGGTGACGGCACACGTGGTGCGGGACCGCGGACGGCCCGGGTCGGGTCGACCGCCCATTGTGCACCCTGCGGGTGTGCTCCGTGGACCGCACACCCGCAGGGACCTGCGGGACCGCGCCCGGTGGGCCACCGGGCGTGCCCTCAGAGCTTCAGCGGCGGGTGGAGCGCCTTCATCGTCCACGTGCGCTTCTGTTCGACGGTGATCCACGTGAGGATCAGGGGCACGACCAGCCAGAGCGACATCACGCCGACCGACTGCCACACCAGCTCCGCCTCACCGCCGGGCAGCAACTGGCGCACGGCCGTCACCGCCCAGTACAGCGGCAGGAACGGTCCGATCGTCTGGAAGAACTGCGGGCTCGTCTCGGTCGGGTACGTGCCCCCGGCCGAGGCCAACTGCAGCACCAGCAGCACCAGGGCCACCACACGCCCCGACGATCCGAACTTGACGTTGACGAACTGCACCGCCGCCGCGAACGCCGCCGCGGTCAGAAGCAGGAACCCGATCAACGCCGGCCAGTGCGGCGTCGACAACCCGAGTCCGCCGCTGAGCACCGCCGTCATGACCAGGACCTGCCCGACGCCCAGCACCAACGGCACCACCAGCCCGGACAACGCCACCCGCCACGACGGCGCGGACGAGGCCAGCGCCCGCGACGACAGCGGCGGCAGCACCATGAACACCATCATCGCGCCCAGCCACAGCGACAGCGGGATGAAGAACGGCGCGAACCCGGTGCCGTAGTCGGGTGCCTCGTTGTCGACCTCGCTGCTCAGCGCCACCGGCTCGCTCATGGTGTCCGCGGCGCTCTCCCGGGCCCGGTCGGAGAAGGTCGGGATCTCGTCGACGCCCTCGCCCAGGCCCTCGGCGAGCTCGTCGGCCCCGCCGGACAGCTCCCCGAGTCCCTCGTGCAGTTCCGATGCGCCGCCGCTGAGCGAGTCCAGCCCCTCGTCGAGTTCACCGGCGCCCGAGGAGGCCACCTCCAGGCCCTCGCTCAGGTCGCCCGCGCCCGAGGCCATCTCGTCCAGCCCTTCGGCGAGCTCGTCGGCGCGCTCACGGGCGGTCTCGGCGTCGTCCACCAGGCCGGGCAGGTCCTCGGCCAGGGTCTCGGCGGCCGAGCTGACCGACGCGGCGGTCTCCGCGGCCTCGTCGATGTCGGCGCGGTGCTCGTCCACGAAGTCGGCCAGCGACTGTGCGGTCCCGAGGCCGTCCTGCACGTCGGTGAGGAGCCCGTGCATCTCCGGGTCCTCCTCGGCCAGGTCCGGGTTCTCCTCCAGGAACGCCTCCACACGCCGGTCGAGCTCGGCCAGTTCGCCGGTCTCGGTCTCGGCCGGCAGCGACTCCAGGGCCGTGGCAAGGTCACCGGAGACCTCGGCGACCGTCTCGGCCTGCTCCTGGAGCTCGGGGATCTCCTCCTCCAGGCGCGGCTGCAGCTCGTCGGCGACGTCGTTCAGCCGCTCGACCTGGTCACCGACCTCCTCCGATGCGGTCTCGGCGCCGGAGGCCAGCGTGCGCGAACCCGACAGGAGCTCGGTCAGCCCGTCGTTCAGGTCCCCGGCCCCGTCGTGGGCGTCGCTCGCGCCCGCGGACAGCTCGCCGGAGCCCTCCTCCGCGTCGTCGGCCCCGCTGGAGAGCTCGTCCGCGCCCTCGGCCGCCTCCTCGGTCTGGCCGTGGATGTCGTTGAAGCCCACGAAGATCTGGTCGAAGTACTCGCTGATCGCCCCCTGCGCGGCGGTCTCGCGGATCTCGGCGAACGCGCTGCCGGTGAGCTGGCGGACGATGTAGCCGTTCGCGTCGTTGTAGTGCGCGGTCAGCAGGGCGTCCGTGGGGTCCTCGCGGTCGCGGGAGGGGGAGGTCAGGTCGGCGCTGAAGTGCTCGGGGATCGTCAGGGAGACGTAGTAGTCGCCGTCCCGCACCCCCGTCTCGGCCTCGTCGGCGTCGACCAGGTGCCAGTCGAGGTCGCCGCGGTCGAGGAGTTCGTCGGCCAGCTCGGAGCCGACCGCGACCTCCTCCCCGTCGACCTCGACCGGTTCGTCCTCGTCGACCAGCGCGACCGGCAGTTGCTCGGCCCGGTCGAAGGGGTCCCAGTTCGACCACAGGTACATCCCGGAGTACAGCAGCGGGATGAGCACGAGCGCGCACAGTGCGGCGGCGGTGAGCGGGGAACGGAGGAAGGACCACAGCGTGAGCAGGCCCAGTCTCGGGGAGGCGAACCAGCGCATGCGGGGGGCCTCACGCCTGCGACGTGCCACGGTCACCCCCTCGGCGCTCGGAGCGGCGCAGGAGCGCGCTCAGCCGTGACCGCGGGCCGGAGCGGGCGGGGGTCGCCGCGGTGCCCGTGGCGGTGGCCCCGGTTCCGTGGGAGGCGTCGGTCCGGTCGGAGGTGCTGTCCCCGTCGCCGGCCCCGGGCCGGGTGTCCGGGCCCTGCTCGATCGGGAACGGCCCCTTCACCAGCGGTCCGCGCACCTCCTCCAGTTCGTCGGCGTCGGCACAGGTGGCCACGACGGTGATCCCCTCCTCGGCGAGGCGGGCCAGGGTGCCCCACAGATCGGCCTGGTGGCCGGGCCCGAGTCCGCCGTCGACGTCGTCCACCGCGAGCAGACGGGGCTCGGCGATCAGCGCCAGGGCCACGCCCAGCCGGCGGCGTTCCAGCATGGTCAGGTCCTTGGTGAGGCTGTCGCGGTCGATACCCGGCACATCGGCCGCGTCGAGCGCCTGGTCGACCAGGCCCCGGTGCGCCGGGCGGTTGCGGAGCATGACCGCCTCGGTGAGGTGCTCGCGTACGCGCAGCCGTTCCTCGAGCGCGTTGACGTCGTCCATGAGCCCGAGCGAACTGAGGCGCCGCACCTTGCGGGCCTGCCGGGGCAGCGTGAAGCCGTCCACGTACAGGCTCCCGGTGGTGGGGCGCATCCGTCCGGTCAGCGACAGCAGCAGTGCGCTGCGTCCGCCTCCGGAGTCGGCCCGGAACACGGTGAGCGTGCCCGGCCGGGCGGTGAGGTCGACGCCGGTGTAGACGGGGCCCTCGCCCGTGGTGAGCGCGAGGCCCTCCGCCCGGACGCGGGCGCCGGTGGCCCATCGCATGACTGCCCTCCTCCTTTTTGAACTGACCAGTCAGTGCAAAAACCAGTGGGTTCACGGTACGCCCGTGGGGCCGATGTCCTGCGCGCAGCGGGATGTGTGGTCCGGCACAGCGGGGCGGTCGGCCGGTTGCGGCCCCGTCGGTTGTCATGTGTCGCGCCGCAGAACTACGCTCCTACGTAGAAACTCAAAAACTACGGAGGGCTTGTGATGGAGCGGGATGCGGGCGCGGTGGACCTGGGCCGGAGGCGACTGCGGTGGCGCCTGATCAGCGTGCTCGTCCGGATCGTCCCGGCCCTGCTCGCGGTGGCCGCGGTCGACCTGGCGCTCGGCGGGGTGCTCGGCCTCTGGTTCCTGGTGCTGGTCGCCGCCGGGCTGGCGGTCCACGTCGGGATCCTGTTCGCCCTTCGCCGTCTGCGGGACGAGAGCACACACGGGCCGGTCGAGACCGCGGCGCCGGTCGCGGGGGAGTGGTTCGCGCTCAACGGCCCCGCCGACAAGGTGCCCAGCCACGGTGTGCGCTACCTGGGGCAGGAGTACGCGATCGACGTGCTCATCGACTCCGAGGAACGCCCCACCTCCCCCTGGTGGCCGCCCATGAGCCGCAACGGGGCCTTCCCCGCCTTCGGGCAGCCCCTGCTCGCCCCGGCCGAGGCGCAGGTCGTGCACGTGGAGGACGGCGCGCGCGACCACCTGAGCCGCGGAACCTACGCGGGGCTGGCCTACCTCCTCGTCGAGGGCATCGTGCGCCAGACCGTCGGCGCCCGCCGGGTGCTGGGCAACCACGTGGTGCTCGACCTCGGCGGGGGTGTGTACGCGCTCTACGCCCACCTGCGGCAGGGGTCGGCCCGGGTGCAGGCCGGGGAGAAGGTCCGCGCCGGTCAGGTGCTGGCCGAGTGCGGGAACAGCGGGAACACCAGCGAACCCCACCTGCACTTCCAGCTCATGGACGCGCCCGACCCGCGGTTGGCCGTCGGGGTGCCCTTCACCTGGACCGGTGTCGGGATCCCGGAGAACGGCGCCGCGTTCCGCGTGCCCGGGACCTCGTGACGCCGGACCGCGCGCTCCCCGGGTGCGGTTGGATGGAGGGGACGGCCCCACACGTAACGGGAGGACACGACGTGGCAGAGATCGCCGAGCTCGCGGCACGGGTCCTGGACGACCCCGAGCGCTGGCCCTCCGACCCCAAGGAGGCCGTCGCGGTGCAGCGCCGCATGGCCGACCGGGTGCGTGAGGAGGCGCTCGACGTGGACGGGGTGCGCCTGGTGTGCGGCCTCGACGTCTCCTACGCCAAGGACGACCCCGCGCTCGCGGCCGCCGCCGTGGTCATGGACGCCCGGACCCTGGAGGTCGTCGAACGTGTCGCCGTGACCGCGGAGGTGGCGTTCCCCTACATCTCGGGGCTCTTCGCGTTCCGTGAGCTGCCCCCGGTACTGACCGCGCTGACGGAGCTCACCACCACGCCCGACGTGATCGTCTGCGACGGGTTCGGCGTGGCCCACCCCCGCCGGTTCGGGATCGCGAGCCACCTCGGGGTGCTGCTCGACAGGCCCGTCGTCGGCTCGGCCAAGTCGGTGCTGTACGGGCGGCACAGCGTGCCCGGCGAGGAGCGCGGGTCCTGGACGCCCATGGTCGCCGGGCGCTCGGAGGTCGTGGAGGACTCCACCCGCCTGGCCGACGACGGGGCCGAGGTCATCGGGCGTGTGCTGCGCACGCGCACGGGCGTCAAGCCGGTCTACGTCTCCGTCGGGCACCGTGTGGACCTGGCCGGTTCGGCCGACCTGATCCTGCGGCTCTCGCCCAGCTACCGGGTGCCCGAGCCGATCCGCCACGCCGACCGGCTCTGCGGCGAGCGCCGCAAGGCCTACGAGGCGGAGAAGGCGCAGCTCTGACCGGGTCCGCGAAAGAGGCCGGAAGCATCCCGCCTGCCCGGATTCATCGCCGGGTCTGCGCCCGGTCGGCCTGTTGCGCAGGCAGCCCGCATGCGAGGGGCACACGATGCATGTGGGGGCCGCTCCGCGGTATGCACCCGCATGCAGCACGCGTGGCACGCGTGTGAGCGCACGGCGGGTGCAGCGGGGCCCGCACGATGAACGGTCATTCGCGAGCATGCCGCTTCGCTGCCACGCCCCGTATCCCGCGTGCGTCGAGGCTGGTGCCGGGCCTTCGGCCCGGGCCCGTCGGCGGACCGGACAAGGTCCCCGCATGCGTGACCCCGCGCAATCAGCGGGTGCGGGGTGGGGTCATCCGCGAGCATCCCGCGTGCAGGGGCTCATCGCATGCCCTTCGGCCCGGGGATCGCGAGGAGCGCGAGCATGCCGATCCGCGTCGTGCGCTGTCGGGCCTCGCGCACACGAAAGGGGCCGGCCGGGTGGGCCGGCCCCCTTCGGGACGGGTCACCAGCTCGTGGGAACCGGGCGTCCCTCGTTGTAACCGGCCGAGCTCTGCACACCGACCACTGCGTGCTCGGCGAACTCCGCCAGCGACGTCGCACCCGCGTAGGTCATGGAGCTGCGCACGCCGGCCACGATCTGGTCGACGAGGTCCTCCACACTCGGGCGCTCCGGGTCCAGGTACATGCGGCCCGTCGAGATGCCCTCCTCGAACAGGGCCTTGCGCGCACGGTCGAACGGGGAGTCGTCGGAGGTGCGCAGCCGCACCGCACGCGCCGACGCCATCCCGAAGCTCTCCTTGTACTGGCGGCCCTCGGCGTCGCGCAGCACGTCACCCGGCGACTCGTAGGTCCCGGCGAACCACGAACCCACCATGACGTTGGACGCGCCCGCCGCCAGAGCCAGGGCGACGTCGCGCGGGTGGCGCACACCGCCGTCGGCCCACACGTGGCCGCCCAGCTCGTGCGCGGCCTCGGCGCACTCCAGCACGGCGGAGAACTGCGGGCGCCCCACCGCCGTCATCATGCGCGTGGTGCACATCGCGCCCGGGCCCACGCCGACCTTGACGATGTCGGCGCCGGCCTCGATGAGGTCGCGGGTCCCCTGCGCGGTGACGATGTTGCCCGCCACGATCGGCACACCCGGGGACAGCGCCCGCACCTTGGCGATCGCGGAGACCATCTTCTCCTGGTGCCCGTGCGCGGTGTCGATGACCAGGGTGTCCACCCCGGCCCGCAGCAGCTCGGCGGCCTTGCCGGCCACGTCGCCGTTGATGCCCACCGCCGCGGCCACCCGCAGGCGCCCCTCGGTGTCCACGGCCGGGCTGTACAGGGTCGAGCGCAGCGCGCCGGTCCGGGTCAGCACACCCTGGAGCGCGCCGTCGCCGTCCACCACCGGGGCGAGCCGGTGCCGGAAGTCGTGCAGGATCCCGAAGGCCTCCCGGGGCTCGGTGCCCGCCGGGATCGTGAGCAGCTCACTGGACATGACGTCCCGGAGCTGGGAGAAGCGGTCCACGCCCGCGCAGTCGGCCTCGGTGACCACACCGACGGGGCGGCGGTCCTCGTCGACGACGATCACGGCGTTGTGTGCGCGCTTGGGAAGCAGGTTGAGCGCCTCACCGACCGTGCTGGTCGGGTTCAGCGTGATGGCGGTGTCGTGGACCAGGTCGCGCTGCTTGGTCCAGGCGACGACGTCGGCGACCACGTCGATGGGGATGTCCTGCGGGATGACGGTGATACCGCCGCGCCGGGCGATCGTCTCCGCCATCCTGCGCCCCGCCACGGCGGTCATGTTCGCGACCACCAGGGGGATCGTGGTGCCCGTTCCGTCGCTGGAGGACAGGTCCACGCTCAGCCGGGACCCGACGGCGCTGCGGCCCGGGACCATGAACACGTCGCTGTAGGTCAGGTCGTGCTGCGGGACCTGGTCGTTGAGAAAACGCAATGCCTCTACCTTGGTCGAGACCGAAGGGGGTGGACCATCCGCCGTCTGTGCGAGAGCGGCCGCCTGTTGATCCCCCTCTTACCGGTCAATTATGCCGTCCACTGATTAGGCCGGTCGACACCCCGTCTGCCATGATGTCTCGGTTCCCGCTTGTTCATGCCCCTTGGCCGCCCCACGAAATCCGGTGCCGTGACCTCTCGCGCCGCGGCGGCGGGGCGCTCTGGAGAGCCCTTCTATGACGCGTTTCACTCTGGCGCAGGTCAAGGCCGAGACCTACAAGGCGAAGGACGCCTGGTGGACGGTCTATCTCACGGACCCGCTCGCCGGCCCACTGGTGGTGTGGACGGCCAACCGGACCTCCATCACCCCGAACCAGCTCACCGCGGGCGCGGGCGTGCTGGGCCTGCTGTCGGCCCTGTCCTTCCTCGTCCCCGCGTTCACGCCCGGGACCGGATGGCCGTGGCTGCTGGCCGGCGCCCTGCTGTTCCACCTGAGCTTCGTGCTGGACTGCATGGACGGCAAGATCGCCCGGCTCAAGGGCACCGGATCGGTGTTCGGCAGCTGGGTCGACTTCGTGTTCGACCGGATCCGCTTCTTCGGCTGCGTGATGGCCCTGCTCATCGGGCAGTGGCTGTCCACGGGCGAGGTCTCGTACCTGATCCTGGCGCCCGTGGTGGTCTTCTTCGACCTGCTGCGTTACCTCAACGGCCCGCAGGTGGCCAAGACCCGCCGCACCATGAACCAGAAGCTGGCGGAGGCCGAGGGCCGTCCCGACCCCGCCGCGCAGGTGGCCGAGCCCGCCGGTGACCCCGAGGACGCGGAGACCGGAGCCCCCGAGCCCGCCCGCGCGGCCGACGCCCCGCGCCCGACCGGCCTGTACCCGCGGGTGCGCGACACCCTGCTGCGGCACCGCGTGCGCCCGCACCTGTTCAGCGGCATCGAGTTCGAGATGTTCCTGTGCGTGGTCGCCCCGGTCACCGTGCTGGTGGCGCTGTTCACCCCGCTCAACAGCCTCATCATCCCGGTGGCGGTCTTCTCGATCCTGGCGCTGTCGTTCTTCGAGGTGGTGCTCGTGGGGCGCCTGTACAAGGACACCCGCCGCTTCGAGGCGCGCATGGCCCAGCTGGCCGCTTCCGGGGGCACGTCCGCCGGCAACGGGAGCTAGCAGCCCCGACGCAGAGGCCTCCGCCCCCACACACGGACGCAGAGGCCTTCCCCGTACACACGAGAGTGCCGTGCCGGTTCCCCGAGGGGATCCGACACGGCACTCGTCGTATGCGGGGGCACCGCGGGGTGCCCCGGGAGGGTCAGGAAGCGCCGGGGCGCGGCCCTTCACCCCCGCCGGAGGACGGTCCGGCGGGGCTGCCGTCGGGCGCGGGGCCCGCGGCTGCCGAGCCCTGCGCGGCCTCGGGACGCTCCGCCGTGCTCGCCTCCTCCGCGGGGTTCGACCCGGACATCGCCGCCTTGGGCGCCGGTTCGTCGCTCCGCAGCAACCACTGGGGCTGCGGCTCCACGGCCCACTTCAGGGCCTTGCGCACCCACGGCGTGCACAGCAGCAGGGTCACCGCCACGGCGATCGACGTGGTCACGGCCAGGCCGACCGGGCCGGTCCCCTCGAAGTACTCGTAGAACGGCGAGGCCTTGAGGATCAGGAAGAAGGCACCGTGGCCCAGGTACACGTACAGCGTGTAGGCGCCGAGCTTGGTGAACCAGGTCTTCTTCTTCGGCGTGAGCGCCAGGAACGCGAAGGACATCGCCAGCGCGATCGCCATGAACGTCAACCGGATCGCCATGCTGGGCAGGATCGGGTCGATGTCGCGGTCGCTGAGGCTCTCACGCCAGAACAGCCACTCGCGGCTGACCTCCTCGTTGGCGATGAAGAGCGCGAAGGCGAAGGTGACGGCGAAGACGGCGACCGCACCCACGCGCGCCCACGTGCGGTCCAGGAGCTCGAAGTGCTCCTTGCGCAGGCTCAGGCCCAGCACGAAGAAGGGCAGGAAGCTCAGGACACGGCCCAGGGCCATGGTCGTGGTCAGGTCCGCGGTGGCGGCGAAGACGGAGATGATCACCGCGATCGTCACGGGCCAGCGCAGGCGCTTCCACACCGGCACGCTGAGCCGCCAGAGGAAGAGCGCGACCAGGAACCACAGCGACCAGGTCGGGGTCAGCACCGACAGCGAGTCGGGCATGCCGTCCTCGGCCGCGTAGATCCCCTGGTGGATGGCCCAGAAGATGAGGTAGGGGACCGCGAGGGTCAGGACCGCCTTCTCGACGCGGGAGGAGGAGGCGTCGAAGTTCCTGGACAAGTACCCGCTGATCAGGATGAACGCGGGCATGTGGAACATGTAGAACCAGTAGTAGATGACCTGGGTGGGGGCGTAGTCCCGCAGCGGTTCGATCGCGTGGCCGAACACGACCAGCGCGATGAGCAGGAACTTGGCGTTGTCCAGGCGTGAATCGCGCCCCGGGGCCTGGGTGGCCTTCTCGGGACGCGCGGCGGAGCCCGGGGCGCGACTCACGCCGCGCCCTGGATCGGGCTGCGGGGACGCCGGGCTGGTCGTGGATGAGGCCACAGGTGGACTCCGGGGATCGGGTGTCTTGGGCAGGGACGTTCGGAGGGCCGGCCGTGGTGCGGGGCCGGGTCTCGTCGAGGGAGATCGAACGCTGTCGCCGGTGCCGCGTGGTGCGCGTGGGGGACACCGGCAGGGTCGCGGGTTCCGTCCACATCGTGCTCCGTTACCTTACTGTGATGTGACCGGAGCATCCAGTGGTTCGCCCGAACCGGCGGAAAGTTCCGAGAAAGTCACATGCCTGGACGTCCGCGGTGGCGGGTGGCGTGTGACCTGGCCGACGAACGGCACGGGGTCGCTTTCCGTGTGCAGACCCTAACCCATGCCCGCAAGGGTTCGGTCCGTCCCGTGGACACCATGCGGATGCCGCCCCGCACACCTCCGCCGTTAAGCTGCGGGGGAGTACAGGTGCCCCCCGACAGGCGACTGCCCCAGTCGAGAACGAAGAAGGCGGTGGAAACCGTGCCGCACGCGGTGGACCCCAACCGTGCCGCCCAGCACGGGAGTGTGGTCATGCGACTCCTCGACGAGATCTTTCCGCTCGTCGAGGGGTTCTACGTCGACCTCCACAAGAACCCGGAGCTGTCCCACGCCGAACACCGCACCGCCAGCGGGGTCGCCGAATGGCTCACCCGGACCGGCTACGAGGTGCACAAGGGCATCGGCGGCACCGGTGTCGTCGGCATCCTGCGCAACGGGCCCGGACCCACGGTGATGCTGCGCGCCGACATGGACGCCCTCCCGCTGGAGGAGAAGACGGGACTGCCCTACGCCAGTACCGCCCGGGTCGACGACCCCGACGGTGGCGAGGTGCACGTCATGCACGCCTGCGGCCACGACGCGCACACGGCCTGCCTCGTCGGCGCCGCGGACCTGCTCTCGGAGACCCGCGACCAGTGGGCCGGGACCGTCATGATCGTCGCCCAGCCGGGTGAGGAGACCCTCGACGGCGCCCAGGGCATGATCGACGACGGCCTCTTCGACCGCTTCGGCCGCCCCGACGTCGTGCTGGGCCAGCACCTGGGGCCCCAGCCGGCCGGGCTCATCTCCCACCGCGCCGGCATCATCCTCGGCGCGGCCAACGCCTACCGGGTCCGGATCTTCGGCGAGGGCGGCCACGCCTCCCAGCCGCACACCACCGTCGACCCGGTGCTCATCGCGGCGAACGTGGTCTCCCGGCTGCAGGGCGTGGTCTCGCGCGAGATCAGCCCCAGCGAGATGGCCGTGCTGACCGTCGGCCGTATCCAGGCCGGCACCAAGGCCAACATCATCCCGGACGAGGCCTACCTGGAGATCAGCACCCGGGCGCTCAACGACAACGTCGTGCAGCAGCTCGAGGAGGCCATCGAACGCATCGTGCGCGCCGAGGCCGCCGCCTCGGGTGCCGGGCGCGAACCCGAGGTCGAGCGGTTCCAGGGCAGCGGGGCCACCTTCAACGACCCCGCGAGCACCAACGAGGTCGCCTCCGCGCACCACGCCTACTTCGGCGACGAGTACGTGATCCACCTGCCCGACCCCTCGCCGGCCACGGAGGACTTCTGCGCCTTCGGCCTGCCCGGGGACCCGCAGCCGATCCCGTACGTGTTCTGGTTCGTGGGCGCCACCCCGCACGACGTGTGGGAGTCCGCGCCGGGCAACACGCCCTACGAGAAGATGGGCAACGTCCCCAGCAACCACTCGCCGTACTTCGCCCCCGCGCGCGAGCCCACGCTGCGCGCCGGGCTGGCCGCGATCACCGTCGCCGCCCTGGCCTACCTGGCCGAGGAGAACCCCGACGCGGCGCCGGTGGCCGCACCCGCCGAGGACGCGGGGGCTCCCGCGGGCCCGCCGGTCGATGCGCCGGTGGGGGCCGCGGTTCCGGGCCCCGCCCCCGAGGGCCTGCCGGCCGAGGGCGCAGTGCCGGGGGAGCCGGTTCCGGAGGGTGTGCCCGGCGAACCCTTCCCGGGGGAGCCCGCGCCGTTCGCCGACCAGCCGCCGGTCCCGGGTGCTCCCGAGCCGGGGGAACCCGCTCCGGCCGAGCCGGCACCCGGGGGTCCCGCCCCGGCCGGTCCGCCGCTCGGGGAGCCGTTCGCGCCCGAGGAGGCCTACGAGAACCCGTTCTTGGCGGCGTCCTCCTCCTGGAGCGAGGGCCCCGGCGAGGCGGCACCGCCCGCGGGTGACACCGGCGGCGCACCCACGCAGAGCCCGCCGACCACCCACCCGGCCGACATGGAGCGGTACCTGCAGGACGACGGCGACACCGGCCAGGGTGAGCCGCCGCAGACACCGCCGTCCGGCCCGGCCTACTCCGGCCCGCCGCCCGAGGGCAGCGCCCACCAGGGCCCGCCCCCGCAGGACGGTGACGACGAGGACCGGACCGACCCCGACCAGCGGTCCTGAACGCGCACGGGGGCCGTCCCGCCCGATGGGGCTGGGGTGACCCCCGCGTGCGCCGACGGCTGCGCCACCCGAGCGAGAACGCCGTGCTCGCGGTGTGCGTGGCCGTCACCGGGCTGGCCGTCCTCGGGGCGGTCAGCCGTTTCGTGTCCGGGGCGACCGACGAACCGTTGCTACTGCTCAGCATCCCCGCGCTGGTCTACTTCGTGCGCGGCTACACACACGCGCTGCAACGCGTCAACGGTGTGCGCATAACCGAGGACCAGTTCCCCGAGGCCCACCGGATGGTGCGCGAGGCCGCCGAGCAGTTCGGCATGCCGCGTGTCCCCGAGGCCTACGTCGTGCTCGGCAACGGCGTCGTCAACGCGTTCGCGTCCGGCCACGGGCGGCGGCGCTACGTGGCCGTCAACAGCGACCTGTTCGAGGTCGGAGGGCGCCTGGCCGACCCCGACGCGCTGCGGTTCGTCATCGGCCACGAGGTCGGCCACATCGCCGCGGGCCACACGTCCTTCTGGCGCCAGTTCGGCATCTCCGTCGCCAACGTGATCCCCGCTGTCGGCAGCTCCCTGGGGCGCGCACAGGAGTACACCGCCGACAACCACGCGTACGCCTTCTGCCCCGAGGGACGCCACGGGCTGCGGGTGCTGGCCGCGGGCAAGTACCTGTACCCCGACGTGGACTTCGACGACATCGCCGGCCGCGCGCAGACCGACACCGGGTTCTTCGTGCTGCTCGTGAACCTGGTCTCCAGCCACCCGATCAACACGTTCCGGTTCGCGGCGCTGGCCGACCGGGGCCGGCCCGGACGCGTGTTCTGAGGCCCCGGGCGCGCTCAGTGCTCGGCCAGGCGCGCCTCCACCCGCGGCGGCAGCGGCTCGTGGCGCAGGTACGCGCGCGTGAACGTGCCCGAACCGTGCGCGATCGACCGCAGCTCCACCGCGTACCGTAGCGTCTCCAACCGCGGCACCTCCGCGCGGACCAGCACACGCCCGTCCCCGGAACCCTCCGTGCCCACGACACGTCCGCGCCGGGCCGACAGGTCGCTCATCACCGCGCCCAGGTGCTCGTCGTCGACCTCCACCGCGACCTCGTCCACCGGTTCCAGGGTCCGCAGCCGCCCCTCCTCCGCGGCGTTCCGCAGCGCCAGCCGGCCCGCCTTCTGGAACGCCATCTCGGAGGAGTCCACCGAGTGCGCCTTCCCGTCGTGCAGAGTCACCTTCAGGTCGACGATCGGGCGCCCCGACCCGACGCCCTCCTCCATCTGCGCGCGCACGCCCTTCTCCACCGCGGGCACGTACTGGCGCGGGACCACACCGCCCACGACACGGTCGACGAACTGCAGGCCCGCGCCGGACTCCAACGGTTCCACCTCGATCCTGCAGACCCCGAACTCCCCGTGCCCGCCGCTCTGTTTGACGTTGCGGCCCAGCCCCTGCGCGGGGACGGTGAAGGTCTCGCGCAGCGGCACCTGCGGGTCGGCGGTGTCCACGTGCACCCCGAAGTGGTGGTCGAGGCGGTCCAGCGCGGAGTCCAGGTGTGCCTCGCCCAGCGTCCACAGCACCATCCGGTGGGTCTCGGGTTCGACCTCCACGCTCAGGGACGGGTCCTCGGCCGCCAGGCGTGTGACCGCGCGGGCGAGCTTGTCCTCCTCGCCCGCGTGGGTCGCCCGCACCGCCATCGCGTACACCGGCTGAGGCGGCGCCCACGGGACGGCGCGCAACGGGTCCTCGGGCTCGGACAGGGTGTCGCCGGTGCGGGCCGCCGGAACCTTGGCCACCAGGCACAGGTCCCCGGCCACGACCTGGCCGACCGGTTCCGCGTCCCGTCCGGAGGGGACCGTGATCCGGCCCGCGCGTTCGTCCGTGCCGTGGTCCTCGCCGGCCACGTGCACGGTGCTCTCCGGGCTGAGCGTGCCCGAGAAGACCCGCACCAGGCTGACCCGTCCCACGTACGGATCGCCGGTGGTGGACAGCACCTCGGCCACGAGCGGGCCCTCCGGGTCGCAGGAGAGCCCCCGGACCGGGCGGCCGTCGGGGCGCACCACCTCGGGGAGCGGGCGGCGCGTGGGGTCCGGGCACGCCAACGGCAGTTCCCGCAGGAGCTCGCGCACCCCCACCCCCGTCGTCGGGCTCAGGGCCAGCACGGGGTGGAAACCGCCCGCGGCGACGGCCTTCTTCAGGTCGGCGATGAGCAGGTCGGGGTCGAGGGACCCGCCCTCCGCGTAGCGCTCCATGAGGCCCTCGTCCTCGCTCTCGGTGATGACCTCCTCGACCAGCTCCTCGCGCAGCGGGCCCGCCGCCGCGCGCAACCAGTCAGGGGCCTCGCGCTGCTGCGGCGGGGAACCCGGTTCGGAGGCCTCGGAGTAGTCGTAGAAGCGCTCCGAGATCAGGCCCCAGACCCCCGTCACACGCCGGGCCTCACCCTCTCCCTCGACAGCCGGCACGTACGCCGGGTGCACGCCGTGCCCGAACGCCTCCTGGCACTGGGCCACCACCGCGTCGTGGTCGGCGCGGGGGTGATCGATCTTGGTGACCGCGACCGCGCGCGGCATGCCCAGCGCCGCGCACTCGCGCCACAGCAGGCGGGTGCGGCCGTCGACGCCGTCCGCGGCCGAGACCACGAACAGGGCGGCGTCGGCCCCGCGCAGGCCCGCGCGCAGGGGACCGAGGAAGTCGGCGTAACCGGGGGTGTCGAGCAGGTTGACCTTGATGCCGTCCACCATCACCGGGTTGACGGTCAGGTGGACCGAGCGTTCCTGCCGCTGCTCGACGGGGTCGCGGTCGGAGGCGGTCGTGCCGCCCTCCACGGTTCCGGGGCGGTCGATGCGGCCCGACGCGTGCAGGACCACTTCGACCAGGGTCGTCTTTCCGGCGCCGGACGGGCCGACCAGCGCGATGTTGCGGATGTCCTGGGGCCGTGCGGCCCTCGGTGCTTCGACGGAGCGGTCTGCCATCCCTGCTGCCCAGCCTTCCGGGGATCGCCGTGCTCGGTCACGCCCGTACCGAGCACGCCCACGCTGTGTGACCTGTGACACTCTCTACGTTCGCGCTCCTCGGGGCGGACGGCAAGAGGGGGTGCGGGCGGATGTGGGGCCGGGGTGCGGTCACGGCGGGCCGGAAAAGCCCCGGTCATGGGCCGGGGGCGTGCGGACGCGCGCGGTGGGCGTGTGCTGGGCCTGTGTTCCCGTCCGTGCGAAAAGCCGCGAATCGCCCCTACTATTGCCCCCGTGCCATGGTCCGAGACACTCCCTCAAGTCAGCCTCGCCGGGACCCTCCTCACGGTCCTGCTGCTCTTCTTCGCGGCGGTCGGCGAACCCCTGCTCGGGCGACGGGCCTACGCCTGGTTGTCCCGGAGCCGCTTCGACGACGAACGATCCCTGAAGCTGCTGCACTCCGTCACCATGGGTGTGCACTTCGTTTGGGGCCTGCTCGTCCTGCTCGTGGTCGTGCTCTCGCCCGGCCTGACCGGCAACGACCTGGGGCTGCGCATGCCCCACGCCGTCGGCCCGGTCGTTGCCGCGGCGATCGGCGGACTCGTGGCCCTCGCCCTGTTCTGGGTGCTGGTCAACGGCATGCCGCGGCGTGAGAAGGTCCTGCCCGCCAAGCTCGCCGCGCGCCTGCCCGAGGGCAAGGGGAAACGGAAGGGACGGCGCGCCGCCGACCGGCCGATGACGCTGCCCGAGCCCGGCCGGCGCGTCGAGGAGCTGCTCTACCCGCGCACCCGCGCGGAGCAGGCCACAGCCGCGGGCGCTGCCGTCACGGGCGGTGTCTTCGCCGAGATCCTGTACCGCGGGCTGTTCATCACCCTGGTCGCGAGCATGGGGCTGAACCTGTTCGTGGCCGCGGTGCTGTCGATCCTGCTGTTCTCGGTGGCGCACGTGTACCAGGGGTGGTGGGGAGCCGCCCACGGTGCGCTGACCGGGACCCTGTTCACCGTGCTGTACCTGGGGACGGGGAGCCTGTGGGTGCCCATCGTGGTGCACGTCGTGCTCAACATCCGGTCCATGGTGTTCCCGCCGGCCTCGGCCGCGCCCGACGAGGACTGGTACGACGACTACGGGGAGTACCCCGAGTACGACGAGTACGGCGACTACCACTACGACGACTACGACGAGTACGGCTCCGACGGCCGCTACGGCGACACCGGGGAGATGGAGGCCGTCGACGCGGGGTCCGGCCACGAGGGCTACACGGAGCCGGCCGGGGCCGGGTCCCCCGGTGAGGGCCCGGACGGTCCGCGTGCAGGCGCGGACAGCTGGTCCGCCGGCGCCGCGGGCGTTGCCGGTGGCCCCGCCGGCGCGGAGAGCTTCGGAACGCCGACCGGGGAGCCCGGACCTGCCGGGGCCGGGAACGCCGGTGCCCCTGCCTGGGGTGCCGCGCCGCCCGAGCCCGGGGCCTGGGGCACGGGGGACCCGGGAGACCCACGTGGTCCGGGTGGCCCGAACGCCCCGAGTGGCCCAGGTGACCTGAGCGACCCGAGGGATCCGAGCGGCGCACCGGCCGACACGTGGGCCGGGTCCGGTCCGGCCCCGCAGGACCCGTACTCCCCGCAGGACCCTTACGCGCAGCAGTGGGGGAACGCCGAACCGCGAGGCCCGCAGGGACGGCCCGGACACGGTTCCGACCCCGGTCCCGGCGTGTCAGGTTCGCAGCTTCCCGGCGGGGACTGGCCCGGGGGAGCGGTCCCCGGCACCGACGCACCGTCGTGGCGCATCGACCCGACCACCGGGTCGTACGGTTCCTTCGGGGACCACACGTCGTGGGAGAGCGGCGCCGCCTGGGGCAGCGGGGAGCCCTCATGGGGCGCTGCAGGCCCCGCCGGTCCCGCAGAGCCGGGCACGCCGGACCCCAACCGCTGGGACTACCCGACCAAGGACGACCCGCAGGCGTACTGGGACATGCTCGACGAGCCCCGCGGTGACGCGCCCGAGGGCCGCGACGGCCGGGACGCTCGGAGGGATTGGGACGCCCGCGGCGGCCACCCCTGATCCTCCGGACACCGCCGTGCGGGAGTGCCCCGGACTCAGGGGCGCAGGTGGTCGGGGAAGCCGGTCCAGCGCAGCTCGCCGGGCAGATGGGACACGTTGTTGTAGACGGTCACCGAGGCCGGAGCTCCGAGCGGGTAACGGATCACGGTCAGAGACGCATGCGCCGGGGCGAGGCTCACCCACCTCCAGGGCGGGGCGTGCAGGGCGTGGGCGACGAGGAACCCCACCGTGAAGGCGTGGGTGACGACGACCTCGCGCTGGTCACGCCCTGATCCCCGGTCTCCCCGGACCGGCCCGGCGAAGCGTTCCAGGCACGCACGGGTCAGCTCCGGATCGTGGACGCCGTCGGCCTTCCGGACGAAGTCCAGGACACCCTCGGCGTACTCGGGCGGGAGCTCCGAACGCTCGGGCACGTACGGCACGAGGTCCCCGGCCTCCTCGCAGGCCTGCACACCGGCCCCCGGCACGTGCTGCGCGACGGCGTCGGCCGTGGCCCGCGCACGCGCGGAGGGTCCGCAGGTGAGGCTCTCCACGACCGTGCCGTCCGGGCCCGGGGTGGCCAGGCGTCGGCCCAGTGCGTCCGCCTGCCGGAACCCGTGTGCGGACAGCCCGCTGCCGTCCGCGTCGGGTTCGGCGTGACGGGCCAAGTACAGATATCGGGTGGCGCTCATCGGATCCCTTCCGTTCGGTGCCGATGGGATCCCGTGCGACGGGCGGGGGTTCGTCCGAGTTTCACGCGGGACAGGACCGGAGGCGCCCGGAGCGGCACGTCATGCGGTCCTGGCGCAGCGCCCCACGGAGCGCATGTGCCCGCGGACAACGTGTGCCCCGAGCACGTGTGACCCGGGGCGGCCCCGACCACCGCACTCCCGACGCCCGCATGCACGCGTGGATGGATATTCGAGCAGCGACGTGCAGTCCGGCACGAGGGGCGTTGCTGCACGTGAGTAGCGCGGACGGGGCACGCATGGGTTCGCGCACGGTACGGCAGGCCTGCCGTACCGGAGCGCCGAGCCGGGCCTCTTCGGTCCCCTTCAGGGCCTCTTCCGGGCCCCTACCGGCCCCTTCGATCCGCTACCCCTGAGCGAGGGTCATCACGGCGTCGAACTCAGGCGTCCCGTCGTGGCCGCGGTTGACCATGGCCACGGCCAGGCACGGCGCGAACGCGCGCGCCCAGTCCAGCATCCGGTCGGCGTCGACGCCCATCGCCTTGGACAGCTCCTGTGCGCGCCGCTCCGCCTGACCTGCGTCGGTGACCTGCCACAGGATCCAGTCCACCGCGTCCACGGCACCGTCGCCCGCGCACGCACGCGGGTCCAGCGCCACGAGCCCGCGCTCGCCGCCGTCGATCACGTTGCCCGGGTGCAGGTCCCCGTGCAGGGGCACCACGTCGACGTCGTCGTGGGCGAGCTCGCGCGCCCGGCAGAACCCCTGGTGCATGACCGCGGGCGACACGACGTCCGCGGCCGCTCCCTCGGTGCGTTCGCGTCCCCACAGGTCGAAGATGAACTGCACCCGCGCCATGAGCGGGCGCAGCTCGGCGAGCTCTTCGGGGTCGCCGTCCACGGCGTGCAGCTCCCGGATCAGTGTGCCGATCGTCGACATCGGCGGCAGCACGCGCCCTGCGGCGAGGGAGTCCCCCTCGATACGCTCCATCAGGATCGCGCCGCGTCCCGCGTCCAGGCCCCACACGGCGGGTACGCGCCCGGAACCGGACCACATGCGCAGCATCCCGGCCTCGGCCCGGGCCAACCCGTGGTCGGGGGAGAGCTTCAGCGCACCCTCACGCCCGTCGGCGAGGGTCGCGTAGACGACGACGGAGGTGCGCCCGCCCGGCGCCGGGCCCTGCAGGGTCAGGTCCCACTCCGCGGCCAGAGCGTCGAGGGTGGAGGGGAGTTCGGCCAGCCAGTCACCGACGTGCTGCCCGAATCGGCGTTCCAGCCGACCGCGCTGATTGTCGTCGACCAACTGCGTGACGTCACTCATAGATCCACCTCAGGTTCGCTCACGCCGCCGTGCGGGACCCGTTCTGCGGGGGCGCGGGCGCGTGAGCCCCGCGGCAGGTCGCGGAGGGGCCGCGACCGGCGTGCCCGTTCGTGGGGCGGTGCCGTTGTACGGATGCGGGGCGTTCCCGCCGGTCACGGCCATACCCACCACCGGAGCCCGGATAACGGTGTCCCCCGGGGGTTGTGGACCCGCCCCGCACCCACCCGGGGCGGGACCGGTTCAGGTGAGGCGGCCCTTGGCAGCGCGGTGCTGGGCCAGCAGTGTGTCCACGATCAGGTCGGACGGCCACAGGGGAGAGGTGATCGCGGTGACGTCCAACGAACGCAGCAGGTCGAAGTCGGGCCCGTCGACCAGGCGCCACGCGGCGACGGCGACCTTGTCGTGCCCGTCGCGGCGCAGGCGGTCCACGGCGTCGAAGACCGAGGGCGCCCAGGTGCGGAGGTAACCGACCTGCACGGGGGAACCGAGCCGCCGACTGAGCATCCGCGCGACGTCGGTGACCACGGTGCGTTCGTCGGTCCCTGTGGCGCCGTCCGCGGCCAGCACCACACCGTCCTGCCCGCTCCACCCCTCATCGCCCAGGCGTGTGGCCAGGTCGGCGACGATCGAGGGCACCGCACCCAGGGGTTCGGTCTGGCAGGAGTCACGCAGTTCCGGGAGCCCGATGCGGGACATCATCTGGGCGCTGGCGACGTCTCCGCCCGCGACGAACGCCGGGACGACGACCTTGGGGCCCCGGACCCCGCGGACGGCGGCGGCGACCTCGTCCGGGCTGCCGAAGGCGGGTGCCACTGGGGCCTCACCCCGGTCGGCGACCGCGTCGGCGAGGCCGCACAGGGCCTCCCGGCGTTGGGCGTCGCGGGAGTCGTCGGCTACGAGGACCATCGTGGGGACCATGCACGGCTCCTTGGGATCGCTGCGTTCTCTCTGCTTTCTCTGCCGCCTGCGTACCGAGCGTAAAGGGACCCGGTTTCATCCGGGTGCCCCCGTGTTACGGGGAGGAAAAAAGCGGAGAATGGCTGGTGTTGTTATCGCCTGTGGAAGGCCCGGCGAACCATAACGATCGTCGAAATGCGGGGGGAGCCCCGTGTCCGCGGTGATGGTCCACATGCCTCGGGTCTTCGGCGGGAAGGGGATGACCTGCCCCGATCCTGGGTCAATCCTACGCGGACCGTGGCGAAAGTCCACAGAATGAGTCCGGGAACTCATTACCCGCCGGTAGAACGGTAAGCAGAGTGGGGTCAGGATGTTCTCGCGGTTCCGACCTCTCCAGAGAAATGGAGGGGCCAACGAATTCCCATGCATTCGCATGGTGCGTGTGCACGTGCCGAAGGCCTCCCACCGGCACGGAGAGTGGTGCCGCCCGGGTAGCGTTCGGCGTTCGGGTGCGCGCCGAATGTGTTCCCCGTGGGACGCCGGTGGCTGCAGTTGTCCACCGCCCCCCCCGGAGCGCATCGCACATCCGAACGGCCGGTGTCAAGGGTGTGCGCTCCCCTTCTCGGCTGCAGACGCACACCACTTGACGTGGGGAGACAGGGTGTGAGTGCGGCGTGATCACTTGCCAACTCACCCGAGCACACCCAAACTTGGTGACGAACGGACACCGCGCCACCGGTGGACACACAGGCACCGTTGGCACCGTGAGCCACAAAACGCCCTGTCCGGCGCAGCGCCACGGTCGTCCCTCCTCTCCCCGCTCCGCGCCGGACCCCACGCAAGCCGAACCCTTCAGACTGGAGTGAGCATGGCCGTCCACCCTCGGGTGCAGACGTTGGCCCGGACCTTCCTCTCCCACGCCGATCAGGAGGCCCCCGGCCTCGTGCGAGGCCTGTACCTGACCGGTTCGGTCGCGCTCGGCGACTTCCGCCCCCACACCAGCGACGTCGACTTCGTGGTGGTCACCGACCGCCGCCCCGACGTCGACGAGGCCGACCGCCTGCGCCGCGCCCACGTGCGCACGCGCAGCGACGTGCCCCGCCCCCAGTTCAACGGCGTCCACGTGACCTGGAACGACCTCACCCGCGACCCCGCCGCGTGCGGCCCGGTCGCCTCGGTGGTCGGGGGACGGTTCCGTGCGCGCGCCCAGCAGGACGTCAACCCCGTCACCTGGCACGTCCTGGCCGAACGCGGGGTCACCGTGCGCGGCCCGCACCCGCTCGAACTCGACGTGTGGGACGAGCCGGAGAGCCTGCGCGCCTGGTCGCTGGGTTCGCTCGACGAGCAGTGGCGGCGCTGGCGCGAGAAGGCCGGCCGCCTGGTCACGCCGCGCGGCCTCGCCGTGCTGGGTTCCCTCGCCCCGTCCTGGAGCGTGCTGAGCGTCAGCCGCCTGCACTTCACGCTCAAGACCGGCGAGATCACCTCGAAGTCGGGCGCAGGCGCCTACGCCCTGCACGCGTTCGAGCAGAAGTGGCAGAACATCGTCAACGAGTGCCTGCGCGTGCGGCGCGACTCCCAGGCCCCGTCGCTGTACGAGAGCGCCCTGGCCCGCCGCCGGGCCGCGCTGGACTACATCGAGATGGTCCTGGACGAGTCGCTGCGCCCCAAGCTCGCGGGCTGATCCGGAACCCTCCCGCGTCCGGACCGCCCGCCGGCAGCGCCGCTTAACCTGTTCACATGAGCATGCGCCCCATCGTCCGTTTCGGCGACCCCGTCCTCACCAGCCCGACCGCCCCCGTCACCTCCTTCGACGGGCACACCGAGAAACTGGTCCGCGACCTCCTCGACACCGTCGACGCCCCGGGGCGCGCCGGTGTGGCAGCCACCCAGATCGGCGTGGGGCTGCGGGTCTTCAGCTACGACGTCGAGGGCCGCACGGGTTACGTCATCAACCCGCAGATCGCGGAGCTCTCCGACGAACTGCAGGACTGCGACGAGGGCTGCCTGTCGATCCCGCAGCTCTGGTACCACACCGAGCGCGCGCAGAGGGCGGTCGTGACCGGCGTCGACCTGCGCAACGAGCCGATCACCGTCGAGGGCACCGGCCTCATGGCGCAGTGCCTGCAGCACGAGACCGACCACCTCGACGGCATGCTCTACATCGACCGGCTGTCGAAGGAGGACCGCAAGCGGGCGCTGCGTGACATCCGCCGCTCCGACTGGTTCCTCACCGGCGGCCAGGAACCCCAGGCACAGCCCGGGAACGCCCTGCCGAGCGCGTTCGGCGGCGCCTGACGCCCTTCCGTCCGCCGTCGCCGCGGGCGGGGGCGGCGGGCGCACCCGGTCATCGGGACCCGGTATGTTCTGGACACATACCCGCGCAGTCCGCAAGCCCGGTGTTCCACGCACTGGGCATGTAACGCCAAGATCTCGTATGGTCTCCTGAGCACCTCCCGACTCCGCGCCTCACCCCTCTCCTCACCCTCCTCGGCCGCGGAGCGGATGCGTTCAGTCCATCCCCGGAGCCGACATGACATCCTCTCCTCGAAGCTTCGCCCTGCGCACCAAGCGGGGTCTCCTCACCGTCACCGCCGTCAGTGCCGCCTTCCTGGTCGGGCCGGTCTCCGGCGTCGCGCACGCCGACCCCGACGACGTCGACATCGACGAGCTGACAGAGCGCGCCGACGAGTTGGAGGAGTCCTACAACGGCGAACTCCTGCAGTTCAACGAGATCAAGGACCGCGTCGAGGCCGCCGAGGCCGACCTCGAAGAGGTCGAGGAACGCCTCGAGGCCTCCCGCGGCTCCGTCTCGGAGATCGCCCACGCCCGGTACACCGACGGCGGTGTCGACCCGGCACTGCAGGTGATCTTCTCCAGCGACCCCGACCAGATGTCCTCCGACGCCGCCAACGCCAGCTACCTGGGTGAGTCACAGGCCGAGCAGATCGCCGAGCTCGTCGAGACCCGCGACGAGGCCGAAGAGGTCGCCGAGAAGCTCAACGACGAACTCGAGGACGCCGCCGAACTCGTCGACGACCTCGAGGACCAGAAGGACGACGTCGAGGAGCGCATCGCCGAACTGCGGGCCGAGGAAGAGGCCCGCGAGGAGGCCGAGAGCCCCGGCAACGGCGACGGCACCGTTCCGGAGTCGGCGCGCGGGCCCGGCTTCGACCAGGTGACCCCGACGATGGCGGCGATCCGCGACGACATCATCGGCGAGTTCGAGCAGCCCTACCCGACCGGGTGCTACCGGCCCAGCTCCGACGACCACGGCGAGGGGCGCGCCTGCGACTTCATGATGAGCGCCAACGGTCAGATGCCCTCGGAGGAGAACCGGCAGCTGGGCGACGCGATCGCCCAGTACGCGATCGACAACGCCGACCGGCTGGGCATCGACTACATCATCTGGGAGCAGCAGATCTGGCACACCGGCAGCCGTTCGTGGCGCGGCATGGAGGACCGGGGCGACCTGACGCAGAACCACTTCGACCACGTGCACGTGTCGTCGCTGACCTGATCCGGGTTCGAGCCGGACCGTGTCTTGCGGTCCCCGTGTCCCTCGGAGGGGCACGGGGACCGTTGCACGTGAGGTGGTCCGGGGGCGGTCAGCGGTGCACGGCGCTCTCGGGGCGGCGCACCCCGGTCCGCAGGGTCAGGGGCACCAGCGCCAGCAGCGCGACGGCGGTGACGGCGAACGCGGGCCCGTAACCGAGCAGCTGGATGAGCAGGCCCAGACCCATGGCGCCCGCCCCGGTCCCGGCGTCGTAGCCGATGTTCCACACCGCGCTGGCCCGGCCCTGACCGGAGGCGCCGGCGCGGTCGAGCATGATCGTCACGGTGTCGTTCTGCACCGACCCGAAGCCGAGCCCGAACAGAGCGGACCCGCCCAGGATCAGCGCGACCGTGGACACCCCTGGCTGTCCGGTTCCGGCGTCGGTCCACATGGCGGCGGTGACCAGACCCATGCCGAGCGAGCCGGAGACCATCGCGGGCATGAGCAGCACGGTGCGTCCGTGCCGGTCGTACAGGGCCCCGGCGGTCCAGCGGCCGATGACCACGGACAGTGCGTACAGGGCCAGCGCCGCGCCCACCAGCCAGGCGGCGCGCTCGAAGGGGATCGCCAGGAAGGTCACGATGGTGCTCGCGCCGATCGCGACGATCAACATCATGAGCAGGGGAGAGGCCAGCGCCATCCAGAGGGCGAGGCCGCGCGGGTCGCCGGCGTTCGAGGCGGGGGTCCCGGTCGTGGGGGCCGAGCGCAGGGCCGGGCGGTTGCGCCCGCCGTCGGCGAACCAGATGCCCGACGCCAGGACCGCCGCGACCACACCCGTCGCCCCGGTCGCCCAGAAGACGGGGCCGAACCCGACCGCGAGCGCCACGGCCACACCCCCGGGCAGGATCACCACCTGGGGCAGGCCGACCGCGAGCCCGTAGAGGCCGGTCGCGCGTCCGACCTGAGCGCGCGGGACGAGGCGGGCGGCCAGCGCGGTGCCGGCGACCGTCACCATGCCGAACCCGATGCCGCGCACTGCCGAGACCGCGATGAGCGGACCCAGGTCGGTGGTGGCGGCGAACAGGGGTGTGGGCAGGCCCAGGATCAGCGATCCGACGGGGAACGCCCAGCGGTAGGCGCCGCGGTCCAGGAGCCAGGGCATGCCGAGCTGGGTCAGGACCGTGGTGAGCATGAAGACCGCGGTGGTGGTGCCCGCCCCGAACTCGCCGACCCCGCCCCGGGTGGCCCACAGCGGCACCAGCGGAAGGACGGCGGCGAACCCGCACAGTCCGATGGCCGTGGCGGCGATGAGCAGGGCGAACCCCCGCCCGCGCAGACCGGGGAGGTCGCTCTCGGACGCGGGCGTGCTGGGTCCGGGCGAAGAAGGTCGAGGTCGGGTCATCCCCCCTTTGTAGCCGAGCCCCACAGGCCTGTCCACGCGAGGGTCCCGGGCACACACGACGTGGGATCCGCGCGCTCGGGCCGTCCTCGGGCCGAGGCCCGGCACTGCGGGGCCACCCGCTCACGGCGGGTGTTCGTCAACGCATCCGTACACCAGGTATCGCCGGACCGGAGCGGCATTCGGCCCGGAGGTCTGGGGCCAGGTCGCCAGGGCGATCCCTGTGCCGGGCTCGACTCGGGCGTCGGGCCCGTGCGGGGGCCACCTGCCTCTCGGGCGGGGGTGCGTCGGAGCATTCGCGTGCGGGATGCTGCCCCGTCGGGGCGGCCCGAGGGGTCAGGTGTCTGGGTCGTCCTTGCGCAGGTGCCTGGTCGCTTGGCGTGCCGGCCCGTCGGTCTCCGTCTTCGGTGGACGTTCGTCCTCGGATTCGTGCGCCCGGCTTCGCCGGACCGGAGCGGCGTTCGGGCCGGGGGTTCCGGAGGCTTGCCAGGTGGGATCCGCGCCCGGGCCCGTCAGGGCCGGCCCCGGTCCGGTGCGTGGGGTCACCCGCCTTCGGCGGGTGTTTGCGCCTGGCACCCGGTCACTCGCCGCGTCGGCCTGTCGGTCTCCGCCTTCGGTGGACGTTCGTCCTCGGGTCCGTGTGCAAGGGGTGGCCGGGCTGCGCCCGGCGGGGGCGGCTTTCGGGCCGAGCGATGCCCGTTCCGGGCTCGGTCCGGTGCCCGCCTAGGCGGGAGCCGTCCTCGGGTCCGTGAGCCCGGTTCTGCCGGGCGCTGCACTTCCGGTAGAAGTTCGGGCCGGGACGATGCCCAGGCGTCGGTTCGGTGCGCGGGGTCACCCGCCTCGGGCGGGGGTGCGTCGGAGTATTCGCGTGCGGGGTGCTGCCCCGCCGGGGCGGCTCGACGGGTCAGGCGTCGGGCTCGTCCTTGCGCAGGCGCTCGGTGAGCCAGTCCCGCAGGCGCCCGGCCAGGTCGGGCGTCACCGCGCGCTCGGCGTGGCCCATGCCCGGCTCGATCCACAGGTCCTTGGGCTCGCGCGCCGCACCGTGGATCGCGGTGGCGTGTGTGGTGGGGAAGAATCCGTCGGAGTCGCCGTGCACCACCAGCAGTGGCGCGGGTGCGACCTCCCCGGCGATCTCGCGGGGCTCCGCCGGCCGCACGCTCCACTTGCGGTCGACCACGCGCACCTTGCGGAACGTCCGCAGGAAGAACCGCCCCGCGCGCCGTCCGATCCCCACGTGCAGCAGGCGCATCTGGCGGGTGCCCCGGTAGTACCACCGGCTCGGGCCGCTGACCGCCACGACCGCGTCCGCCCCGCCGAAGATCGCCGCGTGCCGGATCGCGACCGCCGCGCCCATCGAGAACCCGACCGTGGCCACGCGTGTGTACCCCAGCTCGCGGAGCTGCTCCAGCACCGCCTCCAGGTCGTGGATCTCCGCGTTCCCGACGGTGCTGCGCCCCTCCGAACCGTGGTGGCCGCGGAAGTCGAAGGTCATCACGTCGCCGGCCGAGTACAGGGCCTCGGCGATCGCTCGCGTGTGCGGGCTGCGCCGGGTACCGGTGAAACCGTTGGCGATCACCACCGCCGTCGTGCGGGGCTCGGCGCCGCGCAGGAGGGCGGCGTCGATGCCGACCCCGTCGGAGGTGGTCAGCCAGTGACGGTGTTCACGGGCCCGGCTGAGCGGGTGGTCAAGCGCATCGGACACGCTCTCCATCCTGCCCCACGTGCCCGACCGCTCCGGGGCCCGACCCCCGGGGAACCCGGTATCCGCGCTTGCCCGGTCAGCCGTCGGTCTCGAGCCGGTACCCGCGCCCCGCCTCGGTGATGAGGAACCGCGGGTGCGCCGGGTCGGGCTCCAACTTCCGCCGCAACTGCGCCATGTACACCCGCAGGTAGTTGGTCTCGCTCTGGTACGCCGGGCCCCACACCTCCTGCAGCAGCCGCCGCTGACTCACCAGATGACCCGGGTGCTGGGCCAGGAGCTCGAGGATGTGCCACTCGGTCGGTGTGACACGAACCTCCTCGCCGTCGCGCAGCACCCGCTTGGCGCTCAGGTCCACCGTGAACGCCGCCGTGGCCACCTCCGGCGCGGCCTCCTCCGACGCCGACCGCCGCTCAGCCGCCCGCATGCGCGCGAGCAGCTCGTCCATCCCGAACGGTTTCGTGACGTAGTCGTCCGCGCCCGAGTCCAGGCAGCGCACCTTCTCACCGGCCGAGTGGCGCGCCGAGAGCACGATGATCGGGACCTGGGTCCACCCGCGCAGCCGGCGGATCACCTCCAGCCCCTCCATGTCCGGCAGCCCCAGGTCCAACAGCACCAGGTCCGGACGGTTCTCGGTCGCCAGACGCAGCGCACCCGCCCCTCCCTCGGCCGTGTCGACCTCGTGGCCGCGTGCCCGCAGGTTGATCCGCATCGCCCGGATGATCTGCACGTCGTCGTCAACGACCAGGACCCGCACCGTTACCCCCTTCGTCGTCCTCCCCGTCCACCGCACGCAGGGTGAACACCATGGTCAGCCCGCCGCCCGGGGTGTCCTCCGGGGTCAGACCGCCCTGCATGGTCTCGACGAACCCGCGCGCGACCGCCAACCCCAGCCCGACGCCCGTGCCCTGCGGGGCGTCCCCGAGGCGTTGGAAGGCCTCGAACATACGCTGTTTCCCCTCGTCGGACACACCGGGACCGCGGTCGACCACACGCAGCTGCACCTCGTCCCCGTGCGCGCTGGCGTTGACCAGCACCGGGATCGACGGATCCGGGTTGTGCCGCACCGCGTTGCCCACCACGTTGGCCACCGCACGTTCCAGCAGCCCCGCGTCGGCGTTCACCCGCGGCAGGTCGTCGGGCACGTCCACGCGCACCGCTCGCCGCGACAGCCCCAGGAGCGCGGCGGGCACGACCTCCTCCAGCCCCACCGCCCTCAGATTCGGACGCACGCTGTCGGTCTGCACCCGGCTCATGTCCAGAAGGTTGTCGATGAGCTGGTTGAGCCGGTCGGTGGACTCCTCCGCGGTCTCCAACAGGTCGTCGCGGTCCTGCGGCGCGAGCTCGATGTCGGTGGCGCGCAGACTCGACAGGCTCGCCTTGATGGAGGTCAGCGGGGTGCGCAGGTCGTGCGAGACCGCGGCCAGCAACGCCGTGCGGATCCGGTTCCCGGCCGCTTGCCCGCGCGCCTCGGCCGCGTCCCACTCCAACCGCTGGTGCTCCAGGGCGATGGCGATGTGCGCGGCGAAGGCCCACAGCACACCCCGGTCCGCGGCCGGAAGCATCCGCCCCTTGAGCGCCAGGCTCAGTTTGTCGTTGAAGGTGACCAGGACGTCGGCGTCCTCCTCGGACTCGCACACCGGGGCCCCGACACTGTTGACCACACGCCAACCGCCCTCGTCCACACGCTCCAGCAGCGCCGCCGAACGCTGACCGAACGTCTCGGTGATGCGCCGCAAGAGCGCCGGCAGGGGTTCGTTACCGGCCAGCACACTCCCGGCCAGCAGGGAGACCGCGTCGGCCTCAGCACGCCCCCGCGCCGCCTGGGCCGACCGGCGCGCCGCGATCTCCACCACGATCGCCACCAACGTGCCCACCAGGGTGAACGCCGCCAACGCCAACAGGTTGTCGACCGACACCGACGGACGCCCGTGCAGGGGCGACAGCAGCACGGTCAACAGCACCGCGCTCCACACCGCCGACGCCAGAGCCGGGCGCAGGCCCCCGATCGCTGCGGTGGCCACGGTGATGAACAACAGCAGCAACGCGTCGGAGGCCGGACCGATGTCGTCGAAGGCCGGCAGGGTGAGGCCCAGCGCCACCAGCGTCGGAGCGACCAGGGCCAGGGCCCATCCCGTCACCCGGCGGTGCTCGCCCAGACCGCGTCCGGGCGGGGGCAGGGGCCAGCGCCCGCTGCCGACCTCCTCGTGGGTGACGATGTGCACGTCGATGTCGCCGGAATCGCGCGCCACCATCGCGCCCACACCGGGGCCCAGTACGTACTGCCAGGTCGGACGGCGTGAGGAACCCAGGACGATCTGCGTGGCGTGCACCCCGCGCGCGAACTCGAGCAGCGCGTTCGGAACGTCGCCCCCGACCACCTGGTGGTAGGTCCCGCCGAGCTCGGCGAGCAGGCGCCGCTGCCGCAGCAGGTCGTCGGTGGGCGGCCCCGCCAGCGCGTTGGGCGGAACCACGTGCACAGCGAGCAGGTGACTGGGGTGGGGCCCGCCGCCCCGCGACCGCGCCGCCACCCGGGCCGCGCGCCGGATCAGCGTCTCGCCCTCCGGCCCGCCGGTCAGCGCCACCACGACCCGTTCCCGGGCCTCCCACGTCACGCTGATCTCGTGCTCGCCGCGGTACCGGGCCAGGCCCTCCTCGACCCGGTCGGCGGTCCACAGCAGCGCCAGCTCGCGCAGCGCCCCGAGGTTGCCCTCCCGGTAGTAGTCGGACAGGGCCGCGTTGAGGCGTTCGGGCGGGTGCAGGTCGCCCTGGGCGATGCGCCGCCGCAGCTCCTGCGGGGAGGCGTCGACCAGCTCGACCTCGGTGGCGCCGCGCACCACCTGGTCGGGAACGGTCTGGGTCGGGCACGAGCCGGTGATCTCCTCGACGACGTCGTTGAGGGACTCCAGGTGCTCGATGCCGACGGTGGTGATCACGTCGATCCCGGCGGCGCGGATGTCCTCGACGTCCTGCCACCGGGTGGGGTTGCGCGAACCGGGAGGGTTGACGCGGTGCAGCTCGTCCACGACGACCAGGTCCGGGACGCGCGCGATCACCGCGATCACGTCCATGGATCCGGACTCGTGCAGCGGCATCGTGCGCAGGCCCTCCAGGAGCGCGCCGGTGTGCCGCCGCCCGTGTGTGACCGCGGCGCCGACCAGCACCTCGGCGCCGTGCGCGGCCCTGCGGTGCGCCTCGGCCAGCGCGCTGTAGGTGGTGCCGACGCCGGGTGCGTATCCCAGGTAGATGCGGAGTTTTCCTCGTGCCACGGCATCCATTGTCGGGGCGATGCGGAGCGTGCGGTACGCGCTCCGATACGATCCGCTGCGGCCCCCTTCGCGGGGCAGGCCGTCCGGTCCGGTGCGCGGGACCCCCTCCTGCGTGCGCAGGTGCGCGGGTACGGCCCGGTGTCCGGATCCCCGTGCCGCCCCGGTGACAACCATCGGCCGGTCCCGGCCATCCCATCTGTTGCGGCCGATCCGCGGGATCCGCCGTGAGAAGCTCTCGGCGCCGGCCAGGCCGGCACCGTGCCGCCCCCATTCGCCTCCAAGACACGTAACGGGAGTACCCCACCCATGTCGGCTCCGCCCCCTCAGGGCCCCTACGGTCCGAACCAGGGCCCCTACGGCCCCCAGCAGCCCGGCCCCTACCCCGGCCAGCCCCAGGGCGGGCCGCCGCAGCCGCCTCCCGGGTACGGGCAGCAGCCGCCCGGTTACGGCGGCCCCGGGTTCGGCCAGCAGCCCCCGCAGGGCCCGCCTCCCCCCGGTGGCCCGGGTGGTCCGGGTGGGCCGGGCAACCCCTACGGCGGTGCCCCGCAGGGTCCGCCCCCGCCCGGTTACGGACAGCAGCCGCCCGGCGGTTCGGGCAGCCGTAAGGGTCTGATCATCGGCGGTGCGATCGCCGGTGCCGTGATCCTCATCGGCGGGCTCGTTGCCCTCGCGGTGTCCTCCGGGTCGGGGGAGTACGGCACCCTCGCCGAGGACCAGTGCCACACGATCCTCCCCGAGAGCACGTTCGATCGTGTCAGCGACGGCGAGAGCGTCTACGTCGACGGCGAGTACGAGGAGTACTCCGGGACCGACGACTCCCACCTCCTGGAGTGCGAGGTCTCCTTCGGCTCGTCCGACAACCCCGAGCACGCCGTGCATGTCATGGCGGAGATCCACGAGGTGGACTCGAGCGGTCACCGGGAGATGACCGACGACCTCACCGAGGGCCTCGAGGAGTTGGAGGACAACCTGGAACCGGGCGAACTCGGCCGGCCCTCCGGTGACACGGACCTCGGCTCGGCCGCCTCCGGTGACATGATCTGGCAGCACACGTCGCAGGGCGAGGAGGGTGCGGTCCTGGCCATGCCGAGCGACGGCGAGTACGCGCCCGACATCGCCGGCGCGTACGTGCGGGACCAGAACGCGTCCTTCGCGGTGACGGCGATCTTCCCGCAGAGCTCCGACTTCGAGCCCGAGGACGGGATGTCGGACGCCGAGAGCCTGGCCGGCGACGTGATCAGCGCGATCAGGTCGGTCAACGAGGCGCCGTAGGGCGCGGCCCGTAGCCAGGTCACGGGGTCGGCGCGTTCGGGTGTGCCCGGGGCGGCCGAACGACCGGCCCGGGGTGGAGCCCGGCCCGGAGCCGGCCCGGCGTGACCGGTCCGGGTGTGCAGCCCCACACCGTCGTCGGCCACCGCTTGCGAACGGGGCCGCCGGAACGGTGGTCCCACGTGGTGACGGGCCCCGGCGGGTCTGGAGGCGGTGCCCCCGTCGAAAACGGGGGTCCCCGCCGGCGCCGGGCCGGCGGGAGCAGGGATCGGCCTCCTCCGGGGTCGGTGTCCGCAGGCGAACGAACACATGGATTCTTGTGAGGAGGTGCGGCCGTCCCGGCGGGTGGTCGGCCGCGACAACGATGACCGGACATCCCCCTTCCGACGGTTCCTTCCCCGGCAACCCCGGTGACCAGCCCTTTCCCGGGACACCAGGCCGTCCGGGCCACCCCGGAGGCGCCGGCAACCCCGGCGGTTCCTACCCGCCGCCCGGTCCCGGTGGCTACCCGCCGCCAGGCCCCGGAGGTCCCGGTGGTCCCGGCCCGGGGTGGCAACAGCCCGGACCCCCGCACCAGGGCCACGCGGGGATGCCCGGCGGGCCCCACGGTGGTCCCGCGGGGGGTCACCCCGGCCCGTACCCCGGTGCACCCGGCGGTCCCCACGGTGGTCCGCCCGGCGGCCCGCCCGGGTTCCCGCCGCCTCCGGGCCCGGGTGGACCGCGCCCGCCGCGCCGTGCCGGGACCCGCGCGCTGGTCGTGGCGTCCTCGATCGCGGCGGTGGTCCTGCTGATCGCCGGGATCATCGTGGCCGTGAACGTCTCCGGCAGCCGGTCCTACGCCGAACTGCCCACCTGCCGGCAGCTCCTCGGGGACCTGGCCGACGACATCCCGGGCATGGACCGTCCGACCGTGGACGGGCACCGTGTCGACGAGGACGACGCGTACGGCCACTACGACGGTGAAGCCCGGAGCGGTGTCGAGTGCAACGTCGAGGACCCCGACCGCGATGACGTCCCGTACGTCGTCCACGTGAACGCGTTCCTCTACGACCACGAGGACGAGCGCGGCCTGTCCGACCTCCACCACGAGATGGCGGACGAGTTCGAGTCCTACGAGGACGGGTCCGTGGAGGACGAGTACGACGACTACCGGATGCTGGAGTGGGAGGAGACCACGATCGGGGACGGCGGGATCCTCGCTGTGCAGGAGTACGTGGGCGGTTCCGGTTCCGACGAGAACCACCGGACCGCGTACGGCCTGTTCCTGACCGGCAACGCGTCCGTCTCCTACTCCTACGAGCTCGAGGAGCGCGAGGACGAGGAGGAGGCGATGGACTTCGTGCGCTCCTTCGGCGGGGACCTGGAACGGCAGCTCCGCTCCGAGGCCGAGTCCGTCTGACGCACCCTGCGGCCCCGCGGGCCCGCTGCCTGAACGACCCCTGTGTACGACCTGTACGACCCTCGTGAATGCCCCTGTGAGGAGGTGCGGCCGCTCGGGAGCGGGTGGCCGCGACAACGATGACCGGACATCCCCCTGACGGCGGTTCCTTCCCCGGGAACCCCGGCGACCAGCCCTTCCCCGGAACACCCGGGAGCCCCGGGACGCCCGGCCCGGGTGCCCCTGCGCCGGGTGCTCCGGGCCCGGCCCAGCCCCCGCAGCACCCGCATCAGGGCCCGGTGTGGACGGACCCGCCGAACCAGGGCCGTGCGGGGATGCCCGGCGGGCCCCACGGCGGCCCGGCCGGCGGTCACCCCGGTCACCCCGGAGTACCCGGCGGCCCGCACGGCCCCCACGGAGGCCCGCCCGGGTTCCCGCCGCCTCCGGGCCCGGGTGGGCCGCGCCCGCCGCGCCGTCCCGGAACACGTGCGCTGATCGTGGCGTCCTCGATCGCGGCCACCATCCTGCTGATCGCCGGCATCATCGTCGCGGTCAACGTCTCCGGCGGCCGTGCCTACGCCGACCTGCCCACGTGCCGGCAGCTGATCGGGGACCTCGCCGACGAGATCCCCGGCGCCGACCGTCCGGACGTCGACGGTGATTTTGAGACCGAGGGGGTGGACGACGATTACATCGCGGAGCTCGAAGGTGTCCTGAACTGCGAGATCACCGAATCTGGGGACAGCGGTCGGCGCGACAGCTCACTCCTGATGTCGGTGTCGCTCCTCCTCCACGACCACGAGGACGAGCGCGGGATGCGGAACCTCCAGCACGACCTGGACGACGCGATCGAGGACTTCGAGGACCCCCGCCGGGACGACGAGGGGAGCTTCGACCTCCTGGACTGGGAAGCGACCGGTGCAGGTGACGGCGGCTACATCAGCCTCCAGCAGTTCTCCTCCACGTACTCCGATGACGGGAGCACCCTGGGCATGGGGAATTTCCTCAGCCAGAACGTCTGGGGCGCCTACTCCTACGAGCTCGAGGACCGGGACGACGAGGAGGAGATCCTGGAGTTCCTCGCCTCCTTCGGCGAGGGCCTCGCACGCCAACTCCGGTCCGAGGCCGAATTCGTCTGACCCCCGAGCCCCGGGAACACCGAAGGGGCGCCGCGGCCCACCCACGGTCCGCGGCGCCCCTTCCGTCGTCAGCCCCCTACGAACGCTCCGGAACGAGCTTGCCCGGGTTGAGCACGCCCTCCGGGTCCAGCGACGCCTTCACCGAACGCAGGATCTCCGCACCCAGCGGCCCGATCTCCGACACCATCCACGGCCGGTGGTCCGCCCCGACCGCGTGGTGGTGGGAGATGGTGCCCCCGGCGTCGGCGATCGCGTCCGAGGCCGCCCGCTTGGCCCGGTCCCAGCGCGCGAGCGGGTCGGCGCTCGCGGCGGTGGCGACCGTGAAGTACAGCGACGCCCCGGTCGGGTAGGTGTGCGAGACGTGGCACATGACGACCGCGCCGCCCTCCTCACCGACGAGTGCGCCCTTGAGCGCCTCGCTCACCGCCTCGTACAGCGGCAGCAGCCCGGTCCAGGTGGTCGCGGTCTCCAGGGTCTCGGCGAGGATGCCCGCGCCGAGCAGGGTGTCGCGCAGGTAGGGCGAGGAGAAGCGGTTCTCCCGCCAGTGCGCGACGGGTTCCGGGCCCAGCCGGGTCCCGCCCGCCGCGGTCATGAGCTCGCGCACGAGGGCGGCGCGGGCCTCGACCTCCGCCGCGGTGCCCTCGAACCCGAGGACCGCCTGACATCCCGGGGCGGCCTCGCGCCCGCCCATCGCCGCGCCGACGAAGGTCTCGGACTCGTCCAGCACGCGGGCCATGGTCGGGCGGGTGTCGGACTGGGCGAGCACACGCAGAGCCTCGGTCCCGGTCGCGAAGTCGGGGAAGGTCCACGCTTCGTCGAGCACCGTTTCGGGCACCGGGCGCACGCGCAGCCCGACCTCGGTGATGACGCCCAGGGTGCCTTCCGAGCCGAGCAGGAGGCGCTTGAGGTCGGGGCCCGCGGCGGAGGCGGGTGCGCCGCCCAGTTCCAGGGTTCCGCGCGGGGTCGCCACACGCAGGGAGACGACCATGTCCTCGAACCGCCCGTACCCGGCGGAGGCCTGGCCGGCCGAGCGGGTGGCGGCGAACCCGCCGATGGTGGCGTACTCGAAGCTCTGGGGCAGGTGGCCGAGGGTGCAGCCGTGCTCGCCCAGGAGCTCCTCGGCGTGGGGAGCGCGCACGCCCGCGCCCAGGACCGCGGTCAGGGACGTGCGGTCGAAGGAGACGAGGGCGTCCAGGCGCCGCAGGTCGAGGGCGACGACCGTGTCGAAGGGACCGCGGAGGGGATCGACGCCGCCGACGACGCTCGTGCCGCCGCCGAAGGGCACGACCGCGACGCCTTCCGCGGAACACAGTTCCAGCAGGCGTTGCACCTGGTCGTGGTCGGCGGGACGGATCACCGCGTCCGGGGCGGGGTCGGCCTGCCCGGAACGGCGCCGCAGCAGGTCGGGTGTGCTCTTGCCCCCGGACCGGCGCAGGCGCACGGTGTCGTCGGTGACCACGTGCTCGGGGCCGGCGACGCCGGCGAGGGCCTGGCGCAGGTGATCGGTCAGGCGTGAGGGCGGGAGGTCGACGTCGGCCTCGTCCACCGGCGGCATCTCGTGCACGTCGGCGTCCAGGACCTGGGCGATGAGGTCGCGGAGTCCGGGGTCGAGGGTCTTGGCGCGCTCGGGGTCACCCCAGGCGAACCAGCTCATCTCGGGGGCGGAGGGTGTGGTCTCGTCGTGGGCCATGCCCTACAGTTTTACACATGGCGTCAAAACGTAATGTAGAGGACGGCATCCTCGACGCGGCCCGGACCTGCGTGGAGGCCTTCGGGGTGCGCCGCACGACCCTCACCGACGTGGCCCGCCGCGCCGGGGTCAGCCGCCCCACCGTCTACCGGCGGTGGCCCGACGTGACCGCGCTCGTGGCCGACCTGCTCACCCGGGAACTGCGCACGCTCCTGCTGGAGGAAGAGGAACGCGCCGCCGACGACCGTCCGGAGGAACGGGCCCGCACTCGGCTCGTGCGCCACGCCGGCGGGGTCGCCCGCGCCCTGGCCACCCACCCGCTGTTCACCCGGGTGGTCGACAGCGAACCGGAACTGCTGGCGACCTACACCTTCCACCGCCTCGGGACCAGCCACCGGGCGGCGCTCGAGGTCATCGTGCCCGCCGTCGCCGAAGGGCAGGACGACGGTTCCGTGCGGGGCGGGGACCCGGCCGTGCTGGCCCGGATGGTGCTGGTGACGGTGCAGAACACGGTGACCGCGCGGCGCCTCTTCGAGGACCTCCTGGACGAGGACGCGCTCGTCGACGAACTCATGACCCTGCTGGACGGTTACCTCGCGCCGGCCGAAGGCGAGCACGGCCCCGGAAGGACCACCGCATGAACACGACCGTCCCCGCCTCCTCCCTCAACGCCGCACGCCGGGCCGAGGACCTCGCACACCTGGAATCCGACCCCGAGATCGACGTGCTCGTCGTGGGCGGCGGCGTCACCGGGACCGGGGCCGCGCTCGACGCCGCCGCGCGCGGGCTCACCACCGTGCTCGTCGAACGCGACGACCTCGCGTTCGGGACCAGCCGCTGGAGCTCCAAGCTCGTGCACGGAGGGCTGCGCTACCTCGCCAAGGGTCAGATCGGCATCGCCTACGAGAGCGCGCGCGAACGCGACGTGCTCATGCGGGTGACCGCTCCCCACCTCGTGCGTCCGTTGCCGATGGTGATGCCCGTGCACCGGCACACCGGCCTGGGGCGGGCGCTCCTCTCCCGAGGCGGCATGGGCCTGGGCGACCTGCTGCGCCGCGCGGCCGGGACACCCGGCGACGTGCTCCCGCGCCCGCGGACCCTCGACGCCCGCCAGACCCTGCGCCTGTTGCCGACCGTGGACCCGCGCGGGCTGGTCGGCGGCGTGCTCTCCTTCGACGGGCAGCTCGTGGACGACGCGCGCCTCGTCGTGACACTGGCGCGCACCGCGGCGCGGGAGGGGGCGCGGGTCATCACCCGGTGTTCCGCGGAGAACGTCACCCGCGACGGGGTGACCCTGCGTGACGGGGTCACCGGACGGCTGATCCCGGTCCGCCCGCGTGCGGTCGTCAACGCCACGGGTGTGCACGCCGACGCCCTCGACCCCGGGGTGCGGCTCAGCCCCAGCCGCGGTACCCACCTGGTGCTGGACGGGGCGTCGCTCGGCCGGCCGCGCGCCGCACTCACCGCGCCGGTCCCCGGGAGCCTGTCGCGCTTCGTCTTCGCGCTCCCGCAGCCGGACGGGCGGGTACTGGCCGGGCTCACCGACGAACCGGTCGAGGGCCCCGTGCCGCGGGTGCCGCACGCGCCGGAGGAGGACGTGGACACGCTGTTGTCCCAGTTCAACCGGGTTCTGAGTACGCATCTCACGCGTGACGACGTGCTTGGGACCTTCGCCGGACTGCGGCCGTTGCTGCACGGGGAGGGGGAGAGCTCGGACCTGTCGCGCGAGCACTCGGTCGCCGTGGGGCCCAACGGGGCCGTCACCGTCGTCGGCGGCAAGTTGACCACCTACCGGGCCATGGCGGAGGAGGCCGTGGACGCCGCCGTCGCCGCGCACCGGTTGCCCGCGGGGCCGTGCCGGACCCGGGAGCTGCCGTTGGTGGGTGCCGCCCCCGTGGAGGAGCTCGCCGCCCTGGCGGCGGGGGAGGGCACGGCCGGATGCGACGTCCTGGACGGGGCCGCCGGTCCGTTCGTGGCCCGCTACGGGGCCGAGGCCCCCGCGGTGGCGGCCGAGGCCGCGGAGGACCCCTCGCTCCTGAAACCGGTCGTGCGCGGTGTCACCGGGGCCGAGCTGCGCTTCGGGGTGCGCCACGAGGGGGCGATGGACGTCGGGGACCTGCTGGACCGTCGCTGCCGCGTGGGGTGGATCCCCGCGGAGCGTGCCGAGGCCGAGGCCGCCGCCGCTGCCGCCCTGGAGGCCCACGGGTGATCCGAACGGGGCCTTGCGAAGCTCGGGTTCCCGGGGGGAACGGGGAACGCGCCACATGCGCATCCCCTGTCCCACGGGCAGATCTTGGCGTATGGTCGTAGCCGACCCGCGCCGCCCTCCCCCGCGGCCGGTTACTCCCGCAGCCGCCCCCGCGGGGACGTGCCCCGGGCGCCGTCCCCGAGGCTCTGGTCACACGAGTCGCCCCGCCTAAGGAGTCGTCCATGCCCACGCTCGTCCCAGTGCCCACCCTCACGCAGGCCGAGGACACCGTCCTGTCGCGGGTACCCGACGAGTACCGGCACTACTTCAACGGCCGCACGCCGGTACCGTTCACCAAACGCCACTGGGAGTTCGCCGGAGCCTCCTCCAGTGTTCCCCTGGCCCGCGCCTTCCTCGACACCTGCGCCGCCGGCCGGGACTCCGAGTTCCGCTACGTCTTCTCCCTCCTGGGCACCGAGCTCGCCACCAACGCCATCCGCCACAGCCGCTCAGGGGAGGAGGGGCAGACCTTCGTGCTGCGTGTGACCCGCAGCGGCAACGGTCTGACCCTGGTCTGCCGCGACAACGGCTGTCCGGTGCGCGCCGAGGACGGCGAGGCCGAGGAGGGCGTCCCCCTGAGCCCCGCCCCGCTCGAGGGTGAACACCTGACCACCGAGCACGGCCGCGGGCTCGCCCTCGTCGACAGCTTCGCCACCACGTGGGGCGACAACGGCCATCCCAGCATCCGCAAGGTCTGGTTCCACCTGGCGTTCGACCTCACCGGGAGCGGCTGGCCCGCTGCCTGAGCGCCCGGGCCGCCTGCAGCAGGTCTTGTCTCTCCCGGGCCGGCGTGCGAACATACCGACCAGTACGTCGAAGTGACCCAGGTCACGGGGTGGCGCGAGCCCTGGCCGGTCCCCTCCAGCGCCTGCCGAGGCCGAACGGCGGCCCGATCCCTCGAGGACCACCGTGGACTCCACCATCGCCACGATCGCCCTGCCCGTGGCGCTCGGCATCATCATGCTCGGCCTGGGACTGAGCCTGACCGTCGCCGACTTCACCCGCCTGCTGCGCCTGCCCGGAACCGTCGCCCTGATCCTGGGCTGCCAGATCGTCCTTCTCCCGCTGTTCTGCTTCGGGATGGTGCTGCTCTTCGAACCGGCGCCCGAACTGGCCGTGGGCATGATGCTCCTGGCCGCCTCGCCCGGCGGGACCACCGCGAGCCTGTACAGCTACCTCTTCCGCGGCAACGTCGCGCTCAACATCTCCCTCACCGCGCTCAACTCGCTGACGGCGATGATCACCCTCCCGATCATCACCAACCTCGCCATCGGCTACTTCATGGGCGACGGCACCACCCTGGGCCTGCAGTTCGACAAGGTCCTGCAGGTCTTCGCGGTCATCCTCGTCCCCGTCGCCGTCGGCATGACCGTGCGCGCCCGCGCCGAGGCCTTCGCGCGGCGCATGGAACAGCCGGTGAAGATCGCGTCCGTGCTCGTGCTCCTCGGCGTCATCATCGCCGCGATCCTGCAGGAGCTCGACAACATCGGCGACTACATCGTCGCGGTCGGTGCCATGGTGCTGATCTTCAACGTGGTCAGCCTGGCCCTGGGGTACTGGGTCCCGCGGATCATCGGGACCGGCCGCCCCGAGGCCATCGCGTCCTGCATGGAGATCGGCCTGCACAACACCACGCTGTCCCTGGCCATCGCCCTGAGCCCGGCGCTGCTCGGCAACACCCAGATCGCCGTGCCCTCGGCCGTCTACGGGGTGCTCATGTTCTTCACCGCCGCCGTCGCGGGCGTCCTGGTCAGCCGCCGGGCCGCGCGCGACGAGGTCCGGGCCGCGCAACCCGACTGACACGAGAACTCCGGACACACGAACGCCCCCGGCACACAGGCCGGGGGCGTGGTTCCGAGAGCCCGGGGGCCGGGTCAGGGCCGGGGGACGGGGGACCGGAAGAAGGTGGGCGGCTCAGTCGCCGTCATCACCGGTGAGGGCGTCCACGGCCACCGCCACGCTGATCACCAGCGCCGGGTCGCCGCCGATGTCGCGCCGGTGCGTGTTCACGTCCACCGCGTAGGTGTCGCGCATGCGGAACCACTTGCGCGACACGTGCGCCACGGTCCCCTCGCGGTCGCTGATGACGTACTCCTTGCCCAGGAAGTCGCCGGTGACCTCCCAGTCGTGGCCGTCACCGATCTCCACGTTGAGCTTGTCGCGCACGGGGTTGAACAGCCGCGTGCGCACGGTGGCGACCTTGTCGCCGTCGCGCTCGACCGTCATCTGGTCGCGGACCTTGAACAGCTTCTTGCGGATCCGGGTGAGCACCTCCCCCTCGGGGGTCCGGAGCTCGAAGGTGGTGCGGACCCTCAGGGCCTTGCCGTCGACCCAGAAGACCCTGCGGTCGTTCTCGTCGGTCACCCAGAAGTCGTCGCCGATGTCGAAGACGCGTTCGCGTACGAGGAACTTCATGCCCTGACCCTAGGGCCTGATTGGCGAACACCGATACCTGCTGCGCGTCGCCCCAGCGGCACTCTCGCTTTGTTCTCATCAGTCGACAGGACCCCGCCCGGGCCCCCGCTGGGCGAAACTGCCGAGCTTGCGAGGCATGCACAGTAGGGGCACTCCTTCTTCGGCCTTGCGAGAGCACCACTGGATACGCCGCTCGCGACGGAAGGCGTCCGCCAAGCAGGCCCTGGATGACCCCGAACGTGCCTCGATCACCCGTCGGCCGATGCCCCGACGAGGGACTCCAGCGCGCCTCCGACGGTGGCCGACTGACCGACCCCCAACCCGAGCGCGCCGGCCCGCAGGAACTCCGCGGCGTTGTCCGGCCGCACACCCCCGGTGGCCACCACCCGCACCTCCGGGAACGGCCCGGCCAGCGCCGAGATCCACGGGGCACCGAGCGACGACGCGGGGAACGCCTTGACCGTGCGCACCCCCAGCCGCACCGCCTGGCCCACCTCGGTCGGGGTGGCCACGCCCGGCAGGAACGGCACGCCCGCGCGCCCGGCCGCGTGCACGGTGTCGGGGTCCAGGCCGGGGGCGACCCCGAACCCCGCGCCGGCCGCGACCGCCGCCGCCAACCGCTCGGGGGTGGTCACGGTCCCGGCCCCGACCGTGTGCTCGCCGCCGGCGGCCCGCACGACCGCCTCCAGGGCGCGCAGCCCGTTCTCGCTCTCCACGGTCACCTCGACGAGGCCGACCCCGGAGGCCCACGCCGTGCGCGCCGTGGCCACGGCGTCCTCGGGGGAGACCCCGCGCAGGATCAGCATGACGGGCGGGCCGGAGAAGCCGGACGCGAAGAAGTCCGCCCAGCCCTCCGTTCCCTGCGGGGCCGTGGTGTCGGTCGTGGGTGGGACGTTCATGTTCGGCTCCAACCGAGTTCTTCGCTGATGGCTTCCGCCGTGGAGGTGAGTTCGCCGACCAGCCCGAGCAGGCCCTGGCGGTCCAGGGTGACCTCGGGGGCCGACACGGAGACGGCCGCGTCGACCTTGCCGGTGACGCCCTTGATGGGTGCCGCGACGCAGTGGATGAACTCCTCGTGCTCGAAGTCGTCCAGCGCCCACCCCTGCTCGGCGATCCGGGCGAGGTCCGCGGCCAGGTCGTCGGGGTCGGTCCGGGTGTTGGGGGCGTAACCCCGGTACGGGGGAGTGCCGAGCAGGGTCTCGCGCTCCTGCGGGTCCAGGTGCGCCAGGATCGCCTTGCCCACCCCGGTCGCGTGCAGCGGGGCCCGGGCGCCGACGTAGGAGTACATCCGGATGCTCTGGCGGGACTCGACCTTGTCGAGGTAGACGATGCTGTCACCGTCGAGCGCGGCCAGGTGCACGGTGTGGCCGGTCGCCGAACCCAGGGCCCGCACGTGCTCGTACGCCGCGGTGCGCAGGTCGAAGCCCTCCAGCGCCTCGTGGGACAGCGCGGCCATGAGGGGACCGATCCGGTAGCGGCCGTCCTCCGTGCGGCGGACGAAACGCTCCTCCTCGAGCGTGCGCAGCAGTCGCAGCGACGTGGTGCGGTGCACGTCGAGGCGCCGTCCGAGCTCGCTGATGGTCAGGGGGCCGGAGGACAGCTCCACGAGGATGTGCAGGGCACGCTGGACGCTGCTCGACAACGGGGGTCTCCTTCTGGGTCGGTCCGTTCGGTCGTGCGCCCCTCACCCGGCGCCGCGGGCCCGAGGCGCGGTGGCGGAGCCACCGGCCGCGAGAGCACGCGGGGGGATGTCGTCGTGCACCCTCAGGGCCTGGCCGGCCAGGCGGGTGCCTTCGTCGAGGCACTCGTCCACGGGGGCGCCGGCAAGAAGTTTATGCAGTGCACCTGCGGCGAAGGCGTCACCGGCCCCGACGGGTTCGACCACCTCGACCTCGGGTGCGGGCCGGTTCCAGGTACGGCCCTGCGAGAACGCGGTGGCCCCGTCGGCCCCCTGTTTGACGATCAGGAGCCGGGGTTCGGGCATCAGGGCGTGGACCTCCTCGGTGTTGCGCGATCCCCACAGCGCCTCGGCCTCGTCGAGCCCGCAGAACACGATGTCGGCGCTGCGTGCCGCTTCGAGCAGGGGCTCGGCGTGGTGCGGGCCGTGCAGGGCGGGCCGGTGGTTCACGTCGAAGCTGCGGAGCGTTCCGGGGAGCTCGGCGGTGAGCAGGCGCGTGACCAGGGCGTGTGTGGAATCGGAGAGCGCTGCGGTGATGCCCGTGGTGTGGATCAGGGCGGGCACGCGGCCCAGGATCTCGTCGGCGTCCTCCGGGCCGAGCGCCGTGGCGGCCGAACCCTGCCGGTAGTAGCGCACGCGGGTGCCGTCCGGGCCGAGCTCCTTCAGGTAGAGGCCGGTGGGGCGTTCGTGGTCGACACGGGCGCGGCACTCGACGTCCTCGGAGGTGAGCGTGCGGCGGATCTGCTCGCCCAGCCCGTCGTCGCCCAGGGCGCTGTGCCAGACCACGCGGCGCCCTGACCTGGCCAGGTGCACGGCGACGTTGGACTCCGCGCCGCCGGCCAGCATCCGGAAGGCGGCGGCCTCCTCGGGCGGTTGCGGGGGATCGGGCACCAGGAGCGCCATCGTCTCGCCCACACACACCGCGTCGGTCCCGAACCCGCTCTGCGCCGACTCTTCCACGCCTGTCCTCCCACGTGCGGCCCCGAAATTGCGGGGTGTTGACCTCCGATGAAACTGGATGCTAATACTTCTGCTGAGATATACGCAACAGTGCTGCATGATACGCAGCATCGGGGGTTGTCATGTGGGACCTACTGCTGCGCGGCGGCCGGGTCGTGGACCCCGCGTCCGGGCACGACCGCACGGCCGACGTGGCCGTGCGCGACGGCAGGATCGCGGAGGTGCGGCCCGCCCGAGCGCCGGACACCGGGGCGGAGGACACGGGCGCGGCGGCCGAGGTCGTCGACGTCCGGGGCAAGCTGGTGACCCCGGGCCTCGTCGACGCGCACACCCACGTGTGGCACGGCGCCGGTTACTGGGGCATGGACCCCACGCCCGTCGCGTGGCGCACGGGTGTGACCACGTGGATCGACGCCGGTTCGGCCGGTGCCTACGCCATGGACGGGTTCCGCCGCTACGTGGCCGAACCCGCCGGTGTGCGGGTGCATGCGCTGATCAACGTCTCCGGGCTCGGACTGGTCGCCGAGACCGGTGAGCACCGCGTGCTCGACCACCTCGACGTCGACGCCGCGGCGGCCGTCGCAGCACGCCAGGGTGGTTTCGTGCGCGGCGTCAAGGCCCGCATCGACGCCCGGACCGTGGGCGAGAACGGCATCGAGCCCCTGCGCAGGGCCGTGCGCCTGGCCCGCACACTGGAGCGCCCGCTCATGGTGCACGTGGGGTACGGCCCGCCCACCATCGCCGAGATCGCACCCCTGCTCGGCGAGGGCGACGTCCTGACCCACTGCGCCTCCGGCTGCCCCACCGACCTGGTCGCCGACGGCGGGCTCACCGCCCCGGTCGAGCGCGCCCTCGACGCCGGGGTGGTGTTCGACCTCGGGCACGGCTCCGGCGCCTTCGCCTACGACGTGCTCGAGACCGAACTCGCGGCGGGCGTGCGCCCCCTGGTCTCCTCCGACCTGCACATCCGTTCCATGTACGGGCCCGCCTTCGACCTGCCGACCGTGATGGCCAAGACGATGGCGGCCGGGCTCAGCCTGAACGAGGCCGTCGAGGCCGCCACCGTCCGGCCCGCCCGCACGTTCGGCCTCGACGCCGGCACCCTCGCCCCCGGAGCACCGGCCGACATCGCCGTCTTCGACGTCGAGGAGGGGCCGTTCCCGCTCCCGGACGTGCACGGCGACGTCCGGCACGCGCCCGTGAAGCTGCACAACACCGCCACCTACGTCGCCGGCCGCCTCCTGCCCCCGAGCACGGCCGAGGCCCCGCCACCGTGGGTCCCGCTCAGCCCCGCGCAGCAACGCGCGGAGCACGGGCGGCAGCAGCGCACCCGGGACGCGGTGCAGCACCTGACCGACCCCGAGGACTTCGACGAACCCTTCCCGCGCCACGGAGCCAGAGCATGAACCCCGCACACCACCTGGACCACGCCGCCGTCGAGGCGCGTTCCCTGCCGCAGAGCCCCACCAGCCCCGCCGAGGTCCGCGACGCCGGCCTCCGGCTGAGCGACCTGTGGCTGCCCGCGGTCACCCTCCACCGCGACGCCCTGCACCACAACCTCGACCGCTTCGCCCGCTGGTGCGCCGAGCGCGGCCTCGACCTGGCCCCGCACGCCAAGACGACCATGGCCCCCCAGCTCTGGGCGGCCCAGTTGGAACGGGGCGCGTGGGGGCTCACCGCGGCCACCGTCGCGCAGGCCCGCATCATGCACCGGTCCGGCGTCAGCAGGGTCATCATCGCCAACGAGGTGACGGAGACGGCCCAGTTGGCCTGGATCGCCGAGACCCTGGCCGACCCGGGCTTCGAAACGATGTGCCTGGTCGACTCCGCGGCCGGCCTGGAACTGATGGAGCACGCCCTGCGCGGGGCACCGCGCCGCCTCCCGGTCCTCGTGGAACTGGGGGTCCCGGGCCGGCGCACCGGCGTGCGCACCCTCGAGGACGCCCTGGACCTCGCCGAGCGGGTGGCGCGCAGCGAGAGCGTCCGCCTGGTCGGGGTCGAAGGGTTCGAGGGGGTCTTCCCGCAGCGCCGCGACGACGACTCGCCCGACCGCACCCGCACCTGGCTGGGCCGGCTGCCCGAGTTCGTCCGCCGCGCCGACGCCCGGGGCCTGTTCACCGGCGCCGACGAGATCATCGTGACCGCCGGCGGCAGCAGCTACCCCGACCTGGTCGCCGACGCCTTCTCCGGGCTCGGCGGGCTGTCCCTGCCCGTCCGGCCGATCGTGCGGTCGGGGTGCTACATCACCCACGACGACCTCTTCATGGAACGCGCCTCGCCGCTGCGTTCGGAGGCCGACGCCGACCCCCTGCGCCCCGCGCTCTCGTGCTACGCGCGGGTGCTCTCCTGCCCCGAACCGGGGCGGGCGCTCTTCGGGGCGGGCAAGCGCGACCTCTCCTTCGACATCGACCTCCCCGTGCCCCGCGCGGTCCTGCGCGAGGGGCGCCGCATCCCGGTCGAGGGTGGGGCGCGGGTGGTGGAGCTCAACGACCACCACGGGTTCCTCGACCTGGACGAGGACGCACCGGAGATCGAGGTCGGGGACGTGGTCGAGTTCGGCCTGTCCCACGCCTGCACCGTCTTCGACAAGTGGTCCCTGATCCCCGTCCTGGACGACCGGGACCACGTCGTCGACGCAGTACGCACCGTCTTCTGACACCGAGACGGCACGAACACACAGAACACAGAACACGGAGGGTTCCCATGTCCAAGAAGATCGTGAACACGCCCGAGGCCGCCCCGCCCGGCGGCCCGTACTCCCACGCCGTCGTGGCCGGCGACTTCGTCTACCTCGCCGGGGCCACGCCCCACCGCACCGACCGGTCCCTGGTCAAGGGCTCCTTCGCGGACGAGGCCCACGCGACCTTCAAGAACCTCGCCACGGTCGCCGAGGCCGCCGGGTCGAGCCTGCGCGACGCGGTGCGCGTCGGGGTGTACCTGCGCGACCTCGACGACTTCGCCGAGATGAACACGCTCTTCGCGGAGTACTTCGGCGAGGAGCCGCCGGTCCGCACCACCCTGCAGGCCGACCTGCCGGGCTTCGCCATCGAGGTCGACGCGGTCCTGTACAAGCCGGCCGAGTGAGCCGCGGGGCCCCGGCAACGCGCCGGGGCCCCGACCCCCCTCCCCGGGCGAGCCCGAGAGCGGGCCGGGCCGGGCAAAGGAGATCCACATGAATGACGCAACGAACCTGATCTACCTGGGGTCCCTGGCCGGCACCGTCGTGCTCATGCTCGGGATCGGTGTGTGGGTCGCGCGGCGCCGCACCAGCAGCGGCGAGGACTTCCTGCTGGCGGGGCGCAGCCTCAGCACACCCCTGCTCCTGGGCACCACACTCGCCACGCTGGTCGGAACCGGCTCCAGCCTCGGGGCCGTCGGTTTCGCCTACGAGAACGGGTGGGCCGGAGGGCTGTACGGGATCGGCGGCGCCGTCGGCGTCCTGCTCCTGCTCTGGCTCTTCTCCGACGTGCGCAGACACGGGTTCATGACCTTCTCCGAGGAGATGAGTTACTACTACGGCGCCAGCCGGGCCATCAAGGGCGTGGTCTCGGTGGTGATGCTCCTGGCCTCCGTGGGGTGGCTCGGCGCGCACATCATGGGCGGAGCGCTCTACCTCTCCTACCTGACCGGGATGGACCCGGCCACGGCCAAGATCGTGATCGCCGTGAGCTTCGGGCTCTACACCGTCGTGGGCGGCTACCTCGCCGTCGTCATCACCGACGCCATCCAGGGCACGATCCTGTTCCTCGGCTTCACCCTCCTGGCCGTGCTCGCCCTCGTGCACGTCGGCGGTTTCGAGGGCATCGGCCGGGACGTGCCCGACGAGGCGACCTCGATGCTCGGGCTGGAAGCGGTCGGAGTGCTGCCGGGGATCTCCCTGGCCCTGGTCATCGCCGTGGGCGTGCTGGCCACCCCCTCGTACCGGCAGCGCATCTACTCGGCGATCAACGTCCGTACCGTGCGCACCAGCTTCGCCTGGGTCGCCGGTCTGTTCGCGCTCTTCGCAATGCTGCCCGCCATCGCGGGGATGGCCGCACGCGGCCTGGAGCCCGGGTTGGAGAACCCGGACATGGCCTTCCCCTACTTGGCGACGACGCTTTTCCCCGTCTGGGTGGGCGCCTTTCTCCTGATCGCGGGGCTCTCGGCCACGATGTCCTCGGGCGACTCCGACGCCATCGCCGGCGTGACGATCCTGCTGCGCGACGTCACCCACCTGGTCACCGGACGGCTGCCGAAGGCCGAGAACATGGTCGCCCTCTCCCGGGTCGCTCTGACGGCCGTGCTCGGGCTGGCCCTGCTCTCCTCCCTCATGGCCACCACGATCATCGGTTACATCGAACTGATGATCTCGACAGTGCTCACCGGTGTGCTGGTCGCGTCGCTGTTGGGCAAGTTCTGGCCGCGGGCGACGTGGCAGGGCGGTCTGGCCTCGCTCATCGGCGGTTCGGTCATGGCCCTGCTCGTGCACAACATCTCCGCGTGGACCGACTTCTGGGGCAACCCGGTGATCCCGTCGATGCTCGCGGCACTGGTCGCGGGGGTCGTGGTCAGCCTGGTCACGCCCCGCCGGGAGGTCTCCCACGAGGCGGCGCTGCAGATGCTGGCCGAGGAGCGGGCCGAGCTGGACGTGGGTACCAAGGTCCGCAACGAATCCACGGACGAGACCACGGCCGCCTCCGGTGAGGGACGGACCTCCCAGGACGACTAGAGATCAGGGGGTGTCCGCGCCCCCGTCGGCGGTGACGGTGAGCCGGGTCCCGTCGGACAGCGACAGCACGATCTCCACCGGATCGCCGTCGTCGAGGGGGTGCGTGGGGGCGTCCAGCTGCACCCGGTTGTCGCCTGGCTCCAACGAGGTTCCGTCACTCACGGTGATGCGGTCGAGGCCCGCCTTGACCCGCTCGCCCTCCTCGTCGGTCGTGGTGACCAGGTTGGCGTACCGGAAGTCGGGGCTGGACGCGGAGACCAGCGCGGCCGATCCCTCCCCGGTGTTGTGCAGCTCCATGTAGGCGCAGGCGGTCAGGTTCTGCTTCTCCCACGACCAGCGCGCGTTGCGGGCCTCGATGCTCATGTCTCCCCCTGTGATCACTGAGGGTGACGAGTTTAGTGGTTCGGTCGCGCCCCGTCCTCCGACAGGCGGGACGCACGAAGGGCCGCCACCTGCACGGGTGGCGGCCCTCGGTGCGTTCGGGTGTTACACGCGGTCCTCGACGACCTCGAACTCGAGGACGTCGGTGAACTCGCGGCCGTACGCGTCGGTCGCGGTCACCTCCGCGGTGTGAGCGCCGGGCTCGAGGTCCGCGGGCAGGTCGTAGGTCCACAGGTGCATCGCCCGGTCGGCGATCGAACCGCCGTGCACGAGCTGCTGCTGCACCGCGTACGGGTCGGAGTACTCGGCACCGACGTTCTGCGCCTCGCCCTCCATCTGCTGGGTCCGCTCGGCCGTGCCGCCCTGCTCGCCGTCGATGGCCACCTCGACGTCGCCGCTGGTGGAGCCCATGAAGAAGTTGGTGGTCAGCCAGGTGCCCTCGTCGAGGTCCTCGCGGTCGACCACCAGCGGGTCCTCCAGCTCGGGGGCGCCGCCGTCCTCCTTGTCGCTGTGCTCCTCGTACCACTCGCGGTAGGCCGGGCTGTTGATGCCCAGCTGCGTCTGCACGTCGTCGGACTCGCCGGTGACGGAGAAGCGCTCCTGGAACTGGTTGCCCTCCACGTCCAGCGTCACCACACCCGGGCGTCCGCCGTCACGGCCGATCGCCGACGGGAAACCGCCGTCGCCGACCTCGCCGGAGTACCAGTCACCGGAGATCGCACCCGCGGTGATGTGCGGGAAGGGGAGCCCGTCCTCGATGCCGAGGAGCTCGTTCCAGCCCTCCGCGTCGTCGCCGGCCTCCATGTTCTCGATGCTGTGGCTGTGCCCGGAGACCGCAACGGCCTCGCGGCCCTGCAGCAGCTCGTGCACCTCGGCGGCCTGGTCGACCTGGTGCTGGGCCTCGCCCTCGTCCGCGTAGTTGACCAGACCGATGTGGCCGGCCACGACCACGAGCTTGTCGTCGGCGACGTTCTCGAGGTCCTGCTCGAGCCACTCCATCTGCTCGTCGCTGATGCGGCCGTTGTAGCTCGGGTCGCCCTCGGGGTCGGAGCAGATCTCCTCGACACCCTCCGGGCTGTCCTCGGCGGCCGTGCACGGGTAGTCGACGTTGTTCATCGCCACGAAGTGCACGTTGCCGACGTCGTAGGAGTAGTACTCCGGAGCCAGGTGCTCGCGGAAGGTGTCGAAGGCGTGCTCCGGCGTCTCCGAGTCGAAGTCGATGTCGTGGTTGCCGGGCAGGAAGCGGGCCGGGCCGTTGGTCTCGCCCACCAGCTCCTTGATGGACGGGTACAGCGACAGGTCGTCGTTGGCCACGTCGCCCACGAACAGGGAACCGCAGCCCGCGTAGTCGTCGCGCTCGGACAGGTCGTTGATGGCGCCCGCCCGGGCGTACTCGACCTCTTCCTCGTCGGTGACCTGCAGGTCGCCCGCGATCACACAGCTCTGCGCGTCGTCGGCGGTCGCCTCGCTCTCGACGACCGGGAAGTTGACCTCCTCGGGCAGCGGGCCGGTCGGCTCGATGCCGCCGTACTCCAGGTCCGGGGAACCCTCCGGCAGGTGGTTGTAGTGGAACTGCGGGATGTTGTTCTCGTCCATCGGGACCTGGTAACCCGACGGCTGGGTGATCGACACCGTCATGTTGTCGAACGCGGGCAGCTCGTAGCGGCCCTCGTCGTCGGTGGTCACCACGTCGCGGCCGTTGGTGACCACGACGTCGGCCAGGCCCTCCTGGCCCTCGGCGGCGCCACTCTCCTCGGCGTCGACGAAGACGGTCCCGGTCACGACCGAGTCGTCGCCGGAACCCTCCTCCGCGGCGGGCACGACCTCGATCGCGCCCCGGTAGCCGTCACCGGCCCCGTCGTCGGGCGCGGCGGAGGCCGGCGCGGCCACCAGGGTCAGGGACCCGGTGACGGCGGCGGCCATCGAGACGGACAGGGTGGTTCTCCATGAGCGGCGCGCCCGTTCGGCGCGCAGCGGCGGTATGTGCGTCGTAGGCATGGGGTCGCTCTCCGAAGTCTCGGGGGAACTGCGCCGGCCAAGGGGAACCGGCGGAGAGCAACCCTGGTCGACCGGCCTGAACGAGGTGCCATGACGCGGCCAACATCCGGCCACCGAACGGTGACGTCTGCGGCGGCTCACCGCTGATCACCACAAACCCGCGTGGCCACAGGCGCCCCGGACACGAGAAAGGCGCAGGGGACGGTGCCCGCCTGCGCCTCACCCGATCGGGTGTTCCGATATCTCGTACGCATTGTTACCCCCTTGTCGCTGGGAGTCATGACTTTACGGGTCTTGTGACCCTCCGTCACTGATCAATGCGTTGCGGTCGCGTTCGACCTCGGCCCGGTAGCGTTTCACCTCCTCGGCGGCGTGTCCGGGCGACCACCCCAGCAGCGGGGCGAGGAGCTCGGCGACCCGCGGGGCCTCGTCCACGCCGCCGTGCTCGGCGGTGATCGACGCCCGGGTCCGGCGCACGAGCACGTCGGAGAGGGTCATCGCGCCCTCGTGGGTCACCGCCCGGCGGAGCTCCGAGGCCAGGTGGCCGGCGATCTTCGGTCCGGCCCCGTCGCCGTCCCAACGCAGCACGTCCGGCAGTTCACCGCCGTACCGGGGGAGCATGCGTGCGGCCTCTGCCTCCGGGGTCCCGGCCTCCGCGGCCAGCCGGTCCAGCTCGCGGCCCACCTCCTCGTGGCCGTCCGCGCCCACCAGCGGCAGGTCGGCCGTGCGGCACGGCCCCGCGTCGATCCCCGCCTCCCGCGCCGCAGTGTCGACGGCGTCGCGGGCCATCACCCGGTAGGTGGTGTACTTGCCGCCCACCACCGTGACCATGCCCGAGGGACCGGTCACCACCGTGTGGTCGCGCGAGAGGGCGGAGGTCGCCCCCGACCCGCTCTCGGCCGACAACAGCGGGCGCAGACCCGCGTAGGCGCCCAGCACGTCGGAGCGGTCCAGGGGCCGGGCCAGGTACCGGTTGACGTTGCGCAGCAGGTAGTCGACGTCGGAGCCCTCGACCGACGGGGTGCCCCGGTCACCCTCGTAGGCGGTGTCGGTGGTGCCCAGCAGCCAGTTCCCGTACCAGCGGCGCAGGATGATGACCGAGTCCTCCGCACGCGCGATGAGGCCGGAGTCGGACTCGAACGCGTCCCCGTCCACGAGCAGGTGCACACCCTTCGCCGGACGCACCGAGAACCCGGCCGGCCCGGCGAGGCCCTGCACGTCGGCGGCCCACACCCCGGCGGCGTTGACCACCGAGCCGGCGCGCACCTCCAGGTCCCGGCCCGAGATCGCGTCGGTCAACCGGAGCCCGCGCACACGCCCGCCCTCGACGACCGCCCCCGTCGCGCGCGTGTGGGTGAGCACCTGCGCGCCCTCGCGCGCGGCGGTCCGGGCCACCGCCAGGGTGTGGCGCGCGTCGTCCATGCGCCCGTCGAAGAAGCGGATCGCCCCCGTCACCGAGTCGGCCAGCCCCGGCGCCCGGCGGCGCGTCGAGGCCCGGCCCAGGTGGCGGTGGCGCGGGACCCCCAACCGGCCGCGGGCCCGCGCCATCGTGTCGTAGGCCAGCACGCCCGCGCCGAAGTACGGGCGTTCCCACCACCGGGTCGTGGGCAGCAGGAACGGTTCGGCGCCCACCAGGTGCGGCGCGGTCACCCCGATCATGCGGTCGCGCTCGCGCAGGGCCTCGGCGACCAGGGAGAAGTTGAGCTGCTCCAGGTACCGCAGGCCCCCGTGCGCGGTCTTGCCCGACCGCGAGGAGGTGCCGGCGGCCAGGTCGCCGGCCTCCACCAACAGCACCGACAGGCCGCGGACGGCGGCGTCCAGGGCGCACCCGGCGCCGGTGATCCCGCCGCCCACGACCACGACGTCGAACGTGCCGCCGTCGGCCGCGGAGAGCGCGTTCTCCCTGGAGGCGGGGGACAGCTGTCCGGGTGCGGAGTTCATGCGGGTGTGCTCCTTCGTGTCTCGTGCTCGTCCGGCCACAGCGCACGGGCCGCGGACAGGTGGTCCAGGTAGCGGGCGTAACCGTCCTCGTAACGGGAGGCGCGGGCGGGCTCGGGCTCGACGACCGCGGACGGCGCGGTCCAGGCCCGGCGGTCCACCCGGTCGCCCGCCGCCGTCAGCACGGCGCCGCGGGCCCCCACCTCCGGGGCGCGGGCGGTGGCCAGCGGGGTGCCCAGCACGTCGGCGAAGACCTGGAGCCAGGGCAGGGAACGCGAACCCCCGCCGCACACCAGCAGCCGGCCGGACAGCCCCGCGGTCTCGAAACAGTGCCGGGCCGCGTAGGCCAGGCCCTCGCACACCCCGCGCACCAGGTCGTGCCGGGAGGTGGTCAGCCGCACCCCGGAGATCTGGCCGCGGGCGCGCGGGTCCACGAACGGGGCGCGTTCCCCGGAGGTCGCCAAGTAGGGGAGCACCTCCACCCCGCCCGCGCCGGGGTCGCTCTCGGCCAGGGAGGCGCCGAGCTCGTCCACGTCCATGCGAAGGGTCGACAGCAGCCAGTCGACCGAGGCGGTCCCGACCATGGCCGGCATCGCACGCAGCCAACGGTCCCCGGTCGCGATGTGGAAGCCGGCCGGTTCGCCGCCGGTGTCCAGGCGGTCGGTGCGCACCAGGCAGCCCAGGGTGGTGCCGATGATCATCAGCGCGTCACCGTCGGCCTCGACCCCGGCGCCGACCGCGCAGGCGGGGAAGTCGAAGGGGCCCGAACTGACGGGCAGCCCCTCGGGCAGGCCCAACAGCGCGGCCCCCTCGGCGCTCAGCGGGCCCTCGGGCAGGGTGTGCACCGGCGGGAGCAGGTGCCGGTGGTCGTCGAGCCCGGTCAGCGACAGGACGGTGTCGCTGTAACCGCGCCCGCTGCCGTCGCCGAAGGGCATCGAGCTGTCGGAGGGGTCGGTGGCGCGCACGCCCGTGAGCCGGCCGAACACCGCGTCCTTGCAGTAACCCGCGGTGGCGGCGCGGTCCAGAGTCTCGGGTTCGTGCTCGGCCAGCCACGCCAGCAGCGGGGCGGCGGTCCCGGGGAACATGCGGGTGCCGTTGGCGCGGTAGACGGCCTCGGGGACCCCGTCCTCCTCCCAGGAGTGGAGGATCCCCGCGGCCCGCCCGTCCAGCCACGACATGCCCGGACGCACCGGGTGGTGGTCGGCGTCGGTCAGCCAACAGCCGTCGCCCTGCCCGGTCAGCGCCAGCAGCGACGGGGTCCGGCCCGACTCGGCCACCACCGCGCGTACGACCTCGGCCAGGCTGCGCATGAGGTCGCCGAGGTCCTGCTCCACCGCCCCGCCTGGCCCGTGCGACAGGGGGAGCTCGCGCCCGCGCACCGCCAGCGCCCGGCCGCCGCCGTCGAAGACGACCGCCTTGACCACGGAGGTGCCCACGTCCACACCGAGGAAAGTTGGTTCACCGCGCACCGCCGGCCTCCCCGCGGGCCGACTCCAGTGCGTTGATCCGCTCGACCTTCGCGTGCGAGGGGGATTCCGGGTCGAACTCGTAGTCCAGCCACTCCCGCACCAGGCGCCGGGCCAGTTCGGGGCCGATGACCCGCTGGCCCAGGGTCAGGACCTGGCAGTCGTTGGACAGCACCGAACGTTCTGTGCTGTAACTGTCGTGCGCCGTGGTGGCGCGTACCCCGGCGACCTTGTTGGCGCTGATGGCCATGCCGATGCCGGTGCCGCACACCAGGACCGCGCGGTCGGCGCGGCCCTCGGCGACGATCCGGGCGGCGGCCGCGCCGATGTCGGGGTACGGGGTGTGCTCGTCGCCGTTCACCCCCACGTCGACCACGGCGGTGACCCGGGGATCGCCCTGCAGGTCGCCTGCGATGAGGTCCTTGTACTCGAGCCCGGCGTCGTCGCTGCCCACGACCAGGCGCCACGTGCGTGTCATGACCGGTGTCCTCCTTCGAGCGGGGGGTTGGAGCAGGCCCCGGCCACGGCCCGCAGGCACAGGGCGAGGGAGACCGCTCCGGGGTCGGGGGTGCCGACACTGCGGTCGGCGAGTGGGCGGGCCCGGCCCACGCGCGGGCGCAGGTCCGCGGTGGCGCGCGCGGCGTGTTCGGCGTCGGCGACGGCCTCGTTCCAAGCCTCGTCGAGCGCGGCCCCGGTCGCCAGCCGGGCACGCAGGGTCTCGCGGAACGGGCGGAGCGCGTCGAGCATCGTCTTGTCGCCCGGGGCGCACCGGCCCATGCGCGCGAGGGCCTGTTCGGCGGCCTCGACCCCGGCGGCGATGTCGCCGGCGGAGGGCGCGGTGAGGTCGCCGATGCGGTCGGCGAAGCGTTCGAGCATGGCGCCCCAGAGGACGCCGCTGGTCCCGCCGGCCTGGTCGGCCCAGCGTGCGGCCGCGGCGCGCAGCACCGTGGCGGGGCCGCCGCCGATCCCGTGCGCGGCCTCGAAGGCGGCCTTGGCGCCGCGGGCCATCCCGGTTCCGTGGTCCCCGTCGCCGGCGACCGCGTCGAGGGAACCGAGCTCGTCGCTGTTGTCGGCCACGGCGGTGCTCATGGCCGCGAGCGCGGCGCGGATCCGGTCCGCGAAGACCAGGGCGGAGGCGTCGGGGTCGGTTTCGCTGCCGGCATCGGGGCCGAGCGAGGGGTTGGGCGCCGAGCGGGCGTCCTGTTCCGCGACGGCAGGGCGCGGGGCCGGGGCGGTGGAGGGCGGGGCTGCCCCGCCGCGACGGAAACCGGGGGTGTCGGCCGGCGCCGTCCACAGCTCCTCGAGCTCGTCGTCCAACCACACCAGCGTCAGCGAGCACCCGGCCATGTCCAGGCTGGTCACCGCCTCGCCGACCTCGGGCAGGACCGGTTCCAGCCCCGCGCGGCGCAGGGCGGGGAACAGCCCGGAGGCCACCACGAACAGCTCCTCGTACTTGGTGGCGCCGAGCCCGTTGAGCACGACCGCGACCCGGCCCGACGCACCGTCCGGGCGTTCGGCCAGCAGCGGGTCGAGCAGGAGCGGGGCCAGCTCCGAGGCGCTCACGAGCGGCCCCTCCTCGATCCCGGGCTCGCCGTGGATGCCCAGGCCGATCTCCATGTTTCCGGGCGGGACCGTGAACAGGGGTTCCTTCTCCCCGGGCACCGTGCACCCGGCGAAACCCACACCCAGGGTGGCGGTGCGGGCGTTCGCGTGGCGGGCCAGGCGCTCGACCTCGTCGATCGGGTCGCCTCTGTCGGCGGCGGCGCCCGCGGTCTTGAACACCGGGAGGGTTCCGGCGATCCCGCGCCGTGCGCCGTGGTCCTCACGCGGGGCGGAGGCGACGTCGTCGGTGACCAGCACGGTGCGGCAGTCCACGCCCTCGCCGCGCAGGCGTTCCTCGGCCAGGCCGAAGTTCATCACGTCGCCGGCGTAGTTGCCGAAGCTGAACAGGACGCCCGCGCCCTCGTCGGCGGCGCGGCCGACCCGGTGGGCCTGCTCGGCGGAGGGGGAGGTGAAGACCTCGCCCACGACCGCGCCCGCGGCCAGCCCGGACCCGACGAGCCCGGCGAAGGCGGGGTAGTGGCCGCATCCGCCGCCGACCACGACCGACACCCGGCCCCCGGTCCCGGCGCTGCGGACCACTCCGGAGGCGCCGGGAACACGGGTCAGGTGGCTGGGGTAGGCGGCGGACAGACCGTCGAGCATGTCCTCGCGGAAGTCGGAGGGAGAGTTGAGTAGACGGGACATGACACGGGTCTCCTCAGGTGTCGTCGGGGGGTGCTCCGTCCGGGGCGAGCGCGCGCCGGAGGTGGGCGGCGGCATCGGCGTGGTCGGACGCCACGTGTTCGGCCAGGGCGAGGGCCTCCTCGCCGGGCGGGTAGTCGGGGTTGGGCAGCGCGACCACACGGAGCCCCGCGGCGTGGGCGGCGCGCAGTCCGTTGCCGGAGTCCTCCACGGCCAGGGGGCAGGGGCCGTCGTCGGGAGGGGCGAGGCGGCGCAGGGCCTCGGTGTAGACGTCGGGGGAGGGCTTGCCGCGTGCGACCTCCTCGCTGGAGACCGTCGTGGTGAACAGCGCGGCCAGGCCCTCGCGTTCCAGGACGGTGTCGATGACCGGGCGGGCGGCCGAGGAGGCGAGTCCGACGGTGGTCAGTGCGGCGGTGCCGGTCACGAGCTCGCGGGCGCCGGGCAGGAGTGGGCCCCGGCCCTCCAGGAGCGCCGCGCGCATGTGGGCGACGCAGGAACGCAGCACCTGCTCGGGGGCGACACGGACGCCGGATCGTTCGTGCACCGCATCGGCGACGTCGCGCGACCATTCCGGGCTGCTCATGCCCTGGACGCGCAGGGTGTCGGCGCGGGTCCACTCCACACCGTGCTCGGCGCAGTGGGCGGCCCAGGACTCCTCCCACAGGTGTTCGGTGTGGACGAGCACGCCGTCCAGGTCGAAGACCACGGGGGCGGGGGAGCCGTGGGCCCCGTCATTCGGCATCGGGCGCCACCTCCACCCGCACGTCGTGTTCGCGGAGCTGGGCGAGGGCGTGCTCGGGGGTCGCGGAGTCCACGATCACGGAGGTGAAGCGCTCCAGGGGCAGCAGCCGGTGCAGCGCGCCCCGGGTGAGCTTGCTGTGGTCGAGCAGCAGGTGGCAGGTGTCGGAGGCGGCGACCATCTCGCGTTTGACCGCCACGATGCGGTCCTCCTGGTGGTAGGCGTGGCCGGCGGCGACCGCGGAGGTGCTCACGAAGGCCACGTCGAAGCGCATGGAACGGATGGCCTCGACACACGTCGTTCCCAGGAACGAGTCGTGCTGCACGTCGTAGGTGCCGCCGAGGGCGACCACGTGCATGTCCTCGATCCGGGAGAGTTCGGTGAGGGCGCCGAGGTAGTTGGTGGCGACGGTGAGCGGGGTCAGGGCGCCCAGGTGGGGGATGAGCCGGGCCGCCGTCGTGGAGTCGTCGAGCAGCACCGAGGCGCCCGGTTCGACGAGGCGCGCCGCGTGGGCCGCCACCGCCTTCTTGGCGTCGGTGTTCACCCGTCTTCGGTAGGCGACGTTGGACTCGAAGGTGCCGCTGGGCTGGGCGGTGGCCACACCCCGGGACTTGCGCAGCACCCCTTGCCGCTGGAGCTCGTCGAGGTCGCGGTGCACGGTCATGACCGAGACGCCGAACCTCTCGGAGAGGTCCTGGGCGGAGACGGAGCCCCGGTCGAGCACGAGCTCGGTGATCAGGCCCCGGCGGTCCTCGGGTCCGGCCGGTCGGGCGTCGTCGTGGCCGGCGTCCCGCCCGGTCCGCTCGTCCGGGCTCTGGCCGTGCTTGACCGTCACTGTGGGCGTCTCCTGTGTCGTCGTCGGGCGTCGTCCGCACATCTCAACGGGATGACTGTGATGTGTCAAGAGATCATGTGAAGTTCACAAGGTCGGATGTGACCGGTTCTGTCGGCAGAATGCCTGCCCTGACCTGGCCATCGAGCTGCGTCGATCGTGCTCTGGGCGCAGACTTAACAAAATCTGGTGTGACGAACGCATATTGACACGAGAACTTCACTCGCTTAGGTTTCCTCATCATTGCGCCGTTATGAAGCAGGTCACACGTGTGAGGAGGTTTCGTGCCCGCCCCAGGACCAGCCCGAACGTGCGCGACCGCAGCCCTGTGGTTGGGCATCGACCTCGGAACCCAGGGCGTGCGCGCCCAGCTCGTCGACGGCGACGGCACGGTGCACGGTTCCGGGAACGCCCCGCTGCTGCGCGGCCGGCGCGACGGACCCCGCCACGAGCAGGACCCACGCGAGTGGTGGGAGGCCACCGGCGCCGCCGTGCGTTCCGCCCTCGCCGACCACGCCGGGCACCCCCTCGGCGCGGTGTGTGTCGACGGCACCTCCGGAACCCTGGTCCTGCAGGACCGCGGCGCCCGGCCCGTCGGCCCCGGCCTGATGTACGACGACGCCCGCGCCGCGAGTGTCCCCCTCCCGGCCCGCACCGAGGCCGCGCTGGACGACCTGGCCGCCCGGTTGGGGCACCCCGTCCCGCCCACCTGGGCGCTGCACAAACTCCTCCTCCTGGCCGCCGAGGACCGGCTCGGCCCCGACGCCCGCCCCGCCCACCAGGGCGACCACATCACCGGACGCCTCGTCGGCCGGCCCGTGCCCACCGACCCGACCCAGGCGCTCAAGTCCGGCCACGACCCCGAACACGGATGGCCCACCGCCCTGCTCGACCGCCTCGGGCTCGACCCCGCGCACCTGCCCGAGGTCGTGCCCACCGGGACCCCCGTCGGCACCGTCGGCGCGGAGGCCGCCCGGCACACCGGCATCCCCGCAGGGACCCCCGTCCGCGCCGGAACCACCGACGGGGTCGCCGCCCAGATCGCCTCCGCCGCCCTCGCCCCCGGGCGCTGGGCCGCCACGCTCGGCACCACGCTCGTGCTCAAGGGGTCCACACCCCACCGGATCCACGACCCCGCGGGCGCCGTCTACAGCCACCGCAACCCCGACGGCGGATGGCTGCCCGGGGGCGCCGCCAACGCCGGGACCCGCGTGTGGGCGCACGACCTGCCCGGCCACCACCCGGCCGACCTCACCGAACGCGTCCGCGGCCTGCCGGTGCCCGGCGGGGCCACCTACCCCCTCACCGGAACCGGGGAACGGTTCCCCTTCGTGGCCCCCGACGCGGCCGGGTTCGACACCGGACCCGGCAGCGGCACCACCGACCCCGCCGAGCGCTTCCACCGCCTCGCCCACGGGCTCGCGCACGTCGAACGCCTCGCGCTCGAACGCCTCCAGCACCTCGGAGCACCCGCACACGGGCCCGTCACCGCCACCGGGGGCGCCGCCGACAACACCTGGCTCACCCAGCTGCGCGCCGACGTGCTGCGCCGGCCGGTGCTCGTGCCCGCGCACACCGGTTCCGCGTTCGGTTCCGCGGTCCTGGCCCGCGCGCCGCAGGGTGCCCTGGCCGACACCGCCGAGGCCATGGTCCGCACCGCACGCCGCCACGACCCCGACCCGGACCGCGCCGACGCGCTCGACGAGGCCCACGAGCGTTTCCTGCACGCCCTCGCCGAGCGCGGCTGGCTCGCCCCGACCCCACAGGCAGGCCGCCCATGAACCCCGCCGAGACCCCCGCCGACGCCCGGACCGGGACCCCGGACGACGCCCCCGCCGAGCTGTCCCTGGTCCGCCACGGCCGCACCGTCTGGCACGCCGAGAACCGCTACGCGGGCAGCTCCGACGTCGACCTCGACCCCGTCGGCCGCGACCAGGCCGACCAGCTCGCCGCGTGGGTCGGCGACCACCCCCACGACGTGGTGGCCTGCTCGCCCCTCACCCGCTCCCGCGAGACCGCCGCCCCCGCCGCCCGCGCCCTCGGGCTCGACGCGATCGTCGTGCCCGGCCTGGCCGAGGCAGACTTCGGTTCCGCGGAAGGGCGCACCCTCCACGAGGTCGACCGCGACCGGCCCGGCACCGCCGCCGCCTTCCGCGCCGACCCCGTCGCCCACCCGCTTCCCGACGCCGAGGACCCCGCCGCCGTCGCCACCCGCGTCCGGCAGGCGCTGAAGGACCTCGCCGCCGCCCACCCCGGGGCCCGGATCCTCGTCGTGGGCCACAACACCGCGCTGCGCCTGGCCCTGTGCTCCTGGCTCGGCATCCCCCTCGCCCACTACCGGAGGGTCCTCCCCCGGCTGGACAACGCGGCCCTGACCCACGTCCGCGTCCCCCGCACCGCGGGACACCCGCCCGCCCTGCTCGGCCTCAACGTGCCGACCCGTCCCCCGGACACCGCCGCGCGCACCGGGACGCCCAGCGGTCCCGGCGCCCCCTGGAGAAGCCCATGAGACGACGCGCCCGACCCACCCCCCGATCCCCCCTCGACCCCGGCCCCCGTTTCCCCAGCACGCCGCGTACCCCCGACCTCTCCCGCCGCCGGGCCCTGCGCCTGTTCGGTTCCGGCGGCGCCGCCCTGGCCGGCGGGTCCCTGCTCTCCGCCTGCGGGGTCGGCGTCGGCGGGCTCGGGGAGGGCCACGAGAACGGGGCTTCGGAGGTCACCGGCTCCTTCGACTGGCGCAAGGCCGAAGGCGCCGAGATCTCGTTCCTGCAGACCCCGCACCCCTACCAGGCCGCCTTCCAACCGCTCCTGGAGGAGTTCACCGAGCTCACCGGGATCACCGTCAACACCGACCAGGTGGCCGAGGCCGACTACTACACCCGCCTCAACACCGAACTGGCCAGCGGTTCCGGCAACTACGACGTGTTCATGACCGGCGCCTACTTCCTGTGGACCTACGGGCCGCCGGGCTGGATGGAGGACCTCGGGCCCTGGATCGGCAACGACTCCGCCACCAGCGACGAGTACGACTTCGACGACGTCTTCGAAGGCCTGCGCACCTCCACCCAGTGGGACTTCGAGGTCGGGAGCCCGCTCGGCACCGGCGGGCAGTGGGCGATCCCGTGGGGTTTCGAGACCAACGTGATCTGCTACAACAAGGCCGAGTTCGACCGCCGCGGGGTGCGCCCGGCCGAGACCTTCGACGAACTCTTCGAGCTGGCCGTCGACCTCACCGACCGGTCGGAGGGCACCTACGGATTGGCCTTCCGCGGATCCCGCTCCTGGGCGACCATCCACCCCGGGTTCATGACCCAGTTCACCCGCGAGGGGTGCGTCGACTACTCCACGGACGGCGGGACCCTGCGCGCCACCATGAACTCCGACACGGCCGTCGACTTCACCCGCAAGTGGATCGACCTGGCCCGCGAGGCCGGCCCCACGTCCTGGACCACCTACGACTACCCCGACTGCACCGCCGACCTCGGCTCCGGCACCGCCCTCATGGTCTTCGACGCCGACTCGGCCACCTACCCCCAGAACATCCCCGGCAACAGCGCCAGCGCCGGCGACCTCGCCTGGCACCCCGGCCCCGCCGGCCCCGACGGCAACCTCGACACCAGCCTGTGGGCGTGGTGCCTGGCCATGAACTCCGCGTCCCGCAACAAACTCGCGGCGTGGCTCTTCATCCAGTGGGCCACCGGCAAGGAGGCCCAGGCCGAGGCGGTGCGCACAGGCGAGATGGGGTTCGCCAACCCCACCCGCGAGTCCGTCTTCGAGGAGGCGTTCAAGCCCACCCTCGACGCCTTCCCCGGCTACCAGGAGAGCTTCGAGCGGGTCATCGACTCCACCCGCATCCACTTCACCCCGCAGACCCAGTTCTTCGAGACCACCGAGAACTGGGCCGTGGCGCTCCAGGACATCTACGCGGGCCAGGACGCCAAGGAACGCCTCGACGAACTCGCCGAGCAGACCACCGAGCTGGTGAACAGGGACTGAGACCGTGACACGCACCGACACCCCCCACCGCCCGCCCGCGGGCGAGGGCAGCGTCCGGCGGATCCCCGCCCGGCGGCGGGCCTTCCGCCCCTACCTGCTGTCGATCCCCGCCGTCCTGCTCATCGCCGGGATCCTCTACCCCTTCGGCCTGGGCGTCTATTACACGTTCCTCAACTACTCGGCCATGGTGCCCGAACCCGTCCTGGTGGGCCTGGCCAACTACGCCGTCGTGCTCTCCGACCCCGTGTTCTGGGAGAGCGTGCGCGTCACCCTCGCCTACGCGGTCACCACCACCGTCGTCGAGACCGTGCTCGGCGTGGGCATCGCGTTGCTGCTGTTCCGCGCCAGCCTCGTCGGCCGGATGCTGGAACGCCTGCTCATCCTGCCGCTGATGATCGCTCCCGTCATCGCCGGCGTCATCTGGGGACTCATGTACAACCCCCAGTTCGGCGTGCTCAACCACATGTTCGGGCTCGGATCCACCTTCGACTGGCTCAGCGAGGACCGCGCCCTGTGGTCGGTCGTGCTCGTCGACGTCTGGATCTTCACGCCGTTCGTCGCCGTGCTCGTGCTCGCCGGCATCAGGTCGCTGCCGCGCGAACCGTTCGAGGCCTCGGCCGTGGACGGGGCGGGCGCGCTGTACATGTTCCGCCGCCTCATGCTCCCGATGATGTGGCCCTACATCCTGGTCGCCGTCATCTTCCGCTTCATGGACTCGCTGAAGATCTTCGACCACGTCTACGTGCTGACCGCCGGAGGACCCGGTGGCGCCACCCGCACCCTGCAGATCGGCGCCTACCAGAACTCCATGACCAACCTGAACTTCTCGCTCGGCAGCACGTACATGTTCCTGCTCTGGATCATCGTCTTCATCACCGCCCGCTACCTCGTCGGCGTCCTGGGCAAGGCCCAGAGGCGGGCCGCCGGAACGGAGGACTGACCCGTGGCCACCCGAGAGCGCAGGCCCGGCAGCCGACGGTTCTCGCCCGCCGCCGCGGGCGCGGACCTGCTGCTGGTGCTGTGGTTCGCCTTCTCCCTCTTCCCGATCCTGTGGATGATCCTGCTGTCGCTGAAGACGCAGGCCGAGCAGACCTCCACCTACTTCCGCTTCACGCCCACGCTCGAGAACTACACGACCGTGCTCAGCGCCGAGGGCGAGCGCATCACCAGCGTCGACTTCACCGGGGCCCTGTTCACCAGCCTCGTCACCTCGCTGGGCGCGGTCGCGCTGTCGCTGGTCATCGGGGTCCCCGCCGCCTATGCCGCGGGCCGATGGGCCTACCGGGGGTCGGGCGACGTCATGTTCACGATCCTGTCGTTCCGGTTCGCTCCGGAGCTCATGGTGATCGTGCCGCTGTTCATCATCTACAACCAGCTCGGGCTGTTCGACACCGCCTTCGGCACCATCTGGGTGCTGCAGCTGGTCACCCTGCCGCTGATCGTGTGGATCCTGCGGTCCTACTTCCAGGACCTGCCCGAGGAGCTCGAACAGGCGGCGCTGCTGGACGGCTACACCCGCACGCGCGCGTTCCTCACCGTCGCGCTGCCGCTCGTACGCCCCGGCATCGCCGCGTCCGCCCTGTTGGCGTTCATCTTCGCCTGGAACAACTACGTGTTCCCGCTGATCCTGACCGGCAGCGAGAACCCGACCGTGACCGTGGCCGTGACCCGCTTCCTCGGCGGGGGCGGCCAGGCCTACTACAACCTGACGGCCGCCGCCGCGCTGCTGGCCGCGCTACCGCCCCTGCTGGTCGCGCTGTCCATCCAGCGGTACCTGGTGCGCGGTCTGTCCTTCGGGGCGGTGAAGTCGTGAGCACACTGGAACTGCGCGGGCTGGGAGCCCGCTACGGCAAGAAACCCGTGCTGCACGGGCTGGACGTGTCCGTCGGCGACGGCGAGTTCTTCGTCCTGCTGGGCCCCTCCGGGGCCGGCAAGACCACCACGCTCAAGTGCGTGGCCGGGCTCGTCGACCGCGCCGACGGTTCGGTCGTCATCGGCGGGCGCGACATGACCGGCGTGGAACCCTACGAACGCAACGTCGCCATGGCGTTCGAGAGCTACGCGCTGTACCCGCAGAAGACCGTCGCCGACAACCTCGCCTCACCCCTGAGGTCCGGGCGCCTGGGCACCTGGACCGAGGCCGAGCGCGCCGCACGCATCGAGGCGGTCACCACCACCCTCGGCATCGACCACCTGCGCGAACGCCTGCCCAAGGAGCTCTCCAACGGGCAGCGCCAACGCACCGCGCTGGGGCGGGTGCTCGTGCGGCCGGCCGACGTGTACCTGCTCGACGAACCGCTGTCCCACCTGGACGCGAAACTGCGGGCGACCATGCGCGCGGAACTGCGGCGGCTCGGCGAGTTCTCGCGCACCACCACCGTCTACGTCACGCACGACTACCAGGAGGCGCTCGCCCTCGGGGACCGGATCGGCGTGCTGCGCGACGGCCGCCTCGTCCAGGTCGGCACACCCGCCGAACTCTGGGACGCCCCGCACGACACGTTCGTCGCGCGCTCGCTCGGCCAACCCGAGATGAACCTGCTGCCCGCCCGCGCCGACGGGGGAGTGGCCACCACCGCCGGCGGGCTGGCCGTCGGGGTGGACACAAACGTGTCCGGGCCGGTCGAGCTGGGGGTGCGCCCGCGCGACCTCACGGTGACCGCAGGGGAGGCGCGCCCCGAGGGGTTCCGTGTCCGCGGCCGGGTCGAACTGGCCGAACGCCTCGGCAGGTCCGTGGAGCTGAGCGTGCGTACCGAGGCGTCCGGCGGAGGGCCCGGCGACACCCTCATCGCCGTCACCGACGACCCCGACGTGAGGGAGAGGACCGCCGTGACCCTGAGCACGGAGCACAGCAGGGTGCACGTCTTCGCCGGGAGCGACCCGGGGGCCTACGCGCACCGGGTCGGCAGCGCGCGGCCCCGTACCGACACCGAGGGGGAGCAGCGATGAGCGCCACCATGGAACAGGGGGCCGCCCGGCGGCTCCGGCTGGCCGACCTGCACAAGACCTACCGCAGCCGCGGCCGGGAACCCTTCGCCGCCGTGCGCGGCATCGACCTCGACATCGAACCCGGGGAGATGGTCGCGCTCCTGGGCCCCTCCGGCTGCGGCAAGACCACGACGCTGCGCATGATCGCCGGGCTGGAGAGCGTCACCTCCGGCAGCGTGCGGATCGGTGAACGCGAGGTCGGCGACCTGCCCCCGGGCAAGCGCGACATCGGGGTCGGCTTCGAGAGCTACGCCCTGTACCCGCCGCTGTCCGTGCGCGAGAACCTCGCCTACGGGCTCCGGGCCCGGCGGTCGATGCCCGACGCGTGCATCCGCGAACGTGTCGAGGCCGTCGCCGAACGCCTGGAGGTCACCGACCTGCTCGACCTGCGCCCGGCCGCGCTCTCCAGCGGCCAGAAACAGCGGGTCGCGCTCGCCCGTGCCCTGGTGCGCAACCCTCCCGTGCTGCTGCTGGACGAGCCGCTCTCCCACCTGGACGCCGGGCAGCGCCAGCGGGTGCGGCGCGAGCTCAAGGTGCTGCAGCGCGAGTTCGGGTACACGACCATCGTCGTCACCCACGACCAGCTGGAGGCCCTGAGCCTGGCCGACCGGATGGCCGTCATGGACGGCGGAACCATCCAGCAGTTCGGGACGCCCGACGAGGTGTTCGACCGGCCCGCGAACCGCTTCGTCGCGGACTTCGTCGGTGAACCCGCGATCAACCTCGTGCCTGGTGAGGCCGCCGACGGCGCGGTCGACGTGGCCGGTGCCGGGCGTCTGCCGGCGGCCGTTTCCGCGTCGGGCCCGGTCGAGGTGGGGCTGCGCCCGCAGGACTGCCGGCTGGCCGCCGAGGACACCCCCGGTGAAGGCCCGGCCGCGACCGTCGAGGTGCTGGAGGACCTCATGGAGTTCGGGCTCGCCACCGTCGCGCTCGACGGGAACGGCACGCGGATGGTGGTGCAGACCGAGGGCGGCGCCTCGTGGGCCGCCGGCGACCGGTGCAGGGTGCAGGCCCCGGCCGAGCGGGTGCACGTGTTCGCGAAGGACACGGGGGAGCGGCTCTCGTGACGGAACGACACAGGCAGGACGGGCCGCGGGTGGTGTGCGCGGGGGACGGGTTCATCTCCTCCGCCCTCCTCGCCCGGGCCCTCGGACGTGAGCTGCCGGGCGTGCGCACCGAGCACACCGACACCGGATGGCCCACCGAACCCTTCACCGGCGTGGACGGGGTACGGGAGGCCTCCGGCGACCCCCGGGCCCTCGCCGAGCTCGTGCGCGGCGCCGACGCCCTGGTCACCCACCTGGCCCCCGTCACCGTGCAGGTCATCGAGGCGGGGGCCGGAACGCTGAGGGCCATCGGCGTGACGCGCGGCGGCCCGGTCAACGTCGACACCGCGGCCGCCGAACGCGCGGGGATCCCCGTCGTCAACCTGCCCGGACGCAACCTGGGCGCGGTCGCCGAGTACTGCGTCGGCGCCATGATCACCGCCCTGCGGGGGCTGCCCTCCGCGGCCGCGCGCCTGTCGGCGGGGCACTGGGACGCGGAGGGTTTCCGGTACGAACGCACCGGTCCTGAACTCCGGGCGTGCACCGTCGGCCTGGTCGGGATGGGCGCCGTGGGGCGCCGTGTCGCCGAGCTCCTGCGGGCGTTCGGGAGCACGGTCCTCGCCCACGACCCCTACGCCGACCCGGACGAGGCGCGTCGTGCCGGGGTACGCCTGGTTCCCCTGGCGGAGCTCCTCGCCGAGAGCGACGTGGTCAGCCTGCACGCGCGCCTCACCGACGAGACCCGGCACGTGATCGGGGCCGAGGCCCTGGCCGCCATGCGCCCCGGATCGCTGCTGGTCAACACCGCCCGGGGCGAGCTCGTGGACCACCGGGCCCTGGACCGTGCCCTCGACACCGGACGCCTGCGCGGGGCGGTGCTCGACGTCTTCGACCCCGAGCCGCCCGCCCCCGGTGACCCGCTCACGGCCCGCCCGGAGGTGTGGGCCACCCCGCACCTGGCCGGGGCGTCGACGCAGGTGGCGGAGGAATCCGCGGAGCGTATCGCCCGCGAGGTCGGGAGGATTCTGCGTTCGTGACGGGCGCTCCGGTTCAAGGACTCTCTGCGTCGGGCCCGTTGCCTCAAGGGCTCTCCGCCCCGGACGTGAGTGTTCTTGGGGTTCGTTCGTGGTGCCCCTCGGGGCGGGTTCCTGGGGTGGGGGTCGGTCGGGTTCGTTGGTGTTGCCTCGGGGGTCGGGGATCGTCGGGGTCGGGATCGTAGCCCGGCCGGGCCTTCTCGCAACC
>NZ_JADBGI010000011.1 GCF_014892575.1 Nocardiopsis coralli | reverse complement strand
CCATCGCGGCGAGCGGGGAAAGCACAGCGAGGGTGAGGGCATCGATCAACGCGTGGGCCTTTTCCACGCGTGCCAGCACCTCACCCGCAGCACCGAAGGGGATCTCGCCCTGGAAAGTCTGAGTGAACTCTTCCACCGCAGCGAATGCGCGCGCGGCGACCGGGTCGTCGCCCGGGCCGGTGTGCGCTGCTGCGGTGTGGTTCGTCATGGTCCTATCATAACCCGAGCAGTCTTGAGAAAGGCAGTATCCAAAAGGCAATAGAACCCTTACCCATTTCGGCCTCACGGCCACGCAAGGCCTCCTATTGTGGACACCCTCATTCACTTCAAAATGGGCCTGTGGATAACTCCATGGCGGCCTTTTTCTCGTGTATTCTGAAGCGGGGGAGGCACGCCATCAACCCGGCTCCACGCGCGGAGAATCTCCGATCCAGGGTCCAGGCCCGGATCCGGACCCAGACCCGGCCCCGGGCCTGGACCCGCTCACCCGCGCGCGCCTCCGCGATGCTCAATGCGCCACCGGGAGACCCCAGGGCCCGGCCTGCCCAGGGCCCGGAGAACCGCCCGCACGCGTGCCACCCCGACACTCAATGCTCTGCCGGGGACACGTGGGGGCCCGGAGGGGGCGCACACGCCTGTCACCCCTGACCTCAATGCGCCACCGGGAGTGCGGGGGGCGCGCTTGTGCCGTTGCCGTCGCAGGAGCGAGAAGGGCCCACACGCCTGGACCGTTGGTCGCAATGTGGCCACCCCAGGGGGTCGGCAGTTGCAGTTGGCTCTTGAACCCGTTCCTTTGGCTGCCAGGGGGCCTCGGGGGCGAAGAGGGGTTCGTCGAGGGTGGTCGGGTCAGCCCGGGAACAGGGCCGGAGCGCACACCCCGAGGCGCCTCGGGCGGAGATCGCACACCCGCGCCTCTGTCCTCCCACCCCGATACGTGGTGGGGCGCCGAAGCGGGTTGCGCGCAGGCCCGCCGGGCTATGATCCGACCCCGACGAACCCCGACCCCCGAGGCAGGACCACAGAACACGCCCAGCCCTCACACCACGAGCACCGCCCGAACAGCCCGCATCCCGCCCCCGCTCCGGCCCGATTTCACCTGGTTCACTCAGCCCGACGGCGGCCGATCCGGGCCGTACAACGAGGCCCGCACCGCCCCCGTCCCGGTGATCACCACGACCGTGAGCGAAGCCCCGAGCACCGCAAAAACCGGGTCCCCGGGATCATCGACGAGCAGAGCCCACGCCGCCATCCCCAGCGCCGCAACGGACAGCACGTGCGAGGCCACCGCAAGATGCGGATGCAACCGCGACCGATAAGCCTCCGCCTGCTCCAGCGTTTCGATCCCGGGAGGCAACTGCACGAACGTACGCAGCCGCCCGTGTTCGTCCTCGGCCACCGGACGCCCGGCGGACCACAGCAGGAACCCGGCCAGCACCGCACAGACGAACGCGACGAACAACCAGACGGCGGTCATCGGTCCGCCCCTCCCCCGGACGAACCGTCCCCCGGCGCCCCCTCCTCGGGGAAGCCCGGGTCCGAGGCGCCCTCCTCCGGTCCCCATCCACCAGCCTCGCGCGCGTCCTCCTCCGCGAGCGCCGCCTTGGCCGCACGCTGGGCACGGATCGTCCCGACGCACAGCACCACGGTTCCCACACCGATCAGAATCAACAGCCCCGTGGCCTGCGGGCCGACCCCGTCGAGCAGGAACAGCGGCACGATGGAGAGCGCGTAGAGCAGCCCGCTCCCGGTGAACACCGGCGCCGCGCGGTCGTGCACGGCGTACCAGTTCCGGTCCCCGTCGAGGGTGAACGACGTCCGGATCCCGACGAGCACGTTCGGGTGCAGCGTCCGGCGGGCGCTCATCACCCCGCACGCCACCATCGCGATCGCCGACGCCCCGATCACGAAGGCCAGCCACGCCAGGGAGAGCCCTCCGATCGAGCCGTCCTCGGCCACAGCCGCAAGGACCCCTGATGGAAGCATGTCCGAAGCCTCTTCCGTTCTCGTTCGGTCGGGGCACAGCTTAGGCAACCCGGTCGGCGGCGAACCATCCCACACAGGTCGGAACCCCCGTACGTGACCCGGGTACCGGAACCGGGGCACCGACCCGTGACAACCGTCATGAATCCCCCCACCGTCTAAGCTGGCAGACGTGACCCCACGTCCACTCCCCCACAGATTCGACCCCCTCCGTTGGGACCCCCGCGGCCGTACCGCCCCCACCGCCGCCCGCGTGCTCTTCTGGGGCACCATCGCGCTCATCGTGCTCGTGCGCGGTTTCAACAGCCACCAGCTCGACGGCTTCGTCCCACCACCGTTCGACGAGACCCCCGTGCTGTACATGGCCCTGCTGGCCTTCCTGGCGCCGACCGTGGTCCTGTGGCCCCTGCTGCCGTGGAGCCCATCGCCCTCACGCCGCCAGACCCTGGCCACCGTCGGTTTCGTGGTGTCGACCCTGGCGGTCTACTCGGTCGCCGACTTCGGGCACCACCTGCTCATGGCCGTCGCGGTGGCGCAGACGACGTGCGCATACGGGCCGCGGGTCGGGGTGCTCCCCGCGTTCCTGTTCGGCGGGGTCAATTTCTCCGTCCAGTACATGGTCCCGCCGTTCACGGACGGCCAGGCCCTCTTCAACAGCGCCTTGATCACCGTCACCGGACTGATCATCTGCTTCGTCGTCGCCGGGCTCGCGGCCGCCGCGCACCGGGCCCAGCACACCCGCGACCTGCTCACCGACCTGGAGGAGACCCACCGCAAGCTCCGCCACTACACCGCCCGCACGCGCGAGCTCGCCGTGGCCGAGGAACGCTCCCGCATGGCCCGCGAGATGCACGACAGCACCGGCCACCACCTCACCGCCATCAACGTGTGCCTGGCCAACGCCGAACGCGGCGGCCCCGTGCCCGACCAGGTGCGCGAGGACATCGGCGAAGCGCGCCGGCTGGCCAAGCAGGCGCTGGAGGAGACCCGCCGGTGGGTGCGCGCGCTCAAACCCCTCAACCTGGAGGGCCGCAACGGGGCAGAGGCGATCGGAGCGCTCGTGCAGAGCTTCGCCGACACCGGCGCCTCCACCCGCTTCCGGCTGGAGGGGGTCTGGCCCGACACCATGGACGGCGAGGCCGAACTGGCCGCCTACCGTGCGGCGCAGGAAGGGCTGACCAACGCGCTCCGCCACTCCGGTGCCGACCACATCGACGTGACCGTGTACGTGGACGAGAGGCACGTGGCCGTGGAGATCGCCGACAACGGCGTCGGCGCGGGTGACGGGGCCACGGACCACGGTTTCGGCCTCACCACCCTGGAGGAACGCCTGTCGGCCCTGGGCGGTTCGCTGACCGGCCACAACCGTCCCGAGGGCGGGTACGTGCTCACCGCGCGCGTGCCCCGCGAATTCGACCCGAGTCTGGAGAGTGTCCGGTGAGCACGCCGCCCGTCCGAGTCCTGGTGGTGGACGACCAGGCCCTCATGCGCCGCGGTCTGGCCCGGCTCCTGGCCACCGAGGACGGCATCGAGGTCATGGGCGAGGTCGGCGACGGCGAGGAGGCGCTCGCGCTCCTGGCCGGGCTGCCCGAGGAGCAGCACCCGCAGGTGGCGCTGGTCGACATCCGCATGCCGGTCATGGACGGCATCACCCTCATCCGGCGGCTCGGCGAGACGTACCCGGGCGTGGCCACGGTGATCCTGACGACCTTCCAGGAGGACGAGTACCTCTTCGACGGGCTCCGCGCCGGCGCCCGCGGATACCTGCTCAAGGACGCCGAACCCGACGAGGTCGCCGACGTGCTGCGCCGCGCCGCGCGGGGCGAGCGGGTGCTGACCGGGGCCGTCGCCGACCGGCTGGTCGGGGCCCTGGACGGTGCACCCGCCACACCACCTGTCCCGGAACCCGCCCAGCAGGCGGCGGGACCGCTCTCCGAACGCGAGACCGAGGTCGCCCAGCTCATCAGCGAGGGCGCCGCGAACCGGGAGATCGCAGAACGCCTCTTCGTCACCGAAGGCACCGTGCGCAACCACGTCACGAACGCGCTGCGCAAGCTCGACCTGCGCGACCGAACACAGCTCGCGCTCTGGTACACACGCGAACGCGGGTGAGGGGCGGCCCCGTCCCGGCCGCCCCTCACCCGGATCCCGGGGTCAGCGCACGACGGCCAGCCCGTACGCGGAGAAGCCGCCCAGGGCCAGCGAGAACAGCAGCGACAGCACGAACACGGTGATGTGCAGCCACCGCCACCGGGCCGCCTCACCCGGGATCCGCTTCCAGTGCCAGACCCCGACGGTGACCGCCGCGGCGATCGCGCCGACAGCCACGGCCGCGACCGCGTGCGGCGTGACCGACCACGCCCCGAACTTCAACGCCGCCAGCAGCCACGCCAACGCGCCCAGCGGGAACGAGACGAGACGCAGACGGTCCAACGGTCGCTGGGTCACCAGCGTGCGGCGGCGGGCCACGAAGGTGAGCAGCATCAGCGCCGGGACCAGGGACATGACCACGGTCTGCGCGACCAGCACCGGCGCGGGCATGCCCGGGATCGGCTCGGGGTCGTCGGAGAGCAGTTCGAACGCGAGCGGCACCGTCTCGACCATAAACGAGTTGGCCATGATCACGACCGCCTCGTTCTCGCTGACCGCGACCATCGTGCGGGTTCCGAACGAACCGCCGCTGTGCCAGCTCACCGACCCCGCGTCGGGAACGTCGAGGATGTGCCAGCCCAGGCCCATGTCGAGGTTGCCGCCGATGCCCTCGCTCTCCTCGGCGTCGTCGGACAACCCGGTCAACTCGACGTTCTCGCGCTGGACGTCCAGGGCGCCCATGCCCGGGGCGGTGCCCTCCGCGACGGCCGTCATGAACCGGGTGAGGTCGGCGGTCGTGCTCCACGTGGTGATGCCCGCGCCGGCGTAGTCGGTGTTGACCCACTCCTCGGACCGCGCGCCCGGTTCGACGTACGGGGGTGCGCCGCCCTCGGGGATGCCCTCGGAGATCACCGTGTCGTCCATGCCCAGGGGGTCGAGCACGCGCTCGCGCACGAGGTCCTCGTACGGGGTTCCGCTCTCCTGCGCCAAAGCCTCGGACAGGACCGCGTACCCGATGTTGGAGTACACATAGCTGTCCGGAGCCGTCGCGGTCGTCTGCGGCAGGTACTCCTGCGGGGAGAGCGCGTGCCGGTAGGCGTCACCGAAGACGAGGCCGCGCACGAACCCGTCCGGGGCACCCGGCGCGCCCGGGCTGAGGCCGGCGTGGTGGTTGGCGACCTGCTCGAGCGTGGCGTCGGCGACCCGGTCGTCGGCGAAGTCGATGTCGGGGAAGACCTCGCCCAACGTGCGGTCGAGGGAGGTCTCTCCGTTCTCGACCATGTCGGCCAAGGTCATCGCCGTGAACGTCTTGAACACCGACGCCGTCTCGAACTGGGTGTCGGCGTCGACGGGCGTGCTGCCCTCGGACGTGCCCGCGAACGCCCACTCCACCGCGCCGGTGTCGTCGACGGGGAACCTGGCGACCGCCATGCCCTGCACGAAGTCCTCGTCGACGGAAGCCTCCAGGTCGCTGACCAGGGCTTCGTCGCCCTCGAACGCCGCGTCCGGCATGGACTCGTGCGGGAACAGGAGCAGAGCCAGGAGCGCCGCCGCCACGCCCGCGCCGAGCGCCGCCAGCCACACGCGGCCGGGCGCCTGCGCGGCGCGCGGGACCCGGGGGCGCTTGCGGGCTGGTGCGGGGCCGGGTTCCGGTGCGGACGTGGGGTCACGGGGGATGTCGTCAGCGTTCATACCGGCAGTCTGGGCGGGAACGGGGTCCGCACGCCAGTCACCGGTGTCACGAGGCCGCCCGTGACAGCCGTCATGCGGGGGTGGTGGCCCGGGCTACGCTCGACCCGACGACGACCACCACACCACAGGACATCCCCCGTGACCTACGAACGCCGCGTCCCCGCCCACCCCGCGCTCATCGGCGCGATGGTCCTCATGGCTCTCGGCGGGTGCGGCATCCTCTACGCCGCCGCCCGGGACCAGCCCGACGAGACCGTTGCGCACTGGATGGTCGTGGCGATGGCGATCGTGATGCCCCTGGTCATCGCGGCGTTCCACGTGCGGGTCCGCCTCTCCGACGGCACCCTGACCGTCGCCCTGTGGCCCTTGTGGCGCCGGCGCATCCCCGTCGACCGGATCACGTCGGTCGAGACCGTCCCGGTGAGCGCGTTCGCCGACTTCAGCGGGGTGGGTCTGCGCTTCAACACCTCCGGGGAGCTGGGTGTGCTCATGCGCAGCGGGACCGGGGTCCGGATCACCGCCGACGACGGCCGGGTCTGCACCGTGGTCGTGCACGACGCCGAGGAGCTCGCCCGGCGCGTGGACGACGCCCGGCACGGGGCCTGACGGACACCCTGTGGAACCACGTACCGGCTGCCGGTGAAGAACAACGAGGAAGAACCATGCCCACCAAGCGAGCGCTCTGCGCAGCGGCGCTCCTGCCCCTGCTGTACGCCTGCACCCTCCTGAAGCCGTCCGAGGAGCACGCCACCCTCGATAACTCGCCGCAGGAGCTGGACGTCCCCACGTCAGTCACCTCCGTGGGCTGGGACTGGCAACCACCCGACAAAACAAGCATCACGCACGTCAGCCCCACCCAGCATGGGGTCGCAGCGATGGTCGATGACGGCATCGTCGCACTCGCCGGCGACACCGGTGAAGAGCATTGGCACTACCGCCGCCCCGAGGAACCCATCACTTCCGCGGCCGTCACCCCCGACGGCAGCAAAGTCATGCTCTCCTACGCCGGCGACCACACAGACGAAGAAGACGAAGACGAACCCCCAGCACAGAACGAAATCGTCCTCCTCGACGCCGCCACCGGCGACATCATCAACGAACACACAGCAGACTTCGCCCCCCATTCCGGCGGTGGCCTCGATGGCAACGTCCACCGTGAAAACGGCCGTGACCCCGGGATCATCACCGATGAAGCGCGTGTCATCCAGGACTCCGATGGCGGTGAACACGGCGACATCGTGGCCTACTCACTTGAGGGAGGCGAAGAGCTCTGGCGCCTCTCCCCCGAGGTCGAACAAGGACCGGAACATGCAGAGCCCGTCCTCAGCCACGGATTCCCTGCCCAGGACACGTTGATCCTCTCACTCCTCTTCACCGACCAGGAGGGAGAAGGGGCTGCGTCCCCAGACAACCCGCGCGACTACACATTCGCCCTGGCCGGAGTGGACGCTGAAACAGGATCCGATCTGTGGCAACGGGAGGCCTTTGGACAGAGTCAGGTGGATTACCCCATCACCAGCACCACACTTGACCACGAAGGCCATCATGCATTTACTTCCGTTGATTTCACGGACCACGAGCAAGAGTGGGTCCTGAACTCAGAGACCGGCGACCTGGCGACCGACACCGACTTCATCTCCGGGCACGACGGGGACATCATCGGCGCGGTCGACGACCAGCTCGTCACGGTCCACGAAGGCGAAGATGAAGAGGAGGTCCAGTACTCCTACGAAGACCTCTCCGGCGACACCCGGGATCTTGTCTCCGTCGAAGCGCCCACGGCACGACGCCTCAACGAAACCTTCATCGTTCCACTCGCGGACGGCCTGGCTTGGCTGGACGTCAACCAGCAGGACGATTTTTCCTGGGATCCAGCACAGATCGTCGTCACCGATAAGTCGAACGGGAACACTGAAACACTGGACCTGGAAGGTCTCATGGTCGAGGAAGACCGGGGACATGACGGAACCCCGCCCCATTCCATGTTCCCGGATCCCGAAGCCATGACGCTCGCCCCCGGCTCCTTGGTCGTACAAGGTGAGCGCGACGAGGACGGGTCTCCCACGGACACGCTCGTCGGCGTCGTGCCCTGACCCACCACAGGGAACAGGGCGCGCGGGCGGCCACTGGGGGACACGACGTGTGGCCGCCCGCGCGGTCTAGTGGGCCTGGTCCTCCGCCCCGCCCGATCCGCCTCCGCCGTCCGCGGCGCCGCCGGTGACGATGCGCTCGGCGCGCTCCTCGCTCGGCTGGATCTGCCCGGACAGGATCTCCTCCGCGTAGTGGCAGGCCACCCGGTGGGTGCTGCCGGAGGGGGCGTCGCGCAGCGTGCGCAGCTCGGGGCGCTCGGTGTCGCAGCGTTCCTTCTGCCGCCACGGGCAGCGGGTGTGGAAGCGGCACCCGGCCGGGGGATCCGCGGGTGAGGGCAGGTCGCCCGCGAGGAGGATGCGCTCGCGGGTGTCCTCCACCGACGGGTCGGGCACGGGCACCGCAGACATGAGGGTGCGGGTGTAGGGGTGCAGCGGGGTGGCGTAGATGTCGTCGCTGGAGGCCTCCTCCACCAGCGAGCCCAGGTACATGACACCGACGACGTCGCTGACGTGCCGCACCACGGCGAGGTCGTGCGCGATGACGAGGTAGGTCAGGCCGAGCTCGTCCTGCAGTTCCTCCAGCAGGTTGAGCACCTGCGCCTGGATCGACACGTCCAGCGCGGAGACCGGTTCGTCGCAGATGATGAGGTCGGGCCGCAGCACCAGGGCGCGGGCGATGCCGATGCGTTGGCGCTGGCCGCCGGAGAACTCGTGCGGGTAGCGCTTGAGCGCCCGGTCCGACAGGCCCACGCGTTCGAGCGCTTCGACGACTCGGTTGTGGCGGTCCTGCTGTACCTGGCGGCGGTCGTCGCCGTCGCCGATCCCGTGGGTCTGCAGGCCCTCCATGAGGATGGAGCCGATGTTCTGGCGCGGGTTGAGGCTGCCGAGCGGGTCCTGGAAGACCATCTGCAGGTTCTTGCGCTCGCGGCGCATGCTCTCGGCGTCGAGGCCGGCCAGGTCGCGTCCGCCGAACCACACCTCGCCCTCGGTGACGGGGTTGAGGCGCAGCACGGCGCGGCCGAGGGTGGTCTTCCCGCAGCCGGACTCCCCCACGAGCCCGTAGGTCTGCCCTTCTTCGACGCTGAGGCTGACCCCGTCGACGGCGCGCACGTGGCCGACGGTGCGGTCGATCAGCACGCCGCGTTTGATGGGGAAGTGGACCTTGAGGTCCTTGATCTGCAGCAGGCTCACCGGTCCTCCTCCTCGCCCACGACCGCGGGGCTGTCCAGAACGGCGCGGTCGACCACCTCGGCGTGGCCGATCGGGTTGACGCAGCGGTGCACGTGGCCCGGGTCGGAGTCGCGTTCGACCAGGGGCGGCGGCCCCTGGAGGCAGTCCATCGTGTAGTGGTCGCAGCGGGGCGCGAAGGCGCATCCGTCGGTCCAAGCGATGTTGTCGTTGACGGATCCGCGCACGGGGGTGAGGGGTTCGCCGCGGGGTGCGTCCAGCCGCGGGATGGATCCGAGCAGGCCGACGGTGTACGGGTGTGTGGGTTCGGCGAACAGGGGTGCCCGGGGTGCGTGTTCGACGGCGCGTCCGGCGTAGAGCACGTTGATGTCGTCGCACAGGCCGGCGACGACGCCGAGGTCATGGGTGATCATGAGCAGTGCGGTGCCCTCCTCGGTGACCAGGTCGCGGAGGAGTTCGAGGATCTGCGCCTGGATGGTGACGTCGAGGGCGGTGGTGGGTTCGTCGGCGATCATGAGCCGCGGTCGGCACGCCACGGCCATGGCGATGAGGGCGCGTTGGCGCATGCCGCCGGAGAGCTGGTGGGGGTACTCGCGCAGCCGCCGGGTGGGGTCGGGGATGCCCACGCGGTGGAGCAGGTCGGCGGCCTCCTTGCGCGCCGCTTCACCGCGCATGCCGCGGTGGCGTTTGAGGATCTCGGTGACCTGCCGTCCGATGGGCACGACGGGGTTGAGGGAGCTCAGCGGGTCCTGGAAGATCATCGCGAGCTGGGATCCGCGCAGGTCGCGCATGCGGCGCTGGGGCAGGGCGAGCAGGTCCTCGGGCCCCTTGGGCAGCTGCATGACGGCGCGGCCGCCGACCTCGACGCCCCGGTCGGGCAGCAGCCCCATGAGGGCGAGGGAGGTGACGCTCTTGCCGCAGCCGGATTCGCCGACCAGCCCGGTGACCTTGCCTTCCTCCAGGGAGAAGGACACCCCGTCGACGGCCTTCACGGGGGCGGACCCGCGTCCGCCGAAGCCGACGGACAACTCCTCCACCGCGAGCAGCGGTGCGTTGGTTCCCATGGTCACTTCCTCAGCTTCGGGTCGAGCGCCTCGCGCAGGGACTCACCGAGCAGGGTGAAGCCGAGCGCGGTGATGATGATGCCGAGCGCGGGGTAGACGGCGAGGGCGGGCGCGGTCGACAGGAACCGTTGCGCCTCGGCGAGCATGGTCCCCCACTCGGGGAAGGACGCGTCGGGGTTGCCCAGGCCCAGGTACGACAGGGCGGCGGCGTCGATGATGGCGGTGGCCAGGGTGAGGGTGGACTGCACGATGACCGGCCCCATGGAGTTGGGCAGGATGTGCGTCAGTGCGATCTTGTGCCGGCGCACGCCCATGGACTGGGCGGCGAGCACGTACTCGCGGTTGCCCTGGGCGAGCATGGCCCCGCGCAGCAGGCGGGCGAAGATGGGGATCTGTGCGATACCGACGGCGAGCATGACCGTGGTGAGGCTGGGTCCGACGAGGGCGGCGACGGTGACGGCGAGCAGCAGCGTGGGCAGGGCGAGCATCATGTCGATGACACGCATGATGACGTTGTCGACGTTGGCACCCCAGCGTCCACCGAGCACGGCACACGCGCCGGCGAGCCCGCCGAGCAGGGCTCCGAAGCAGAACCCGACGAGGGTGGCCACGACCCCGACCATGAGGGTCTGGCGGGCGCCGATGATGAAGCGCGAGTAGAGGTCGCGGCCCAGGTGGTCCAGGCCGAGCCAGTTCTCCGCGCGCGGGCCGACGAACTCGTTCCGGTTGGGGAAGACCTCACCGCCCCAGGCCTGGGAGGTGGGGCTGTAGGGCGCGATGAGCGGCGAGAACAGCGCCACGGCGACGAACAGCACGACGATGATCGCGCCGGTGATCGCCATGGGGTTGGTGCGCATGCGGCGGAAGGCGTCGATCCAGATGCCCGAGACCCGGCCCTCGTCGGCGCGCGAGCCCATGAGTTCGGCGAGGCGGTCGACCTTCTCGGCCTTGCGTTTGTGCAGGGGTGTGGGTGAACTCGGCGAAGTAGGCATCACTGGGCCCGCACTCTCGGGTCGAGGAGGCTGTAGGAGATGTCGACCAGGAGGTTGATCAGCACGTACATGGCCGCGATGAGCAGGATGAACCCGGTCAGGACTGGGTAGTCGCGGCCGTGGGTGGCCTCGTAGATGAACGATCCGATGCCGGGGAAGGCGAAGACGCTCTCGGTGAGCACGGCCCCGGCGAAGAGGCTCCCGGACAGCAGGCCGACGGCGGTGACCACGGGCAGGAGGGCGTTGCGCAGCACGTGGCGCGTGCGCACGGTGGTGCGGTGCAGGCCCTTGGCGTTGGCGGTGCGCACGTAGTCCTCACCCATGACCTCCAGGACGCTCGCGCGGGTCATGCGTGTGATGACGGCGAGGGGGATGGAGGCCAGCGCCAGGCCGGGCAGCGCCAGGTGCATGAGCGCGTCCCACACCACGTCCCATTCGCGGGTCATCACGCCGTCGAGCACGACGAACCCGGTGATGTCGGTGCGGCTGAGCGCGGGTGAGATGCGGAAGGCGGAGGGGAACAGCCCGAGCTGTTCGGCGAAGACCACCTTGAGGAGGAAGGCCAGGAAGAACACCGGCGTGCAGATGCCCAGGAGTGAACCGCCGACGGCCGCGAAGTCGAGCGCTCCGCCGCGCTTGCGGGCGGCGAGGTACCCCAGGGGCAGTCCGACGGCGACGGCGATGGCGATCGCGGTGACGGCGAGTTCGAAGGTGGCCGGGAAGCGGGTGAGGAACTCCTCCAGCACGGGGCGCCCGGTGTGGATGCTGGTGCCCAGGTCGCCCTGGAAGATCCGGCCGAGGAACGAGAAGTACTGGACGGTGAAGGGTTCGTCCAGGCCCAGTGATTCCCTCAGCGCCTCCCGCTGTTCGGGGGGTGCATTGTCGGGCAGGAGGGCGTTCTCGGGGCCTCCCGGGAGCCGTTGCAGCCAGACGAACAGCAGGACCGACAGCCCGAGGAGGGTGGGGATCAGCTGCAGGAGTCGTCTGACGATGAATCGCAGCACGTGCGCCGCCTTTCGCCAGCGGGTGGGGTGCGGGGATCGCCCGCGTTGCGGGTCCGGCCGGCCGCGGTGGGCCGACCGGACCCGGGGGACCGTCAGGGGCGGACTACTGCCAGGAGGCCTCGGAGAAGATCTCCTGCGTCAGGGGGCTGACGTTCGGCGGGTCGACCTCCGGGGCGAAGGCGATGGAGGGCGGGGAGCTGGAGATGGGCAGCCCGGGCAGTTCCTCCATGACCTGCTCGTTCAGTTCCTCGTACCCGGCGATGCGCTCTTCCTCGTCGGGGTTGCTGCTGACCTCGGCCATGTCGTCGAAGAGGTCCTCGTTGTCCACGCCCCAGGCGTCGTTGTGGGACGAGAACCAGGTGCCGATGAAGTTGTAGGCGTCGTTGTAGTCACCGGTCCAGCCGAGCAGGTACATCTCGCAGTTGCCGTTCTCGGACTGCGCGGTGTACTCGGTCCACTCGTAGGAGGTCTCCTCGACGCTGACGCCGACCTCCTGCAGGTCCTCGACGATCACGTCGAAGATGTCGCGCGGGGCGGGCATGTAGGGGCGGGTGACCTCGGCCGGGAAGCAGAACTCGAGTTCGAGGTCCTCGTGTCCGGCGTCCTCGAGCTTCTCGCGGGCCAGGTCGGGGTCGTAGTCGATGGTGCGCACGTCCTCGGACCATCCGTCGAGGGTGTCGGGGTGGAACTGGGTGGCCACCTCGCTGCCCTCGGGCATGATCGTGTCGACGATGCGCTGGCGGTTCACGGCGTGGGAGAGGGCCTCGCGGACCTCGGGGTCGCCGAGCGCCTCGTGGCTCTCCTGCTGGTAGGCGAGGTAGAGGACGTTGAACACGTCGCGCACGGGCACCTGGAAGCCGTTCTCCTCCAGCTGCTCGACGTCGGCGGGGGCCACGAGGTCGTACCCGTGGATGTCGCCGGCCTCGAGGGCCTGCAGGCGTGCGTTCTCGTCGGGGATGGCGCGCAGGATCATCGTCTGGAACCCGGCGGGGTCGCCGTGGTACTCGTCGAAGCGCTCCAGGGTGACCGAGTTCTGGTCCTGGTCCCAGTCCTCGACGGTGAAGGGGCCGGTCCCGGCGATCATGGAGGCGTCGCGCGTGTACTCGGGCAGGGTGAAGTCGCCGTCGCCGCCGGTGATCTCCTCGTCCTCGATGGCCTCCAGCGTGGTGGGGCTGAGGATGCTGAACGCGGCGAGGCTGAACCCGCCGGGGAGCACGGAGGAGTACTCGTCGACCTCGATGACGGCGGTGGTCTCGTCGGTGGCCTCACAGCCGACGTAGTTCGACTCGGGCAGCGCGTCGCTCTCGTTCTCCGCGAAACCGCCGAAGATCGCCTGCCAGTAGTAGGAGTTGTTGGCGTTCTGGAACTCGCCGGTGAGATTGTGCCAGCGGTCGTAGTTCGCGCAGACGGCTTCTGCGGTCACGTCGTCGCCGTCGTGGAAAACCGCGCCTTCCCGCAGGTGGAAGGTCCATTCCGTGCCGTCCTCGGACTGTTCCCAGTCCTCGGCCAGCCCGCCCACGATCTCCGTTCCGCCGGATTCGTGGTCGAGGAGGGGTTCGAGGGCCTGCCGTGCGTAACGGAAGGTCTCGCCGTCGTTGGTGAGGAAGGGATCGAGCGAGGTGATCTCGCCGGCGCCGGCGAAGATGAAGGGTTCGTCCTCGTCCATTCCCGAGGCGTCGCGGTCGCTCTCGGCGCAGGCGCTCGCCACGAGAGCGAGGGCTGCCGCCGCGGCCACGAGGCCGAGGGGTTTCCGGGAAGACTTCGTGAACATGGTCCACCTCTGTGTGGGGCGGTGGGGGGTGAGCCCGTTGGCGATGGCAGGACCATAAACCGGGCATCGTCCACGTGGGAAGATAGACAGCTCGGGATTAATACAACCGTTTCATATCTGTGCCGTGATCCATAGAACGGGTTTTGCCGCACAGATGTCCAACCCGAGGGCGGTTCCGGCCCTTGACGCTTTTCGGCGGAACCCGGAACACCGCAGGCAGGGACCGCAAAGCACGCCCCCATGATGGAATCATCCCATGAATAACACCCAAACAGCAGGTGAATGCCAGAAAGGGGAGTTCCAGTGGGTAACCGTTCTTATTTTCCCTGGAACCCCAGAAACACCACCGACACCATTCCGACACCCGTGGCACACAAGAACCGGGCCCCGACCACGTCGGGACCCGGTTGGAGCGGGAGAGGGTCAGGCCCGGTCGGCCTCCTCGGACCCGTCGGTGTCGCACCAGGCGATGAGGGCCGTGCTCCACAGCGCGATGTTGACCATGATCGCCAGCAGCGCCCCGGCCAGCCCGGCGGCGAGCATCAGGGTGTCCGCGAGCCGAGCGGCCAGGTAGAGCGCGCCCACCGAGACCGCCAGCGCGGCCACGGCGCCGCCCTGGGCCCAGCGCCACAGGATGGAGGCGGCCCGGCGCACCGGCATGGCCAGCCCGGCGAGGGCCCCGGCGGCCAGGACCGCGGCCACCAGCAGCACCCACAGCTCGACGGCCGCACCCGGGGCCGCGCTCTCGTAGAGGATCCACCCGGCCCGCACCGAAGCCAGGGCCAGCACGGGCGCGGCCACGAACATGAGGGTGCAGGTGTGCCGCACGTCCTGGGGCGGCTGCACACCCAGGCGCCGGCCTGCGGTCAGGCTCCGTACCGGGGGCGGCAGCACGCTGAAGGGCCGCGGTGCGGCCGACGTCGGGGACGAAACGGTGTCTTGCATGACGAACAGGGTCGCGTGCGCACGAGCCGGGCGCAAGCTGGAGTGCTACGGAACCGCTGGCCGGATGTGGTCCTCGACGTAGAGCAGGGCCCCGCTGTTGAGGGTCTCCAGGTCGGCACGGACGTCGAACTCCTGACCGGCCTCGTCCGGATCCAGGCGCTCCAGCGTCTCCAACTGTGACCGGAGCAACGCCGGGGGCATGAAGTGGTCGGGGCGCGCCTCGATGCGCTCCCAGATGACCTCAGCGGGGCCGTGCATGTGGAGGAAGTGCACGTCGGGTGCGCCTTCCCGCAGCAGGTCGCGGTACTCGCGCTTGAGCGCGGAGCACGCCATGACCGTGGTCTCCCCCAGGGCGTCGTGCTCGCCGATCCAGGAGGCCAGCTCGCGCAGCCAGGGCCGGCGGTCCTCGTCGGTCAGGGGTGTTCCGGCCGACATCTTGCGGATGTTGGCCTCGGGGTGGAACACGTCCGCCTCGGCGAAGGGCAGCTCGAGCCGCTCGGCCACGTGCTCGGCCACGGTCGTCTTGCCGCTGCCCGAGACGCCCATGAAGACAAAGTGCATGGTTACTCCGTGTCGGGTGGGGAGGCCGGTCCCGTGCTCCCCCACCCCAATGGTGCTATCGAATGGTGCGATTAGGCTTCAGGCTGTCCCCCGGCGGGAACCGGGCCGGGGGCGAGGGAGTGTCGAGCACGGGGAGCACGATGGGCACTGACCACCGCACGCTGCACAATCGAGTGCTGGCGGTGCTCGGCCCCGCGATCGCGGCCGGCGAGTACTCGACCGGTCACACGTTCACGCTCCAGGGGCTGGAGCAGGATTTCGGGGTCTCCCGGACGGTCGCCCGGGAGGCGGTCCGTGTCCTGGAGTCGATGCGGCTGGTGGTCAGCCGCCCCAGGACGGGGATCCGGGTACGTCCGCGCAAGGACTGGAGCGTCTTCGATCCCCAGTTGATCCGCTGGCGTCTGGCGGGCAGCGGGCGCATGGAGCAGTTGCGCACCCTCAACGAACTTCGAGAGGCCGTCGAACCGGGCGCCGCCGCCCTGGCGGCCGCGCGCGGCGGTGAGGAGGAGCGTGCGCAGCTGGTGGTGCTGGCCGACCAGATGGAGCGCACCGGCCGCGCGGGCGACCTGGAGACGTTCCTGGACCTGGACGTGGCCTTCCACCGGCGCATCCTGGAACTGGCCGACAACGAGATGCTCGTGGGTCTGACCCAGGTGATCAGCGAGGTCCTGGTGGGGCGCACCTCCTACGACCTCATGCCGCACCACCCCAGACCCGAGGCGCTGCGCCTGCACTGCGCGGTGGCGCGGGCCATCCGCGACGGGTTGCCGGAGGTGGCCGAGGCGGCGATGCGGTCGATCGTGACCGAGGTGGTCACGGCCCTGAAGGAGGACGACCGCGAGGACGGCCCGCAGGCCGCCCCCGACGGGCGTTGAGGTCGCGCGCTGCACGATGTCCCGCTACAGGGCCAGGTGGAGGCCGAAGGCGAGACCGAACCCGATGAAACCGATGAGGGTCTCCATCACGGTCCAGGTCTTGAGCGTGGTCTTGACGTCCATGCGCAGGAAGCGTCCGACCAGCCAGAACCCGGAGTCGTTGACGTGCGAGAGCGCGGTGGCGCCGCACGCGATCGCGATGACGATCAGGGCCAGGTCGATGCCGCTGAGGCCGCTGGTGGCCTGAACCGCCGGGGCGACGAGCCCCGAAGCGGTGGTGATGGCGACGGTGGCCGAACCCTGGGCCACGCGCAGGGCCAGGGCGATGACGAAGGCCGCGAGCATGACCGGCATGCCGGTGTTCTCGAGTGTGCCGGCGAGGGCCTCGCCGATGCCGCTGCTCTGCAGGACGCCGCCGAACATGCCGCCGGCACCGGTGATGAGGATGATGCCGCAGACGGGGCCGAGCGCTCCGCCGACGATCTCCTCCACGCGCTGGCGGCCGAAGCGGCCGGCGCTGAGCACGACCATCGCGTAGATGATGGTGATGAGCAGGGCGATGGGTGCTTCGCCGAGCATCATGAGGATCTGCGCCCACACGGCGTCCTCGGGGACGGTGCCGGTCTCGACGGCGGTGCTGACCCCGGTGTTGCCGAAGATGAGCAGCATCGGCAGGATCAGGACGCTGAGCACGGTGGCCAGGTGCGGCGGGTTCTCGTGCGTGACCTGGCCGTCGCCCATGATGTCGTCGGGGACGGGCAGCTCCCAGCGCTTGCCCGCCCAGAGGCCGAAGAGGTAGCTGGACAGGTACCAGGTGGGGATGGCCAGCAGGGTGCCCATGAGCAGGGTCAGTCCCATGTCGGCGCCGATCTCGACGGCGGCGGTGACCGGGCCCGGGTGCGGGGGCACGAAGGCGTGCATGATCGCGAAGGCGCCCGCGGTGGGCAGGGCGTACATGAGCACGGATCCGCCGACGCGGCGGGCGACGCTGAAGACGATCGGCAACATGACGATGAGGCCGACGTCGAAGAAGATCGGGAACCCGAAGATCAGTGAGGCCACACCCAGTGCGAGGGGTGCACGTTTCTCGCCGAACACCCTGATGAGCGCGCCCGCGAGCACGGCGGCGCCGCCGGTGACCTCGAGCATGCTCCCGATCATCACGCCGAGGCCGACGAGCAGGGCGACGTTGGCGAGTGTGCCGCCGAAGCCGTCGAGGAGGGTGGGCACCACCTGGTCCACGGGGATGCCCGCGGCGAGGGCGGTGATGACGCTGACCACGACCAGCGCGATGAACGCGTGGACCTTGAAGCGGATGATCAGGAAGAGCAACAGGGCGATCGCGCCGGCGGCGATCCCCAGGAGGGGGCCCGTCCCGTAGACGGGTTCGAAGTTCTCCACGGCGGAGCCTTCCGGGTGGCTGGGTCTTGGTGGCACGAGCTCGCCCTCGGTCCCGGGAGGGGGTGAGGGCATGACCTGCCCTTGGGACGAACTTTGAGAATGGTAATACCATTTGTGAGCTTCTGTGAACGCAAGGGGTCGAACAAGTTAAATGGACCGAGGGTGACCCTGGTCACACTAAACCGACCCATGCCCGGACAGTCCCGACGCCGCGACCTGGGGTTACGGCCCGGACCAATCACGACCGTCCTGAGTGGCACGGAGCGCCCACCTGGGGACCGATCCACCGAACGCCACCGCGCTCCCCCGGTTCCGGACGGCACCTATCGCCACAGCGGCCTTGCCCCGACCTGCGCCACCGGATAGATCAGTGCGTACTCCGAGCGCGGCAGCGCCCGGAACGCCCCCGCTCTCCCGCCGCACGAACGCCCTTCCGTCACACACGTGCACACACGTCGGCGACACGGTGGATTCCCCCGAGAGCATTGACAGCATCCTGTCGGAGTGACAGCTTTCTGCCATGAATGACGAGTACCGGAAGACCGTCCACCTCGCCGTCTACGACCAGCTCGCCGACTGGCAGATCGGGCACGTCACCGCCCACCTCCGCAATGGGCAGTGGCAGCCCCGCCCCGGGCGCTTCGACGTCGTCACCGTCGGGCTCACCGGCGCCCCCGTGACCACGATGGGCGGGATGACCGTCCTGCCCGACATCACGCTCCCCCAGCTCAAGCCCTCCACCAGCGCGATGCTCGTGCTGCCGGGCTCCTCCTGGTGGGACCAGGAACCCGAACACCTGGCCCCGTTCGGTTCCGCTGCCGGCATCTTCCTCGACGCGGGTGTGCCCGTGGCGGCGATCTGCGGAGCCACCGCCGGCTTGGCCCGCGAAGGCCTGCTGGACCACCGCGACCACACCAGCACCGCCCCGGAGTACCTGCTGGCCACGGGCTACCGCGGCACCGGCCGCCACCGCGACGCCCTCACCGTCACCGACGACGGGCTCATCACCGCGGGCCCCACCGCTCACCTGGAGTTCGCGCGGGCGGTCTTCGCCGAGCTGGGCGTCTACCCGCCCCGTGTGCTCGACGCCTGGTACCGCCTGCACGCCGAGCACGACCCCGACGCCTACTACGCGCTCCTGGAGGGGGCGTGAGCGTGGACGGGACCCCCCGACCGCCCGCGTCGCTGCTCGGCGAGGCCTCCCTGGCCGTCGCCCGGCTCCACGGCCGCCTGCTGTCCGCACACGAACGCATGGCCCGCGCCTCCGGGCTGACCGCCGCACGCTGGCAGGTCCTGGAGACCGTGGCCGAGGGCCCCCGCACGGTCTCCGACGTCGCCCGCCACCTGGGCACCCGGCGCCAGAGCGTGCAGCGCATCGCCGACGCCCTCGTGGACGCCGGGGTCGCCGAGTACCGCCCCAACCCCGCGCACAGCCGGGCCCGCCTGCTCGCACCCACCGAGGCGGGGCACGAGGCGCTGCGCGGCCCCGACCCCCAACGCGCGCGCATGGCCGAGGCCCTGTTGGCCGAGCTCGGCGAGGAGGAGCTCCGGCACACCCTGGCCCGCCTGCACACGCTCTCGGAGGCGGTGGACCGCTGGGAAGAGCGCTGACCTAGGGTTGACCGGAGCACCCACCGATCCACCGAGGAGCAGCCCCCGTGATCGACCTGCGCTCCGACACTCTGACCGCCCCCACCACGCGGATGCGCGAGGCGATGGCCGGGGCCGAGGTCGGCGACGACGTGTTCGGCGAGGACCCCACCGTCCGGGAACTCGAGGAGGAGGTCGCCGGCCTACTCGGGACCGAGGCGGCCGTCTACGTCCCGACGGGGCACATGGCCAACCAGCTGGGCCTGTTCGTGGCCTCCCGCAGCGGCGAGGAGGTCTGGGCGCACGAGAACCACCACCTCATCGGGGACGAGCAGGGCGCGGCCGCCGTGCTCTCGCGGGTGCTCCCCCGGCTGTACTCGGGTGACCCGTGGCCCTCCGACGCCCTGTTGGGGTCCTGGATCGCGGGCGCGCGCGAGGGGAACGTGCACCGCGCCGAACCCGCGCTCCTGTGGCTGGAGAACACCTTCAGCGGACAGGTGGTGCCCCTGGCCGAACAGGACCGCGCCACCGCCTTCGCCCACTCACACGGGATGCGCACGCACCTGGACGGAGCGCGGTTGTGGAACGCCGCCACGGCCCTGGGCGTCGGCCCAGCGCGGGTGGCGCAGGGGTTCGACTCGGTGTCGGTCTGTTTCTCCAAGGGGCTCGGCGCCCCGGTGGGTTCGGCCCTGGCCGGCGACGCCGAGACCGTGCTGCGGGCCCGTCGGGGGCGCAAGCTCCTGGGCGGGGGCATGCGCCAGGCCGGGATCGTGGCCGCGGGGGCGCTGCACGCGCTGCGCCACCACCGCGAACGCCTCGCCGAGGACCACGCGCACGCCGAGGCCCTCGCCGCGCGCATCGACGGGCTCCCCGGGATCCGGGCGAGCGCCCGCACGAACATGGTCCTGGTGAGCACGCCGGAGGGTCTGGGTGCCGCGTACGCGGAGGCCTTCGCCCGACACGGGGTCCGGGCCCTGGGGGGCGGCGACCGTGTGCGGATGGTGCTGCGCCAGGAGATCGGGGCCGAGGACGTCGACGCGGCGGCCCGTGCGATCGAGAAGGCCAGCGCCGATCTGTGATCCCGTAGTAACCTTTTCCGTGCGACACTGCCGCACAAGAGAGTGACGCAGCGCCAATGCCGGGACGCATCCAGTCCATCGAACGCGCCGCGGCCCTCCTGCGCCTCCTGTCCGGGGCGCCGCAGGGGCTGAGCCTCGGCGAGATCTCGCGTACCTCGGGCCTTCCGAAGGGGACCGCCCTGGGGATCCTGCGCACCCTGCAACACGTGGGTTTCGTCGAACAGGCGACCGAGACCGGCCACTACCGCCTGGGCGGGGGCCTGCTCAGCCTCGGCAGCCGCTACCTCGACGGCAACGAGCTCCGCACCAGGGCCCTGAACTGGGCCGACAGCCTGGCCTCGCTCAGCGGGGAGAGCGTGCGCATCGGCACCCTGCACGAACACCAGGTGCTCGTGGTCCACCACGTGTTCCGACCCGACTCCAGCCGCCAGACCCTGGACGTGGGCAGCCTCCTGCCCCTGCACGCCACGTCCCTGGGGCAGATCCTGTTGGCCTTCGACCCGATCGCCTCGACCCCCGACCTTCCGGCCTTCACACGTCACACCATCACCTCGCCGGACACCCTCGCCGAGCGCACGGAGGCGATCCGTGAGGCGGGATGGGCGTGGGAGGCCGACGAACTCGTCGAGGGCGAGATGTCGGTGTCGGCGCCGATCCAGGACCGCCGGGGGATCACGGTCGGCGCGATCGGGGTACGCGGTGCCGTCGAACGCCTCCGCGGTGACGACGACGGGCCCGACCGTGAGAAGGTCTCCTACGTGCGCGACGCCGCCCGGGCGATCTCCAGAGAGCTCGGGGCGACCCCGTTCTGAACGCGGCCTCCCGGTGACGACACACCGGCTCGTCCGACCCCGGGCGTTTCGGTGTCCGACGACCGACGATGGTCGGGTGCGGACCGTGTGTGATCCGCGTGACACGACTGCGTCACGTGGCCTTGACATGGGAACTGAACTGGGACGAAACTGACGCCACTCATACGTCAATGCCGTACAACGTTCGGGGACAACTGAAGAAATGCGCAGGCGTCCGCACCCCCATCGTCACACCTGAAGGCGAGCACCGATGAGTCAGCAGTACATCGCCGCGATCGACCAGGGCACCACGTCGAGCCGCTGCATTCTCTTCGACCGGGACGGACGCATCGTCTCCGTCGACCAACGTGAACACAGGCAGATCTTCCCCAAGCCGGGGTGGGTCGAGCACGACGCCAAGGAGCTGTGGACCAACGTCGAGGTCGTCCTCCAGAGGTCGCTCCAGAAGAGCGACATCACCCCCGACCAGGTCGCAGCCATCGGTATCACCAACCAGCGCGAGACCACGGTCGTCTGGGACAAGGAGACGGGCGAGCCGGTCTACAACGCCATCGTCTGGCAGGACACCCGCACGGACGACATCGTGCGCGAGCTCGCCGCCGACGAGGGCCAGGACCGCTTCCGCCACATCTGCGGGCTGCCGCTGGCCACCTACTTCTCCGGGCCCAAGATCCGGTGGCTCCTCGACAACGTCGACGGCCTGCGCGAGCGCGCCGAGCGTGGCGAGGTGCTGTTCGGCACGATCGACACCTGGATCATCTGGCAGCTGACCGGCAAGCACGTCACCGACGTGACCAACGCCAGCCGCACCATGCTCATGAACGTCCACACCCTCGAGTGGGACGACGTTGTGCTCGAGGCGCTGGGTGTGCCGCGCGCGATCCTGCCGGAGATCCGTTCCTCCTCCGAGGTCTACGGCGAGGCCCGCGGTTACCTGGCCGGGACCCCGGTCGCCTCGGCGCTGGGCGACCAGCACGCCGCCCTGTTCGGCCAGACCTGCTTCGACCCGGGCGACGTCAAGGGCACCTACGGCACCGGAACGTTCCTGGTGATGAACACCGGGACCGAGGCCATCCACTCCGAGAACGGCCTGCTCACGACGCTGGGTTACAAGCTCGGCGACGAGGACGCGGTCTACGCCCTCGAGGGCTCGGTCGCCGTGACCGGTTCGCTCGTGCAGTGGCTGCGCGACAACCTCGGCCTCATCTCCTCCGCGCCGGAGATCGAGACCCTGGCGCGCACCGTCGACGACAACGGCGGCTGTTACATCGTCCCGGCCTTCTCCGGCCTGTTCGCCCCGCACTGGCGCAGCGACGCCCGCGGTGTCATGGCCGGCCTGACCGGTTACGTCACCAAGGGCCACATCGCCCGCGCCGTGCTCGAGGCGACCGCGTGGCAGACCCGCGAGGTCGTCGACGCGATGAACGCCGACTCGCACATCGACCTGACCACGCTCAAGGTCGACGGCGGCATGACCGCGGACAACCTGCTCATGCAGATCCTGTCCGACGTGCTCGACGCCGAGGTGGTCCGCCCGATGGTCGCCGAGACCACGTGCCTGGGCGCCGCCTACGCCGCGGGGCTGGCCGTCGGGTACTGGCCCGACGTCGAGACGCTCCGCGCCAACTGGCACAAGGCGGCCGAGTGGAACCCGAAGATGGACTCCGCGAAGCGCGAGCACGAGTACCACAACTGGAAGAAGGCCGTTCGGCGCACGCTCGACTGGGTCGAGCACGAGGACGCCGACCACGGCGACAAGGTCTGATCCCCGCCCGGGCGCACCACGCGTGCGCCCGGGATCCATCCCCCGGAGCGCCATAGGGCGCCCCGACCCGACACACGGCCCCGCTCGGGGCGGAGGTCCCCATGGTGTATCTGGCAGAGTTCATCGGTACCACGATCCTGATCCTGCTCGGCGGCGGTGTCGTCGCCGGCGTCTCGTTGGCCAAGTCCAAGGCCAAGGAGGCGGGCTGGATCGTCGTCACGTTCGGCTGGGGCATGGGTGTGGCGATGGCCGCCTACGTGGTGGGTGCCATCAGCGGTGCCCACATCAACCCGGCCGTGACCATCGGTATGGCGAGCATCGGCGACTTCGAGTGGGCGCTGGTGCCCGGTTACATCGCCGCGCAGATGGCCGGTGCCTTCACCGGTGCGGTCATCGTCTACCTGGCCTACTTCGCGCACTGGAGCCAGACCGACGACCCCGACGCCAAGCTCGGGGTCTTCAGCACCGCCCCTGGCGTGCGCCGCCCGTTCGCCAACCTCGCCACCGAGGTCATCGCCACGGCCCTGCTGGTCCTGGGCCTCCTCGGCATCGGTGCGAACGAGGGCGCGGTCAGCGCCGAGGGCGGCGTCGAGCTGTCCCAGCTGTTCTCCAACGGCATCGCGCCGCTGCTGGCCGGTCTGCTGGTCTTCGCGATCGGTCTGTCGCTCGGTGGTCCCACCGGGTACGCGATCAACCCGGCCCGTGACCTGGGCCCGCGTATCGCCCACGCGCTGCTGCCCATCCCGGGCAAGGGCTCCTCGGACTGGGGCTACTCGTGGGTCCCGGTCGTCGGCCCGATCATCGGCGGTGTCATCGGCGCCTGGATCTGGAAGCTCACCGGCTTCGGCGGCTGAGCACCCACCGCACACACGAGAGCGCCCCCGGCGGGACCAAGGGTCCTACCGGGGGCGCTCCGAGTTCGCGCAGTAACGCGACGGCGTCTTAGATGCCGACGACGTTGTCCGCCTGCGGGCCACGCGAGCCCTGGACGATCTCGAACTCCACGCGCTGGTTCTCCTCGAGGTTACGGAAACCCGAACCCTGGATCGCGCTGTAGTGGACGAAGGCGTCCGGGCCGCCGTCGTCGGGGGAGATGAAGCCGAAGCCCTTCTCGCCGTTGAACCACTTCACAGTTCCCTGAGCCATGTTCTCTCCTTCAGCTCTTCGGGCGCGGGCGCGTCACTCACACCCGCCAATTGCCGCGAGCCGGCCCATAGCGAACCGCCCGCCGGTCAAAAAACTCCGCGGGCGTGTCACCAACTGCGAAATTCAACGACTAACAATCTCCTCAGAACCTACCACAGGGATCGGGGCGTGACCGGGCTTTGGGTGTGGGGACGCGCACGGTGGCACGGGGAATATCCGGGACCCCGTCCCGAACCGCTCTGAACAGCCCGGACGTACTTCCCGCGAGGGTCCGTTCAGCCCTGGTCGGCACCGACGAAATGCCCTTCCCCGACCTCGGTCATGGGCACCGGACCGTCCTCGTCGGCGGGCGCCGGCGGCACCACGGGATCGGGTCGTTCGCGGTCCAGATCGGCGTCGACCTCCGCCCAGGTCCGGTGGAGCCGGGGCACGCACGAGAGCAGGTGGCGGCTGTAGGGGTGGCGCGGGTCGGCGAAGACCGCCCGGGTGGGCCCCTTCTCCGCGACGGCGCCCTTGCGCAGGATCACCGTGGTGTCGCTGACGTAGGTGCCCAGGGACAGGTCGTGGGTGACGAAGAGGATGCCGAGGCCGCGCTCCTTGAGGTCGGCGAGCAGGTTGAGCACGTCGATGCGGGTGGAGGCGTCGAGCATGCTGATGACCTCGTCGGCCACGAGCAGGCGGATGTCCAGCAGGAGTGCGCGGGCGATGAGCAGGCGCTGCAGCTGGCCGCCGCTGAGCTGGTGCGGGTACTTGCCGAGCACGGCGTCGGGGTCCAGGCGCACGGTGCGCAGGGAGTCGGTCACCCGGTCGCGCCAGTCGGCGTCGGAGACCCCGGGAAAGTAGGAGGAGCGGATCATCGACAGGACCCGTTCAGCCTTGAAGATCGGGTTGAAACTGCTGAAGGGGTCCTGGAAGACCCCCTGCACCTTCCGGTGGTACTCCTTCTTCGCGCGGAACCCCTTGATCGCCGTGACATCGGCGCCCTCGAACGCGATGCGTCCGGAGGTGGGGCGCGTCAGGCCCAGGACCATCCGGCCGAGGGTGCTCTTGCCGCTGCCGCTCTCCCCGATGAGCGAGACGACCTCGCCCGGTTCCACGGTCAGGCCGACGTCGCGGACCGCGCGCAGGCGGCCGCCGCCGAAGGCCCCCACCCGGTAGACCTTGTGCACGTGGCTGAGTTCGAGCACGTCAGTGTCCTTCCGTCTTCCAGCACGCCGACCAGTGGCCGGGCGCGGTCTCCACGAGCGGGGGTCTCTCCGCGCACTTGTCGAAGGCCATCGGGCAGCGGTCCCGGAACCGGCATCCGGTGGGCGGGTCGAGCAGGCCGGGCGGGGTTCCGGGGATGCCCCGCAGGCGCTCCCCGGTGTCCTCGCCGGCCTCGGGCAGGGCCGACAGGAGCATCTGCGTGTAGGGGTGGCGGGGGTCGGAGACGACGTCGGCGGCGGGCCCCTTCTCGGCGACGTGCCCGGCGTACATCACCATGATCGTGTCGGCGAACTGGTGGACGAGCGCGACGTCGTGGGTCACGAACACCATGCTGCCGACGTGGCCCCGGTCGCGGAACTCCACGAGGGACTCGGCCACCGAACGCTGTGTGGACACGTCGAGCGCGGAGGTCACCTCGTCCGCGATGAGCAGGGACGGGTCCAGGAGCGTGGAGACGACCATGACCACCCGCTGTTTCATGCCGCCGGAGAGCTCGATGGGGAACCGGCGCAGCACGTCGGTGCCGAGGCCCACCAGTTCCAGGCGGCGCCGGAGCTCGTCGGCGCGGTCGGCGGGCCGCACGCCCCGGGAGCGCAGGAGCTCGTCGATCATCCTGCCGATGCGGCGGGTGGGGTTGAGGGCGCTCATCGCGTACTGGGGGATGAGCGAGATCTCGTGGTACCGGAGCGGGACCATCGCCGCGTCGTCGCCGATGGGCACGTCGCGGCCGTTGAGCTCGATACTGCCGGCGATGTGGTGCATGCGGTGGTCGAGCCGGATCAGGCTCTTGCCTAGGGTGGACTTCCCGCAGCCGGACTCCCCCACCAGTCCCATGATCTCGCCGTCCCCGAGGGAGAACGTGACCCCGTCGAGGGCCTGCACGTCCCCGCGCAGGGTGCGGTAGTGGACCTTCAGACCGTTCACGCGCAGGCTCATCACAGCTCCCGCAGTTTGGGGTTGAAGACCTCGTCCAACCCGACGTTGAGGATGTACATCGAGCCGACGACGGCGGTGATGGCCGCGCCCGGCGGGACGAACCACCACCACAGGCCCAGCTGCAGGGCGCTCCAGGCCACGGCGTTCTCCAGCATCAGGCCGAGTGAGACGCCGTCGGTGGGGCCGAGCCCGATGAAGTCCAGGCCGGCGGCGGTCAGCACCGCGCCGCCGAACAGCAGGATGAAGCTCATGACCAGGTAGGAGCTCATGTTCGGGGCGATCTCGGTGATGATCACCCGCCAGGTGCGTCGCCCGCTCAGGCGCGCCAGGTCGACGTACTCGCGGGTGGCCAGCGACAGGGTCTGCGCACGGACGGCGCGGGCGGCCCAGGGCCAGGTCGTGAGTCCGATGAAGACGGCCTGCACGACGAGGCCGCGGGCGTCGAGGTAGGCCACGGCGACGATGAGCACGACCAGGGCGGGGAGCACGAGCACGACGTTGGTGAGCATGGTGAGGATCTCGTCGACGATGCCGCCGCGGTACCCGGCGAGGAACCCGACGGCGGTGCCGATGGCGAAGGCGACGCCCCCGCCGAGCACCCCGATGAGGAAGGTCGAGCGGATCCCGTACACGAACTGCGCCCACACGTCCTGGCCGAACGTGGTGGTGCCGAGCCAGTACTGCGCGCTGGGCGGTTCGCTCTGCGGTCCGACGTACTGGTTGGGGCCGTGGTCGACGAAGAGCGGTCCGAGGAGGCCGAGCAGCAGGAAACCGAGCACGACCGACAGCCCGATGAGGAGCTTCGGGTTGCGCCGGGCGACGTGGAGGGTCTCGTTCATGAGGATGCTCCCGTCATCTGCACCCGGGTCCGGGGGTCGATGAAGACGTAGACGAGGTCGATGACGAAGTTCGCGACGAGCACCCCGATGACCACGAACAGGAAGACGCCCTGGAGCAGGAAGAAGTCGCGGTTGTTGAGGGAGTCCAGGACGAGGGTGCCCAGGCCCGGGTAGTTGAAGACGATCTCGGTGAGCAGGGCGCCGGTGATGATGGTGCCGAGCTGCACGGCGAGCCCGGTGATCTGTGGCAGGAGTGCGTTGCGGTACGCATACCGCCGCACGAGCTTGCGGGGTGCGCCGAGCGTGCGCAGGTAGGTGGCGTAGTCGGCCTCGAGCTCGTAGATGATCATGTTGCGCATGCCGATCGCCCACCCGCCGAGCGCGACCACGAACATCGACAGGAACGGCAGGAACCAGTGGGTGACCAGGCTGGCCAGGAACTCGGCGTTCATCCCAGGGGTGAGCGCGTAACTGTGCCCGCCGGCGGTGGGGAAGATCCCGGCGACGATGCCGAGGCTCCAGGCCATGAGCAGCGCGAGCCACATGTACGGGGTCGCGGTGAGCACGTAGCCGATCGGCAGGATGCTGTTGTCGAGGACCTTGCTGCGGGCGGCGAACGCACCGAAGCGGTTGCCGACGATCCAGCTCAGCACGATCGCGGGGATCAGCAGCGCGAGGGTGTAGGGCACCGCGCGCAGGATGACGTCGACGACGGGTTCGGGGTAGAGCATCACACTGATGCCCAGGTCGCCGCGGAGCAGCCCGGACCAGAAGTTCAGGTACTGCTCGTGCAGCGGTGCGTCGAGCCCGAAGACCTCCTCGTAGTAGGCGGTCATGCGTTCGAGGGCGCCGGGGTCGCTGATCGAGCCCCGGTTGAGCATGCTCCGGACGGGGTCGCCGGGCATGAACCGCGGGATCATCCAGTTGATGGTGACCGCGACGGCGAAGGTGAGGGCGTAGACGAGGAGTTTGCGCCCCATGTAGCGCCACACGGGCTACCTCCGGTGATGGGGGTGGGCGGGGGTGCGCGGGGCTACCCTGCCGCGGGTTCGATCTCCGCGAGGGTCCTGATGGCGCCGAGTTCGAACCAGTCGCCCCACATCGTGGCGGGGTGGGCGGGGCCGTCGGCGTCGCTGGGCCAGTTGGTCCAGACGGCGTTGCTGGACTGCGACCAGAGGCCGTTGTACCAGAGGGGGATCGCCGGGTTCTCGGCCAGTTGGATCTCCTGCACCTCGGAGACGACCTCGGCGATCGCCTCGTGGTCCTCGGCGGGCACCTCGGCGAGGCTCTCCACCAGTTCCCAGGCCTCCTCGTTCTCGTGGCGCTGGAAGTTGGCGGTGGTCTGGTCCTCCCGCAGGGGCAGCTCGAAGAGGTACTCGTAGTAGGTCCACGGGGTGTTGCTGAGCTGCTGGTCGTTGTTGACGACGAGGTCGTAGTCGCCGCTGTTGCGGTTCTCGACGAGGAGCTGTTCGTCGGGGAACTCGGTGTCGAGGTCGATGCCGACGTCCTGGGCGTTGCCGGCGATGACCCGGGCGGCCTCCATCCAGTCGGTCCAGCCCGAGGGCACCTCGAGCGTGAGGCTGACGGGCTCGCCGTCGGGGTCCTCGACGAATCCGTCGCCGTCCTCGTCGGTGTAGCCGGCCTCCTCGAGGATCTCCTCGGCCCGCTCGGGGTCGTGGGTGAAGCCCTCCTCCTCGACGAGCTCGTGGTCGATGTAGTCGTCCCACTCGGGCAGGAGCCCGGTGGGGTTGGCGGGCTCGACCAGGTCGGAGTAGGGGCCCTCGACGATCTGCTGGACGTCGACCGAGTGGGCGAGGGCGTCGCGGAAGGCGGGGTCGTCGAGGGGTTCGCGCTCGTGGTTGGGGATCAGCCAGGCGGTGTTGGCGCTGCGCATGTACGGCGGTTCGTCGTAGAAGCTGGTGATCGCCTCGTCGCCGTCGAGGACCTGGTCGATGCCGGGCAGGAAGTTGTTGGACATGTCGACGTCGTGCTGTTGCAGCATGCCCATGGTGATCTCGTTCGAGGTGTTGACGATGTCGACCACGTAGCGCGGCTGCATCTCCAGGCCGAGCGCGTCGGTGCCCCACCAGTCGTCGTTGCGTTCCCACACCATGCGGTCGTCGGTGTTGGACTCGTGCAGGTAGGGGCCGGTGCCGACCGGTTCCTCGTTGGGGCTGTCGGTCAGCGCCTCTTCGTCCATGTCGGCCCAGACGTGCTCGGGCAGGACGGCTTCGCTGTAGGCCCAGTTCATCCACTCCTGGGGACGGTTGTCCTCGAAGGTGACGGTGACCTCGTGCTCGCCGGTGGCCTCGGCCGAGTCGATCATGGCGTGGATGTTGCTGTAGTGGACGGCGTCGTGTGCACCGAGCTCGAGGGTGGCCACGACGTCGTCGGCGGTGAAGGGTTCCCCGTCGCTCCACTCCACGCCCTCGCGCAGGGTGATGACGTGCACGTTCTCCTCGGGCCACTCGTCGCTCTCGGCGAGCCAGGGTTCGTACTCGTTCTCGTCGGGGTCGTAGTGGAACAGCGGCTCGTACACCAGGCCCTTGGTGCCGACGGCGAAGTTGCCGGGCATGAGGGGGTTCCAGTTCACGGGCGGGCCCCAGGCGGTGCCCGTGGTGTAGAGGGTCTCCTCGCGGGGGTAACCGCCCGAGTCCGTATCGCCCGAACAGGCGGTGGCGGTGAGGGCCAGGGCCACCAGTGCGGCCGGAAGCCGAGGGGATCTCATCGGACTCCTCCTTCCACCCGGCGGCTCGGGGGGTGTGGGGGTCCTCGCGACCCCGCACAGCTGGGAGCGCTCCCAACCGCGGGACGAGGGGGCCTTGCTGAACCGGGTAAGTGACGTCAACAACACCACGGTGGTTCGGAGGGCGTCAATCCCCGTGCCACCGCCTGTTACGCGCTTGTGACGCGGGTACCCGGGCGTGCGGACGGGCGTCAGGCCTCGGAGAGCGGGCCCGTGCTGTCGCGCGGCACCAGCTCGCCGCGGGCGCTCTCCTCGCTGTGCACCGGCTCCCCGGACACCAGGCGGGTGAGCATGCGTGCGAGACGGGCGCCGCTGTCCTCCACGTCGCGCGCCACCGCCGTGACGGAGGGGCGCACGAGCCGGCACAGGACCGAGTCGTCCCAGGCCACGATGGACAGCTGCGAAGGCACGGCGATCCCCATCTCCGCGGCCACACCGAGCCCGGCCACGGCCATGAGGTCGTTGTCGTAGAGCACCGCCGTGGGGCGGTCGCGGTGCGCCAACAGGCGCCGGGTCACCCGGGTCCCTCCGTCGCCGGTGTAGTCGGAGTGGACCGTCTCCGCGCTGTCCAGCCCGGCCTCGGCGGCCGCCTCGGTGAAGGCCGCGGTGCGCACCCCCGTGTGGCGGAAGTGCTCGGGGCCGGCCACCCGCACGACGTTCCGGTGGCCCAACGCGGCGAGGTAGTGCACGACCTCGTGCATCGCGGCGGCGTCGTCGGTCCACAGGCACGGGAGCCCCTCGGCACCACCGGAGCCGCCGCCCAGCACGACGGCGGGGAGCGGGAGTTCGCGCAGGAGGTCCGTGCGGTGGTCGTCCACACGCAGGTCGACCACCACGACCCCGTCGACGCGGCGCTCGGCGGCCCAGCGGCGGTAGGCGGCGGACTCGGCCTCCGGGTCGGCGGTGACCTGGAGGAGCAGGTCGGTCCCGGAACCGGTCAGCTCCGACTCCAGCCCCGAGACCAGGCGGGTGAAGAACGGTTCGGCGGCCAGGGCCCCGGCCGGGCGGTCGACCACGAGCCCCACGGCGCCGACCCTGCCGTTCGGGGACAGTGCGCGGGCGGGGCCGTTGGGGACCCAGCCCAGGTCGCGGGCGATGGCGAGGATGCGTTCGCGGGTGCGGTCGGAGACGCCCGGGCGTCCGTTGAGCGCGTAGGAGACGGCGCCCTTGGACACCCCGGCGGCCTTGGCGATGTCCACGATCGTCGGACGCCGCATGAGAGCCCCCACCAACCTCACCCCGTCCTGAACCGGTTCAGTCAATGGCTACGGATTGTACACACTGCTCTTCCTCCCGGGTCAGCGGGCGGGTTGGCACCCGGGGCACCAGTAGAGGGTGCGGCCGGCCAGCTCTGCGGCGGCGATCGGGGACGAGCAGACCCGGCAGGGGTCGCCGGTGCGGTAACAGACGTAGAGGGTGTCGGGCCTGGGCACCGGGTGGGCGTCGGGGTCGGGGCGGTGTTCGGGCCGGGTGGTGATGATGTAGCCGTCACGTACGCCGTCGCGCAGCAGCCCGCCGAGGTCCTGCCACAGGGCGTCCCACTGGTCGCGGGTGAGCTCGCGTCCGGGCGTCATCGGGTCGATCCCGGCCCGGAACAGGGACTCGGCCCGGTAGATGTTGCCGATGCCCGCCACGATGTCCTGGCGCATGAGCAGGGCGGCGACGGTGGTGCGCGACCGGCTCACCCGCGCCCACGCACGCTCGGGGTCGGCGTCGGCGCGCAGGGGGTCGGGGCCGAGCTTGTCCTGCACGGCGATTTTTTCGTCCTCGGTGACGACTTCGCAGGCCGAGGGGCCGCGCAGGTCGGCCCATCCCGAGGTGTTGACCATGCGGGCCCGCACGGCGCCGACGGGTGCGGGCGGCACGACAAAACCGTCGGGGTCGCGGTCCAGTTCGACGCTGGTGGCCCCGGCGGCGCGGGGTGCGCCCAGGTGGCGTTCCCCGTCGGCGTCGCCGAAGGTCCAGGCGCCGTAGAGGCCCAGGTGCACCCGCAACCAGGCTCCGGAGTCGAAGCCGAGGAACAGGTGTTTGCCGTGCGCCTCGCTCTCGGCCAGCACACGCCCGTCGACGAGCGCGGCGCCGTCGGCGAAGCGGCCCTGCGGGCTGGAGACTCGCACCGCTCCCCCGCCGAAGGTCTTGTCGAAGTGCGCCGCGAGTCGGTGCAGCGTGTGGCCCTCAGGCACCCGTTCTCCTCTCGTCCCGCCCCCGATCGCCCCGCCAGGGGCCGCATTCCGGGGGCATCCCAGGGTAAAGGGGGCGCCGGGGCGGGCCGGTCAGTGGGCGGAGAGGATCTCCGAGACGAGGGCGCGGCGGTCGGCCAGGCAGCGCCAGGCGGGCACGACCACGACGGGGTCGCCGCTGGTGCGGTTGAGGTGTTCGCCGCGGACCATGAGGTGGCGCAGGGCGGCGCCGTCCGGTTCGCGGTCGAGCAGCAGGCACAGGCGGCGGGCCCCGAAGCGCACCACGAGGTCGGCGCTCCAGACGTCGGGTTCCCGGCGCAGTGTCACGCGGGTGCCGGCGGCGCGCAGGGCGTCGGCGAGCGCGGTCAACGCAGTGTCGGGCACTACGGGCGTGCCGGTGCCGTCGGCGGCGAGCTCGCTCAGGGGCCCTTCCCCCGCGGCCCAGTGGTGGCGGTCGCCCACGACGACGAGGCGGCGCCGGGTGCGGGTGAGCACCGACGACCACAGGTGGGTGGTGCGGCGCACGCGGCGTTCGGCGATGCCCGGGGCGCCGTCGGCCAGGATCGGCGAGAGCACGGTGACGTCGGCGTCGTTCTCGTTCAGCAGGTCCGGCCCGCCCACCCGGATCTCGCGCCGGGCCGGGCGGCGCAGGAGCAGGCGGCGCAACAGGACGACCTGGGGCTGGGTGGGTGCGACGACGGTGAGCCCCTCCCCCGGCGGGAGTTCGGCGTCGATCTCGCTGACCACGACCGCGACCCGGTAGGCCTCCTCCCGGTTGACGTAGGAGGCCCCGGGCGCCGCCTCGCAGGTCCCGGGTGCGTCGCGCCACTCGAAGCACGGCCCGCCGTCCGGGTCCGGCGCGGTGCGGGAGGACAGGTACCCCCCGTAGCAGTGGCGGGAGGCGGTCCGGACGAGCCGCGTCGGGGCGCCGCCGTGCTCGGTCAGCCACACGGGCGACGGGGCGGCCCGGAGCCCTGCGGTCAGGGCCGAACCCTCGCCGTAGCGCAGGCCGTGTTCGTCGAGTTGGTCGCCGAGGACCCCGGCCACGGTGAGGGCGCGGCGTTCCTCCTCCGGTTCCAGAGCGGTGGCCGGACCCGGGTGTGTGGGGTCGCCGAGCACGACGGCGCGGGTGGCGCGGTAGAGCGCGGGCACCACCTCGGCCACGCGGGTGCGTTCGCCGCCCAGCACGATCACCAGGTCGAACAGCCCGGCACGCAGCGGGAGCGACCGCACGTGGTCGGTGCGGCAGGCCCAGGCGGGCAGGGTGTCCATGAGCGCGGAGAGCCCGGGCCAACCGTCCCCGCGGTGCCAGTTGAGGGTCTCCAACCGGTTCTCCACTGCGGCGCGGCCGCGGCGCAGGCGGGCCTCGGCGACGGTGGTCAGGCAGTCGGTCCCGGCCCGGCGGTGCTGGTCGAGGGCCTCGGTGAGCGCGGTGGAGAGTTCGCCGAGGGGCGCGCAGCGGGTGCGGCGGTCGACGGCCGAGCGCCACCGGCTCTCCAGCAGCGCCACTTCGCGCAGCTGGGTGAGGGACTCGGGATCGGTGCGCACCCCGAGTTCGCGGCGGATGAGGGTGCGGTGGCGGCGGGAGCGCAGCCCGCCGGCCTGGGCGCGGCGAGTGCGGTCGAGCCACAGGTCGGGGCCGCCGCGTTCGGGGGTGAAGAGCGCGTCGGGGTCCCAGCCGTTGTCGACGTGGCGGGCACGCTCTTCGGCCAGGTGGGCGAGTTCGTGGCCGCCGGAGGCCATGGTGTCCATCGCGTTCCACACCTCGCGGACCCGGTTCCACTCGGCGGTGAGGTCGCCCCAGCGGGAGCCGCCCTGCACGGGGGTGGCGCGCGGGCCGCGGTGTTCGGCGAGCAGCCGGGTGAGCAGGCGGGCCTCGGCTCCCCGGTGGGTTCCTTCCCCGACCCGGACGACGGGGTGGGCCGGATCGGTGTCGGTCCGGCGCAGGACACGGTCGAGTTCGGTGTCACTGTGCGCGCAGACGAGCACGCGCTGGCCGTGGGTGACGGCGGTGCGCACGAGCGCGTCCACCGCGGTGTCGTCGCCGGTCCCGGGCGGGGTGATGGCGACGGTGAGCTGCTCGCGCATGCCCGCGCGCACGAGGGAGTACTGGTCCTGGCCGAGCGGGGCGGCGTTGATGGGCACGGCGTCGCCGCCGAGGGGCTCCCCGTCATCGGTGGCCGGTGGGCCGACCAGGGCCTCCAGTGCGGTGCCGCTGACCCGGTCGGGGTCGAGGCCGTGGTCGGTGGTGTGGTCGAGGTCGTCGAGCAGGCCCGCGGTGCCGCCGGGGTCGCAGTCCCGGCCGATGGGGTCTTCCTCGGGGCCGGCCCGGAACAGGACCGCGGCGTTGTGTGCGCCGGCCGCGGACCCGCGTGGACCCCCGCGGGTCGCGGCGGGATCGATGTCGTCGACCCGTTCGATCTCCAGGCGGGACAGCAGGCTGCGCACCTTCGCGGCCAGGTCGCCGACGGCAGCGGGGCGGCGGGCGTCCCCGGGGCCCCCGCCGCGGAGGCGGGCACGGAGTTCGAAGAGGTCCTCGGGGTCGGTCAGGCCCAGGCGGGACAGGAGCGCGGCGTTGAGGTCGGGCGGGCCGACCGCGCGCAGGCGGGCGCCGGGTGCGTTGGAGCGCACGGCGGCCCCGGTCTCGTCAACGGTCCGGACGTCGACGGTCAGCAGCGGAAGGGCGGCGCGGTCGCGTCCCTCCCCGATGAGCACGAGCGGGTAGCCGTAGCGCAGCGACTGGCCGTACCGTCCGGCGCACCGGGCCACCCGCGCGGTGGCCGGGTCGGTCTCCAGGGCCTCGGCGGCGCCGCTGAACAGCGGTTCCGGTCCGGCCGGCAGGCACGCGCACACGTCGGTGTCGAGCTGGTCCTCGAACACGGCGTGGTGGTGGACGGCCTCGCGGCGCACGCAGGTGCGCAGGTAGGCCAGGAGCGAGCACACTCCGGTCCGGTCCACGGAGGGTTTCCAGCGCAGCGAGGCGGCGCCCACCCCGGAGCGCCCGGCCGGCATCGGCGGCCCCCCGGGTGCGGCGGTGGCGCCTTCGGCGATGGTGTCCTCGTCGTCCTGCAGTGACCGCACAGTCGCTCCCCCACACCCGACCGGGTGATCGGGTGATTACTCAAAGTCCGGATCCGCTCCATTGTCGTGGACGGTGCGGCCGGGGACCCGGGGAACGGGAAAACCGGTGCCCGCCATTTACGGGACGGGCCGGGGCGCGGTCGGGGAACTGCGGGTCAGGGGGCGTCGCGCAGGGCGTCCAGGGACCACAGCGCCACGTGCAGGGACAGGGAGGTCTCCACCGACTCCAGGTCCGCGTCCAGCACGTTGGCGATACGGCGCAGGCGGTCGTAGAACGCGGGGCGCGACAGGTGGGCGCGGGCGGCGGCGCGGGCCTTGTTCCGCCCGGAGTCGAGGTAGTGGCGGAGCATCTCGGTGAGGTCGCCGCCGTGCCGGTCGTCGTACTCCAGGAGCGGGCCGAGCTCGCGTTCGACGTAGGTCTGCAGGCGCTCGTCCTCGCGGAACAGGTGCAGGAGCCCGCGCAGGTGCAGGTCGGGCAGGCGGTAGAAGGGGCGGCGGTCGCTCTGGCGCAGGGCGACGTCGCCGACCTGGCGCGCTTCGAGGAAGGAGCGCCGGACCTCACGCACCCCTTCCGCGGTCGAGCCCACGGCCAGGACCGCGCTGCCGCCGAGCGTGCTGTGGACCCGGTCGGCGAGCATGTGGAGCGTGGCCTCGAGACGGCCGCGGTCGGGCAGGGCGAGCAGGATGCCCACGCGCAGGTCGTCGAGGGAACCGACCAGGGCGGACAGGCGCAGTTCGCGGCAGGCCCGGGCGGCGCCCTCGGCGGTGTCGGACAGGCGGGCCTCGGCGGCCAGGCCGGTCCCGCCCTCGCGCAGGCGCAGGACGAGGCCGACGAGTTCGCGTCCCTGCAGGGGCACCCCGACCGCGCGGGCGCGCACGAGGGCCTCCTCGGGGTCGGAGTAGGCGCGGTCGAGGATGCCGGCGATGATCGTGCGGTGGGTCTGGCGTTCCAGGCTCTCCTGGTGGCGTTCGAGCAGGCGCCCCAGGGCGAGGGTGGTGGCGGCGCGTTCGACGAGCATGCGGCGGCTGCGGGTGGGCGCGGCGCCGGCGACCAGCACCAGGCGGCCCCAGTCCTGCCCGCGGGCGCCCACGGTGGTGACCAGCCAGCCGCTGGAGGGCACGTGGACGGTGCGGCTGCCGGTGCGCACCGCCCGTGAGCGGCTCTCCCAGGAGGTCAACAGGGTTCCGGGGTCCTCGCCGTTGAGGTCGCAGGCCAGCACCTGGTGGCTGAGGTTCTCCAGCACCACGGGGCAGCCGGAGATGCGGGCGACCTCGGCGAGGATGCGCCCGCTGTCGGCGCCCTCGACCGAGAGCTGGGTGAAGACGGAGTGCAGGCGGTCGGACTCGCGCAGTTCCTCGAGCTGTTCGTTGACCACGCGCACGTGCACGGCCTCGGTGATCTCGACGAAGCGCGCCTCGCGGTCGAGCAGGACGACGGGGAGCCCGGCCGAGCGGGCCGCCTCGCGGAAGGCCTCGGGGAGCTCGGCGTGATACTTGCGGCCGAGTTCGACGGCGATGCCGCTGGCCCCGGCGGCGGCGAGGTCGTCGATGTAGCGGCGCAGGGCGTCGGGGTCGTCCGGCATGGCGATCCCGGTGCTGAGCACGAGTTCACCGCCGCGCAGCAGGTGGGCCAGGTCGGTGACCTCGGCGATGTGGACCCAGCGCACGGGGACGTCGAGGCGGTCGCGACCCACGACCACACGGGGCCGGGCACGTCGGAGGGCGGGAAGTTCGAGTACCTCGGCGAGGGTGGGTAGCACCTTTACAGGATGTAAATCCGCCCAGCATGTTGTCAACATGGTGGTTCTGGCCAAGGCGGGAAGGCCGGGCGAGACTGGGGCCATGTCGGAACTTCACTCGCGCCACCGCGCGGTCCTGCCCTCCTGGATGCCCCTCTACTACGAGTCGCCGCTGGAGATCACCGGCGGCAAGGGTTCGCGTGTCACCGACGCCGAAGGCAGCTCCTACCTGGACTTCTTCACCGGGATCGTGACCAACATGCTCGGCTACGACGTGGCCGAGGTACGCGAGGCGGTCGAGGCCCAGATCGCGACGGGGGTCGCGCACACCTCCACCCTCTACCTCATCCGCCACCAGGTCGAACTCGCCGAGCAGATCGCCGAGCTGTCGGGCATCCCCGACGCGAAGGTCTTCTTCACCAACTCCGGCACCGAGGCCAACGAGACCGCCCTGCTCCTGGCCACCCACGCGCGCGGCAGCGACGAGGTGCTGGCGCTGCGCGGGAGCTACCACGGGCGTTCCTTCGGCACGGTCGCGGTGACCGGGAACCGGGCGTGGAAGAACTCGTCGCTGTCGCCGCTGAACGTGCACTACCTGCACGGCACCGACCACGCCTCCCCCGCGTTCCGGCACATGTCCGACCGCGAGTACATCGACGCGTGCGTGGCCGATCTGCGTGACGTGCTCGCCACCGCGTCCCCGAAGGTCGCGTGCATGATCGCCGAGCCGGTGCAGGGGGTGAACGGGTTCCAGATGCCGCCGGACGGGCTCCTGGGCGCGTACAAGGAGGTCCTGGACGAGCACGGGATCCTCATGATCTCCGACGAGGTCCAGACCGGGTGGGGCCGCACCGGGACCGGGTTCTTCGGCATCGACAACCACGGCGTGACCCCGGACGCGATGACCTTCGCCAAGGGCCTGGGCAACGGGTTCGCGATCGGCGGCGTGGTCGCACGCGGCGACCTCATGGACGGCCTGCCGGCCCTGGGTGTGGCCACTTTCGGCGGGAACCCGGTCTCCACCGCCGCGGCCCGCGCGACCCTGAAGTACGTGCTCGACCACGACCTGCAGTCCAACGCACTGCGCCAGGGCACCACCCTGCTGGACGGGATCCTGGCCCTGCGCGAGCTGGACTCGGTCAAGGACGTGCGCGGCAAGGGCCTGATGTTCGCGATCGAGATGGCCGACCCCGCCACCGGCGCCCCCTCCCCCGCGCTGGCCGGGCAGGTGCTCGAGGCCGCGCGCGAGCGGGGGCTGCTGGTCGGCAAGGGCGGGCTCCAGGGCAACGTCCTGCGCATGGCCCCGCCGCTGACGCTGTCGGACGCCGACGCCGCCGAGGGCCGCGACATCCTCCTGGACGCCGTGCGCGCGGTCGACGCCGGCGCCGCGTCCTGAACCCCCATCACCCCACGTGAAGCGAGGACACCACACCATGGACAAGCACGTCACCCACTGGATCGGCGGGGCCCCGCAGGAGAGCGCGGACGGCCGCCGGGCACCGGTGTACAACCCTGCCTCGGGCCAGATCACCGGCGAGGTCGAGATGGCCGGACCCAAGGACGTCGACGCGGCGGTGGCGGCCGCGCGGGCCGCTTTCCCGGGTTGGCGCGACACCCCGCTGTCGCAGCGCGTCAAGACCCTCTTCCGCTTCCGTGAACTGCTGAACCGCGACCGGGAGAAGCTGGCCGCGGCCATCAGTTCCGAGCACGGCAAGGTCTTCTCCGACGCCCTGGGCGAGGTCGAGCGCGGCCTGGAGGTCGTCGACTTCGCCTGCGGGATCCCGCACCTGCTCAAGGGCGGGTTCTCCGAGAACGTCTCGCGCGGGGTGGACGCGTGGTCGGTGCACCAGCCGGTCGGGGTGGCGGTGGGCATCACGCCGTTCAACTTCCCGGCGATGGTGCCGCTGTGGATGTTCCCTGTGGCGATCGCGTGCGGGAACACGTTCGTGCTCAAGCCGAGCGAGAAGGACCCCTCGGCGTCGCTGCTGCTGGCCGGGTTGTGGGCCGAGGCGGGCCTGCCCGAGGGTGTGTTCAACGTGGTCCACGGCGACAAGACCGCGGTCGACGCGCTGCTCGAGCACCGGGACGTGGCCGCGGTGAGCTTCGTCGGTTCCACGCCCATCGCCCGGTACGTGTACCGCACCGCCGCCGACCACGGGAAGCGTGTGCAGGCGCTCGGCGGCGCGAAGAACCACATGGTCGTGCTGCCCGACGCCGACCTGGACCAGGCGGCGGACGCGGCGGTCTCGGCCGGGTTCGGGTCGGCCGGCGAGCGGTGCATGGCCATCTCCGCCGTCGCGGTCGTGGACTCGGTCGCCGACGAACTCGTGGCGCGCATCCGCGAAAGGGTCTCGCGCCTGTTGGTGGGGCCGGGCGACGACGACCGCAGCGAGATGGGGCCGCTCGTGACCCGCGAGCACCGCGACAAGGTCGCCTCGTACCTGGAGTCGGGGGTCGAGGAAGGCGCCACGCTGGCGGTGGACGGCCGGGTGCACCCGGTGCTGGGCGGGGCCACGGAGGGTTTCTGGCTGGGCCCGTCGCTGCTCGACCACGTCACGTCCTCGATGGCCTGCTACCGCGACGAGATCTTCGGTCCGGTCCTGAGCGTGGTGCGGGTGAGCGGTTACGAGGAGGCGCTGCAGCTCGTGGACGACAACCCCTACGGCAACGGCACGGCGGTCTTCACCAAGGACGGGGGCGCCGCGCGGCGTTTCCAGAACGAGGTGCAGGTGGGGATGGTAGGGATCAACGTCCCGATCCCGGTGCCGATGGCCTACTACTCGTTCGGGGGCTGGAAGCAGTCGCTGTTCGGCGACTCCCACGTGCACGGGACCGAGGGTGTGCACTTCTACACCAGGACCAAGGCGGTCACGGCCCGCTGGTCGGACCCGTCGAAGCGTCCGTCCGACGGTGTGGACCTGGGTTTTCCGACCAACGGGTGAGCCCTGCGCCGGAAAATCCGGCCGAATCTGCCTCACGGTGGGTCTGTGGCGCACCACACGCAGTATTGTTGTGGTCGTGCGCCCACGCGGGCGCCCCTCGGTCCATCCCGGAGAGGCACGCTCAATTCCCCTCCTCCCCATGGAAGCGGGTGTGCCCACAGCCGTGTCCCGGTCCCCGGCTCCCCCGGGGGCCGGGACACGGCCCTTCTTCCGCCCACTGCGGGCTGCGCCTCACACCGTCAACGCACGGCCGTGAGCGCGTGGCCCGCACGCGAGCGCGGGGCCAACCCCATGAGCTCGGCGCATTCGCCGCACCCCAGGACCCCGGCCCCGTCCGGCAGCGACCCCAGGACCGTTCGGGGCCGCGGCCACTGGACGTGGCACACGGCGCAGGCATCCCCCATGCACTGCGCCGCGCTCAACGTTTCCGGGTCGTAGACGTAGAGGTCTGTTGTACCGCCGGACCCCGTGTCCGGTTCGCACAACGTGCTCGTTCCGCGCAATGTCCCTGCTCCCCCCGTGGTTTAGGACAGTCTGGCGGGCCGATTACCACCGGCTCATTTTCGTTCAGGTGCACTCAGCACCTGGAAGGGTGTGGACCGATCCAAATCACTCCGTGCTTGGAAAGCATAACCCTTAGTAATGAACCCTGGGAAGCCCCTTGAGGCCAGGGAAAATACGCACTATTTGTCCGAATTTCCTCCCCGGGACTACCCGTTAATGCACGGATCTACCCGTTCGGGATCACCGAGAATCGGCGCATCTCCAGGGCCGGGTTCGTGACCCGAACCTCGTCGACCCTGCTGGCCGAAACCCGGGCGGTGCTCACCGCGAAGGTCTCCTCCCCCAGGGCGGAGACGGCGGTCCCCATGGGATCGATGACCATGCTGTTGCCCGCGCCCCTGGGCGCCGGCTGCCCGGCCGCGGCCACGTAGACGGTGTTCTCGATCGCGCGGGCCCGGGCCAGCGTGCGCCAGTGGTCCTCCTTGAGCGGGCCGGGCACCCACTGGGCGGCCAGGAGCAGGACGTGCACCCCGGCGTCGGCGATGCGCCGCGTCACCTCGGGAAAGCGCAGGTCGTAGCAGGTCTGCAGGCCGAAGGTGACGTCACCGACGGTGAAGGTCTCCGGCTCCTCGATGGCCCCGGGGGCGACCACCTCGGACTCGCGCACCCCGAAGGCGTCGTAGAGGTGGATCTTGCGGTAGAGCGCGACCCGCTCGCCCTGCGGGGAGAGCGCCACCAGGGTGTTGTTGAAGTGGGTGGCCTCCTCGCCCTTCTCCGCCTCGTTCACACCCAGGACCACGTGCACACCCTCGCGCCGGGCGGTCTCGGCAGCGGCTGAGACGAAGGGGCCGTCCAGGGGCTCGGCCGCCTCGACGTAGCGCCGGTCGGTGCGGGAGGCGGTGAACATGGCGTACTCGGGCAGGAGCACGACCTCGGCGCCCTCGGCCGCGGCACGCGCGGTCAACTGCGCCACCGAACGGGCGTTCTCGTCCTTGTCCTCGCCGGGGGCGAACTGCGCGACCGCTACCTGCGTCATCGGTGCCTCTCCTCGTCGGTGTCGGCGGCACCCGCGGGCCACCTCGACAGAGGGCACTCTCCCGGGGGCGCCGTGCCCCGAGTGTACGGCCGCGTCCGGCCACACCCTTGCCAGCAGCCTGAACATGCGTTTAATGTATTGAACATGAGTTCAGCATCGAGGGGCGACCTCACCACAAGGGCCCGCATCCGCGACGGTGCCGTGGAGTGCTTCGCACGCGAAGGGTTCTCGGTCTCGGTCCGCACCATCGCCGAGCACGCCGGCGTCTCCCCCGGCCTGGTCATCCACCACTTCGGGAGCAAGGCGCGGCTGCGCGAGGAGTGCGACACCCACGTGCGCGGCGTCATCACCGAGGTCAAGACCCAGACCGTCGAGGAGGCCTCCGGAGCGTTCATGCTCCAGCAGATGGCGGAGATCGAGCAGTACGGGCCCGTGCTCGGTTACGTGCTGCGCTCGCTGCAGTCCGGCGGGGTCCTGGCGGCCGACTTCTTCGAGCTGATGGTCGAGGACGTCGAACGCTTCATGGCCGTCGGGGTGGAGGCCGGGACCGTCGCGTCCAGCCGCGACCCCGCCGCCCGGGCCCGCTACCTGACCTCGAGCGCCCTCGGTTCGCTCATGCTGCACACGACCCTGCACCACACCGGCGCCGAACCCGACTTCGGTCAGGTGATGCAGGAGTGGATCGAGGCGTACATGCTCCCGGCGCTGGAGTCCTACACCGAGCCCGTGCTCCTCGACCGCACGCTCCTGGACACCTACGTCGCCCACGCCGGCGGAGGGGCCGGCGACGAGGGCGGCACCGGGACCGGCGACGACTGACGACCGAACGGAGTCACCATGTCCACAGCGATGACCGATCCGACCGCCGTCGACGTGCGCGGCGTCGACAAGAGCTTCGGCCGCTTCCGGGCCCTCGACGGGCTCGACCTCACCGTGCGCACCGGGCAGGTGGCCGGGTTCCTCGGCCCCAACGGCTCGGGCAAGTCCACGACCATCCGGATCCTGCTGGGCCTGCTGCGGGCCGACGCCGGGCGGGTGCGCCTGCTCGGCGGCGACCCCTGGCGCGACGCGGTGGCGCTGCACCGGCGGCTGGCCTACGTTCCGGGCGACGTGTCCCTGTGGCCCAACCTCAGCGGTGGACAGGCCGTCGACCTGCTCGGACGCCTGCGCGGCGGCCTGGACCGCGACCGGGTCCGCGCCTTCACCGAACGCTTCGAGCTCGACCCGTCCAAGAAGGCCCGCACCTACTCCAAGGGCAACCGGCAGAAGGTCGCGCTCGTGGCCGCGCTGGCGTCCCGGGCGGAACTGCTGATCCTGGACGAGCCGACCTCGGGCCTGGACCCGCTCATGGAGGCGGTCTTCACCGAGTGTGTGCTGGAGGCCAAGGCGGAGGGGCGCACGGTGCTGCTGTCCAGCCACATCCTGTCGGAGGTGGAGAAGCTGTGCGACACCGTCACCATCATCCGGCAGGGGCGCACGGTGGAGTCCGGAACCCTGGACGACCTGCGGCACCTGACCCGCTCGTCGGTGCGCGCGACCGTCGACGGCGATCCGGCCGGCCTGGCGGACGTGACCGGGGTGCACGACCTGACCGTGGACGGGGACCGGGTCACCCTCGACGCCGACCACGACCACCTCGACGGCGTCGTGCGGCACCTGTCCTCGCTGGGCGTGCGTTCCCTGGTGAGCAACCCGCCCTCGCTCGAGCAGCTGTTCATGCGCCACTACGGCGAGGCACCGGCCGGTGCCGGGAGCGGCCACGGGGGTGGGACCTCATGAACGCCTTCGCGGGAACCGGGAACCTGATCCGATTCGTCCTGCGCCGGGACCGCCTGCGCCTGTCGGTGTGGGTGATCGCGCTGGCGGCCACGGTCGCCGCGTCCGTGCCCGCCCTGGACGACATGTTCACCACCGACGCAGAGCGCCAGGGCCGGGCCGCGCTCATGGACACCCCGACCGGGATCGTCTTCGGCGGGCCCGGGTACGGCCTCGACGACTACCAGCTCGGCCCGATGCTGGTGAACGAGCTGACCATGACGCTGCTCATCGCGCTGGCGGTGTTCAACGTGCTGCACGTGGTGCGCCACACGCGGGCCGAGGAGGAGAGCGGCCGGGCCGAACTCCTGCGGGCGGCGCCCGTGGGCTCGGGCGCCCAACCGGCGTCGGCCCTGATCACCGCCGCGGCCGCGGACCTGCTCATCGGGGCGCTGATCTTCGCATCGATGGCCGGTTACGGGCTCGCGGCGGCCGACTCCTTCGCCTACGGGCTGGGGATCGGGCTGGCCGGGGTGGTCTTCGCCGCCGTGGCCGCGGTGTGCACACAGATCTCCGAGCACGGCCGGACCGCGGCGGGCACGGCCTTCCTGGTGGTCGGGGTGCTCTTCATGGCCCGTGTGGTCGGGGACGTCTCCGAGCCCGGCGGCAACGCGCTCTCGTGGCTGTCGCCGTTCGCGTGGGTGCAGCAGGCCAGGCCCTTCGACGGGCTCGAGTGGTGGCCGCTGGCGCTGTACCCGGCCGCCGCCGCGGTGCTGTTCGCCGTCGCCCACACCCTGGCGGGCCGGCGCGACCTCGGCGCGGGCCTGGTGGCCACCCGTCCGGGGCCGTCCGGTGCCGGGCCCTTGCTGCGCGGGATGTTCGCCCTGCACCTGCACCAGCAGCGCGGTGCGGTGCTCACGTGGTCGGCCGCGGTGTTCGTGCTCGCGCTGTCGTTCGGGACGCTCGCGCCGGAGGTGGAGTCGATGATCGATTCCAACCCGGACCTCGCGGTGATCCTGGGCGGCGACACCGACGACCTGGTCGGCGGTTTCCTCGGCACCATCGGGCTGTACGTGCTCATGGGCGCCGGCGCGTTCGGGGCGCTGTCGGTGCTGCGGACCCGCGCGGAGGAGAGCGCCGGGCGGGCCGAGATGGTGCTGGCCACCGCCGTGGGCCGCACGCGCTGGATGGGTACCGCGCTCCTGGTCGCCGCGGCGGCCACGGCGCTGGTCACGGTGGTCGGCGGCCTCGGCCTGGGGCTGGGCGCCGCGGTGACGCTGGAGGACGGCGGGTGGGCCGGGCGGATGGTCGAGGCTTCCCTGGCCGGGCTCCCGGCGGCGCTGGCCTTCGGGGCGCTCGTGGCGCTGCTGTTCGGCACGGTTCCGCGGTGGATCCCGCTCGTGTGGGTGTGGCTGGGTTACAGCGTGTTCGCGACCATGCTCGGGGCGCTGCTCGGGTTGCCCGACGCTGCCATGCGGGCGAGCGCGTTCGAGATCCTGCCCGCGCTCCCGATGGACGGTTTCGAGACGGCGCCGTTCCTGCTGTTCCTGGGGGCGGTGCTCGTGGCCGGGGCGGCGGGTCTGGCCGGGTTCGGACGCCGCGACCTGGTCACCGCCTAGGGACCGCCCGGCGGATGGGCGACCACCCGTCACCCGCCGCCGGGCCCCGGGCACGGGCGCTTACGGTGGCGGGGACGCCGTAGGAAAGGAGATCCCCCATGGACTCCCCCGAGACCTCCCGACCCCGACGTCGCATGCGCACCGTCATCGTCTCCGCGGCCGTGCTCGGCGGCGCGGCGGTGCTGCTGGGCGGCCTGGTGTGGGGCGGACAGCGCTCCGTCATCTACCTGCCCAGCGGGGGTGAACCGCCGCCCGCCGGGGACGTGGTGCAGGGCGCCGAGGACGTCGTGCTCCACACCGACGACGGCCTGGAGCTCGGCGGGTGGTACGTGCCCGCGGCCGGGCAGGACCGCGACGCGGCCGTCCTGGTCACCAACGGCAACGCGGGCAACCGGGAGAGCCGCGCTCCCCTGGCGCAGGCGTTGGCCCAGGAAGGGTTCTCCGTGCTCGTCTTCGACTACCGGGGTTTCGGCGGCAACGAGGGCGACCCCACCGAACCCGGGCTGACCGCCGACGCCCGCGCCGGCCTCGACCTGCTGCGCGAGCGCGGCCACGACGGCGACCGGATCCTGTACTGGGGCGAGAGCCTGGGCGCGGCCGTGGCCACCAACCTGGCCGTGGAGGAGCCGCCGGCAGGGCTGTTCCTCAGGTCGCCGTTCAGTTCCCTGGCGGACATGGCGGGGTCGCACTACCCGGTGGTGCCCGAGGCGATGCTGCGCGACGACTACCTCGTGCGGACGACCGTGGCCGACCTGCACCTTCCGGTGAGCGTGGCGATCGGGGAGAGCGACACGGTGGTGCCGGCCGAGCAGAGCCACGCGGTGGCCGAGGCCGCTCCGGACCTGGTCGAGGAGCTCGTGCTGCCGGACACCGGGCACAACGACCTGGCGATGGTGCACGGTCCTGAGGTCGTGGACGCGTTCGTGCGGCTGGCCGACGAGGTGCTCTGAAGGGCGCAGGGCGGCCCCGTTCAGGCGGGCAGTACCGACAGCGCCCAGGCCGGGGCGAGGACCACCACGAGGAACCGGGCGGTGCGGGTGAGGAAGGTGATGGTGCAGAACGCGACCGGTCCCATCCGCACCACCCCGGCCAGCACCGACACCACCATGAACGGCGGCACGCTCACCAGGGAGCTCACCGCGAGCAGGCCCATGCCCCAGACGGGGCGGGCCTCGGCGCGGGCCCGCCAGGTCTCGGCCCGGGCGGTCCACTTCCCGGGGGTGCGCGCCCGCCGTTTGAACCACGGGATCTCGAGCGACCCGCGGCCGACGTAGTAGTAGGGCAGTTTTCCCAGGGTCTGCCCCAGACCCGCGGCCACCGCCATCGCGACGAGGGCGCCGTCGTCCACGGCGACGACGGCGCCCACGAGGTACAGCTCGATGTTGATGAGCGGGACCAGACCGGACACCGTCGCCACGAGCAGGGCCAGTCCGGTCTCGATCACGGCGGGATCAGTCCTCGGCGGCGGCGAGCTGTCCGCAGGCGCCGTCGATCTCCTGGCCGCGGGTGTCGCGGATGGTGACCGAGACCCCGTGCGACTTCAGGCGCCGCACGAACTCCGCCTCGTCCTCGGGGCGCGAGGCCGTCCACTTCGAACCCGGTGTGGGGTTGAGCGGGATGAGGTTGACGTGCACCAGGTGGCCCTTGAGGAGCTTTCCGAGCATGTCGGCGCGCCAGGCCTGGTCGTTGATGTCCTTGATGAGCGCGTACTCGATGGACACCCGGCGGCCGGTCATGCCGGCGTAGCGCCAGGCGGAGTCGAGGACCTCGTCGACCTTCCACCGGTTGTTGACCGGGACCAGCTCGTCACGCAGCTCGTCGTCGGGGGCGTGCAGGGAGATCGCGAGGCGGACCTGCATCTTCTCGTCGATGAGCTTGTTGATGGCCGGGACCAGGCCCACGGTGGACACGGTCACGCCGCGCTGCGAGATGCCCATGCCCTCGGGGACCGGGTCGGTCATGCGGCGCACGGTCTGCAGCACACGCTTGTAGTTGGCCAGGGGCTCGCCCATGCCCATGAACACGATGTTGCTGATGCGGCCCGGGCCGCCGGCGACGTCGCCGCGGGCGAGGTCGCGGGCGCTGGAGACGACCTGGTCGACGATCTCGCCGGTGGAGAGGTTGCGGGTGAGCCCGGCCTGGCCGGTGGCGCAGAACGGGCAGTTCATGCCGCACCCGGCCTGCGACGAGATGCACAGGGTGACGCGGTCGGGGTAGCGCATGAGCACCGACTCGAACATCACACCGTCGAACGCCTTCCACAGCGTCTTGCGGGTCATCCCGTTGTCGGTGGTCACGTGCCGGACCGGCGTGAGCAGGGTCGGCAGCAGTGCCTCGCCGAGAGCCTCGCGCGAACCCGCGGGCAGGTCGGTCATCTGCTCGGTGTCGGACTCGAGACCGCCGAAGTAGTGCTTGGCGAGCTGTTTGGCGCGGAAGGGCTTCTCTCCCAGGTCACGGACGATCTCGGCCCGCTCGTCGGGGCTGAGGTCGGCCAGGTGCCGGGGCGGCTTGGCACGGCGAGGGGCGACGAAGTTGAGCTCGGCGGGCATAGGAATCCGTAGGACGTGGAGTCGATGGTCGGGGCCCGGCGCGAAGCGGCGGCGGTTCTGGTCGTTATACGACCTATACGCGGCCGCAGTACGGCTCCGCCTGTCAGGGCACTACCGTCGATTCTACGCACTGCGCGGACGACACCCGCCGGGGTTTCGTCGCCGTTGGTCGGACAACACGGGAGCGGCACGTGGGAGGGCCGGTGACAGGGATCGACGTCCTTCTCGACGAGGTCAGCCCCTACCAGAGCCGCAGAGTCGTCGTGGAGTGCGATTCCCACACCACCGCCGCCTATCTCCTGGACGCGCGCGGGCGCATCCGCGTGCCCGTGTGGCTGGCCAACCACGAGGTGGCGCCCGTGGTCGACGAGTCCGGCGGTCTCTTCGAGGGCCGGGCGCCGCTCATGCCCGAGGCCCACACCAAGCACCCTCCGGGACGTCCCCGTTTCGACCCGTCGTGCCTGCGCGCGGTGTGGTTCGAGGAGGGCGACGGGGTGGCGCTGGTCGACGAGGAGGGCCTGCTCGCGGTCATCCCCGGCTGGGCGGAGGCCGACAGCGGGCTGCCCGGGTACGCGCGTGAGGCGATCGGCCGGAGCCCGTACGCGTGGGAGCTGGACTCCGTACGCGAGCAGCTGTGGCCCCGGGTCGTGCACGCCGAGGCCTACTGGGACTGGCGCCGCGCCTCGGGGGCCTGGCGGAGTGTGCAGCGCACGGTGCTGAGCCACCTGAACCGCACGGTGGGGGACCCCGGCCACTACTGGGACGTCTCGGACGGGCATCCGCCGCTGTTGCGGGTCTCGGAGCGGCCCGCCACGGCCGAGCGTCCGTACACGATCCTGTCGACGGTCGGCATGTGCGGCCAGAGGATGCCCACCCTGGACCGGTACATGGCCGACACCTCCGCGTACGCGCGCGTGGAGCTGGCGCTGGCCACGACGATGCCGGCGCACCAGGCGGCGCGGATCTTCCGGTGGATCGGCGCCTTCCCCTGGCGTGCGGTGACGTGGTTCGGGCACGGGCACACGGTGAAGTGGCTGGACAACGCCGAGGACCGCGCGATGCGGGGCGGCGCCGGCGCGGTCCTGCTGCTGTCCGGCCCCACCCCGCTGTCCGGGGGTCCGCCCCCGCCGGACCTGTCGGGGCTGAGCTTCCAGGGCGACCCGGTGCACTGGTTGTGGGCGGTGCCCATCACCCGCCCCGAGCACCTTTTCGCCAAGGAGCACGACAGCGCCACCCTCGTGGAGAAGCTCGCCGCCGAGGGCCGGAGCTGGATCCTCACCTGACCGCACGGGCCGCCGGACGCGGGAAAACCCTTTGACGGGCGAGGGGCCGCACGGCATCGTGCCCCCGGTCGGCGGAAGGGGTGGGGATGGCACAGGCTCTCGGCGGCCCGGGGATCACCGCACCTCTCTCGTACGGCCCGTTCCGCGCGCTCGCACTCGGTCGGGGCCTCATGCTCTTCGGCAACGGGATGGCGGGGGTGGCACTGGCCTTCGCGGTCCTGGACGTCACCGGGTCGCTGGCACAGGTCGGCCTGGTGGTCGGGGCTCGCTCGATCGCCAACGTGTCCCTGTTGCTGCTGGGAGGGGTGATCGCCGACCGCCTCCCGCGTGCACTGGTGCTGCGGGGCGCGTGCGCGCTCGCGGCGGGATCGCAGGGTCTACTGGCCCTCGCGCTGCTCACGGGGACCGCGTCCTTGCCGTTGATGGTGGCGCTGAGCCTGGTCAACGGGGCGGCCGCCGCGGCGAACCTGCCGGCCTCGGCCGCCCTGACCCCGCAGACCGTCCCGTACCGCCTGTTGCGGCAGGCCAACGCGCTGATCGGGATCGTCAAGCACGGGGGCATGCTCTCGGGGATGTCCGCCGGCGGGGTCGTGGTCGGTCTGGCCGGCCCGGGGTGGGCCATCGCGGTGGACGCCGTGATGTTCGCGGCGGCGGGCGCGGCCTTCTTCTTGCTGAGGGTGCCCGACCACAACCGCCCGTCCGGCCCCCGGGGCGTGCTCACCGACCTGCGGGAGGGGTGGAGCGAGTTCACCGCCCGGACCTGGGTGTGGGTGATCGTGCTCCAGTTCATGGTGGTCAACGCCGGGTGGGCGGCGGCCACGACCGTGCTGGGGCCGGGCATCGCCGACGAGACGTTCGGCCGGACGGCGTGGGGCCTGCTGATGGCGGCCAACAGCGTCGGCCTGCTGATCGGAGGGGTCCTGGCGGCCCGGTGGCAACCGCACCGGGCCCTGCTGTACGGGACGGCGCTGGTGACGGTGCAGACGGTTCCGTTCTTCGCCCTCATGGGTCCGTCGCCGCTGCCGCTGCTGTTCGCGGCGATGTTCGTGGGCGGGGTGGCGGTCGAGCAGTTCACCGTGGCCTGGGAGGTGTCGGTGCAGGAGAACGTGCCGCAGGAACGCCTGTCGCGGGTCTACTCCTACGACGCGCTCGGGTCGTTCGTGGCGATGCCGGTGGGCCAGATCGCGATCGGTCCGGTGGCGGAGGCCGCGGGCCCCGGGCGGGCGCTGGCGCTGGTGGCGTCGGCGACGCTGCTGGCCACGTTGGCGGCGGTGGCCGTGCCGAGCGTGCGCGGGCTCCGGCGGCGGGGGTGAGAGTCAACCGGGGATGCCGCGGCGGTCGCGGATCTGGCCGATCACACGCTGGCAGCGCACCATGTCCTCGTCGCTGAGGCGCTCCACGAAACTGCGCAGGGTCGCGCCGGGGTCGGGGCCGGTACTGAGCACCTCGTCCATGACGCGGGCGGTGTACTCGGCGTGGGTCTCCCGGGTCCAGTACAGCCAGGCGCGGCCGGCCTTCTCCCGGTCGAGCAGGCCCTTGTGGAAGAGGATGTTGGCGACGGTCATGACGGTCGTGTAGGCGATGTCGCGGTCGTAGACCATGGTCTCGCGCACCTGGCGCACCGACATCGGCCCCTCCGCACGCCACAGCGCGTCCATGATGGCTGCTTCGAGTTCCCCGAGCCCGCGCATGGGCCTCCCCACCCGTTCACTTACGGTGTTCGTACCGCGATCGTAGGCAGGTGGCCCGCCGCGGCGTGGGTAAACCCGGCAGAGCACACACATTCGTACGGGTTCGGGGCACACGGCCGGTGTTTCGCCACTGCCTTCCAGCCCGGACCGACGGTTGCTGCACGTGCACGGAACAGAGAACGGTGTAACCCCACACACCCCGACTGGCCGAACACGGACACAGTCTTCACACGATTGCACATCCGAAAAACCCGACAAAAGGGTCAAACGATCGGCGCAGAGTACACGTGCACTCGCACTCCGTACATAGCCGTGTGAAAGATTGTTGCCTATCTCCCAGTTTTCCCACCGGCCGCGTTCCCGTGGGGGAGGCAGGTACAAGTAGCCTGGTATCCGACGAGTGCTGGCCAGGTCGGATGACTCCCCGCCGGTGCGGGGACAACCCTGCGTTCTGAGCCCGGCCGGCCAGACAGCCACCCGTCGTCATTCACATTCACAAGCGAGCTGCGGAAGTGGGCGATCTCCGCCGTGTCGTCTCAGGCGTCTCAACCCCTGACAGATTTCGGCCCGAACGAGTGGTTGGTCGAGGAGCTTTATCAGAAGTACCTGAACGACCGGAACTCCGTTGACAAGGCCTGGTGGAACTTCTTCGCGGACTACAAGCCCGCGGAGTCGGCCGGTTCGAAGAGTGGGGGTGCTGCGAAGACGCAGAACGAGAACAAGGCCCCCGCCAAGAGCCCCGCGCCGAAGAAGGACACCAAGGACAAGGCCCCTGCCTCCTCGGGCGACGAGGACGGCGTGAAGCGCGAGCGCCTGCGCGGCGCTCCGGCGCGCACGGCCACCAACATGGAGTCCAGTCTCGAGCTGCCGACCGCGACCAGCGTGCGCGCGGTCCCGGTCAAGCTCATGTTCGACAACCGCATCGTCATCAACAACCACCTCCGGCGTGCCCGAGGCGGGAAGGTCTCCTTCACGCACATCATCGGCTACGCGATGACCAAGGCCCTCGCGGCCATGCCGGAGATGAACTACTCCTACGTCGAGGTCGACGGCAAGCCGGGCGTTGCCAAGCCCGAGCACGTCAACTTCGGCCTGGCCATCGACCTGCAGAAGGGCGACGGAACCCGTCAGCTGGTCGTGCCCTCCATCAAGGCCGCCGACGAGATGGACTTCGCGGACTTCTGGAGCGGCTACGAGGACCTGGTCCGCAAGGCCCGCAACAACAAGCTGGGCGTGCCGGACTTCCAGGGCACCACGATCAGCCTCACCAACCCCGGCGGCATCGGCACCGTGCACTCCGTGCCGCGCCTGATGCCCGGCCAGGGCACCATCCTCGGCGTCGGGGCCATGGAGTACCCCGCCGAGTTCCAGGGCGCGTCCCAGGACACCCTGAGCGAGCTCGGCATCAGCAAGGTCATGACGCTGACCTCCACCTACGACCACCGCATCATCCAGGGTGCGCAGTCGGGTGAGTTCCTGCGCCGTATCCACCAGCTGCTGCTGGGCGAGGACGGCTTCTACGACGAGATCTTCAAGTCCCTGAGGATCCCCTACGAGCCGGTCCGCTGGGTGCAGGACATCCACGTCAACCCGGCCACCCAGCTCGACAAGACCACCCGGGTCCAGGAGCTGATCCACGCCTACCGTGTGCGCGGCCACCTCATGGCCGACACCAACCCGCTGGAGCACGAGCAGCGCAAGCACCCCGACCTCGACGTGCTCGAGCACGGGCTGACGCTGTGGGACCTCGACCGCGAGTTCCCCACCGGGGGCTTCGGCGGCAAGCAGGTCATGAAGCTCCGCGACGTGCTCGGAGTGCTGCGCGACACCTACTGCCGCACGGTGGGTATCGAGTACATGCACATCCAGAGCCCGGAGGAGCGCGAGTGGATCCAGTCGCACGTCGAGCGTGAGCACGAGAAGCTCGACCGCGACGAGCAGCTGCGCATCCTGCACCGGCTCAACAACGCCGAGGCGTTCGAGACCTTCCTGCAGACCAAGTACGTGGGTCAGAAGCGCTTCTCCCTCGAGGGCGGCGAATCCCTGATCCCGCTGCTGGACGGCGTGATCACCAAGGCCGCCAAGGCCGGTCTGGACGAGGCCATCATCGGCATGGCCCACCGCGGCCGCCTCAACGTGCTGGCCAACATCTGCGGCAAGTCCTACGGGCAGATCTTCGGGGAGTTCGAGGGCAACCTCGACCCGCGGAGCTCGCACGGCTCCGGTGACGTCAAGTACCACCTGGGCACCGAGGGCGTCTTCGAGACCCACGACGGCGAGAAGATCGACATCGAGCTCGCCGCCAACCCCTCCCACCTGGAGACGGTCAACCCGGTCCTGGAGGGCATCGTCCGCGCCAAGCAGGACGTGCTCGACAAGGGCCCGCACGGCTTCACCGTGCTGCCGCTGCTCATCCACGGTGACGCGGCCTTCGCCGGCCAGGGTGTGGTCGCCGAGACGCTCAACCTGTCCCAGCTGCGCGGTTACCGCACCGGCGGCACGGTGCACGTCGTCCTGAACAACCAGGTCGGCTTCACCACGTCGCCGAACGACAGCCGTTCCAGCGTCTACGCCACGGACGTGGCGCGGATGGTCCAGGCGCCGATCTTCCACGTCAACGGGGACGACCCCGAGGCCGTGGTCCGCGTCGCCGAGCTGGCCTTCGCCTACCGTCAGGCGTTCAAGAAGGACGTCGTGATCGACCTGGTGTGCTACCGCCGCCGCGGTCACAACGAGGGCGACAACCCGGCCTTCACCCAGCCGCTGATGTACGACGTCATCGACAGCAAGCGCTCCACGCGCAAGCTGTACACCGAGGCCCTCGTCGGTCGCGGCGACATCACGATGGAAGAGGCCGAGCAGGCCCTGCGCGACTTCCAGAACGAGCTCGAGCGCGCCTTCACCGAGACCCGCGAGGTCGAGAAGAAGCCGGTCGAGCCCGGTTCGGTCGTGCGTCCCGAGGTCTTCACCGAGTCGCACCTCGACCACACCAAGGTCGACACCGCGATCAGCGACGAGACCGTCAAGCGGATCATCGACACGCAGGTCAGCCTGCCCGAGGGCTTCACGGCGCACCCGCGTCTGGCCCCGCAGCTCACGCGCCGCGCCCAGATGGTCGAGAAGGACACCATCGACTGGGCCACCGGTGAGCTGTTGGCCTTCGGTTCGCTGCTGCTGGACGACCACCCGGTGCGCCTGATCGGTCAGGACAGCCGCCGCGGTACGTTCACCCAGCGCCACGCCACGATCATGGACCGCGAGACCGGCGAGGCCTACACGCCGCTCAAGCAGTTCGACAACGGCACCACGAAGTTCCACGTGCACGACTCGCTGCTGAGCGAGTACGCGGCGCTGGGCTTCGAGTACGGCTACTCCCTGACCCGGCCCGAGTCGCTGGTCATGTGGGAGGCGCAGTTCGGCGACTTCGTCAACGGCGCCCAGACCATCATCGACGAGTACATCAGCGCCGGTGAGCAGAAGTGGGGCCAGCGCTCCAGCGTGACCCTGCTGCTGCCGCACGGCTACGAGGGCCAGGGCCCGGACCACTCGTCGGCCCGCATCGAGCGGTTCCTGCAGCAGTGCGCTCAGGAGAACATGACGGTGGCCAACCCGAGCAACCCGGCGAGCTACTTCCACCTGCTGCGTTGGCAGGCCAAGTCGCCGCTGGAGCGCCCGCTCGTGGTGTTCACGCCCAAGTCGCTGCTGCGCAACAAGGCCGCCGTCTCGGCCGCCGCCGACTTCACCGACGGCCACTTCGAGCCGCTGATCGGCGACGACTCGATCGAGCCGGACCAGGTCCGCCGCGTCGTGCTGTGCTCGGGCAAGATCTACTACGACCTGGACGCGGCCCGGAAGGCCAGCGGGGACAAGCACACGGCGATCATCCGCGCCGAGCGCCTCTACCCGCTGCCGATCGAGGAGATCCGCGAGCAGCTCAAGTCCTTCCCGAACGCGGGCGAGGTCCTGTGGGTGCAGGAGGAGCCGGCGAACATGGGTCCTTGGCCCTTCGTCGCGCTGGTCTTCTCCGAGCAGCTCGACCGTCCGTTCACCCGGATCTCGCGTCCGGCCTCCTCGTCGCCGGCCGCCGGTTCGGCCAAGCGGCACGAGGCCGAGCAGCGGGCCCTGGTGGACACGGTGTTCCCGCCCGCCGAGTAAGTGCTCCCGCCGGGGCTACGGGCGCACGGGCTTCCGACGCCCGTAGCCCCGGCCGAGCCTGCCAAGCCGTAAAAAGCGCGAAGGGCGTGCCGGGTCGCTGCAGGACGAGTCAAGCCGAGAGCGAGGAACGAGCGCCAGGCGCAGACGAGGCCGAAGCATCCCGGCTTCCGACGCCCGCAGCCCCGGCCGAGCCTGCCAAGCCGTAAAAAGCGCGAAGGGCGTGCCGGGTCGCTGCAGGACGAGTCAAGCCGAGAGCGAGGAACGCGCGCCAGGCGCAGACGAGGCCGAAGCATCCCGGCTTCCACCGCCCGCAGCCCCGGCCGAGCCTGCCACGCCGTAAAAAGCGCGAAGGGCGTGCCGGGTCGCAGCAGGACGAGTCAAGCCGAGAGCGAGGAACGCGCGCCAGGCGCAGACGAGGCCGAAGCATCCCGGCTTCCGACGCCCGCAGCCCCGGCCGAGCTTGCGAGGCCGTAAAAAGAGGTACATGTATTACACGGATCGTGGGATCGAGGAACTGGAGAACCGCCGCGGTGACGAGGAGTTCAGCTTCGCCTGGCTCTCCGAGCAGCTGCGGGTGTTCACCGACCTGAACCCCGAGTTCGAGACCCCGGTCGACCGCCTGGCCACCTGGCTGGCCCGGTTGGAAGACGAGGACGACGAGTAGGCAGTACCGGCCGAGGGGCCCGGGTCCGCAGCACGCGGGCCCGGGCCCCTTCCGTGTGTCCGGGGTCCTGGTCCGCGGCCCTGTTCGGGGTCGTCCCCGAGGCACCCCCGAGGTGCCCCGGACCGTGCCCCCAGGATCCACGACATATCTTGAGTTCACCCCACTCGCGACATATCGTGAAGGGCACGGAGCGAGCGAAGGGATCTCTCAGATGTCACACTGGACCGTCGACAGGCCGACGACCCAGACCCTGGACGGCATCGTCGCGTTGCGCGTCCGGATCATCGGCGGCCACGTCAACATCCTGCCCACGGACGACCCCGTGACCTTCGAGATCACCGACGTGGTCGGCGAGCCGGTCACGGTCTCCCAGGAGGCGGGCATCCTCACCATCCACTACGAGGACCTCACCGCGCAGGGACTGCTCGACCGGCTCAAGCCGGTGCAGCTCGGCAACTACAAGGGCGTGGGTTCGCGCAGGGCCACGGTCAACCTGCGGGTCCCGTCCCAGTGCCCCGTCGAGGTCACCACCGCGAGCGCGCCGGTCGTGGCGGCGGGGCTGACCTCGCGGACCAACATCAAGACCGGGACGGGCGAGGTCACCCTCGACGACGTCTCCGGCGACACCGACATCAACACCGCCTCGGCCGACGTGTCGGTGCGCGGGCCGGGCGGCAGCCTGACCTTCAACAGCGCGAGCGGGCGCATCGCGGTGGCCGGCGGGCGGCTGTCGTCGCTGCGGGCCAACACCGCGTCGGGTCAGATCCTGGCCGACTCGGACCTCACCCCCTCGGCGAAGGTGCGGCTCAAGACGGTCTCCGGCGAGATCGCCCTGCGGGTGCCCGCGGAGACCTCGGCCTCGGCGGAACTGCGTTCGGTCACCGGGAACCTGGACTCCGACTTCGGGCTCGACCGCAAGACCGCGACCGCCCGCAACGCGCTGAGCGGCGCGATCGGTATGGGCGTCGACCCCGCCTCCATCTCCACCACCACCGTGTCCGGACGCACCGCCCTGCTGCGGCGTGCGCCCGAGGCACCCGCGGCGATCCCCGAGGGGGCCTGAATGAGCACCATCTTCGGCCACGGCAGACTCCGCCTGTATCTGCTCAAGATGCTGGACGAGAGCCCCCGGCACGGCTACGAGATCATCAGCCTGCTGCGCGACCGGTTCCTGGGCGTGTACTCGCCCTCCCCCGGCACGATCTACCCGCGGCTGGCCCGCCTTGAGGAGGAGGGCCTGGTCACGCACACCGAGGAGGGCGGCCGCAAGGTCTACCGCCTCACCGACAAGGGGCGTGAGGAGCTGCGCGAGCGCGAGAGCGACCTCGACGACCTGGAGCAGGAGATCACCGACTCGGTGCGCGACATCGCCCGTGCGGTGAAGCAGGACGTGCGCGCCACGATCAGCTCGCTGCGGGAGGAGCTCAAGTTCTCCCAGGCCCGCCGTGAGGAAGGGAACGCCGACGGTTCCGGGCCCGAGCAGGGTTCCGGACCCGAGCAGCCCGACGGGGAGCGCGGTTCCGACGACCGGGGCTCCGAGCGGCAGGGCCCGAGCCTGACCGAGGAGTGGGTGCGCTTCACCCGCTCGTTCAGCAACCTGGGCTCGTCCTGGCGGGGCTCGCAGGAGAACGAAGGGCCCTCCGGGGAGGAGCGGTCCGCCGACCGTGAGGAGGGCTCCGACGGTGAGCAGGCCTCCGGCGACGACAGGGGCAGCTCGGGGAGCCACGCGTTCGACCGGGAGCTGCGCGACTTCAGCGACCGGGTGCGGGACGTGGTGCGCGAGGCCGGCAGTGTCGGCGGCGCGGCCGCCGGCGACCTGCGGCGCATCCTCGACGAGACCGTCGAGGTCATCCGCCGGGACGTGCGTTCCTGGGGCCCGCCGCGCGGCGGTTCCGAGGACCCGGCCCCGGAACCGGAGGCAGCCCGGGACGACCGTCCCCGCGAAACGGGCGCGGACGGAGACCCGTGGGGCGCCGCCGTCGACGAGGACGGCGAGCCCACCAAGGGGGACTGACCCCCGCACTGCACAGGGGCCCGGGAGGCGACGCGGGGGCGCGCCTCCCGGGCCTTCACGTGTGCCCGCACCGGTGTACGACCGCCCCGCACGAAGGCACACACCCTCCCGCTCTCGTGCGAGCCTGTCATCAGGCGCACAGACAGGAGGAGCGTGCATGTCCCAGACCCCGCACGTCGAGTACGCCGTCGAGCAGGACGAAGACGGGGTGTGGTGCGCCCACGCAGAACTCCACCCCGGGGCGGTGCCCACGGGGTGGGAGACGACCCCGGATCCGCCGTCGCCGATCTGCGCGAGGCCCTCATCGGGCTCATCGAGGAGTTCGGGCCACCCGGACTTTCGCCGTGACCACTCGGACACGTCCCCCGTGGCGCGAGCGGTGACAGAAGAAGGGCGGGGTCGGTCGGAACCGGCCCCGCCCTCGTGCGTGGTGGGTCAGGCGACGCCGTCGGCGCGCGCCTGCTCGGCCACGGCCCGCGCGACGGCGGGCGCGACCCGCGAATCGAAGGCGCTGGGGATGACGTAGTCGGCGGACAGGTCGTCCCCGACGAGGTCGGCCAGCGCACGCGCGGCGGCCTGCTTCATGTTCTCGGTGATGTCGCTGGCGCCGGCGTCGAACGCGCCACGGAACATCCCGGGGAAGGCCAGCACGTTGTTGATCTGGTTCGGGAAGTCACTGCGCCCGGTCGCCACGACACCGGCGTACTTACGCGCGACGTCGGGGTGCACCTCGGGGTTGGGGTTGGCCATCGCGAAGATGATGGCGTCCTCGGCCATGGTGGACACGACCGATTCACCGACCTCCCCGGCGGAGAGCCCGATGAAGACGTCGGCGCCCTCGAGGGCGGACTCGATGGAGCCGGTCAGCCCGGCCTTGTTGCTGATCCCGGCCAGCTCGCGCTTGACGGGGGTGAGCCCGTCGCGGCCCTCGTGGATCAGGCCCTTGGAGTCGGCGACGGCGATGTCGCCGATGCCCGCGTCGACGAGCATCTTGGTGACCGAGACACCCGCGGCGCCGGCGCCGGAGACGACGGCTCGGAGGTCGGCCAGGCTGCGCCCGCTCAGGCGGGCGGCGTTCTGCAGGGCGGCGACGGTCACGATCGCGGTGCCGTGCTGGTCGTCGTGGAAGACGGGGATGTCGAGGCGCTCGCGCAGGCGTGCCTCGATCTCGAAGCAGCGCGGGGCGGCGATGTCCTCCAGGTTGATCCCGCCGAAGGAGGGCGACATGCGCGCGACGGTCTCGACGAACTCGTCCACGTCGCTGCAGGTGAGCGCGATCGGGACGGAGTCGACACCCGCGAACTGCTTGAAGAGGAGGGACTTGCCCTCCATGACCGGCAGGGAGGCCTCGGGGCCGATGTTGCCCAGGCCCAGAACGGCGGTGCCGTCGGTGACGACGGCGACCAGGTTGCTCTTCCACGTGTAGGTGTCGACGAGCTCGGGCTCGTCGGCGATGGCGTCGCAGACACGGGCGACCCCGGGCGTGTAGGCCAGGGAGAGCCCTTCGTGGTCGTTGACGTCGACGGACGAGTTCACGTGCAGCTTGCCGCCCCGGTGCAGGGCGAAGGCCGGGTCCTCGTCACGCTGCGCGGCGGAGTTATCCGGGTTCTGGGTACGCGAAACGGTGGTCAACTCACTCAAACCCTTCAGGTCTGTACTGCCGCCTTCCGTCGGCCATGACGGCGGGCGGTGGTGGATGGAACGCGGCCTGCGTGCGAAGACGTGGGGTGCTAGGGGAGCTCCTCCGGCGCCGGTCGGCCATGACCGGTGATGTCGCCGGGGAGTCGTGCTTCGCCGGACTCCTATGCGAGTACTGCGCGGCCGCCTCATCAGTCGGGGATGACCCGTTACCCAATCCTCTCACAACGGTGATCCGAGGAAAATCGCGGGTGTGCAGGATGAGGCGGCACCGACGATTACCGTTATGTCCCGAATGTCGCACAGACCTGGGCGGTGGACCCCTCAATCGTCTCCGACCAGTCACTTCATGAAGAAGGAAGAAGGAGACCGCACATGGCCCTGCGTACGCGATCATCGCGCCGTTACGCCCTCGGTGCCCTCCCCCTGACCGCCGCCCTGGTCCTGGCCGGCTGCGGCAGCGAGGGCGAGGCGGACGAGGCCTCCGGCGAGACCGTCACCATCGGTGTCGAGGCCGAGTACCCGCCCGGCGAGTACCTGGACACCGACGGCGAGACCGTGCTCGGTTTCAACGTCGAGCTCCTCGAGGCCGCGCTGGCCGAGATGGACATGCAGGCCGACTGGGAGCCCGCCAACTTCGACCGCATCATCATGGGCGTGGACTCCGGCAACTACGACATGGGTTCCTCCTCCTTCACCATCACCGAGGAGCGCATGGAGCAGGTCAACATGGTCGGCTACTTCTCCTCCGGGACGCAGTGGTTCGCCCAGGAGGGCAACCCCGAGGACGTCGACCCGGACGACGCCTGCGGCATGCGGATCGCGGTGCAGACCGGCACCACGCACGACGACGACATCGAGGCCCGCAGCGAGGCCTGTGTCGAGGACGGCGACGACCCGATCACCATCGAGAAGTTCCCGAACCAGCCGCAGGCCACCGAGACCGTCGTCTCCGGTGTCAACGACGCCTCCCTCGCGGACATGCCCACCTCCGCCTACGCCCTGGAGCAGACCGGCGAGGGTGTCCTCGAGTTCATCGGCGACCAGTACGACGCCGCCCCCTACGGCATCGTGATGCACCAGGACGACACCGAGCTGGCCGAGGAGCTCGCCGAGGCGTTCAACACGATCATGGAGAACGGCACCTACGAGGAGATCCTCGAGGAGTGGGGCATCGACGTCGGCGCCGTCGACTCCGCCGAGCTCAACCCCGACGTCGACGAGTAACACCGGTTCCCCTCCGGCCCCGCTCCATCCCCCTCCCCCGGCTCCGGGCGGGCGCGTACCCGGCGCCCGCCCTTCTCCCGTCCAGCGCTCGGCGGCCCACCGCCGAGCGCACGAGTGAAAGACCGATCTGTGTCCACACCGACCGAACCGGCGGAGGGCCCGGCACCGGACAACCCGCAGCCGAGCCGCCCCGCCGAACCGATCGCCGCCGTCCCCGTCCGATACCCGGAACGGTGGGTCGCCGCGGGTGTCGTCCTGGTCCTCGCCGCGATGTTCGTGCACATGCTGTTCACGAACGACGCCTTCAACTGGCCGTTCATGTGGGAGAACATGTTCTCCGAGCCGGTGCTGCGCGGTGTCGGGGTGACCCTCAGCGCGACCGTGCTCTCGATGATCATCGGCATCCTGCTGGGCATCCTGCTCGCGGTCATGCGCCTGTCCGGCAACCCCGTGCTGGTCACCGTCTCCTGGCTGTACACGTGGTTCTTCCGCGGCGTGCCCCGGCTCGTCCTCGCCGTGCTCTTCGGCAACCTGGCGATCCTGTACTCGACCATCCACATCGGGCTGCCGTTCGACAACTACTGGATGCCGCTGCTGGGCCTGGAGGGCGACGCCCGCTTCTTCGAGATCGACGTGCGCACCGTCCTGAGCGGGTACATGGCCGGTCTCCTGGCGCTGTCGCTGTCCGAGGGCGCCTACATGGCCGAGATCATCCGCGCCGGCCTGCAGTCGGTGAACAAGGGCCAGACCGAGGCGGCCCAGGCGCTGGGCATGAGCCGCGGCAAGATCCTGCGCCGCATCACCCTGCCGCAGGCCATGCGCGTGGTCATCCCGCCGACCGGCAACGAGACCATCGCGATGCTCAAGGACACCGCGTTGCTGGCGTACGTGCCGGTGACGATCGAGCTGTTCTACCAGCTCCAGGCCATCGGCACGAGCACGTACCAGATCTTCCCGATGCTGGTCGCGGCCTGCCTCTGGTACCTGGCCGCAACGAGCGTGCTGATGGTCGGCCAGTACTTCATCGAGCGCCGGTTCAACCCCGAGCAGCGCGGCGCCAGGATCCGCACGGTCGGAGGGGCCCACTGATGAGCGAGAAGAACGAGGCCGTCATCGAGACCACGGAGGGCGCGGAGCTGCCGTCCGACGCCCTGGTCGTGGCGGAGAACGTGCACAAGAGCTTCGGCCGCCTGGAGGTGCTCAAGGGCATCGACCTGGAGGTGCGCCGCGGTGAGGTCATGTGCGTGGTCGGGCCGTCCGGTTCGGGCAAGTCCACGTTCCTGCGGTGCATCAACCACCTGGAGAAGCTGACCGCGGGCCGCCTGTGGGTCAACGGCGAGCTCATGGGCTTCCGGCAGAAGCGCGGGCGGCTCTACGAACTGCGCGACCACGAGATCGCCGCACAGCGCAGCGACATCGGCATGGTCTTCCAGCGCTTCAACCTGTTCCCGCACCTGACCGCGCTGGGCAACATCATCGAGGCGCCGGTCCAGGTCAACCGTGTCCCCAAGGCCGAGGCGACCGAACGCGGCAGGGAACTGCTGGAGCGGGTGGGCCTGCCGGACAAGGCCGACTTCTACCCCGAGCAGCTCTCCGGTGGCCAGCAGCAGCGTGTGGCGATCGCCCGCGCGCTGGCGATGGAGCCGAGCCTCATGCTGTTCGACGAGCCCACCAGCGCCCTCGACCCGGAGCTGGTCGGCGAGGTCCTGGACGTCATGCGCGACCTGGCCCGGAACGGCATGACGATGATCGTGGTCACCCACGAGATGGGGTTCGCACGCGAGGTCGGCGACTCCCTGGTGTTCATGGACGACGGCGCGATCGTTGAGTCCGGTTCCCCGGTGGAGGTCCTCAACGACCCGCAGCACGAGCGCACCCAGGCGTTCCTGTCCAAGGTGCTCTTCTGAGGCCGGACCGCCTCACACGGGTGCTCCTTCCTGCACCCTCCCAGGGCCCCGCACACGGGCGTGTGCGGGGCCCTGCGCACCTCGGGTGACCTGCTCCACATCTGCCCCGAGAACCGAACCCTGTGCACCCGTGTCGCGTCAGTACCCGTAGCGGTCTTCCGCATCCCTGCCCGACCGGAACGAGGAGGCTCCCCCATGGCCGGCCTGTACCTGCTCGTCGCGCTCGCGTCGCTGATGTGCCTCGCCATCATCATCCGCCCCCAACTGCTCTGGCATCTGTCGGCCTGGCAGTACAAGAACCCCGAGAAGAACGAGCCCAGCGACGCCTGGTACATGGCGCAGCGGCTCGGCGCTGCGTTCTCGCTCGTCGTGCTCCTGATCATGGTCTCGACCGTGGCCTGACACGCACGCGCCCCCGGCGATCACCCGCCGTGCCGCTCTTGACCAGGAGACGCAGGGGACCCAGAGTCATGGTGTGGACATCCCCTTTCCAGGAGTGGCATGGCATCGCGTTCGGAGCGCAGGCACCGGGTGGACCCGGCCGACCGGCAGGACCACGGCGAACGCGTTCCCGGGCCGGTCCTGCACCGGACCAGGGAACTGCTGTGCGCGGGCGCGCGCGGGCGCACCCTCGAGGTGGGTGTGGGTTCCGGGCGCAACCTGCCCTTCTACCCGCCGCAGGTGCGGCTGACCGCGATCGACACCGACCCCGCCAAGATCGAGCGGGCCCGTGAGCACGCCGCCGAGCTGGCGCTGCCGGGCCGTTTCCTCGTGGGTGACGTGCAGGACCTCGACTTCCCCGACCGCTCCTTCGACACGGTCATGTGCACACTCACACTGGGCGCGGTCGACGACCAGGCGGCGGCCATGCGGGAGATGTACCGGGTCCTGGAGCCCGGGGGACGCCTGCTCATGGTCGACCGCATCGGCCGGGCCCGTCTGCCGTTCCGCCTCGTCGAGCAGCGCCGCCGCAACCCCCGCCGACTGCCGCGCGAGGTCGCGGTGGAGGCGGGTTTCCGTGTGGGGCACCACGACCGGCTGATGCTGGGGACGATCGAACGTGTGGTCGCGCACCGGCCCTGACCGTCTCGGGCCGCGGGGCGGCGCCGGCCTGCGCATAGGCTGGCAGGGACCGACACATTCCGCCCTTGACCAAGGTGATCCGTTTGATCCGCCCCGCCCGCCCCGACGACGTCCCCGAGATCCATCGGCTCATCGGGGAGTTGGCCGAGTACGAGAAGGAACCGGACGCGGTCGTGGCCACCGAGGGGGACCTGCACCGGGCTCTGTTCGGGGAGGCCCCGGCGGTCTTCGCGCACGTGGCCGAGCACACCGGCGACGACGGTGCGCCCGTCACGGCCGGGTTCGCTCTGTGGTTCCTGACGTATTCCACGTGGACGGGCCGGCACGGGATCCACCTGGAGGACCTCTACGTGCGTCCCGAACACCGGGCGCTGGGCCACGGGTCCGCTCTGCTGCGCAACCTCGCCCGCATCTGTGTGGAACGCGGTTACCGCCGGCTGGAGTGGAGTGTCCTGGACTGGAACACACCCGCCATCCGTTTCTACGAGTCCCTCGGCTCGGTGCCGATGGACGGTTGGACGGTACGCCGGCTGGACGGCGACGCACTGGACGCACTGGGTACTTCCGATGACTGACGGCGACCGTTCGTCTCGTGTTCGTACGTCGCCGTGCGGACACGATCTGCTCCGCCCTGCGCCAGTGGCAGGGTGAAACGAGATACATTGCTCTCAAGCGGCAACCTCGCCCCCCGAAGGAGGGACGTGACCGAAGAAACCGCCGTGCCCACGGCCGACGCGGCCGGTGTCCGCGACGCTGTCACCGTCAATATGCCCGCGGACAGCGCCTACCTGTCCGTACTGCGGACGGCGACGGCGGGACTCGCCGCGCGACTCGACTTCACCCTCGACGAGATCGAGGACCTGAGGATCGGCGTCGACGAGGCCTGCGCGATGCTGCTCTCCCAGGCATTGCCCGGCACAGAACTGACCACCGAATTCGAACTCACCCCCGAGGGGATGCGCATCTCCGTGTCGGTGCTGACCGCCGACGGACGCCTCCCCGCCCGCGACACGTTCGCGTGGACGGTCCTGTCCGCGCTCGCGGGTGACGTCGACGCCGAAGTCGGCCCTGACGACCGCGTCTACATCGTTCTGTACAAGCGTCGCGGCACACTGGAGCCGACGTGAGCGAAAGGGGGCCCGCTCTGACAGCCAAGACCGAACACGCGGTGCCCGACCGGGCACGCGCCAGAGAGTTGTTCGAGCGCCTGAGTGAACTCGACCCGGAGTCACCGGAGCGGCGACGGATCCGTGACGAGCTCGTGGAGCTCCACCTCCCTCTGGTGGAGTACCTGGCCCGCCGGTTCCGCAACCGCGGCGAGTGGCTGGACGATCTCACCCAGGTCGCGACGATCGGTCTCATCAAGTCCATCGACCGCTTCGATCTGGACCGGGGTGTGGAGTTCTCGACCTACGCCACGCCCACGATCGTCGGTGAGATCAAGCGTCACTTCCGTGACAAGGGCTGGGCGGTGCGGGTTCCCCGTCGCCTCCAGGAGCTGAAGCTCTCGCTCACCAAGGCCGTCAGCGACCTGTCCCAGAGGGAGGGGCGTTCGCCGACGGTCGCGGAGCTCGCGAGCCATCTCAACATGTCGGAGGAGGAGGTGCTGGAGGGCCTGGAGTCCGCCAACGCCTACTCCACGGTGTCGCTGGACGCCCCGGACAGCGGGGACGAGGACGCTCCCGCCGTCGCCGACTCGTTGGGCATCGTGGACGAGTCCCTGGAGGGGGTGGAGTACCGGGAGTCGCTCAAGCCGCTCCTGGAGCAGCTGCCGCCGCGGGAGAAGCGCATCCTGCTGCTGCGCTTCTTCGGCAACATGACTCAGTCGCAGATCGCCCAGGAACTGGGCATATCGCAGATGCACGTCTCCCGGCTGCTGGCGCGTACGCTCGCCCAGCTCCGGCAGGCGCTGACCACGGACGACTGACCCGGCATCCGGCGGTCGCCCAGGGGCGGCCGCCGGGGGTCATCCCCGTCCGGTGTCCCGTGCCACCGACCGCCTGGCCTCGCGCAGCACGGCCGCCGCCCCCAGGTAGAGGACGAACCCGGCGGTGGGCAGCGCCCCCGCCCCGTGCATCCCCGGCCCCGCGAGGGCGCACCAGGCGAAACCCGCGAACGCCGCGGGGAGCGCACACCAGACCACGACCGTGCGGCCCTTCAGTGCCGCACCGACACCCCTGAGCCTCCCGGCCCGCCGACCGGCCCCCGACGGCCCCGTCCGTGCTTCCACGGGCCCCAGGAGCGCCAGCAGTACGATCATCACCGCACTCACCCCGAGGACCCACGGCACCCGGAGCAGGAGCCACTCGGCCGACCCCACGGGCGGTTGCGGCAGCAGCCCCGTCCCGTACAGGAGGACCCCGGCGAGGATCGCGGCGCTCATGTGCCAGAGGAACAGGGTCAGAACGACCGTGTTGACGCCGACCACGGCGGTCCAGGGCCCGCCGGCGCGCAGCAGGCGCCGGGCCGGCCCGGCCAGGGACAGCGCCAGGCACGTCTGGGTGAGGCCGAGCACGAGCAGCGCGAGGCTGGGCGGTGAGGCGTTGCCCATCTCCGCGCCGGGCACGTCGACCATGCTCACCGGGTAAGGGCCGAACACGGTCAGCGCGCACAGCAGGGCGAGCCCGAGCACGGTGAGCCCGGACCACGGTGCGGGCCGCCCGGCCCCGGGGTGGTCGTACAGCACGAACCCGCACTGGTGCAGCGCGATCCAGACCAGCAGGTGGTTGGCCTCCCCCACCACCGGGACGCCGGACCCGAGGCGCAGCAGGTCGAGCACGGCGACGAGGCCGACCAGGACCGCGGGCACGGCCGCACCGAACCTGCGGTGCAGTGCGTACAGCGCGGGGGCGAGCAGCACCACGGCCAGGTAGGCGGTGAGGAACCACAGGGGGATGGTGGCCGCCCAGACCGCGAGGCCGACGATCGTGGGGTCCGCGCCCAGCGAGACCGCTCCGAACGCGGCCGCCCACCACAGGCACAGGAACAGGGTCGTGGGGCGCAGGAGACGGTCGGTGCGCCCCAGCAACCATCCGGTCGTGTCACCGCCCTTGCGCCGGTGCGAGGCCAGCGAGGCGGCGTGCGAGTACCCGCCCACGAGGAAGAAGACCGGCATGACCTGGAAGAACCACGTCAGGGGTTCGGCCCAGGGAAGATCGGCCAGGGCGTTGCCGCCGTCGATGCCGTCGCCGGTCTCGACCACGACCATGAGCCAGTGCCCGACCGCGACGAGCACGATGGCCAGGGCGCGCAGGAGGTCGATGTAGCGGTCGCGTCGGGCGGGTGTGTGCTCCGCGGCCTCGCGCATCCCGGCGAGGAGGCGGCGGGGGCCGTTCACCGGCGGTCCCCGGAACGCGGGCGGCTGGTCTCGGGCATGCACCCTGGTTACCGGCGCCCGCCCGGCGCGTGTGTGAGGCGCGCGTCCTCGCGTGTCCCCGTGGTCGCCCGGGAGCGGGTCAGCGCTTCTTCTTCTGCGGTTCCTCGACGGGGAACAGGGCCGCGGTCGTGGGCGGGGACAGCACCGCCGCGCCGGCGGCGACCGCGGTGGCGCCGAACAGGGCCGCGGCACCGTACTGCTCGCCGGTGAACATGTAGTAGGCGATCACCGCGAGGAAGAGCTGGGTGACGAAGACCGGGGTGCGGGCCCAGTCGTTGAGCTGCCAGAGGCCGTGGGCGACGAACACCAGCAGCGCTCCGACACCGAGGCCGGCGGCGGCCAGCGGGACCGCGGACATGACGTCGTTGACCTGCCCGGTGACGGCCGCGTAGAAGCTGTAGAGGCCGGCCAGCCCTGCGCCCAGGCCGATCAGGGCCTGGAGGACGGCGGCGATGGTGATGGTGAAGGGACGCGAAGACACCCTCCGAGCCTATCCGCGTGCCCGGGGTGCCCCTACACTGGCCGGGTGCGTGCCCTCTTCGTCGTCAACCCGAAAGCGACCACGACCACTTCCCGGTCGCAGGAGGTCATCGAGGGTGCCCTCCGTTCGGAGTTGGACCTGACCACGATCGTGACCACCCACCGCGACCACGCGCGCGAGCTCGCGCGGTCCGCGGCCGAGCACGGATACCGCCTGGTGATCAGCCTGGGCGGTGACGGCACCGTGAACGAGGTCGTCAACGGCCTGCTCGAGGCGCCCTCCCACCTGCCCCGCCCGCGGTACGCGGTCCTGCCCGGCGGCAGCGCGAACGTCTTCATCCGTTCCCTGGGGGTGCCCGGCGACCCGGTCGAGGCCACCGGCACGGTCCTGAGGGCGCTGCGGGAGGGCAGTGAGCGCGAGATCGGTCTGGGCCTCGTCGACGACGGCATGGCCGACCGTTACTTCACGTTCTGTGCCGGGTTCGGCTGGGACGCCGACGTCGTGCAGCGCGTCGAGGACGAACGCGGCAACGGCCGCAGGGCCACACCGGCGCTGTACGCGGAAGTGGCGATGAAGCTCTTCTTCCAGGGCGATATCCGCGATCCGTCACTCACCGTGTCGGGCGGGGGAACCTCTCGCGACAACGTGTATTTCGCGCTGGTCACCAACACGTCCCCATGGACCTACGCGGGTGCACTGCCGTTGCAGCCGACCCCGGCGTCGCGTTTCGAGTTGGGTCTCGACGCTTTCGCGTTGACGCACTCCTCGACCGCGGTGACCGGGTGGATTCTGTCGCAGATGTTCTTCCCCAAAGGCCTGCCCGAGGAAGGCGAAGGGTATCTGACCTGGCACGACGAGGCTTCGCTGACGATCACGTCCGACCATCCGCGGGCGTTCCAGATCGACGGTGAATACCTGGGAGACCGCGAACAGGTCAACTGCCGGTCGCTACCGAAAGCGTTACGAATCGTCTGCTAATTGCACCGGGAGAACGAATTCCGGACCACTGTGACGCATGCGACACCGTGATCAGGACCTTTGGCCTCGGGACCTCTTGCATGGGTCGTTGAACCCTGCCACGCTCAAGATATCGCCTCGAGTTACGGGCGAGTTAACTTGGGCGCCCCCACACGGTCGTGGGGTGAACCTCCGAAACACCTCGAGGAATTCACCGGCGGGTCCGGCCCGCCGGGCTCCCGATGCACATCCGCGCACGCACACACGATCGATCGTGAATCCCTTCACAACCCCCGATCGCCTCACCGTGAGGAGTGGACCGCATGGACTGGCGCCACGACGCAGCCTGCCGTGACGAAGACCCGGAGCTCTTCTTCCCCATCGGCAACTTCGGCCCCGCCCTGATCCAGATCGAGGAGGCCAAGGCGGTGTGCGGGCGCTGTCCCGTCAGCTCCGCCTGCCTGCAGTGGGCCCTCGAGAGCGGACAGGACGGCGGCGTCTGGGGCGGCACCAGCGAGGAGGAGCGCCGCGCGCTCCGCAAGCGCGGTGCCGGCCGACGCACGATGGCCCGTACCTACTGAAACACGGAAGGCCCCCGCCCGGCGCAGCGGGGACCCTCATCCCCCACCTCGGCAGGGCGAAGGACGGCCGGACCGGCCGCCCTACCTGCGGGGGACCTCCTCGTCCTCCCTCTCCAGCGGCAACCTGATCGCCACCTCGGTCCCTCCGCCCTCCTTCGGCTCGATCTCCAGCGACCCCCCGAGCTCGCCCACGATGAGGGTCCGGACGATCTGCAGCCCCAGGCTCTTGGTGCCCTCCAGGTCGAAGTCCTCCGGAAGCCCGCCGCCGTCGTCGGAGACCGCCAGTTCCAGACGGCTCGAACCCGGGAACCCCGGACCCGCGTCGTAGCGGCGCACCCGCACCTCGATCTGTCCGGGGCCCTGCCCCAGGCCGTGCTCCACGGCGTTCTGCACCAGCTCCGCCAGCACCATCGACAACGGTGTGGCCACCAGCGCGTTGAGCAGCCCGAACCCGCCGATCCTGCGCGGGATCACCGCCCCCTTGGTCGAGGAGACCTCCGCGGCCATCTGCATGACCCGGTCGGCGATGTCGTCGAAATCCACGACCTCGTCGGGGGTGTGCGAGAGCATTTCGTGCACGATCGCGATCGATCCCACACGCCCCACGGCCTCGTCCAAGGCGGTGCGCGCCTCGGGCACGTCCAGGCGCCGGGCCTGCAGGCGCAGCAGCGCCGCGACGGTCTGCAGGTTGTTCTTGACCCGGTGGTGGATCTCCCGGATCGTCGCGTCCTTGGTCATGAGTTCGCGTTCGCGGCGCCGCAACTCGGTGACGTCGCGGACCATCACCAGCGCACCGATGCGCACCCCGTCGATGACCAGCGGTATGGACCGCAGCTGGACGGTGACCCCGCGCGCCTCGACCTCGGCCTCCTGCGGGGCGCGCCCGCTGGCGGTGTAGGTGAGGTTCTCGTCACGGGCCTCCCCCGGGGCCGCCAGTTCCAGGGTCGTGCGGTCCAGGCGGCCGCCCACGAGGTCGGCGGTCAGGCCCAGGCGGCGGTAGGCGGAGAGCGCGTTGGGACTGGCGTAGACGACCTCGCCGTTCTGGTCCAGGCGCAGGAGCCCGTCGCCGACGCGGGGCGAGCGGACCATGAGCGGGCCCTGGTCGCTGAACGGGAAGGCGCCCTCGGCGATCATCTGGGCGAGGTCGCCGGCGCTCTGCAGGTAGGTCAGCTCCAGGCGGCTGGGGGTGCGGGCCGAGCTGAGGTTGGTACTGCGCTGGATCACCCCGATGAGGCGTCCCTCGCGGCGCACCGGGACGGTCTCCTCGCGCACCGGGACCCCGCCGGACCAGTCGGGGTCTCCGTCGCGGCAGATGCGCCCCTCCTCCCAGGCGCGGTCGATGAGCGCCCTGCGCCCCACGACCCTGGGGGCCGAGCGAGGGTCGACGTCCTTCATGTCGTCGCGCAGGACCGTCTCCACCAGGTCGTCCTGGAAGGCGGTGGGCCCGGTCGTGGGCCGCATCTGCGCTATGGCGACCCAGCCGTCGTCGCCGCGCAGGCGCACCCACAGGACGAGGTCGGCGAAGGAGAGGTCGGCCAGCAGCTGCCAGTCCGAGACCAGGGAGTAGATCCACTCCAGGTCGGCTTGTTTGAGTGACGTGTGACGCCTGATGAGATCACTGAGGTGAGGCACTCACAAATCATCCCATGAAGGAAGGCATACTCAAGGGGTACGCACTCAACCAGTGGTCCATACCAATCGGTGGCCGAGACGGGCTCCCCCACCGGGCCCGGAGCACCACCGTCCGGCCCACGGCGACCGAGGGTGCGGCGTGAGGACCGGGACGCGGCGGAGGAGACGGATGACCGGCCGGCAGACAGTCGACGGCAACCCCAGGGTGCCCAAGTACTACCAGGTCAAGAAACAACTGCTCGAACTCATCGAGGCGATGCCCGCGGGCAACCCGGTGCCCCCCGAGCGCGCCCTGGCCACCCAGTTCGGCACCTCGCGCACGACGGTACGCCAGGCCCTGACCGAGATGGTCGTCGAGGGACGGCTGCTGCGCATCCAGGGCAAGGGCACCTTCGTGGCCAAGCCCAAGGTCGCGCAGATCCTCCAGCTGACCAGTTACACGCAGGAGATGCGGGCGCACGGCCTGCACCCCGCGACCCGCATCCTCGACGTGAGTTACATCAACGCCGACGACCAGCTCGCCGAACTCCTGGCGATCCGGTCGGGCGGCCGTGTGCTGCGTATCGAACGCCTGCGGCTGGCCAACGGCGAGCCCATGGCCGTGGAGACCGCGCACCTGGCCGCCCGGCGCTTCCCCGGGCTGCGCCGCCAGCTGGACCGCTACGCGTCGCTGTACGAGGCCCTGGCCAGCGCCTACGACGTGTCGCTGGCCGAGGCGGAGGCCTCCATCGAGACGGTGCTCGCGACCCCGAACGAGGCCCGTCTCCTGGGCGTGGACGTGGGACTGCCCCTGGTCCTGCACTGCCAGCACAGCTTCGACGGGGACGGGCACCCCGTCGAGTGGGTGCGCTCGCTCTACCGCGGCGACCGGTACAAGTTCGTCACCCGGCTGCGGCCCCCGACGGACTGAGGCGGAGCGGCCGGGGCCCGAGGGCTCCGGCGTGCGCGCTCACTCGACGACGGCCAGCAGGTCGCCCTCCTGCACCACGTCCCCCTCGGACACGGCGACCCGGGTGACGGTCCCCGCGTCCTCGGTGAGCACCGGGATCTCCATCTTCATGGACTCCAGGAGCAGCAGGATGCCGCCGGCCTCGACACGGTCGCCCTCGCCGACCTGCAGCTCGAAGATGTTGGCGACCATCTCCGCGCGGATCTCTGCCATGGTGTGCGCCTCCCCGGTTCGGTGTTGTCGGACCGACCCTCTCACGCGTGCGGGAGGCCCCCGTCACGGTCGCGTGAGCACCCGGGCGAGGGCGTCGACGACCTCGGGGTCGTACTCGGTGCCGGCGTCCATCCGCAGCCGTTCCACGACCGCGGCACGGCGTTCGGCGCCTCCCCCGGCACCGACGAGGTCGTCGAAGGCGTTGGCGACCTTGATGATGCGGCTGGCCATCGGGGGATCCCCGGCACGGCCGTCCCCGCCGACCGGTTCGCACTGGCGGCGCACGGTCTCGGCGACGGTGTCGAGCACCCCGGTCTGGCGGATGATGCCGGACCCGAGCTCGGCGATGCGGCGCTGTTCGAGGGGCGAGGCGAGCACGGTCGCGCCGCCCGCGATCGGTTCGCTCAGGGATAGCTGGCCGATGTCGTGCATGAGGGCGGCGTACTCGAGGCTGAGCAGGTCGGCCTCGGAGAAACCCATCTCGCAGGCCACGGCGTGCGAGATGCGGCTGACCCGGCGCGAGTGCCCGTTCTCGACGTAACCGCCGACCTCGGTGACCCGGGACAGCGCCCGCACGGTCTCCAGGTAGGTGCGGCGGATCTCGGCGTACCGGCGGAAGGCCACGTGCGAGACGAGCAGGGGCGCGGAGAAGACCAGCAGGCCCACGAGCCCGGAGACACTGCACGCCAGGGCGATGAGCACCGCCCCGGCGCCGATGACACCGCCGACCGCGGACTGGGCGCGTACCTCGTCGCGCACGGTGACCCACAGGCGGGTGCGCAGGCGCTCGGCGCGCAGGAGCGCGGCCAGGCAGGCGTCCAGGAGCCAGGCTGCGCTGACCAGGGCCAGCATGAGCAGGGTTGCGGTGACCGACAGCCCCGAGAGCGAGAGCTCCTCGGCCATGGGACGGAAGGTCCACGCCAGGAGCATGACGGTCAGCAGGCGGCGCGCGGCGTCCTCGGGGCGGGGTGCGCGCCCCACGGCCACGTGCGGGAGTTCGCCCATGAGCACGCCGATCGCTGCGACCGCCACGACCTGGGCGGCGGAGTGCTCGAGCGGCCCCTCCCCCAGGCTGACCACGAACGCGTAGCTGATCGCCCCGGCGGCGGCGACCGGGGCGACCTCGCGGTCCCCGGGCAGGGTGATGCGGGCCAGCTCGCCGCCGGCGACGAACAGGCAGAAGACGAGGGCGACGGCGGGTTCCTCGACCCCGGTCAGGGCGGTCCACAGCAGGGCGCCGGCGGAACCGGCCGCGACCAGGGCGAGCAGGGCGGTGCGCAGGGGACGCCGGGTCCAGTCCTCCTGCTCGGGCGCCTGCTGCTGCATCACTCGCGCCCGCCCGGACCGGTGAGGTCGCCCGGGCCGGCGCCGGCCGTGGCGATCTGGCCGTAACAGCCGCCGGGCGGCTCCTCGATGTCGGGTGTGCGCCAACCCTCGCGTTCGACCGCGCGGACCAGGGCCTCGACCATGCGGGGGTCGAACTGGGTGCCGGCGCAGCGGCGGAGCTCGGCGACGGCGGCCTCCACGCTCCAGGCCTTGCGGTAGGAGCGGGTGGAGGTCAGGCAGTCGAAGACGTCGGCGACGCTGATGACCCGCGCCGACTCGGGGATCTCCATGCCCACCAGGCCCATGGGATAGCCGCGCCCGTCCAGGCGTTCGTGGTGGTGGCGGATGCCGGCGAGGGCCTCGTCGAGGAAGCCGATCTCGCGGACGATCTCGTAGCCGCGGGTGGGGTGGAGCTTGATGGCCGCGTACTCGTCGTCGTCGAGCTTGCCGGTCTTCTGCAGGACCTTGGTCGGGACCCCGAGCTTGCCGATGTCGTGCAGCATCCCGGCGTAGCGGATCTTCTGCACGCGTTCGGCGGACATGCCGAGTTCGCGGGCGATCATGGCCGAGCCCTCGGCCACGCGCATGCAGTGGCCGCGCGTGTAGTGGTCCTTGGTCTCGACCGCCTGGCACAGGGTCTCGAGTGTGGCCTCGTGGGCGCGGACCTCGTTGGCCTGCTGGGTGAAGGTCCACCTGGCGATGAAGAGCGGGAAGAGCACGAGCAGGGGCGCGATGACGCCGACGCCGGACCAGATGGCCGCGATGGCCAGGCCCACCATCTGGTAACCGAGCGAGGTGACCTCGACGACGGCCAGGGGGCGGCGGCCGAGCACGTCACGGCTGAGGTGCTTGACCGCCCCGAGGGTCCACAGGAGTGCGCTCATGAGCGCGAGGTTGACGACGGTGTGGGTGGCCACCGCCGCCAGATAAGGAGCCAGGACGGCCGGGAAGTCCTCCCGTCCGGGGGACCCGACCGGGCCGCCCAGCATGATGTAGACGAGTCCGGCGGCGTAGGCCGAGAGCGCGAACTGCGCCCCGTTGAAGGCCCGTTTGACCACCGCCAGCCGGCGGATCACGAGGCAGGCGGAGAGCCCGACCACCGCGGCCCCGACCGGCCCCAGCAGGACCACCGAGGCCAGCGCGACCGCGGAACTCGGGGAGATCCCCGCGCGGACGTCGGGCAGCACCGCCGTCCCGATCGATTCCGCGACCACGAAGAGGACCGCGAGGAGAACCAGCGTCCGCACGTCGATCCCCGCGTGGGGACCGATCAACACCACGGCCGCCGCACTCACGACGACGACCCCGACGTAGACGCGAGCGCCCCCTGGAAGAGCCCGCACCCGTGTTCACCCCCCACCGACTGGCGACCGGACCGTCATGATTTCACCGGTTCTGTTCTACCACCAGGACCATCCGTTGAAGGTGGACGCGGCACCCACAGTGGTGGTCGTCCTGAGCATCGAAGCGACGTTCATCCGGAACTCCTTCCTCTGTCGCGCGGCGCACCGGCTAGCCCCCGAACACGCCGCGCAAATTACCCCATTCGGCGGATATGGAGGCCAGTTTAACGGCCAATCACAGCGCAACGATTACCACCAACCCGAACCGTGATCCATCCGCGCCCAAACCGGCCAGTATTTTTCGCCATATGGAATTACTAATTCAAGTCGTAATTCTGCACAGCTACCCTGCGTAACTGATCGCGCAAGCGCAGGGGGACGGAGTTCCCCTACAACGAGCCGCTTTCACGCTCCGGAGGCACGAACGCCATCAGCAGCGACTACCATGTGTAACCATGCAGAATCGACACAAAGAAGTTCGGCAAAAAACATTCCGCCCCGCCCACGACTCGAGAGAGTACCGCGCTCCGGGCGTGTCACCGGGCCCAGGATGCACTCTCCGACAATGGGGCACCGGACCAAAACCGGGTCCACCCGGTGAGTTGCAGAACTGAATTCCCACAAACGTCGCAAAACGGACCAACGCGCGCCACACAGGGACAGAAATCGTTCCGCCCCCGCACCGGAACACAGAAAGGGCGGCGGCCGAACAATTCGACCGCCGCCCGTCGTGGTGTGTGCCCGCCTCAGGCAGGCGCGTTCGGGGGCTCCGCGCCGGCCTCCTTGGCCAGCTGCTCGTTGCGTGCCCGGGCCAGCCGGGTCAGGACCTTGTCCCGCAGGTCGAGCGGGACGGGGTCGCACCCGCAGTGCTTGGCGACGAGCTTCTTCACGGCCTCTTCGAGCCCGTACTCCTCGAGGCAGGGGGAGCAACCGTCGAGGTGCTCGCGCACCACGTCGTAGTTGCCCGCCTCCAGCTCACCGTCGATGTAGGTGTACAGATTGTCGAGGACCTCGCTGCACGGGGTCTCGTTGTCCTTGCCGTGCCCAGCGCTCATCACCGGTCTCCTCGATCCGACCCAGCCGTCTCGGTCCGCGCGTCCGCGGACCCCGTCACCGCACCCGCCGTCTCGGCCGCACGCGCGGCCGGCAGGAACCCGCGGTCGACCGCGTACTCCTCCAGCAACGTGCGGAGCTGGCGCCGGCCACGGTGCAGACGGGACATGACCGTCCCGATCGGCGTCCCCATGATCTCGGCGACCTCCTTGTACGCGAACCCCTCGACATCGGCGAGGTAGACCGCGATCCGGAAGTCCTCCGGAAGCTCCTGCAGGGCCCGCTTGACGTCGCTGTCGGGGAGGTGTTCGAGCGCCTCCGCCTCGGCGGACTTCAGACCGGCCGCGGAGTGCGACGCGGCCTGGGCGAGCTGCCAGTCCTCGACGTCCTCGGTCCCGGCCTGCTTCGGCTCACGCTGCTTCTTGCGGTAGGAGTTGATGAAGGTGTTGGTGAGGATGCGGTACAGCCACGCCTTGAGGTTCGTCCCCTGCTTGAACTGGTGGAACGAACCGAACGCCTTGGCGAAGGTCTCCTGGACCAGGTCCTCGGCGTCCGCGGGGTTCCGGGTCATCCGCAGCGCCGCGGAGTAGAGCTGGTCGAGGAAGGGAAGCACGTCCCTCTCGAACCGCTGATCGCGCTCCTCGGCTGTTTCCTGCTCCTGGCCCATTTCCAAGCCTGTCGGCCTCCTCGCGCTGTTCCCCACTGGGACATCCGTATCGTCCCAACGATACGTTCCCACAGGTGGGGCCGGGGCACCGGCCTCGCGTGACGTCGCCCGCGTCTCCTCGCGCTCCAGGCACGACCCAGCTGTCGGCATGTGGCGGCCGCCTCCTCGGGGTCTCGCTTCAGGCCCCGGCTGCTCGTCCCGGGGCGCGGTGTCGAGTCACAACAACGGCGCTCCCGGACGCATTCCGCCGTCGGCGTGGACGAAGGTCCTGCTCCGTGAGAACTTCGCCGTTCGGCCCTGTCGGTGGAGGTGAGGCATGGCAGAGTGCGGGTAGGACCCTTTGAAGGATGGGAGAGGAGTGCACGTGCGACCGTCCTCGACCCCGGCCTCTGACCGCCCCCGTTCACCGGCTGCGCAGTTCGCCGCTTCCGACCGGCTCTCGGACTACTGGCGGTTCTACTGGGCGGTCGCCGAGGCCCAGATCGCCCGCTGGCTCCCTTCTTCCCCCTCCCGACTGCTGGACCTGTCCAGCCCCGATTTCCAGGGCACACCGCGCGCCGTCGCCGCCGGACACGACGTGGTCACGCTGCTGCCGTCCGCGGACATGGCGGTGCGCCGTCCGCTCACCCTGGTCAACGGACGCTCGCCGGTGCCGCACCCGGCCCCGCGCGGGCGGCTGCGGCACGTGGTGGGCGACTCCGCGTTCTTGCGGGGGTTCGCCGACTCCTCCTTCGACGGGGTCATCGCCGACAACCGGGTGCTCTCCCGCCATCTGGCCACCGAGTCCTCCGTCGCGGAGGTCGCGCGGGTGCTGCGCCCGGGCGGCCGTGCGCTGCTGGTGGTCGACTCCGTGGTGCTGGGCATGGCGCTGTTGGCCGAGCAGGACCGCTGGCCCGAGCTCAGCCACGCCCCGAGCGCGGACGTGCTGCTGGTGCCCTGGCCGGACGGGTCGATCACCCGGTGTTTCACCGCCGAGCAGCTCGCCGAGACCCTCGCCGACTCCGGCCTGGAGATGGAGTGGGTCAAACCCCGCACCGTGCTCTCGGCGTCGACCGTCGAGATGATGCTCGACCGGGACCCCCGTTCGATGGGGCGCCTGGTCGAGATGGAACTGCGGGCGACCGAGTCCGACGACTACGTCGGCGTGCACCTCGTGGCGAGCGCCCGCAAACCCGCCTGACGCACGGCGGCCCGGCGCCGCACGGACGCCGGGCCGGGGACAGGGGTCAGTCGGCCAGGGGCAGGTGGACACGGTTGCCGCCGTCGGCGAACTCGGCGGACTTGGCGGCCATCCCGTGTTCGATGGCCTCGGCGGTCTCCAACCCGTTCTCCTCCGCGTAACGCCGCACGTCGTGCGAGATGCGCATGGAGCAGAACTTGGGACCGCACATGGAGCAGAAGTGTGCGGTCTTGGCGGGTTCGGCGGGCAGGGTCTGGTCGTGGTAGGCCTGCGCGGTCTCGGGGTCCAGGGAGAGGTGGAACTGGTCGCGCCAGCGGAACTCGAAGCGCGCCCGGGACAGTTCGTCGTCCCACGCCTGTGCCCGGGGGTGGCCCTTGGCGACGTCGGCGGCGTGCGCGGCGAGTTTGTAGGTGATCACGCCGGTCTTGACGTCGTCGCGGTCGGGCAGGCCCAGGTGCTCCTTCGGGGTCACGTAACAGAGCATCGCCGTGCCGTGCCACCCGATCTGGGCGGCGCCGATGGCGGAGGTGATGTGGTCGTAGCCGGGGGCGACGTCGGTGGTGAGGGGGCCGAGCGTGTAGAACGGCGCCTCACCGCACAGTTCCTCCTCCAGGCGCACGTTCTCGGGGATCTTGTCCATCGGGACGTGCCCGGGGCCCTCCACCATGACCTGCACGTCGTGTGAGCGGGCCACGTGGGTGAGCTCGCCGAGGGTGCGCAGTTCGGCGAACTGGGCCTCGTCGTTGGCGTCGGCGATGGACCCGGGCCGCAGCCCGTCGCCGAGGGAGAAGGTGATGTCGTACTCGCGGAAGATCTCGCAGAGCTCCTCGAAGCGGGTGTAGAGGAAGCTCTCCCGGTGATGGGCCAGGCACCACGCGGCCATGATCGACCCGCCGCGCGAGACGATACCGGTGACCCGGCGGGCGGTGAGCGGCACGTACCGGAGCAGGACCCCGGCGTGCACCGTCATGTAGTCCACGCCCTGCTCGGCCTGCTCGATGACGGTCTCCCGGTAGAGCTCCCAGGTCAGCCGGGTGGGGTCGCCGTCGACCTTCTCCAGCGCCTGGTAGATGGGCACCGTCCCGATGGGGACCGGGGAGTTGCGGAGGATGCGTTCGCGGGTCTCGTGGATGCGCTTGCCGGTGGACAGGTCCATGACGGTGTCCGCGCCCCAGCGGGTCGCCCACACCATCTTCTCCACCTCCTCGGGCACGGAGGAGGTCACCGCGGAGTTGCCGATGTTGGCGTTGACCTTGACGAGGAAGTTCTTGCCGATCGCGGTCGGCTCGGACTCGGGGTGGTTGCGGTTGACGGGGATCACCGCCCGCCCGAGGGCGACCTCCTCGCGGACGAACTCGGGCTCCAGGCCCTCGCGTTCGGCCACGAAGCGCATCTCGGGGGTGACGGTGCCGGCCCTGGCGTGTGCGAGCTGGGTGTGCGCGCCGCCGGCCGGGGGCAGGGCCCAGTCGCGCCGGGTGGCGGGAAGGCCCTGGTGGACGTCGATGTCGGCCCGCTCGTCGGTGTAGGGGCCGGAGGTGTCGTACAGATCGAAGTGGCTGCCGTCGTCGAGTGCCACACGCCGTGCGGGCACACGGAGCCGGTGCCCTTCGGGGGTGTGGATCTCGCGGTGGACCTTGGCCGATCCCATGATGGGACCGGTGGTCACGCTCTGGTCCGACCCGTTGCCGTGGTCGTGGAGAGCGGTCATGGCATGCCTCCCTACGTCGGAATTACCCGAACAGGTTCTGCGGTCGGCGACACCGTTGAGCCGCCCTCTCAGCCCGCCATGGCGCGAGCTCCCGCTGCGTATTCACATGTGCTCGCGCACCCCCGTGGGGATGCGCGCGGCCGTGTGGCCCCCGACACCATAACCCTGTTCTGCCCCACCGTGTCCACAGGGGCGGGGGTCAGAAAAGTGTCTCGGGTTCGTCACCCCCGTCGGCGACCGGCACGAGGAGGCCGGGGTCGTTGTTCTTGACGCTGTTGACCTGGGTGGAGACCGGGTCGACGGAGAACCGGTCGACGGGGGTGTCCCCCATGACGTGCGCGAGTTCGGCGGCGCCGGTGCCCGGGTCCAGCCAGGCGGCCCAGTCCTCCTCGGGCACGACGACGGGCATGCGCTCGTGGATGAAGTCGAGCCCGGGCACGGCCGCGGTGGTCACGACGGCGCAGGTCCACAGCCAGGCTGCGGGGTCGTCCTCGGCGGCCTCGGGGTCGCGCCAGCGCTCGAAGATCCCGGCCAGGGCGAGCGGGCGGTCCTGCTGGTAGCGGACCGCGTACGGCTTCTTGGCCGAGCGCGCCTTGCGTTTCTTGTGCTCGGAGTCGGTGACCGGCGAGGTGCTGGCCTCGGCGCGGCCGTCGCGGCCGATGAGCTGCCACTCGTAGTAGGCGTCGGCGGGCAGCAGGCAGCGCCGGTGCCGGAACGCCGCGCGGAAGGCGGGTTTGTCGGCGATGGTCTCGGCGCGCGCGTTGATCATCTTGTAGCCGATGTTGCGGTCCTTGGCCCAGGACGGCACGAGCCCCCACCGCATGGTGTGCAGGGAACGCGGCCCGGGGGCTCCGTCCTGCCCGCCCTGCGGGGGCGGGCCGAGCACGGCCTGGACGGCGCTGCCGGGCGAGATGTTGTAGTCGGCGCCGATGTCCTCCAGCGGCGGCCACGACCGCGGGTCGGCCTGCTCGTCCTGTACCTGTTCGGGCAGGCCGAAGGCGAGCTGGAGCTGGTGGACGTTCCGGGACTGGGCATAGCGACCGCACATGGGCGCGATCCTACGGCGTCACGGACCCGGAACCGTGCTCGGCCGGGCGGTCCTCCTGCTCCCCGACCTCCGTGCCGTCCCCGGGCTCCCCGCCGGCGGACTCCCCCGCTTCGGCGTCCCGGTGTTCCTGCGCCTTCTGGGAGCGGGCGCGCAACAGGCCGGCGGCCAGGGCCAGCGCTCCGAGCGGGGCCAGGGTCCACGGCGCCCAGGTGTCGAGGGTGCGCAGCAGGACCGACTGCACACGGGCCTGTTCGACGTACCCGTCGACCTGGGCGTCGGCGAGGGTCAGGTCGGCCTCGAGCAGCGGCACGGCGTCGTCGCCGTCCTGGGCGCGCAGGGTCTCGGCACGGGTCTCCTGCACGTTGACGACCGTGCCGCTGACCGGTTCCACCCACAGGGTGCGGGTGAGCTCGAGCCAGCGGGTGGCGGTGACGGTGCCCGACGCGGTCGCGGAGAACAGGGCGGCGGGCACGTCTCGGGCGGAGTCGGGGACCTGGGTGGCCTCGACCGCCTGGGTGTAGCGGCGCACCGGTACCCCGGCGACCTCGTCCTCCTCCTGGAACTCCATGGAGGGGGCCGAGCGCACCTCCGCGTCGTAGAAGGGGTAGGAGTCGGCACCGGCCCCGGGCGGGAAGTGGTGGACGAGCCCGGCCTGGCGCACGGCCCGGTCGCCGTCGACGTGTTCGCCGCAGCAGTTGACGGCGCGTGCGGTGCTGCGGTCGACGATGACCCGGCGGCTCCAGTGGTCGACCATGCGGTCGGGGGCGGAGGTGTCCACGGTCATCTCCCAGGCCGACCAGTCGGAGCCGCTCGCGGTGGCGTCGACGGCGGTGTGCCGCTCCACCTCGCTGCCCTCCACCCACGACCAGGTGGAGGTGTCGAGGTAGGAGGCGTCCTCGTCGGTCAGGCGCAGCTCGTACTCGGCCTCGGCGGGCAGGAGCGCGACCTGGTCGTACACGTAGAGCGGCAGCATGACCGCCAGGGTCAGCAGGAAGGTTCCCGCCGCCACCAGGACGGTGCCGGCCGGGAGCGACCTGCGGGGTCTGCGGGCCGGCCCGACCTGGCTGTCGACCGGCCCGGGGTCGCGGGGTGCGGCCCCCACCTGGGACGCCGTACTCACGTGCGGACCTCCTCGGTGTCGGTCCGGGGCGTGCGTGCCCCGTCGCCCGGGCCGTCGCCGCCGGTGCCGTCGCCCTCGGGTCCGCCGTCGGGTCCCTCGTCGTCGGGGTCGTCACCGTCCCGGCCGGGTCCTCCGTCGCGGCCCTGTTCACCGCCGTGTCCGGAACCGGGGCCGACCGCGCTCTGCTCCGCCTCGGGCGGGTCGGCGTCGGCCGGGAGTCCGTCCCCGGGCTGGCCCAGGGAGAGCACGAGGCGGGCGAGCGCGGGCAGGCACAGCAGTTGCGGGATCCACCCGCGCAGGGCGCTGCCGATGAACTCGCTGACGTCGTGGAAGGGCAGGTACATGGCCAGGTAGGTGCCGCCGGCCATCGCCAGCCCGGCCAGGGTGAGCGAGGCCGCCACGGTCCAGGGTGCGGCCAGCCGCCGCAGCACGGTCCCGCCCAGGGAGGGCGTCCCCGGCCTGGCGTGGCGCAGCCGCTTGGGTGCGGACCGGCCGAGCCACCACATGGCGAGCAGGATCAGCCCGACGAGAGCGGCCCCGGCGAGGCCCGCCACCCAGACGCCGAAGGCCAGGCCCAGCGGCAGGACCGCCCGGCGTGCAAGCCATCCCGGACCGGCCTCGGGCAGGTCGCGGGCGCCGACCGGTTCCCCGGCGCGCAGGCGGCGTCCCCCGGGCAGCCAGCGGCGGGGCCACAGGGCCAGGACGGCCAGGAGCACGGCCAGGGCCGCCCCGATGCCGAGGGACACGTGGTAGGCGTTGTCGGGTGTGTAGGACAGCGTGACGGTGCCGCTGCTGCCCTCCGGCAGCACCCAGGCCTGTTTCCATCCCTCCAGCCGCAGGGGTTCGAGCGGCTGGTCGGAGCCCTCGAGGGTGGCCTCCCAGCCCTCGTTGAAGTTCTCGTTGACCACGAGCAGGCTCTCGTCCGCGACGTCGACGTCGAAACTGCGGCCGCTCGGTCCCCAACCGTGCAGTTCCTCGACCTCACTCATGGACACCTCGTCGCGGGCGCCAACGGCGTCGCCGGACTCCACGAGCGCCGAACGCACCTCGTAGCGGTTGCCGGGTTCGACGACCACACGGTTCTCCCCGGACTCCAGGTCCAGGCTGGTGCAGGCCTCGTAGGGCAGGGGTTTCCCGGTGAGCTGATCGGAGAGGCTGCCGCCGCTGATGCGGGTCTCGACCCGTTCGTCGTTGACGCGCAGGGTCGGGCCGAGGCCGCAGCCGGTGGTGGCCCCGCCGTCGGGCAGCGCCTCGACCTCGCCGACGCCGGGCAGGCTGATCCCGCCGACCTCCAGGGCCTGGCCCTCGGGGCGTTCGAAGCTCACGCGCACGGAGTCGGCGATCAGCGAGGTGAAGTCGACGCGGCCGCTGCCGTCGAGCCAGCCCTCGCGCACCTGGTCGTCGCCCTCGACGGTGACCTTGATCGGGCGCATGACGCTGTCGGCGCGGGGGAAGTCGACCTCGAGGTGGTCGATCTCGGTGGCCTGGCCCAGCTCGATGTCGAGCCAGGGTTCCTGCTCGTCGGGGTCCGGGTACCAGACCGTGCCGTCCTCGTCGTCGAGCGCGCCCCGGCCCATGGCGGCGGGGTGCTGCACGGCGGTGGAGGAGGCCGTCACGTGCGGGAACGGGCTCGCCCGGTTGGCGGCGTTCTCGGCCTCGCGGGGGTCGGTGAGCACGACCTGCCCGGAGATGGAGTGGGGTTCGGAGGCGGCGTCCTCCGACAGCGTGAACGTGCGGTCGAGCCCACGGGCGTCCTCGCCCTGGACCTGGAGCCCGGGGTTGCACACCCAGGCGTTGGGGCCCTCCATGCACCCGGGCACGGTACCGGTGGAGCCGGTGAAGAGGTGGCTCCCGGCGTCGGCGGGTCCGGGCACGTCCAGGGTGCGTCCGGCCTCCATCCCGGGCAGGGCGATGTCGGAGATGCCGACCCGGGTGCCGAAGCGGTCCTCCGGTTCCCAGGCGAGTTCGTCGATGCGTACGCGCAGGGTGCTGGTCTCGCCCGGCGGCGCGGTGACCTCCTGGGGTTCGTCGGTCTCCTCGACGGTGACCTCGGAGCTGCCCTCGTCGGTGATGAGGCTGACCGTGGAGGGCGGGGGTTCGTCGGCGAACTGTTCGAAGGCCATGGAGAGGCCGTCGAGGTCGCGCGGTTCGGCGAACTCGATCTCGATCCATTCGCCGATCGCCCCGGTGAAGACGCTGGAGCGCCACGACGTGCTGAGGTCGTCGTCGAGCGCGGCGTGCGGCGCGTGGCCCGGGTCGCGGTCGGAGGATCGGGCGTCGGCGCCGCTCTCGGCGGAGGAGGCGCGCACCGACTCGATGCCGAGGTCCTCGGCGTGGCCGACGAACCCTTCCCATGCGGGGTCCATGATGTCGGGCGCGGGGACGTCGCGTTCGAGCTCCTGGTCCTCGGTGAGGGTGGCGGAGACGTTGTTGCGCACGTCGGGGTAGACGACCTCGCGGCGGCGTGCGGTGTCGGTGACGACGGTGTCCTCGGCCGCGATGTCCTCGGCGGTGGGGTCGTCGCCGAGCACGACGGGGCGGTCGTCGCCGATCACGCCCTCCTCGGCGAGGTGGAGCATCGACTCCGGTCCGCCGGTGACCCGCACGGTCTCGTCCGCGGGCACCGTGCCCACGGTGGGTGCGGCCTCCTCGACCTCGTAGACGGTGAGGGAGGGGTGGGGCTGGTCGAACCACTGCGAGGCCGACGAGTGGTCGAGGGAGCCGACGGTGGGCCCGAAGGTCTCGGCCACGCTGATGCCCGGTGAGTCGTCGAGGGCCTGGTGCACACGGGCGGGCCAGGCGCCGTTGAGGTCGACGCGCTGCAGGTCGTTGCGGACCACCAGGTGGGTGACGCCCGTGCGGGCCAGGGTGTCGGCCAGGCCCTGGGAGCCGCGGCCGGAGGAGACACGCTGGTCGATCTCGTGGGTGAGACGGGAGGCGCCGGCCGAACCCCAGGGGATGATCTGGTGGTTGGTCCAGGCCCCGTCCAAGAGGGGTTGGAGGGGTTCGTCCATCGGGCGGCCCCACTCGTACTCACCGCGGGCCGACCCGGGCAGGGCCATGGTCATCCCGGTGTCGCCGGAGTTCTCCTCGAGCCAGTCGGCCGCCTCGTGCCAGTAGTCGGGGATCTCCTCGTAACCGCCGGCGGGCGCGACCCCGGCGGTCCCGATGGGCACGAGGGTGACCAGGAAGACCGCGGAGGTACCGCCGGCGACGGCCCTGCGCACTCGCCCCGACACACGTTCGCCCCGGCGTTCGGCCCAGTCCCGGGCCACGACCACGGGCAGGTGCGCCAGCCCCAGCACGATCGGCAACCGGATGAGCGCGTCGAACTTGTGGATGTTGCGGAACGGCGCGAGTGCCCCGTCGAACAGGCCCCGCATCGTCTCGGCGAACGGCCCGGTGAGGGTCCCGGTGTAACCGGCGACCACGATCGCGGTGCCGACCAGCAGGGTGGAGATGAGGAAGAGCCGCTCGGGCGTGCGCCGGTTGATGAGCCCGGCCAGCCCGAGACCGGCCACGAGCGCGGTGACGGCGATCAGCCACGGCGCGGTGGACAGCTCCGCGCCGGCGGGCAGGGCGGTGTTGCCCTGGTCGGGCAGGAACCCCATCCAGTTGGACGTGCCGCGCAACGCGTTGAGGATCGACGTCACGTCGGTGGTGACGGCGGCGTCCTCGGTGTAGGGCATGAACGAGTACACGTACCGCGACATGAGCAGCAGCGGCACGATGTACCAGAACGCGGCCAGCACCAGGGCGAGCGACCACCACCCCATGAGCCGCCACTTGCGGGGGCCGTTGGCGCGGGTCAGCAGGTAGAGCCCGGGCACGACCAGCACGGCGAGCTCGGAGGCGGCGTTGGTGCCGCCGCACATGAGGAAGGCCAGCCCGGAGAGCAGGGCCATGCGCGCGGGCGGGTAGCCGTGTTTGGCGCCCAGGATCAGCGGGAGCAGGATCCACGGCATGAGCAGCATGGGCTGCAGTTCCGCGGAGTTGTACGACAGCAGCGTGAGCACGCGCGGGGCCAGCGCGTAGGCCACCCCGGCGAGGATGCGGGTGTTGACGGTGCCGAGGCCGAGCGCCCGGGCGACCTTGTAGGTGCCCACGAACGCGGCGATGAGGAGCACGGCCATCCACAGGCGTTGGATGAGCCAGTCGGGCATGCCCAGCACGTCGAGGAGCGCGTGGAAGGGCCCGTTCGGGAAGAAGTACCCGTAGGCCTGGTTCTGGATCTGCCCGAAGTAGGAGGCGTCCCAGAGGTACAGGGCGCGCTCCATGAACCCCAGCGGGTCCGCCGTCATGTCGAGCTTGGTGTCGCTGACGATGTTGCCGGGGTCGATGCTGGCCGCCAACGCGCCCAGGAGCAGGCACACCGTGAGGACCTTGAGCCGCGCGAGCAGCGTGTCGTCCAGGGGTCCGCGCGGGGCGGACGGTGCGCCGGGCTCCTCCGGGCCGCGCCGGGCGGAGGGGTCCGCCGTAGTCACGTGGTCGTTTTCCTACCCGCTGGGTTGTTCGGGCCGCCGGGGGTCGTGCTGTCGGTGAGTGCGAGTTCGTTCGCGACCAGGCGGGTCATCCGCGCCCCGCTGGCCTCCCAGGTGAACCGGGACGCCCAGTCGCGGCAGGCGCGGCGGACCTCCTCGGCGCGGCGGGGGTCGGACAGTTCCTTGAGGGCGCGGGCGACCACGTCGGTGAGGCTCTCGCCGTCGCGGACGAGCCACCCGGTCTCCCCGTCCCGGACCGAATCGCGAAGTCCGTCCACATCGTAGGCCACGGTGGGCACGCCCAGCCGGGCGGCCTCGATGACGGTGAGGCCCCAGCCCTCGAACTCCGAGGCGGTCACGTGGAGGGTGCAGGCGCCCAGGACCGCGTTCTTGTCCTCCTCGGACAGGAACCCGTGGATGTGCACCCGGTCGGCGGTGCCCTCGCGCTGTACCTGTCCGGTGAGGCGTTCGCCCTCGGGCCCGCGCCCGATGACGTGCACGCGCAGGTCGGGGTGCTGGTCGCGGAGCCCGTGCGCGAGGGACGCGACCCGCTCGACGCGCTTCTGCACCACGAGGCGGCCGAGGCTGACCAGGGCGGGACTGCCGACCTCGGCGGGGGTGGGCGCGTCGTCGAGCGGCCTGCGGGGCCCGGACAGGCCGCCGTTGTGCACGATCTCGATGGGGGCGCGCCAGCCGAGCTTGTCGCGCATGGCCCGGCGGGAGGATTCCGAGACCGTCACCGTGGTGCAGCGGCGGTAGACGAAGGAGGCCACCGTCGACTCCATGAACCTGCCGAACCAGGCCAGCGGCGCGGAGAAGTAGGCGTCGAACTGGAGGTCGTGGACGTGGTGCACGACGCTGACCACGCGGGTGCTGCGGCGCAGCACGAGGCGGGACAGGAACGGGATGCCGTTCATGCAGTCGAAGGCGAGCTGGTACTCGCGGCGCCAGAGCGCGAGCCAGGCCATGACGCGCGGGTAGACGGTGAAGCGGCCGCCCATGCGGCGGATGACGATGCCGTCCTCGGTCTCCACCCGGGCCTGGTGGGGTTCGCGGCTGGTCAGGAAGGTGACGATGGCGCCGCGTTCGGCCAGGTGGCGGCTGATGCGCCAGGCGTACTCCTCGGCCCCGCCGGCGGCGGACTGCCAGGGGTCGCGCCAGTTGATCATGACGATCCTGACGCCGTCGAGGCGCGGGCCGAGGTCGATGGGGGCCTCCGTGGGGGCGGGTGCCGGGGCCGCTGCGGGCGCGGGGGCCACTGCGGCGGGCTCGGTGGCCGAGGGCGGACCGGCCGCGGACCGGTCGGGGGTCTTGGGGAAGACCACACGCTCTCCTTCCGCGCGGGATGCCCGGTGGGAGCTGCGTGGTGACCGTGCGCATGGGATTGGGCACGCTGAGCGACGGAACGGGGGCGCGTCGAACACACACCTGGCAGGCCCTCGACCGGACGTCGATGGGGTCAGCGGCCGGGGCCGCCGGGGGTCGGGGGGCGGGCGCCCCGCCCGGGGGCGAGGCGCCCTCGGTCCTCCGCTGCGACTTCCTAGCGGTCGCCGTAGTTGTAGAGGGTTTCGTTCACCGGTTCAGCGGTGGCGGTCGATTCCGTGGCAACACTGGTCGCCACGAACGCGGCGCCGCCGGCGAGGGCCGCGCCGATGGCGCAGGCGGCGATTACCTTGATCACGTGGGGATCTCCTTCCGCGTGCTCCGCCCCGCTCTGGGGCCGGGGCACTGGAGAACGAGACTAGAACCTGATCTACCTACAGACCAGATGATTGCCCCAACTGTAACTAACCCGCCGGTAACTTCCAACCCCGTTATGCCTGGTTTGTCGGCTTTTACCCGCGCTTCCGGAACCCGGAACAGGGTCATCTCCGACCCCTCGGACACCACCTCGAAACCCTGGCCCTCGGACCAGAACCCGTTATCGACCGGAGCGGACACGACGACGTATCGTGCCCCGAGCGCGCCGAGCTCCGCAGCAAGGTCCTCGCCGCGGGGCATCCCCGTCTCCGGATCGGGGTCCAGCACCCCCGCCACCTGCACGGCCAGCGGGTCCTCGCCCTCGACCACGACCGTGCCGCCGTCGGGGGTTCCCACCGACAGGTCGTCGTTCCAGACCGTGCGCCGGTCGAAGAGCTTGGTCGCCGGGTCCAGGGCCACGGTCGTCTCCCCCGACCAGTCGAGCCCGCGGTAGGCGCTCCACGGCAGCACCACCACGGAACCGGGGACGTCGTCGGCGGCCACCTCGTTCTGCGCGCGCACCCACTCATCCGGGTACTCGACCGGTTCCAGTCGGCCGCCCGCACCCCACACCAGCCCCGGCAGCACCACGACGGGCAGCAGCGCCGCGAACACCCCGGTTCCCACCCGCCACACGGGGGCCTGCGCCGCGCCGGCCGCCCACCACACCACGAACGCCAGTCCCAGGGCCTGAACGAGCCCGAGCGGGGCCACGTACAGCTGGGCGTCGCGCAGGGGACCGAAACCCGGCCACAGTTCGATGAGCCCCGAGGTGACCGCGCGTCCGGCCCCGGTGGCGCCGGCCAGTGCGATCGTGAACCCGACCGCGGCTCCCACGGAGAGCCCCGTGCCGAACACCGGACGGTCGCGCCGCAGCATCCACCACACCCACGTGGCGAGGGCCAGCACGCACAGCACCAGCCGCAGCAGCGCGGTCACGGGTTCGCCGTACCCCGGCGGGACCGCCCCGGCGTTCCAGACCCCGCCCAGGGCCAACAGCGACCCCAGGACACCGAACGGGGTGTCGGCGCGGGGCGCGAAGGCCTCCACCCCGCGCGGGTCGGTCACTGCTCCCGCGGTCAGCGACGGCACCAGCCACGGGAGCGACACCAGTACCAGGGCGGCCGCGAACAGCCCTGCGCGCGCCCACCAGCGCAGTGCACGGGGACCGCGCCGCCAAAGCGCGACCGGACCCGCCGCCAGGGCCGAGAGCAGGACCGAGGAGAACCCGCCGACCGCCGCAGGGATGAGCGCACACACCAGCCCGGCCAGGCCCCGGCCCGGGGAGCGCTCGGCCAGGCGTGCGGTCGCCGCCACCACCCACGGCAGCCCCGCGTACCCCAACAGCACCGCCCATTGGCCGAGCAGCAGGCGTTCGGCCACGAACGGGTTCCAGACGTAGGCGACACCGGCCGCCACCGAAGCGACCGCCGTACCGGCGGTCGGCCCGTCAGCGGAGGAGAGCAGTCGCAGGGCCAGGCGCGCCGCACCGGCCCCGCCGAGCACGAAGACCGCCAGGAGCGCCAGGGACTGCACCAGGTCGCCCGGCAGCACCGACGACAGCGCCCCGACCACGGCGTCGCTGGGGATCGCGCGCGGGAACCCGTCGGCGTCCGCCAGCACCCCGCGCACCGACAGGTCCGGTACGAACACCATGTCGTAGCGCAGGACGAACCCCCGCCCGAGCGCGGGGCCGAGCGCGAGCACACCCGCGACCAGGCCCACCGCCCACGGCAGGAGCCGCGCGGTCCAGGCGCCGCGCATCAGGCCTCCAGCAGCACCGGGTCGGAGTACCCGCCCGGGACGTAGTCGCGGTAGGAGCGCACGACCACCTCGTGCGGGCCGGAGACCGTCGGGCCCCACAGGGGATCGGAACCGACCGACCCCTGGCCCTGCCAGCCCTCGCCCTCGCCGGGGCCCTGCCCGTCGCGGGGTTCGCAGACCGGCTCGGCCGCGATCCCCGGCGGGTCCGGCGACTCGTCGGGTTCGGGCGGCGCGGGCGGCGGCGGGCTCGGGGACTCGGGCGGCGGCGAGGCGGGCGCCTCGTGGTCCTGGTCGTGTTCCCCGGCCGGTGCGCGTCCGCTCTCCGGTCCGGTGTTCTGGGACGGCAGTGGGCGGCGGCTGTCGTCACTCACCGAGCAGTCCAGGGTGCGTACCCACACCTCGTAGTGGGACGCGGAACCGACCTCGTCCCACACCACCGTGCCGTCCGCGCGTACCGACAGGGTGTCCGGGCCCGGGGGCGGATCGTCGTCGTAGACCACCTCCAGCGGGTCGGAGCCCACCCCGGCGTCACGGCCCTTGTACGGGTGCACGACGAACTCGTACGCGGCCCCGCTCAGCAGTGACTCCACGAGCACCGACCGGCGCCCGCCGTCGCGTTCGACGTCCAGGGGCAGCACGGCGGCATCGTCCGGTTCGGGTTCGGTGCGGCGCTGCTCCACCCGGTAGTCGGTGGCGCCGGGGACCTGGTCCCACGAGATGCGCAGCCCGTCGCCGGCCTCCTCGGCCTCGGGGTCGGGCGGGGTGCGCGGTCCGGCCGAGAGCTCCGGGAGCGGCCTGGGGAAGGGTTCACCGACCTCCAGCGGGTCTGCGAGGGCGTCGGCGAAGGCCGCGGCGATCTTGACCTCGCCCCGCGCGTTGGGGTGGGCCTCGTCCCAGTTGTCGAACTCGGGGGCGTAGTCCTCGGAGACCTGCGCGATCACCACCGGGGAGGAACCGGAGGACAGCTGCTCGGCCAGGTCGACCAGGCCCATGTTGAAGCGGTCGATGCGTTCGTTGACGGCCGTGTCGTCGCCGGTGCCCTCCACCCGGGGCAGCTCCCCGATCACGAAGCGGGCGTCCTCCAGGGCCACGCGCGCGGTCGAGACCGTCTCGCCGATGCCCTCGAGGACCAGGTCTGGGTCGCCTCCGGACAGCAGGTCGTCGGAGCCGGCCAGGATCAGCAGGTAGTGCGGTTCGTGCTCAGCGGCGGACTCGGCGATGCCGTCGGCCATGTCGTCGACGCTCTGGCCCCAGCGGGCGGCGTGGGCGGTGTCGAAGTCCGGTTCGGCGTAATTGTGGTCGCCGTGGCCGTCCTCCTCCAGGGAGTACATGTCGTCGTGCGGGCCCACGAAGGAGAAGTCGACGTCAGCGCCGTCCAGGTGCGACCACAGGTGGTAGCGCCAGGTGTGGTCGCCGCTGCTGCCCTGGGTGAGGCCGTCGCCGACGGGCATGACACGCAGCTCGCCGTCGGGCGGCCCCGGGAACGCCGCGGGCTGGTCGCCGGCCTCCTCACCGCTCTCGCCGAAACCCCCGGACCCGTGCTGGATGATCAGCAGGGTCACGGCCATGGCGGCGAGCATGACGCCGAGAAGGCCGAGAGGGCCGGGCTCGAACCGGCGGGACCGGGCGCGGGCGGGGACCAGGTCGCGCCAGGTGCGGCCGCGCCAGTGGGAGGCGGTGAACCACGCCGACGCACGCGACCACCGCGAGGTCTGCTCCTCCGTGTCCCGTTGGTCCTGCACTGTGCCCCGATCCGTCGACCATCACCGCCCGAGCGCTCCTGAACAGGTTCTCACGACGGGAGCCGGACTCCCCCCGGGCACCTGTTCAGACGAGGATAGGCGCACTGGTCGCGCAAAGATAGAACTGGTTACATGGGAGGCGCCCCGATCCGCCGCCCCCGGCGGAGCACCCCCGAGGGCACCCCCACAGCACCGTCGAGCCGGAAGGCCACCCCCGTGATCGGACTCCTGGTCGCGCTCCTGTCCGCCGTGACCTACACGGTGGGCCTGTCCGTGGAGCAGCGCGCCCTCCACGGTTCCGAGTCGATCTCCATCAACCGCCCCCTGCACCTGGCGCGGGTTCTGCTCGGCAACCCGCGCTGGGTGTTCGGGTGCGTGTTCGCAGCGCTCGGGAGCATCGGCCTCATCGTGGCGCTGGGCCTGGCGCCCGTATCGGTCGTCCAGCCCGCCTTCGCCGCGGGTGTGGCCTGCTCGCTGCTGGTCGTCACCATCGTCATGGGCGAGCGCATCACCCGGGGCGAGTACGTGGCGCTGGCGATCATGCCGGTGGCGCTGGGCCTGCTGAGCCTTTCCACGGGGGACGGGGCGGAGACCGGGACGACCGCGAACACCCCGCTGCTGGTGGTGGTGACCGTGCTGACGGTGCTGGCGTGCGTGACCGCGATGAGCCTGGCCGGCGGGCGCGGAAAGTACGTGTCGGCGGCGGCGATGGGTGCGGCCGCCGGGCTGGCCCAGGGCAGTGCCGGGCTCCAGGGCAAGGGGTTGGGCGGACTGCTCGCCGACCACGGGCTGTGGGGCGCGCTGCTGCCCGCGCTCATGTCGCCCTACCCGTACCTGTACGCGCTGGGCTGGGCGGTGGGCATCGTCCTGTTCCAGACGTCGCTGCAGCGTTCGCGCGCCTCGATCACCGCCCCAGTGGCCAACGTGGTCGGCAACGTCTTCACCGTCGTGGCGGGCTCGGTGCTGTTCGGCGAGAGCCTTCCGGACGACCCGGCCGTGGCGGCGCTGCGGATCGGCGGGTTCGCGCTGACCCTCGTGGTCGTGGTGCTGGTGCGCGGCAACGTCGCCCAGGCCGAGGCGGACACCAGCGCCGAACGGGCCGCGCGGGCCGGAACCGTCGAGGCTTCGGGGTCCCGGGACACGTGAGGGCCCCGGCGGACTGGGCCATCAGCTCCAGGAACCGCTCCCTGAGGCGGTCCCGTTCTTCCTTGGACAACGACACGGTGGTCGCAACCTCCTGAAAGTCAGGGTGTTGCGACCACCGCTAGAACCCAAGCTGTGCCCACCGGGGCCCGGTGTTTCGTTGCGTTCCTCAGACCGCGACGGAGACCGCGTCGCGCAGCCCGGGGGCGGCGACGTCGGCCCAGGCCCGCACCACATGGTCGGGGCCGGCGGTCTCGCCGCCGACCAGGACCAGGCCGGGCTCGGCGACCCAGGCGCCCAGGTCGGCCAGGAGCACCCGGAGGTCCTCCTCGATGCCGCGGCTGTTGCGCAGGTCGTCGACGACGGTCATCGGGACGGCGACCGCGTGGCCCAGTCCGAGCTCGGGCAGGCGGTCGAGGAAGACCTTGAGCAGGCCGGTGTAGGTGCCGTGGGCCTGGGGCGAGGCGACCAGAAGGACGTCGCTGTCGGCGACGCGCTCCAGGGCGGCTTCCAGGGCGGGCGAGGTCTCGGCGAGCAGGTCGGCGCCGAGGCCGGCGAGGTCGATGACCTCGGGGGTGTCGCGGACGCCGGCACGGGTGCCGATCTCGTCGGCTGCGCACAGGGCGGCGTCGTGGACGGCGGAAGTGGGCTGGGGGTCGGCGACGAGCACGGTGAAGCGGGTCATGCGTAACTCCTGGGTTCGGTCAAGAACGAGCCGGAATCGACCGGAAGGAACCTCGGGGGTGGAACGGGATCGGGCCGCTCCGCCTGGCGGCGGTGGGCCGTCGTGTGACACCGGAGAAGGCATCGATCCTCGGCTCGACACAGGTGCGGACCTCGTCGTCCACGGAAAGAGAAGGGGGTGGTGTCGGCCGACAGGGCGCTCCCGGGGCCCGAATCGAATCGGGCTCCTGACCCAGAAGGGGATGAGCGTCCGGTGTCTGCGGAGGGCACGGGCCGAACCCGTGGCGCGGGGTGGACCCCGCGAAGGCGCTAGCTACGACAGAGCGCGCTCGCCTGCTGTCGGAGATCGACGTGCAGGCGCTGGACAAGCAGCTCACCGGCGGACATGCCTCCATGATGGAGCGCTGCGGGTGTCGGCGTCAATGCACGGTCCCTGCCCTGTGGACCCCCGCGGACCCCTCCCGGGGCCGGTCCAGAGCGCGGACGGATGTCTCGGGGAGCGGGATTGCCCTGTTCCGGAGGGCACGACGGGCTCGGCGGGGCCGTCGGACGACGCTCCGTTCACCCCGATGTAATTTGCAACACACCACACTCGTACGGACAGCGGACACCCCGACACGAAGGAAGCAGGACCGCCCATGAGCCCCACCCCGCTCACCCTGACCGACACCCGGACCGTCACACCCGAGGGGGTGCACGAGGGCTGGGTGCACCTGGAGAACGGACGCGTCGCCGAGCTGGGCACCGGTGAACCGCCCCGGGGCGCCGTGCACGACGCGGGCGGGCGCTGGGTGGCGCCGGGCCTGGTCGACACCCACGTGCACGGCGGCGCGGGGCACGGGTTCCCCGACGCCGACCCCGAGGGCGCCCGTGCGGTCACGGCTTTCAACCGTTCGCAGGGCGTGACCTCGATGGTGGGCGGCCTGGTCGCGGCCTCCCCGGAGGACACCCTGCACCAGGTGTCGGTGCTGGCCGACCTGTGCGACGAGGGCGAGCTGGCCGGGATCTACCTGGAGGGGCCCTTCATCGCCCGGCAGCGGTGCGGTGCGCACGACCCCGAGCTGTTGCGGGACCCGGACACGGCCGAGTTCGACCGGTGGTTGGAGGCCGGACGCGGACACGTCCGCATGATCACGGTGGCGCCCGAACTGCCGGGGGCGCTGGAGCTGATCCGGGCGGCGGCGTCGTCCGGTGTGGTGCCGGCGGTCGGCCACACCGAGGCGACCTACGAGGAGACCGTGGCCGCCTTCGACGCGGGCGCCACTGTGGCCACGCACCTGTACAACGCGATGCGCCCGCTGGGGCACAGGGACCCGGGGCCGATCGCGGCCGCGCTGGGCGACGGGCGCGTGTCGGTGGAGCTGATCCTGGACCTGGTGCACGTCCACCCCGGTGCGGCGCAGGTGGTGCTCGACGCGGTGGGCCCGGGGCGGCTGTCCCTGGTGACCGACGCGATGAACGCGACGGGGCTGGGCGACGGCGAGTACACCCTGGGCGGCCTGCGGGTGCGGGTGAGCGGCGGTGAGGCGCGGGTGGTGGAGACCGGGTCGATCGCCTCGAGCACCATCGTGCTGCCCCAGGCGGTGCGCAACGCGGTGGATCACCTCGGGATGACGGTTCCGGACGCCGTGCGTTCGGCCTCGTCCGTGCCCGCGGCGGCCGTGGGGCTCCCGGGCGTCGGCCGGGTCGAGCCGGGCGCACCGGCGGACCTGGTGGTGTTGGACGAAGGGCTCGCGGTCGCCGAGGTGGTGCATCGCGGGGCGTTCGTCGGGTAGCGGCGTGTCGTAGGCACGGTACGTATCAGTAACTTAACAGTGGGCGACAATGGCGCCAGGGCATCGAGGAAAGCACCATGCTCGACACGAAAGGATCTGCCATGGCCCAGTCGAGACAGGCGAAGGACGAGCAGCCGACCCGGGTGCCCTCCGAGGAGAGCGGACACCTCGGCAAGCTCGCCACCGAGTTGTCCGGCTACGGCGTCGAGACCGACGTCGTCGACGCCGACCCGCCCTACCTGCGTGTGAGCAACCCGGCCAACAGGTACGCCGTGGAGGACGTGACCTGCGAACGACGCGAACACGACTACGCGTTCATCGCCTCCTTCGGCGTCTACCTGGGCAGCAGCGGGAGCCTCGGCGTCACGGCGCACAAGGTCGCGTGGCTGGTCGGGGTGACCGAACAGTAGGACCCACCCGTCCGTGCGCCGGTGGGGGCGGCGTCCGGCCGGACGCCGCCCCGGCCCGGCCCGGAACCTGTACGCTCGGCTCCCATGAGTGACGAAACAGTTCTTCTCGGTGACCCCGGAGACGTCGTGGAGGCCCTCTCCACGCACGACCTGACCAGCCCGGAACGCGAGAGTTTCCCCCCGGTACAAGCTTCCAGGACCCTGTCGGAGATCCTGGTCCACCATGACCATCCTTGAGGACGACCTGGGGCACCCGGTCCGACTGGACACTCCCCCGGCCCGCGTGGTCTCCCTGGTGCCTTCCCTGACCGAGACCCTGGCCCACAGCTCCCCTGGCCTGCTGACCGCCGCGACGGTGTGGTGCACCCACCCGGCCGGCCTGGACGTGGAACGGGTGCGCGGCACCAAGAACCCGCACGTGTCACGCATCGTCGAGCTCGCGCCCGACCTGGTCGTCGCCAACCGCGAGGAGAACCGGCGGCGGCACGTGGAGACGCTGCGCGAGGCGGGGATCCCCGTCTGGGTGACCGACATCCGCACCGTGCCGGACGCCTTCGTGTCCCTGCGCCGCCTCCTGCACGTGTGCGGGCTGCCCGTCCCGGACTGGCTGCCCGAGGCCGAACGCCTGTGGTCCACGCCCCCGCCCGACGGCCCTCGGGTGGCCGTGCCGATCTGGCGTGACCCGTGGATGTTCGTCGGCGCAGACACCTTCGCGCACGACGTGCTCGCGCGCCTGGGCGCGGTCAACGTGTGCGCGGGCCTGGAGGGCCGCTACCCCGCGGCCCCACCGGACGACCTCGCGCCGGACCTCGCCGTCCTGCCGGACGAGCCCTACGCCTTCGGCCCGGACGACGGCCCCGAGGCCTTCTCCGTCCCGTCGGCCCTGGTCTCCGGCCGTGACCTCACCTGGTACGGCCCGTCCCTGGTCGAGGCCCATGCCCACCTGAGCAACGCACTACGGAACCGCCCATGAACGTGGACATCGAGAATGCCCATCTTCGGACCCTGATCACACGAGCTCAGCGGGGTGAGCCGACCGTCATCATGCGCGGCGGGTGCACCGGCCGCAGCCGTCGTCCCCTTCGATGAGTTCGAGGCTCTGGAGGACGCGCTCGACGAGTGTCTGGCAATCCAGGCCGACCGGACGATCGCGAGCGACCCGGGTGGCCCGGGTGGCCCGGCGGTGAGCCTGGCCGAGATGGTCGCGGAGGTTTACGGAAACTCAGAACCCGGTGCGTCATGACCCCCCAGGACGCCCGCCCAAAGACGCACGACCTCAAGCACACGTCCGCGCCAGGACCGCTCCGTCACGCTCAACGCACGCAGGTCTACTGGGGGTACATGGCTCGGAACGCTCGAGGCGGTCCACACGTGGAACGTCCTTGGGGTGCCCTGAGGGACGTCCAGGGGGAACGAAGAGCATTCCGGCAACCTTCGGGGTGCCCCGACCTATCGAGGAACCTCAGCCACAGGGAGCGCCCCGGAACCAATCCCACAGGGGGTTGCCCGGCCCGTCCGACGGGCCCCAGCCACAGGGGGTCACGTGTCACCGGGGGTCTGACCACCCCGGACACAGCAAACCCCCCGGGCGCGAGCGCCAGCGAGCGCACACCGGGGGGTGCCCGTCCGACGGGCCCCAGCCACAGGGGGTCACGTGTCACCGGGGGTCTGACCACCCCGGACACAGCAAACCCCCCGGGCGCGAGCGCCAGCGAGCGCACACCGGGGGGTGCCCGTCCGACGGGCCCCAGCCACAGGGGGTCACGTGTCACCGGGGGTCTGACCACCCCGGACACAGCAAACCCCCCGGGCGCGAGCGCCAGCGAGCGCACACCGGGGGGTGCCCGTCCGACGGGCCCCAGCCACAGGGGGTCACGTGTCACCGGGGGTCTGACCACCCCGGACACAGCAAACCCCCCGGGCGCGAGCGCCAGCGAGCGCACACCGGGGGGTGCCCGTCCGACGGGCCCCAGCCACAGGGGGTCACGTGTCACCGGGGGTCTGACCACCCCGGACACAGCAAACCCCCCGGGCGCGAGCGCCAGCGAGCGCACACCGGGGGGTTCGGGGGGTCGTCCCCCCGAAAAGAACATGGGCCCTGCGAAGGCGGACGAAGTCCGCCGAGCAGGGCCCATCGCGTGGAGGTGGCGGGAATCGAACCCGCGTCCTTCAGCATCGAACCAGGGCTTCTCCGGGTGCAGTGCGTAGTGTCGTTCTGCTCGGCCTCAGCGCTTGAACGCACACATCGCTGACAGGCCCAGCCACGTGAATGTCCCGCCCGGTCCCGTGACATGATCCGGGCGGTGAGTCATCTGGCTGATGCCGGTACCTGAGCCGATGACGAGCTCGGGCCGACAGAGTCGCTATCGCTGATTAGGCAGCGAGGGCGAACTCAGTGCGCTTGGAATCGGCACTTGTGTTTAGTGCGAATGCATGATTAACGAGGTGGCATACGCAGTCCTCGACCCGCTTCCCCTCGGAACAATCACCGAAGTCGAAACCGATCACCCCCTGTGAAGTTGTCAAAGCCGCCCCGCGGGGCGACCGACACGTGAGCGGCGCGCGCTCACGTGCGCCACTCTACCGCTACAACGGCGCGGGCACCAAGTGCATTCCCGGCAGGGGGTGCGCAGTGCCCGAAGCAGGAGAAACCCCCGTGGGCGCGGACTCCAGAGGCGGTCGACGCGGCCCACGGGGGCGGCCGGCAGGGTCGGACCGGCCTCGGGATATCGGCAGGGCCTCCCCCGAGATGAGGTCCTGCCCCACGAATCGGGCGCAGACCCCTGTTCGCTAACCCGACTCACCAGGGAAGACGCACGCGGGCCCCCGACGGGTTGCTCCGTCGGGGGCCCGGTTCGGGTCCGGTTCCGGGTCGCCCTTATTCGGGGCCGGAGAGGTCGGCCTCGGCGGGGTCGCCGGCGGGTTCCAGCCCCTGGTCCTCCGTGCCCGGCGATCCGAGTTCGGCGAGGAAGGACTGCGCGCCCTGGACGGCGTAGGGCTGCCACAGCGACACGGACGGGTCCACCTCGGCGACCAGCGCGAAGGCGACGTCGTCCTGGTAGCCGACGAACCAGTGGTGGGAGACCTCCTGGCCCTCGACGCGCGACCACTGTCCGTGCAGATCGGGCCCGCCGACCGCCAGTTCGGGCATCATGCGCTGATCGACGGCGTCGCGCATACCCTCGCGCACCACCTCGAGGTGTTCCTCGTCGAAGGGCGAGGTCTCCTCGGGGGCCGGGCCCTCCTCCTGGATGAGGGTGGGCGCGTGCCAGTTGCCGTCGGAGATCGCGGCAGCGGCGAGCGCCATCGTCAGGGGGCTGACCTCGATCCCGTGTTCGCCGATCATCGCGGAGGCCACGTCGGCCTCCTCGTCGTTGATGTCGACCGAACCGGAGGTGGAGGGCAGCGGCAGCTGCCAGTCCGCGCCGATACCGAAGCGCTCGGCGGTGTCGGCGATGTTGTCGGCGCCCACCTGGTCGGCGAACTGCGCGTAGGCGACGGTGCAGGCGTAGGCGAGGTTGCGCACCAGGTCGGGTTCGCCGGCGAGGTACCCCTGGCTGGGGTTGACGAACGTTCGTCCGCCGACGTCGGCCTCGGCCGCGCACTCGGAGGTGGTCTCCCGTGTGACCGCCCCCGATTCCAGCGCCGCCACCGTGGAGATGAGTGTGAAGACCGGGCCGGGGGCGAAGGACCCGTTGAGCGCACCGTCGTCCGTGGCGCTCTCGGAGTCGTTGGCGGCGGCGAGGATCTCCCCGTTCGAGGGGTCGACCGCGACCAGGTAGCCGTTGCCCGGAAGGGTGTCCATGGCGGACTCGGCGGCGCTCTGGACGTCCGAGTCCAGGGTGGTCTCGATCTGGCCGCTGAGCTCGCCGTCCCAGGACTCGAGCACGTCGGTGACCTCGCCCGAGGCGTCGAGCGCGACGACCTGGGTGGTGGCCGACCCGGCGAGCTCGTTCTGGAAGATGCTCTGCAGCCCGCTCAGCCCGACGGTGTCGCCGGCCTGGTACGGGCCGGGAACGCGCGCCGAGACCCGGTGTTCGGAGGTACCGGCGACCTCGCCCACGAGGGAGGGCGCGAGCTCGGGTGTCATGTTGACCTCGACCGCCTGGGTGTCCACACCCGCGATCTGGGAGGCCTGGCGCAGCAGGTTCGCGTCGACGTTGCTGTCGCGCAGCAGCACCAGCGGCTGGAACTCCTCCGGCGGTGCCGACCGCACGCGCTGCAGCAGCGGGTCGGGGTCCTCGTCGAGGAGTTCGGCCAGCTCGGCGACGCCCTCTTCCTTGTCGTCCATCTCCGAGGGCAGCACACCGAAGGCGGTGACACTGTCGGGGGTGACGAGGGAGGTGCCGTCGCGGTCGAGGATCTGGCCGCGGTCCTGGAGCTGGTAGCTGACGGCGAGGCGTTCGCCCTCGCTGATCTCGGGGTGGATGACGCTCGGCGACCAGGAGATCTCCCACCCGTCGGGGCCCCACTCCAGGGGCATCTCCCCGGTGTAGGTCCAGGTGGGGTCGCCGATGCCGAGGTCGGCGTTGGCCTCGAACTCGGCCGTGGCGCTCTCGCCGTCCTCGGAGATGGGGCCGAGGTCGAACCTGAGAGAGGCCAGGTCGAGTTGGTCGTGCACGTCCGCAAGGGTCGATTCGACCTCCGCGGCGTCGCCGTCGGTGTAACGGGCGGCCTCCGCGTAGTCGCCGTCCTGCCACGCGAGCAGGAAGGACCTGACCGCCACCTCCGCGCTGGGGTGGGGCGTGCAAGCCACGAGGGTCAGTGTGACGAGCAGACCGGTTCCGGCGGCCGCGGCTCTGCGGCCCAGGGGACGGGGGGACACCTTGTGTGTTCCTTTCAGGCGCCTCAACGGCGGCGGCGGAGAGCGCGTTCGATGTCTCGCTTGGCCTCGCGCTCGGCGATCGCATGGCGCTTGTCGTACTCACGCTTACCGCGGGCGAGGGCGATCTCGACCTTGGCCTTGCCGTCGCTGAAGTAGAGCGACATGGGCACCAGGGTTCGGCCCGGCTCCCGGGTCTTGCCGATCAACCGGGAGATCTGCTCACGGTGCAGGAGTAGCTTACGTGATCTGCGTGAAGCGTGGTTGGTCCACGTCCCCTGTGAGTACTCGGGGATGTGGACGTTGTTCATCCACACCTCTCCGTTGTGGATGTGCGCGAACCCGTCGACCAGCGAGGCGCGGCCCTGCCGCAACGACTTGACCTCGGTTCCCGTCAGGACGATGCCCGCCTCGTAGGTCTCGTCGATGTGGTAGTCGAACCGCGCACGGCGGTTCTGCGCGATGAGCTTGCGCCCGGTCTCCCGCGTCACGCGAACTCCCTTCATGGCGTCGGGGGGTCCATCGCTGGACCCCCCGGATCATGCCCTGCGTGCTCGCCCGATCGTCAGATCTTGAGGTAGCGCCGCAGGGTGAGGAACGAGGTGATGGTACACAGCAGCACACCGAGGATGACCGACATTCCGATCACGTACAGCAGCGAGCCCGTACCCAGGGCCACGTCGAACTGGAACCAGCCCTCGATCTGTGTGAGGAGCGTGAACCTGGTGGCGACGATGAACCCGGAGGCGATGATGCCACCGATCAGACCGGCGATGGCACCTTCCAACAGGAACGGCAACTGGATGTAGAAGTTCGACGCACCGACGAGGCGCATGATCCCGGTCTCCCGCCGTCGGCTGTAGGCCGACAGACGGATGGTGTTGCCGATCAGGAGCGCAGCCGCGGCCAACTGGACGCCCGCGAGCACCAGGGCGGCCCACTTGAGCCCGTCCAACAGTCCGAAGAACTGTTCCAGCACGCTCTGGTCGTCGGAGACCGAGTCGACACCCGACGCACCCTCGACGGCGTTGCGCACGGTGTCGTACTGATCAGGATCGGTCAGCTGCACCCGGAAGTTCTCCGGGATGTCGCCCTCCTGGGCGGCGCCGGCCAGGGCCTCGTTGGTGGAGCCGAGACGCTCCTGGAAGTCCTGCCACGCTTCTGCCTCGGAGAGGAACTCGTAGTCGGCGACCTCGGCCTGGTCGTCGAGGATGGACCGCATGTTGTCCTGGTCCTCTTCGGTGGCCGGGCCGTTCTCCTGGCAGGCCGGGGCCGGCGAGATGTCGTTGCACATGTAGACCGTCAGCGTGATCCGCTGGTCCCAGTAGTTGCGCATCTCGGTGACCTGCTGGTTGACCAGCAGACCGGCACCGAAGAGCGCGAGGGAGATCGCCACCGTCGTGATGACGGAGACGGTCATCGTGAGGTTTCGACGCAGGCCGATCCACGTCTCGGAGAGAACGAATTGTGCTCGCATGGTCTGTTAAAGGTCCGTCCTTCGGGGCTTCGCCGCGTCGTTCCTCGGTACCGGGCCACCCGTGTACGGGGTGCCCTGGGTCAGTACGCCTGGCCGTAGACGCCGCGGGTCTGGTCACGCACGACGAGCCCTTCCTCGAGCTCGATGACGCGCTTGCGCATCGAGTCGACGATGGCGGCGTCGTGGGTCGCCATGACCACGGTCGTGCCCGTGCGGTTGATTCGGTCCAGCACCTTCATGATGCCGATGGAGGTCGCGGGGTCGATGTTGCCGGTGGGCTCGTCGGCCAGCAGGATCTGCGGGCGGTTGACGAAGGCGCGGGCGATCGCGACGCGCTGCTGCTCACCACCGGAGAGCTCGTGGGGCATCCGGCCGGCCTTGCCCTCGAGACCGACGAGTTCGACGACCTCGGGCACGACCTTGCGGATGAAGCGGCGGGGCTTACCGATGACCTCGAGCGCGAACGCGACGTTCTCGAAGACGTTCTTGTTCGGCAGCAGTCGGAAGTCCTGGAACACGCAGCCGATACGGCGGCGCAGGTGCGGCACCTTCCAGTTGGACAGGCGCGCGAGGTCCTTGCCCGCGACGTGCACGCGCCCCTTGTCGGGCTTCTCCTCCTTGAGCACCAGGCGGAGGAAGGTCGACTTGCCGGAGCCCGACGGGCCGACCAGGAATACGAACTCGCCCTTGTCTACGTCAATGGAAACGCCGTCGAGCGCGGGGCGCTTCTGGGTCGTGTAGACCTTGGTGACGTTGTCGAAGTGGATCACAGGCGCATCACAAGGTTCTCGAAGGTATGGGTGCCCGCGCCGGAGCGAGGCTCCGCGCGGGATCGTACCGGCCACGTGGCCAACCGACAGTGTAGAGGGGGATAGAGCCCGGATTGTCCAGGGCTGCCCCTCGCCCCTCGTAGTGGAACACCGTCGGACAACAGCCACGAGCATATCGGAGGCGTCAACCGATGATAACGTTCACATATAGCAGTTTCGGTAAAACCGCGGAGACGCGCGCGTCACCATTCGGACACGTCCGCCGAGGTCACCTCGGGGCGGGCACCCCGGGCACCCGGACGGACACCGGGCGTGCCCCCTCCCCTGATGTGGGAGAGCACACGCCCGGGTCGATCAGTTGTCGTCGGCCGACTCGCGGCTGCGCATCCAGCGGATCTCGGCGTCGATGAAGTCGTCGATCTCGCCGTCCAGTACACCGGTGGTGTTACCGGTCTCCATCCCTGTCCGCACGTCCTTGACGTTCTGGTACGGGTGCAGCACGTAGTTGCGCATCTGCGTGCCCCAGCTGCTGAAGGACTCACCGCGGATCTCGTCGATCTCGGCCTGCTCCTGCTCGCGCTTGCGGGCCAGGAGCTTGGCCTGGAGCATCGTCATCGCCGTGGCCTTGTTCTGCAGCTGCGAGCGCTCGTTCTGGCACGAGACCACGATGCCGCTCGGGAGGTGGGTGATGCGCACCGCCGAGTCGGTGGTGTTCACGCCCTGTCCCCCGGGGCCGCTGGAACGGTAGACGTCCACACGCAGCTCGGTCTCGTCGATCTCGATGTGGTCGCTCTTCTCGACCACCGGAACGACGTCGACGCCCGCGAACGAGGTCTGGCGCCGGTTCTGGTTGTCGAACGGGGAGATGCGCACCAGGCGGTGCGTCCCGTGCTCCCCGCGCAGGGTCCCGTAGGCGAACTGCGACTTGACCAGGAAGGACGTGGACTTGATGCCCGCCTCCTCCGCGTACGAGGTCTCGTAGACGTCCGTCGGGTACCCGTGCCGCTCGGCCCAGCGCAGGTACATGCGCTGCAGCATCTGGGCCCAGTCGGCGGCGTCGATCCCGCCCGCCTGGGAGTTGATGCTGACGATGGCCTCGCGTTCGTCGTAGGGGCCGTTGAGGAGCGTGCGCACCTCGAGCTCGCCGATGTCCTTGCGCAGCTGCTCGAGCTCACGGTCGGCCTCGCCGCGCGTGTCCGGGTCGTCCTCGGCCTCGGCGAGCTCGTAGAGCACCCCGAGGTCGTCGAGCCGCTGGCGGATGCCCTCGACCTTGTTGACCATGGACTCCAGTGCGGAGAGCTGACGCGTCACCCGCTGCGCGTTGGCCTGGTCCGACCACAGTTCGGGGTCGGCGGACTGCTCGCGCAGCTCTGCGATCTGCGTCTGCATCGCGTCCATGTCCAAGACGGCGGTCACGCTCGTCAGGGTCGCCGCGAGTTCCTTGATCTTCTCTGCTGGGTCCATGTCTGCCACCCCGCCAGTTTAGGGCGTAACCGGCGAACACTCGAACTGCTGCGCGACGCCCCAGCGGCACCCTCGCTGCGTTCTCGTCAGTCAACGGCACACCCGGCCGACTCCCTCCTCGGCCTTGCGGCTGCACCACTGGAGACGCCGCTCGCGACGTCCGGCGTCCACCGGCCACGCCCTGACGTCTCAGCAACCCGGGCCGGACCCGGGAGGGGACCGCCTCCGGCCCGGGATCGCGCGAGGGGCGCGCGGCTCCGTGCCGCGCGCCCCTCGTGTGTTCGTTTCTCCGGTGCTCCCGGCCGGCTCAGCCGACCAGGCCGCGGATCGACCGCAGTGCCACCGAGAGGGTGGCCAGGTCGAAGCGCTCGTTCTCCTGGATCTCCGACAGGGTGATGCCCGCCCGGTCGATCTCGCCCTCGTTCTGCGCCGACCACTGGTCGATGAGGACGGCGGTCGAGTCGTCGGGCCCGCCGGACTCCAGGACCCGCGCGGTCAGGTCGGCGTGCACGGCGTACAGGTCGTCGCGCAGCGCCGCCCGTGCCGTGGTGACCCAGCGGTCGTCGCGCGGCAGGTCGATGATGCGCTCACGCCACCAGCTGATGTTGAGCCGGTCGGCGAGCTCGAAGTAGAGCTCGGCGACCTGCTGCAGCGAACGGCCGGTGCGGTGTGCGATCTCCACCAGGTCCAGGGAGGAGTAGGCCGGAACCATCGCGGCCACCCGCTCGGCCAGTCCGGCCGGCACACCCATGGAGGTGTAGCGGTCGCGGCGCTCCTCGTAGCCCTCACGGTCGCGGCCCCGCAGCAGGCCCACCAGGTGCGGGAGCACCTCGCCGATGCCCTCGGAGAAGTAGGCGGTCTCGCTGCGGATGTCGAACGGGAACGACCGGTGCCGCAGGAGCCAGCGCGCGGCCCGCTCGGCGAGCTTGCGGGTCTCCAGCAGCAGGGTCAGCTGGGCGTCGACGCTGATGTCGTGGTCCAGGGCCTCGACCTCGTCCCAGAACCCGCGCAGCCCCAGCGCGTCCTGGACCACCAGGTAGGCACGGGCGATGTCGGCGGCGCTGGAGCCGAGCTCCTCGTTGAGGCGGAACGCGAAGGTGATCCCGGACCGGTTCACCAGCTGGTTGACCACCTGGTTGACGATGATCTCCTTGCGCAGCGGGTGCGTGGCCACGCCGTCGGCGAAGCGCTCCGACCGCAGCGGCGACGGGAAGTAGTCCGTCAGCGTCTGCGCGAGGTAGGGGTCGTCGGCCAGGTCGGACAGGCCGATCTGCTCCTTGAGGTCGATCTTGGTGTAGGAGACCAGCGTGGAGAACTCCGGGCTGGTCAGACCCTTGCCGGCGGCGCGGCGCTCGGCGATCGCCTTGTCGGAGGGCAGGTCCTCGAGCTTGCGCTTGAGGACCTTGGTGCGCTCCAGGTGGCGCATGTACCGGCCGTGCACGTGCAGCATCGACCCGGCCTGCTTGCGGGCCGCCGCGAGCAGGTTGTTCTGCGCGTAGTTGTTGTCCAGGGCCAGACCGCCGACCTCGTCGGTCATGTCGATGAAGAGGCGGTCGCGTTCGGCCTTGTCCATGCCGCCCGCGCGCACGTCGCGGTCGAGCATGATCTTGATGTTGACCTCGTGGTCGGAGGTGTCCACACCGGCGGAGTTGTCGATGAAGTCGGTGTTGACGCGGCCCCCGCGGCGGGCGAACTCGATGCGGGCCGGCTGGGTCAGACCCAGGTTCCCGCCCTCGCCGACGACCTTGGCGCGCAGGTCGGCGCCGTTGACGCGGACCTGGTCGTTGGCCTTGTCGCCGACATCGGCGTGCGTCTCGGCCGCGGCCTTGACGTAGGTGCCGATGCCGCCGTTCCACAGCAGGTCGACCGGGGAGGTGAGCGCGTACCGGATGAGCTCGTCCGGGGTGACCTTCTCGATCTCCTCGTCGATGCCCAGCACCGCCTTGACCTGCGGGGTGAGCGTGATCGACTTCGCGGTGCGCGGGTGCACGCCGCCGCCCTCGGAGATCAGGGAGGTGTCGTAGTCCTCCCAGGTGCTGCGCGGGAGCCGGAACATGCGCTCGCGCTCGGTCCACGAGGCGTGCGGGTCCGGGTTCGGGTCCAGGAAGACGTGGCGGTGGTCGAAGGCGGCCACCAGCTTGATCTCCTTCGACAGCAGCATGCCGTTGCCGAAGACGTCGCCGGACATGTCGCCGACGCCGACCACGCTGAAGGGCTCGCTCTGGGTGTCCACGCCCATCTCGCGGAAGTGGAACTTGACCGACTCCCACGCGCCCCGGGCGGTGATGCCCATGGCCTTGTGGTCGTAGCCGACCGAACCACCGGAGGCGAAGGCGTCACCCAGCCAGAACCCGCGCTGCACGGAGATCTCGTTGGCGGTGTCGGAGAAGGTCGCGGTGCCCTTGTCGGCCGCCACGACCAGGTAGGAGTCGTCACCGTCGTGCAGGACGGTGCGCTCGGGGTGCACCGTGGTGCCGTCGACGAGGTTGTCGGTCACGTCGAGCAGGCCGCTGATGAACTGCTTGTAGCAGGACACGACCTCGGCCATGACCTCCTCGCGGCCCCCGCCCTGCGGCAGGCGCTTGCAGACGAAACCGCCCTTGGCGCCGCTGGGCACGATCACCGAGTTCTTCACCATCTGGGCCTTGACCAGGCCGAGGATCTCGGTGCGGAAGTCCTCGAAGCGGTCGGACCAGCGCAGGCCGCCGCGGGCGACGGAGCCGAAGCGCAGGTGCACGCCCTCCACCCGCGGGGAGTACACGTAGATCTCGAACCGGGGCCGCGGCTGCGGCAGGTCCGGGATGGCCTGCGGGTCGAGCTTGAGCACCAGGTACGGGTGGCCCTGGTAGTGGTTGGTCCGCAGCGTCGCGCCGATGGCCGACAGGAACGAGCGCAGGATCCGGTCGTGGTCCAGGCTGGCCACGGAGTCCAGCTCGGTCTCGATCTTGGCGGTGATCGCCTCGGCGCGGTCCGTGCGTCCCTCGTCGGGCTGGTCGGGGTCGAAGCGGGCCTCGAAGAGCTCCACGAGCAGGCCGGCGATGCCCACGTTGCCGACCAGGACGTCGGCGAAGTAGTCGGGCGTGAACGTCGACCCGGTCTGGCGCAGGTACTTGGCGTAGGCGCGCAGCACGGTGAGCTGGCGCCAGTCGAGGCCGCCGCGCACCACGAGGGCGTTGAAGCGGTCGGACTCGCCCAGGTCTCGCCAGGAGGCGTCGAAGGCGTCCTCGAAGAGCTTCTTCAGTCGTGCCGGGGGCAGGTCGGAGCCCTCGATCGGGCCGAGGCCGAAGTCGTAGACCCACACGCGGCCCACGCCCTCGACGGTGACCTCGTAGGGCCACTCGTCGTCGACCTGGACACCGAGGTCCTCCAGCACCGGCAGCACCCGCGTCAGGGTGACGGGCTCGCCGATGCGGTAGAGGCGGAACCGCCACGTCCCGGGCTCGGAACCCTCGGGCTGGTAGAGGCTGGCGGAGAACTCGCCGTGGTTGTCGGTGCCGGCGCGGGCGAGCAGGCTCTCGATCTCGCCGATGTCGCGCGCGGCGGTGACGGGGTCGTTGTCGACCTTGTAGGCCTCGGTGATCCCGGAGCCGTAGCGCTTCTTGTAGTCGGTGGCGCGGGCCGGCCCGAACGCGTCGGTGAGGGCGTCGTCGAGGTCGGCGTCCCAGGACCGGGCGGCGCGGCGGACCTTCTCCTCCAGCGCGACCTGGTCGATGTCGGGCAGGGTGCCGCGCTCGCCGGCGCGGGCGACCAGGTAGAGGCGGGCCAGCGGGGCGCTGCCGATCATCACGTTGTGGTCCATGCCTGCGCCCTCGAAGGCCTCGGCGAGGACCCTCTGGATGTCCAGGCGCACACGCGTGCTGTACTCGTCGCGCGGCATGTACACGAAGCAGGACATGTAACGCCCGCCGTAGGGGTCGCGGCGCATGAACAGCTTCGTGCCGCGGCGGTCGCGCAGCCGCAGGACCCCGCGCACGATGTTGTAGAGCTCGTTGACCGGGATCTGCAGGAGTTCCTCGCGCGGGAAGGTCTCCAGCAGTTCGATGAGGTCGCGGCCGTCGTAGCTGTCGGCCTCGAACCCGGACAGCGCCAGGACCTCGGCCTGCTTGCGGCGCAGGATGGGGATCTGGCCGATGGTGGTGCTGGTGGCCTGCGGGGTGAACAGCCCCAGGAAGCGGCGCTCGCCCACGATGTTGCCCTGGGCGTCGAACTTCTTCACGCCGATGTAGTCGAGGTACTCGGGGCGGTAGACGGTCGCGCGGGAGTTGGCCTTGGTGAGCACGAGCACGTAGGGCTCGCGGGCCTTGGCGCGGATCTCCGGGGGCAGGGCGGCGAAGCTCGTGGAGGCCGGGGAGTCCATGCGCAGCAGGCCCAGCCCGGTGCCGGGCTCGGGGCGCAGGACGTCGTCGCCGTTCTCGTCGGTGACCAGGCCGTACTCGCGGTAGCCCATGAAGGTGAAGTGGCGCCCGGCGACCCAGCGCAGGAAGTCGACGCTCTCGCCGACGTCGCGCGGGTCCACTCCCCCGGCCACGAGGCGGTCGGGGTAGGCGGCGAGCTCGTCGGCGACGCGGATCGCCCGGTCGCTCATCTTCGCGGAGTCCTCGTCGACGTTGCGCACGTCGGCCAGGACCTGCTCGAGGCGGTGGGTGATCTCCTTGATCCGCTCGGGGTCGGACTGCCGGTCGATCTCGATGTGCATCCAGGACTCGTCGACGGGCAGCAGGCCGTCACCGCCGATGCGGGGGTCGACGGCGAGCAGTTCGCCCTCGACGCCGCGGGCGACGGTCAGCTGCGGGTGGACGACCAGGCGCACACCGGCGCTGAAGGCGTCCAGCGCCATCGTGGCGGAGGAGACCAGGAAGGGCGCGTTGTCGGTGACGACCTCCACGACGCTGGTCTGCTGGTCCCAGCCGTGCTCCTCGAGTGTGGGGGTGTAGATGCGCACCTTGGCACGGCCGGGTTGGCGCGTGCTGCCGAACGCTCGGTGCTGTGCGGCGGTCCCGCAGAGCTGCTCGGGGCTGCGCCCGGCGATGTCGTCGGGGTCGGTGTGGCGGTAGTAGAGGGGAAGGAGGCGGCGGACCTCCTCGGCCTCCTCGGCGCTGATCCCCGGACCCGGGGACCACGCGGCGGCCGCGTCACTGAGCAGTTTCTGGAGGTAGGCATCGGATTGCCCGGACATAGGGATCTCTCACTCCTTTGTGAGCAACGTCGCGCGAGCTTTGCCTGAACACCGGGTCATATGACCTGTGAACACGTGTGAAGCATTGTGATGGCACGTGAGGCCGACGGGCCGCACGGAACCACGGTCTCGGGGTCTGGGTCGGGTGCTGCCTGTGCACAGGCGGTGGATCGGGCGGATCGGGGGCACGCGACACCGTTGTCGTGTGTCCCTGGAACCGGGGGCTCCTGGCCCGTTCCACGAACCAGGCTACTGGCTCTGCGGCGTCAGCACACGGCCAACACCGTTACATGGAGGTTACCGATCGGTGGGACCGGATGGTGCCGGTGGGGGGCGGTCAGGAGGGGCCGTCGGGGTCTCGGATGCCGGGGGCGGTGGTCTCAGGTGCTCGCCTGTGCGACCGCGGTCATCACCGCGCGGGGATCGCCCAGGTCGGGCAGCACGTGGCGCACCCCGGCGTCCCTCAGCTGCCCCTCGGTGGTGGAGCCGTTGAGCACCGCGACCGGGGTGGCACCGCCGATGAGCGCGGCGCGCACGTCCGACGCGGAGTCGGTGACGAAGACCGTCTCGTTCTCGCCGTAGGGCCGGACGCCCTCGCCGGCGGCGTGCAGCCGGATCGACTGGATGAGACTGGACTTGGGGTAGTTGACCGAGCCGTAGCCGCCGATCGACAGGTCGAGGTGGGCGTCGAGCCCGAAGGCCTCGAGCTTGGCCCGGGCGTTGGCGCGCGTGCTGCCGCTGACCACCGTCTGCACGGTCTCGGGCATGTTCGCGACCGCGGCGAGGGAGGCGGCCGCGCCTGGCATGGCACGGCCCTTGGAACGCAGTTCGCCCTTGCGGTCGGCGAAGGAGGCCTCCAGCGTCGTGAGGAACTCCGCGAGGGTGTCGCCGTCCGGCTCGGCCTCGACGTAGTTGCGGGCGCAGAACTCGAAGAACATCTCGGAGTCGGTGCGCCCCGACGCCGAGGTCAGGTACACCAGCGGCTCGCCCGTGACCTTCTCGAAGGCCTCCGCGTAGGCGGCGCGCATGACCTGTCCGACGTCGAGGAGGGTGAGGTCGATGTTCCACAGCACCAGGCGGCTGATGGCTGCCTCCTCGGGGTTGTCGGGGCTTCGGACGCACCTATTGTGCCGTACGGGCGGGCACGCGGTGATCCATACCTACCGCTTTGCGGCCGGAAGGTCCACACCGCCCCCTTCCGTCGGATGCGGGACCACGGGGAGTTCGGACGGGCCGTTGACCAGGAGCGAGGGCACCGGCTCTGGGTTCCGCCCCTGGTCGTCGGGGGTGAGGCGGGGCAGGGCGGCGAAGAGTTCCTCCAGCGCCACCCGCGCCTCGGTCCGGGCGAGGTGGGCACCCACACAGAAGTGTGCGCCGTGGCCGAAGGCGACGTGCTCCTTGGATCCGCGGTCGGGATCGAACGCTTCCGGGGCCTCCGGGTGCAGGTCCGGGTCGCGGCCCACGGCCCCGAAGGCGATCAGCACGGGCTCGCCCTGCGCGATGGTGATCCCCTCGCCGAGGTAGACGTCCTCCACCGCGTACCGCAGGGGCACGTACTTGGTGGGCGGATCGCGGCGGAGGGACTCCTCGACGACCGCCTCGGCGGACAGCTCGCCGTTCACGAGGCGGTCGCGGTGCCGGGGGTGTTCGAGCAACGCCTGCACCGCGTTGGTGATGAGGTTGACCGCGGTCTCGAACCCGGCGCCGATCATGAGGACGAGGGTGGCCACGAGCTGCTCCCGCGGGAGCGGGTCGCCGGACTCGGGCGCGACCAGGTCGCCGGTGAGGTCCTCCCCCGGGTCGTTCAGGTGGTGGTCGACGAGCTCGTCCAGGCACTCCATGAGCGCCCGCTGTTGCGCCAGGACCTCCTCCGGTCCGAGCGTGGTGTCGACCCCGGCGTCCACCGCTCGGCCCAGGCGTTCGCGCAGGCCGGTGGGGACACCGAAGAGTTCGCAGATCACCCACGTCGTCAGGGGCCGGGACAGTTCGGCTCGCACGTCGGCGCTCTCCCCCGGGGCGGTCCGCACCAGGCCGGCCACGAGCGTGCGGGCGCGGTCGCGCACGGTGCTCTCCAGGCGCCGGACCCGGGCGGGGGTGAAGGCCGGGGTGACGAGCCGACGGAGGGCGCGGTGCTCCTCGCCGTACTTGTTGATGAAGGCGTCGAGGAAGACGAGTCGGGCCAGCGGCCAGGCGCTGCCCACGGCGTCCCCGTCGGGCCAGTGCCTGCGGGGGTCGCGCGAGATCCGTGGGTCGGTGAGCAGCCGGTTCACCAGGTCGTGCCGTGTCACGGCCCAGGCCACGACGCCTCCCGGGAGTTCCACGCGGACCGCCGGCCCGCGTGTGCGGAGGTGGGCGGCCTCTTCATGGAACCCGGTGCCGTCGGTGCGCAGTCGGAAGGGGCATTCGGATCGGCCGGTGTGCGCGGGGGTGGACATACGTCCTCCTGAGCTCGGGGGGCGGGGCCGGCGTGCGGATCGCCGTGGTTCGTTCCCGCTCCCCGCCCGGAGGCTCACGGATGCCGCGCATCGTCCGGTTCCGGCCACGGTGCGCGCCGCGCCCGTCTCGGGTCCCACGGCCCGGGCGCGCATGCTCGGGACCGCGTGCTCGGGACCGGGGTTCCGGGCTCAGGCCTCCTCGACCAGGTGGCGCAGCTCCTGGACCGCGAACCACATGAGCTCGTGCTCCTCGGCCGCTTCGGAACCGGGCTCGGCGACGGCGGCGGCGATGTCGTCCGCGGCGTCGGGGTCGTCAACGTGCGCCGAACGGAACTTCTTGTACGGGACCGCCCCGGTGATGCTCACCCGCGCGGCGTCCTGTCCGGCGCGGCCCCCGTGCTCGACGAGGTCGTCGGGCACCTCGGCGGCCAGCACCACACGGCGGCGGGGTGCGTCGGGGTCCTCCCGCAGGAGCCGCAGGGACTCCTCGGCGGCCGCGTACATCGCCTCGTACTCGGCCTCCTCGGTGTCGGAGCCGGGCCCGGGGTCGGCGGTGAAGGCGGTCAGCGGGGCACCGTCCACGCGCCGCTCGGCGAGTGCGGCCGCGAGGGCGGGGACGGTGCTGGGCAGGAAGACGTACATGCGCTGCTCCGGGACGGTGACGGGGACGACCTCCGAGTCTGCCAGGGACCCGCTCCCCGAAGCGCCTCCGGCGCCGCTCACACCGGTTCGGCCGCCAGGAACCGGTCGAGGGCGCGCTGGGTGGAGGCGGTGTCGGTGTGCACGATCCCGGTCATGCCCAGGCTCTCGGCGGTGCGGACGTTGCGCTCGAGGTCGTCGATGAACACGCAGTCCTGCGGGCGCAGACCCAGGCGCTCACAGGTGTGCAGGTAGATGCGCTCCTCGGGTTTGCGCATCCCCACCTCGCCGGAGATCACGACCTCGTCGAAGGTGGAGTCGAAGTGCTCCCGGGGGTAACCGTTGCCCCACGAGTTGGACAGCAGCGCGGTGGGTGTGCCCGCGCCGCGCACCTGCCTCAGGGCCTCGTACATGTCGTGCACCGGGTGGAATCGGGAGAACATGCGGTGGATGAGCCCCTCCGCGCGGAGGGGGCGTCCGTCGACGCGGCGCAGCAGGGGCGCGAGATCGCGTTCGAAGTCGCCGGTGTCGATCTCGCCGCGTTCGAGCGCGTGCACCGGGTTGGCGTCGGCCAGGCTCCCGTCGAAGTACGGGCGCATGACCTCCTGGTAGTGGTCCGGATCGATCCGGTCGGCGTGCAGCCACGCGCGGATGCCCTCGGTCAGCGGCGGGGTGAGCACACCCGCCCAGTCGCAGATGACACCTCGTCCGGTGGCGTCCATCCGATCCCTCCTCGCGTCGTGCGGTGTCGGTCCACCGCCCGATCGCTCGGCTGCCCGAGGGTTCGGGCGGGCAACGGTTCTTCCCGTTCCCCGCCCGCTTCAACCAGGGTCAGAGACCGGCCCCGAACTCGATGTCCGCGCCGGGGATGGACACCGGGAGGGTGCCTCCGGCCTCGATCTCACCGGCGATGGCCTTGGCTGCAGCCACGCGGGACACACCCACCGAGGAGTAGACGGCGAGGTAGCCGTCGACCTCGGGGAAGGCCTCGAGGTCGTAGGGAACGCCCTGGGCCACGGCCACGACGGGCGTGCCGTCGGCACCGGCCGACTCCACCATCTGCTGCTGTTCGGCGTCGCCGCGGGCGCCGTTGGTGCCGACCACTGCCACGTCCGGGTCATCGTCGGTGACCGTCACGCCGAGGTCGGTGAGGGCCTCACTGATCTCGTCGGAGCCCACACCGCTGACGCTGACGCTCTGGCCCTCGGAAAGGGGCAGGACACCGCCCTCGTTGCGCAGCATGGTCACGGACGCGTCGGCCACGCGCTGGGCGGCCTCGGCGTTCTCGGAGCTGCCCACGGTCTCGGCCGCGGCGTCGGGGTCGGCGGGCTCGGCGTCCAGGACCCCGTGCTTCTCCTTGAGCGTGAGGATGCGCAGGACGGACTCGTCGATGCGCTCCTCGGTCAGGCGGCCCTCGTCCACGGCGTCACGGACCCCGTCGAAGGCGGCCTGCGGGTCGCCGGGCATGAGGAGCTGGTCGACGCCGGCCTCGATCACACGCACGGCGATCTCGGAGTCGGAGTGCTCCTGGCGCACACCCTCCATGTTGAGGGCGTCGGTGGTGACCACGCCGTCGAAGCCGAGCTCCTCGCGCAGGATGCCGTCGATGATGTTCGGCGAGAGCGTGGCCGGGTCGGTGGCGTCCTCGCCCTCGAGCTGGGGCATGAGCACGTGCCCGGTCATGATCGTGTCCACCCCGGCGTCGACGGCGGCCTCGAAGGGCGGCAGGTGCTCCTTCTCCCACTGGTCGCGCGGGAGGTCGATGACGGGCAGGCCGGAGTGGCTGTCCACGTCGGTGTCGCCGTGGCCGGGGAAGTGCTTGGGCACGGGGACCACGCCGCGTTCGGCGTAGGCCTCGGACTCGGCCAGCACCATCTGCGAGACCAGGTCCGGGTCGGAACCGAACGAGCGGATGCCGATGACCGGGTTGTTCGGGTCGGTGTTGACGTCGGCGTCCGGTGAGTAGTTCATGTTCATGCCCAGCGCCGCGAGCTCGTCCGCGGTGGTCGAGGCGCGCAGGGCCGCGAGCTCGGTGTCACCGCCCGCGCCGACCGCCATGGCGTCGGGGAAGCGGGTGCCCACGGGCAGGCGTGAGACCATGCCCTGTTCCTGGTCGATGCCGATGAACAGCGGCACACCCTGGCCGGTGCCGGCGGCGGTCTCCTGGACCCCGGCCGACATCTGCGCGATCTGCGCGACCTCGTTCAGGTTGGAGTCGAAGTAGATGATCCCGCCGGGGTTGTAGGTCTCGATCATCTGCGCGTTGTCCTCGGCCGAGGTGCCCTGGGCGGTCAGCACCATGAGCTGGCCGATCTTCTCGTCCAGGCTCATGTCGGCGAGGATCTCGGGGGCCTGGACCGGCTCGAAGGGTTCGGAGCCGGAGGTCTGGTCTTCGGTGTCCTCCTGCGAGGAACCCACCTCCTCGTTCGTGCACGCGGTGAGGGCGAGCAGGAACGCCGTGCAGGCCGCGATCAGTTTGTGCGGAAAGGTCGGACTCATGGGCAGGGATCATCTCCGGCAACGAACTGGGATTCGACGCCGGAGAATACCCGGTACCCCTTGTGACTGGGGTCTCGTTCAGTACGTGTTGCCCCTCACCCCCACACGAAGAGGGGGTCGCCGTGCTCGACGGCACCGTGCGCGACCTCGGTGAGGGCCTCGGCCGAGGCGTCGAGCGCGACCACGGGGACGACGGAGGGCTTGCCGGCCGCGGCCACGCTCCCGGGGCACCACCGCACGATCGGGGTTCCGGCCTCGACCCGCTGCCCCTGCTCGGCGAGGAGGGTGAAGCCGTCCCCCGCCAACTTGACGGTGTCGATGCCCAGGTGGACGAGGACGCCTCGGGTGCGGTCGGGGGCCAGGACCACGAACGCGTGGGGGTGGAGCTTGATCAGCGTGCCGGTGAGGGGGGAGACCGCGTCCTGCTGCCGGTCCTGTCCGCCCTCCTGCCCGGGTTCGGGGTGGATCGCCACACCCGGCCCGACCATGCCCGCCGAGAAGGCGGGATCGGGGACGGAGTCGAGGGGCAGCGCGGTGCCGGGCACGGGAGAGAGCACGCGTAGGGCGTCGGTGGCTTCTGACATGGGGACGGTCTTCCCGTGAAACGGCGCTTCATCCTGATTCGGCGGACCGGAAGTGACCAAAGGCCTGTTTCACAAAAGGACCGTCCGCACGGTCACTCCAGGAGGTCCTGGATGTCGTCGGCGAGGGTGTCGGCCTCGGGTCCGACGACCACCTGCACGACCGACCCGGAGGTCAGCACACCGTGCGCGCCGGCCGCCTTGAGGTCGTCCTCCTTGACCAGCGCGGGGTCGCCGACCTCGGTGCGCAGGCGGGTGATGCAGGCCTCGACGTCCTCGATGTTGCCCGCTCCGCCGAGGCCGGCCACGATCGCCGCCGCCTTGTCCGCCATGTGTCCTCCGTGCTCGCCCGTCCCGGGACCCTCCCGGTCCTAGGGGCCTGACCAGAGCTTAGGGGTGAGCGGCCCCACACACCAGGGTCACCCGAAGGGCGACAGGCCGATCGGCGCCTCATCGACTCGACCGCGTGAACCTCCGGGTCAGGAGGTCTGGGTGACCTTGTTCAGGCCGCGGGGGACATCGGGGTCCAGGCCCAGGCGGCGGGCCAGGCGCTCGGTCAGCAGCTGGGCGGGGACGATGAGCTGGAGCGGGGACACCCACTCGGGCAGGTCGGGCACGGGCACGTTCACGTCGCTCGCCCGGGCCAGCTCGGCGCCGCCGCCGAACCCGAAGACCGGGGCCCCGGCCTGGCGGACACGCTCGGCCAGCGCGACGGTGCCTCCGAGTGTGGGGCCGGAGGGCGCGGCCATCAGCAGTGCGGGCGTGCGGGGGTCGACGACCGCCATGGGCCCGTGCAGCAGGTCGGCGTAGGAGAGCCCCATGGCGTGCAGGTAGCAGGCCTCCTTGAGCTTGAGGGAGGCTTCCAGGGCCGTGGAGAAGGCCATCCCTCGGCCGGACACCACGGCGCCCTGCACGGCGACCATGCGCTCGACGATCTCGTCCAGGCCGTCGGTCGGAGCTGCCAGGCTCTCCTCGATCGCGTCGGGGACCCGGTCGAGGTCGGCGGGGTCCAGGTCCGCGCCCAGGCCGAGGGCGAGCACCGCGAGCGCGGCCAACTGGGTGGTGTAGGTCTTCGTGGCGGGTACCGCGACCTCGTCGCCGGCCTGCGTGACCAGGGCCGCGTCGGACTCGGTGGCCAGGGGTGAACCGGCCCCGTTGGTGATGCCGACGGTGCGGGCCCCGCAGTCGGCGGCCCAGCGCATGGTCTCGACGATCTCCTCGGTCCGCCCGGACTGGGAGATGGCCACCGCGAGCACACCGGACAGGTCCAGGCGCGCGCCGTAGGTGGTGGCGATGGAGGGCGAACCGAGGGTGGCCAGGCGCCCGGTGTGGGCCTGCATCAGGTATCCGCCGTAGACCGCCGCGTTGTCGGAGGAACCGCGCGCGATGAAGAGCACCTGCTTGGTCTCGCGGGCGAGGGCCTCGAGCTCCGGGCGCAGTGGCAGGAGCTCGGCGAAGGTGCGCCGCAGGGCGTCGGGCTGCTGTGAGATCTCCGAACGCATGACGCTCGAGGTGCTGGTCATGGGCAACCCTTCCCGTGCGAACCGCCTGAGGGCGGACGGATTGACAGGCCTGAGGAGCTATGGTCTAGTCCGGACCATACCAGTCGGGACCGCCCTCTCCCAGGGCCGCACCCACGTCCGGAAGGCCGACCGCACCGATGCCGATCGACCCCACCAACCCCCAGCCCAAGTACGTCCAGCTCCGCGACCTGATCCTGGACGGCATCGCCGCCGACGGCCTGGGGGTGGACGACCTGGTGCCCTCCGAGCGCGAGCTCAGCGCCACCCACGGCCTCTCGCGCATGACCGTGCGGCAGACCACCGACCTGCTGGTCTCGGAGGGGCGGCTGTACCGGGTCCCGGGCAAGGGCACCTTCATCGCCCGCCCCAAGATCGCCATGTCGCTGGAGCTGGCCTCCTACAGCGAGGACATGCGCGCCCGCGGCTACGAACCCGGCGCACGCGAGCTGATCCGGCAGGTCATCCCCGCCAGCGGGCACACCGCGCGCATGCTCGACATCGCCCCCGGCACCCTCGTGCACCACATCGAACGCATGCGCACCGCAGACGACGAACCCATGGCGGTGGAGCGCTCCAACATCCCGGCGGAGCTCGTCCCGGGGCTGGAGAGCTTCGACCTGGCCGAACGGTCGCTCTACGAGGTCCTGGAAAACGAGTTCGACATCCTGTTGGATGCGGGGGAACAGACCATCGAGGCCGGGATCTGCGACTCGGCCGACTCCCGCCTCCTGGGCCTGCCCGCCGGGAACCCGGTACTGGTGATGCAGCGGCGCAGCTTCACCAAGGGGCAGTGCGTGGAGCTCGCACTGTCCACCTACCGTGCCGACCGTTACCAACTGCACTCCCGACTGGATCCGCGCCGGCACGGAGACTGACCGCCGCGCCTCGCCCGGGGGCGCGGGACGACGGGAGGTACCCCTCGTGAACCAGCCCTCCGCCCAAGAGCCCTCCGCCGAACCCGCTCGGGCCAAACGCTCGTCCACGGTTCTGGCCCTGCTCCAACGGCTCGGCCGCAGTCTCATGCTTCCCATCGCGGTGCTTCCCGCGGCCGCCATCCTCCTGCGCCTGGGCCAGGACGACCTCCTCGGCGCGGAAGGCCTGGCCGGTCTCCGCGGCATGGGATGGATGGAACCGGTCGCCGGGGCCGTGGGCACCGCGGGCGACGCCGTCTTCGAGGCCCTGCCCCTGCTCTTCGCGGTGGGTGTGGCCATCGGGTGGGCCAAACGCGCCGACGGGTCCACGGCGTTGGCCGCGGTGGTGGGTTACCTCGTCTTCGACCGGGTCTCGGCCTGGACGATGTTCACCTTCGAGGGGCCCGAGGGCGACCTGGGCTCCCAGGTGGCCACGTATCCGTTGGAGACCGATCCACAGACACGGGAACCCCTCACCGACCCGTCAGCGGTGAGCGCGGTCGAACCGGTCGTGGACCACGCCGTCAAGAACCCGACGGACGTGCTCGGCGGCATCGTCATCGGCCTGGTCGCAGCGGTGCTGTGGCAGCGCTATCACCGCATCAAGCTCCCCACCTGGCTCGGTTTCTTCGGCGGGCGCCGGTTCGTACCGATCGTGTCGGCCGCGGCAGGGCTGGTCATCGGTGTGGTCCTGGGCCTGGTGTGGGCCGTGGTCGGGATGTGGATCCAGAACCTGGGCGAGGCGATCGTGGGCGCCGGGGCGCTCGGTGCGGGCCTCTACGGGGTCGTCAACCGCATCCTGCTGCCCATGGGGCTGCACCACGTGGTCAACTCCTACGTCTGGTTCGTCGCGGGCACCTACGACGGCGAGGACGGCGTCGTGCGCGGGGAGATCACCCGGTACCTGGCCGGGGACCCCGAGGCCGGCGGGTTCCTGTCCGGGTTCTTCCCCGTGCTCATGTTCGGGCTGCCCGGTGCCGCCCTGGCGATGTGGTGGGCCGCCCACCCCGCCCAGCGCGCACGGATCGGGTCGATCATGATCCCGGCCGCCCTGACCGCCTTCGCCACGGGCATCACCGAGCCGGTGGAGTTCGCGTTCATCTTCGTGGCGCCGCTGCTGTACGCCGTGCACATCGTGCTGACCGGGCTGTCCCTGGCGATCCTCAACGCGCTCGACGCCCACCTGGGCTTCGGGTTCTCCGCGGGGCTCATCGACATGCTGCTCAACGCGACCAAGGACAACACGACGGGGTTGGGGTGGATCCTGTTGATGGGCGTGGTCTACTTCTTCCTCTACTTCGGGGTGTTCTCCCTGCTCATCCGCAAGTTCAACCTGCCCACACCGGGCCGCGAGGACGAAGCCGAGGAGAGCGCGGCCAAGGACTGACCAGCCCCGCGCACACGCGTGGGCGCGGCCCCCTGGAGAAGGGACCGCGCCCACGTCGCGCAGTGTCAGTGACCGGGCGACCTACCGGGCCGCGGGGTCACCGTGGCACTTCTTGAACTTCTTGCCGGAGCCGCACGGGCAGGGCGAGTTGCGTGCCGTGCCCGCGTACTCGTCGGTCGACTCGCTGTGGCGCTCCACGGAGCCGTCCTCGCTCGGCGCGGAGTACTGGAGCCGGTCGGGCCGGTCCTCGCCGAAGCCCGGGACGAAGACGTCCTCGGCCTCGTCCGCCTCGGTGGAGGGCGCATCGGCCTTCGCGGCCTCCTCGTCGTCCTCCACCGCGGTCGCCACGGCGGTCGCACCGGTGGCGCCACCGACGGCACCGGCGGTCTGGGCCGCGGCGGCCGTGGTCAGGGCCGGCTCCTCCTTCTTGCGGACCTGGACCTCGACGTTGAAGACGAAGCCGACGGACTCCTCCTTGATGGCCTCCAGCATCTGCTGGAACATGTCGAAGCCTTCGCGCTGGAACTCGATGAGCGGGTTGCGCTGGGCCATCGCACGCAGGCCGATGCCCTCCTGGAGGTAGTCCATCTCGTAGAGGTGCTCGCGCCACTTGCGGTCCATGACCTGCAGGATCACGCGGCGCTCGACCTCGCGCATGGCCTCCTCGCCCAGCTCGGCCTCGCGGGCCTCGTAGGCGGTGTGGGAGTCCTCGACGACCTGGTCGGCGATGAGGCGGCCGGTGATGTTCTCCAGCCCGCCGTTCTCGTCGATGAACTGGTCGACGGTGAAGCTGATCGGGTAGACCTGCTTGAACGCGCGCCAGAGCTTGTCGAGGTCCCAGTCGGCCGGGTCACCCTCGGCGGTCTCCTCGGAGACGTAACCCCGCAGGACTTCCTCGAGCATCTCCATCATCTGGTCCCGCAGGTCCTGGCCCTCCAGGACCTTGCGGCGCTCGGCGTAGATGACCTTGCGCTGGCGGTTGAGGACCTCGTCGTACTTCAGGACGTTCTTGCGCGTCTCGAAGTTCTGGGTCTCGACCTGGCCCTGCGCGGAGGCGATCGCCTTGCTGACCATGCCGGACTCGATGGGCTGGTCCTCGGGGATGTTCAGCCGCTCCATGAAGACCTCGAGGCGCGAGCTGTTGAACAGGCGCAGCAGGTCGTCCTGCAGGGACAGGTAGAAGCGCGACAGACCGGGGTCGCCCTGACGGCCGGAGCGGCCGCGGAGCTGGTTGTCGATACGGCGGGACTCGTGGCGCTCGGTGCCGAGCACGTACAGTCCGCCGGCCTCGACGACCTGCTCGTGCTCCTCCTCGAAGGCCTTGGTGGCCTTCTCCAGCGCCTCGGGCCAGGCCTCCTCGTACTCCTCCGGGGTCTCCAGGGGGCTGAGCCCGCGCTCCTGGAGTTCCTCGTCGGCGAGGAAGTCGGGGTTGCCGCCGAGCATGATGTCGGTACCGCGGCCGGCCATGTTGGTGGCGACGGTGACCGCGCTGAGCTTGCCCGCGCGGGCGATGATCGAGGCCTCACGCGCGTGGTTCTTCGCGTTGAGGACCTCGTGTTTGACGCCCTCGCGCTTGAGCATGCGCGAGAGCAGCTCGGACTTCTCGACGCTGGTCGTACCGACCAGGACCGGCTGGCCGGCCTCGTGGCGGTCGGCGATGTCCTCGGCCAGGGCCTGGAACTTGGCGTCCTCGCTCTGGTAGACGACGTCCTTGACGTCCTCGCGGATCATCGGCTTGTTGGTGGGGATGGGAACCACGCCGACGCCGTAGGTCTGGTGGAACTCCGCCGCCTCGGTCTCGGCCGTACCGGTCATGCCGGCCAGCTTGTCGTAGAGGCGGAAGTAGTTCTGCAGCGTGACCTTGGCGAGGGTCTGGTTCTCGTCCTTGATCTTGACGCGTTCCTTGGCCTCGATGGCCTGGTGCATGCCCTCGTTGTAGCGCCGTCCCGCAAGCACACGTCCGGTGAACTCGTCGACGATGAGGACCTCACCGTCCTTGACGATGTACTCCTTGTCCTTGCGGTAGAGCTCCTTGGCCTTGAGGGAGTTGTTGAGGAAGCTGATGAGCGGGGTGTTGACGGCCTCGTAGAGGTTGTCGATGCCCAGCCAGTCCTCGACCTTGGCGACGCCGTCCTCGGTGATGCCGACGGTGCGCTTCTTCTCGTCGACCTCGTAGTCCTCGTCCCGCTTGAGGCGGGGCGCGATCTTGGCGAACTCGGCGTACCAGCGGGAGTTCTGCTCCGAGGGGCCGCTGATGATCAGCGGGGTACGGGCCTCGTCGATGAGGATGGAGTCGACCTCGTCGACCAGCGCGAAGAAGTGGCCGCGCTGGACGCAGTTGTCCAGCGACAGGGCCATGTTGTCGCGCAGGTAGTCGAAACCGAACTCGTTGTTGGTCCCGTAGGTGATGTCGGCCTGGTAGGCGGCCTTGCGCTGTTCCTGCGTCATGTTCGGGCCGACGACGCCGACCTCGAGCCCGAGGAACTGGTAGATGCGCCCCATGTTCTGGGCGTCACGCCGGGCAAGGTAGTCGTTGGTGGTGATGACGTGCACGCCCTCGCCGGCGAGCGCGTTCAGGTAGACCGCGAGGGTCCCGGTCAGGGTCTTGCCCTCACCGGTCTTCATCTCGGCGATGTTGCCGAGGTGCAGAGCGGCACCACCCTGGATCTGGACGTCGAAGTGGCGCTGGCCCAGGGTGCGCTTGGCCGCCTCTCGGACGGTCGCGAACGCCTCCGGGAGGAGATCGTCCAGCGTCTCGCCGTCCTCGTAGCGTTCCTTGTACTCCTGCGTGAGGTCGCGCAGTTCTTCGTCACTGAGGTCGACGTACTCGTCCTCGAGCGAGTTGACCTGGTCCTTCAGCTTGTTCAGCCGGCGCAGGATCTTTCCCTCACCCGCGCGCAGGAGCTTACTGAGTATCCCTGGCACTTCCTTCGCGCTCCTCGCACATCACGGTTGGCCCCACGTCCGTGGAGCGTGTACCTGGGCCCCGCTGACCGCTGGCCGCGGCATACAGCCGGGGGTTTGGGGCCTGGGTCACCCATCCTAGAGGACCCCTGCCGTTGCTCCGCCGGGCTCGAGTACCGGGCCGGGCGGGCATTGACGGTCACTCGGGCACAACGTGCGGAACGGGGCCGGATGTTCCCCTCCCCTTCTGCGGGGCTTCGGGGCATTCCTGCACGTCAGTGGGTACAAGGGGGACACGATGTGTTCCGTCGGAAGAGGGGGACCCATGGACGCACAGTCGAGAGGGCGGCACGAGGCCGGAGGCGCGGCGACCGAACGCCCGTCCGTGCCGCACCAGGGAACCGATCCCGCCATCGGCGGCGACTGGGGCAGGGTCGAGGACCCGGTGGCCGACGAACACCACGCGCGGCGCTGGGAACACCATCACCCCGGTGACCACGAGGGTTTCGGCCGGATCCGCGGGTTCCAGCGCCAGGGCGGCGCCTGGGCCCCGACCAACCGGCACCGGGGCAGGGCCAGTTCCTGGGTCGTGGTGGCGCTCGCCTGCGTGGGTTTCACCCTGGGCGGGATCTCCGTGGCCATGGGCTGGGCGCTCGTCCCGCTGGTGGCAGGTGCGGCCCTCATGGTGCTCGCGCTGATCATCGCGTTCGTCTGCGACATCCTCACGGACGTCGTTCTGGACTCGCCGCGTGACGAGTCCGAGGAACCGCACCAGACACCCCTGCACCGCATCAGGTCGATGGCCCGCAAGGAACGGAAGAAGGCCCGCAAGGCGGGCACGGCCGCCGACTGACGGCGGGGCCGCGGAGAGGGGCCGGCACCGGGGAGAACCCGGCGCCGGCCCCTCTCTCGTGTCGGCTGTGTTCGGGAGGGCGGCGACTTCTAGTCGACCAGTCGGAGGACCCCGTAATTGAAGCCCTTACGGCGGTAGACCACGCTCGGGGCGTCCTTCACCTCGTCGTGGAAGAGGTAGAAGTCGTGCCCGATGAGTTCCATCTCCATCAACGCCTGGTCGATGCTCATCGGCTTGGCCCGGTGGAACTTCTCCCGTACGACGACGGGAGCCTCACCCTGGGTGTCGAGCTCGACGAACTCGTCGGAGAAGCGGCCGTCGACCGCCGTGCCGTCGATGTCGTCGCCCGCTCGCTGCGCCGGGGGCGAGGCGCTCTGTTCCGTGAGGGGCCCGGGCAGGTCCCCGGGGAGATCGGCGGTGGCTGCGGCCACCGAGACGGGAGTGTGGTTGCCGCGGTGCACCTTGCGGCGGTCGGCCGACTTGCGCAGGCGCGCCTCGACCTTGTCGACCGCGAGGTCCAGAGCGCCGTGGCGGTCTGCGGCCGCCGCTTCGCTTCGGATCACGGGCCCGTCGGAGTGGATGGTCAGCTCAACCCGCTCGCGCACGTCCGCGAGCTTGGGGTTGCGCTCCGTGGACACCTCCACGTCGACGCTCATGCCCTTCTTCTCCCACTTGGAGAGCTTGTCGAGCTTGGTCTCGACGTGCTGCCGGAACTTGTCGCTCACGCCGGTGCGTCGACCCTTGACGATGATGTCCATAGGACCCCCTTCATCGCGTGGCCGTCCTTGACGGCCAGGCTGGCTCTGCAACCCTTCCGCCTCAGGACGGAAAGGGTGTCGCGCGCTGGCCCCCTTCCGTTGCTGTCCCGGTCGAGTCCGGCCGTATCACGGCTCGGTTGAGAGTGCGTATACCCACGCCGGGCGGGGTCATCACGCGCCTCACGTCGGTGTTTGCCGGTGACTTGCGCGGCTCGGAGAGGGACGTGTGGTGTCTCGACTGCAGGCCGGGCACCCGGACGGTACGGGGTGTGCCGGGCGAAGAGGTGTGTGGGAGGGCCCAGGAGGGGCAGCGGAGGCCGCCGTTTCCGGCGGCCCCCACGGGTCGGTATGCCACCCGCCCGGCCGACCTGGTCTTCGTCCCCACATCCGCCTGCTGAGGGGGTCGCCGCTCTTGTACGCGACTACTGCCCTTCTCCCTGCCGTGAGGGACATCGGGACCCTCCGCGGGGCAGGACTTACCTCTAAGGCGCACCGTGATCGGTCGACAAAAAGTCGCCTTACGTGGGCCGTTTCGCCTGCGCCTGGCCTCGGCTTGCCGGAACTGCTCGACGGTGTTCCCGCGAGCTGTCTCTCCGGCGCAACCACGGACCCGGACGGGTGCCATACCTGGACGGTAACCCGTCCGGCGGAGGTTGTCAGGTACTGGTGGCCCGGCCGAACCCCGGGAATCCCCCGTGAACCCCTACGGACAAGGACTTTCCGCTCTCGGAGGACCTCGCGTAAAACCTTCGTGTGGGACGGTCCGAATCTCCCTCCGGCGGCTCTCGTTGAGCACGACCGCACCGACCACACGCAGGCCCGCGCCGCTCAGGACCCGTGTCGCCTCGGCGAGCGTCGCCCCGGTCGTGACCACGTCGTCGACCACCACCACCGGCGAACCGCGGACCCGCACCGCGGAGGGCACGGCCTCGAACACCCCGACCCGGTTGCGCAGGCGTTCCCTGCGTCCGAGACCGACCTGCCTCGGGGCGGGGAGGCGGTACCTCAACAGCGGGGCCGTGCGGCCGGCCCGCGCTCCCCCGGCCGCGGCGAGGGCGGCCTCGGCCAACCCGGCCACCGGCCCCTCCCCCGGCAGGCGCCCGCGCGGGGGCACGGGAACGAGCACGGTGTGCGGGCCGGACCACCCCGTGGCCGTGTACACCCGAGCGAGGCGTTCGCCCAGCGGGGCGCGGAGCGCGTCGTCGCCCTCCTCCTTGTGCGCGAGCAGCACCCGGCGGTCGTGGCCGTCGTGCGGTCCGGCCGCCCACACCTGGGGGCAGCGCGGACGCGGGACGCAGCGCCGGGGACGGCGGTCGAGCCGGTCGCGGCACCACGTGCACAGGGGGCCGTCCGGCCCGGAGCACCCGGCGCAGCGGTGCGGCAGGAGGAGTTCGAACAGGGCGGCGGCGACACCGAACAGGGCGCGGAACACACGGCGGAGATCCATGGTTCGAGGATCACCGCGCCGGGCCCGGAACGCACCACCGGATTTCCGACCTGTGGACGGCCACGGCGCCGCGGAGGTCAGCCCGGGAAGGTCGGCTCCGCGCCCTCGACCGCGTTCTGCCAGTTCAGGCGGTCGTTGGAGACCCAGATTCCGCCGTCGTCGGTGCCGGCGATGAGCGGCTGACCGGGCGCACCGGAGATCGCCACCATGCCCGCGACCGGGGAACCGGTGCTCGCGGGCGGGGACCCGCCGTCCACCGGGACCAGGAAGGCCTGGCTCGACCCCCCGTCGCGGGACCCCAGGATGACGAGCTGGTCGCCGGAGCGCCACGACAGGTCGATGACGTCCTCGAGCTCCTCGGCCATGGGGATGAACCCGCCGACCGAGACCTGGTCGCCGTCGGAGACCACGCGCCCCATCTCGAGCGAGCGTTCCCCGTCGACCTCGGTGATCGCCGCGGCCCGGGTGCCGTCCCGGGAGATCTGGAAATCGACCAGCGAGCGGTCCCGGAGTTCGGGGACGTCCACGCGCACGACCTCGTCGCCGCCGCGCAGCAGCCACAGGGCGGAGTCGCCCGGTTCCGGGGGCAGGTCCTCGCCGTCGATGCTGGGCTGGTCCTCCTGGGCGCGCTCGGCGGCGCCGTCGTCCTCGTCGTCCCTGGTCTCGGGCGGTTCGGTCTCCTCGACGACCCACAGGTGGCCGTTGACGTCCCAGGAGACCTCCGTGAAGACGCCGTCGTCCAGGACCGTCTCGTACTCGGCGCCCGGGCTGGTGAAGCTGGTGACGACCTCGTCGCCGCCGAGGGTGATGCCGGCGACGGTGCTCTCGTCCATGGAGACCGCGAAGCTCTCGATGGGCACGTCACCGGCGCCCAGGGGCCCGGCCACACGTTCCACGTCGTCGAAGTTGTCGTTCTCCCAGTCGCCGGCCGACCAGAGCTGGCCGTCGTGGGAGTAGTAGGCGCGGCTGCCCGAGGTGGTCGCGCTCGGGCTCACCCCCGCCCAGAAGTCGTCGCCGGGGCGCGGGCGGTCCTCGCTGTCGCCCTCGGTGCCGGGGAAGTTCACCTCGGTGCCGTCGACGGTGAGGGTGAACTCCTGGATGTCGGGGATCTGCCGCAGGGTCCAGGCGACCTGGGCGCCCATCTCCACGGTGTCGGGGTCGCCGCCGGTCTCGACCTCGACGACCGCGCTCTCGTTGTCGACCTCGAGCTCGGTCTCGGCGTTGGCGGGGAAGGCCGAGCGCACCGCCGGGTCCAGCCAGTCGCTGGGGCCGTCCATGAGCTTGTCGAGGAGGCGTTCGGCGAGCTCGTTGTTGCTGACCGGGAGGTAGACGGGGTCGGGCACCAGGGCGGTGCCCTCCGGGTTGAAGTAGTAGAGGTTGAGCGGGCGGTGGGTGCGTTCGACGTCGAGCTCGCTGAGGATCAGCTCGTCGGGCATGTCGTGGATGCGCCACTCGCCGTCGGGGTCGCCGTTCTCCCGGGCCAGCTGGAACGTGACCTCGTAGAGGCCCTGGTCGTCGTTGGGGACGTACTTGCCGCTCTCGTCGATGGTGGCCACCAGGGCGCTGCGCAGGCTCACCGTGGCGGTCAGGCCGTCGGAGCTGATCTCGGGGTCGAGGTCGATGGTGTCGAGGTCGCGGAAGACCTGCACCGTCCCGTCGGGCGACCAGGACTCCTCGAGGTCGGGGAGCATGTAGCTGCGGGCGGCCTTGTGGTCCTCCTCGAAGCTGCCCATGTCCTTCAGGAAGCCGTTGACCAGGCCCTCGGGTGTGACCCCGGGCTGCGGGCCGGCCGGGAGCAGGCGCACGTAACCGCCGTAGGGGTCGGTGACGACGTCGCCGCCGTCACCGGGCACGACGGGTCCGGTGGTGGGCACGCTGGCGCAGGAGGCCAGCAGGACACAGGCGGCGGCCGCGGTCAGTGCGGAGCGGGTCCGGCGGCCGAGGGAGGGTCTCATCCGTCGTCCTCTCCGTCGTCGGGGACCGGCGTGAAGTTGTGGCCCAGCGCGATCTCGGGCGGGACCAGGGGCAGCGGCGAACCGCGCAGTTCGGCCCCGGACGAGCGGGGCAGGGAGAGCCGGAACTGCGAACCCTGGCCGGGCAGGCCCCAGGCCTGGAGCCAACCGCCGTGCAGGGTGGCGTCCTCCTTGGCTATGGACAGCCCGAGTCCGGTGCCGCCGGTGGTGCGCACACGCGAGTAGTCGGCCCGCCAGAAGCGGTCGAAGCACAGGTGCTCCTCCCCCTCCTTGAGGCCGACACCGTAGTCGCGCACGGCCACGGCGACGGCGTCGCGGTCGCCTGCGGCGCTGACCACCACGTCCCGGTCCTCGCTGTGCTCGACCGCGTTGACCACGAGGTTGCGCAGGATGCGGTTGATGCGGCGGGTGTCGAACTCGGCCACGCACGGCTCCGCGGGCAGACGCAGCACGATCTTGATGCCGCGCTTCTCGGCGATCTGCTCGGCGTCGCCGACGGCCTTCATGACCGAGTCGCGGATGTCGCTGGGCTCCACGCCCAGGGTGGCGGCGCCGGCGTCGTGGCGGCTGATCTCGAGCAGGTCGCCGAGGAGCTCCTCGAAGCGTTCCACCTGGCCCTTGAGCAGTTCCACGGAGCGGCGCTGGGAGGTGTCGAGCTCCTCGCGTTCGTCGAAGAGCAGGTCGCCGGCCATCCGGATCGTGGTGAGCGGGGTGCGCAGCTCGTGCGAGACGTCGGAGACGAACTGGCGTTGGACCTTGGAGAGCTCCTCCAGCTCCTGGATCTTCTCCTGGAGGTTGCCCGCCATGTCGTTGAAGGAGACCGCGAGCCGGGCGAGGTCGTCCTCCCCGTGCACGGCCATGCGTTCGGAGAGCTCCCCGGAGGCCAGGCGTTCGGCCGACTGCGCCGCCGACCGCACCGGTCTCACCACCAGGCGGGTGACCACGAACGCGATGAGGCCGAGCAGTATGACCAGCAGGATCCCCACGAGCGCGACGGTGCCCTGCACCAGGTCGAGGATCTCCTGCTCGTGCTGGAGCGGGAAGAGGTAGTAGAGCTCGTAGGCGTGGGTGAGCTCCGCGCCGACGACCAGGGCGGGCTCGTAGGAGCCGTCCATGTCGATGCGCGTGTAGGTGTGGTACTGCTGCTCCGACCCCGACTGGCGGACCTGGTCGATGAGCCGCTGCGGGACGCTCTGCTGCTGGACGGTGTCCTCGTCGCCGGTCGCCCAGCCGGTCTCGTCGCCGACCGAGGGCATGATGACGACACCGTAGAGCCCGGTGTCACCGCTGCGGCCGGTGAGCTCGTCGGTGATGTTGTAGAGCAGGCGGTCGCGGTCGCCGACCTCGTTCTCCTGCAGCTCTGCCAGGGCGTAGTTGAGGCCGGCCCGGTGGTCGTTGACCGCGGTGTCGATCTTGGCATCCAGCAACCCGCCGCGCACCTGCGACAGCATGACGTAGCCGAGCCCCGCCATGACCAGGAGGGACAGCACCAGGGTCGTGGAGATGACCCTCAGGTGCAGCGAACGCCGCCACCGGCTCTGCACGCCCTTGACCAGGGCGCGGGCGGCGCGTTGGGCGAACAGGTAGGCCCGGGTCAGCCCCGAGCCCCCGTCGCGCCCGTCGTCTCCGGGCACGCCGGAGGGCGGGTCGGACCGTTCCCCCTCGGGATCGGTCCCCCGTTCCTCCTCCTGCGGGGCTGCTGTCATGGGGACACCGGCGGGGTCAGGCGGTACCGGCCTTGTAGCCGACACCGCGGACGGTCACGACGACCTCGGGGTGCTCCGGGTCCTTCTCGATCTTGGCGCGCAGGCGCTGCACGTGGACGTTGACCAGGCGGGTGTCCGCGGCATGGCGGTACCCCCAGACCTGCTCGAGCAGGACCTCGCGGGTGAAGACCTGGCGGGGCTTGCGTGCGAGGGCGACCAGGAGGTCGAACTCCAGAGGGGTGAGGCTGATCTGCTCGCCGTCGCGGCGCACCGCGTGCCCGGCGACGTCGATGGTGATGTCGCCGATCTGCAGGACCTCGGGGGCCGGCTCCTCGGTGCGGCGCAGGCGCACGCGCACGCGGGCCACGAGCTCCTTGGGCTTGAAGGGCTTGACGATGTAGTCGTCGGCACCGGACTCCAGGCCCAGGACGACGTCGATCGTGTCGCTCTTGGCCGTGAGCATGACGATGGGCACCCCGGACTCGGCGCGGATCTGACGGCACACGTCGATGCCGTCGGCGCCCGGGAGCATCAGGTCGAGCAGGACCAGGTCGGGCTTGGTCTCACGGAAGGCTTCGAGGGCCTTGTCCCCGTCGTGGACGAACGAGGGTTCGAACCCCTCGCCGCGCAGTACGATGCCCAGCATCTCGGCGAGGGCGAGGTCATCGTCGACAACCAGTACACGTCCCTTCATCGGTGTGTCCGGCGCCGGGCGTCGAACCCGCTCGGGAGCGTGTCCGCGGCGCCTACTCCTCTCTCTGGAACACTCAAGCGGCGTCTTGGTCGGTGCCCTTGCTCCCCGGCGGGGGAACTGCTTTCGTACGTACTGGATCCACTCTGCCACCTGTGCGGACGGTGGGGAGCGGGGTCACAGGTATCGGGTACCCGTCCGACCGGATCCGGCCGTTCAGCGGCGCCCGAGCTCACCGGCGGACCGGGGCGCGGATCGAGGCTGACTTGGCCTGTAGATAACAGAAAGCATACAAAAGGAATGAAGTGCGTCGGCTCTCTCCCGAAGCACCCGACCGTGCGTGGAATCGCCGGAACCGGCCGGTAGGTTGGGTTCCGGTGCCGTGAGAACCACGTGACCTCGTTCGCGCAGCGTAACCGAAGCCTCAGGGAGGGCGGCCCACATGAGCCACGAGGACGACCGCAGGGGCGGCCCGGAGGAACCCGGTGGGCCCGGCGGGTGGTCGGCGCCCGGGAGCGGCTGGTCGGCCCCCGGCGGCGGGAACCCGCAGGGACCGCCTCCCGGCCACGGAGGGCAGCAGGGCCCACCCCCGGGGTACGGACCTCCCCAGGGACCGCCTCCCGGATACGGGCCTCCCCAGGGGCCTCCCCCCGGGTACGGACCGCCGCCCGGCCAGGGGGGACAGCCTCCGCAGGGCCCTCCCCCCGGATACGGACCGCCCCAGGGTCCGCCTCCCGGGTACGGGGGTGAGCAGGGGCCGCCTCCGGGGCACTGGGCTCCCCAGGGCCCGCCGCCCCCTGGATACGGAGGCGCGTACGGGCAGCAGTATCCCCAGGGCGGGGGCGGCCAGCCGCTCAAGCCCGGGGTCGTGCCGCTGCGCCCGCTCGGCCTCGGCGACATCCTCAACGGCGCCTTCACCCTGATCCGCAACCACCCGGCCACCACGCTCGGTCTGGCGTTCGTGGTCATGGGGATCGCGGCCATCATCTCGACCCTGCTCAGCAGCGGGTTCCTCGCCGAGTACGAGCGCTCGATCGAGCAGATGGCGACCGGCCAGATCTCCCCCGACGACCCGCCGGAGATGCCGTTCACCCCCGGCTCGTTCGCGCTGGTGATGCTGGGCGGTGTCGTCAGCTACCTCGCCGTGACGATCCTGACCGCGCTGCTCACCTCGGTGGTGGGCATGGCCGTGCTCGGACACCGGTACACCGTCGCGCAGACCTGGGCCGTGGTGCGCGGGCGCATCGGGGCGGTCATCGGCCTCTCGATCGTGCAGTACCTCATCCACATCGCGCTCGCGATGGTGATGCTGGTCGTCACCGTGCTGGGCGTCATGCTCGGCGTCTTTCTGGGCGTGACCGGCAACGAGATGGCCGGCGGCCTCGTCGCGGTGGTCACGGTGCTGCTCGGTCTCGCGGGTGGTTTCGCGCTCTTCGTGTGGATCTCCGTGCGCATCTTCCTGGCCATGCCGATCGTGGTCCTGGAGCGCATCGGGCCCATGAGCGCACTCGCCCGTTCCTGGCGCCTCACGCAGGGCAATTGGTGGCGGATGTTCGGCATCGTGCTGCTCACCATGATCATCGTGCTCGCGGTCGCCCTGGTGCTGAGCATCGCGCTCGGCCTGCTCACGCTGATCCCGACGCTGGCCGCCGGGGATGCCGACTGGGGCATGACCGCGGCCAACGCGGTCGGTGTGCTCGTCGAGGCGATCACCTACAGCATCACCACGCCGTTCCTGGCCGCCGTCACCACGCTGCTCTACATCGACCTGCGCATGCGCCGTGAGGGCCTGGACCTGCGCCTGCACCGGGTCGCCCAGCAGGGTACGGCCGTCGGACCCGAGATCTACCGCCCGGAGCAGCCCGCGTGACAGCCCCGAACGCCCCCTCCCCGGACGTCACCGGGGAGGAGGGCCGCCGACGCGCGTTCGAGGAACTCGGCGATCCCGTGTACGGCGACCGCGAACCCTCCCTCGTCGACCGTTTCGTGGAGTGGTTGTCCGGACTGATCGACGACCTCCTCCAGCTCGGCGACGGCCTGCCCGGCGGCTGGTGGGTGCTGGGGCCACTGTTGCTGGTCGTGGTACTGGCCGTGCTGGGGCTGGTGCTCGTGGTGTTCCTGCGCCCGGGCCGCAACCGCAGGTCCGCGGCGCCCGTGCACACCGAGTCCAAGCGCACGGCGGCCGAACACCGGTCCGCCTCCGAGCGGCACGAGGGCTCGGGGCACTACTACGACGCCGTCGTGGAACGCATGCGCGCGGTCGACGTCGACCTGGAGGAGCGGGCGCTGATCACCCCGTCCGCCGGGCGCACCGCCACCGAACTGGCCGCCGAGGCGTCCCGGAACCTGCCCGACCAGGCCGGACGGCTCTCCGAGGCTGCAGGGCTGTTCAACGGCATCGTGTACGGCCGCACCGAGGCGACCGTCGGGTCGGCCCGCACCATGCGTGAGCTCGACGACCACCTGCGCGCCGCGCGACCGACCCCCGCCGAGGAGGAGCGACGATGAGCACCCCGGAAACCGGGTGGCGCCGCGTGTGGCGGGCCGGCCGGATCCCCGGCGCGGTCCTGATCGTGCTGGTCGTGGTCGCGGTCCTGGCCTCGCTCGGCGACGACCAGTTCCCCCAGGGCCACATGGAGCCCGGAAGCGTCGACCCCGAGGGCGGGCGCGCGCTCGTGGAGACCATGCGCGAGGACCGGGACGTGCACGTCGTGCGTTCGGCCGGTGACGCCGAGGAGGCCCTGGGCGAGGCCGGAGGCGACGCGGTGCTGACCGTCTTCCTCGACCACCGGATGGAGCCCGGCGAGGTGCGGACGCTGGCCGATCTCGAGGTCGACACCGTGCTCGTGCAGCCCACGTTGCAGACGCTGGGCGAGTTCGCGCCCGGGGTCGACATGAGTGGGCGCACCGAGTCGGACGAGACCCTGGACGCCGCGTGCGACCTCCCCGCGGCCGAGGCCGCCGGGCCCGCCGACGTGGCAGGCGAGGTGTACGACGCGGCGCCCGGGCAGGCCTCCACGGAGTGTTACGCGGCCGCCGCGGGTTCGGCCGTGATCCAGGTCGAGCACGGCGCCGCGACCACCACCGTCGTGGGCACCGACCACTTCATGACCAACACCGAGCTCCCCGACGAGGGCAACGCCGCGCTGGCGATGAACCTCATGGCCGCCGAGGACGTGGTGTGGCTGCGCCCCGAGCCGCACGTGCCCGAGGACAGCGCCACCCTGGCCGAGCTCCTCCCGCAGGGCCTGCGCTGGGCCGCGGTGCCGCTCGCGGCCGCGCTCGTGCTGCTGGCGCTGTGGCGCGGGCGCCGCCTCGGGGCCCTGGTTCCGGAGTCGCTGCCGGTCGTGGTGCGTGCCTCCGAGACCACCGAGGGCCGCGCCGGGCTGTACCGCTCGCGCAGGGCACGGGACCGGGCGGCCGCCGCGCTGCGGACCGGGTTCCTGGACCGTGTCTCCGGCAAGCTCGGCCTGCGTCCGGACGACCCCCCGGAGACCGTGGTCTCCGCGCTCGCCGCACGGCTGGGTGAGGACCCGGCTCATGTGGGTGCGCTCCTGTACCCCGATCACCCCGACCCGTACGCGGGCGGCGACGAGGCGCTGAACCGGCTCGCGGAGGAGCTGGACGAGCGGTCGCGGAGGCTGCGGTGATCCCGGCCGGTACTCCACACGCTGCAACCGACAGGTATTCGAGAGAGGTGGGCCGCACGTGAGCGCCCTGACACCCGACGAGGGACTGCCCTCCGCCGACGAGGCACGAGAGGCCCTGACCGCTCTGCGCCACGAGGTCGCCAAGGCGGTCGTGGGGCAGGAGGAGACCGTGACCGGCATGGTGGTGGCGCTGCTGTGCCGGGGCCACATCCTCATGGAGGGTGTGCCCGGTGTCGCCAAGACGCTGCTGGTGCGCACCGTCTCCGAGGCCCTGTCGCTGGACCACAAGCGGGTGCAGTTCACCCCGGACCTCATGCCGGGCGACGTGACGGGTTCGCTCGTCTACGACCAGCACACGGCGAAGTTCGAGTTCCACAAGGGGCCGGTCTTCACCAACCTGCTGTTGGCCGACGAGATCAACCGGACCCCGCCCAAGACGCAGGCCTCGCTGCTGGAGGCCATGGAGGAGCACCAGGTGACGGTGGAGGGCGACCCGATCGCGCTCCCGGAGCCGTTCCTGGTGGCGGCGACGCAGAACCCGGTGGAGTACGAGGGCACGTACCCGCTGCCGGAGGCACAGCTCGACCGGTTCCTGCTCAAGGTGACGGTGGGGCTGCCCCAGCGGGCCGCCGAGGTCGACATGCTGGGCAGGCACGCCGCGGGCTTCGACCCCGGCGACCTGGCCGCCGCGGGGGTGCGGGCGGTCGCGGGCGCCCGTGAGCTGCGGGCCGCACAGAACGCCGTGGAGCACGTGCACATGGCCCCGGAGGTGCTGGGTTACATCGTGGACCTGGCCCGGGCGACCCGGCAGTCGCCGTCGCTGCAGCTGGGTGTCTCGCCCCGCGGTGCGACCGCGCTGCTGCGTACGAGCCGGGCGTGGGCGTGGCTGTCGGGCCGCGACTACGTCACCCCGGACGACGTCAAAGCGCTCGCCAAGGGCACCCTGCGGCACCGTGTCACGCTGCGCCCCGAGGCGGAGCTGGAGGGCGCGACCGCCGACGGGGTCCTCGACGGTGTGCTCGCTTCCGTCCCGGTGCCGCGCTGATGGTGGTCACCGGCCGGTCGGTGGTCCTCGCCCTGCTCGCGGTCGGGGCGGTGCTGGTCTCCGGCCAGATCAGTCCGCAGGTCACGGCGGCCGCGCTGGCCGTGGTGGCGGCCCTGCTGGTGCTGGACGTGCTGCTCGCGGCGAGCCCGCGGGCGATGCGCCTGACACGGGAGGGCGACACGTCGGTGCGGTTGGGTGAGTCCGCGGCGCTGTCCCTGGTGCTGCACAACCCGACGCGGCGGACCCTGCGCGGGCGTGTGCGCGACGCGTGGCCGCCGAGCGCGCACGTGGAACCGCGGTCGGCGCCGGCGCACGTGGCCGGCGGCGAACGGCGGCGGTTCGGTGTGACGCTGGCCCCGACCCGGCGGGGCGACGCCCGTGCCGCGGGGGTCACCGTGCGCACGATCGGTCCCCTGGGCCTGGCGGGCCGCCAGCGCACCCTGTCCGCGCCGTGGACCGTGCGTGTGCTGCCGCCGTTCCACAGCCGCAGGCACCTCCCCGGCAAGCTCTCGCGGCTGCGGGAGCTGGAGGGGCAGCACACCGCGATGGTGCGCGGACAGGGCAGCGAGTTCGACTCCCTGCGCGACTACGTGCGCGGCGACGACGTGCGTTCCATCGACTGGCGCGCGACCGCCCGCAACGACGGCGTCGTGGTGCGCACGTGGCGTCCGGAGCGGGACCGGCGGATCCTGATCGTGCTCGACACCGGCCGCACCTCCGCGGGCCGGGTGGGCGACACCCCGCGCCTGGACCACTCCATGGACGCGTCCCTGCTGTTGGCGGCGCTGGCCGGGCGTGCGGGGGACCGCGTGGACTTCCTGGCCTACGACCGCCGCGTGCGCGCCCAGGTGCGGTCCGGGGGCAAGGGAAGCCAGATCCAGCAGCTGGTCTCGGCGATGGCCCCGTTGGAGGCGGCGCTCGTGGAGTCCGACCCGGCGGGCATGGCCGGGACCGTCATGGCGCAGGGGCGCTCGCGCAAGCTCGTGGTGCTGATGACCGACCTCAACGCGGCGGCGCTGGAGGAGAGCCTGCTCCCCCGGCTGCCCGCGCTGACCTCGCAGCACTTGCTGCTGGTGGCGTCGGTGCGCGATCCCGCGGTCGACGCGATGGCCGAGGAGCGCGGCACCCCGGAGGCGCTGTACCGGGCGGCCTCCGCCGAGCGCACCCTCGCCGAGCGGCGGCGGGTGACGTCGGAGCTGCGGCGCATGGGCGCCGAGGTCGTCGACGCCGGGCCCGAGCACATCGCGCCCGCGTTGGCGGACGCCTACATCAACCTCAAGGCGCAGGGGCGGTTGTAGCCCGAGCTCTACCGCTCCTCCGTGCGGTGGCCGCGGCACCCCGGTCGCCGGGGGTCGCGGCCACCGTTCTCCACAGCGGGACGGAAGCGTCTTCCGCGCGGCCCCAGGGTTGGGCACCATGGATGCATGCCCCCTCGTGATCCGTATCTGAGCACCATCTCCCGGGCAACCGTGCACGGCCCGCTCCTCCGCGCCCGGGACATCCACGACGCCGCCGACGCGCCCGCCCCGGGTCGCCCGGAGGTCCGCCTCGACCCGCCCCGCACCACGACCGCGGTCCGGGGACGCACGCGGCTGCTCGGGGAGCTCACCGCGGCGATGGACGCGGGCGCGCCCGTCCCACACGTCCTCGCAGGCCCGCACGGGGTCGGCACGACCACGGTGGCCGCCGCGCTGGCCCAACGCGCGAAGGCCGACGGTCGGCGGGTGTTCTGGGCGCGCGCGGGTGACGTCTCCACCGGACTGCTCGAGGCAGCGGTCGAGGTGGGCGGGTCCCCGTCCGAGGCCGAGCGCGTGCGCGATTCGCCCCAGCGGGCGGCGCGCTGGGTGTGGCGGCAACTGGACCGCGCCCCCGAACCCTGGCTCCTGGTCCTCGACAACGCGGACCGCCCCGAGGAGATCGATCCCCACCACCGCCCGGGGGATCAGGTGGGCTGGTTGCGGACGAGCCCCGCCGGGTTCGTGCTGGTGACGAGCCGCGTGGACGACCCGGCTCTGTGGGCTCCGGCCCGGATGCACTCGGTCGCCGAGCTCGACAGCGCGGCCGCCGGTGCGGCGCTTGCCGACCACGCCGGGGAGGAGGCCCTGCCGGGCGCCGAGGAGCTCGCCGAACGCCTGGGCGGGGTCCCGTTGGCGCTCACCCTGGCCGGCCGGATCCTGGCCTCCCACCGGGTGCTGTTCCCCGACGCACGTGCCCTGTGCAAACGCCTGGACGAGGACGGGCTCGAGCCCCCGGACGGGCCGTTGTGCGAGGGCCGGTCCCTGCTCTCCGGGATCTGGGACGTGGCGCTCGACCTGGTGTCGCGGCGGGAACCGAAGGCGCCCGCGCTCCTGCGCCTGCTCGCGGTCCTCGGCAGCGAGGGCACACCCGTGCCCCTGGGCCGACTGGACCCGGGTTTCCTGCGGGACGAACCCCTACCCCTGAACGACCGGCCCGAGCTCGCCCGCACCGTCAACGCGCTCGTCGTGCACGGCCTGGTGTCGGTGGACGACGGCGGGGCGGCCATCGACCTGCGGCTGCACCCGCTCGTCTCGGAGACCCTGCGTGCGCAACCGGAGCGGTGCGCCCCGTTCCACGCACTGGCCGACCGCATAGTGGCCGCGCAGGGATGACCGGTCCCGGGTAGGGGGTGCCTCAGGCGGCGACGGGCGCGGTCTCGGGGGCGTTGCGGATCTCCCCCGTCTCGCCCTCCTCGTGGGCGCGCTTGCCGACGGTGTAGACGTACAGCAGGAACAGGACCTCCGCGGCGATGCCGATCGCCAGCCCCACCGGGGTGGAGATGTGGCCGCGCACCATGTTCCCGGTCACCAGCCCTTCGATGAGACCGCTGGCGAACAGCACCACGACCAGCCCCAGCGCCACGGCCATGGCGGCACGGGCCTCCGCGCCGAACGCCACCAGGCGGGTGCGTTCGCCGGGCGAGATGATCGTCCAGCCGAGCTTGAGCCCCACACCGCCGGCGACGAAGACCGCGGTCAGCTCCAGGAGCCCGTGCGGCAGGATCAGGGAGAAGAACTCCTCCCCGCGCCCGTGCACGATCATCATCCCGCCGGACGACCCGATGCCCGCGCCGTTGACGGCGAGCACCCCGATGGTCGGCAGGGCGAGGAAGGCGCCGAAGATGATGGCCTGCGCGGCGACCCAGGCGTTGTTGGTCCACACCTGGGCGGAGAACGAGGCCCCGGGGTTCTCGGCGTAGTAGTTGGCGAAGTCGTGCTCGACGTACTGCCGCATCGCCTCGGGGGTCTGCATCGCGTTCAGCACTTCGGGGTTGAGCACGACCCAGGCGCCGGAGACGAAGGCGACGAGCAGCGTTCCCAGGCTCGCCCCGATCCACCACCAGCGCAGGCGGTAGAGGGTGCCGGGGAACGTGCGGGTGAAGAAACCCGTGAACTCGCCCCAGGAGGAGGAGTGCGCGCCGGTCACCGCCGATCGGGCGCGGGCCACCAGCGCCGACAGCCGGGCGACGAGGTTGGGGTCCTGGCCGCCGGAGCGCACCACCGACAGGTGGGTGGAGACACGCTGGTACAGGTCGACCAGCTCGTCGATCTCCGCGCCCGAGAGCGAACGCCGCCGCCGGATCAGCTCGTCCAGTCGCTTCCACTCCTGGGCGTGTGTCGCCGCGAACACGTCGATATCCACGCTCCGGACCTTACTCGATGGGCACCGGGGCATGTCCCCAGGACGGAACGGGGTGCCCGGTGGGCGGGTAGTGTCGTGGGAGACGTGCGCCGCAGAGCCCGAGGGAGCGTGAGTTGGTGTCCTATCCCGGCGGTGGCCCGGTCCACGACGACCCCTACGGGTCGACACCCCTGGTCACCGGGGACGCCGTGGTCCTCGAACTGCGGCCCGCGGGGTTCGCGACGAGGGCCGTGGCCCTGTTCATCGACGTGCTCGTGCAGGTCATCGCGCTGCTGGCGCTGACGATGCTCGGGTCGTGGATCAGCACCGGCCTGGACGACGCGGCGATGGCCGCCATGTCCCTGGGTGTGACGGTCCTGGTGATCGTGGGGTACCCGGCGGCGTTCGAGACGCTCTCGCGCGGCCGTTCCCTGGGCAAGCTCGCGCTCGGCCTGCGTGTGGTGGGCACCGACGGGTCGCCGGAACGCTTCCGGCAGGCGCTGGGCCGCGCGCTCATGTCCGTCGTCGAGGTGTGGATGACCATGGGCACGGTCGCCCTCATCACCTCGCTGGTCAACCGCGACGGCCGCCGCCTGGGCGACTTCGTGGCCGGAACGACCGTGGTGGAGGAGCGCACCGGGCGCCGCCGCAACGAGACGATCAGCATGCCCCCGCAGCTCGAGGGCTGGGCCGCCAACGCCGAGCTCTCCGGGCTCTCCACGGACACGGCCGCGGACGCACGCCAGTACGTGCTGCGCTACGACGAGCTGGCCCAGCACACCCGGCACGAGCTGGGCATCGAGCTGGCCGAGGCGGTCGCCGCGCAGATCAGCCCGCCCCCGCCCCCGGGCACCTCGCCGCCCTACTTCCTGGCGGCGGTGCTGGCGGAGCGGCGCAGGCGCGGGATGGGCACCGAGCTCGAGAGCAACGGGGTGTGGACCCACGGCGGCGCGTGGAACGGGCCCCGTCGGGGATTCGGCCGACGCGGTCCCGGTAACAGCCTCTACTGACCCCGGCTCCGCCCTCCGGTCCGGCGGTTCCCGGTCGCTCAGACGTGCCAGGACCTCAGGTAGGACTCCTGCTCCGGGGTGAGACTGTCGATGCCGACCCCGAGCGCGGCCAGTTCGAGCCGGGCGACCTCGGTGTCGGTGGTGTCGGGGACCTCCACGACGCCGGGCTCCAGTTCCCCGTGGTGCTCGGCGAGCCAGGCCGTGGTCAGGGCGTGCACCGCGAAGGACAGGTCCATGACGGCGGCCGGGTGGCCCTCGGCGGCGCCCAGGTTGACCAGTCGGCCCTCGGAGAGCAGCAGCAGGCGCCGGCCGTCGGCGAGCACGTACTCGTCGGCCTGTTCGCGCACGCCCGGGTTGACCTCGACCGCCATGCGCGCGAGGGAGTCCAGGTCGATCTCGAGGTCGAAGTGGCCGGAGTTGGCGAGCACGACGCCGTCGCGCATCCGCGCCAAGTGCCGGGCGCCGATGACGTCGCGGTTCCCGGTGACGGTGACGAAGACGTCCCCCATGGGCGCGGCCTCGTCCATGGTGGTGACGGTGTAGCCCTGCATGACGGCGTCCAGGGCCTTGACGGGGTCGACCTCGGTGACCACGACCCGCGCGCCCATGCCGCGGGCCCGCTCGGCGAGGCCGCGGCCGCAGTACCCGAACCCGGCGACGACCACGGTGCGGCCGGCCATCAGGGCGTTGGTGGCGCGCAGGATCCCGTCGATGGTGGACTGCCCGGTCCCGTAGCGGTTGTCGAACATACGCTTGGTGGCGGTGTCGTTGACCGCGACGATCGGCAGCCGCAGTTCGCCCTCCGCGCTCATGCGCCGGAGCCGGATCACACCGGTGGTGGTCTGTTCGCAGCCGCCCATCACGTCCGCGAGCAGGTCGGGACGGGCCAGGTGCACCGTGTTGACCAGGTCGCACCCGTCGTCGAGCAACAGGTGCGGCCGTGACTCCAGCACGGTGACGAGGTTGCGGTCGTAGGCGGCGGTGTCCATCCCGGCCCAGGCGTACACGGAGACGCCGTACTCGGTGACGAGCGCGGCGGCGGTGTCGTCCTGGGTGGAGAGCGGGTTGGAGGCGGCCAGCCACACGTCGGCCCCGCCCGCGCGCAGCGCGCGCAGCAGGTTCGCGGTCTCGGCGGTCACGTGCATGCACACGGCGACGCGCAGCCCCTCCAGGGGGCGTTCCTCCGCGAAACGTTCGCGCACGCTGCGCAGGACCGGCATGGAGCGTTCGGCCCAGTCGACCCGGCGGACCCCGGCCCGGGAGAGGCCGAGGTCCGCCACCTCGTGTGAGGGCAGTGTCATCTGCTCGCGGGTATCCCTAGTAGCGGTAGTGCTCGGGCTTGTAGGGGCCGGCGACGTCGACACCGATGTACTCGGCCTGCTCCTTGGTGAGCGTGGTGAGCTCGACGCCGAGGGCGTCCAGGTGCAGGCGGGCGACCTTCTCGTCGAGGATCTTCGGGAGCGTGTAGACGCCCGTCGGGTACTCGTCGGTCTTGGCGTACAGCTCGATCTGCGCGATCACCTGGTTGGTGAAGCTGTTCGACATCACGAAGCTGGGGTGGCCGGTGGCGTTGCCCAGGTTGAGCAGGCGGCCCTCGGACAGCACCAGGATCGACTTGCCACCGGGGAAGGTCCACTCGTGGACCTGGGGCTTGATCTCCTTCTTCTTGATGCCCTCGACCTTCTCGAGGCCGGCCATGTCGATCTCGTTGTCGAAGTGGCCGACGTTGCCGACGATGGCCTGGTGCTTCATGCCCGCCATGTGCTCGGTCATGATCACGTTGAAGTTGCCGGTGGTGGTGATGAAGATGTCACCGGTCTCGATCACCGACTCCAGGGAAGCGACCTGGTAGCCGTCCATGGCGGCCTGGAGGGCGTTGATCGGGTCGATCTCGGTGACGATGACCCGGGCACCCTGGCCGCGCAGGGACTCGGCGGAGCCCTTGCCGACGTCGCCGTAGCCGCACACGACGGCGATCTTGCCGCCGATGAGGACGTCGGTGGCGCGCATGATGCCGTCCGGCAGCGAGTGGCGGATGCCGTACTTGTTGTCGAACTTGCTCTTGGTGACCGAGTCGTTGACGTTGATCGCCGGGAAGGACAGCGTGCCCTCGCGCTGCATCTCGTACAGGCGCAGGACACCGGTGGTGGTCTCCTCGGAGACACCCTTGATGCCCTGGGCGATCTTGGTCCACTTGCCGGAGTCCTTCTGCAGGCTCTTCTGCAGGAGGGTCAGGACGACCTGGAACTCCTCGGCGTCCGCGGTGGACGGGTCCGGGACCGCACCGGCCTTCTCGAACTCGGCACCCTTGTGGACGAGCATGGTGGCGTCGCCGCCGTCGTCGAGGATCATGTTGGGGCCTTCAGCACCGGGCCAGGTCAGGGCCTGCTCGGTGCACCACCAGTACTCCTCCAGCGTCTCGCCCTTCCAGGCGAAGACCGGCACGCCCTTGGGGTCGTCCGGGGTGCCGTCGGGGCCGACCACGGCGGCGGCCGCGGCGTGGTCCTGGGTGGAGAAGATGTTGCAGCTGACCCAGCGCACCTCGGCACCGAGGGCGACCAGGGTCTCGATGAGGACGGCCGTCTGCACGGTCATGTGCAGCGAGCCCATGATGCGGGCGCCACGGAGCGGCTTGCTGTCCCCGTACTCGGCGCGGGTGGCCATGAGGCCGGGCATCTCGTGCTCGGCGAGGCGGATCTCGTCGCGGCCGAACTCGGCCAGGGAAAGATCGGCGACCTTGTAGTCGAAAGCCATGCGTTCCTCACTCGTGACTCGTGCTGGCAACCCCGAGTCTAGAGCCGTGGAGCGCTCCACAGCACAAACCTGACGTTCGGTTGTCAGATTTGCGACCGTGGGGACTGGCGTTGGGTTAGGGTCGCGTGCATGGCGGCCAGCGACAACACCCCGTTCCCGAACGCACCGGTGCAGGACGCGTCCGGCGCGGTCCCGATCTCCGCCGCGGCCGACCGCGTGGGCAGCACGGCGCGCATGCTCCGCTACCGGGAGGCGCTGGGACTGCTCCCCCGGACCCAGGAGTCGCCGACCGGGCGCGGACACCGGCACCGGCGCTTCACCGACGAGGACCTCCACACGATCGGGGCCGGCATGGAACTGGAGCGCGAGCTCGACATCCCCCCGGCCGCGCTGGCGTTCGCGCTGCGGGTGCTGGCCGAGCCGGAGCTGCTGACCCGGGTGCGGCGCCACGGCGAACGCCTGGGCCGCCTGACCGCCGCCCCGGCACGCGCGATGGACTTCGAGAAGCAGAAGGCGATGCGGTTGCTGCACGAGGCCCGCCCGCGGCCCTGACGGCGGGGATCTTGCTGCCAGAGCCGACTTCGGCGCCGAGAGTGGCTCCAGTAGCAAGATCCTCGACGCACACCGGCGTCGCCGGGTTGACCGGGGGCCGCGGCCGGTCGCGGACACCCGTTCACGTCCCGGGCAGGTTTTGGCAAAGTGACCACGGGCTACGGACAGGAACGTGGATACGCTACGCGGCGACGCGACCTCGCAGACCATCGAAGGGCACCTGCGCCCGGACCTCGATGACCTCGACCGTCTGCGTGCGGTCTGGGCCGAGCACCGGGGCCCGCGGGAGGAACGCTCCCGGGCCCGCAGGGAGCTGGCCCGCCGCAGGGCGTTCGACCTCGGGGGCGGGCCGGAGCTGGCCGACCTGCTGGAGGCCACCGCCGCGGAGGAGATGTCCGGTCCCGCCCTGACCCCGGACTACGTCGCCGAGCTGGCCGCGCGCGCCGCGTCGCTGCCCGGGACCGCGGGCCGCTGTCCGCCGCTGGACGGGGCCGGCGCCGCCGGTGTCGCGCGCGCGGCAGGCGCGCCCGGACATCCGGTCGTGCGCGCCGTGCACACGTACGTCACCTGCGTGGACGCGCTGACCGGAGCCGATCCCGAGCGGGCCGGCGAAGAACGGGGATGGGCTCTGCCGTGGGTCCTGGCGTCCCTGGTGCTGCAGCGGGCCGACTTCCCCCCTCTGGTTCCCGACGCGGGGGTGCCCGCGTGCACCGGGGCGGGGGGATCCCGCCGTGTCGACCTGTGCGCCCGCCATCTGGGACGGCTGGTGGCCACGTCCCTGCGCACCGAGCTGAGCCGGTTGCCGTCCCACCCGGGACCGTCCCCCGCATCGGCGCCGCCGCTGGCCGCGGCGACCCACCGCCGGGCCCTGGAATACCTGCGCGACCGGCGGGGACCCCTGCTGCAGGTGCTGGGATCGCTCGACGACGGCGCGAGCGCGGACGTGCACGCGGGCAGTGCGCCGCAGCCCTCTCGGGAGGTCGGCGCTCCCCCGGAGCGGGCCCTGCTGTCACCCGGTGCGCCCCACTGGTGGGCCTGCCTGGCGCTGGGCGTGGGTGAGACCGCCCTGGTGCTGTACGTGATCGTGCAGGAGGTCGGCCCCTCCAGCACGGGTGTGCTCGCGGTGACGGCGGACGCGCGTCTGACCACCGGCGAGGGGGTGCGCGAGGCCCCGCTGATGTCCGACGTCGACGGGGTGACCGTGATGCCCAACGACTCCGCCGACGAGCGGTGGCCCCTGGTGCGCGACCTCGTCGACGAGGCCCTGTCGCGGTCGATGGACCAGCTCACCCGGGCCTGAACGGGGATCCGGCGCGCGAGGGGCTCCCGGCTCCGCTCAGCCGCTCAGCGCGACCAGGGCCAGGACCAGCAGCAGGATGACGATGGTGATGAGCACCGCCGGGATCACCCAGCTCTGCTGCAGGAGCGAGTCCTCCTCGACCGGGGCCGGCACCGGCTGCTGGGGCGTCGGCCGGGCGTAGGTCTGGTTCGGGTTCATCCCGCCCATGTGCGTCCCGTGCGGGGGCGGGGTCGTGGGCCCCGCGTACGGGTTCCCCTGCATGCCGTGGCGCGGGTCGGACGTGCCCGGGGGCGGACCGGCGAACCCGGGCTGCGGGTTCGAGGTCCCGGGGTGCGGTCCGAAACCGGGCTGGGGGTTCGACGTGCCCGGGTGGGGGCCGAACCCGTGGCGCGGGTCGGAGGTCATCGGGGGCTGCCCGGGCTGCCCCATGCCCTGCCGGGGGTCGGAGGTCATGGGCGGCTGCCCGCCCGTGGGGTACTGCTGCGGCTGGTACGGCGGCGCGGGCGGGAACGCGGTCTGCCCGCCGGTGAAGGTGCCCGTCTGCGCGATCTGCTCGCCCTGCTTGACCGCCTCGTCGGTGGAGCGCGCCGGTTCGTCCGGCCCGTCGTGGCCGAGCAGGCGCATGAGCAGGGTCTGCGCGTTGGGCCGGTTCTGCGGGTTCTTGTCCAGGCACGTCTCGACGATCGGGCGCAGGTTGTCGTCGAGCCCGTCGAGGTCCGGCGGCGCGGTGACCACACGGTGCACGACCGCGGGCACGGTGTCGGAACCGAACGGGGCCCGCCCGGTGGAGGCGAACGCCATGACGCAGCCCCACGCGAAGATGTCGCACTTGTCGGTGATGCCGCGGCCCTCGATCTGTTCGGGCGCCATGTAGGACGGCGTTCCGACGATCGAGTTGGTCATGGTGGCGGTGCCGTCGTCGACCCGGGCGATGCCGAAGTCGATGACGCGGGGCCCGTCCGGGCCCAGGAGCACGTTTCCGGGCTTGAAGTCGCGGTGCACGATCCCGGCCTTGTGGATGGCCACCAGGGCCGTGGCCGTCGAGACCGCCAGGCGCTGGAGCCGGCTGCCGCGCTGGGGACCGCCGCGGGAGACGGTCTCCTGCAGGTCCTTGCCGGGCACGAACTCGCTGACGACGTAGGGCGGGTCGTCGTCGAGCTGTGCGTCGATGATCGCCGCCGTGCAGAACGAGGCGACCTTCTGGGCGGCGCTGACCTCCTTGACGAACCGCTTGCGCAGGTCGGCGTCCTCGGCCCACTGGTCGTTGAGGACCTTGACCGCGAACTCCTCGCCGTCGCGGTCCTCGGCGAGGTAGACCACCCCCTGGCCACCCTTGCCGAGCCGGCCGGTCACGCTGTAGTCACCGAACGCCGAGGGGTCGCTCGGCATGAGCGCTTGGGGGCCGGCCATCGGTCTCCTCCAGGGAGGTCGTCGTACTACGGGGGCGGGGACCAGGGTAAGGGGCGTCCGGGGCACGGCCGGGCCCGCGCCCGGTCGGTCCGGAAGGGGTGTCCCCTCCTGGCGTACCCGATATGACTACCGGAACGTCGGTTCCGTTCCACCCGACCCTCAATCGATACGTCGCGCCTCGTCGACCAGCAGGACCGGGATGCCGTCGCGGATCGGGTAGGCGAGCTTGCTCTCGTCGCAGACCAGCTCGTCGGTCTCCGGGTCGTGGCGGAGCGGGGCCTGGCTCTGGGGGCAGGCCAGGATCTCGAGCAGCCAGCCGTCGATCTTCGTGCTCATGGGTTCTCGTTCCTCGTCTCGGTGTGCGGGTGCGGGCGCGGCGCAGGGCCACGCCGCTCCCCCATCATGCCTGGTCAGGCGCGCACAATCGCCAGGACCCGGTCGCGCAGGGCCGCGACCCCGGTGTCGTCGGGCGCCTCGACGTTGAGCCGGAGCAGCGGCTCGGTGTTGGAGGCGCGCAGGTTGAACCAGGAGCCGTCGGGCAGGGTCACGCTGAGCCCGTCGAGGTCGTCGACGGTGATCCCCTCGTGCCCCTCGTAGGCCTCACGGACCGCGGCCATGCGGCCGGCCGCGTCGTCGACCTCGGAGTTGACCTCCCCGGAGGCGGCGTACCGCGTGTACTCCCGCGTGATCTCCGACAGGGGGCGGGTCTCGGTGCCCAGGACCCGCAGGACGTGCATCGCCGCGAGCATACCGGTGTCGGCCCGCCAGAAGTCGCGGAAGTAGTAGTGGGCGGAGTGCTCCCCGCCGAAGATCGCGCCGGTCTCGGCCATGGTCGCCTTGATGAAGGAGTGCCCCACGCGCGTGCGCACGGGGCTGCCGCCCTTCTCGGCGACGATCTCGGGGACCGCCTGCGAGGTGATGAGGTTGTGGATGACCGTGGCGCCCGGTTCGCGCTCCAGTTCCTGGGCGGCCACCAGCGCGGTCACGGCCGACGGAGGCACCGGCTCGCCGCGCTCGTCCACCACGAAGCACCGGTCGGCGTCGCCGTCGAAGGCCAGTCCGATGTCGGCGCCGCTCTCGCGCACCTTCGCCTGCAGGTCGACGAGGTTGTCGGGGTCGAGCGGGTTGGCGGGGTGGTTCGGGAACGTGCCGTCGAGCTCGAAGTACAGCGGCACGATCTCCAGCGGCAGCCCCCGCCCGAGCACGGTGGGGACTGTGTGCCCGCCCATGCCGTTGCCGGCGTCCACGGCGACCTTGAGCGGGCGGATGCCGGAGAGGTCGACGAGGCCGCGCAGGTAGTCGGCGTACCCCTGCAGGAGGTCGCGGCGGGTCACGGTCCCGGCCGGGCCGTCGTGCTCGGGGACTCCCTTCTCCGCGAGGCGGCGGATCTCGTCGAGCCCGGTGTCGGCGCTCATGGGTGCCGCCCCGGCCCGGCACATCTTGATGCCGTTGTACTGGGCCGGGTTGTGGCTGGCGGTGAACATCGCACCGGGCAGGCCCAGCTCGCCCGAGGCGTAGTACAGCAGGTCGGTGGAGCCGAGGCCGGCGTCGACCACGTCCACGCCCTGGCCGGTGACGCCCTCGGCGAAGGCCGCGGTCAGCTCGGGGGAGGACGGACGCATGTCGTACGCGACGACCACGGCGTCGGCGTCCACCACACGGGCGAAGGCGGCGCCGACGGCGCGCGCGACCCCGGTGTCGAGGGTGTCGGGCACGACGCCGCGGACGTCGTAGGCCTTGAAGATGCTTGCGAGATCAGCCACGTCTTCTCCGGTTCTCCGGTGGGTCCTGGGGGCCGGGTGCGCGGTACAAAGCTAGCAAGCGCGCGGGACGGGCGGCGTTCAGGACTGCCGGGGCGGCTGTTGGTCCGAACGCACCACACGCAGGTGTCCGCGGCGAGTGGGGTCCTCGCCCTCGGGTTCGGTCTGCGCAGGGGGGCGCGCCGCCTCACGTACAGCGTCGGCGAGGGCCTCCAGGTCGTCACTGCCGGGGCCACCGCCGACCGCTTCGACCGGGAGCCTGACGACCTCCCACCCCCGGGGGGCGGTCAGCCGGTCGGCGTGCATGGCGCACAGGTCGTAGCAGTGCGGCTCGACGTAGGCGGCGAGCGGACCGAGGACGGCCGTCGAGTCGGCGTAGACGTACGTGAGCGTGAATACGGCGGGCTGCCTGCACGCGGTGCGGGAACAGCGTCGAACATGGCTCACAGCCAACGACTGTATGCCCTTCCTCAAGGACACGCCAGCATCACCCCATATCCGGAACCCGTTCAGGGACGGAGGGCCCGCGCCTTCCACCCCGTTCAGCACACCCGCGGGGCCCGTCCGGGTGCCGGATCCCGGCAGTGCGGGGGCCGGGAGGGGCTACGCGCGAGCCCGCCGATGGCTTAGTCTCGGAGTGTGCGACGAGTGCGCCTATCCAGTGGCCAACCAGACCGTGTGCGGCGAAGGGACCGCCGAGGACGAGGTATCCGCGGCCCTCTCGTCCCCGCCGACCTGCCGGTTTTCCGGAGCCGAGCGCAGGCGTTCGACGACCTCGTCCTGGACGCGGTCGAACGCCTGGAACGCTTGTGGTCCCGTGAGCTGGCCAATGTCGACTTCCTCGTGGAAGACGTCCCCCCGGTGCCGCCCATGGCGGAGACGATCCCCTTCTCCCGGCTGGAGACCGACCCCGACGGCCGGTCCCGCATCGTGGTGTACCGGCGCCCGGTGGAGATCCGCACCAAGGACCCCGACGAGATGGCCCTCCTGGTCCACGACACCGTCGTGGAAGAGGTCGCCAACCTCCTCGGGGTCGAGCCGGAGTCGGTCGACCCCGAGGGCTGACCGCGGGCCCTGCGCCCCGGGAACACGGCGCCCACACTGCGCCCGGAGAACACTGCGCGCGGCCGGTCAGTCGTTCCAGGGCCAGGGCCAGGAGATCAGGCTCGCCACCCGGTGTTGGAGGTCGAGCAGGCCGCCCCAGAAGTCTTCCCACAGCCTCTCCGCGTTGCCGTCGGTGCTCCCCCACACGACGAGGGCGACGGCGCCGGCGAGCACGAGGACCACGTGCACCGCGGTCCACGCGTTGCGGAGCCGCCGGTGCATCAGCGGGAGGCCGTCCTCCATCCCGGTCATGCGTTCCTCGCTTCCCCGGCCGGGGCCGTCTCCGGTTCCGGCAGCACGGCCATCCGCCGGTCGGCGACCCTCAGGGCCCGGTCCAGGACCTGGACGGGGTGCGAGGGGTCGGTGCCCTCGCGGGATCCGAGCGAGTCCACGGTGTAGTAGTCCACGTTCCGGAAGTCCCCGTTGATCCGCCGCACGAGCCTGTGTCCTCCGTGCGCCCGCAGCCACTCCTTGACCGAGGCGCCGTTCCCGGGGTCGAGAGCGTCGACCGTGCCCGGGATCCTCCGCAGGACGTCGAGCTTGGTCAGCACCACGCACAGGTGTTTGGGCCCCAACGCCACACCCTCGGCCCGGAGCCGGTCGACGACGGCGGCGTAGGCGCCCTCCTGGTCGCCCTGGGCGAGCGGCACGGTGTCCTCCTCCCCCGCCCTCCGGAGCTGCTCCTTCACCTCGGGCAGGGCCAAGGGGTCGAGCACGAACAGCAGTGTGCTCGCCGTGTCGATGTAACCGAGGCTCTGCGAGCGTTCCCAACCGACGAAGTTCTCCCCGGCCGCGTCCATGATCTGCATCTCGATGTCGGTTCCCCCGAGGGACAGGACGAGCGGGATGCCCTCGGGCCGGTCCTCCCAGGCGGTCTTGCCCACCCGTCGGCCGGAGAAGACGGAGGCGCGGGAGGTCTTCAGGAAGTCCTCGGCCACGGGGGAGATCGGGGTGAGCGAGCCGGACACCGACCGGGCACGGTCCCGCAGCTCGACCACTCCGCTGGTCAGGAACTGGGACTTGCCCGCACTGACCGCACCGATGACCGGCAGCGGCAACACCTGGCGGGTCCCGCTGCCGTCCGGGGCGTCGGTGTCGCAGAAGGGGCAGACGGTGACCAGGCGCGCGGCGGCCCTGCCGACCGTCGCCGGGATCCGGGTCCCGCACCCGCACTGGCGGTGCACGATGCCGAGGGGGCCGGGGCGCACGTCGTTGTGGATGGTGGTGCAGGAGCGGCCGGGGCACCGGTAGCTCGGCACGACCGTGACGCGGTAACAGCTGACACAGCGCAGGTCGGCGCCGATGCTCCTGCGGACCAGGTGGTCGTACCAGCGGTAGGCCAGGACACCGGCCGCCTGGCCGACGAGGACCAGCGCGCCCAGGACGCCCATCACCAGGTACCAGGTCAGGACGGACGCCCACAGGCCCAGCGCGAACCCGATCTGGGCGGGGAAGAACACCACGCCCGTGACCCACCAGCCGAAGATCGAGGCCAGGGAGGACAGTCCGATGCGTTTGCCCGCCGCCAGGACCGCGTCGGCGTCCCGCCTGGCCTGGTGGGGGATGTAGACGGGCCAGGCGCGGTCCCAGCCGAGGTACTTGGCGTGCCCGCGGGGGGCCTTGCCCAGCACCCGGCCCTCCACCACCGCGTCGGGGGTGGCGATCGCGGGTGTCTCCTCCGTCCTCCCGGCGAGCACGCTCGGGGGCAGGAAGACACCGCGGACCACACCGCCCACGATCCCGCCGAAGAAGAGCAGGATCCAGCCGACGAGGATCAGCGCGACGGCCCGCACGAGCAGGGCCAGGGCCAGCCACACGAGCCAGATGGCCAGGACGATGGCCAGGATGATGAGGATGAGCTGCGGCATCTACGCCCCTCCTCCGCCCCTGCCCCGGCCCCCGTCCTGGCCCGGGTCCTGACCCTGGGCCGGCCCCTTGCCCCTGACCCTGTCCTTGGCCCACGAGAGGACGCCGCCGGATCTGCGCCCCGCCTCGCCCGGCCGTCCGCGCGGGCCGGCGTCCAGTTCCTTGCGGATCCAGGGGGCGCTCCTCCTGGCCTCCTCGACCAGTGCCGGGCGCAGTTGCCGGATCCGTGCCAGGGCGGCCTCGGCGGCCCCGGCGGTCTTGCGGTCGGGGTCGGAGCGCAGGCTCACCGCGTGGCGGACCGCCTCGGGGTCGCCCTCCTTCTCGGCAAGGACCACCAGGCGGGCCCGCAGGGCGGCGGGGCCCCAGGGGTTGACCGCGATGGAGAGCCGGGCCCTGGTCTCGGGGTCGCGGGCGTGCAGCAGCAGCTGTCCGACGCGGGGCAGCAAGTACCGGGCCACCGGGCTCACCCGGGACAGGTCGGGGTCGGGCGCCGAGTCTCCTCCGTCCCGCACCTGGACGAGCGCGGCGTCGAGGTCGGCGCAGGCTCGGGCGTGGTCGGCGGAGAGGTCGGCCAGCCAGGGCTCCGGAGCGTCCGTGAGCGCCTCCAGGAGCGGGCCCCAGTCGGCCGTGTCCCGGTCGGTGGCCGTGTCGGACCTGCGGGTGCCGCCCAGGGCCGCGGACAGGGACCGGATCAGGTCGGCGGAGTACCCGTGGCGGGAGATCCAGGCCGCCCACAGAGCGGGGTCCTGCTCCACCGGGGCATCGGCCAGGACCCAACCCCACGCCTCGGCCGGCACGGACAGCGCGGAGGTGACCGCGGCGCGGCGTTCGGCCACGGGCAGGCGGCCGATGCGGGCGGCCTGCACCCAGCCGCGCAGTTCTGGGGCGTCGGCCTCTTGTGCCAGGTAGTCCCAGTCGCCGCGGCGCACGGCGGCCACGGTCGCGTGTTCCCCGGCCGTGCAGGCGCCGGCCAGGTGGCGGGAGACCGCCGTGGCCGCCTCCGGCCCGGCGAGCCAGTATTTCCACCGGCCCCGCCCGAGCTCCGGGTCGCCCGCCCACAGGCCCGCGAGCCCTTCGGCCGCGTCTGCACGCCGTTCCTGCGGCACCGGGGCCCCGATGACCCGGGCGGCGTCCAGGAGGTCGGGCAGGGCGTCCCGCGACGACGAGGCGAGCACGGTGTCCAGAAAGGCGCCGGCGGCCGTGCGCTCCTCCTCCGATGCCCACTCCAGCGGTTTCTCGGCCCGGCACAGTTCCCGTGCGAACGCCGTCGTGTGTTCGGGTGCGGCGGCGAGCGCTTCGAGCACCGGTACGAGCACCCCGCACGCGACGTCGTCGAGCCCCAGCGTGTGGGTGCTGTGGACCGCGCGTCCGGCCAGGGCGAACTCCTCGGCACTGGACGGACCGTGGGTGACGGCCACCTCGCCCAGTTCCTCCCCGTACAGGGCCAGGTCGTCCTCCTGGCCGGCCCCGGCGAGCCCGTCGATCGCCGAGACCGCGGTGCGCCACGCCCGGGCACCGCCGGTGTCCGCCCCGGGGACCGCGACGATCCGCGCCGCATCGAGCGAGGCGCCCGGGCCGAGCGCGGGTTCCCACCGGCGTGCGGTCTCCACGGCGCTGAGCGCGTCGGCGGCGTCGTGTGCGAGGAACAGCTCCGCCCGGGCCCGCGCGGCGTCGCTCGGTTCGACGTCGGGCACCGTGCGCCCCATCAGGTCCAGCACGTGCGCCGAACCCGGGTCGACCGCGCCGAACTCGGGGCTCACCCCCACCAACGCGGCGTCGGCGCGCCAGGGGTCGTCGACCAGCGCCCGGAACCGGAGCGTGTGCGCGCGTTCCGGGTCGAGGAAGAGGGTGCCCAGCGCGATCCACCGCATCACCGTGTCGAGGTCGGTGTGCACCAGCACCGCCTTGACCGGTTCGGGCCCGGCCGCCTCGTCGACCATCGTCAGGAAGTGCGGGAGAACCCGCGCCGCCCACTCGTCCTGCACGACCAGGTCCCGGAGGGCGTCCGCCTCGAACTCGGGGCGGATCTCGAGCGGGGTCACCCACGGTTCCAGATCCGGCCCCGGCGCCTTCCGCAGGTCCCACCGGCGGGCCCCGTAGAGCTGTGCGGGCCGGTAGGGCACGAAGTCGTCGGGGTCGGAGGCGGCGATGACCTGCGTGACCTGGTTCCCCGGGCGACCGCTGTTGGTGGTGCCGGTGGACCTGCCGAGGGCGAGGTAACTGCGCCCGTCCTCGACCGCGAACGCACACGTGGGCGGGTGGTCGAGGGGATCGTGCCCCAACGCCCACGAGGGCACCACACGGTGGAGCAGCCCTTCCCGGATGCGCTGGCGGTCCTCGCCGGTCAGGCCGGGGGAGACCGCCTGGAAGTTGAAACCGTCGACGCCGTCGATCGCCTCGCCGGACGTGACATCGGTGTAGGTCGCTACTTCGAAGGCCATGTCACTCTCCCGTCGAGGGCAGGAAACCCCGGCGCGCCATGAGCCACAGCAGCGGTTCGGCGACGCGGTGGGGCAACAGGCCGCGGTGGTTGACCCGCTGCGAGGCGTAGTCGGGTTCGGCGCCCAGGGCCGAGGCCCCGAAGAGGCGGAAGTCGGCGTAGTGCTGTTCGAGTGTGCGGATGATCTTCGCCCCTCCCCACTGCTGGATCAGCAGACCGAGGTGGTCGTGCACCGTCTGTGCCTCGGTCTCGTCGAACAGGGGGCGGCCCGAGGACGGCCGGCGCAGCGGGTGGCCCTCCTCGATCTGGTCGAAGAAGGCGTCGATCTTGGACACCACCACGGCGACGGGCTGCTTGATCTTCTTCGAGCGCCTGACCCTGCCGGTGGCCCTCAGCACGGTGGTGACCGCGTCGACGACCTCCTCCGGCCCGGTCTCCACGAACCCTGCGCCCCGGTCGGCCGCCCGCTTGCGGTTCTCCGGGAACCCGAAGGGGTCCAGCAGCAGGATCAGCCCGGAGGTGGCGCCCAGGTACCGCTGGGTCATGGCGGCGTCGGCGGTCGCGAAGTCCTCGCCGGCGTTGTCGTAGAAGGAGAAGACGGTCGAGGCGGTACGGGAGGTGCCCAGCGGCCCCTTCTTGACGTAGCGCCACGTGTAGACCGCGGGTTCCTTCTTCCCGCCGCGGTTCTCCTGGGTCTGGCCGGGGACCCTCCTGCGGGCGTCGCTCATGAGCTCGTGGTGGACCCGCAGGTCACGGGTGAGCCCGGACTTGCCGCCGGGCACGTCGATGGCCGCGTCGAAACGGTCGGCGACCGAACCGCGCAGCTCCGCGTCCAGGACCGAGAGCATGACGGTCTTGCCCGACCCGCGCACCCCGACCAGGCCGAACAGGGCCGAGTCGGACCCGTACTCGGAGGGCAGCAGTGAATGGCACTCCGGACAGACCGGCGGGCCCGGGTCGGCGCCGCAGTCGGCACAGCGGTCGACGACGCCGGCCTTGGCCGCGGTCTCCATGAGCGGGCTGTCGAAACGCTCCGGTCGGATGATCGGCCAGTAGGCGTTGGTGTCGTTGAAGTGCCTGCTGCGTGCCTCGTCCATCGCCTTCGTGCAGGGCGACCGGCCGGCCGCGTGCCGACCGGAGCAGCGGTACGCCAGCCTCCGGGGGTTGATCTCGGTGTAGCAGTACGGGCACGGGGCCGTCGCCTTGAAGAGCACCGTGTCTCAGCCTCGCATCCGGCTCGTCGGGGGGTCCTCGAGCCGGACCGCGCTTCCGGGCTCGGTGAAGAGCCGCACCCAGAAGGGTGTGGCGACCTTGCCCAGGCTCAGCTCGAAGGTGTGGGAACGTTCGTCGGCGAAGTCCAGATCTCGGCGGTCCACCACCGTGCCGTCGGTGGCGTCGCCCGGCATGAACTTGGCCTCCTTGAGCACGGTCAGGGCCCGGACCGTGCCGCGGAACTCGGGGGACTCGACGGTCACCGTCGCGGTGCCCCTGCCGCCCAGCCAGGACCGTCTGACCCGGAGGGTGTAGGACGCCGCCGGGGCGCGTCCGCCGAGGGGCACCTGCACGGGGGCGGACACCCACTCGCGGTCGGCCGTGCGCACCACCGTGGCCAGGGTGAGGCCGCTGACCGTGTGCGCCCGTGGGATCTTGACGCCGCCGCCCTCGTTGTAGGCGGTCCGCGTGACTCGGCGGGTGACCGGTTCTCCGTCGGCGTGCCAGCCGACCTCGATGACGTGGTCGCCCTCGGGCCACTGCCAGGACAGCCGGAGCCCTTCGCCCAGGCGTTCGACGGTCGGCATCCGTACCTGCGGCGCGGAACCGGTGACCTCGGGCGTGCCGACGAGGCCGCCGTCGCCGTCCGCCGTGACGGGGACCAGGAGGACGACCCCCGTGGGGGTGTCGAACTCGCGCACGGTGCGGCCGGGTGCGGTGGGCCCCGGGCGCAGGGTGATCCGGCGCCCGTGCATGCGGGCCAGCTCGGCACGGGACAGGCGGGTGCCGGGTTCGATCCGGCCGGTGACCGGCAGGGCCCACAGTTCGACGGGGTGGCCGACGACCGTGGTCCAGCTCGCCCGGTGGCCGTCGGGGGCGGCGTCCACGCGCAGGTCCTCCACCGCACGGACGGCGCCGCGCGGGGTGGCGTCGGTGCTGACCGCGGCCGACTCCCGCCGCTGCCCGCCCTCCGTCAGGTAGACGGCGGCGACGGAGAACCGGTACTTGGTCCCCGTGGTGAGCCCGGTGACGGTCAGTTCGCCGGGTTCGGCGGGGTGATAGGTCCGGCTGCTGCCGTCCGGGTCGGTGCGGGTGACGACCGCCCCGACGGCCTCGGGCGGGGTGCCCCAGGAGAGCGAGACCTGGGTGGTACCGGCGGAGGCGCCCGGGTCGGTCGGCGGCGGCAGGACCACGCAGGTTCCGGTGGCCGGGTCGGACCAGGCGGCCCCGTCGCGGGTGGCGAAGACCGAGTAACGCACGCGGGCCCCGACCGGGGGTTCCTCGTCCCGGAAGAGGGTTCCGGTGTGGCCGTCCACGAGGCGGCGGCCGTCCTGCGGGTTGGCCGGGACCCCGTCGGTGGTGCGCACCACGGCGTGGGTGACCGCCTCGTCCCCGTCGGCGTTCCAGGCCACGACGAGGCCGCGCCCCTCGATCCGCAGCGACAGGTTGGCGGGCGGCGGGGGCGGCAGCCTGCGCAGGCGCTCGCTCAGGTCGCCGTCGCGCGGGTCGACGTCCAGGGCCTCGCGCAGGGCCGCCGCGGCGCCGGGGTGGTCCCCGGCCTCGACCGCGGCGTGGTAACGCGCCAGGCTCCGGTCCTTCTTGCTCTCGGCCGCCGCGACCCGCTCGGCCAGGCGTTCCCGTGCCGCGCGCTCGTCGTCGGAGGGGTCGGGCAGGCTGTCGAGCAGCCTGCGGGCCTCGCCCAGGGCACCGTCGGCCAGGAGCTCGGCGACGTCGTCGGGGCCGAGCACCTTGCTCCCGGTCGAGAGCTTGGTGACCAGCCGGGCGGCGTCGTCCCGGTGCACACCGAGCTTGCACAGTTCTTCGTGGACCGTCACCCGCGGCAGGCCCCGCCGCAGCAGGGTCTCGGCGGCCTCGGCCACCGAGGCCAGGGCGAGGGCGTGCAGGTCGGCGGCGGAGGCACACTCGGTGAGGGCGGCCAGAGCGTTCTGGGCCGCCTGGCGGGCGCCCTCCTCGACCCGTGCCTCCTGCTGCTGCAGCAGTGCCTTGGCACGGGCGACGTCCTGCGGGCCCAGGCGGCGTGCCGGTTCCCCGTACGAGAGGCCGTCGACGACACGGATCCCGTCGGGCCGCTCGGTACGGCACACCACGTCCACGACGGTGCGGAACTCGGGGAAGCCGGTCGCAGCGCGCACCGCCGGGGGGACCCTCACCCTGGGCAGCTCGAAGTCGGGCACCACGGTGACCCCGTGGGACGAGAGCGCCGCGGCCAGGTCGCTCTCGGCCACGCTCCCCAAGCCGGTGCCGGCGGCGAGCTCGGCGACCCGGTCGGCCAGGACCACCTTGAGCGGTTGCTCCTGCGCCACGGCGCGGGCGAACCCGTCCAGCTGCGTGCGCTCGGCCCGGGTCCGGGCGGCCGCCATCCTGGACCAGAACGCGGGGTCGGCGACCTCCACGTCCTCGGACCGCCGCAACAGTTCGAGGAGCTTCTTCAACAGCTGCGCCGAGCCGCGGTTCTTGACCGCGGGGCTGTTGAAGGCCGCCTCGACACTGCCGAGGTGGCGTTCCAGGTCCGGCCCGGACATCGAGGGTTCCACGGCGAACAGCGCGGACAGGTCCAGCCGGGCCAGGGCAGAGGCCCCCTCCGTGCCCTGGAACCCCCGGATGGCCTCCTGGAGCACCGCCTTGCGGTCCTTGTCCTTCTCCAACGGGATCAGGACGCTCTTCCTGTACTGCTTGGCGTCGAACGCCACCGTTGCCTCCAGCCGGACGGATCAGGAACGCAGCGACAGCCCCGAGACCTGCTTCACGGCCTGCGCGACCTCGTCCTGGGAGAGCACGGAGACCTGGGCCTCGACGTCGATGCTCCGGTCGCCGGCCGGGTCGTAGGCGTGGACCCTGGCCAGGCCCTCGGCGGTCACGGTGAGGGTGATCTCGACCGGCGCCCCCTTGGGCAGCGGAGGGATGGGCAGCATCTTCTCCTGGAGGACCTCGTTGTCCTCCGGGGCCTCCGATTCGAGCTCCCCGCCCTGTTCGCAGAGCGTGATGGCGACCCGTTCCTGGTTGTCCACGAGGGTTTCGGCCGTGATGGGGGCGGGTTGCGCGGGGATGGCGTCGTTGGCGTGCACGAGGAAGGAGACGTACTCCCGGTCCTTCTCCTCGTCCATGAACTGGACCCCGAGTCCGCGCGAGAGCACGTTGGTGACGCTCAGGCTGCGGGAATCACCGAGGAAGTACCTCTTCTCGGCGCCCTTGGGAACCTCGACCTCCGAGCCGTCGGTGGACAGCACCTCGTCCACCGCGGCCTGCCCGTACACGGCGGCGCCCTTGGCCACGGCCAGGTCGAAGTCGCTGCGTGCCGGGTCCCACCCGAGCTGGTCGCGCAGCGCCGTCTCGACCATGGGCATCTTGGCCGAGCCGCCGACCAGCAGGACCCGGTCGACGGAGAGCCCGGGCACCTTCTCCTCCGCCGTGGCCACGGTCCGCTGAGCGATCTCCAGGGTCTGGCCGACCAGGTGGCGCGTGGCCTCCTCGAACTCGGCACGGGTGACCTCGACCTTCTCGTCGTGGTCCCCGTACCGGCAGCGGACGGTCGCCTTCTCGCGCTTGGTGAGCGACTTCTTGGTCTCCTCGACCTGGCCCAGGAGTTCGGCCTCGAACTCCTCGTCGAGCAGGGGGTCCTCGTCGCCCAGGCCGGCCGCCCGGACGAACTTCTCCACGATCAGCTGGGCGAGGGCGGAGTCCCAGTCCGCGCCGCCCAGGGTCTTGTTCCCGTCGACGGCGACCACCTCGACCCGGCCTGCCTCCGCGCGCAGCACGGTGGTGTCGAAGGTGCCGCCGCCGAGGTCGTAGACGAGCACGGTCTCGGGGTTCTCACCGCGGATCCCGAGGGAGAGGGCGGCCGCCACGGGCTCGGTGACGATGCCGACCACGTCGAGCCCGGCGATCTGTCCGGCCTGCCGGGTGGCCTCCTTCTCCTTGACCCCGAAGTAGGCGGGCACGGTGATGACGGCCCTGCCGATCTCCTGGCCGCTCTCGTTGTTGGCCGTGGCCACGAGTTCTTTGAGGATCAGCGCGGAAATGCTCTCCGGCGTGTACCTGTCGCCGTGGAACTCCTGGGGATAGGAGGTACCCATGTGGCGTTTGATCAACGAGCACGCATGGTCGGGGGCCGACCGCTGTACACGTTTTGCTTCTTCGCCGACGACGATGTTGTTCTCGCCCTCGAAATAGACCACGGAGGGGGTCGTCGGGTTGCTGTCGTAGTTGAGGACGATTTCGGCCTGCCCGAGATCATTGATCCGAGCGATCCCCGAATACGTCGTGCCCAGGTCGATCCCGTACACGCTGTCACCCAACGGAGAACTCCTCATTCAGGATTGGTCACGTGGTCGCTGTCGCACCCCGGCCCGGGGGCTCAGAAGTCCGCGGGGGCAGGGCTTCGCGGCGGAAGGGGAACCGCGGGAAACCCTACCGAGAATCCTCGTGTCTGTAGACACTCACCTGTGCCGGCAGGAAAACACGGTCGGCGTCGGCGTAGGTGAAACCCTGTCGCAGGACACGGTGCACACGCCGGTCCTTCTCGGGGTCGTCGGTGGTCACGACACGTGCCGCGTGGTGTTTCGCGGGGTCGAACTCGGCGGAGGGTTCTGCCTCCACGGATTCGACGTCGATGAGGCCGAGCGCTTCTTCGATGGTGTCCATGAAGAAATCGAAATCCTTCTCGGCTCTTTCTCCCCGTTCGCCGGCGCGTTCGGCTGCTTCGGCCGCTTGGGCGTGCAGTCCGGCGAACCTGCGGATCACCGGTTTGAGAAGGGCCTGCACCTGGTCGCCCTGGAGCTGCTCGATCCGGTTCTGCATCTGCCGAATGATCTGCTCGTAGTTGTCGGCGCGGGCGTGGAACCCGCGCACCTGCTCGGACAGGCCATCGACAGCGGCGGCCACCCCGTCGGGGGACGGGGGGTCCGTCACGCCCGGGTCGGGCTCCGGCGCCGGGGGATCGGGGGTCTCCGCCCCCGGGACGGGTTCGGTGCCCGGGGCCCCAGCGGTGTCGTCCGACGGTTCCACCACGCAGACCTCCCAGAGGCACCCGGTTCAATGACGGTCCAAGTATGGACCAAGAACCGGTCGCGTAGGGGCGGTTCGCCGATCTCGATCCCCGCCGCTGCGGGGGATCAGGGCGTCAGGCCCACCAGGCTGTCGCGGACCACGGGCAGCGGGACCTCGACCGGCGCGGGCCGCACCGGGGCGGCGCCCACGCCGTCGTCGGTGCGCAGCACCCGGCCCACGTGGACGGGGCCGGAGCCGTCGTCGACGAGGTCGAGCCGGACCGCGTAACCCTCGCCCGCGCCGATGCCCGGCGGCGGTTCCCAGGCCACGTCCTCGTCGCCGGCGTCGGTGCCGAAGACCTGGGTGGTGCCCGCGGGGACGGTGAGCTTGACGGCGTCTCCCTGGTCACCGTCGGCGCCGACGGGGGTGGCCACGATCGCGGCGTCGCTCTCGACGGCCCCGACCACGACCTCGGTCTCGGCATCGCGGGGGACGTCGGGCAGGACCGCGGTGGTGTCGAGGGGACGGTCGAGCGGGTCGACGGCGGAGCTGTAGGCGGTCTCCGAACCGTCGTCGAACTCGGACGCGACGCCGGCCACGACCTCGCCGTCGGCTTCGACGACGACGGTTCCGGGCTCCTCGGCCAGGGCGCTCTCCAGGGACAGCCACGCGGAGGCGGCCGGCGGCACGTGCACGGTGTACGGGTCGCCGGGGGTACCGGTGCCGTTCCCGTCGTCGTCGCCGTCCTCGCCGTCCTCGTCGTCGGCGGGTTCTTCCGTCAGCACGTGCACCCGTGCGGTGACGGGGTCGTCGCCGGGTGCGGCGAGCATGAGCCGGCGCACGCCTTCGCCGCCGGGTACGCCCGGCACGATCGCCTCCTCGGCCGGCTCCGAGGTCGGGTTGACCCAGTCGGTGCCGCCGGAGGAGTGCTCGGCCAGCAGCGACGCGGCGACCCGGCCGGTGCTGGTGCGCACATGGACCCCGACCGCGCTGGTGCTGTGCACGAGCTCGGTCAGGTCGAGCTCGGTGGACTCCCCCGGGCCCAGCGGGATGCCCCGGCTCTCGGTGGAGTGCGAGGGCCCGTCGGCGGTGTAGACGTCGATGCTCGCGGTGGCGCGGAAGTCCTCGGGGTTGGACAGGTGGGCGGTCAGCTCCTCCAGGTCCACACCGTCGGGGTCGTCGCCTCCGGGCAGCGCGAACCACGTGCCGATGGAGGGCTGGGCGCACAGCACCTCGGTGGCCTCGTCGTCCGAGGCGGTGATCTGCGCGATCTCCAACCCGGAGGCCAGGTCGCCGGACGCGTGCACCGCGGTGGGGTCGCCCAGGTCGCCGGTCTCGGCGCTCCAGACCCGGTTGGGTTCGGTGATCTGGTCGCCGATGAGGTCGTCCTCAGCGGCGTCGGCGGGGTCCGGCGAGGGCGAGGCCTCCCCGTCCTCCGTGTCCTCGTCCTCGTCGTCCTCGGAGGGCGTGCCCGGGACCGGGACGCCCCACAGCTCGCCCTCGTCGTCACGGCTCACCCGCGGGGCGAAGGCGGCCGCGACACTGTCGGCGTCGGAGTCCTCGTGCGGCTCAGGACAGACCTGCACCGCACGGTCGGGGCGCACGGTCCCTGCCTCGCTCACCCCCACCTCGGCGGTGAGGGGCCGGGTGAGGAAGGCGACGCCGAGCAGGGCGGTCAGGGCCAGGGCGACCAGGCCGAACAGCGCGAACCGGTTCTCCACGATCACTCGCACGGTCACTCCTCACCCTCGGGACGGTCGGTGTTGCGGCGGCTCCGGGGCGAGGCGCGCCGTCGCCCGGGTTTGCGACGTGTGCCCTTGCGCCGTCCCCCGCCCAGCAGGGCCGGGATGGAACCGGTGGTGGTCGTGGTGTCGCGGTCGGTCCCGGAGGCGCTCTCCTCGGCCGTGTCGGCGGTGTCGGAGCCCTCGGCGGCCTCTTCCGTGGTGGCGGGGTCGCCGCCGCCCTCCGGTGCTTCCCCGTCGCTCTCGGCGGTCTCACCGGCGGCCCGGGACCCGCCGTCGCGTGCCCCCGTCCCCCGGCGGCCGGAGCGGCGCAGGCTGTCGGGGCGGCGCGGCCTCGGCGGCGGGGTGGAGGCGATCAGGCGGGCCTCCTCCTCGGTGCGCACGCCGGGTGCGGCCAGGACGGCGACCACGAGCAGCAGCACGCCCTGGGTGATCATCCACGCGGTGTGCACGGGATCGCTGTGCCACACGCGCACCTGGCCGCCGTCGACGGGCAGGGCCCACGCCTGGGTGCCGTTCTCGACGGCGACCTCGGACAGCTCCTGCCCGTCGAGCGTGGCCTTCCAGCTCCCGTCGGCGGGTTCGGCCAGGGCCAGGCGGCGGCCGGTGGAGCCCGCCTCCACCTCCGCGCTCATGTCGCCGGCGCTGCCCTCGACCGGCAGGGCCGTGGCGTCGAGCCCGCCCTCGGGCACCACGCGCAGCGCGCCGGTGTCCTCCGAGATCCGCCAGAGCCCGTAGTGGACCGACAGCGACTGCCGGTCCAGCCCGGGGGTGCCGTCGAGCACGTCGACCATGGTGGCCTGGGACGGGCCGGCCTCCTCCGGGCGCGGGTAGAGCACGTACTGGACGCCGTGGTCGAGCAGGGTGTGCAGCTGGTCGCCGCCCTGGCCGGCGCTGAGTTCGGCGACGGCGCGGTCCATGCTGGTGCGGCCGTCCTCGTCGGGCACGACCGCCTCCTCGCCGAGGTGCGGTTCGCGTCCTCGCACGACGGTGTAGTCGACGTTGCCCTCGTCGTCCGGCGCCACCACGAGCGCACGCGGTTCGGTGCCGTCGTCGCTGCGGCTCTCCAGCGCCCCGGGAACCGTCGCGGGGGCGTCGGAGGTGACCGGGCCGTCCGAGCCCTCCCACATCCACAGGGCGGCCGCGGAGGCGGGTGTGGCCAGGGCCGCCACCGTGACCGCGAGCGCGAACCCCCGGCGCCAGTCCTTCCACCAGGGGGCGTTCGCGTCGGCGCCGCCGTGGTCGCCGCGGAGCATGTCCCCGATGGCGCGGGCGGAGGTGCCCGCGGACATCAGGACGGCGGTCGCGGCGAAGGACAGCGCGACACCCGGCCAGACCGGGGCGGGCGGGCCGCCGAAGTAGGGCTCGACGACCAGGCGTCCGACCACGATCGCCACGAGCAGCCCGAACAGGGCCAGCGACCACCCCGCGGCCACGACCATGCGGTTGCGCAGCAGCAACAGGGCCATGAGGGCGGCGGTCAGGAACCCGGCGGTGACCCACACGGGCGGCGCCCCGGGACCGCCGGGCGAGAGCATGAGCAGCTCGAACGGCCCGGCGGCGGGGTCGGAGAGTTCCGGCCGGTGCAGTCCGGCCTCCAGCAGCCAGAGCGTGGGGTGCGTGAGCAGTTCCAGCGACCACGGCAACAACAGGACGATCGGCACGGCCAGGCTCAGCGCGACACTGACGTAGAGGCGCTGTCCCACGTGTCCGAAGGCGAGGGCGACCAGGACCCCGGTGACCAGGGCCAGCAGCCAGACGATCGGCACGAACGCGGTCGACACGGCCAGCGTGAGCCCAAGGCCCCAGGCCGCGCGCCGGGACGCCTTGTCCGGAAGGCTGACCACCCGCACCAGCAGCAGAGCCAGGACCGGCAGAAGCGCGTGCACGATCGCGGTGCCCAGGCGTCCCTGGGCCACGGCGCCCGTGGCCACCGGCAGCAGCGCGTAGGTACCGGCCAGCCACAGGCGCGCCGGGACGTAACGCAGCACGGCCCGGGCCAGCAGGTAGGCGGTGCACCCGGCCAGGGGCACGCACCCGAGCAGGATCACCGTGACCGCGAGCCAGGGCTGGCCCAGGGTCAGGGTGGACAGCAGCGCCAGCAGCCCCACGTAGGGCGGCACCGGCCCGCCCGCGCCGATCCCGCTCTCCGGGCTGGAGGACAGGTACAGCGACCACAGGTCGGCGGCGCTCCCTGCCACCGGCGGCAGGGCCCCGCCCGCCAGCAGCTCGCCGAAGAGCAGCGAACGCCCGGCCACGAGCGAGACCACCGACAGCACGAGCACCAGCATGACCCCGGGCCGGGTGACCACCCTCCGCAGGAAGCTCTGGTCGTCGGAGAGCACCGCCTCCTCGTCCTCGGGGTTGGGCGGCGCGGTCACCGCCTGGTGCCGGCCGGGGGTGTTGCGCACGGGTTCGCCGGTCAGCACCGCGGTGAGGGCGTCGGCGAACTGGCGCATCGCCACCCCGCGCGCCAGGAACGGCCGGATCGCGCTGTAGGTGCGGCGGCGGTCGCGGCGGCGCCGGAACCGGGCGCGCGCGAGCTTGTCGGGCCGCAGGTAGACCAGCGTGATCGCGGCGGCCTCGTCCAGCGCGTTCGCGGGCTGTTTGATGAGCAGGTACATGACCACGCGCATCAGCGACGCGAAGGAGTTGCGCAGCAGCGCCGCGACCATGCCGCCGAAGGGCAGGTTGGCCAGCAGCACGAAGACCGCGTGGCGCCGGTCCACACGCCGCGGGTGGTTGCGGGTCGCGGAGATCTCGCGCCGGCGCCGGGAGGAGGCCTCGGCGTGGTAGGCGACGGCGTCGGTGACCACGAGCGCGCGCAGCCCCGCCCCGCCCACGCGCCAGCAGAAGTCGATGTCGTCGCGGAACAGCGGCAGGGACGGGTCGAACCCGCCGAGGCGGTCCCACACGTCGCGGCGCACGAGCATCCCGGCGCTGGAGACCGCCAGGACCTGCCGGTTGCCGTCGTGCTGGCCGTGGTCGAACTCACGCTGTTCCAGACCGGTCTCGCGCCGTCCCGCGCCGTCGATGGCCACGCCGACCTCGACGAGCAGGCGCCGGTCGAACCAGTCCCGCAGCTTGGGGCCGAGCACGGCCGCCCGGGGGTCGCGGTCGGCGGCGGCCAGGAGCTGTTCGAGGGCGTCGCGTTCGGGCACGAGGTCGTCGTGCATCAGCCAGATCCACTCGGTGGCCCCCTCGCCGGAGTCCCGCACGGCGGTGGACGAGCGCGGCAGGTCCAGGGCGGCGCGCACGGCGTCGCCGTAACCGGTCACGGGCGACTGGTCGGTGATGGAGTCCGAGGGCAGGTACTCGGCGAGGATGTCGCCGCTGCCGTCGGTGCTGCCGGTGTCCGCGGCGACGACGCGCTGCAGGGGGCGGGTCTGCGCCCGCAGCGCGGCCATCGTCTCGGGGAGCCAACGTGCCCCGTCGTGGGTCACGACGACCGCGGTGACGACGTGGCGGGCGGAGTCCTGGTCAAGCACGGCTGTAGTGGGTTCTCTTCCGGGGAGGGGCCGTCCCGTGGAGAGGTACGGGACTGCTGAGACGGGTCATCACGATACGCCACTCGGCACCATTACGTGCCTATTCCGCGCACCCTGACACCCCCGGTCCATAGCCGCCATATCGGGGCATTCCCACGGGGAGCGGGCGGATCATCCAATCTCGACCTCGGTCCCGAACGGCGTCCCACACGAAAGACGAGCGCCCCGGTGCAACCACCGGGGCGCTCGTCTTGTCCGGATCACCTAGAGCATGTCCGCGAGGAAATCGAAATCTCCGCCGACAGCTTTCTTCAGCCGCCGGCGCTCCCTCTCGGAGAGTCCCCCCCAGATACCGAAGCGCTCATCGTGCTCCAGCGCGTACTCCAGGCACTCGGCCCGGACCTCGCACGACTGGCAGACCTTCTTCGCCTCCCTCGTGGAGCCGCCCTTCTCGGGAAAGAAAGCCTCCGGGTCGGTCTGCGCGCACAGGGCACGTTCCTGCCAGCCCAGATCCTCGTCCGAGCCGTGCGCCAGCGGGATGACCTCGCTCATGCGCACCTCCTGTTGCCCCCCATAGATGTACCCGGCCCTTTTCATCCCCCGGACCGGGTTGAATCCCACCCTGAAATTACACGCGTGACACTCGCTGTGCGTCAAGCGCCCTGCGTGGTAATCCACTGAATATCACGCCGCGAACTGCCGTCGGCGGGCCCGCGATGTCCGTTCTGTGGATTACCACGCAATTCACGCACGTCCGAGGCGGTGGGGAGCACGGGGTCCCTGGTCGGGGTCAGCGCTGCTCGTCGTTGCCGTACCAGCCCTGCTGACCGCCGGTTCCGCCCTGTCCGTACTGGTCAGAGCCGTATGCACCGGACTCGCCGTACCCGCCGCCGTCGGCCCCGGGTGTGGACTCCTGGCCCTGCTGGTAGGACTGCTCGGCGCCCTGGTACCACCCGTACTGGATGGCGTCCTGGGCGGCCTGCTCACCGGAGGCCGAGGTCTGGGCCTGGTCGGCGCCGGCCTGCGGGGCGTACTGCGAGGGGTCGTACCCCTGCCCGTAGGCGTTCGGGTCGTAGGACTGCTGCGCACCGCTGCCGTAGGCCTGCCCGTACGCGTTCGGGTCGTAGGCCTGCTGACCGTAGGCGTTGGGGTCGTAGGCCTGCTGGCCACCGGTCCCGTAAGCCTGTCCGTAGGCGTTGGGGTCGTAGGCCTGCTGGCCACCCGTGCCGTACGCGGCCGCCTGCTGCTGGCCGTACGGGTCCTGCCCGTACGCCTGCTGACCGTAGGGGTCCTGACCGTAGCCCTGCTGGCCGTACGCGTTGGGGTCGTACGCCTGCTGCGCACCGCTGCCGTAGGCCTGTCCGTAGGCGTTGGGGTCGTAGGCCTGCCGGCCACCCGTGCCGTACGCGGCCGCCTGCTGCTGGCCGTACGGGTCCTGCCCGTACGCCTGCTGACCGTAGGGGTCCTGACCGTAGCCCTGCTGGCCGTACGCGTTGGGGTCGTACGCCTGCTGCGCACCGCTGCCGTAGGCCTGTCCGTAGGCGTCGGGGTCGTAGGCCTGCTGACCGCCCGTCCCGTAGGCCGCGGCCTGCTGCTGGCCGTCAGCGTCCTGACCGTAGGCCTGTCCGTCGGCGTTGGGGTCGTAGGCCTGCTGCGCACCGCTGCCGTCGGCCTGTCCGTAGGCGTTGGGGTCGTAGGCCTGCTGACCGCCCGTGCCGTAGGCCGCGGCCTGCTGCTGGCCGTAAGCGTCCTGACCGTAGGCCTGTCCGTAGGCGTTGGGGTCGTAGGCCTGCTGACCGCCGGTCCCGTAGGCCGCGGCCTGCTGCTGCCCGTAGGCGTCCTGACCGTAGGCCTGCTGGCCGCCGGTGCCGTACGCGGCCGCCTGCTGCTGGCCGTACGGGTCCTGCCCGTACGCCTGCTGACCGTAGGGGTCCTGACCGTAGCCCTGCTGGCCGTACGGGTCCTGGCCGTACCCGGCGAAGGACTGCTGCGCGCCGGTCGCGGGCGGGAAGCCCTGCGGGTTGTACTGGCCGACCTGCGGCACGGGGCGCGGGACCAGGTTCGGGTCGTTGAAGGCCTTCAGGAGGAAGAACCCGAACAGGGCCAGCGGGGCACCGGTCACGAAGAGGCCGATGAACCCGGCGAAGCCCATGCCCATGTCGTCCGCGTGCTGCATGAACACGGTGACGAGGTTGATGGCCGCGAAGAGCAGACCCACACCCGTCATGACCATGGCGGTCACGACGACCGGGAGAGCGGAGGGCCTCGTGCGCTCACTGGTCAGCACCAGGGCGACCGCACCCACGAGAAGGATCAGGACCGGCAGACCGAAGAAGGACTGGCCGGAGCTCGCCATCGCCCCCGGGAAGCCGGGATCGTACTCCGAACCCAACCCGGAGGAAGCGGTGGAGCGCGCGATCAGACCGATCAACCCGGACAGCATCGAGGCGCCGACCGCACCGATCAGCACCCACGCCGCGGGAAGGCGCAAGCGTTCTAGAGTTTCGTTGTTCAAGAGAGGTTCCCCTCTTCCGCTTCATCGCCGTCGCGTCGGTGGAAGCTTGGCATATCGTCGGACAGTCGGGTGAATCGGCCGGGTCCAGGCAGAAATGGGGACAGCCGGACACTCCGGGCCGTGAAGTGGGATGGCGGCCGACGCACCGGGGTTCGCGAACCCCCGTCTCGGTACGGTCACACGCCGCTCGGGTCGCACCACGGGGCAGACGACCCATACACGGCACCAGCCTGCCAGACTTGGACGCATGCGGATAGTCGTACCGGCAGGCGGTATCGGCGGCGCCCGCTTCCTGCGCGGCCTCAAGGCCGCTCTCGGAACGGACGCGCCGGCCTCCGAAGAGCAGACCACAAACCCTTCCATCACCGTCATCGGGAACACCGGCGACGACATCACACTGTTCGGGCTCCGGATCTGTCCGGATCTGGACACTGTGATGTACACCCTGGGCGGCGGTATCGACGAGGACCGGGGGTGGGGGAGGAAGGACGAGTCCTTCACCGTCAAGGAGGAACTCGCCGCCTACGGCATGAAACCCACGTGGTTCGGCCTCGGCGACCGCGACACCGCCACGCACATCGTACGCGCGCAGATGATCGCCGCGAGGTTCCCCCTGTCCGCCGTGACCGAGGCGCTGTGCGACCGCTGGCAGCCCGGAGTGCGGCTGCTGCCGATGACCGACGACCAGGTGGAGACGCACGTGGTCGTCGAGGAGGAGGGCCGCACGCGTGCGATCCACTTCCAGGAGTGGTGGATCAAGCACCGGGCCGAGCTGCCCGCGCGGCAGTTCGTGTCGGTGGGCGCGGAGTCGGCCAAGCCGGCGCCGGGTGTGCTGGACGCGATCGCGCAGGCCGACGCGGTGATCCTGCCGCCGTCGAACCCGGTGGTGAGCGTGGGCTCGGTCTTCCAGGTCCCCGGGATCCGTGAAGCCATGGCCGAGAAGACCGTCGTCGGGGTCTCCCCCATCATCGGCGGCGCGCCCGTGCGCGGGATGGCCGACGCGTGCCTGTCCGCCATCGGCGTGGAGACCGACGCAGGCGCGGTCGCCGAACACCTGGGCGCGGACCTGCTCGACGGGTGGCTGGTCGACGAGGCCGACGCGGGCACCGAGGTGGAGGGAGTCGAGGTGCGCTCCCGCCCCCTGTACATGAGTGACCCGGACTCCACCGAGGCGCTGGCCCGGGCAGCCGTGGACCTGGCCGTCGAGCTCTCGGAGGCACGCGCGTGATCGCGGAACTGCACGTGCGCGGCCTGCCCGGCGTTCCGGAGGTCCGTGAGGGCGACGACCTGGCGCGGGTGCTCGCCGAAGCCGTGCACGCGTCGGGCACCGCACTGTCCGACGGCGACGTGCTCGTCGTGACCTCCAAGATCGTGAGCAAGGCCGAGGGGCGTTCGCGGCGCACGGACCGCGAGGACGCCATCACGGCCGAGACCGAGCGTGTGGTGGCCCGGGCCGGGCACACCCGCATCGTGCAGACCCGCCAGGGCCTGGTCATGGCGGCCGCGGGGGTGGACGCCTCCAACGTCGACCCCGGCACGGTGCTGCTGCTCCCGGAGGACTCCGACGCCTCGGCCCGTGCACTGCGGGCGGGGCTGCGCGAGCGCCTGGGCGTGAACGTCGCCGTCGTGGTCTCCGACACGTTCGGCCGGCCCTGGCGCATCGGGCAGACCGACGTGGCCATCGGGGCGGCGGGGATCCGTCCCCTGGAGGACCTGCGCGGGACCCCCGACAGCCGCGGCCAGATCATGGAGGCCACGGTCAACGCGGTCGCCGACGAGATCGCGGGCGCCGGGGAGCTCGTCAAGGGCAAGACGGCGGGGATCCCGGTGGCGGTGGTCGGCGGTCTCGCGGACCTGGTCACCGAGGAGGACGGCCCCGGGGCCGCGGCCCTGGTGCGCCCGGCCGACGCGGACCTGTTCCGGTACGGATCGCGCGACGTGGTCCCGGCCCGCCGCACGGTGCGGTCGTTCGCCGACACCCCGGTGGACCCGGCCCTGGTCCGCAAGGCCGTCGCATCGGCCGTGACCGCGCCCGCGCCGCACCACACGACGCCGTGGCGGTTCGTGCTGGTGGAGTCGCCGGAGGTGCGCGAGCACCTGCTCGACTCGATGCTCGACGCCTGGATCGCGGACCTGCGCGCGGACGGCTTCACCGAGGAGCAGATCGCACGGCGCACCCGCCGTGGGGACGTGCTGCGGGCCGCGCCGTGCCTGGTGGTGCCGTTCCTGGTCGCCGACGGCGCGCACCCCTACCCGGACGCGCGGCGGTCCGACGCCGAGCGCACGATGTTCCACGTGGCGATGGGCGCGGGTGTGCAGAACCTGCTCGTGGCGCTGGCGATGGAGGGTCTCGGCTCGGCGTGGATCTCGTCGACGATGTTCTGCGCCGACGTGGTGCGCAAGGTCCTGGACCTGCCGGAGGACTGGCAGCCGATGGGGTCGGTGGCCGTGGGGTACGCGGCCGAGGCCCCGGCCGACCGCCCGCCGCGGGAGGCCGGCGACTTCCTCGTGGTGCGGTGACCGCCGCGGAGCGTTGAACGGGGGCCGGGCGCGTGCTGCGTCCGGCCCCGCGTGTGTCCGGGCCGGGGTGGCCGGGCCGGGCGGGCTCAGGCCTCGCTGAGCCCTGCCTGCGGGAGGGAAGTGGTGGACACGGTGAGTGGGTGACCTTTCCGGCGGAGAAACCCGTCCGACCATGGGACGGGCGGTCGTACGACGCGTTATATTACTCACTGCATTTTACCTTTGACAGAGAGTGAGGCTCAGTGTGGTGAGCACCGACGCGGGGCCGGAGGCGGAGGCACAGGCCGCCCACGCCCTGCGAGTACTGACCACGCGGCGGGTGGTACGCGCCTTCGACGGCAGGCCCGTCGCGGACGACCTCCTCGAACACCTGACGGACGCCCTGCTCGCCGCGCCCTCCGCCTCGAACAAACAGGCGTGGGCCTTCGTCACCGTCCGCCGCCGCAGAACGCTCCGGCTGCTCCGGGCCTTCTCCCCCGGCATCATCGAACCCCCACCCCTGGTCGTGGCCGCCTGCTTCGACCGCACCCGCGCCGTGGGCGGAGAGGGTTCCTGGGACGAGGGCATGCTCTGCGTCGCCATGGCGGTGGAGAACCTGCTGCTCGCGGCGCACGCCCTCGGCCTGGGCGGGTGCCCCACGGCGAGCTTCCGCAGAGCCCCCGTCCGACGCTTCCTCGGCCTGCCCGACCACCTCGAACCCCTGCTCCTGGTGACGATCGGCCACCCAGCACGCCCCATCGACAAGGCCCCACGACGCGACCGGAACGAGGTGATCAGCGATGAGCGCTGGCACGGCTGAGGCCCCACACACCGGCGAGGAGCTCCTGCTGCTCGCCGCCTACCTGCTCAGCAGCGGCCGCGGACTGCTGGAGGAACCCCGCGAGTACGGACCGCTGCGCTGCCTGGACGCCGCACGCCGGGTCCTGGCGCTGCGCTCCGACCTGGGCCACGGCGATCATCCCGGGCTGGACGGACTGCGCACACGCATGGAGGACGTCATGTGCGGCGCGATGGCCGACCGCGAACTCGACGTCCTGCTCGACGACCTCTGCGACCGGCTCGCTGCCGTGCTGGAGGAGACCGATGCCGTCTCCGCCTGAGCCCACCCGCTCCGCGCCCGAGGACCTGCGGATGGAGGACGGCCTCGAGGTGCGGCCCTTCACCCGCTCGTGCGCGCGTGTGCTCGCCCGAGGGGAGCACGCGCTCATCGGCGTCAGTGCGGGCAACGGCTACTTCACCCAGGAACGCCTCACCCAGCTGCTGCGGTGGGCGGGCCGGCGCTTCGCCCACATCGACGTACTCCACACCGACCTGCACCTGGACACCATGCACCGGGCCGGCGGCGCCGACGAGGAGCAGGCGGCCCGCCGCACCAAGCGCTCGCTCCGGGACGTGCGCCGCCGTATCCGCCGCGCGCTGGAGGCGGTCGGTGCCGTCCCCGGGCATCTGCGTTCCCTGGCGCTGTCGGAGACGGTCGGCCTGCCCGGGTACCGCACGGTGCGGGACCGGCTGGAGCGGGAGTTCGACACCAACGCGCGTGTGCGCGGCGCGTGCGAGGCCCACGTCGGGAAGCTGCTCGGCGGCGGGGCGGCGGCCGACGACGCACGGTTCCGGGCCGGCCTGGCCTACCTGCACGCCGAGCTGCCGTTCCTGCTGGCCACCCCGGAGGTGTTGGGGGTGCCCTCGTCGGTGTGCTGTTACCACGACCTGCTGCCGGTCGTGGAGCAGCTGCACGACGAGGGTTCCTGTTTCCACACAGGGCAGGCGCACGCGGTGGTGCGGCCGCTCACGCGCGACGGACGTCCATGACCGATGCGCCGTCCGGGACCGGGTGGACCGCGTGCAGCGCCAACCCGGCCCGGGCGAACAGCCCCTCGTGGTCCGCGCGGGTGCGCGGCGGGGCCCCGTAGAGCACGTACATGCTCAGCCCGATCGCCTCGACGAAGGGGTCGGGGCGCTCGTCGTCGGAGAGGTGGCCGACCACGAGCAGGCGGCCCGTCTCCGGCATCGCGTCGCGTACGTTGCGCAGGATCCGGACCGCGTCCTCGGGACCCCAGTTCTGCAGGACCCTGGCCATGACGTAGACGTCGGCGCCGGCCGGAACGCCCTCGAAGAGGTCGCCGCTCACGACGGTGCACCGGTCGGCCACCCCTTCGCGCCGCAGCAGGGGACCGGCCCCGGCCACGACCTCGGGCAGGTCGAAGAGCACACCCGCGGCCCCCGGGCGGGCCCGCAGGACGGCGGCGAGAGTGGCGCCCTCTCCCCCGCCGAGGTCGGCGACGGTGGCGGCTCCGGACAGGTCCGCGGCACGCAGCAGCACGTCGGCGGGGGCGGAGGCGTTCATCGCGCGGCGGAAGAGCTCGGACTCCTCGGGCCGCCCCGCCAGGTAGGGGAAGAGCCCGCGGCCGGTCTGCAGTTCGAACGGGCTGCGGCCGGTCTCCACGGCGGCGCCGAGCTGGGACCACGCGCGGAAGAAGTCGCCATGGGTGCACATCCGGAACAGGTCGCGCAGGCCGAGGGCGTCGCCGCGGCGCAGGTGGTTGCCGGCCGGGGTGAGTTCGTGGCGCCCGGGGGCAGGTTGGCGGACCAGGCCGGCGGCGGTGACCGCGCGCAGGACCACGGTCAGGCGTTCGGCTGGGACCCCGGTCTCCCGCGCGAGGTCGGCGAGCTCCCGCGGGCCGTCCTCCAGGAGGTCGACCACGCCGAGGTCGAGCAGGGCCGAGACGGCGTGCACGAGCATCGCCGAGGAGACGAGCCCCGCCAGTGGGGCCTCGGTGCGTTCGGCTGGGGCGGTCGCCTCGTTCAGCACTGTCGTATCTCTCCTGGTCCGACTGCGGGTCCCGGGCGGCGGTGGCCCCCTCGGCCCGCTCATACTACTGACAGTCACCATTTGGGTTCTCAGTGTTTCGGTGGACGGGGGACGTGTGGACGTCGAGGAGTACGTGATCGCGACGCTGGTCGTGGTGGTCGCGGTGATCGTGGGACAGCTGGCGGCCGGCCGGCTGCGTGTGCCGAGCGCGATCGTCCTGGTCCTGCTGGGGATGGTGCTCGGCGTGGTGCCCTGGATGCACTCGCTGTCGATCACCCCCGAGGTGATCCTCCTGGTGTTCCTGCCGCCGCTGATCTACAACGCGGCGTTCTTCTCCTCGCCGAAGGACATGCGCAACCTGTTCCGGCCCATCCTGGTGATGTCGGTGGGGGTCACCCTGGTGACGGCGTTCGGGATGGCCTCGGTGATCTACGTGCTGATCCCGGCCGTGGAGTGGCCGGCCGCCATCGCCCTGGGCGCGGCGGTGGCGCCCACGGACGCGGTCTCGGCGTCGGCGATCCTCAAACGGGTGGGCACCCCGCGCCGGGTCATGACGATCCTGGAGGGCGAGAGCCTGGTCAACGACGGGGTGGCCCTGACCCTGTTCAGCCTGGCGGTGACCTCGATGGCGCACCCGCTGCCGCCGACCGAGGGCCTGGTGACGCTGGGTTCGGTGGTCGTCGGCGGCCTCGTCTACGGCGGGCTGGTGTCCTGGTTCATCCTGTGGGTGCGCCCGAAGCTGCGCGACCCCTCGATCCAGCTCATGGTCGCCCTGATCACCCCGTTCGTGGCCTACGTGCCCGCGGAGAAGGCCGGTTTCTCCGGGGTGCTGGCCGCCGTGGTCGCCGGCTTCGTGCTCGGCGGCCGCGGGGAGGGCCCGCTACCGCCGCGCGTGCGGCTGACCGGGCAGGTGGTGTGGAAGACCCTGGTGACGCTGCTGGAGGCGATGCTCTTCGTCCTGCTCGGGCTGCAGCTGGACGCGGTGGTCACGTCGGTGCAGGAGCACTACTCCCTGTGGCAGCTGACCTGGGTGGCCCTGGTGGTCACGCTGGTCGCGGTGGTGCTGAGGATGCTGCTGATGCTGGCGGTGATCCCGTTGCAGCAGTTCGTACCGCGGCTGGAACTGGACGTGTCGAACCTGCGCGAACGTGTGGTGATCGGCTGGAGCGGTATGCGGGGCGCGGTGTCCCTGGCCATCGCGCTGTCCCTGCCGGCGACGATCGGCGGGGAGGCCTTCACCGAACGGGGCGGCCTCATCTACATCGCCGGGGTGGTGGTCATGGGCACGCTCCTGATCCAGGGCCTGACCCTGCCCCTCCTGCTGCGCAAGCTGGGCCTGACCAAGGGCGACCAGATGCAGCGCGAGGTGCTCGACGCCGACTACGAGATGAGCTGCGCGGCCCTGCAGAAGGTGGACGAGCTGCAGACCTCCGGGGCCGTGGACGAGAAGACCGCCGAGTCGGTGCGTTCGGTGTACTCACGCCGGCTCTCCGAGCTCCAGGGCCTGATGTCGGAGGACGACGGCGCACGGCGGCGCTTCGAGAGCGGGGTGGCGGTGCACGGGCAGATCATCCAGGCCCGCCGGGACCGGCTGGAGTCGCTGTACCGGGAGGGGCGGATCGACCACGACGTCTTCCAGAAGCTCAACCGCGACCTCGACATGCGGGACTCGGGCGGGGGCGCGTACGGGGACTGACGGGGGTGACCAGGGGGACGGATGCGCCGGGGACCGCGTTCCCAACGAAACTGCAAACTTACTTTCCGATTCCCGTTGACCCGCGACCCGACGCAACTCTAAGGTTTCTTCACAATTTCGGGTTCTCCGAGCCCCCCTTCGTCCCCCGCTCGACGGAAGGAACCCCCTTGAGCACACACCGCAAGAGGAACAGGACCGGCGTCCGCGCCGGCGTCGCCCTGACCGCCGCGCTCGCGCTCGGTGCCGCAGGTGTCGCCGCGGCCCAGACCCCCGGGCCGCAGGAGGCCGACACGGTCGCCGACACCGCGCCCCAGCAGGACGGGCAGTGGCTCACCGGGTACTGGCACAACTTCGACAACGGGTCCACGGTCATGCCGCTCGCCGACGTGCCCGAGGAGTACAACCTCGTGGCCGTGGCCTTCGCCGACAACCACCCCGAGCTCGACGGAGGCATCACCTTCGATGTGGCCGGCGACGAACTCGACGGCTACACCGACGAGGAGTTCCGCGACGACCTCGCCGGCCTGCAGGACGCCGGGACCAGCGTCATCATCTCCGTCGGCGGCGAACTCGGTCACGTCGACGTGACCGACCCCGAGCAGGCCGAGAACTTCGCCGAGACCACACACGAACTCATGGAGGACTACGGGTTCGACGGCGTCGACATCGACCTCGAGCACGGCATCGACGCCGAGCACATGACCGACGCCCTGCAGCAGCTCGACGGTCTCGCCGACACCGACCCGATCATCACGATGGCGCCGCAGACCATCGACTTCCAGAGCCCGGACGAGGACTACTACCAGCTCGCGGAGAACATCTCCGACATCCTCACGCTGGTGAACATGCAGTACTACAACTCCGGGTCGATGGAGGGCTGCGACGGTTCGGTGTACGAGCAGGGCACGTCCGACTTCGTGGCCGCGCTCGCCTGCATCCAGCTGGAGATGGACCTCGAACCCCACCAGGTCGGCCTCGGCCTGCCCGCCACGGAGGACGCCGCCGGCGGCGGGTACCTGGAGCCCGAGGGTGTCGTCGACGCCCTGGACTGCCTGGAGGAGGGCTCCTCCTGCGGTTCGTTCTCGCCCGAGTCGCCCTACGGCCCGATCGGCGGCGTGATGACCTGGTCGATCAACTGGGACGCCGCGAACGGGTACGCGTTCGCCGACACCGTGGCCCCGCGCCTGAACTGACCTTTCCCCGACGGGCGGGGCGCCGATCCCCCGGCGCCCCGCCCCTTCGTGTGCGGCGGGTCAGACCAGCGGCAGGTTGGGGCGCAGGATGCTCGGGGCCACCCCGTCGTTCTCCTCGGCCACCCGGAGGCGCTCCTCGCTCACCGGGCCGTAGAGCGTGGTGCGCTGGCGCAGCGGGCGGCCCGTGGGCTCCACCAGCGCCCGGATGTCGCTGATGGTCTTGTACGAACCCTCGCCGGAACCGGCCATCCGGCTGATCGTCTCCTCCATGAGCGTGCCGCCCACGTCGTTGACGCCGCCGGCCAGCAACTGGCGGCAGGTGTCCTCGGCGAGCTTGACCCACGAGCACTGGATGTTGTCGATCGCGCCGTGCAGCAGCAGCCGCGCCAGGGCGTGCACCGCACGGTTCTCCCGCACGGTCGGCCCGGTGCGCGCCAGGCCGGCGAGGTAGATGGGCGCGTTGGTGTGCACGAACGGCAGCGGCACGAACTCGGTGAACCCGCGCACGCCGTTGCGTTCCAGCGAACGTTCCTGCAGCGACCGGATCAGCTTGATGTGCGCGACCCAGTGGTGGGGCGAGTCCACGTGGCCGTACATCATCGTGGACGTGGTCGGCAGGCCCAGGTCGTGCGCGGTGGTCACCACGTCGATCCACTCGCGGGCGGGCAGCTTGCCCTTGGTGAGGATCCACCGCACCTCGTCGTCGAGGATCTCCGCGGCCGTGCCCGGGAGGGACCCCAGGCCTGCGTCGCGCGCCCGGGTGAGCCACTCGCGCACCGGGAGGTCGGTGCGGGCCGCGCCGTTGACGACCTCCATCGGGCTGAAGGCGTGCACGTGCATGTCCGGGACACGTTCGCGCACCGCCGCGGCCAGGTCGAAGTAGGCGCTGCCGGGCAGGTCGGGGTGGATACCGCCCTGCATGCACACCTCGGAGGCGCCGGCCTTCCACGCCTCCTCGGCCCGGTCGGCGACCTGGTCCAGGGACAGCGTGTAGGCGTCGGCGTCGGTCCGGCGCTGGGCGAAGGCGCAGAAACGGCAGCCCGTGTAACAGACGTTCGTGAAGTTGATGTTCCTGGTGACGATGTAGGTGACGTCGTCGCCCACGGTGTCGCGGCGCACCCGGTCGGCCAGGCCGGTGAGGGCCTCGAGCTCGGGGCCGTCGGCGTGCAGGAGCGCGAGGGCCTGGTCGTCGTCGAGGCCGGCCGGGTCGTGCTCGGCGGCACGGAGGGCGTCGGCGATGTCCGGGTCGAACCGGCGCGGGACGGCGCCCTCGCGGTCCACGCCCGCGCTGAGCTCGTCCCAGTCGCCGTAGACCGCGTCGAAGTCGCCGCGGCGGTCGCCGGTGCGGCCCTCGGCGTCGATGCCGGTGTGCAGGTCGGTGCGCCCGGTGGAGGTGAGGGCGGCCTCGGGCTCCTGCCACGGGCGGCCGCGCACAGGGGCGTCCTCCGCGGCCAGGCCGGTCTCCGGGTCTGCGAGGGCGGCGACGTGGGCGGAGATGCGCGGGTCCAGCCACGGTTCCCCCGCGCGCACGTACTCGGGGTAGACGGTGAGGCGCTCGCGCAGGGTGAATCCGTGCTCGGTGGTGCGGGCGGCCAGGTCGTCGATCTGGGGCCAGGGGCGTTCGGGGTTGACGTGGTCGGGGGTGAGCGGTGAGACCCCGCCCCAGTCGTCGATGCCCGCACGGAGCATGAGGGCGTACTCGTCGCGGCCGCCGTGTTCGCCGCCGATGAGGTTGGGCGGGGCCTGGATGTGCGCCTTGGGGCCCATGACCAGGCGGGTCACGGCGATCGTCGCCGCCATCTCGTCGATCTCGGCGTCCGGGCGGTTCATCATCGCGGTGGCGGGTTTGGCCCGGAAGTTCTGCACGATGACCTCCTGGATCCCGCCGTAGCGACGGGCGGCCCCGCGCATCGCGAAGATCGACTCGGCGCGCTCGGTGTGGTTCTCGCCGATGCCGAGCAGGATCCCGGTGGTGAAGGGGACGTTGGAGCGCCCGGCGTCCTCGAGCACCCGGAGGCGGACCGCGGGGTCCTTGTCCGGGCTGCCGTAGTGCGCCTGGCCCTTCTCGGTGAACAGGCGCTCGGAGGTGGTCTCCAGCATCATCCCCATGGACGGGGCGACCGGTTTGAGGCGCTGGAGGTCGGACCAGCCCAGCACGCCCGGGTTGAGGTGCGGGAGCAGGCCGGTCTCCTCCAGGACCATGATCGCCATGGCCCGGACGTAGGAGAGCGTGTCGTCGTATCCGTGCGCGCCCAGCCACTCGGCGGCCTGGCTCCAGCGGTCCTCGGGGCGGTCGCCGAGCGTGAAGAGGGCCTCCTTGCAGCCCATGGCGGCGCCCTCGCGGGCGATGTCGAGGACCTCGTCCGGAGACAGGAAGGGGGCGTCGAGCCTGCCGGGCACGGTCGCGAACGTGCAGTAGTGGCAGCGGTCGCGGCACAAGCGGGTCAGGGGGACGAAGACCTTGCGGCTGTAGGTGACCACCCCGGGCCGGCCGTGGGCCTCCAGGCCGGCGTCGCGCACACGGCCGGCGTGGTCGAGCAGGGTCTCGAGGTCCTCGCCGCGCGCGTGCAGGAGCACTTCGGCCTCGGTCGCGTCCAGGGTCTTGCCGTCCCGCGCGCGGGCCAGGGCCCTGCGCATCGCCGACGGGGTCGGGGGTGTGACGGAATCCGGGTCGTTCGCACCACTCATACGCGCACCCTACGCGTCGGCCCGCGCGGGCCCGCGAGCGCACCGCCCCCAGTCGCGGGATCTTGCCACCAGAGCCGACTTGGGCGCCGTTACCGGCTCTGGTAGCAAGATCCCCGGCATGAGGTCGCCGACCCCACCGCACGGCACGCCTAGAGTCGAGGCGTGGAACGCACCGCGAACGGAGCCGGCGGGACCGGCGAACCCGGCGAGGCCGGGGCGCCCGGCCTCCTCGCCCGCCTGCGCGCCAACCGGGCGGTACGCCTGGGGCTGCTCGTGCTCGTGTGCGCGGCCGCCGGGTGGGCGCTGCACACCCACTGGGGTCAGGCGCGCGAGGCCCTCCTCGACCTCCCGCCGTGGGCGCCGCCCGCCGCGGTCCTGGCCGGGATGGCCGGGCTCGCCGCGCAGATGATGGCGTGGCGGGCGCTGCTGGCCGGGCTGGGTTCGCCCCTCCCCCGCCGTGTGGCGGCGCGCGTGATGTTCGTCGGCCAGCTCGGCAAGTACCTGCCCGGTTCCGTGTGGGCCTTCGTCGCCCAGGTGGAACTGGCCCGCGACCACGCCGTCCCCCGCACGCGCGGCGCCGCCGCCACCCTGCTCGCCGTGGCCGTGACGGTCGCGACCGGGCTCGCGGTCGCAGCGGTCGCGCTGCCCCTGTCCTCGGCCGAGGCCGCCAGGCGCTGGTGGTGGGCGCTCGCGCTCGCCCCGCTGCTGCTGGCCGCCCTGCACCCGAAGGTGGTCGCGTGGGGGCTGGGGCTGGCGGCACGCCCGTTCGCGCGGTTCCGGGAGGTCGCCGAGTCCGGGTCCCTGGACGTGGGCGGACGCGCGATCACCGCCGCCGTCGCCTGGACCCTGATCGCGTGGATCCCCCTCGGCGCCCACCTGTGGGTCCTCACGTGGGCCGTCGGCGGCGACCCGCTCTCCTCGCTCGGCCCGGCCGTGGGCGCCTACGCACTCGCGTGGACCCTGGGCCTGCTCGTGGTCTTCGCGCCCGCGGGCCTGGGCGTGCGCGAGGCCGTCCTGGTCGTCGCGCTCGCCCCGGTCGTGGACGCGGGCGCCGCACTCGTGCTCGCCGTCCTGTCCCGCCTGGTCATGACCGTCGCCGACCTCGCGTGGGCCGGGACGGGCCTGCTCGCCTCGCGTTCACGCCCCGGCCCGCACGGGAGCGCTCAGGCCGAGGAGAGCAACCGCCCCACGTAGGTGTCCCAGTGCGGCCCGGGGTCGACGGGGCGTACACCGGCGCGCAGTTTCTCCGGCACCCCGGGCATGTAGAACTCACGCAGCGCCCGTGCCAGGTCCTCCACCTCGCCGGGGGCGCACAGCAGGCCGTCCACACCCTCGCTCACGTGGTCCGGCAGGGTCCCCGCACGCGTGGCGATCACCGGGACGCCGTGTTCGTGCGCCATCCACACGTTCTGCGTCGCGGTCGCCGAACGGTACGGGAGCACGGCCGCGTCGGCGCCGGCGAACAGCTCCGGCAGCTCCTCGGCCGGCACGTACCCGTCGCGCAGCGTCACCCGGTCGCTCAGGCCCAGTTCCCCGGCGAGCGCGGACAGCTCCGCGGTCCCGCCCCAGAACTCGCCCGCGACGGTGAGCGCGACGTCGTCCGGCGCGCCCTCGGCCAGCGCGCGCAGCAGCAGGTCCACGCCCTTGTACGGCCGCACCATCCCGAGGAAGAGCAGGTGGCGGCGTTCCCCGCACGGCTGTTCCACCGCGCCCCCGGTCTCGGGCAGGTGCGGCGGCATCGAGGCCACGACCGGGTCGGCCTGGTCCCCGCGCAGCAGCCCCCGCGCGAGGTGGGCCTGCTCGGCGCTGTGCGTGAGGATCCCGTCGACCCTCCGCAGCAGGGCCCGGGTGAGGCTGACGTCCACGGAACGCCGTTCGTGCGGCAGCACGTTGTGGCACAGCGCCACCACCCGCGCGCGGTCCCGGCGCGAGCACAGCCCGGCGAGGATGCCCAGGTAGGCGGGGATCTGCGCGGGCGAGAACAGGGTGAGCACGACCAGGTCGGACTCGCGTGCGAGCCTCCGGCCCGTGCGCCACCACCCGTCCGGCCGGTACCAGGCCAGGCGGTGGCGGGTGCCGGAGAACGTCTCGGCCTCCGGGTCGGCGATGGTCTGCTGCCCCGGGTAGAGCAGCGACGGGTACTGCGCGTGCCACGACTCGATCGCGGTGCTGTGCCCCCGGGCGGAGAGCCGGTGGGCGAGTTCGGTGGTGTGGCGGGCCCCTCCGCCCTTGTAGGGGTGGGCGGGGCCGACGAGGGTGATCCTCACGAGTGCTCCCTGGAGCGCACGATCAGGTCGGCCAGGAGCGCCATCGCGCCGATGATCAGCCCGGTCATGAGGATCATGACGGTGTTGTTGGGCATGTACAGCGGGTTGCGCACCTGGTCGAAGACGAACTTGCCGGCGCCGAGGCCGAGGAGGACCAGGGCGGGCGGCATCAGGACCTTGAGGGGATGGAAATACATGACCATCCGCAACACCTGGAGGATGTAGCGGTAGGCGTCGCTGACGAAACGGAACTTGGAACGCCCCGCCCGTGTGGCGTACTCGATGGGCACGTACCGCACCGGGTGCTGGTTGGACAGGAACGCCAGCGTGATGGTCGTGACGCAGGAGAACCCGGGCGGCAGCAAGCGCAGGTACGGGCGGGCGACGTCGCGGCGGAACACCCGCAGTCCGGAGTTGAGGTCGGGGATGCGCGTGCGGGTCAGGCCCTCGGCGATCTTGCGGATCATCCACTTGGCCGGCACCCGCAGCGCCTTGTGCGACCCCGTCTCGGTGGTGCGGGCGCCCACGACCTGGTCGGTCTCGGGGTCGGCGTCGAGCATGCGCACGAGCTCGGGGATGCGCTCGTTGGGGTAGCTCATGTCGGCGTCGGTCCACACCACGTACTCCCCGCGCGCCCGGCTGCTGCCGACGCGGCGTACCGTCCCGGCCCCGCCGTTGTGGCCGAAGGCGATGACGCGCATGGACGGGTAGAGGTCCTGCACGTCGCGCAGGCGTTCGAGGGTCCCGTCGGTGGAGGCGTCGTCCACCGCCAGGAGCTCGTAGGTCCACCCCGACTGGTCCATGGCCGCACAGATGCGTTTGACCTCGTCGACGACGTGGTGCTCCTCGTTGTAGCAGGGCAGCACGATCGTCACCCGGGGTTCGTCCTCCGGGCCACCGGGGACCGGGCGGGCGGGTTCGTGTGTAGGGGTCATGCCTCTCTCAGCGGGGTCGTTCAGCGGGTGTTCTCGTCGGGCGGGACGACGGAGATCCACACGTCCCCCTCGAAACCCCAGCTCCCCGTCGGAGGTTCCATGAGGGTGCTCGGGTCCATCTCGGCCACCACCCGGAACGGGCGTTCGGGTTCGGTTCCGGTGAGTTCTTGCAGCGGTCGCCATTCCGGTCCGGCGAGCACGGCGGTGCGGTCGCGGTCGTGGATCTCTCCGACGACCCGGTCGACGTCCTCCTGCACGGGTTCGTTCATCGCGGCGGTGGGCAGGCCGCACACGTTCCGGATCAACGGCATGTAATTGCTCGCCATCCCGGAGTCAACCACGACCACCGACCCGTCCTCGGGCAGCGACGCGCACAGGTTCTCGGTCGCGGCGACGGTGCCCACGTCCTGTCTGTACCCCATGATCCCCTGCGCGGACGTGATCACGGTGGGGCCGATCATGGCCACGGACGCACCGGCGGCCACCACCGCGGGCAAGGAGGCCGACAGTGCACGGCGGTCCGGGGCGGAGGCGCGGGCGCAGTACCGGGTCAGCCAGGCCGTGAACCACACCGCGAACAGGATGAACGCCGGGATCACCAGCACGATGAGGCGCCGGCTGGCCCACGGGTGGTCGGGGGTGATGGCTGGGCGCAGCAGGGTGGTGACCACGGTCCAGCTCAGGAGCATCGCCGGGAGCAGCCACTGCGCGAGGCGGCCCTGTGCGAGCTTGCGCAGGACCAGGGCGACGCCGAAGGTCGCGAACAGGACGCTGCCCAGACCGACGTACCAGCCGACCCAGTACAGGCTGAAGTCGTAGTAGGTGCGGCTGCCCTCGACGGGCAGGCCCTCCATCTCCTGAACGGCGGCGACCCACTGGTCGGTGAAGTCGCTGCCGTGGCCGTAGTCGGGCCACAGGACGGGGCGCAGGGCCAGCCCGACCATGAGCAGGACGGCGGCGATCGCGACGGCGTTGGGCAGCCACCGCACCCGCCACACCTGGGGCAGCCCCATGCGCCAGAGCGCGGCGGTGGCGACCACGGTGAGCGCGACGACCACACCCGAGATCATCAGGAGCGGGACCAGGGAGTCCGACAGGTACTCCAGGTAGGGGTAGGAGAGCCCGTACCCGGCGTAGAGGCCCATGAGCACGCCGACGGTGAGCCCGCCCAGCATCGGGACCGCCTGGCCGCGGCGGGCGAGCAGCAGGAGCCCGAGGAACCCGACCACGGGCAGCAGGTCGCGGAGCACGTCGATGCGGGTGATCAGGGCGAGCCCGAAGACCAGCCCGGCCGCGGCTGCGAGCACGTGGGTCCGGCCCCAGCGCTCGGTGAGGCCGCTGCGCCGGGACAGGGCGTCGTAGGCCAGCACGAGCCCGCCCAGGAGCAGGATCTGTGTGACGGGCTCGCTGTAGGTGAACCGGCTGACCCACTGCTGCGGGAGGCAGACCGCCAGGACCAGCGCGGCGAGCGGGGCCCAGCGCACGCCGACCAGGCGCGCGGTGAGCCCGGCGAGGACCAGGACGCCGAGGGCGCCCAGGACCGGCGTGGTGACGAGCATCCCGGTGAGCCCGCCCAGCCAGTAACCGATGCTGGTGAGCAGCGGTGCGCCTGCCATGAACTGGGGCCAGATCACGTCGTCGCGCTCGTAGTGGGCCAGGCTCTGGTAACTGAGCGCGGGGTCGTTGCCGGCGATGAGCTCGTGCATGCGCGGGATCGGCAGGGACCCGTTCTCGGCGATCCACACCGTGTACATCGCGTAGGAGGCAGGATCGCGGCGGATCACGAGGGCCTCGGCGTGGTAGGCGATCTGCACGGCCGCGAAGACCACCACGATGAGCAGGACCAGCACGACCGGCCACCAGGGCGCGCGGTCCTCCTCCGGTTCGGGGATCAGCCGCGGGACGAGGGTGCACGCGGCGACGACGGCGGGGATGCCGAAGATCGCCGAGAGCAACGGGGTGAACGCCCCCAGGGCGAGGAGGGGGAAGGTCACCAGGAGCCAGGCGGAGACTGCGATCGCGGGGAGCGCGGTGACACGGGCGAGGAATCGTCCGGGAGACAAGCGCATGGGGTCACTCTGGCAGTTCCTGCCATCACGTGCACGCCGAGCCCCCTTTGGGCGGGACGCTCCGGCGAGAGCGGGTTCGTCCGATCGGTCCCGGAGCCGGCCCGCACGCGCGTGGCTCGGCCCGACCCCGTGGGCCGCCGGGAAGGCCACGGGGTCACCGCTCCTAAGCTGTGGGCATGTCCGACACACCTGCCGCACCGGGCCCCGCGTGGCGCGCCCTCGTGGCCGCCGACCCCGCCCGCCCCTTCGTGACCGCCTACGACGCCTCCGGCGGCCGGGTCGAGCTGTCCCGCGCCACCGTGGACAACTGGGTCTCCAAGACCTCGAACATGCTCATCGACGGCCTGGGCGCCCAACCCGGCGACCGGGTGGCCGTGGCCCTGCCCCTGCACTGGCAGTCGCTGGTGTGGCTGCTCGCGTCGTGGTCGGTGGGCGCGATCGCCGAGCCGGCCCGCCCCGGTGAGGTGCCCTCGGGCGCCCAGTTCGCGGTCGCCGACTCCGACCGGCTGGAGGCGGCGTTGGACAGCGGCGCCGAGGAGGTCGTGGGCACCTCCCTTCACCCGCTGGGCCTGCCTCTGAGCGGAACGCCGCCGATGGTCACCGACTACACCGTCGAGGTGCGCGGCCACGGCGACCACTTCGCGCACTACCCCGTGGACCCCGCGGAAGCGGCCCTGCGCACCGACCGCGAGTACACCGGCGCCGAGCTGGTGGAGGCCGGGCGCGCGCGGGCCGAGGCGTGGGACCTGGGCGAGAAGGACCGCATCGCCGTCCTGGCCGGGGAGGACGCCCCGCTGTCGGTGCTCGGCGCGGACCTCTCCCTGCTGGGCGCGGCCGTGCACGCGGGCACCCCGCTGGTGCTCACACCGGGTTCCGCCGACGGGCTCGCGCAGCGCCTGTCGACCGAGCACGTGACGGCGGCGGTGTCGGCGGACGGCACCGCGGTACCCGAGGGCGTGCGCGCCCTGGACTGAGTCCGGACCGACACGGTTCACGGAACCACGGGCCGCCCGGGGGCATCGGAACGGGGTGCGGGACCCGTCCGGGTCACCGCCCCTCCACCCCCGGGAGCCCCGCCGTGGACAACGAGCTCCTCGAAATGCTCGCCCTCCCGACCCTGGCCGCCGCGGCCGTCTCCGTGTACGCGGTGCGCGACCTGCTGCGTGTGCGTTCCCGGCAGGAGGACGCCGACGAGCTCCGCAGCCGCGGCGTTCCGGTGCGGGGTGTCGTCACGCGTGTGCACCCGCTGAATCGCAGCCCGCACGGCCACCCGGTGACCGTCCGGCTGCACGGGGCCGACGGCGCGCGCTGGGAGGCCGACGACACGAGCGGGCTGGGCGGGCACCTGGTGCGCGAGGGCACACCCGTGGAGGCGGTCCACCACCCCGACGACCCGGGGAACGTGGCGGTGCTGCGCGCGGCCCGGCCGGGTGACGGCGCCTTCTACCCGGTGAACCCGCACGGACGCCGCCCGGGCGGAGCGTCCTACACCCACGGCCTGGCCCTGCTCGGGGGCGCCGCGGTGTTCCTGCTGCTCTTCGTCCTCGTCGGGACGGGCTCGGCCGGCTTCCTCCCCCTGCTCCTGCCGCCGTTCTTCGCGGGCCTGGGGGTCGTCCTGATCGTGCGTGCGGTACAGGCGCTGCGCCGGGCCGGGCAGGTCCCGGAGCACCACACCGCGGGGGCGGAGGCGACGGTCACCGACGCCTGGTCCCGGCTCTCCGGCGGAAGGAACCAGATCCCGACGCGGGTCCACCAGCGGGTCGTGCGGTTCGTGCTGCCCGACGGCCGGGAGATCCACCGCCGCGACGGGAGCCCCGGAACCCGGTCCCCGTCCCGCGTCGGCGACCGGATCCCGGTGCGTCACGCCCCCGACGACCCCGGCGACTTCACGCTGCTCACCCCGGGGCCGCCCCGGGACCGGGCGTGGTGGGCCCCGAAGCACATCCTGCTCGGGTCCGGGATCCTGCTGGTCTCAGCGTTGGCCGGGCTGATCCTCCTGCCGGCCCTGTGGTTCTGACCGGCCGCGCGGGGCCGGGCGCCGGCGCGCCGCGCGGGACGTGCGCACCAAGCGGGCCTGCCTGGCTTCCTGCTCGCGTTCGGCGCGGTAGAGGTCGGCGGCCTGGGCGGCGAGATCGGGGTGCACGGCGGCTCCTCAACGGGGGTCGGGTTCCCGGCCGGGCCTGCGTCCCGACCTAGGGCCTGCTTGGCGAACACCCGTTACCTGCTGCGCGACGCCCCAGCGGCACTCTCGCTGCGTTCTCATCAGTCAACGGCACTTCCGGGCCGGGCCCCCGCTGTGCGATATTGCTGAGCTTGCGAAGCAGCGCACAGTAGGGGCCTCCTTCTTCGGCCTTGCGATAGCACCACTGGATACGCCCACCCGTCACCCGCCACCAACCCTCAAACGACGCCTTCGGCGCAGTAGCTGGTCGAAGCGACGGAAGGCGTCCACCAAACAGGCCCTGCTCCCAGACTCCGGCTGAGGCACCCGGTGCCACCATCGGCAGGATGCCGTAACCGCGCGGGCGGCCGCGCCTCAGTCCCTCGCGCGACCGCCCTGAGGCCCCCTCAGTCCTCGGAGCGGACCCTCAGTCCTCGCGGTAGTAGGGGTCCAGTGCCTCGCCCCGGCGGGCCTGGTCGTCCCAGGTGTAGACCTCGCGCCCGTCGACGAAGACCTGCAGCGCGCGGCTCATGACGTCCAGCGGGTCGCCTGACCACACCACGACGTCGGCGTCCAGACCCGGGCGCAGCGCCCCGACCCGGTCGTCCAGGCCCATGATCTCGGCGGGGTTCAGGGTGATGGCGCGGATCGCACTGTCGCGGTCCAGGCCCTCCTTCACGCACAGGATCGCCTGGTAGATGAGGAAGTCGATCGGGATCACCGGGTGGTCGGTGGTCAGCGCGAGCTTCACCCCGGCCCGGTCGAGGATCCCCGGGTTGGCGAGGGTCCGCTGCGACACCTCCAGCTTCGACCGGCTCGTCATGAGGGGGCCGCTGATCACCGGGATACCGCGTTCGGCGATCTCGTCGGCCAGCAGGTGGCCCTCGGTCGTGTGGTTGATGACCAGCCGGTACCCGAACTCGTCCGCGAGCCGGATCGCCGTGTGGATGTCGTCGGCCCGGTGGGTGTGCTGGCACCACGGCACCTCGCCGTCGAGCACCCGCGCCAGGACCTCCAGGGTGTTGTCCCGGTCGAAGGGCGTGCCCTCGGCGGCGGCGTGGTCGCGCTTGGCCTTGTAGTCCTGGGCCTTGGTCAGGGCGTCGCGGATCACCGCGGCCACACCCTGGCGGGTGGAGGGCAGGCGGTCCTTGTTCCCGTACACACGCTTGGGGTTCTCGCCCAGGGCGCTCTTGACGCTCGCGGGCTCCTTGAGGAGGCGGTCCTCCATGCTGCGGCCCCAGCACTTGACCGCGACGGTCTGCCCGCCGATGGGGTTGCCGGAACCGGGTTTGATGACCGAGCTCGTGACACCGCCGGCGAGCGCGTCGACAAAACCCTGGTCGGCGGGGTTGACCGCGTCGAGCGCACGCATGCGCGCGCCGTTGGGGTCGGTCATCTCGTTGGTGTCGTCGCCGGCCCAGCCGACGCTCTCCTCATGTACGCCGATGTGGCCGTGCGCCTCGACGAACCCCGGCAGCACCCACTTGCCGGCGGCGTCGACGACCCGGGCGCCCGCGGGGACGGTGACCTCGGAGTCCGGGCCGACGGCGGTGATCCGGCCGTCGGAGATGAGGACCGTGCCGCCGTCGACGGGGTCACCGTCGACGGGCACGACGTATCCGGATGTGATCGCGATATCCATGGCGCGCAACCTAGCCCACACGGGGCAGGCCGCCCAAGACCCGCGGGGTCACGACTCGGCGACCGGGTCAGTCGTCGATGGGGCGCGCGGTGAGCAGTTCGGAGTCGGGCGAGAGTTCCACCCCGACGTCCTCGATGGCGTCGCGCACCATCGTGCACCCCGCGACCTGCTCGCTCTCGGCGGTGAGCTCGCCGCCGCGGGCCCCGAACGCGTAGACCATGCTCGGCCGGTCGGCGAACTCCATGAGCCGGAACGCCTCCCCCAGGCCCGGGTGGTCCGGGGTGGCCTCCGGGATCACCGCGATCGTGACGATGCCGGCGTCGACGAGGTCGGCCAGGAACCTGCGCTGTGCGTTGAGCACCCGCACCCCGCCCTGGGGACGGCGCAGCACCGACTCGTTGAGCACCACACGCAGGCCCGGCCCGCCGGGCGCGATCATCGCCGCGCGGTGTTCCATCTCGTCGTCGACCATGAGCTCGACCTCCTCGTCGCCGAGGTGGCCCAGCCGCGGTTTGATCACGGCCCTGGAGTACTCGGGCACGCGCAGGAACACCGGGATCGCGACCGGCTGGTGCTCCCACAGGTGCTGGGCGTGCACACCGAGCTCGCACAGGTCGGCGAACTCGTTCGGGAACGCCTCCGCCTGGAGTGTGATCGCCCAGGCCTCCATGAGCTGGTGTTCCGGGCCCAGGGCGGTCTCCACGCGCGCGACGAGCGAGCGCGCGGGACGGCAGTGTGCACGTTCCACCTCGCGGAGCTTGTCGTCACTGACCCCGACGGACCGGGCCAGCTCGGCCCGGGTGAGCCCGCGGTCGGAACGGGCCCGCAGGACCCGCGCCGCGAAAGGCAGCCACATCGCGGACGGCAGTGCAGTGTTCATCCGACCTCCCGGGTTCGTGGCCGGCCGGTCGGCCGGATCGGTGTACGGGCGGGTCCTGCCCGGTGCAACTCGTCCATCTCGTCGCCTCCCGCTCTTCCGGGTGTTCCCGGGTCCGCCCCGTGCGCAACCCGGTACTCTTCCGGGCCCGGACAGGACCGGGCCCGGCGGCGTGGACCGACCTTCCTCCTGTGCACACGGGAGGTCAAGGCCCGCGGTGGGTACGGCGATCCGTGATAAGTCATGACAGGGACCGCGGCCGCAGTCCCGGTCTCCTGGTGTCCCCCGATTGGAAAGTCCCCGTGGTCTACCTCGCGCTGTTCCTCGCCGTGATGTCCCTGGCCATCTGGGTGTACGCGCTGTTCGACGTGATCAGCGCGGACGCCGGGTCGACACGGCTGCTGTCCAAGCCGGTGTGGGTCGTGATCGTGCTGTTCCTGCCGAAGTTCGGCGGACTGCTGTGGTTCACCCTGGGACGCCCGCCCAGGGAGTCCCTCGTCACCACCCGGTCCCCGGCCACGACTTCGCCCTTCCCCGAATACGACCATCCGAACCGGGCTCGGGGAGCGACCCCTGAGGACGACGAGGAGTTCCTGCGCCGGTGCCGCGAGCGCGCCGAGGCCCAGCGCCGCCGGGCACGTGAGCTGCAGGAGCGGGAGGAGCAGGAGCGCCGCGAGCGGCAGGACCGCGAGCAGGACGAGGACGGTCTCGACGCGGGTTGAGAGCCGCGCCGGGCCCCTTCCGGCGCAGCGAAGGACCAAGGTCCTGTCGCGCTGCGGTGCGGGTACCGCAGTACCCTGTGGACCGCCCAGCCGCTGAACCTGACCCGGAAGTGAACCGATGACGCGCTTGACTCTCCCCGCCTCGGCCCTCCTGGCCTCCTCGGCCCTGCTGCTGACCGCGGCCTGCGGCGAAGGGTCCCCGTCGGAGCCCGAGGAACAGCCGAACGACGAGCAGACCCAGGGCGACCAGCAGAACGACGACGCCGGCCCGCCGGACGTGGACGTCTCCGACGTCGAGGGCGCCGTGCTGCACACCAGCGAGGGCGACATCGAGCTGGACCTGCACCCCGAGGACGCCCCGGTCACCGTCGCGAACTTCGTGGGGCTGTCGGAGGACGAGTTCTACGACGGCCTGATCTTCCACCGCGTCATCGACGACTTCATGGTCCAGGGCGGCGACCCCGAGGGGACCGGGCGCGGCGGCCCCGGCTACACCTTCGACGACGAGGTCGAGGCCGACCACAGCTTCGACCAGCCGGGTGTGCTGGCCATGGCCAACTCCGGCCGGACCCCCGAGGGCGACGGCACGAACGGGTCGCAGTTCTTCCTGACGGTCACCGAGACCACGCACCTGGACGGCCAGCACACGATCTTCGGGCACGTGGCCGACGACGACTCCCAGGAGGTCCTGGACACCATCGCGCAGGTGGAGACCGATTCCCAGGACCGCCCGGTCAGCGACGTGACCCTGGAGTCGGTCACCATCGAGCGCGCCTAGGCGTTTCAGTACCTGCGCTTGGCGCGGGCGGCACGCGAGCGCTCGACCGCGGGGCCGATCGCCGCGGCCAGGGCGGCCACGTCCTCCGAGGTGGAGGACCGGCCCAGGGACAGGCGCAGGCTGCTGAGCGCGGTGTCGGGGTCGGCCCCCATGGCCAGCAGCACGTGGCTGGGCTGGGCCACCCCGGCCGAGCAGGCCGAACCGGTCGAGCACGAGATGCCCTGGGCGTCCAGGAGCATGAGCAGGGCGTCGCCCTCGCAGCCGGGGAACGACAGGTGCGCGATCCCGGGCAGGCGGCCCTGGGGGTCACCGTTGACGACCACGTCCGGAACGGCCTCGCGCACACGGGCCTCGAGCTCGTCCCGCAGCGCGGACACGTGCTTGACGTGCTCCTCACGCTCGTCGACGGCCATCCCCACGGCGGTCGCCAGGCCCCGCACCAGCGCCGTGGGCACGGTCCCCGAACGCACGTCGCGTTCCTGGCCGCCGCCGTGCAGCACCGGGACCGGGGTGAGCCCGCGTGCGAGCACCAGAGCCCCGGCCCCCACGGGACCGCCGAGCTTATGGCCGCTGAGGCTGAGCGCACCGACCCCGCTCGCGGCGAAGTCGACCGGCTCGGCGCCCACGGCCTGCACGGCGTCGGTGTGCATCGGGATCCCGTACTCGGCGGCGACCTCGGCGAGCTCCCGGACCGGCTGGACCGTGCCGACCTCGTTGTTGGCCCACATGACCGAGACCAGCGCGACCGAGTCCGGGTCGCTCCCGACCGCCTCGCGCAAGGTCTCGGGGCTCACGCGCCCCAGGCGGTCCACCGGCAGGTACTCGACCTGCGCGCCCTGGTGGTCGGCGATCCACTGCGCCGGGTCGAGCGCGGCGTGGTGCTCGACCGCGCTGAGCAGCACACGCCGCCGCGCAGGGTCCTGGGCGTTGCGGGCCCAGTACAGGCCCTTGATCGCGAGGTTGTCGGCCTCGGTCCCGCCCCCGGTGAACACGACCTCGTGCGGGGTACAGCCCACGGCCGCCGCGATGCGTTCGCGTGATTCCTCGACGGTGCGGCGGGCGGCCCGGCCGTGGCCGTGCAGGGAGGAAGGGTTGCCGAGCGAGCCGAGCCCGGCCGTGACGTCGGCGGCGACCTCGGGGCGGACCCCGGTCGTGGCAGCGTGATCCAGATACACCATGTCGCCACCAAGGATACTTCGGGCGAACCGGCCGCCCGGAACCGCGGTGGCACCGTTTCCCATAACCTGGGACCATGCCTGACTCCGCATCCCCGCAGCCGTCTGCCGCCGACCACTGGCCCGCGCCCACGGCCGACCGCCCTGTGCGCGCCCGCCTGTCCCTGCCCGGTTCCAAGTCCGTGACCAACCGTGCGCTGGTGCTGGCCGCGCTGTCGGAGACCCCGTGCGTGGTCCGCCGCCCCCTGGTCAGCCGGGACAGCGACCTCATGGCGGGTGCGCTGCGTTCCCTGGGCGCGCGTGTGGAGCAGGACGGCGACGACCTGGCCGTCACCCCGGCCGACCTGCGCGGCCCGGCGTCGGTGGACGTGGGCAACGCCGGAACGGTGATGCGGTTCGTGCCCCCGATCGCGGCCCTGGCCGACGGTGACGTGCACTTCGACGGCGACCCGCGTTCGCACGAGCGCCCCGTCGGCGCGCTCCTGCAGGCCCTGCGTGCGTTGGGCGCCGACATCGACGACGGCGGCCGGGGTGCGCTGCCGATGACCGTGCACGGAACGGGGTCGCTCCCGGGCGGCGAGGTCACCCTCGACGCGTCGGGTTCCTCCCAGTTCGTGTCGGCGCTGCTGCTGAGCGGGGCGCGGTTCGAGAAGGGCCTGCGCCTGCGCCACGACGGCCCGCCGGTGCCCTCCCAGCCGCACCTGGACATGACCGTGGAGATGCTGCGCGCGGCCGGGGTCACCGTGGAGACCGGCGAGGACGAGTGGCGGGTCGAACCGGGTGCGATCCGGGTGTCGGAGATCCCCGTCGAGCCGGACCTGTCCAACGCCGGACCGTTCCTGGCAGCTGCGCTGGTCACCGGGGGCGCGGTCACCGTCGAGGACTGGCCCGAGCACACCACGCAGGCCGGCGACGCACTGCGTTCGCTGCTGGCCCGCATGGGCGGCGAGGTCGCCCGGGACGGCGGCGACCTGACCGTCTACGGCACCGGCAAGATCCGCGGGATCGACGCCGACCTGCACGACGTCGGTGAACTCACGCCGACGATCGCCGCCCTCGCCGCGCTGGCCGACAGCCCCTCGCGCCTGACCGGCGTCGCCCACCTGCGCCGCCACGAGACCGACCGGATCGCCGCGCTGGCCACGGAGATCAACCGGCTCGGCGGGCACGCGGAGGAGCTCGAGGACGGCCTGGTCATCGAGCCGCGCCCGCTGCACGGTGGTGTCTTCCACTCCTACGACGACCACCGCATGGCCACCTCCGGCGCGGTGCTCGGGCTGGCGGTCCCCGGGATCGAGGTGGAGGACATCGCCACCACCCGCAAGACCCTGCCCGACTTCCCCGGGCTCTGGGCGGAGGCCCTGTCGTGAGCCGCACGCGGGGCGGGGGCCGCCACATGGACGAACGCGACGTACGCGTGCGCGCCCGGGGCGGTTCCAAGCCCCGCACCCGCAACCGGCCCAAGCACTCCGACGCCGAGGAGGGCCTGGTCACCGCCGTGGACCGCGGCCGGTACCGGTGCCTGGTCGCCGGCGTCCCGGTGGTGGCGATGAAGGCCCGCGAACTGGGCCGCGGTTCCATCGTGGTCGGGGACCGGGTGGACGTGGTCGGCGACCTGTCGGGCAAGCCGGACACACTCGCCCGGGTCGTGCGGGTCAAGGACCGCCACTCGGTGCTGCGCCGCACCGCCGACGACACCGACCCGGTCGAGCGCATCATCGTCGCCAACGCCGACCAGCTCGCGATCGTGTGCGCCCTGGCCGACCCCGAACCGCAGCCCCGGTTCGTGGACCGCTGTCTGGTCGCCGCCTACGACGCCGGCCTGGAACCCCTGCTGTGCCTGACCAAGGCCGACCTCGGGGACCCCGGGCCGATGGTGCGCCTGTACGAACCGCTCGGCCTGCCGTACGTCGTGCTCGGTCCGGACTCGGACCCGACGGAACTGTCCGAGCGCCTCGCCGGGCGCACGACGGTGCTCGTGGGTTCCTCCGGCGTGGGAAAGTCGACGCTGGTCAACCGGTTGATCCCCGGAACCGACCGGGCCGTGGGCGGGGTCAACACCGTCACCGGCCGCGGGCGCCACACCTCGACCTCCGCGGTCGCCCTCGCCTTCGAGGGCGGATGGCTCATCGACACCCCGGGTGTGCGCAGCTTCGGGCTCGCCCACATCGCACCGGAGGAGATCGTCGCCGGGTTCCCGGAGATCGCCGAGCTCACCCCGGACTGCCCGGAGGGCTGCGCGCACCGGCCCGACTCCCCCGGCTGCGCCGTCCATGCGGCCCTGGCCGCCGGGACCCTGGACGCCGACCGGGTGTCCTCCCTGGTGCGGCTGCTCTCCAGCCGCGAGGGCGAGGACGAGGAAGAGCCCCCGGCCCTTTCCTGATTGCGAGGATCTTGCTACCAGAGCCGGGTTCAGCGCTGAGTTCGGCTCCGGTAGCAAGATCCCCGAGCGTCTGCCCTGCTCAGAGCTCGACGGTGCCGCCGCAGCGCCAGTACGCCCGCCGGTCGTGTTCGAGGAACCCCTCGGCCAACAGTCCGCCGCGTAGCGCCGCCAGGTCGGAGCCGTAGCGCAGCAGCACCGCGGTCAGCTCCGGTTCGGTGTAGCGCACGCCCGGTTCCAGGCCGCGTGCCACGTGGTCGAGCAGGACGAGCCGGTCCGGGCGCCGCACGGGCATGGCCGTGATCCGCCCGCCGGAGGTGTAGCAGTCCAGAACCTCCTGGCGGTGCCGTTCTGTGTAGGAACCGTCCCGCACGGGGGCGCTCCTCCTCTCGGTCCGCTCAACCCCGGGTGCGGCCCGCCTCGGGCAGGCCCACGCAGAGCATTCCGTGGACCACGGCCTCCACACGGCGGGCGGCCTCGTCGGGGTCGATGGGTTGCAGGGCGTAGGAGACCGTCAGGCGCAGGTTCACGTCCGCGACGGCCTCGGTCACCGAACGGTCCAGCTCGGGGCAGCTCTCGGCGAGCATGGCGGCCATGCGTTCACCGAGCACGTCCAGCAGCGGCGCGGAACGGGTGGTGACCACGGGCAGCAGTTCGCGGTCCCCGGCGACGACGGCGCGCAGGAGCGGGTTGTCGCGCAGCGAGCGCAGCACGAACCCCGTCGTGCGGCTGACGGCGTGCACGGGGTCGGACCGGTCCTCCTCCAGCAGTGCGACGACCTTGTCGAGGAGGCTGTCGGCCTCCCGCACCACGACCGCCTGCAGCAGCCCTTCCTTACTGCCGAAGACGTTGTAGAGCGTCTGCCGGGACACCTCCGCGGCCGAGGCGATGTCGGCCATGCGCTGTTGTGTCCAGCGGCCCGCCACGACCTCGGCGTAGGCGGCGTCCATGAGCCGCTCGCGCACGGGGGTGCGTTCGGCACGCTCTTCGTTCACCGGTTCCATGCCCTCCATGATCGCATCCGCCGCCGGACCGGAACCCCGGAGCCGCAAGGGTTCCGGTTCCGCCCGGTGTCACACTTGCATCACGTGCGGGTGCCCCTTTGGCCATGTTCGTTCCGGGGCGGGTAGCGTTACCGCCCATGGCGTCCTTCGACGATGATCTGCGTCTGGCCCACGTGCTCGCCGACGCTGCCGACGACATCGCTCTCAAGCGTTTCCGAGCACTCGATCTGGTGGTGGACACCAAACCCGACCTCACCCCGGTGACCGAGGCCGACCGGATGGTCGAGGAGACGCTGCGCAGTGTGCTCTCCCGCGCGCGCCCGCGCGACGCGGTGGTCGGCGAGGAGTACGGCAAGACCGGCAACAGCAACCGGGTGTGGGTCATCGACCCCATCGACGGCACCAAGAACTACGTGCGCGGGGTCCCCGTGTGGGCGACGCTCATCGCCCTGCTCGAGGGCGACCGCCCGGTGGTGGGTGTGGTCTCTGCCCCGGCGCTGCAGCGGCGCTGGTGGGCCTCCCAGGGCAACGGGACGTGGACCGGGCGCAGCCTCTCCAAGGCCTCGCGCTGCCAGGTCTCGCAGGTCGGCGAGCTCTCCGACGCCTCGCTCAGTTTTTCGTCGCTGACCGGCTGGGAGGAGCAGGGCCGCCTGGAGTCCTTCCTCGGCCTGACCCGTTCGGTGTGGCGCACGCGCGCCTACGGTGACTTCTGGTCGCACGTGATGGTCGCCGAGGGCACGGTCGACATCGCCGCCGAACCGGAACTGTCGGTGTGGGACGCCGCCCCGCTGCCGATCATCCTCGAGGAGGCCGGCGGCCGCGCCACCAACCTGCGCGGTGAGGGCTTCGAGGACAACGGGCCGCTGGTCTGCACCAACGGCGCGCTCCACGACCAGACCCTGACCTGGCTCAACGGCGGACCCACTCCGCTGCGCCCCACCTGACCCCGTCCAGGGTTCCCGGTGCCCTTCGGAACCCGGATCGTTCGGTGCTGACGGGTCGGCCCGTTGTAGTAGCGTGCACGGCGTGTTGACGACCCACCCTGTGCGGCGCCTGGCCGTGTGCGCCGCCCTGCCCCTGTTCCTGCTGGCCACCGCCTGCTCCGAGGGGCACGGCCACTCACCCGAGCAGCTCGACGCCATGATCGCCGAGGACGCACGCGAGGCGAACGGGGCCGAGGAGGACGGGCTCCCCGAGTCCCGCTTCGACCCCGACACCCTTCTGTGCGAGCCGGACGTGGACGCCGCCGGCGGGTGGCGCACGGACGTGCCCCGCCGTGCCGTCGAGGAGGGCCCCGTCGCGCTGTCCGCCCACGCCCCGGAGGACGCCGACACCACGGGCACCGAGGTCGTCGTGGTGGGACCGGACGAGGAACCCGTGACCGCTGCGGCGGCCGTCGAGGACGGCGAGGTGGCCCCCGTCGAGTTCCCCGACGACTTCGAGGGCGCCGGGCTGGCCGCGGGCACGCACACCGTCCTGTGGACCGACGAGGAGACCGGGACCGCGCTGGCCTGCGACGGCTTCGAGGCCGAGTAGGCCCGCGCCCAGCCGTACACCTCTGAGAGGGCCGTGGGCGCCCGGGACCGGCCCGGCCGGACTTACGGAGCCCCGTGGACCCGGCGGCCGCCACAACGGCCGCCCGGGGTCTGCGGGGCTCTTCTCGTGTGCGGGCCCTGCCGTGCGCGACGGCCATGACCGGACACACGAAAAAGCGCCGGGCGGAATTCTCCACCCGGCGCTTCCTTGGTAGCGGGGACAGGATTTGAACCTGCGACCTCTGGGTTATGAGCCCAGCGAGCTACCGAACTGCTCCACCCCGCGTCGATGGCCTCGAATTTCGGGCCTTGCGGCCCGGGTGCCGTATCGGTTCCCGTGAAGGGACCGGATGAGACCCACCCGTTGAATTCCCCGGAGAGCGGGATGAAATCTCTCCGGAAAACGTGGTAGCGGGGACAGGATTTGAACCTGCGACCTCTGGGTTATGAGCCCAGCGAGCTACCGAACTGCTCCACCCCGCGTCGTTGACCTCAACTTTAGGACCTTGCGGCCCGGGTGGCAAATCGGTTCCCCTTGCGGTTCGCCGAGTGAGGCCCACCCGAATGAATCCCCTCGGCCGGGGGCGAACCCCCGGCCGAGGACGTGGTAGCGGGGACAGGATTTGAACCTGCGACCTCTGGGTTATGAGCCCAGCGAGCTACCGAACTGCTCCACCCCGCGTCGGTGTGTTCTCAGCCTATCGTGCTCGCGGGACTCCCTCGAACAGTGCGGGTGTGCGGCCACTCACCCGCCCGTTCCCCGCCCGGGAACGACGGTGGGGCGGCACCCTCGACGGGTACCGCCCCACACGGAACGCTCTCGGAGCGCGGGCCCTCGGACCCCTGGGCCGTTAGTTGCCCATCTGCTCCTCGATGTCCTCCAGGGCCTCACGCACGCGCTCGTTGGCGTCGTCGTTGGACTCCTGGGCCTCCTCCAAGGCCTCCACGGCCTCGTTCAGGGCGTCGACGAGGTCCTCGTCGGTTCCGCCGGTGTCTTCGTCACCGGCCCCGGCGTCACCCTCGGCCGGGTCCTCGTCCTCGGTCCCCTCGTCGCCGGTGTCCGGCTCGGGGAGCGGGCCCTGGCCGCCCTCGAACAGGTTGTTCAGAGCCTCCTGGAGGGTGCTGCCGATGGCGACCTCCTCACCGAAGCCGACCATCACCTGCTGCAGGAGCGGGAAGGACGCAGCACCGCCGCCGCCGGCCTGGACGTACAGCGGCTCGACGTAGAGCAGACCGCCACCGAACGGCAGGGTCAGCAGGTTGCCCCGCGTGACCTCGGCCTCGGACTGCTCCAGCGGGAGCAGGACCTCACGCACATCGGCGTCGGAGTCGAAGGCGTTCTGGATCTGCCCGGGACCGAAGATCACGGTGCTCCGCGGCAGCTCCAGGAGCTGCAGCTGACCGTAGTCGTCGGAGCGCGGGTCGCTGTCCACGGCCATGAACGCCGCCAGGTTCTCACGTCCCCGCGGCACGAAGGTCGAGGTCAGCGAGAAGCTGGCCTCCTCCGCGCCCGGGAAGTTGATGGTCTGGCGGTAGGGCGGCTCGGCCTCTTCCGTCTCGTTGGTCGGGTCCTCCGGGACCTCCCAGAAGTCCTGACCGCCGTAGTAGGCGTCCGGCTCGGTCACGTGGTACTCGCGCATGATCTCGCGCTGGACCTTGAACAGGTCGTCCGGGTACCGGATGTGGTCGATGAGCTCGTCGCTCATCTCGTCCCGCGGCGTGACGATGTCCGGGAACGCACCCATCCAGGTCTCCAGGACGGGGTCGTCCTCGTCCCACTGGTACAGCTCCACCGTGCCGTCGTAGGCGTCGACGGTGGCCTTGACCGAGTTCCGGATGTAGTTGACCTCGTTGCCGGGCAGCGCGCCGACCTCCTGCACCGAACCGTCGGTGAAGGTGTCGGTCACCGCCTGGTTGAAGTCGAGCCGGTTGGCGTACGGGTAGTTGTTGGACGTGGTGTAGGCGTCCACGATCCACTTGACCTGGCCGTCGACGACCGCCGGGTACGGGCGGCTGTCGGTGGTCAGGAACGGGGCGACCTTCTGGACGCGCTCCTCCGGGTCCCGCTCGTAGATGATGCGCGAGTTGCTGTCGATCGCGCTGTTGAGCAGGATGCTCGTCTCCTGGTACTTGATCGCGTACAGGATCCGGTCGAAGAAGTTGTTCAGCGGCACGCCGCCTTCACCGTCGTAGTTGGTGTAGGCCTGCGAACCCTCGGGCTCCTCGCCCTCGCCCTCGGCGTCGGCACCCTCGCCGCCGCCTTCACCGTTGCCTTCGGTGTCGCCCTCGTTGGGCGCGCGGGACTCGTCCTCGATCGCGTCCTCGGGCGTGGGCACGTCCCCCGCGTCCTCCTCGGCGTCGAGGGGGTAGTCGTACTCGTCCTCGGCGCCGACGATGACGTACTCGGCGCCTTCGCGGCCGTAGTAGATGCGCGGCTCGTACTCGCCGGTCACCTCACTGAGCTCACCCCGCGGCGGGATGTTGTACTCGGTGAAGACCGGGCGGCCCTCGTCGTCGATGAGGTTGCCGGCCGCGCCCACCATGCCGTAGCCGTGGGTGTAGATCAGGTGCCGGTTCAGCCAGTTGTCCTGGTCGTCCGGCGGACCCTCGAGCTCGCGGACGGCGACCAGCGTGTCGGTGAGGTTGCCGTCGGTGTCCTCGTAGCGGTCGACCTCGAGCACGTCCGGGAACTGGTAGAAGCCGCGGACCTGCTGCATCTGCTGGAAGGTCTGCGAGACCACGGACGGGTCGGCCAGGCGCACGCTCGGGATCGTGTCGGCCTCTTCCGCCAGCTCCTCGGGCGTGAGCTCGGTGGTGGCGTCGTAGGTCTGCACGTCCGAGTCGGCGATCTCGTACGCCTCACGGGTGCTGTCGATGTTGCGCTGGATGTACTCGGCTTCCAGGCGCTGCTCGTTGGGGTCGACCTGGAAGTTCTGCACGATCTGCGGGTAGGCCACGCCCACGAGGACGGCGGACAGCAGCAGGAGCCCCAGGCTCGCCATCGGGACCATCGTGTTCTTGAAGTAGATGTTCGCGAAGAACAGCAGCGCGCAGATCACCGAGATGACGGTGAGGATCGTCAGCGCCGTCTTGACCGCGTTGACGTCGGTGTAGGCGGCACCGAACGTGTAACCGCGCTCGGAGAAGAGCAGGCCGTAGCGGTCGAGCCAGTAGGAGACCGCGCGCAGCAGCACGAAGAGGCCCAGGAGCACCGACAGGTGCACGCGGGCGGACGGGGTGGCACGCTGGCCGGTGTCGTTCTGCAGGCGGACGCCGCCGTACAGGTAGTGCACGACGACCGCGGCGATGAACGCCAGGATCACGGCGGCGTACAGGTACCCGAGCAGGGTCTCCAGGAACGGCAGGGTGAACGCGAAGAACCCGATGTCCATGTTGAACTCGGGGTCGGTCGCCCCGAAGTTCGTCGCGTTCATGAACTGCAGGAACGACTGCCAGTCACCGCTGGCGGCCGCACCGGCGAGGACCGCCAGGGCGCCGACGGCGATCCAGTAGAAGAGCTTGCGGTGCGGGTCGATGGACTGCCGGTAGCGGTCCAGTCCCTGCTGTTCCAGGCTGGCCGGGCGCATGGCCGGCCGGGCACGGTAGGCGAAGTAGATGCTGGCGCCGACGACGACCGCCATCACCAGACCTGCCGCGGCGAACAACAGCACACGGGTCCACAGCTCGGTCAGGAAGACCGAGGTGTAGTCGACGGACTGGAACCACTTGAAGTCGGTCCAGAAGTTGGCGGCGAACACCAGACCCGCGATGATGACGACCACGGTCGCTGCGACAGGCGCGAGCAACCTTGATCGGCGAGGCATACGCGCAGGTGGTGCGCCGGGCGATCGGAAGCTCACGCCTCCCCCTCGTTCTGACTTGGTAGGTGCGTTTCGGTGCGCAAGTGGCGCCCTATTACAGAAAACTTAATCGGTGGCCGTCAGGTTCCCGAAATCGCTTCCGCGCGGGTGACAAGCGTGCATCGTTGCAGTATCGGAGCTGCATCCGGGCGGGGGCCGGGTCCGACCCTACTGGGACGTGCCGGGCGCAGCGAGGTCCCCACATCGGCCACCATGGAAACGTGTCGAACATTCGTGAAGCCGTGATGGACCTGGAACACCACGTCGCCGAACAGGGGTGGGACCAGCCGTTGGAGCTGTACGCCCTGGTGCCGACGGCCGAGCTGCTCAAGGCCGAGCCCGCCGCCGCGCAGCTGCTGGGGATCTCCGAACCGGAGTCCCCGGACGAGCTGACCCCGGTGCAGCAGGAGCGCCTTCCGGAGGACGTTCCCCTGGAGGAGGCGCTCGGCCGCATCATGTGGCCCGAGGGTGTGGCCGGGTGCGCGTTGGTGATGGAGCGCCTCGTGGTGAAGGGGTCCGACGAGACCCTCGCCGTGGACGAGGACCCCAACACCTCAGGCAAGGAGACCGAGGAGATCCGCATGGTCGCCGGGGTCGGGCGGGACGGGTCGCGCCACTGCGCGATGCGCCTGCGCAACCACGACACCGACGAGGAAGTGATGGACGGGGAGGACCTGATCCCCGCCCTGACCTCGGCCCTGGCCCTGACCCTGGACATCGAGCTGCCGGCCACCGAGCAGGGGTCGTCGGAGACCTGAACCGCGACCCGACCGACGACGGCGCCGCCCCGATCCTGTTCGGGGCGGCGCCGTTCTCGTTCGCGGCGGCCGTGCGGCCGGGGCGGCTACTCCTCGCAGCGGGGCAGGTCGTCGCCGTCGGCGTTGATGGTCTCCAGGGCGTCGACGGCCTCGTCGAGGGTGTCGACGGCGACCACGTCGAGCTCTCCGTAGGCCGCGGACTGGCTCACCTGGGGGCAGCTGTCGGAGGCGACGAAGAAGTACTCGGCGCCGACCTGCTGGGCGCTGACCATCTTCTGCGGGATCCCGCTGACACCGCCGACCTCGCCCTCCGCGGTGATGGTGCCGGAGCCCGCCACCTCGGCGCCGCCGGTGATGCCGTCCTCGCTGAGGCGGTCCATGATCCCGAGGGAGAACATCATCCCGGCGCTGGGCCCGCCGATCTGGCCGACGGTGATGTCGACGTCGATCGGGAAGTCCATGTCGTCGGCGATGAGGACCCCGACGGCCGCGGAGCCGTCCTCGCCCTCCTCGGTCTCGAGCTCGACATCGACCTCCTCGCCGTCGCGGTCGAGCAGGAGGGTGACGGGTTCGCCGGGCTCACGGTCGGCGACCATCTCGACGACGGCGCCGCTGCCCACGGCCTCGCCCTCGCTCTCCTGCGTGTGGGTGGGAACCGGCTCTCCGTCGACCTCCAGGACGATGTCGTCGGCCTCGACGAGCCCCTCGGCCGGCATGCCCTCGACCGCCTCGGCGACCACGGGCACCGCCTCGTAGTCGGTGCCGAGCTGGGTGAGGGCGGCAGCGGTGGCCTCGGTCTGGGAGTCGTTCATCTGGACGCTCTGGCGCTCGCTGACCTCTTCGGGGGTGCGGTCGGCGGGGAAGAGCAGCTCCTCGGGCAGGACGGCGTCGCGCGGGGAGAGCCAGGAGGTCATGACGGTGAAGAAGTTGAGCCGGTGGTCGGGGCCGCCGGCGTACTGGACCGTGACCATCGACAGCGATCCGTCGTCGTGCTCGTAGGTGTCGGCTCCCCCGATCTCGATGACCGGTTCGCCCTCCAGGTCGCCCGTGGTGTTGACGATCGCACCCGGTGCCGCCACCAGATACGGCATGGGCAGGAAGAGGCTGCCGACCCCCAGCCCGATGAGGAGGACGAGGGCGACAGCGAGGGTCATCACGCGACGAAGCATGCCCTACAGACTATTGCGGTCACGGGACGGTGCGGGCGCACCACCCTGGTTCGGAACGGAACGGCCTCAGGGGGATGCCGGTCGGGGCGTCCTCAGGGGGCGCCGACCCATTCGTCGTCGCCGTCGGAGAAGGACTGGCGCTTCCAGATGGGCACCTGGGCCTTGAGGTCGTCGATGAGGCGGCGGCACGCCTCGAAGGCCTCCTGCCGGTGCTCGGCGGAGGCCGCGACCACGACGGCGGTGTCGCCGATCTCCAGGTCGCCGACGCGGTGCACGGCGGCGAGCTTGACGACGGGGCGCCCGGCCGTGGAGGTGTCGCCGAGGACCTTCTCCATGACGGAACGCAGCTGCGCCTCGACGGTCGGGTGGGCGGAGTAACCGAGCGCGGCGACCCCGCGCCCGTGGTCGTGGTCGCGCACGGTGCCGAGGAACACGGCGGTACCGCCGGCTCGGGGGTCGGCGACCGAGTCCAGGACCTCGTCGACCGACAGGGGCGTCTCACGTACGGCTGCCAGGGTGATCTCTTCCACGCTCCGACCGTATCAACCCGGTTCGTGCGCGTGCGTCCGCACGGGCACCCGTCCGGTCCGCCGGGGCCGGGCTCCGGGCCCGGTCAGCCGCCCTTGCGCTTGCGCAGGTGGCGGATGGCGGCGGCGGTACCGATCGCGGCCGCGGCCGCACCCGCGGCACCCGCCGCGGTGATGGTGACCTCCTTGCGCCCCACGCTCCGGCCGACGATGGCGTGCTTGCCCTCGCGGGACTCCAGCAGCGCGGCCAGGGCCTCCTCGTTCGTGTACACGGGTTTCCACCCGGACTCGCGCAGGCTCGCGCAGTCCACGACGCAGGGGTGCACGAGGAACGTGAGCTCGGCGGCGGCCGCGGGGGTGATGCGGGCCTTGTGCAGCCGCCGGATCGCCCCGAAGGCGAGGTTGGCGGCGACCTCGAAGTGCTTCATCCCGGCGAGCTGCTCGACCTCGTCCTGGGACAGGGACCCGTCGCTGCCGACGGCCAGGGCGCCGTCGCGGCCGTGCACGTCCTCGGTGACGCAGTGCGCCAGCGCGCTGACCAGGTCGTCGACGTGGCAGAACTGCCAGTGCTGTTCCTGGCCCTTGACGGTGAGCAGGCGGGGCGCGGAGAAGTGGCGGCTGAGGAGGGTGTCGAGCTCCGGGCCGACCAGGGGCGCGGGACGGACCACGGTGACCGAGAGGCTGGGGTGGGCCCGGCGGGCGCGCTCGGCCAACGCCTCGATCTCCGCGAAGTCGCCCATGAGGCCCTCGCTGTTGTCGGAGACGCGGGGGGCGTCCTCGGCCAGCGGCACCGGGTTGGCGGGGTCGGCGCCGTGGACCATGGTGCTGGTGATCAGGACCACCCGCGGGACGCCCGAGGCCGCTGCTGCGGTCAGCACCGTCTGGGCGGCGCGGATGTTGTGCTGGCGGCGGCGGACCGGCTTGCTCTCCGGGGACCGGTCGTCGGCGGTGTGTACGAGCACGTCGACCCCGTCGAGACGGGAGACCAGGCCGGGGTCGCACACGTCGGCGATGCGCCACGTGACCCCGCGCAGGTCCGCGAACTCGCTGTCCACGGCCACGACCTCGGACGGGGCGGAGGAACCTTCCGCGTCGGCCAGACGTTGCACAAGAAGCCGGCCCACGCCCGACGCGGCGCCGGTGACCGCGACCACTGAACCGGCTCCGTCGCGCGAGCTGTGCTCTGGGCGAACCTGGCTGCTATCGGTATTCACTCCGGGCGACTCCCAGCTAACGTGACAGTGGAGACCAAACCTAATCCTGCCTGAGGTCTGATTGTGAGCGACCTGCCTTTCGGTTTCAGCATGCCGAACGATCCCGATGACGAGTCCGGGCGCCGTTCCGGCGACTCCGGCTCGGGTGCCGGCAGCAGCGGCGGCCCGGGCGGGGGGGACTCCGGTACTCCGGGCGGCTTCCCGTTCGGAGACCCGAACCAGATGGCCGACATGCTCCGCCAGTTCGCGGACATGATGTCGTCCCAGCCCGCCCCCGGTTCCGGTGGCGGCGAAGCGTCCTCGAAGTCGGGGATCAACTGGGACATGGCCAAGAACATCGCCCGGCACACCGTCGCCGAACACGGTGACCCCAGTGTGCCACCGGCCGACTACGCCAAGATCGAGGAGGCCCTGCGTCTGGCCGACCTCTGGCTCGGCGAGGCCACCGACCTCCCTTCGGGGATCCAGACCGCACAGGCCTGGACCCGGTCGGAGTGGATCGAGCGGACCATGGGTTCGTGGGCGCAGCTGTGCGACCCGCTGACCTCCAAGTCCGTCGACGCCATGGGGCAGAACCTGCCCGAGGAGATGCAGTCCGTCGCCGGCCCGCTGCTGGGCATGGTTCAGCAGATGGGCGGCATGATGGTCGGCCAGCAGGCCGGGCAGGCCATCGGTGAGCTGGCCCGCGAGGTCATCGGCACCGCCGACATCGGCGTGCCCATGGCCGGCGAGGGGCACGCGGCGCTGCTCCCCGGCGGTGTGTCCAAGTTCGGCGAGGGCCTGGGCATCCCCGAGGACGAGATCCGCCTGTACCTGGCCGCGCGCGAGGCGGCGGTGCACCGCCTGTACTCGCACGTGCCGTGGCTGCGCCAGCACGTCTACCGCCTGGTCGAGGAGTACGCGGCCGGGATGTCCTTCGACGTCAGCGGCCTCGAGGACAAGCTCGGACAGATCGACATCAACAACCCCGAGGCACTGCAGGAGGCGCTGTCCGGCGGCATGGGCGGCGAGAACCTGCTGCAGCCCGAGGACACCCCGCAGCAGAAGGCCGCGCTGGCCCGCCTGGAGACGACCCTCGCTCTCATCGAGGGGTGGGTGTCCACTGTGGTCTCCAAGGCCGTCGCCGGCCGTCTCCCCCAGGCCGACGCCCTGGCCGAGGCGACCCGTCGCCGCCGCGCCACCGGGGGCCCGGCCGAGCACACCTTCGCCGCCCTGGTGGGGCTGGAGCTGCGCCCGCGCCGCCAGCGCGAGGCCTCGGCCCTGTGGACGGCGTTGGAGGAGGCCCGAGGGGTCGAGGGGCGCGACGCCCTCTGGGAGCACCCCGACCTGATGCCGACCGGCGACGACCTCGACGACCCGGACGCCTTCGTCAGCGGGGGCGAATTCGCCGACTTCGACATCAGCAAGATCACCGGGGAGAGCCCCGAGGGGCCCGAGGAGCCCGGTGACGACGACGAGACCGGCGGCAAGCGCGGAGAGGACTCCTGACACGTGTCCCTGCACGCCGACGCCCGTGAGGTCCTGGCCGGGTGGGCCGCGCCCGACGCGGAGCAGGAGGGGCTGCGCTCCTCCTACCTCGCCCACCTGGACGAACACGCCGACGCCATGCGTAGGGAGTGCCTGCCCGGCCACCTCACCGCCAGCGCCGCGGTGCTGTCCGCGGACGGCTCGCACGTGGTGCTGACGCTCCACAAGATGTTGCGCATGTGGTTGCAGACCGGCGGCCACTGCGAGCCGGAGGACACCACGCTGGTGGCCTCTGCCCTGCGTGAGGCCACCGAGGAGTCCGGGATCCACGGTGTGCGCGTGCTGCCCGACCCCGTGCGGCTGGACCGCCACGCGGTGCCGTGCGGCGGGGGCACCCACCACCTGGACGTGCAGTTCGCGGCGGTCGCGCCGGAGGACGCCGTCCTGGTGCGCGACCCCGACGAGTCCACGGACCTCGGGTGGTTCCCCGTCCGGGAGCTGCCCGATCCGACCGACGACTCGGTGCGCGCCCTCGTGCGCGCGGCCTCCCGTGCGGTCGCGGCCGAGAACACCGGCCCCCGGAGGCCGTCATCGTCTCCCTGATCATCACCGCGACCGGCGCGGTCGTCGGTGTGCTCGTCGTGATGCTGGCGCGCGGCCTGGAGAACGCCAACCGGCAGATCGTCGAGGACAAGCTCGACGGGCGCCTGCGCAAGCGCGAGGCCGCCGTCGCCGAGGAGGAGCTGCTGGCCCGGGCCCGCCGGGTGAGCCCCGTCCTGATCGCGGCGATGGCGGCGCTGATGGGCGTCACCGTGTGGGAGGCGCTGGCCTCCGACGACTGGGGCGGGTGGACCCCGTTCCACCTGGTGTTCTTCGGCGCCCTGCTCCTGGTGACCCTCGTCGGCCACGCCCAGGTGGGCTCACGCCTCACCGACGCCCGCGAGCGCGTCGCCCGCCTGGCCTCCTGACCCCGGGATCAGTCGGTGACGGTGCCCTCGGGCAGGCCCTCGTCGGGCTCGGGGGGTTCGGTCCGTGCGGCGGCGCTGAAACCCTCGAGGTAACCGCGGGCGCGCTCGGCCTTCGGGTACCGGGCCACGAGGTCCCAGAAGTCGCGGCCGTGCGTGGGGATGCGCAGATGCGCGAGCTCGTGCACGAGCACGTAGTCCACGACCCAGGCGGGCATGTCCTCCAGCCGCCGGGAGATACGGATCGTACGGCTCTCCGGCGTGCACGAACCCCAGCGCGCGTTCTGGTTGTCGACCCACCGCACGCTCTCGGGCAACTCCGTGCCGTCCAGGTACCGCCGGGCCAGCTCGACCGCGCGTTCGAGGAGTTCCTCGTCCCCGGAGTGGCGGCGCCCCTGCTTTGCCTCCAGCTTGCGCAGCATCCGTCCCACCCACCGCTGTTCCTCAGCGTGGGAGAAGGAGGCGGGCACGAGGACGACCGTGGTGTCCCCGTCCCGGTACGCGGACACGGTCCGCCGACGACGGGAACTGCGTCGCACCTCGATCTTGGGGTTCGAGGGCACGCCCCTCACGTTAGTCGAGCGCGTCCCTCACGAACAGGTTCCGCATGTCCAGTTTTGCCGGTTCGATACGCACGCGGGCGGGCCGGGGCCCGTTCGACCCCGGCCCGCCCAGTGTTCATCCGGTCAACACAGCCGTGACCACGCCAGTTCCATGAGCGCGTCCTCCGTGCGGCGCTCCGCACGCTGACGGGCGCGCAGCCGGCGGGCGCCGAGCCTGGTGCTCTGCAGTTCCATCCGGCGTTCCTGGTCGGTCTCCTCGGCGAGGCGCAGCAGTTCGTACAGCATCATCGTTCGTTCCTTCGGTGCAGGGTCGGTGCGGGACGGGTCGGGTGGGCCGTTCAGGCCGCGGCCGGCGCGGGGTTCTTGCGCGGCCGGCCGCGGGGGCGCTTGCGCGCCACGACCTGGCCGGAGACGAGCAGCTCTCCACCCCAGACACCCCAGGGCTCACGCCGCTCGAGGGCGTCGGACAGGCACTGTTCCTTGACCGGGCAGGCGCCGCAGACGGCCTTGGCCGCCTCGACATCGGCGGGCGCCTCGGCGAAGAACAGGTCGGGCTCGTAACGGCAGGGAACGGAGACCTCACCCAACCAGGGCGTTTGCAGGACCGACGCGAGCATCGGTGCCCTCCAGCATCTGTGTCGTTTCGTTCAACGCGGTCGGTGTTGCGTGCCGCCTTCGGTGGCGACTCAGGGACCTGACTTGCGTTGGCATCCGTGTTCCTGGGTCCTCTCCCCGGGGGAGAGCCTCGGATCGGGACACAAAGAAAGCCGCGGCCCCTTCTCGGGGTCCGCGGCCACGGGACGAAACTCTCGGCCTACTCCGCTGGGCCGGAATTCCTCCGTGGACACTGCCCCGGTGCGCCGTAGCGCGGGGTAGCTTCGACGAGATCGATGACACGCTCGCCACGCTCTCGGGCGAGGGCGCCGGACTCGGACACACGCGTGCCCGTTCCTGCGACAGTGCACAGGTCGTTCACACGGGCCGGTCCTTGCAGACCCTGGCCCGGGTACTCGCCTGCGAGCTTCAGCAGGTGCGGCAACCCGTTGGAGGGCTTGCCGCTGGTTCCGGCGGTGACGCCGATGAGGCCACTCCAGGTGGCACCCAGGTCACGCGTGTGCACGAACGGCACGTCGAAGCCGGCAATGGAACCTGTGGTCATCGTGGTGTCGGTCATCAGATCTGGGCACCTCCCTCGAAGTCGGGCGTCAGGGTCTTTCACCTGCGCCGGTATGGCGGTCATGGCGACGGGTTACACACTACGGCGGCCCCACAGGCCCGGCAACCCATTTTTGACCTGCGAAGACGTCCGGATCCGGCCACAACTTCCGGACGTCTCGACGCATCGGTCCCCGGGCCCTGCGTGGGGCGTCGGTCACGCTCTGGTGTCCTCCCAGCCCTCGGCGTCGACGACGCGGATCAGGCCTTCCTGCACCACCGAGCAGACGAGCTGCCCGTCGCGGGTGTAGACGAGCCCGCGCGCCAGTCCCCGCGCACCCTGGGCGCTCGGGGTCTCCTGCGCGTAGAGCAGCCATTCGTCGGCGCGGAAGGGCCGGTGGAACCACATCGCGTGGTCGAGGCTGGCCATCGAGATCCCCGCGAACGAACGCCCGTGCTGCAGGAGCACGGTGTCGAGCAGGGTCAGGTCGGAGGCGTAGGTCATCATGCAGACCTGCGTGAGCCGGTCGTCGGGCAGCTTGCCGTCGACCTTGAGCCAGACCGGGTTGGTGGCGGTGCGCAGGTCGGGGTCGCGTTCGGCCTCGTAGGAGAGCGGGCCGACCGGTCGCATCTCGATGGGGTGCCAGCGCACGAACCCGGGCACCTTGCCGAACTCGGCACGCAACCGGTCGCGGGTGCTGGGCAGTTCCTCGGGCGGGGGCACGTCCGGCATCGGGAGCTGGTGGTCAAGGCCCGGCTCCTCCTTGTGGAAGGAGGCGGACAGCGTGAAGATCGCCTTGCCGTGCTGGATCGCCACGACCCTGCGCGTGGTGAACGAACGCCCGTCGCGCACCCGGTCCACGTCGTAGACGATGGGCACGTCGGGGTCGCCGGGACGGATGAAGTAGGCGTGCAGGGAGTGCACGTGGCGGTCCTCGGGCACCGTGCGCCCGGCGGCGACCAGCGCCTGCCCGGCCACGAGCCCGCCGAACACGCGCTGGGGCCCTTCCGAGGGGCTGCTCCCCCGGAAGATGTTGACCTCGATGCGTTCGAGGTCGAGGACACCGAGCAGGTCGTCCAGCGACGGCCCCCAGTCGGCCGCTCCGGTGGGGTCAGTCATCGGTCGTGTCCTCCATGTCTGCGGTGTGCGCTTCGACCAGGGCCTCCGGGTCGGCTCCGCGAACCAGGGCCAGCACCGCTTCACCGTAGCGACCGCGCTTCTGCGCCCCCACACCGGACACGGTGGAGAGCTGTTCCAGGCTGCTGGGCTCCTGCTCGGCGATGGCCTGGAGTGTGGCGTCGGTGAAGACGACGTAGGCGGGCACGGACTGCGCCCGGGAGGTCAGCAGCCGCCAGTGGCGCATGCGTTCCAGCAGGGCCTCGTCGTAGGTGGAGGGGCAGTCGGAGCAGCGTCCGAGCTTGCGCTCGGCGGCCTCGGTGAGGGCGACCCCGCACACCCGGCAGCGCACGACACGGTTGTTGCGGCGGTCCCGGCGAGCTCCGGTGGTCGGCGAGGCGGGGCGCAGGCCGTCGAGGAAGCGCGAGGGTTTGCGGGTGCGGCGCCCGCCGGGCGAGCGCGACAGCGACCAGGACATGGACAGGTGCTCGCGCGCGCGGGTCACGCCGACGTAGAAGAGGCGGCGCTCCTCCTCGACCTGTTCGTCGGTCTCGGCGTAGATGATCGGCATCATGCCCTCGTGGAGCCCGCACATGAACACCGCGTCCCACTCCAGACCCTTGGCCGAGTGCAGGGACGCGATGGTCACCCCCTCGAACCCTGGCGCGTGCTCGGTGGCCATGCGGGCCTCGAGCTCCTCCAGGAAGTGCGCCATGGTCACGCGGCTGCCGGCGGTGGCGACCATGTCCTCGGCGAGCTGGGCGAGGGCGGACAGCGATTCCCAGCGTTCGCGGGCCTGGCGCCCCTCGGGTGCGGTCTCGGTGAGGCCCAACTGGGTGAGCAGGTGGCGCACGCCCGAGACGAGGTCCTCCCCCGCGTCGTCGGCGGCGCCGTGGCGGGCCCCGCGCAGCAGGTGCACGGCCTCGCGGATCTCGGGGCGTTCGAAGAAGCGGGCGGTACCGCGCACGGTGAAGGGCACACCCTCGTCGGTGAGGGCCTGTTCGTAGGCGGCCGACTGGGAGTTGGTGCGCACGAGCACGGCGATCTCGCTCGCGGGCACACCGCCGCTGTCCATGAGCACCCGGATCTTGCGGGCGACGCCGGTGGCCTCGGCGGGCTCGTCGTCGTACTCCTGGTAGAGGGGATCAGGGCCGTCGGGGCGCTGCGCCCGCAGGGTCAGGTGGCTGTTGGCGGCCGAACCGCGGGCCTGGGAGATGACGTGGTTGGCCACGCGCACCACCTGCGGGGTGGAGCGGTAGTCGCGCACGAGTTCGACCACGGTGGCGTGGGGGTGGCCCGCGGCGAACCCGGTGAGGTAACCGGGGGTCGCGCCGGCGAAGGAGTAGATGGTCTGGCTCGGGTCGCCGACCACGCACAGGTCGTCGCGGTCGCCCAGCCAGGCGTCCAGGAGGAGCTTCTGCAGCGGGTTGACGTCCTGGAACTCGTCGACGACGAAGTAGCGGTACTGGCCGCGCACCTTCTGCGCGATGCCGGGGTCGGCGTTGATCATGCCGGCGGTGAGCTCGAGCATCGACTCGAAGTCGAGCAGGTTGCGCTCGCGGCAGAGGTCCTCGTAGGCCTCGAAGACCCGGGAGACCTCCTGGGGCGAGGACGTCGGGGTGTCGCGTCCGGCCTTGGCGACCGCTTTCTCGTAGTCGGTGGGGCGCACCTGGGTGACCTTGGCCCACTCGATCTCGCTGGCGAGGTCGCGCAACCCGGTGCGGTCGGGCTGGAGCCCCACCATGTGCGCGGCCTGCGCGACGGCCTTGATCTTGCTGTCGATGAGGGTGGGTTTCTCACCGCCGACGGCGTCGGGCCAGAAGTAGGAGAGCTGGCGCAGCGCCGCGGAGTGGAACGTACGCGCCTGGACCCGGGGGGCTCCCAGTGTCCGCAACCGGCCACGCATCTCACCCGCGGCCCGGGCCGTGAAGGTGACCGCCAGAACCTGCTGCTCGGCCACGACCCCGCTCGCGACGGCGTGGGCGATGCGGTGCGTGATGGCGCGGGTCTTGCCGGTTCCCGCGCCCGCGAGCACGCACACGGGGCCGCGCAGGGCGCGTGCCACCTGGGTCTGCTCCGGGTCGAGTCCCTCCAGGACGCGGTCGGGGTCCATGGTGCTCCTGCGTGTGGTCGGGGCTGCTGCGGGCAACGGCAGCGCGGTCCCCGGGGGTGCATCGGAGGGACGGCTGCGCGTGCTGAGGAGACAGTCTCTCAAGTATCGGCGCCGTCGGAGAGCGGATCGGTACGGGGGCATTTGCACCCGGGTCGAACCAGATCGCCCTGTGATGCGTCCCACGTGGTGTCGCGTGGCCGCGGGAAGCCGCCGAACCCGCCCGGTGTTGGGATGGGGGACGGAAGTGATCCCCGACCTCGAGACGGAAAAGACGTGAGCGAGATGACGAACACGGACACCGAACAGTTCACGATGTACACCACCCCCTGGTGCGGCTACTGCAAGCGGCTCAAGAGCCAGTTGTCCCGGGAGGGGATCACGGGCCGCGAGGTGGACATCGAACAGGACCCGGGGGCCGCGGATTACGTCATGAAGGTCAACGGTGGGAACGCGACCGTCCCCACGCTGGTCTTCGCCGACGACACGGCCATGACCAACCCGTCTCTCGCTCAGGTGAAGCAGAAATTGGCCGAGCTGTCGTAGCCGGGCCCCGGTCGGCCGGCGGCACCCTCCCCCGGGTGTCCCGGCCGGCCGGAGCACGGGCCGTGCCTCCCACGGCACCCCGGCCGACGACGGCAGAGCCGCGGACGGGCGGCTCTCGACGAAGACGGAAGACGGGGAGTGTGGAGTTGGGCAACGAGATGAGGCCTCACGACATAGCCGCCGGCCACCCGGTGGACACCGACGTGGTGCGACGCACCCCGACCGGGTGGCGGGTCGAGGGCGGCCCGGAGGTTCCGGACCTGATCAGCGCGATGGTCCTGGCCGACCTGATCAACAGCGAGACGGGTTCCCCCCGGCCGCGCACGCAGGCGCCCGGGCGCGCACCCGAGGGCGCGTCCGAGGTGGAACGCCTGCGGCACACGATCTCCCAGCTGGAGCACGCGCTGCACTCGCGTGTGGTGGTCGAGCAGGCCATCGGCGTGCTGGCGGAGCGGCACACGATGCCGACGCGGGAGGCGTTCGAGCGGCTGCGTTCGTCGGCGCGCTCGCGTGGGCGCAAGGTCGCCGACCTGGCCCGGGACGTGGTGGAGAGCAGCAACAGCCCCCTGACCGTGCTCCCCGACGAACTGGGTGTGGGGCCCTGACCGTCCGGGCGCCCGCACGCACCGCTCACCAGCCGCCCGGGAGCTCTCCTCCGTACCAGTGCTCGATGAGGGTGTGGGCGATGGAGACCGCCCCGGGCAGGCGTACGTGTCCGCCGTGCACGGCCTCGGCGAGTTCGTCGCGGGTGAACCAGCGCAGCTCGCCGATCTCGTCGTCGGTGCGTTCGGTCTCGCCGACGGCGCGGGCGGTGTAGCCCATCATGAGGCTGCGCGGGAACGGCCAGGGCTGGGAGGCCAGGTAGCGGGGGTCCGTGACGACGATCCCCGCTTCTTCGGCGACCTCGCGTGCGACGGCCTGTTCCAGGGACTCCCCCGCGTCGACGAACCCGGCGAGCACGGAGTAGCGCTGCGCGTCCCACCGGGGGTTGTTGCCGAGCAGGACCTCCTCGCGGCCGGCGTTCTCGCGGTGCACGAGCATGATGACGGCCGGGTCGGTGCGCGGGTACTGCTCGTCGCCGTCGTTCTCGCACACGCGCACGTGCCCGGCCGAGGCGAGACGGGTCGGTCCGCCGCATCGGGGGCAGAAGCGGTGGGTGGCGTTCCAGTTGGCAAGGGCGACGGCGCGGGTGAGGAGCCCGGTGTCGCGGTCGCCCAGCAGCGCTCCGACCTCGCCGAGGGTCGCGGCGGCCGTACCTGCGGGTTCGGTGAGGGACTCGGGGCTGCGGACGCCGAAGTAGGCGGTGCCGTTCTCGGCGCCGAGGAAGTACCGCTCGCCCTCGGGCGCCCGTTCGGGTGTGGTCAGGGCCAGGCGGCGGGGGCCGTCGGTGGTGACGAGGGAGCGTGTGCGGCGGGGCGAGGGCGTGCTCCAGCCGCGGCTGTCGGGCGGGCCGCCGTCCAGGGCGAGGACGCGGGTCGAGGGGTCGGACCAGGCCTTGTCGAGCCAGTCGCGGTCGGCCCTGCGGTGCCCCGCGGGGTCGATGGTGGCTCGGGCCAGCGAGGGGGTCGGGTCGGTTGCGTCGGTTGCCATGGCTCCTTCGTCCCGGATCGGTCGCGGGGCGCCCTGGACGGGGCGCCCCCGTGGTCCACTCCTGGCACAACAGTGTGGCGCCCCCGCGCATGCCCGCGTGATGCGGTGCGCGGAGGCACACGGTTCCCGGCCCGGTCGTAGCGGGCCCCTGCGGGACCGGGCCGGGTTCCGGTTCAGGAGCGTTCGGCGAGCTCGCGCCACAGGTGGGCGGCGCTCTCGGCACCCTTGAGCAGGAGCGGGACCTCGACCTTCTCGTTGGGCGCGTGGATCTGGTCCTCGTCCAGGCCCACGGCGACGAAGACGAGCGGGGCGTCGAGGATCTCGGCGATGTCGGCCTCGGGCCCGCTGCCGCCCTCGCGGGTGAAGAGGACCTCCTTGCCGAAGGCCTGCTCCATGGCGGAGCGGGCGGCCTTGAGTGCGGTGGAGTCGAGGTCGGAGGCGCAGGCGCGGGTGCCCGGTCCGCTGAAGTGGGTCTCCGCGCGCAGTCCGGCCGGGGTGTGGGCGTCGACGAACTGCTGCACACCCTGCTGGATCTTCACGGGGTCCTGGCCGGGGACGAGACGGAAACTGACCTTGGCGTGCGCGGAGGCGGGGACGATGGTCTTGCGGCCCTCGCCGATGTGGCCGCCCCACATGCCGTTGATCTCGGCGGTCGGCCGGAGCCAGACGCGCTCGAGAGTGCTGTAGCCCTCCTCCCCCCACGTCGCGGAGGAGGCGGCGGTGTCCAGCCACCCCTTCTCGTCGAAGGGCAGGCGGGCGATGAGCTCGCGCTCCTCGTCGGAGGCCTCGACGACGCCGTCGTAGAACCCGGGAACAGTGATGTGGTTGTCGTCGTCGTGCAGGGCGGACAGGAGGTCGGACATGCCCTGCAACGGGTTGGGGACGGCGCCGCCGAACGAGCCGCTGTGCAGGTCGCGGTCGGGGCCGTGCAGGTCGATCTGCAGGTCGGTGACCCCGCGCATGCCCACGCACATGGAGGGGACGTCGGCGGACCACATGGTGGTGTCGGAGATGACGACGGTGTCGCAGGCCAGGCGGTCCCGCTTCGCGCGCATGAGGTCGGCGAAGTGCACCGAGCCGGATTCTTCCTCGCCCTCGATGAGCATCTTGATCGTCACCGGAGGGGCGTCCGCGCCGGACGCGGCGAGCGCGGCCTTCACGCCCAGCGCGTGGAAGAGCACCTGGCCCTTGTCGTCGGAGGCGCCGCGCGCGTAGAGAGAGGTGCCGCGCAGGGTCGGGGTGAAGGGGTCGGTCTCCCAGGCACCGACGGGGTCGACGGGCTGGACGTCGTGGTGGCCGTAGACCAGGACCGTCGGTGCGTCGGGGTCGGCGGCCTGCCACTCGGCGAAGACGGACGGCAGGCCCGGGGTCTCCCAGATCTCGACGGCCGGGAAGCCGGTGCCGCGCAGGTGCTCGGCGAGCCACTCGGCGGAGGCGCGTACGTCCTCGTGGTGTCCGGGGTCGGAGGAGATCGAGGGGATCCTCAGCCACTCGTCGAGTGAGGAGAGGAAGTCGTCCCTGTGGGCCTCGATGTAGGCGCGCGCGTCCATCCGTGTGTCTTTCTGTCGACGTCTTTGTCCTGGTTCTTGTCCGGTATGACACTAGAGCGCGCGCAGCCCCGGCCGCACCTCGGGTGATCCGACCGCACCTCTGGTTATTCGGGGTGTGCTGTTCATGGGGTTGTTCTGGGGTGCTGGCCCTGGGGTAGTCGGCGGGATGGGTGTTCTGTGGTGTTGCCTCGGGGGTGTGCGGTGGGGCGGGTCTTCTGTGGTGTTGCCTCGGGGGTGGTCGGCGGGATAGGTGTTCTGTCGTGCTGCCTCGGGGGTGGTGGTTCGTCGGGGGTCGGGATCGTAGCCCGGCCGGGCCTTCTCGCAACCCGCGTCGGCGCCCCACCAGTTCACAGGGTTGGAGTGGATGTGTCGGCGTTGTGCGTGGTTGTTCGGGGCGCCTCGGGGTGTGCGTTCCGGCCCTGTTCGCCGGGCTGACCCGACCCGCATCGACGAACCCCCTTCACCCCCGAGGCCCCCTGGCAGCCCAAAGGAACGGGGTCCAAGAGCCAACTGCAACTGCCCACCCCCTGGGGCGCTTCATTGCGACCAACGGTCAAGGTGCGGGGGTGGTGGCTCGCTCCTGCGACGGCACAAGCAACGGCAACGGCAACGGCACAGGCACGGCACGCCCCGCGCCCTCCCGGCAGGGCATTGAGTGTCGGGGGTGGCACGTGTGTGGGCAGCCTCCCCGGCCCCGCGCGCTCCCGGCAGGGCATTGAGTGTCAGGGGTGGCACGTGTGCGGGTGAGTCCCGGGTGGGCCTGCCTCGGCTCACCCCCGGTTGCTGGTGACGCTGGTGGGGCCGGTATCCGGCTCTGTGTCGTTGGTAGTGCTCCATTAGGCACTGACAACGTTTTCAGGTGCTCGAAAGAGCACTATCAACCGCTGGGAAGGGCCGCTCGGGCCAGGAGCAGGCTCACGTGCGATCGGGTCCGGTGGGGACAGAGTGCGGGCCGCCGCCGTGGGTGGGTATGTGTTGGGCCTTCGATGGAGATGCTCCAGAAGCGGTGCCCGGTGCCCGGTGCCCGGTGCCTGGTGCCCGGTGCCCGGTGCCCGGTGCCCGGTGCCCGGTGCCCGGTGCGTGGTGGGCGGTGGGCCGTGGGTCTCTGCGGGGCCAGTTGCGGCAGTCGCCGTCCCAGCGTGCACCACTGGAGCCGGTCCTGGAGATTCTCTGACGGCCAGAGCGGGGCTCGGCAGGGGGATCGGGCCTGGGGCGGGCGGCCTGTGGAAGAGGCCTGCTGGTCTAGCCGGTGCCGGTGGTGCCGGTGCCGGTGCCGGTGCCTTCGGTACCCGAGCCGCCGTTGGCGCCTTCGGCACCGCCGGTGTGGTTGTTGTTCGAGCGGCGGTACTTGGCGCGGTTGTGGGTCGAGCACAGCGGCTGGAGGTTGGTGGCCTTGGTTTCGCCGCCGTGGGAGAACTCGGTGATGTGGTCGGCCTCGCACTGCGAGACCGGCACATCGCACCCACCCGACCATGCGCAGGTGGTGTGCCCGGCAAAAGCGGCGGTGCGCAGGTAACCGGGCGCCAGGCGGTGGGCCCGGCCCAGGTCCAGGGGCAGGCCGGTACGGTCATCGAAGATCAACCGGCGGATCTGCGCCGTCGGCGCCATCGCACGCACCGCCGACAGGGCCAGGACGTTGCCGTCCTCGGTCACGGCCACACCGGAGGAGACGGGCACACCGGGGAAACCGGAGGGGCCCGGGGAATCGGGGGTGGTGGAGGGCGGGCCGGTGTTGGCGTTGGTGCCACCTGCGGCGCCGGTGGCACCGTGACCGGTGGTGGTGCCGGTGTAGGTGCCGGGCGGCGATTCGGAGTCGGTGCCCGAATCGGGGTCCGACCCGGTGCCCGGCTCGGGGCCGGGGACGGCGGTCGCCCCGGTGTTCCCGGTTGCCGCGGTGGTGTTGGCGCCACCTGCGGTGCCCGCCTTGGCGGTGGCGCCTTCGGCGCCAGCGACGGCGTTGCCGTCGGCCTCGTTGTCGTTGTTGAAGGCGAAGCCGAAGCCCAGCAGCGCCGACAGCGGCACGGTGATGTTGATGACGGCCTTGGTGCCGGGCGGCTGCGAGCAGCCACCAGCAGCGCTGGCGCCACCAGTGACAGCGGCAGCGGCAGAGCCGCCAGCGCCATCGGCACCGCCGACGGGGTCAGCGCCAGCAGCAACGGTGGTGGCACCGGCGAAGCCGTTGCCGTTGGTGGTGCCGTGGCCGTGGTGGCCGTGTGCGAACCCGGCCGCGGAGATCAGGGCGTCGTAGGTGCGCGCGTAGCGCGAGGTCACCGACTCACCCGCGGGGATCAGGCCGATGTCGGCACCGGTGGTGCCGGTGCCGCCGGAGGCGGCGCCTTCGGCGCCACCAGCGTTAGTGCCCACGCCGTTGGCGTCGGTGGTCTTGTCGGTGGCCCCGTAGGGGGCGGTGAACGAGGCCAGCGCTGCCTTGAGGCGCTCACCGTCGGAAGCAGGACCCCACGCCTGGAACGTGAAACCGGCGAACGAAGTCTGCAGGCGCGCCCCGCGCTCAGCGAAAGCGGCCTCTTCGTTCTTCTCCGCCCGGTTGGGGTTGTAGGTCAGCCCCAGGGCGTGGGCGGTGCGGTCCAGGGTCTGCACCGAGGTGGCCGGCTTGACTCGCTTGAGGTNGTCTGCAGGCGCGCCCCGCGCTCAGCGAAGGCCGCCTCTTCGTTCTTCTCCGCCCGGTTGGGGTTGTAGGTCAGCCCCAGGGCGTGGGCGGTGCGGTCCAGGGTCTGCACCGAGGTGGCCGGCTTGACTCGCTTGAGGTTGGCCAACCCGTGGTCGAGCTTGGCCCGGTACAGCTCCTCGTCCGGGTGTTCTGCGGTGTCGCGGTTTTCGACCTGGCGCTTGACACCCGAAGCGATCGCAGCCGCCTCGCCGACGGTCAGAGCGCCGTCCCCGATCGCGGAGGCGGTCTCG
>NZ_JADBGI010000010.1 GCF_014892575.1 Nocardiopsis coralli | reverse complement strand
TGAGAGGGTAAGACTCCCTATAGACGATGGGGTTGATAGGCCGGGTGTGGAAGCCTTGTGAGGGGTGGAGCTGACCGGTACTAATAGGTCGAGGGCTTGTCCGCTGCAGATAATTGGGTGCTCGCGCATACTTGTTCACTGTCACTATGGTTTTCCTGTGTCTGGGCCCTGTTGGGGTTTGGGTGTGGGTGTTTGGTTTCCGTGGTGGTTATGGTGGGAGGGTCACACCCGGTCTCATTTCGAACCCGGTCGTTAAGTCTCCTTGCGCTGATGGTACTGCCCTGTGGTGGGGTGGGAGAGTAGGTTGCTGCCACGGTTTTTTTTGAAGGGGGAGGGTCCTGTTTGGTCGGGGTCCTTCCCCTTTTTTTGTGCCCAGGCTTGTGAACATGTGAAATGATGTCGTGTGTCCCCGCCTGCTGTGCACAAGCACACGGATCCGACCATCGCCTGCGTCCGTGCCGGTGGTGACCATGTCGTAAGCTGGAAGCCCAAGTACTATGACGCGCTGCTACTGGTCGAAGTGGCAGCGCTTTTGAGTGTTGACGGACGGATTCGATGACTGAGGACAGCCGATCGGGAGACCACGAGGGCTCCGGAGCCGACGAGCGCGGTGAAGACCGCTCGGGTGGGCCCGACGGCCGGGAACGCGGGGGAGAGCCCCGTTCCCGCTCCGGGTACCGGGGATCCCGCGACCACAGAGGTGGCCGACAAGGCGGTAACGGGGGCCGGCGCGACGACCGCGGTGGCCGCCGCGACCGTGACGACCGCAGGGGCGGGCCCCGCGGTGACCGGCGCGGAGGGTTCCGTGACGACCGTCGAGGTGGCGGCCGTGACGACCGCCGGGGACGCGATGACCGTCGGGGTGGGCGCGACTCCCGCCGCGACGACCGTCGAGACGACCGGCGCCGTGATGACCGGAGCCGCGCGCCCCGCGAGAACCGCGACCCTGCGGACGCCGCACCACTGCTGCCCGACGAGGCCACCTACGGCCAGTTGGACCAGGAGACCAAGCGTGACCTGAACTCCCTGCCCAAGTCCCTCGCCGAGATCGTCGGCAAGCACGTGGTTGCCGCCGGGCTCCTGCTCGACGAGAACCCCGAGCGGGCCTACAAGCACGCGGTCTACGCCCGTCGCAAGGCCTCCCGGGTCCCCGGCGTGCGCGAGGCCTCCGGCGTGGCCGCCTACACGCTCGGCAAGTGGCAGGAGGCGCTCGCCGACCTGCGGGCCGCCCGCCGGATGAGCGGACGCGACAGCTTCCTGGCCGTCATGGCCGACTGCGAGCGCGGTCTCGGGCGTCCCGAGCGTGCGCTGGAGATCGCCGATGACCCGGCCGCCGGCAAGCTCGACGCCGCCGAGCGCATCGAACTGCGCATCGTCGCCTCCGGTGCCCGACGAGACATGGGCGACGCCAAGGCCGCGCTGGTCGAGCTCCAGATCCCGGAGCTCAAGGAGCGCCGCGCCCGCCCGTGGGTCGCACGCCTCTTCTACGCCTACGCCGACGTGCTCGTCGAGCTCGGCAAGGAGGACGAGGCCCGTGAGTACTTCGCGCGTGCCTCCTCCGTCGACCGTGAGGGCGTGACCGACGCGGACGAGCGCCTCGCCGAGATCGAGGGCGTCGAGCTCGTCGACGTCGACCTCGAGGACGGCATCATGTGGACCGACGCCGAGGACCCCGCCTCCGAGGAGGACGAGGCCCCCGCCGGCGACGACCGCAAGCGTTCCTCCGAGGGCGGCGAGCGGGAGCGCGGCTGAGCACCGAACCCACCCCACCGCCGGGCGGAGAACCGCTCGGCGGTGCGGTCGTGTGCCTGGACCGGCTGCCCGAACAGCACGACTCCGTCGTCTGCCTCACGTATCGGGGTGACCGGCCGTTGCTGGTCCGCCACCGGCACCGGGGGTGGGAGTTCCCCGGCGGGCACAGCGAACCGGGGGAGAGCCCGTGGCAGACCGCCCGGCGTGAGGCGCTGGAGGAAGCCGGCGCGAGCCTGGGAGAACTGCGCCTCGTCGGGTACTACGTGCTCTCGGGCGGCCACATCACCGTCGTCACATACGCACAGGTCGAGTCCCTGGCCCCGCTCACCGGCGAGTTCGAGACCGTCGAGGCACGCGACTTCGAGCGTCTGCCCGGCGACGACGAACTCTCGTGGGCCGACGGGCTCTACGCCCACCTGATCCGGGCGGCCGGTCTGCCCGGAGCGCCCGACTGATCCGCCGGGCCCGGTTCAGGCCTGGCCCTCCGGGCGGGCGAACGTGCGCTCCGCACCCACGACCCGGTATCCCAGCCTGGAGTTGATCGCCAGCATGGGTGCGTTCGCGTCGTGGTTGCCCGTGTAGGCGAACCGGATCCCGCGTTCCCTGGCACGGTGCAGCGCGGTGGTCTTGGCCAGACCGGCCAGACCCCGGCCGCGGTGCGCTGCCAGAGTGCCGGTCATCTGCGACTCCAACCTCGTGCGGCGGTCGCTCACGTATGCGGTGAACCCCACGACCTCGCCACCGACCAGGACCGCCGTGCTGATGTCCCGGGCCGCGAGCGGATGGGGCCACACGCTGTGCAGCCATTCGGCGTACGGCATGAAGGTTTCCCCCTGGCGCTCCCCGGGCTCGTCCCCTGTGGCTTCGCGGTCGACCTCGTACAGGGGCCGCGGGTCGTCGGTGAACGCGGTGAAGGGGCGCAGTTCCACACCCGCGGGGACCGGCGGGGGTTCGGGCAGGGAGCGCAGGTCCAGCCCCTGTATGCGGTGCTCCTCGACGTTCTCGGTGTAGCCGAGCTCGTGCACGAACGAGGCCAGGAGGGAACCCCCGGCCTGGACGCCGTCGTCGGCGACCTCCACGCGCACCGCCGTGGCACCGTCCGCGCGGGCCGTGCGTTCCGCCTCGTGCAGCAGCGCGGCGCGGACCTCCATCGGCTCGGGCACGTCCTCATGCACGCTCAGGAGTGTGATGTAGGCCTTGACCCGCCCTGCCTCGTCGGGGGTGCGCAGGGTCAGAACGCGCACGAACCCCACGGGGGCGCCATGCCGGTCCACGGCCAGGAGCTCCCGGTTGGCGAACTCGGGGTGGGGATGGTCGGCCCGCCACCGCATGGACTCCTCGGTGAGGATCATGCACGGGAACGCGGTGGTGATCAGGGGGAGGACACGGGGGATGTCGTCGGGGCCCATGGCCCGCACCGTGGAGCTCATGGGCGAGAGCCTAGGCCGGGGCCCGGGCCGGACGCACGGGGTTTTCCGCGGCCCGCCCGGGAGAGTCAGGCCTCGCGTTCGCGGCGGACCCGCTCCGCCTCGGCCTGTTCCTGCTCCAGACGGTCCAGCCAGTGCATGATCCCGCCGACGTTGGCCTCCGGCCCGGCGAGGATGTCGAGCACGGCCGCGGCCTCCTCCGAGGCGTCCGGCGGCAGGGGCCTGTAGCGCGAGACGACCTTCTCCTTGACCATCGCGACGGCGTGGTCCAGGTCGTCGTCGGCCGCGTAGGACTCCCGCACGGTCTCCACCCACAGGCGCAGCTCGGACTCGGCGCGGTCGATGGTCTCCGGCACAGCTTCCACCGCCCCGAAGTGCGAGAACATGAGGCGCTGCGGCTCGATGTCGCCGAACAGGCGCAGGGTGCGCAGGCAGGCGTCCATGTCGAAGTCGGGCGGGGGCGTGGCCGGGCGGACGTCGCCGGTCAGCGGGTTGTACACCCCCAGGGCATCGCCCACGTAGAGGTCGCCGGTCAAGGTGTCGACCAGGCCCATGTGGTGCTTGGCGTGGCCCGGGGCGTAGTGGGAGACGAGCTTGCGTCCCGCCCCCAGATCGATCTCCCCGGTCTCGGCGACCGCACGGATGCGTTGCCCGTCGGTGGGGCGCATCTCGCCGAACAGGGTCTCCAGGCGTTCGCCCCAGACCATCTTCGCGCTGGCCATGAGCCGGCTCGGGTCCGCGAGGTGGCGGGCGCCGCGCTCGTGCACCACGATCTCCGCGTTCGGGAAGTGCGCCGCCATGTCGCCGGTGCCGCCCGCGTGGTCGAGGTGGATGTGGGTGACCACGATGGTGGCCAGATCCTCGGGGGCCAGCCCCAGGCGTACGACGGCGTCACGCAGGACACGTGCGGAACCGGCGGTGCCGACCTCGACGATGCACGGCCGTTCGGACCGGATCAGGTAGCTCGACACGACACCGGGATATCCCGCGAGCATCGTGTCGATGGCGTAGATGTCGTTGCCGAGCGGGACGATCCCCGTCGGCAGTCCGCTCGCGTCCACGTCGTCGTGCACGGCAGGCACCCCTGTTCTACGGCGTCTTCGGGACTCCGACTCTAGAGGAGAGGTCCCTGGTCGAGGTGGGCCGGGTCACCCCGGTTGTCCACAGGTCCGGATCCGGGTCTTTTTTCCACGCCCGGTTCCGGTGAATCTGGGATCGGCGCACCCGCCTCCCGTCCCGGGATCACCCCGGCCCCACCCAGCGGTGTGCCGCCCTCGTCGCGCACCAACTCTGGGAGGTCCCATGCCCGACCGTTCGACGTTCGGTCCGTTCTCCGGCCCCGTACCGCTCCTGCACCCCACCCTGCCGCCCTACGGCGCTGCCGCCGGCTCCGGGGCACCGTCCCCTCGCCAGAACGGGGCGCCGGTCCCTGCCCCCGACCGGCGCTCGCCTTCCCCCGACACCGGCGCATCGCCCGCTCGCGCAACAGGCTCACCCGACCGGTATTCGCCCACCCCCGGTACGGCCGTTCCGGTGCGCGGAGCGGCCGAGTCCGGGCCTGCTGTGCGCGCCACATCCGGCACACGGAAGACCCCGCGGAAACCGAAGGCGCAGACACCGCCGCCTCCCGCGCTGCCCTCGGAGGGCGAAGCCGCGACCCCTGCCGGTGGACGTACCGCCGCAGGCGCCTCCGGCGGGGGCGGACGCCGCACGTCGGCTCGCACCAAGGTGGCCAAGGCCGGAGCTGGTGCCGCTGGTTCCGCGCAACAAGTGGGGTCGGAGCGCGGACCCGAGAAGGCACGTGCCGGAAACAGTGGTGGTCGTCGGGGCAGCGGTGATCGTGGGAAACCGACCCGTGCGAAGGCTTCGGCCGACGCCGACACCGGCGGTCCGTCCCCGGCCGGGCCGAAGGCCCGCAGCGGTGAGTCTTCTATGCGCGACACATCCGGCAAACCGAAGGCTGCTGGCAACCCGGGTACGGCGCCCGAGGAGGCTGCGGTTCCCGAGGAAACCGGGCGGGGCCTGCCGGCCGGGAACGCACCGGGCTCCGGTCGCGACCGTGCCCAACCGTCGCATACGGAAGCGTCGAAGAGCAGCGGCGGCGCCACCTCAACTGCGCGGGGTACGGCGGCAGGTAGGTCGGGCGGAGGACACCCGCGCACCACGGCACGCGCGAAGCGGGCGACGGCCGGTGCAGGTGACAGCGGTGTCGCGCAGCGGGCGGTGTCGGAGCGCGTTCCTGAGAAGGCACGTGCCGGCAGCGGTGGTGGTCGTTCGGGCAGCGGTGACCGCCGGAAGCCGACGCGTGCGAAGGCTTCGACCAGCAGCGGAAGCGGTGCGACGGCGGCGACCCAGGGTCCGCAGGGCCGTGGTCCCGGGCATGCGCGCCACGGCCGGACGCCTGATTCTGCGCCTGCTGCAGGCGGTGGCCGAGCCCGGGCTCGCGCCGAGAGGCCGAAGGCCGGTTCCGGCGCGCCGGAGGACCTGTCTGCCGGAGACTCGACCGGGCGGGTGAAATCGCAGGTCGGAGAGCCCTCCGCAGATTCCGCGGGAAGCAAACGCGACCGACAGGCCGAGCATGCGCCGGAGCCTGGTCGCGACCGTTCACGGTCGTCGAACGCCGAGGTGCGGAAGGGCAGCGGTGGTGTTGCCACCAAGGGCACGCGGGGCGCGCGAGCCGGTGCTCCTGCGCGAGGGCCCTCGTCCGTGCCGGGTCCCGGTCATGACGGAGCCCATACCGCGGCAGACACCTCCGGCCTGAGTGGCCGGACGCCTGCTCGCGCTGAGAGGGCGAAAGCCGCCGGTGCTACCGGGGAAGCTCGGGCGGAAGGGTCAGGGAGCCGTGCGGGCCACACACGTTCCCACGGTGCCCGGCGGGGAGCGGAGGATGACCGTGCGCGAACCCGGGGTGGCCCTTGCGGGTCGAAGACCGTGGACGAGCGGTCCAACACCATAGATGCGCTGGACTCGGCGCCCGTTGGGAGCCAGTCTGCTGACGACACGATCGAGCCTGTGGCACTCGAGGACCGTTCGGAAACGTCGAACGCCGAGGTGAGGAGGGGCAGCGGTGGTGTTGCCACCAAGGGCGCGCGGGGGACAAAACCCGGTCCTGACGCAGTAGGTGTGGCGGAGGGCGGGTCCGGCCACGGCAACGGGTTCGTTGCTGCGGGGCCGGAAGGTGGCGCACGCCGCGCGGAGGCACCGGGTGGCAGCCCCACCGTCGCGGCGGACCGCGACGGCGAGCACCACAACGAGGTCGGGGTCGTCGGCCGCGTCACCGCCGAGCCCCGCTTCCGGGAACTGCCCAGCGGCGACCACCTGGCCACCTGGCGCATCTGCGTCACCCGGGACCCCTCGACCCGGTTCCGGGGACGCGCGTCCGACTCCATCACCTGCGTGAGCTTCGACCAGGGGGTCCACGAGCACCTGCGGGACTGGCGCCTCGGCGACGTCGTCGACGTCCGTGGCGCCCTGCGCCGACGAACCTGGCGCGGGGTGAACGGGCGCCGGAGCGTGTGCGAGGTGGAGGCCGCGTCGGTGCGGTTCGTGCGCGCCCGCCGGAAGGGGGAACGCTGACATGTCCGCGTACACGGCGGTGCTCAGGTTCCTGCTCGAACGCCTGCGGCGTCGGCGGGGCTCACCAACCGAGGCGGGACAGCGCTTCCTGCACGCTCGGGCCGGCGGGATCGACGCCGGGGTGGCCCCACACGGCCGCGCACAGCGCACGCAGGCCGTCCAGGCGCTCCCCGGCCCCGGAGAGCGCCACTCCGGAACCGTCGACCGTGACGGCCCAGCCCCGGCAGCGCGCGGTGGCACCCTCGTGCTCCACCGCCGGGTGGGCCTTGTTCATGCCGGAGACGTCCCAGGCCAGGTAGTGCGGGCGCCGGTGCTCGGGTGCCGCCAGCACCTCGGCGGGCGTGGCCACCCCCGACAGCACGAGCATGCCGGCGGCCCCGTGGGTGACGGCGCCCTCGATGTCGGTGTCGAGACGGTCGCCGACGATGAGCGGGTTGCGGGCACCCGTGCGCAGCATGCCCTCCTGGTGCAGCGGGCGCATCGGCTTGCCGGCCACGACCGGGTCCACCCCGGTGGCGTGTCGGATCACCTGGACGAACGCCCCGTTGGCGGGGGTGTTGCCCCACTCGCTCGGGGCGGTGGCGTCGGCGTTGCTGGCGACGAAGAACGCACCGCGCGCGACGGCGAGCACCCCCTGGTCGAGCAGGTCGCGCGCCATGGATCGCGAGTACCCCTGTACGACGGCGACGACCGATCCGGAATCGACCGTGACCGGGCGCATCCCACTGCGGCGCACGGCCTGGCGCAGACCGGTGTCGCCGATGACGAGGACCTCCGAGCCCTCCGGGTAACGCTCCGCGATGAGCCGGGCGGCGGCCTCGGCGGAGGTGACCACGTCCCGCGGAACGGCCTCCACACCGAGGTCGGTGAGGTGGTCGGCGATGCGCCCGGGGGTGCGCCCGGCGTTGTTGGTCACGAACGCCACCTTCGCGCCGGCTGCGCGGGCCTTGCCGACCGCCCCCGGCGCCGCGGGAACGGCGTTCGGGCCGACGTAGACCACACCGTCCAGGTCCAGGAGCATCGCGTCGTGGATCTCGTCGAGGGGACGTTCGGAGGCGCGCAGCGTCATGGAGGCGGACCCGTTCATCATGGTGGTGGCAGGGGACGTCCCCCAGGTTATGGGCAGCACCCGGATCCGGCGGCTCGCGGATGGTCCCGGACGGGGTGGGCTGTGTCGCACGGGCGCGGCTCAGGACGGCTTCGGCACGGTGCGGTGGCGCCGCATCCACCCGGTGGCGAAGTCAACGGCCTCGCCCATGGGGAACAATCGTGCCGTGGCCGTACCCACCGGGCCCACGGTGACGTGCCGTGCCCGTTCGAGGGCCATGCCGATACCGGTGAAGTCCCGCTCGTCCAGCGCCACGTCGGTGTACTGCTGCCACACCCGCTCCCCGGAGGCGTCGCGCACCGGGGCACCGCAGGTCATGCGCGGGGTGACGGGCAGCCGGTACTCGGCGAGGTGGAACGCCGTGCACGTGGCGTACCCGGTGCCGAGGAAGAGCACCTGTGCGCCGGACCCGGCCATACGCCCCAGCGGCGAATCCGGGCCCAGGCCGTCGTCCAGCGGGTGGGGCTCCATGAGCTCGCGCGCCCGGGCCCCGAGCGCCGCGAAGGAGACCTGCGGGTGGGCGCTGCGCACGGCCCCGGGCCAGGTCCGCAGCTGGTCGGCCACCCGCCCCATCCCGGCCGTCGGCGTCACCGCGGGGTCGTAGGCGGGCATGTGCTCACGGATGGTCTCCCACCACGACTCGGGTACCGGCGGGTTCTGCCACCCGGCGGGGTCGGAGTACTCGCCGCTCTGGGTGGGCACGACCACGGTCCCCTCGGGGCCCACCGCGTCGGCCAGGGCCAGCACCACGGCGGGAGCCCCGCCGCACACCCATCCCAGCGATTTCAGCGAACTGTGTACGAGCACGGTTGTGCCCGGGGCGAGCCCCAGGCGGGTCAGGTCGGCGGTCAGCGACGCCCGCGTGCAGAGGGTTCGGTCGGCCATGGCTCCTCGGGGGGTCGGTCCAACAGCCGCATGACCAGGCCGGTGCGGGGTTTGGGGCCGAAGGACGTGGACTTTCGGGGGGTGAGCTCGCCGTGGTCGGCCACGGCGTAGACCTGGTCCACGGACAACGATGGCACGATCACCGCGGTTCCGCTCTCGCTTCGTGCAGCCGCCACGGCCTCGTCCGGGCTGTCGTGCACCATGCGCACCCGCTCCTCGGCCACGCCCCACAACGGCAGGAGGACCTCGTGCAGGACGGAGGTGGGCAGGTTCCGCCACCGCTCGGACCGGCCCGGCATACGCGCGGCCAGCAGCGCCTCGTCGAACCCGTGCACCAGGTGGGCGCCCCCGTCGGGGTCGGCCAGGACCACGGCCGGTCCCTCGGTGTCCTGAGCTGTGAGCGCGGTGACCGGTTCGACCTCGGCGACCCCGCGGGCGAGATCCAGGAGACGGCCGGGGTCGGTCCCGGGCAGGACCCGGTGGATCGCGCCCAGGTGGGGCGGGTGGGTGTCGCTGTCCACCAGCAGCGCCAGCCCGCGGCGCCACCCGGAATCCGACTCGGTGCGGTGCAACTGCCGGTAGGCGGCGTAGCGGTGGTGACCGTCGGCGATCAGGGCCGAGCGGTCGGCGAGGTCGGCGCGCACGTCGGCGATGGTCGAGGGGTCGGTGATCGCCCACAGGCGGTGCTCGGCTCCGTCGCCTGTGCGGGTGGTGAGCAGGGGTTCCTGCCCCCGGTCCTCGGTAGCTCGGGAGGCCGCGCCGCCGGCACCGCGGTAGACGAGGAAGATCGGCTCGAGGTTGGCCCGGGCGGCGCGCATGAGCCGGAAACGGTCCTGGACCGGTGCCTCGGCCACGTCCTCGTGGGGGCGGACGGGCGAGTCGAGGTCCAGGGCCCCGACGAGGCCGCGTTGGCGCACACCGTCCGGGGTGATCTGTTCGTAGACGTAGAGCGCCGGCCCGGGGTCCTGCGCGAGCACCCCGTCCCGCACCCACCGGTGCAGCAACGCCGCGGCGGCCCGGTACCGGGGATGCGTCTCCCGGGTCAGCTCGAAGGGCAAGGTGACGCGGGCGGCGTTGTGGGGGTCGGAGCGCTGCAGCTCTCGTGCCTCACGCGCGTCCGGGACGTCGTAGGGCGGTGCGAGGAGGCGGGAGACGTCGAACCCGTCGTCGATGAAACGGTCGACGTCGGGAGCGGCGTAACGCAGACCCCGGAACGGGGCCAGATCGAGAGCGTGGGCAGACATCCCAGAACGGTACCCGGGCATGGACGGTGTGCTCACCCGAGCAGCGAACGCATACGCAACAGGTCGCCCAGGGACGCGTTGACCTTGACACGGCGTGTGGCCAGGGCGAGTTTGGCGCTGAGGCGGTCCTCCGCGATCGCGACGAGGTCGTCACCGCCCACGGTGACGGTGACCTGCGCGGGGGAGAGGTGCGTCCCGCCGGTGTGGTGCGTGAGGTCGGCCAGGCCCTCGGGCGTGAGACGGAGCCGGAACGTGGTGTCCAGGTCGGGCACGACCACGGCGACGCTGCGTTCGTCGATGCGGCGGTCCCGTTCCTGCCGTGGCTGCTCGAGGATGCGCCGGTTGATGAGGGCGAAGCCGTCGAGGCAGGCGTCGATGCTGCTCATGGGCTCATGATGCCTCAACCGGTGTGAAACGGGGGTCTTCCGTGGCCAAGGTGACGAAGCAGAAGACCTCTGCGGATCCCGTGCCGCGGCGTCGGCCGCACCGGTAGCGTTGTGGCCGGATCCCCCGTCAACGCGCGAGTTCCGCCCCGCTCCTCGTGCCCCTGTGACCCTGCCTGCAAACTCACGCGCTCCAAGGAGTACCTCCACCATGGTCGTCGACGCGGTACGCACCTATCTCGATGCCGCCAATGGCCTCACCGAACTCTCCCGCCGCGACGCGGTCGCCGCGGCCCGCGCGCTGTTGCGCAGCGACGGACGGTCCACGGGCGCGGCCGCCCCGGTCGAGGGCGAGTCAGCCCCGCGGGTGGGACAGAGCATCCAGGTGCTGGCCGGTGAGCTCATCGAGACCAGCCAGGCCAACCGGGCCGCCATCGCCGACCTGGTGCGGGAGGAGGTCGGCCGCCAGCTGGAGACCATGGACGTGGTTCCGCGCAGCGAGCACGAGCGCCTGTCCCGCCGGGTCGCCGAACTGGAACGCCGCCTGGCCGCCCGCCACGCGGTCGAGCGCGCACTGTCAGTGGACGCCTCCGCCACCGCGCAGCCCTCCGAGTCGGTCACCGAGCCCCGGCCGGAGACCCCCGACGCCCCGGCCCCGGACACCGCAGCGGACGAGGCCCCCGAGGCCTCCGAGACCCCTGCGGTCCCGGAGGCCTCCGAGGTGTCGGAGCAGGCCGACGCCGGGACCGACACCGAGCAGGCCACCGACGAGGCGCCTCAGGCCGACGCCGAGACCACCGGGACACCGGCGAAGACCTCCGGCGGCACCGGCTCGGGCCAGGCCAGGTCCGGTTCCAAACCCGCCAAGAGCAGGACCACCAAGGCCAAGCCGGCGGCCAAGCGCACCACCAAGGCCAAGACCAAGAAGTAGGACCGGCCGCGCACGGCCCCACGGGCGATACAGTCGGGTCGATCCGCAGCCGCAGATCGGGGAGAGGTCATGGAACCCGCCGAGTTGGCCCGACGTACGCTCGAGGCCACCAAGGAACGCCTCGCCGAGCTGGACGAGCGCCCCACCGCCGAGCACGTGGAGGTCTTCGACAGCCTCCACCAGGAACTCTCGGCGGTGCTGGGCTCTCTGGACCAGGGGACCGACACCGCGCCGTGAGCGCCGGTATCCTTGTTGACCATGGCAAAACGTAGTCGGCTCGACGCCGAACTGGTCCGCCGCGGGCTGGCCCGTTCCCGCGGTCACGCGGCCGAGATCATCGAGAGCGGGTCGGTCAAGGTCGCGGGGATGGTGGCCTCCAAGGCCGCCTCCCAGGTCGGCACCGACCAGCCCATCGTCGTGCGCACCCCTTCCGACGAACCCCCCTACGTCTCGCGCGGGGCCCACAAACTCCTCGGGGCCCTGGACGCGTTCTCACTCGACGTCTCCGGCCGCCGGGCCCTGGACGCCGGCGCCTCCACCGGCGGGTTCACCGACGTGCTCCTGCGCCGCAACGCCGCCCAGGTGACCGCGGTCGACGTCGGGTACGGGCAGCTGGCCTGGGCCCTGCGCAGCAACGACCGGGTCCGGGTCATGGAACGTGTGAACGTGCGTGAGCTGACCCCCGAACAGATCGGTGAACCCCGCCCCGACCTGGTCGTGGGTGACCTGTCCTTCATCTCACTCACGCTGGTGCTCGGGCCGCTGCGCGAGTGCGCCGACCCCGACGCCGACTTCGTGCTCATGGTCAAGCCGCAGTTCGAGGTCGGCAAGGAACGTGTGGGCGCCGGCGGTGTGGTGCGCGAACCCGAGATGCGGGCCGATGCCGTCACTTCCGTGGCCGACCACGCGCACACGCTGGGGCTCGGTGTGGTCGACGTCGCGGCGAGCCCGCTGCCCGGACCCTCGGGCAACGTCGAGTACTTCCTGTGGATGCGTGCCGGTGCCGGGCCCCTGGACCCGGCCGTGCTGGCCCGCGCCATCGAAGAGGGCCCTCGGTAGGGCGGGCAGACCTTCAGGGGCGCGCGCAGGCGCGTCCGGACCGCGTGGCAGCGCGCCCGGGTGGTTGGGTAACGTGTCCCGGCCGAGGGACCCGGGTGCGGGCACCACTCCCTCGTAGGGAGACAATGTTGAGGGGACGGCGATGACCAGGGGACGCAGTGTTCTCCTGCTGGCCCATACCGGTCGGCCCGCGGCGCTGCGCAGCGCCCAGCTCGTGCACGACAGCCTCACCCGTGAGGGCCTGAACGTGCGCATGCTCAAGGACGAGGTGGAGGAGCTGGCCCAGGCCGGTTTCGAGCTCACCCCGGTCGAGGCGGTGGAGGACGACGATGCCGCGCGGGGGGTCGAGCTCGTCATGGTCCTGGGCGGCGACGGAACCCTGTTGCGCGCCGCCGAGCTGGCCCGCCCCGCCGGGGCGCCGCTGCTGGGCGTGAACCTCGGGCACGTGGGGTTCCTGGCCGAGGCCGAACGCGAGGACCTCGGCGAGACCGTGCGCAGTGTGGTCGAGCGCGACTACGCCGTCGAGGAGCGCATGACGCTGGACGTGGCGGTCTTCCACAACGGCCGCAACGAGGGCACCCCGTCGGCCCGGACCTGGGCGCTCAACGATGCGACCTTGGAGAAGGGCGACGCGCGGCGGGTCCTGGAGACCATACTGGAGATCGACGGCCGTCCCCTCTCGCGCTGGGCGTGCGACGGTGTCGTGTGCGCGACCCCCACCGGTTCGACCGCGCACGCGTTCTCCGCCGGCGGCCCGGTGGTCTGGCCGGACGTGGACGCCCTCCTCGTGGTGCCGCTGAGCGCACATGCCCTGTTCGCGCGGCCTCTCGTGGTCGGTCCGCACACGCCGGTGGCCTTCGAGGTGCTGCCCGAGACGGTGCCTGGGGTGCTGTGGTGCGACGGACGGCGTATGGTCGAATTGCCCGCAGGGGCACGAATCGAGATCACCCGTGCCGATACGCCGGTCCGGTTGGCCCGGTTGCACCGGGCCCCGTTCACGGACCGACTGGTGGCCAAGTTCGGTCTGCCGGTCGCCGGATGGCGCGGCAGGGGTGAGCACGGCCGCTGACCGGGGAGCACTCCCTGGCACGCCGTGCACGCGTGTGTGTACGCGCGTGGACAGTGGCGTCGACAATCAGGAGAGGGATCGGTGCTCGAAGAAGTCCGTATCCAGGGGCTCGGGGTCATTGACGACGCCGTTCTGGAGCTGTCACCGGGGCTGACCGTGGTCACGGGTGAGACCGGCGCCGGTAAGACCATGGTGGTCACCGGGCTCGGTCTGCTCTTCGGGGGGCGTGCCGATCCGCAGCGCGTACGGCCCGGGGCCGAGCGCGCCTCCGTCGAGGGGCGCCTGACGGTTCCCGAGGACGGCCGGGTGGCCTCCCGTGTCTTCGAGGCAGGCGGCGACATCGACGACGACGTACTCATCCTGACGCGTGCGGTCTCCTCCGAGGGGCGTTCGCGGGCCACGATGGGCGGGCGTTCGGCCCCGGTCAGCCTGCTGTCCTACCTCGCCGACGACCTCGTGGCGGTGCACGGTCAGTCCGACCAACAGCGCCTGCTGCGCACCGACCGGCAGCGTTCGGCCCTGGACCGCTTCGCGGGGGAGGGGCTCGCCAAGGAGATCAAGCGCTACGCCGCGGCCTACCGGCGCCACCGGGAGCTCGCCGGGGAACTCGAGGAGATCGTCGAGCGGGCCCGCGAGCGAGCCCAGGAGGCGGACATGCTCCGGTTCGGCGTGGAGGAGATCGCCGCGGCCGAACCCCAGCCGGGTGAGGACGCCGAACTCCTGGCCGAGGAGACCCGCCTGGCCCACGCCGACGGCCTGCGCATGGCGGCCACCACCGCCCACGAGGCCCTGGCAGGCGACCCCGCCTCGGACGTGGAGGTCGACGTGGCCGCGCTGTTGTCGTCGGCCCGGAGCGCGGTCGCGGCGGTGCGCGAGCACGACGCCGAGCTCGCCGCGCTCGGCGACCGGCTGGACGAGGCGTCCTACATCCTCACCGACGCCGCCACCGAGCTGGCCTCCTACGCCGAGTCCGTCGACGCCGACCCCGCCCGCCTGGCCGAGATCCAGGAACGCCGTGCGCTGCTGACCCAATTGAGCCGCAAGTACGGCGAGACCACCGACGACGTGCTCGCGTGGTCGGAGAACGCCGCCAAGCGCCTGGCCGACCTGGACGGCGACGACGACCGCATCGAACAGCTGCGCGCGGAGACCGAGGAGCTGCACACCGCGATGTCCGAGTCGGCCCAGGAGCTGACCCGGCTGCGCGAGGAGGCCGCCGACCGGTTCGGGGACGCCGTCACCGAGGAGCTGACCGCGCTCGCGATGCCGCACGCGCGTGTCAGCGTCCGCATCACGACCGGCGAGGAGTTCGGACCGCACGGCCTCGACGAGGTCGAACTCCTGTTGGCCCCGCACCCCAGCGCCCGCCCGCTGCCCCTGAACAAGGGTGCCTCGGGCGGTGAACTCTCGCGGGTCATGCTGGCCATCGAGGTCGTCTTCGCCGGCGCCGACCCCGTGCCCACGTTCGTCTTCGACGAGGTCGACGCGGGTGTGGGCGGCAAGGCCGCGGTCGAGATCGGCCGCCGTCTGGCCCGTCTGGCCCGTCGCGCCCAGGTCATCGTGGTCACCCACCTGCCGCAGGTCGCCGCGTTCGCCGACGCGCACCTGGTGGTGGAGAAGTCCACCGAAGGGCTGGTCACCGAGAGCGGTGTGGTGCGCCTGGACCGCGACGGCCGGGTGCGGGAGCTGTCCCGGATGCTGGCCGGCCTGGAGGACTCCGAGCTGGGCCGGGCCCACGCCGAGGAGCTGCTGGGCAACGCCGACCCCGAACGGGCCCTGCCCACCGCCTGACCCCCGCCTCCCCTCCGTCACCGCCGCGTCGCGTCCGGCACGTCCGGGCGCGACGCTGTGCTGTCGTGCCTGTCGCACGGCGGGTGGGGGTTTGTCCCGAACACTCCTGCCCGTCCCATGTCATGACTCCGGGTAGTTGTGCTCTGACATCATGCGAGCGATGAACGTATCGGATGCGCTCAGCGCCACGGTCCTGCGGTTGCGCCGCACGCAGGTGGAGGCACCCGGTCGGCAGGAGGCCCCCGTCCGCGCCGACCGCCGCACCAAGAACCTGACCAAGCGTCTGCGACCCGGCGACATCGCCGTCATCGACCACGCCGACCTCGACCGCGTCAGCGCGGAGGCCCTCGTCGCCTGCGGTGTCTCGGCCGTGGTCAACGTCGCCCGCAGCATCAGCGGCCGCTACCCCAACCAGGGACCCGAGCTCATCGTGGGCGCGGGCATCCCCCTGGTCGACGACGCCGACCCCGAGGCCCTCACCCGCGTGCGCGAGGGCGAGCGCCTGCGCCTGGAGGGCGACACCCTCTACCGCGGCGACGAACCCGTCGCCCGCGGGACCGTCCAGGACCCCGTGTCGGTCGAGGCAGCCATGGCCGGCGCCCGCGCAGGGCTCTCCACCCAGCTGGAGGCCTTCGCCGCCAACACCATGGCCTACCTCCAGCGCGAGCGCGACCTGCTGCTCGACGGCATCGGCATCCCCGCCATCGACACCGGCATCGAGGGACGCCACGTCCTCATCGTGGTCCGCGGATACCACTACCGCGAGGACCTCACCGCGCTGCGCCCCTACATCCGCGAGTTCCGTCCCGTCGTCATCGCCGTCGACGGCGGGGCGGACGCCGTGCTCGAGGCCGGGCTCCGGCCCGACATCATCGTCGGCGACTTCGACTCCGTCTCGGACCGCGCGCTCTCCGGCGGCGCCGAACTGGTCGTGCACGCCTACCGCGACGGGCGCGCCCCGGGCATGGACCGCATCACCGACCTGGGCCACAAGGCGGTCGTCTTCCCGGCCACCGGCACCAGCGAGGACGTGGCCATGATGCTCGCCGACGGATCCGGCGCCGACCTCATCGTGGCGGTCGGTGCCCACGCCACCCTCGAGGAGTTCCTGGACAAGGGCCGCTCGGGGATGGCCAGCACCTTCCTGACCCGGCTCCGGGTCGGCGGCAAACTCGTCGACGCCAAGGGCGTGAGCCGCCTCTACCGTTCCCGGATCTCCCCGTGGGCGCTGACCGGGCTGGTCGCCGCGTGCCTGCTCACCATCGTGGTCGCGGCCGTCAGCTCACCCGCGGGGCAGGTCTACCTGACCTTTCTCGCCGCGCGTTGGGACACCTTCTCCTACTGGCTGACGGGGCTGCTCACGTGATCGACTTCCGCTACCACCTGGTTTCCATCATCGCGGTGTTCCTGGCGCTGACGGTGGGGCTGGCCCTGGGGTCCACCATGCTCCAGGACCCGCTGCTGGACACCCTCAAGTCCGAGACGGCCGACCTGCGCGGCCAGAGCGAGGACCTGCGCACCGAACGCGACGTCTCCGAACGGGTCGGCAACGGCGCCGACGAGATGGTCGACGCCGCCGCCGGCGACCTGCTCGAGGACCGGCTCCTGGACCTGGACGTGGTCACCGTCGCCGCCCCCGGGGCCGACGAGAACACGCTCACCTCCCTGGACCGGCGTATCGAACAGGCCGGGGGCGAAGCGGCCGGCCGGGTCGAGCTCTCCGAGAAGTTCCTGAACGAGGGCGAGGCGACCTTCCTCGACGAGCTCGCCGTGCAGGTCTCACCCGAGGCCGACGACCTCGCGGGCAGCCCCCACACCAAGGCCGGAACCGAACTCGGCCGCGCCCTGGCCTCCTCCGGCGGCGACCGGGGCTCCGACGGTGACGGGGCGGACGCCGGAGCCGAACCCGCCTCCGACGACCGGGGCAGCCACGACGCCGAGGCTGCCCTGTCGGCCTTCGACGAGGCCGAGCTCCTCACCGTCACAGGCAGCCCCGCCGAGGCCGCCGACGCGCTCGTCGTGGTCGCCCCCGGGGAGGAGACCGCCGAACAGGGCGCGGAGGGTGAGACGACCGGGGCCGCGCTCGACACACTCACCGAAGCCCTGCACGCCGAGGTCGGGCCCACCGTGCTCGCCGCAGACCCCTCCTCCGCCGACCACGGCCACATGCTCGCCCAGGTCCGCGAGGGGCAGGTGCCCTACAGCACGGTCGACGTGGCCGGCCGGGCCGTCGGCGACGTCGTCACCGTCCTGGCGCTCTCGGCCGAGGTCCAGGGCGACGGCGGATCCTTCGGGATCGGGGAGGGGACCCAGGGGTTCCTGCCCGACCCCCTGCCCGCAGCGCTGGAGGACGGCGGTGAGGTGCGCGATCTCGACGACGAGGCGCGGCGCACCGCCCGGGACGGAGGCTGAGGCCCGTGCAGGTCCTGCCCCCGCGCCCCGTCTCCCGAGCCCGCAGCCTCGGCCACGGTGTGGCCGGGGCCGTGCTGGGTGCGGTGGCCGCCCGTGCCTCCTACGCCCTGCTCACCCGCCGTGTCCCCACGGTTCGTGCGCGCCTGCGCCGCGCCCGCGCGGCATCCGGGTCGGCCGACCGCCCCGAGGCCTGGCGGCGCAGCAACTTCCGCGGCCGCACCGTCACCCTCCACGAGGGGACCGCCCTGGTCGGCGGGGTCTGCGCGGCCGCCGCGGTCTGTCCCGGCCTGACACCGCGAACCCGTGCCGCCCTCAACCTGGCCGCCACGGGTGCGGCGGCCTTCGGCGCCCACGACGACCTCGGCGGGGACGGCGGCGACCGGGGCCTGCGCGGGCACCTGGGCGCCCTGGCGCACGGACGCCTGACCACCGGGGCCGTCAAGATGCTCGGTATCGCCACCACGGGGGCGGCAGCCGCCGCTCTGCTGCGAAGGGGCCCGCTCGACACCCTCCTGGACGGGGCGCTCATCGCCGCCGGGGCCAACCTCGTCAACCTCTTCGACCTGCGCCCCGGACGCGCCACGAAAGTGGTCCTCCTCGGCGCAAGCCCTGCCCTGGCCACCTCCGCCGCGCCCCTGGTCGGCCCGGTCGTGGGGGCCTCGGCCGCCCTGCTGCCCGACGAGCTCGCCGAACGCACCATGCTTGGCGACGCCGGCGCCAACGCCCTGGGCGCCGCACTCGGTGTGGCCGCCGCGGCCCGGGGCAGCCGCCGCGCCCGCCTGAGCCTGCTGGTCGGGGCCGTGGCCCTGATCCTGGTCAGCGAACGCATCAGCTTCTCCGGTGCCATCGACCGGGTCCCGGCACTGCGCGGAATCGACCGGTGGGGCAGGTGCGCGTGAGGGGACCGCGGCGCGGCGACCGTTCCCCGGTGGCGGGGTGACACGCGACGTCGGAACGGCGGCGGTGCTGATCGCGGTGGTCACCGTCGGGGCCCGCCTGGCCGGGTTCGGGCGCACGGTCGTCTTCTCCCAGACCGTCGGCGACACCTGCCTGGGCACCGCCTACGTCACCGCCAACCAACTGCCCTCGGTCCTGTTCGAGATCGTCATCGGAGGGGCCCTGGCCGCCGTGGCCGTCCCGGTCCTGGCGGCCGCGGCACGCAGGGGCGACCACACCTACGTGTCCCGGACCGCCTCGGCGCTCGTCACCTGGGTGCTGGTGCTGTCCGTGCCCCTGTCGGCCCTCCTGGCGCTGCTGTCCCACCCGGCGATGGTGTTCATGCTCGGGGCCGGACGCGGATGCGACGCCGGTGACCTGCTGTCGGTGGCGGCCCGCATGCTCATCGTCTTCACCCCCCAGATCGTCTTCTACGGCCTCGCTGCGGTCCTTTACGGGGTGCTGCAGGCCCACGGCCGGTTCATGGGCCCGGCACTGGCCCCGCTCGTCTCCAGCCTGGTCGTCATCGGTTTCTACCTGGCCTTCGTCCCGCTGGGTTCCGGGCACCGCCAGGACCTGGCCGGACTGCCCCTGGCCGCCGAGCTCGTGCTCTCGGCCGGCACGACGGTCGGCGTCGCCGTCCTGTTCCTCACCGTCATCGGTCCCGCCTCACGCCTGCGTCTGCGGTTGCGGCCCCGGCTGGCCTTCCCGCCGGGGGCGGCCGAACGTGTGCGCGGTCTGGCCCTGGCCGCCCTGCTGCCCCTGGTCGCGATGCAGCTGTGCCTGCTGCTGTCGGTCGCGCTCGCCAACTGGGGCGGCGGCGCGGGCGCCTCGGTGCTCTACACCTACGCCTGGGCGCTGTTCACCCTGCCGTACGGGGTCATCGCCGTGCCCATCGCCACCAGCGCCTTCACCGCCCTGGCCGTGGCCGTGGCCGAGCACGACCGGACGGGTTTCACCTCCCTGGTCTCCGGCGCCGCACGGGCTTGCGTGGTGGTCACCGCGGCCGTCGGAACCGGGTTGGCGGCGGCCGCCCCGCCGATCGCCCTGGTCTTCGCCCAACAGGACCCCCTTCCTCTCGAACGGGCCCTGACCGCCTACGCGCCCGGCGTGGTCGGGTTCGGCCTCCTGGCCCTGCTCAGCCGCGCCCTGTACGCCTCGCAGCACGGCCGCCGGGCCGCCGCCGCGCAGGTGACCGGGTGGCTCGTAGTGATGGTGTGCGCCGTGGTGCTCGTGTGGGCCCTGCCGACCGGCTGGATCATCGCCGGGCTCGGAACGGCTGCCACCGTCGGCCTCAGCCTGGCCGCGGCCCTGCTGTGCGCCGGTGTGGCCGGGGCACACGGGCGCGCCGCTCTGCACGGCCTCGGACGTTCGCTGGCCGCCGCCGTGCTCGGAGGTCTCGCCGGGGGCACACTCGGCCGAGCCCTGGCCGAACGCATGGACCCCGTGGGTGTGGCCGAGGCGCTCGTGGCCGCGACGGGCAGCGGTCTGGTGGCCGTCGCGCTCTTCGCCGTGGTCGCCGCCCTGGTCGACCGCTCGGCCCTGCGCACGGTCCGGGACCGGGCCGCCACGCGCCGCCGGACGGAGCACCGGTGACCGGCGTGCCCCCACCTGCGGGTGGGCCGCGTCCGGGTAGGCAGGGTCCAGGGACCGAGAGCGCAGAGGGGGAGCGGTGAACGCCAGGATCGCGCTGGTGGTGGGAACCAGCAGTGGTGGATTGGGACGGCACGTGCGCTCGCTCGGGGTCGGGCTGGCCGCACGCGGACACCAGGTGGCTGTGGTCGGCCCGGCCGAGACCGAACGGGACATCGGCTTCACCGAGGCGGGGCTGCGTTTCTCACCCGTCCCGATCGGCCCCGACCCGGACCTGGGGGACACCGGGTCGGTCCTGCGGCTGCGGGCCCTGCTGCGCAACGCCGACATCGTGCACGCCCACGGGGTCCGCGCCGGGGCCCTGTGCGCCCTGGCCGGGGTCGGCCCCCTCGTCGTGACCGTGCACAACGCCCCGCCCGAGATCACCGGTGTGCGTACCGCGATCCACCCGCTCCTGGAACGCATCGTCGCCCGCCGCGCCGACGTGTGCCTCGGTGTCTCCGGCGACCTCGTCGAACGGCTCAGCGCAGCCGGGGCCCGGGACGCCCGCCCTGCGGTCGTGGCCGCCCCGCACGTCGGCAAACCCCTCAACGGGCGCGAGCACACCCGCGCCGACCTCGCCGTCCTGCCCGAACGGCCGCTCGTGCTGACCATCGGCCGCCTCGTCGAACAGAAGGGCCTGGACACCCTGCTGGCCGCGGCGCCCGCCCTCGCCGACCGGGTCCCCGACCCCGTCATCGCCATCGCCGGCGACGGGCCCCTGTGGGGGAGCCTGCACGACACCGCCGCCGAGATCGACGCCGACGTACGGATGCTCGGACACCGCACCGACGTGGCCGACCTCCTCGCCGCCGCCGACGTGTTCTGCCTCACCAGCCGGTGGGAAGGGCCCTCCCTGGTCATCATGGAGGCGCTGCGGGCCGGGCTCCCGGTGGTCTCCACCCGGGTGGGCGGCATCCCCGACCTGTACGCCGGCACCGTCCTGCTCGTGCCCCCGGGCGAACCGGAGGCCTTCGCCGCCGCCGTGGGGCGGGTCCTGGACGACGACCGCCTCCGCGCCGACCTGCGCACACGTTCCCGTGAGGCCGCCGAGGCCCTGCCCACCGAGGAGGACGCCGTGGAGGCCGCGCTCGGCGTCTACGCGGGCGTCGCGCGTTGGTGACGCCGGTGTGGCCCGGTGGAGCGACGGATGCCACCCCGGCCGCGACTTCCTCAGAGAGGGATTTGATGGCATGCTTGGGGTCGGCCAACGGTCAATGCCCTGCGTGGGCTGCACCGTGGCCGCATTTTTTGACGCGAGGGGAGTATCCCTACCGCGGCGGCGCCGTCATCACGGAGCACAAGGACGTGTTCCCGGTTCCGCCGGTCCGAGCCCTGCGGGCACGGGCGGGAGAGACCTCCGGCTGTTCGTCGTGCGTGCACAACGCTCGCGCGCACTCAGACCGGAGGAGTAGACGTCCGTGAACGTTCCCCTGTGGGTATGGATCGCCACCATCGGCGCGATGGTCGCGATCCTGGTCCTTGACCTCATCATCGTCGACCACCCCTGGAGCAAGAAGAAGGGCCCGAGCGAGTTCGGGACCCGCCAGGCAGCGTGGTGGGCGGCCTTCTACATCGCCATCGCGGTGGTCTTCGGGCTCGGTGTCATGTACTTCGGCGGGACGACCGCCGGCGCGGAGTATTTCGCCGGGTTCGTCACCGAGAAGAGCCTGAGCATCGACAACCTGTTCGTGTTCTACCTGCTCATCAGCGCGTTCGCCGTGCCCCGCAGGTACCAGCACGAGGTCCTGCTCGTCGGCATCGTCATAGCGATCGTGATGCGCGGCTTCTTCATCATCCTGGGCGCCCAGGTCATCAACGCCTGGAGCGAGGTCTTCTACCTCTTCGGCATCCTGCTCATCTGGACCGCGTACAAGATCGTGCGCGACCACGTGAAGGGCGAGGAGGACCAGAAGGACTTCACGCAGAACCCGGTCGTGCGCGGCATCAAGCGCTTCTGGCCGGTGACGCAGGACTACCACGGCGCGAAGATGACCGTGAAGATCGACGGGACCCGCTACATCACCCCGATGCTGCTCGTGATCGTCGCGATCGGCGTGATCGACCTGGTCTTCGCGGTGGACTCGATCCCGGCGATCTTCGGCCTGACCCAGGACGCCTACATCGTCTTCACCGCCAACGCCTTCGCCCTCATGGGCCTGCGTCAGCTGTACTTCCTGCTGGCGGGGCTCATGGACCGCCTGGCCTACATCAGTTGGGGCCTGTCGGCGATCATGCTGTTCATCGGTGTGAAGATGATCCTGCACGCGCTCCACGAGAACGGGGTGCACGTGCCCGAGGTCGGCATCGGCCTGTCCCTGACCGTGATCCTCGGCGTCATGACGGTCACCGTCGTGGGCAGCCTCGTCAAGACCCGTATCGACAAGCGTCGCGAGGAGGAGCTGGAGAGCTCCGAAGCCTCCTCCGACCGTTCCTGAGTCCACTGGGCGTCGCGGATCCCACGCGGCGCCCCGTGTCCTTCGGCTGAATTCGAACGGGTGTTCGTCTATAGTGGCGGTACTCCTCGCGGTGACGCGGTGGGGGTGCCGCCACTTCCCGTTCGGGAAGAAAGCGTCGTCCCCCGTCGTTAGTCTGGTCGGACGGACCACAGGCGCGTCACCCTCCATCCGCCCGCACGGCGACCGGACCGATACCAGCGGTCGCGCGGGCGCCTCACGGGGCAGTTCGACCGCCGTGCCGCCATGCCACACGGGCCGGCCGTCGCCGCGGCGAGCCCGCCTCCCGTGCGCTCAAGCCGAAGGATGTCTCACTCGATGGTCGAACAAAACCTGGTCGTCCAGGGAGCCCGCGAGCACAACCTCAAGGACGTCTCGCTGGAGCTGCCGCGCGACTCCATGATCGTGTTCACCGGCCTGTCCGGTTCGGGCAAGTCCTCCCTGGCCTTCGACACGATCTTCGCCGAGGGACAACGGCGCTACGTCGAGTCCCTGTCGGCCTACGCCCGGCAGTTCCTGGGCCAGATGGACAAGCCCGACGTCGATTTCATCGAGGGGCTCTCCCCGGCGGTCTCCATCGACCAGAAGTCGACCAGCCGCAACCCCCGGTCGACCGTCGGCACCATCACCGAGGTCTACGACTACCTGCGCCTGCTGTGGGCGCGCGTGGGCACCCCGCACTGCCCCGAGTGCCGGCGTGAGATCGCGCGGCAGAGCCCGCAGCAGATCGTCGACCGGGTCCTCGACATGGCCGAGGGAACCCGGTTCCAGGTCCTGGCGCCGGTCGTGCGCGGCCGCAAGGGCGAGTACCTGGAGCTGTTCAAGGACCTACAGACCAAGGGCTTCACCCGCGCCGTCGTCGACGGGCAGGCCGTGCGCCTGGACGAGGCGCCCAAACTCGGCCGCTACGACAAGCACGACATCTCCGTGGTCGTGGACCGCCTCTCGGTCAAGCCCTCCTCGCGCGGGCGCCTCAACGACTCCGTGGAGACGGCGCTCAAGCTCGCCGGCGGCACCATCGTGCTCGACTTCGTGGACGTGGCCGAGGGTGACCCCGACCGCGAGAAGGTCTTCTCCGAGCACCTGTACTGCCCCTACGACGACCTGTCCTTCGAGCAGCTCGAGCCGCGTTCGTTCTCCTTCAACGCCCCCTACGGCGCCTGCCCCGACTGCTCCGGTCTGGGCACACGCATGGAGGTCGACCCCGACCTGCTGGTGCCCGACCCGGCCAAGTCGCTGTCCGAGGGCGCCATCGCGCCGTGGGCGAGCGGTCCCAACACCGGGTACTGGGAGCGCATCCTGCAGGCGGTCGCCGACGCGCTCGGCGTCACCATGGACACCCCCTGGGAGGACCTGCCCCGCAAGGCGCGCAAGGCGCTGCTGGAGGGCCACAACACCCAGGTGCACGTCAGTTACCGCAACCGCTTCGGGCGCACACGTTCGTACTACACCGACTACGAGGGCGTCATCCCGTGGGTGCGGCGCCGCCACTCCGAGACCGAGAGCGAGTTCAGCCGCGACCGGCTCGAGGGGTACATGCGCACCGTGCCCTGCCCGACCTGTGAGGGCACGCGCCTCAAGCCGGTCGTGCTCGCGGTGACGGTGGGCGGCAAGTCCATCGCCGAGGTCGCGCAGATGTCGCTGTCCGACAGCGCGAAGTTCCTGCGCGAGCTCGAGCTGTCCGACCGGGACATGGTCATCGCCGCCCAGGTCCTCAAGGAGATCAACGCCCGGCTCGGGTTCCTGCTCGACGTCGGCCTGGACTACCTCGACCTCGCGCGGGCGGCCGGATCGCTCTCGGGCGGCGAGGCACAGCGCATCCGCCTGGCCACCCAGATCGGTTCCGGGCTGGTCGGTGTGCTCTACGTGCTCGACGAGCCCTCCATCGGCCTGCACCAGCGCGACAACAACCGGCTGCTGGAGACCCTGCAGCGGCTGCGCGACATCGGCAACACCCTCATCGTGGTCGAGCACGACGAGGACACCATCCGCGCCTCCGACTGGGTCGTCGACATCGGACCGGGCGCGGGCGAGCACGGCGGGCACGTCGTGGTGTCCGGGAAGGTGCCCGATCTGCTGGAGGCGACCGACTCGCTGACCGGCGACTACCTCACCGGACGGCGTTCCATCGGGGTCCCCGCGGTGCGGCGGCCGGTCACCAAGGGCAACGAGCTCGTGGTCAAGGGCGCCCGCGAGCACAACCTCGAGGGCATCGACGTCACCTTCCCGCTGGGTGTGTTCACCGCGGTGACCGGGGTGTCCGGTTCCGGAAAGTCCACGCTGGTCAACGAGATCCTGTACAAGGCCCTGGCCAAGGAGTTGCAGGGTGCGCGCGACGTGCCCGGCCGCCACCTGCGGGTGAACGGGACCGGCAAGGTCGACAAGGTCGTGCACGTGGACCAGAGCCCGATCGGGCGCACGCCGCGGTCGAACCCGGCCACCTACTCGGGCGTCTTCGACCACATCCGCAAGCTGTTCGCGCAGACCACCGACGCCAAGACCCGCGGGTACCAGCCCGGACGGTTCTCCTTCAACGTCAAGGGCGGACGGTGCGAGGCCTGCTCCGGCGACGGCACGCTCAAGATCGAGATGCAGTTCCTGCCCGACGTCCACGTGCCCTGCGAGGTCTGCCACGGCGCCCGGTACAACCGGGAGACCCTCGAGGTGCGCTACAAGGGCAAGAACATCTCCGAGGTGCTGGAGATGCCCATCACCGAGGCGCTGGAGTTCTTCGAGCACATCGGGGCGATCCGCCGCCACCTGCAGACCCTGGACGACGTCGGCCTGGGCTACGTGCGCCTGGGCCAGCCGGCCACGACCCTGTCCGGCGGTGAGGCCCAGCGCGTCAAGCTCGCCGCCGAGCTGCAGCGGCGTTCCACCGGCAGCACCGTCTACGTGCTGGACGAGCCGACCACGGGGCTGCACTTCGAGGACATCCGCAAGCTCCTGAGCGTGCTGGACCGGCTCACCGACAGCGGGAACACCGTCATCGTCATCGAGCACAACCTCGACGTCATCAAGACCGCCGACCACATCATCGACATGGGGCCCGAGGGCGGCTCCGGCGGTGGCCAGGTGATGGCCGAGGGCACCCCGGAGGAGGTCGCGGCCGTGGCCGAGTCCTACACCGGGCAGTACCTCGCCAAGGTGCTCTGACCCTTGTCCGCCTGCGACCCCCGCGGCCCCGGCCGCGGGGGTCGACCCGTGGTGGGCCCCATGGCAGGTCGCATCGGTAGAGTCGGTGCGACAGGCCTTGCCCCGCACCGCCCCACGGCCCCGACCGGAGGTCGCCCCCGACCATGAACGTCCCTCCACCGGAACAGAACCGGCCCACCGGAGGACAGCAGCCGCCCCCGTGGAACGCTCCGCACGGCGAGGCGGGCGGACACCGCTACGGCCTCGCCCCCTGGCACCACCGTCTGATGGCGCGCGGCGTGGACCTGGCCGCGGTCGGGCTGCCCGCCCTTCTGCTCGCGCTCGTGGCGTCCCTGGCCTGGGTCGGGACCCAGATGGTCTTCGGCGGATCCAGCCGGCACCTGGACGAGCGCTTCCCGGTGCTGCTGGTGGTGGTCTTCTTCCTGCTCTACACCGGGTACGAGGTCGCGGCCCTGTACCGGCGCCAGCAGACCTACGGCCGGGCGCGCATGGGTCTGCGCCTGGCCCCGGTCGCTGCTGCCGGGCGCCTGGGCCCGTTGCCGTTGGCCGCGGTCATGGTGCGTTCCGCGCTGCCGGTGCTGCCCGTGTTGTTCCTGGTGATGCCGGTGTGGGTGTGGCTGCTGTGCCTGACGGCGGTCGCCTTCCTGTGCGGCGGGGTGGCCGCCTGGGACCGCCCGAACCGGCAGGGCGTGCACGACAAGATCGCCGGAACCGTCGTCCTGGACGTGTCCGCGCCCGTGCGGCCCGAGTGAGGGCACCGAGCCCTGCACCCGAGGGAGCCGCACGCGCGCTGTGAAGACCCTGGCGCCGGTCAGTACCCGGCGGGTGAGGCGGCGAAGTGCTGCTTGGCGCCCGACGAGAACATCAGGCCCGCGGTCACCAGGAGGAAGACGGCCGAGATGATCGCATCGAGGGCGAACGCCGGGGTGGTGACCATCATGACCAGGAGGGCCGCGGCCGCGACCGTGTTGACCCCGATCACCGCCGTCCGGGCCGACGGGGAGGACTTGCCCACGAGCACGGCCAGGACGACCGCTGCGGCACCCACCACGAGCATGGACAGGGCGCCGAGGTAGATCGACCACTCGGGCGGCGGCTCCTCGCCCAGAAGTTCGGCGGCCTGTTCGGGGTCACCGACGACAGCGCCGAAGAGGGAGAACGTACCCATCACGAGGTGGTACGCGGCGATCAGGATGAGCAGGACGAGCGTCGCGACTACGATTCCGGGCTTGGGCTTGGTCGCCATGTGGGTTCCTCGGTGTTGGGGGCGTTTCGCGGTGGTCCTAACCCCTGGCCCCGAGTTCAAGCGCGTTCCGGGTGCCACCCCACGGGCGCCGGCGTGGCCCCGGTGGTCGGATGTTTGGCTCCCGGCTTCCTGCCCCACCGCGCCGACCAGCCACGAAACGGAGGAACCCCCTCCCCGGCGACGCCGTGGGGAGGGGGTCCGAAGGCCTGGCCAATAGTGGCCATGTGGCAACTGTTGCCCGTGCGAGAGTGGTGTTCCGTCCTCAGGCCGGGGCGCTCGCCCGCTCGAGCCCGTCGAAGTGCGCGAGCATCCGGTCGCGGTCGGGGACCAGCCCGGTGATGAGCCCGAACGCCTCGGCCGCCTGGTGGACCGCCATCCCCTTCCCGCTGAGCACCCGGCACCCGCGCTCGCGCGCCGCGGCCAGCAGCTCGGTCTCCAACGGCCGGTAGACCACGTCGGCCACCCACAACGACGGGCGCAGCAACTCCGTCGGCAGGGGCGTGCCAGGGTGGTGGGCCATCCCGACGGGGCTGGCGTTGACCAACCCGTCCGAGGCCCGCACGGTGTCGGCCACCTGCGCTACGGGTACCGCGCGGCACACCCGGTCGGGGAAGAGCCCGCGCAGGTTCGCGGCCAGGAGCTCCGCCCGTTCGAAGTCGGGATCGGAGACGGCCAACTCACCGGTGCCCGCACGCATCAGCGCGTACCCGACCGCCGAGCCGGCCCCGCCGGTGCCGAGCAGGAGCACACGGTCCTTCGGGGCGCCGGGCAGCCCGGCCTCCAAGGACCGTGCGAACGCCGACCAGTCGGTGTTGTGGCCCTGCACCCCGGCCTCGCCGAAGACCACCGTGTTCACCGCGCCCAACGCCTCCGCGTCGGGCGTCAGGCCGTCCAGGTGGCGCAGGGCCAGCTGTTTGCAGGGATGGGTGATGTTGAGGCCGTCGAACCCGAGGCGCCGGGCCGAGCGCATCAGCGCGCCCACGTCCCCGGGCTCGGCGCCCAGTTCGTCGATGTCGAGCGTGCGGTACTCCAGGGACCGCCCCAGCTCGGCGGCCTCCCGCTCGTGCATGGGCGGCGTCAGGGAGGGCCCGATGCCCGAGCCGATGAGGCCGAGCAGGAACGCGACACCCTCGGGGCGTGCGGACAGCGGATCGCTCACGAGTCACGCTCCGCACGGTGCAGGGCCATCCGCACGGGGGTGTTGCGGGCGCCGAAACCCTCGTACCCGGCGCCGCGCTGCACCACCTCGAAGAACAGGCGGCCGTCCAGGAGCGGCGTGTAACAGTGCCAGAACTCCGCGCCGGTCCCCGGATCGCGGTCGTACAGCACCCCGTGCGCACGCATGCGCTCCACCGTCGCCGGGGCCAGGTCGGTGCGTGCGGCCAGGTCGGCGTAGTAGTTGTCCGGAACACGCAGGGGCGGGCGCCCGTGCGCGCGCATGGCCTCGGCCACGGCGAAGACGTCCTCGCACCCCAGCGCGATGTGCTGGGCACCCCCAGCCGCGCGTGTGTGCTCACCGAAGCCCAGGACCGACACGTTCAGCGCGATCCGCAGCCCCGACGCCCGGTGCACCAGCGCCCGGCTGCGTACGAGACCGTCCGGGGCCGCCAGGTCGGTGCTCTCCGACGGGCTCAGACCCAGCACCGAACGGTAGAACAGCGCGGCCTCGTCGAACTGGTCGAACGGCTGGTGCAGCCCGATGTGGTCGATCCCGGTCAGCCGGGGGCCGGCCTCGTCCCGAGGGTGGTGCACCGCGGGCGCGGAGAAGTCGTCGAGCCAGGCCTGATCGCCCGGTCCCGCGTCGGGGCAGAAGAACACGGCCGTGCCGTCGGGGGCGGCGACCGCGTGCAGGTCGGTCTCGGCCGGGTCCCGCCGCCGGGGCAGGGGCGGTGCCGACAGCGCACCCGCGCGTTCCAGGGCCCGGTCGGGGCGGTCGGTGTCCAACCCGACCGCGGTGATCGCCGCGGCCCGGTCCCAGGTGTGGCCGAGCCGGGGGTCGGTGGCGTTGAGCAGGATCCGGGTCCCGCCGTGTTCCCACAGCTCGACCGGTTTGGACCGGTGGTCGCGGGTGTGCGTGAACCCGAGCGCCTCCAGCACCGCGCGGGCCTCGGCGGTGGCCGAGGTGTCCGCGGCGACCTCCACGAACGCGAACCGGCGCGGCGGGACCGGGTCCGGCAGGCGCACCAGCTGTTCCGGGGCCCCGTCGCCGTTCTCCTCGCGCCGCCGCAGTACCGCGTCCTCCAGCAACGCGAGCGAACGGTGTGCGTCCGCCGCGGTCCGTCCGGTGTCGGCGGCCCGGAAGACGTCGTTGAAGACCTCCAGCGACAGCGGACCGTCGTACCCGGCCGCGAGCACGTGGTCGGTGAACGCGGCCAGGTCGAAGTCGCCCTGCCCGGGGAAGCACCGGTGGTGGCGGCTCCACTGCAGCACGTCCATCGCCATCCTGGGTGCGTCGGCAAGCTGCAGGAAGAAGATCTTGTCGCCCGGGACGTCCCGGATGCCCGCCGGATCGTCGCCGCGCGAGAGCACGTGGAAACTGTCCAGGCACACCCCGAGCCCGGGGTGATCGGCCCGGCGCACCAGGTCCCACGTGTGCCCGTACGTGGACACGTGCGTGCCCCACGCCAGCGCCTCGTAGGCGATGCGCACCCCGTACGGGCGCGCGGCCTCGGCCAACCGGTACAGCTGCTCGGCGACCAGCGCGTCGTCGTCGATCGCGTCGGGGGCGGTGTTGGAGCACACCAGGAGGGTGTCGGCCCCCAGCTCCACCATCAGCGCGAACTTGGCCTCCGCCCGGCGCAGGTCGGCGGCCAGCTGTTCCTCGGTGACCCCGCCGAAGTCACGGAAGGGCTGGTAGAGGTCGATGCCCAGGCCCAGCGACGAGGCCAGGGCCCGGATCTCCCGCGGCGCGAGCGGCGAGGCGACCAGATCGTTCTCGAAGATCTCGACGCCGTCGAACCCCGCGCGTGCGGCGGCCCGGAGCTTTTCTTCCAGGGTCCCGCTCAGCGAGACCGTGGCGATGGAACGCCTCATTCATTCTCCGTATGTTCGGGCGAGTGATCGGAGCCGGGGTGCGGCTCCTGCTGTTCGAACTCGAGGAAGGATTCGTAGAGCGCGAGCCGGTCACCCTCCAACGTCTCCAGGAAGTACTCCTGGGCCTGGGATCTGAAGGCCTCCACGTCGACATCGTCGACGACCTCGATGGGACCGTCCGGTCCCCACGAGTCCAGGACCTCGCGGTCGGATTCCTCGATGCAGGCACGGTTCTCCTCCCGCACCTGCGAGACGCTGTCCTGCAGGACCTCGTGCTGTTCTTCGTTCAGCTGGTCCCACGTCTGGCCGGACACCACGATCATCTGTGAGCCGACCTGGTGCGCGGTCATGCTGATATGGCTCTGGACCTCCGAGAAGTTGTCGGCGTCGACGGTGGTCACAGGGTTCTCCTGGCCGTCCGCCGTGCCTTGTTGCAGAGCCAGGTAGACCTCTTCGAACGCGACGGTGGTGGCCGTGGCACCCAGCGCCTCGGCGTTGGCCAGGTAGATCGGCGACTCGGCGAACCGCATGCGCAGCCCTTCCATGTCGGAAGGGGTTCGCAAGGGCTGGTTCGCCGTGAAGTGGCGGTCGCCGAAGTACCACAGGTCCAGGATTTTCGCCCCGGTCTCTTGCTCGAAGTCGTTCTTGACCGGTTCTGCCGCCGCGGAGTCGAAGAACGAGAACAGGTGGTCGACGTCCTCGAACGCATATGCGGCATCGAAGACCTCGATGGGTTCGTACGAGGAACCCAGGGCCGCGGAGCCCTGCACGTCGAGGTCGATGTCGCCGCTCATGACCGAGGCGAACGATTCCGTGTTGTCGCCGAGTTGGCTTCCGGGGAAGGTGTCGATGGCGAGGCCGACGTCGGCCTCCTCGACACGTTCTGCGACGCGGTCGATGCCGCACCGCGTGTGCGGGTGGTCCGCGCTGTAGGAGTTGGTGAACGTGAGGGTGGTGACCCCGGTGTCCTCGTCGGCGGAGCAACCGGCGAGGACGAGCGCGGCCGCGGGGACGAGCGCGCACCAGCGCACGTGGCTCTTCACGATGGTCCTCCTCGGGACGATCGGCGGTGTGGGCTACAACCCCAGGAGCCCGGGCAGGAACAGAACCAGTTCCGGGGCCACGGTGAGCAGGGCGAGCACGATCAGCAGGGGGATCAGGAACGGGGCGGTACCGCGGAAGACCTCGTACATGGGTGACCGTGTGGCCGACCCGAGGACGAACAGCACACCTCCGAGGGGCGGCGTCAGAAGGCCGATCATCAGGTTGACGATGGTGATGATGCCGAAGTGCACGGGGTCGATGCCGAACTCCAGCGCAACGGGCAGCAGCACCGGGACGGTGATGACGAGCGCTGCGATCGGCTCCAGGACGGTTCCGACGAGGATCAAGCAGATGTTGACCAGGATGAGGAAAACGACCGCATTGTCGGTGAATCCCAGCAGGAAAGCTGCGATGTCCTGGGGAATCTGCTCCCGGGCCAGCACCCACCCGAGAAGCCCTGAAGCAGCCAGGATGATCGCGATCGACGCTGCCGTCGTGGCGGTTTCGGTGGCGATCCTGCCGAGGGAACGCAGGGTGAGTCTCCGGTAGCAGAAACCCAGGATCAGGACGTAGGCGGTACCCACGGCGGCCGCTTCGGTCGGGGTGAACAGACCGCTGAGGATGCCGCCGAGCAGAATGACCGGGGCTCCCAAGGGGCCCAGGACCCGGATCAGGGCCGTGCGCAGTTCGCCCCTGGAAGCACGTTCGCCGGACAGTTCCGGGCGGCGCCATGTCCATACGAGCACGCTGAGGGTCAGTCCGGCTGCGATGAGGAAGGCGGGAACCACGGCCGCGGCGAACAACGCGGCCGTGGAGACCGCGCCGACGCCGGCGTAGACGATGGCCGGGATGCTCGGGGGCATCACCGGGCTGATGAGGCTGGACGCGGCGGTGAGACCGAGCGAGAACCGCCGGGGGTACCCGCGCTCGACCATGGAGGGAACCAGCATCTTGCCCATGCCGGCCACATCCGCGAGCGCGCTTCCGCTCATCCACGAAAAGCCCACGCTCACGCCGATGTTGACGTAAGCGAGGTTGCCTCGCACGCGGCCGAGCAGGGTCTGCGCGAAGGTGAAGATGCGCTCGGCGATGCCGGTGTGGTTGGCGACCACCCCCAGCATGATGAACAGGGGAACGGCCAGCAGGGGGAAGCTGTCGATCTCCTGCGCAGCCGTTCGCAGGCTCAACCCGATGGAGTGGTCGGTGAGCAGGATGTAGGCCGTGGTGGGGCCGAGGATCGCGAACGCGACCGGCACGCGCAGCAGTAGGAGGACGAGGATCCCCCCGATCACCAGAGCGGCGTTCATCGGGTGGCCTCCTCACTGAGCGGGTCGGAATCACTGGTCGGGGCGGGTGGGGCTGACAGGAACGTGTTGGCCACGGACCGGGCGACCGCCAGCGCCATCCCGAGCATGGGGATGGCATGGACCCAGGTGACGGGGATCCCGAGAGCGGGGGTCGCCTGTGGTGACGAACCGAAGACCATTGCGGCTCCCTCGACGGTCAGTGCCGCACCGATCGCCGCCACGACGAGGTTCGATCCCACCCAGACGACGCGCATCAGCCGTGGCCCGGCGAACATGTCGAAGAGCTTGAGGGTGACGTGCTCGTCCCGCCCGGCCAGGTATCCGACCAGGGAGAACGCGAGCCACACCAGGCCGAGTCGGGCGAGTTCGCCGGTCCAGACCCAGTCGGCGACCGGCAGGTGCCGCTGGAACGCCTGGACCAGCATGAGGGCGAGGATCATCAGCAGGAGGAGAGCGCCGGTGGCCAGTTCGGCCCTCTCCAGCCACCGCACCGGTGCGGGCCGTGGTGGCGTTGCCGCGGGGGACGCGGGGTTCGGGGGTGGGGACATCCCAGGCTCCAGTCCGGGGGAGGGGTGTGCGCCGGCGCCGTCCCAGGTGGGACGGGGGAAGAGTCGCCGGATGTGACGTGTTCGTGAACCCTAGGTTTCCGATTCCGGACATGGCAAGCGATTGCCAAGAGTTGTCACTCCTGGTGCAATGAGCCCCGTTCCAGGAGTAATCGGACGAGGGGCGGGGGTCATGGGCTCACCGAAGCGCACCACCATCTACGACGTCGCCCGGGAGGCGGGTGTGGCGGCCTCGACGGTCTCCCGGGCGTTCAGCAACCCCCGGCGGGTCAACGCCGTCACTCGCGGGCACGTGCACGCGGCGGCCGAACGCCTCGGCTACCGGCCCAGCCCTCTGGCCTCGGCGTTGCAGTCGGGCCGGACCGCCACCATCGCGATGCTGGTCCCCGACATCACCAACCCGCACTTCTTCGGTGCGATCCGCGGCGCCGAGGGGCGGGCGCGCCAGGCCGACCTCACCTTCATCCTGAGCAACACCGAGGAGTCCGCGGCCAAGGAGCAGGACCAGATCGAGCGGCTGTCGCGCTCGGTCGACGGTTTTGTGCTCGCCGCGAGCCGCCTGCCCGGCGGCGCCGTGGCCGACCTGGCGCGCGACCACAACCTCGCCCTCGTCAACCGGGAGGTCGAGGGCATCCCCAGCGCGGTCGTCGACAACGACTCGGGCAGCGGGCAGATCGTCGACCACCTGGCCTCGCTCGGACACCGCTCCCTGGTCTACCTCTCCGGGCCGGAGCAGTCGTGGTCGGCCGGACGGCGGTGGAACGCGCTCCGGTCCGCCGCCTCCGAGCACGGCATGGCCGCCGAGCGCCTGGGACCGTTCCCGCCCATGACCGACGCCGGCGGTGCCGCCGCCGACGCCGCCCTGGCCCGGGACGCCACGGCGCTGGTCGCGCACAACGACCTGCTCGCCATCGGTGTGCTCAAGCGCCTGGCGGAACGGGGTGTGGCCGTCCCCGAGGAGGCCAGTGTGGTCGGCTACGACGACATCTTCGGCGCCGACCTCTGTGTGCCGGCGCTGACCACCCTGGCCGGCCCCGGCGACCGCGCGGGCCGGGCCGCGGTGGAGCTCCTGCTGCGCGGGGGCTCCCGGTCGGGCACGCTCACCGATCCGCACCGTGTGGTGCTTCCCTCGCACTTGGTGATCCGCGAGTCGACCGGACCGGCCCCGGTCACGGGGCACTCCCGGCGTCTACTACATTGAGTAGTCGTAGATTTCGGCGCAGGTGAGGAGCGTTCTGACGTGGCCGGTGAGAAGGCGTGCGGGTGCGCGATGGGCAGGCGCGGCCTGTTCGGCGCAGCGGGAACGGTCGCGGCCGTGGGCGCGGTGAGCGCGTGCGGGGGTGAACCGCCGCCACCCCAGGAGGTGCGCCGCGGGCACGTGGTCGGCAGCACCGACGACGTTCCCGAGGGCGGGGGAGCGGTCTTCAGTCACAGCAAGCTCGTGGTGACCCAGCCCGAGGAGGGCGAGTTCAAGGCCTTCAGCGCGGCCTGCACCCACGGCGGCTGCACGGTCCAGGAGGTCCAGGACGAGCTCATCCACTGCCTGTGCCACGGCAGCAAGTTCGACTACACCTCCGGTGAACCCGTCCAGGGTCCGGCGAAGGACCCCCTCGAGGCGTTCACCGTGACCATCGAGGGCAACGACATCGTGCTCGATTAGGGCCCGTAGGTCCCGGCCGGAGGGCCCACGGGATGGAACGACGAAACGGGGCGCCCGGAACCGAGAGTTCCGGGCGCCCCGTCACGTTTGCGGGGGAACGGGGTTCAGGCCTCTCCGGGGTCGCCGCCCTCGGGGGAACCGTTCCGCTCGTGCGCCACGGCGCCGGCGCCGGCCCCGACACGGCGGAACGCCGAGGTGGGGTACTGCGAGGCGTAACCGGACTCCTCGGAGGAGTCGGCAACGAACTCCGTGCGCTTGCGCGGCAGGGACTTGGGGTAGTTCTCGGCCAGCCACGCGATCATGTGCTCGCGGATCTCGCAGGCGATGAACCACTGGGTGTCGGTGTGGGACGCGGTGGCCACCACACGCACCTGGATCTCTCCGGTCTCGGCGATGTCCACGATCTGGCAGGACCAGCTCCGGCCGTCCCAGTGGTTGCTGGCGGTGATGATGCGGCCGGCCTCTTCGCGCATCTCCGCGATCGGCACCTCCCAGTCGAGCGGGAACTGCACCTTCGCTGTGATGTTGGTGCCCTGCTTGGTCCAGTTCTCGAAGCTGGTGGTGGTGAAGTTGGCGACCGGGACCACGAGGCGGCGCTCGTCCCAGATCTTGATGGTGACGTTGACCAGGCTGAGCTCCTCGACCCGGCCCCACTCACCCTCGACCACGACCACGTCGCCAATGCGCAGGGCGTCGCTGAAGGCGAGCTGGAGCCCGGCGAAGAGGTTGCCGAGCGTGGACTGGGCGGCCACACCGGCGACGATGCCCAGTACACCGGCCGAGGCCAGGAGCCCGGCCCCGAGCGCCTGGATCTCGTCGAAGGTGAAGAGGATCGCTGAAACGGCCAGGGTGACGATGATGGAGGTGATGACCCGGCGCAGCAGCCGCACCTGCGTCTGCAGGCGGCGCGCGCGGCGGTCGGCGTCGCTGTTGCTGAGGTCCAGACGCGCCAGGATCGAGTCGGTGAAAGCGTAGGCGAGGGTGATGCCGAACGCGGTCAGGGCCGCGATCATCAGGATGACCATCACGTGATCGATGGTCTGGTAGGTCGCCCACCCCACGTCCTGGACGCTCGGCAGGCCGAGGTTGGCGCCGACCACGGCACCGGCGGTGTAGGCGGTCACCTTGGTCCGGGCCACGATGAAGTCGGCCAGGTTCCACACCTTGGCGAGCTTGTGCCTGAGCACCCAGTGTGCGGCCGCCACCAGGAGGACGGCGACCGCGATGGATACGCCGAGCGTGATCCACTTAGCCATGTCCACGACGAATGGCCCCCTTGTGTCGTTCATGTCGGGCTGTTCCTGTGTACCCGACCAAACTAGAGCATCCAGATACTCAATCGTGACGTTTGTGCGATCGGCCGTTGGTGAAAGGGGGTGCATCCCGGGCCCTCGCGCGGCTCCCGTCCCGGTGGGGGAGCGTGGAAACGGTTCCGGAGCGGTCACGTCACTGTGACGTCTGCGGCACCGGTGGCCGTATGTCGTGGGGACCGACCAGAATGGGGGGTATGGCTGCGACTCCTCACCTGCGTCCCGCCCCCGGAAGCATCCCGACCTCGCCGGGGGTCTACCGGTTCAGGGACGCATCGAACCACGTGATCTACGTGGGCAAGGCCAAGAACCTGCGCTCGCGGCTGTCCTCCTACTTCCGCGACTTCGCCGGGCTGCACCCGCGCACCCAGCAGATGGTCTCCACCGCCGACGACGTCGACTGGACCGTGGTCGGCACCGAGGTCGAGGCGCTCCAGCTCGAGTACTCCTGGATCAAGCAGTACGACCCGCGCTTCAACGTCAAGTACCGCGACGACAAGAGCTACCCCTACCTCGCGGTCACCCTCGGCGAGGAGGTCCCGCGCGTGCAGGTCATGCGCGGCGCCAAGCGCAAGGGCGTGCGCTACTTCGGCCCCTACTCCCACGCCTGGGCCATCCGCGAGACCGTCGACCTGCTCCTGCGCGTCTTTCCCGTGCGCACCTGTTCGGCGGGCGTCTTCCGGGGCGCGCGCAGCAGCGGCCGCCCCTGTCTGCTCGGTTACATCGGCAAGTGCGTCGCCCCCTGCGTGGGACGCACCAGCCCCGAGGAGCACCGCCGCCTCGTCGACGACTTCTGCTCCTTCCTCGCCGGCGACACCGGCCGTTTCATCCGCGAACTCGAGCAACAGATGGGTGATGCCGCCCAGGAGATGGAGTACGAGCGCGCCGCCCGCCTGCGCGACGACATCGCCGCCCTGCGCGCCGCCCTCGAGAAGCAGGCGGTCGTGCTGCCCGACTCCACCGACTGCGACGTCATCGCCATGGCCGAGGACCAGCTCGAGGCGGCCGTGCAGATCTTCTACGTGCGCGGCGGACGCATCAGGGGCCGGCGGGGTTACGTCGTCGACCGCGTCACCGACGCCGGGACCGACGAACTCATGGAGACCCTCCTGGGCCAGCTCTACGGCGACGGGGAGAGCAGCGCCGGCGACTCCGTCGAGGACGAACCCGGAACGGTGGTGCCGCGCGAGGTGCTGGTCTCGCACGAACCCTCGGACCGCAGCGCCCTGGGGGACTGGCTCTCGCAGCGCCGCGGTTCCAACGTCGACCTGCGCGTCCCCCAGCGTGGCGACAAGAAGTCGCTCATGGAGACCGTGCAGAAGAACGCCGGCGAGGCCCTGGCCCGGCACAAGACCCACCGCGCCGGCGACCTGAGCACCCGCAGCCGCGCCCTCAACGAGATCCAGGAGGCCCTGGACCTGCCCGAGGCGCCCCTGCGCATCGAGTGCTACGACATCTCCAACCTCCAGGGCGACCACGTGGTGGCCTCCATGGTGGTCTTCGAGGACGGGCTGGCCCGCAAGTCCGAGTACCGGCGCTTCCAGGTGCGCGGCGGCGGACAGAACGACGTCGCCGCCATGCACGAGGTCATCACCCGCCGGTTCAAGCGCTACCTCGAGGAGAGCGCCCGCAGCGGAGAGGTCGCCCGCATGGGTGAGACCGGCGACCACGGGGGACACCAGGGCGAGGACGAGCCGGCGCCGGGCAAGTTCGCCTACCCGCCCAACCTCGTGGTGGTCGACGGGGCCCGCCCCCAGGCCGAGGCCGCCCGGCGCGCACTGGAGGAGCTCGGCATCGAGGACATCGCGGTGTGCGGGCTGGCCAAGCGCCTGGAGGAGGTCTGGCTGCCCGACGACGAGGACCCGGTGATCCTGCCGCGCACCGGGGAGGGGCTGTACATGCTGCAGCGGGTCCGCGACGAGGCGCACCGCTTCGCGATCCGCTACCACCGGCAGAAACGCGCCAAGGCGCTCACCGGCAGCAGTCTGGACGAGCTCGCCGGGCTGGGCCCCTCGCGCAGGGCGGCCCTGATCAAGGAGTTCGGTTCGGTGCGCAAACTGTCCGGGGCCACACCGGAGGAGATCGCGAAGGTGCCGGGCATCGGCCCGAAGATGGCCGAGACCGTGCACGACCACCTGGCCGGTGGCGGCAAGGCGAAGACGGACGAGAGCAACGACGGGGGAGGAGACGCATGACGGTCGAACTGGGTGGGGAACTGCCGCCGGAGGTGGTGGTCGTCACCGGGATGTCCGGGGCCGGGCGCAGCACGGCGGCACGCGCCCTGGAGGACCTGGACTGGTTCGTGGTGGACAACCTGCCGCCCGGACTGCTGCCCACCATGATCGAGCTGGCGGGGCGCACCCACGGGGCGGTCCCGCGGGTGGCCGTGGTCGTCGACGTGCGCTCGCTCGCCTTCACCGAGGACCTCCTCTCCACCGTGGAGGAGCTGCGCAAGCGCGACATCGTGGCCCGGGTCCTCTACCTGGAGGCCAGTGACGAGGCGCTCGTGCGGCGCTTCGAGGGCGTGCGGCGTCCCCACCCACTGCAGGGGGACGGCCGCCTGACGGAGGGCATCGCCCGCGAACGCGAGACCCTGCGCGCGGTGCGCGGCGAGGCCGACCTGGTCATCGACACCTCCCAGCTCAACGTGCACCAGCTCAAGGCCCGGGTCATCGGGTTCTTCGGTGAGAGCGACGAGTCCCGCCCCCGCGCCAACGTGGTCTCCTTCGGGTTCAAGCACGGCCTGCCCGTCGACGCCGACCTGGTGCTGGACTGCCGTTTCCTCCCCAACCCCCACTGGATCCCCGAGCTCAGACCCATGAACGGGCGCGACGAGCCGGTGCGCGACTACGTGCTGTCCCAGGACGGCGCGAAGGAGATGCTGGAGGCCTACACCGAGGTCCTCAAGCTCACCACCACCGGTTACCAGCGCGAGGGCAAGCACTACATGACCTTGGCCGTGGGCTGTACGGGCGGTAAGCACCGCAGCGTGGCCATGGCGGAGCAGCTGGCCGACCGCCTGCGGGGCCAGGGGGTCGAGGTGAACGTGGTCCACAGGGACGTGGGCCGGGAGTAGGATCCCCGTGAACATCAGCACGGGACGAGGGGGCAGGCCTCGACGATGTCCAGCAACACCGCGGTGGACGGCGACGACGAGCGCCCGCCACGGGTGGTCGCACTCGGAGGAGGGCACGGGCTCCACGCCTCCCTGTCCGCCCTCCGCAGGGTCACCACCGACGTCACGGCCATCGTCACGGTCGCCGACGACGGGGGCTCCAGCGGCCGGCTGCGCGAGGAACTCGGTGTGCTGCCGCCCGGCGACCTGCGCATGGCCCTGGCTGCGTTGTGCGGCGACGACGAGTGGGGCCACACCTGGAGCCAGGTGCTCCAGCACCGGTTCAGCAGCGAGGGCGACCTGCACGGGCACGCGGTCGGCAACCTGCTCATCGTGGCCCTGTGGGAGCTGCTCGGCGACTCCGTGGCCGGCCTGGACTGGGTCGGCCAGCTGTTGGGTGCGCACGGGCGGGTCCTGCCGATGTCGTCGGTGCCGCTGGAGATCGTCGCCGAGGTGCAGGGCGCCGACCCCGAGTGCCCCGAAGAACTGCGCACGGTGCGCGGCCAGGTGGCCTGCGCGAGCACCGGCGGTTCCGTGCGGTCCATCTCCCTGGTCCCGGAGGCGCCGCCGGCCAGCACCCAGGCGCTCAAGGCGGTGCGCGAGGCCGACTGGGTGGTCTTCGGCCCCGGATCGTGGTTCACCAGCGTGCTGCCGCACCTGCTGGTCCCCGAGCTCGCCGAGGCGCTCGTGACCACCCGCGCGCGGCGCCTGGTCACCCTCAACCTGTCGCCGCAGCGGGGTGAGACCGACCACTTCCGCCCCGAGACCTACCTCGAGGTTCTGCGCGAGCACGCCCCGAAACTCGGCGTGGACGTGGTGCTGGCCGACCACGGCACGGTCGAGGAACCCCTGCCCCTGGACCGGGTGGCGCGCGAGCTCGGCGGGAGCCTCGAACTCGACCGGCTCAGCCGCGACGACGGCACCCCGCGCCACGACACCGAGCTCCTGGCCGCCGCGTACGAACGCATCCTGGTCAGGTGAAGGGTTCGGGGTGACCTGCGTGCGGGAACCCCCGCGCCATGGCTGGTGACAACGTCTTCCTGGAACGCGTCTACGACGAGGTCCGCGCCGAGAAACACCCCGACCAGGGGCCGGAACCCCCGCCGGGGCGGCGTTTCCTGGTCGATCGCCTGTGGCCGCGCGGGGTGAGCAGGGCTGCCATGGAGGGCACGACCTGGGTCAAGGAGGCCGGCCCGAGCCCCGGCCTGCGCACCTGGTTCGGGCACGATCCGGAACGCTTCGCCGAGTTCGCCGAGCGCTACCGGGCCGAGCTGCGGGCGCACCCCGAGGTGCTCGACCCGATCCTGGAGGCGGCCCGCCGCGGTCCGGTCACCCTGCTCTACTCGGCCAAGGACCGCGAACACAACCAGGCCGTCGTGTTGCGCGAACACCTCCGGGAGCTTCTGTCCGCGGGCCCCGGGGGCAATTGAGGCACACCCCCACGAAGCCCGACACGGTGCAGGTCAAGCGCGGGTCGGGGATGTGCAACACGCTGTCCAGGGGTCGGCCATCGGCACCTCGTCGCGTAGTGTGCCTCGGAGACGGTCGGCCGTGAAGGGGTCACGGGCGGCCGGAGCCCGGTGTCGTGTGTGGGGCACCGGGTCGGTCCAGTTCTAGGGGAGGATCGCGGCGATGGCGATGACCGGCGTGGTGAAGGACGAATTGAGCCGTCTGGCCATTCTGAAGCCATGCTGCCGCAAAGCCGAGGTGTCCACCATCCTCCGGTTCACGGGGGGCCTGCACCTGGTGGGCGGGCGTATCGTCATCGAGGCCGAGCTGGACACCGGCGCTGCCGCACGGCGGCTCCGCAAGGACATCTCCGAGGTCTTCGGCCACGAGTCCGAGGTGGTCGTGCTCTCCCCGAGCGGGCTGCGCAAGGGCAACCGGTACGTGGTCCGTGTGATCAAGGACGGCGAGTCCCTGGCCCGCCAGACGGGCCTGGTCGACAACAACGGCCGCCCCGTGCGCGGACTGCCCCGCCACGTGGTCGCCGGGGGCGCCTGCGACGCCGAGTCGGCGTGGAGGGGCGCCTTCATCGCACACGGTTCGCTCACCGAGCCGGGCCGTTCGATGTCGCTGGAGGTGACCTGCCCCGGCCCCGAGGCCGCCCTGGCGCTGGTGGGGGCCGCACGCCGCCTGAAGGTGCATGCCAAGGCCCGTGAGGTGCGCGGTGTGGACCGCGTGGTGGTGCGCGACGGTGATTCCATCGGTGCGCTGCTCACGCTGCTGGGAGCCCACCAGAGCGTCCTGGCCTGGGAGGAGCGCCGCATGCGCCGCGAGGTGCGCGCGACCGCCAACCGCCTGGCCAACTTCGACGACGCCAACCTGCGCCGCAGTGCCCGGGCCGCCGTGGCCGCGGGCGCGCGTGTGGAGCGGGCGTTGGAGATCCTGGGCGAGGAGGCCCCCGAGCACCTGGTCGCCGCCGGTCAACTGCGGCTGGCGCACAAGCAGGCCTCGCTGGAGGAGCTGGGCCAGCTGTCGGTCCCGCCGCTGACCAAGGACGCCATAGCGGGACGTATCCGCAGGCTGTTGGCGATGGCCGACAAGCGCGCGAGCGATCTGGGCATCGAGGGCACGGAGGCGAACCTCACTCCGGACATGCTCGTGCCCTGACGGTCGGCCCGCGGTGTTCGGATGTGTGACTCACGCCGGTCGCGCCCCGGCCCTGAGTGTGCACCTTTGTTAACTGCGGAAATACGCTGATAACTTCGTTTAATGGTCTAGACCTCTTTGCTTCGCAGTGCCAGGATGGTCGCGGATCCACGAGAGCGAGGCCGGTCGGCGGGAGCGGGCCGAGAACGGTTCCCCGCCGGTGCTCCGCTAGGCTCTCTGTGAACACCTGATAAGCGTTCACGCTGCTCAACATGGTCGGGTTCCCCCGTGCCGGGGTCCACCGCCGGGGCGGCGCCAGAACGCGCGGGTCGACAGTGATGTGCGACATTTGAGGAGAACAGTTCCGTGACTATCCGTGTAGGCGTCAACGGCTTCGGACGGATCGGCCGCAACTTCTGGCGCGCGGTCGCGGCCGGCGGCAGCGACATCGAAATCGTCGCGGTCAACGACCTCACCGACACCAAGACGCTCGCGCACCTGCTCAAGTACGACACCGTGCTCGGCAAGCTCGAGGGCGAGCTCGAGGTCGGCGAGGGGCAGATCCGCATCGGCGACAAGACCGTGAAGGTCCTCGCCGAGCGCGACCCCGCCAAGCTCCCCTGGGGCGACCTGGGCGTCGACGTGGTCATCGAGTCCACCGGCATCTTCACCAAGGCCGAGGACGCCAAGAAGCACATCGAGGCCGGCGCCAAGAAGGTCGTCATCTCCGCGCCCGCCAAGGGCGAGGACATCACCGTGGTCCTGGGCGTCAACGACGACAAGTACGACCCGGCCAACCACGACATCATCTCCAACGCCTCCTGCACCACCAACTGCGTGGCGCCGATGGCCAAGGTCCTCAACGACGCCTTCGGCATCACCCGCGGTCTCATGACCACGGTCCACGCCTACACGAACGACCAGGTCACCCTGGACTTCCCGCACAAGGACCTGCGCCGCGCCCGCGCAGCCGCGGAGAACATCATCCCGACCACCACCGGTGCCGCGAAGGCCACCGCCCTGGTCATCCCCGAGCTCGAGGGCAAGCTCGACGGCATCGCCATGCGCGTCCCCGTCCCGGACGGCTCCGTCACCGACCTGGTCGTCGAGCTGAACCGCGACGTCACCGCCGACGAGGTCAACGCCGCCTTCAAGGCCGCCGCCACCGAGGGCGACCTCAAGGACGTCCTGGTCTACACCGAGGACGAGATCGTCTCCTCCGACATCGTCGGCACCTCGCCCTCCTGCACCTTCGACTCCAAGCTGACCATGGCCTCGGGCAACCAGGTCAAGATCGTCGGCTGGTACGACAACGAGTGGGGCTACTCCAACCGCCTGGTCGACCTGGCCAAGCTGGTCGGCACCCGCTAACAGCCCGGCCGACGCCCTCGGGCGCCCGGAACGACGGCGGCACCCCCTCGCCCCGCGCGAGGGGGTGCCGCCGTGGGCGCGCCCCGGGCACGGCGCGCCCACGCACCCCACCGGACCCACAGACAGAGCCCGGCCGCCGCGGCCGGGCCGACCACCGAGGAGAACCAGCATGCGGACGATCGACGACCTCGACGTCTCCGGCAAGCGCGTGTTCGTCCGGGCCGACCTCAACGTGCCCCTGGACGGTGACCGGATCACCGACGACGGTCGTATCCGTGCCGCCCTGCCGACCATCCGCGCACTCAGCGAGCGCGGCGCACGTGTCATCGTCGCCGCCCACCTGGGCCGCCCCAAGGGTGCGCCCGAGCCCCGCTACTCCCTGCGCCCCGTCGCCGCCCGCCTGGGCGAGCTGCTCGGCGCCGAGGTGGCCTTCGCCACCGACACCGCCGGCGAGTCAGCCCGCGCCACCAGCGAGGCCCTCACCGACGGCTCCGTCGCTCTCCTGGAGAACGTGCGCTTCGAGCCCGGCGAGACCAGCAAGGACGACGCCGAGCGCGGCGAGCTCGCCGACCGCTTCGCCCAGCTCGCCGACCTCTACGTGGGCGACGCCTTCGGCGCGGTGCACCGCAAGCACGCCAGCGTCTACGACCTGCCCGCCCGCCTCCCGCACGCCGTCGGCGGCCTGGTCCTGACCGAGGTCGAGGTCCTCAAGAAGCTCACGAGCGACCCCCAGCGCCCCTACGCGGTCGTGCTCGGCGGCTCCAAGGTCTCCGACAAGCTCGCCGTCATTGACAACCTGCTGGGCACCGCCGACCGCCTGCTGATCGGCGGCGGCATGGTCTTCACCTTCCTCAAGGCCAAGGGCTACGAGGTCGGCTCCAGCCTCCTGGAGAGCGACCAGATCGACACCGTCAAGGGCTACCTAGCCCAGGCCGAGCGCGACGGCGTGGAGATCGTCCTGCCCGTCGACGTGGTCGCCGCCGAGAAGTTCGCCGCCGACGCCCCGCACGGCGCCGTCGACGTCGACGCGATCCCCGCCGACCGCATGGGTCTGGACATCGGACCCAAGAGCCGCGCGCTGTTCGCCGAGAAGCTCGCCGACACCCGCACGGTCTTCTGGAACGGCCCCATGGGCGTCTTCGAGATGGAGCCCTACGCCGGCGGTACCCGTGCCCTGGCCCAGGCCCTCATCGACTCCGACGCGTTCACCGTCGTGGGCGGCGGCGACTCCGCCGCGGCCGTGCGCGCCCTGGGCTTCGACGAGGCGGCGTTCGGCCACATCTCCACCGGTGGCGGCGCCAGCCTGGAGTACCTCGAGGGCAAGGACCTGCCCGGCATCGACGCGCTCGCTTAGGGTTCGTCGAGGCCCCCGGACCACAGTGATCAAGAGGGATACACCGACCATGTCGAACCGCCTGCCGCTCATCGCCGGCAATTGGAAGATGAACAACAACCACCTGGAGGCCATCGCGCTCGTCCAGAAGTTGGCGTTCGCCCTGGACGACAAGGACTACGACAACGCCGAGGTCGTCGTCCTGCCGCCCTTCACCGACCTGCGCAGCGTCCAGACGCTCGTGGACGGCGACAAGCTCCGTATCGGCTACGGGGCCCAGGACGTCTCCGCCCACGAGAAGGGCGCCTACACCGGCGAGGTCTCCGGCTCGATGCTCGCCAAGCTCGACTGCTCCTACGTGCTCGTGGGCCACTCCGAGCGCCGTGAGCTCCACGCCGAGGACGACTCCGTGGTCAACACCAAGGCCAAGGCCGCCTTCGCCAACGGCGTCGTGCCGATCGTGTGCGTGGGCGAGGGCCTGGACGTGCGCAAGGCCGGCAACCAGGTCGAGCACGTCATCGCCCAGATCGACGGCTCCCTGAAGGACATCACCGCCGAGCAGGCCGAGAAGCTCGTCATCGCCTACGAGCCCGTCTGGGCCATCGGCACCGGCGAGGTGGCCACCCCCGAGGACGCCCAGGAGGTCTGCTCGGCGATCCGCACCCGCCTGGCCGAGCTCTACTCGCCCGAGGTCGCCGGCGCCGTGCGCCTGCTCTACGGCGGTTCGGTCAAGGGCGACAACGCCGGCAGCATCATGGGCAAGGACGACGTCGACGGCGCCCTGGTCGGCGGCGCCAGCCTCAAGGCGGACGACTTCGTCAAGATCATCCGTTTCGGCGACTCCAAGTAGGTCCCGGAGCGGTCCGACCCGGTGGTCCGTCCGGCCCCGCCGTGAGCTGCGGTGGGGCCGGAGGGGCCCGTGGGGACGCGAACAGCCCGCGTCCGGGCTACACTTCGCTGTGGGGTCCTTCCGTACCTCACGGTGGCCCCTCCCGTGTCACCATGGGCACGGTAAAATCCGAAAACGTCCCCGGCCTCCTCATTGCCCCGCTCGCCGGGCCGGTCGGCGCCGGACACAACCGCGCCGATCCCTGCGAGTGGCATGCGGGGGTCGTGGTGTCCATCTTTCCCCCCACTGTGGGGTCGAGCTACGGGTGAGCGTGTGATCCTCGGTCTGTCCATCTTCGTGATGCTTCTCAGCGTGCTGCTGATCTTCCTGGTGCTCATGCACAAGGGCAAGGGCGGCGGCCTGTCCGACATGTTCGGCGGCGGCGTCACGTCCTCGCTGGGCGGCTCGTCCGTGGTCGAGCGGAACCTCGACCGCATGACGGTCGCGGTCGCGATCGTGTGGATCCTCGCCATCGTGGTGCTGGGCCTGTTGCTGAACCGGGGCGCCATGTAGTTCCCGGTCCTCCCCGGACCGGTGCACGCCGCCGACCCCACGGCCGGCAGGCAGGCGCCCCCGTTCACCGTCACACCCGCCGGGGACGCCGGCGGGTCCGCCGAAGGAGTTTTTCGTGGGTATGGGTAGTGGCAGTGCCATCCGTGGCAGCCGGGTCGGAGCCGGCCCCATGGGCGAGGCGGAGCGGGGCGAGTCCGCACCGCGTATCCGCGTCCCGTTCTACTGCGCCAACATGCACAAGGTCGTGCCGAGCTTCGCCAGCGAGGCCGCGGTCCCCGAGGAGTGGGACTGCCCCCGCTGCGGTTTCCCCGCCGGCAAGGACCAGGCCAACCCTCCGGCGCCCCCGCGTACCGAGCCGTACAAGACCCACCTGGCGTACGTGAAGGAGCGGCGCAGCGAGGAGGAGGGCAAGCTCATCCTCGACGAGGCGCTGGCCAAGCTGCGCGCCGACCGCGCCGCCGTCGAGGCCTACATCCAGGCCTCCAAGAACTGAGAACCCCCGCGCCCCGCGCGCACCAGGGACTTCCGCATCGGGGTCCGTCCGGTTTCCGGGCGGGCCCCGACGTGTGTGCGGGGGTGGTGCCGGCGGGCGGTCGGGGCGCGGCCGCAGAACATGAATCGGTAACGGGACTTCTCATTCCTGGGACTGGTGTGGCTGGTGAGAAATACAGTGAGCCGCACATCCCGGATGCCCCCACCTGGAGGAGATGGTGTCGATGTCCTCGTGCCCGACCGGCGGAGACCACGACTGGGTCCTCGGCGACGACCGGAAGTTCCAGTGCGCCAAGTGCGGGGCTCAGAGCGCCCGGCGGTTCTGAGATCCCTCACCGGGACGCACCGTGCCCCGTGCGGCCAGTTCACCCCGGTCCGAGGCGCGCCACGTGACGGGCTCGCCCACGGACTCGGCCACGCCCTTGGCCCAGCGCTCCAAGGGGGCGAACTGGTCGGGACCCTCCCGCAGCACGGTGCGGCCCCGGTAGGAGACCCCGTCCAGGACGACGAGCTCCCCGTCGATGCGCAGTTCCGTGTCGTACTCGTGCGTCTTCGGCCTCATGGACGGCAAGCCTAACGGCGTGCAATGCGGACGGACCGTGCTTTCTGGGAATTCCGCCCGCTCCCACGGCACCGAACACCTGTGGGAGTTGGAAGAATGGGGGCATGGCTTCCCCCGATCCCATGGACGTTCCCCCCGACCCCACGGGCGTCCCCGAGGACGCGGCCGCCGCGCCCCGGGGCGTGCCCTCGGACCTGACCGCCCGCCCCGGCAGCGTCTCCCATCTGCGGCGGTACGTGAGCCTGCGCGGGCCCAACACCCGCATGTGGATGGCGGTTGCCTACTTCTCGGCCCTGCTGACCATCGGCTTCCTGGTCGTGCTCGGCTCCCTGGCCTGGGAGGTCCTTGCCGACCGGGCCACCGCCGGCTCGCTGTCGCTGTGGGGGTCGGCCGCCGCCGTCATGGCCTTCATCGGTCCCGGCAGCAACGTGGTGGTGCTGCGCGGACTGCCCCAGCGCATCACCCGGCAGGGCATCAGCGCCGACAGCGACGGGATCACCGTGCTGCAGGAACGCAAGTGGTGGTTCCCCGGCGAGGGCACCTTCATCGCCTGGCCCGAGATCCGCCGCATCCGCGAGGTGACCGCCGGCTCCCGCCGCCACACCTTCATCGAGGTCGTGCTGGACACCCACCGCGCCGAGGCGGAGCTGCCCAGTTGGGCCGAGAACGCCGACCGGCTGGGGCTGGACCCGGCCGAACCCGACGCCGCCACCCAGTTCTACGTTCAGGTGCCCCGGGACCACGGCGACAAGATCCTGCGGATGGTCCAGCGCACCGCACCCCTGCCCGACGTCGTCGAACGCGCCCCCTCGCCCGCTAGATGATTGCGGGATCTTGCTACCAGAGCCGACTTCGGCGCCGAAACCGGCTCTGGTAGCAAGATCCTCGCCGGTCAGGAGGGGGTAGCGCGGCCGGCGAGGCGACGGGTGAGCTCGGCGGCGGCGTCGCGCACCCGGGCCGTCAACGCCGCGGGGGTGACCGGGCGGGCGCTGGGCACGGTCAGCCCGATCGACGCGACCGGGTGGGCGTTGTGGTCGGTCGCGGCGGAGGCCACCGAGAGGAAGCCCTCGGTGACCTGCCCGTCCTCCAGCGACCACCCCTGTCGGCGTTCCTGCGCCAGGACCTCGCGCAGCTCTCCCGGGGTGGACGGTCCCCGCCCCGTGCGGTCGGTGAACGATTCCCGGCCCGGATAGAGCGCCCGCACCTGGGCGCGCGGCAACAGCGCCAGCATCGCCCGCCCCGACGCCGTCAGGTGCGCGGGTAGGCGCACCCCCACCCCGGTGATGACGGTCGGCGCGTGCGGGGGCTGCTCCTTGAGCAGGTACAGGGTGTCGGATCCGTGCAGGATGCCCAGCTGCGCGGTCGCGCCCGTGGCCTCGGTGAGCCGGCGCAGCAGCGGGCGGGCGAGGCGTTCCACCCCGTCGTGGCGCAGGTAGGCCGAGCCGATCTCGAAGGCCGCCACCCCCAGGCCCCACCGGCGATCCTCCGGCAGGTGCGTCACGAACCCCTCCTCGGCCATGGCCTCCAGGAGCTGGTAGACGCTGGACCGGGGCATGTCCAACCCCTCGGCGATCGCCGTGGCCGAGACCGGGCCCGGTCGGGTGGCCAGGAACCGCAGCAGCCGCAGCGCCCGTGTGGCGGCCGGAACGTGACTCATGGACCCGATGCTGCCACACGCCAGGGCCCCGGCCACCTGTCTGGGATCTCGGACAGAACCCACGTGTCGGCGCTTCCCGCGGGCGGCCCCGGGAGGATCGAATGGGGCCATGTCCACAGCAGCTCCCTCCGTCACCATCGGCGGCACGCCTCTCACGCCCGCCCAGGTCCTGGCCGTCTCCCGCGAGGGCGCCCACGTCGTCCTCGCCGAGGAGACCCGCAAGGCCGTCCGCCACGGCCGCGAACGGGTCGAGGACCTGGCCGCCGGCGAACAGCCCTCCTACGGCGTCAGCACCGGCTTCGGCGCGCTCGCCACCCGGCACATCGCACCGGACCTGCGCGCCGACCTGCAGCGGTCGCTGATCCGCTCGCACGCCGCCGGCGCCGGCCCCGAGGTCGAGCGCGAGGTCGTGCGCTCGCTCATGCTCCTGCGCCTGCGCACCCTGTGCTCGGGCCGCACCGGTGTGCGCACCGCCACCGTCGAGACCCTCGCCGCCCTGCTCAACGCCGGGGTGACCCCGGTCGTGCACGAGTACGGCAGCCTCGGTTGCTCCGGCGACCTCGCGCCCCTGTCGCACGTCGCGCTCGCCCTCATGGGTGAGGGGGAGGTGCGCGACGCCTCCGGGGAACGCCGCCCCACCGCCGAGGCGCTCGCCGACGCCGGCATCGAGCCGGTCGAGCTCGGTGCCAAGGAGGGCCTGGCCCTGATCAACGGCACCGACGGCATGCTGGGCATGCTCGCGATGGCCTGCCAGGACCTCGGCCGCCTGCTCACCGTCGCCGACATCTCCGCGGCCATGAGCGTCGAGGCGCTCCTGGGCACCGACCGGGTCTTCGCCGACGAACTCCAGCGCCTGCGCCCGCATCCCGGCCAAGCCGCCTCCGCCGCGAACCTGCGCGCTCTCCTGGCCGGGTCCCCGATCGTCGCCTCCCACCAGGGCCCCGACTGCGACAAGGTGCAGGACGCCTACTCCCTGCGCTGCGCACCCCAGGTCGCCGGCGCCGCCCGCGACACCCTCGGGCACGCCCGCCTGGTCGCCGAACGCGAGCTCGACAGCATCATCGACAACCCCGTCGTGCTCGAGGACGGGCGCGTGGAGTCCAACGGCAACTTCCACGGCGCCCCCGTCGCGCACGTGCTGGACTTCCTCGCCATCGGGGTCGCCGACACCGCCTCCATCGCCGAACGCCGCACCGACCGCATGCTCGACGTGGCGCGCTCGCACGGTCTGCCCGCCTTCCTCGCCGACGACCCCGGCGTGGACTCCGGCCACATGATCGCCCAGTACACGCAGGCCGCCGTGGTCTCCGAACTCAAGCGCCTGGCCGCGCCCGCCAGCGTCGACTCCATCCCGAGTTCGGCCATGCAGGAGGACCACGTGTCCATGGGCTGGTCGGCCGCGCGCAAGCTCCGCCGCGCCGTCGACGGTCTGACCACCGTCCTGGCCGTGGAGCTGCTCACCGCCGCCCGCGCCCTCGACCTGCGTTCGCCGCTCGAACCCGGCCCGGCCACCGGGGCCGTCGTGCGCGCCCTGCGCGAGCACGTGCCCGGCCCGGGCCCCGACCGCCACCTCGCACCGGAGATCGCGGCCGTGGAGGCCCTGATCACCGACGGAACCGTCGTGTCGGCCGCCGGGTCCGTCACCCCCCTCTCCTGAACCAGCGAAAGGACACCCCGTGATGAGCGCTCCGCGTCCCGTCCGCGCCGCACGCGGCACCACCCTGTCGGCCAAGGGCTGGCCCCAGGAGGGTGCCCTGCGCATGTTCCACAACAACCTCGACCCCGAGGTCGCCGAACACCCCGAGGACCTCGTGGTCTACGGGGGCACCGGCCGCGCCGCCCGCGACTGGCGCAGCTTCGACCGCATCACCGCCTCCCTGCGCGACCTCGAGGGCGACGAGACCCTCCTCGTGCAGTCCGGCAAACCCGTGGGGATCCTGCGCACCCACGAGTGGGCGCCGCGGGTGCTCATCGCCAACAGCAACCTGGTCGGCGACTGGGCGACCTGGCCCGAGTTCCGCCGCCTGGAGGCCGAGGGCCTGACCATGTACGGGCAGATGACCGCCGGGTCCTGGACCTACATCGGCACCCAGGGCATCCTCCAGGGCACCTACGAGACCTTCGCCGCCGTGGCCGCCAAGAGGTTCGGCGGAACCCTGGCCGGGACCGTCACCCTCACCGCGGGGCTCGGCGGCATGGGCGGCGCCCAGCCCCTGGCCGTGACCATGAACGACGGCGTCGCCCTCGTCGTGGAGTGCGACCCCACCCGCATCGAGCGCCGTCTGGAACACCGCTACCTCGACGTGCGCGCCGACAACCTCGACCACGCCCTGGAGCTGGCCGAGAAGGCCCGCTCCGAACGCCGCCCGCTCTCCATCGGGGTCCTGGGCAACGCCGCCGAGGTCTTCCCCGAACTGCTGGCCCGCGGCGCCGCGATCGACGTGGTCACCGACCAGACCTCCGCCCACGACCCGCTCGCCTACCTGCCCCTCGGGGTGCCCTTCGGCGACCACAAGGACCTCGCCGCCGCCGAGCCCGAGGAGTACACCGCACGCGCCCGCGAGTCCATGGCCGCGCACGTCGAGGCCATGGTGGGCTTCATGGACGCCGGGTCGGAGGTGTTCGACTACGGCAACTCGATCCGCGACGAGGCCCGCACCGGAGGCTTCGGCCGCGCCTTCGACTTCCCCGGCTTCGTGCCCGCCTACATCCGGCCGCTGTTCTGCGAGGGCAAGGGGCCCTTCCGCTGGGCCGCGCTCTCCGGCGACCCGGCCGACATCGCCCGCACCGACCAGGCCATCCTCGACCTGTTCCCCGACAACGACCACCTCGCACGGTGGATCCGCATGGCCCGGGAACGTGTCGCCTTCCAGGGGCTGCCCGCCCGCATCTGCTGGCTCGGGCAGGGAGAACGCGCCGCCGCGGGGCAGCGCTTCAACGAACTCATCGCCGCCGGAGAGATCAGCGCGCCCCTGGCGATCGGCCGCGACCACCTCGACACCGGATCGGTGGCCTCCCCCTACCGCGAGACCGAGGGCATGCGCGACGGCTCCGACGCCATCGCCGACTGGCCCCTGCTCAACGCACTCGTGAACACCTCCTCCGGCGCCTCGTGGGTGTCGATCCACCACGGGGGAGGCGTGGGGATGGGACGCTCCCTGCACGCCGGGCAGGTCAGCGTCGCCGACGGCACCGACCTGGCCGCCGCCAAGCTCGACCGGGTGCTCACCAACGACCCCGCCACCGGGGTACTGCGCCACGTCGACGCGGGGTACCCCGAGGCCGAACGGGTCGCCGGCACCCACGGCATCCGTGTCGCCTCCGAGGGGGAGTGAATGGACTTCGACCACCTGTGGGCCGAGCTGGCACCCGTCGGCCGTGACCCCGATTCCGGCGGGTACCACCGGCACGCCTGGAACGCCGCCGACGCCGAGGCCCGCGCCTGGTTCACCGACGCCGCACGCGCCCGTGACCTGGACGTGCGCACCGACCGCAACGGGAACCTGTGGGCCTGGTGGGGCGAGCCCGCGCCCGGCGCCGTGGCCACCGGTTCCCACCTGGACTCGGTCCCCGACGGCGGCGCCTTCGACGGGCCGCTCGGTGTGGCCTCCGCGCTGGCCGCCGTCGACGTCCTGCGCGAGCGCGGCCTGACCCCCGACCGCCCTCTGGCCCTCGCGGTCTTCGTGGAGGAGGAGGGCGGGCGGTTCGGCGTTCCGTGCCTGGGAATCCGCCTCACCGCCGGGGAGATCGACCCCGACCGGGTGCGGGCCCTCACCGACGCCGACGGCACCACCTGGGCCGAGGCGATGGCCCGCGCCGGTCTCGACCCCGCCGCTCTGGGACCCGACCCGCACACGCTGGGCCTGCTCGACGCGTTCGTGGAACTGCACGTGGAACAGGGCCGACACCTCGCCGACACCCCGCACGCCGTCGCCGCCGCGAGCACGGTGTGGCCGCACGGGCGCTGGCGCCTCGACCTCACCGGACGCGCCGACCACGCCGGCACCACCCGTCTGGAGGACCGCGCCGACCCGATGCTGCCCTTCGCCCGCACCGTCCTGGCCGCCAGGGAGAGCGCCGCCGCCCACGACGCCCGCGCCACCGTCGGCAAGGTCCGGGCCGTGCCCAACGGCACCAACGCCATCGCCTCCCGCGTCAGCGGCTGGCTGGACGCGCGCGCCGCCGACCGGTCCACCCTGGAGGCGGTCGTGGCCGGGGTGCGCGGTGAGGCCGAGCGCAGCGCCGCCGAACACGGGGTGGAGCTGCGCGTGGCACAGGAGTCCGACACCCCCGTCGTGGAGTTCCCGCACGCCCTGCGCGACCGGGTCGCGGCGGTGTTGGAGCGCCGGGCGCCCGAACCCGGTGTGCCCGTGCTGCCGACCGGGGCCGGGCACGACGCCGCCGTGCTCGCCGCGCACGTGCCCACCGCCATGCTCTACGTCCGCAACCCGACCGGGGTCTCGCACTCGCCGCACGAGTGGGCCGACCCCGAGGACTGCCACGTCGGCGTGACCGCACTGGCCGACGTGCTCCAGGACCTGCTGGAACGCCCCGTCGGGGAGGTCGCACCGTGAGAACACGCCTGTGGGCCGAGTGGGCCTGGACCGGGGCCGCCGACGGGGCGGTCGAACACGGGGTGCTGCTCACCGTCGAGGACGGGCGCATCACCGCCCTGACCCGTACCCCGGAGCCGCCCGTGGGCGCGGAGACGCTGCAGGGCCTCACCCTCCCGGGGCTGGCCAACGCACACTCCCACGCCTTCCACCGGGCGCTGCGCGGACGCACGCACTCCGACGGGGGCACGTTCTGGACCTGGCGCCGGGCCATGTACCGCGTCGCCGACCGCCTGGACCCCGAGACGTACCTGCGCCTGGCGCGGGGCGCCTACGCCGAGATGGCGCTGGCCGGGGTCACGAGCGTGGGGGAGTTCCACTACCTGCACCACGGGGCCGGGGGCGCCCCCTACTCCGACCCGAACGCGATGGGGCGGGCGCTGGTGGAGGCGGCCCGCCAGGCCGGGATCCGGCTGACGCTGCTCGACGTGTGTTACCTCGCCGGGGGCCTGGACACCGACGGGACCCGGCATCCGCTCTCCGGGCCGCAACTGCGCTTCGGCGACGGCGACGTGCACCGCTGGGCCGACCGCCTGGACCTGCTCGACCTCGACGGGGAACACGCCAGGGCGGGCGCGGCCGCGCACTCGGTGCGTGCCCTGACGCCCGAGGACCTGGCCGTGGTCGCCGCCACGGCACGGGACCGCGGTCTGCCCCTGCACGTCCACGTCTCCGAACAGCCCGACGAGAACACCGCCAGCCTCGCCGCTCACGGCCGCACCCCCGTCGAGGTGCTGGACGGCGCCGGGGCGCTGGGGCCGGGCACCACGCTGGTGCACGCCACCCACCTGACCGACACCGACGTCGGGCTCGTGCGGGGCAGCGGTTCCACCGTCTGCCTGTGCCCGACCACCGAACGCGACCTGGCCGACGGGCTGCCGCGCACCGGTGACCTGGACCCGGCGCCGCTGAGCCTGGGATCGGACCAGCACGCGCGTACCGACCTGTTCGCCGAGGCGCGCGGTGTGGAACTGCACGAGAGGCTGCGCACCCATCGCCGCGGCAACCTCGACACCGGGGCCCTGCTGCGCGCCGCCACCCACCACGCGTCCCTGGGCTGGGACGACGCCGGAGCGCTGCGGGTGGGGGCCCGCGCCGACCTGGTCAACGTGCCCCTGGACGGCATCGGCCTGGCCGGTTCTCCGCCCGAGCGGGCCGCGGACGCCGTCGTCTTCGCCGCCTCCGCCGCCGACGTGCGCCACGTGATGGCCGACGGACGGTGGGTCGTGCGCGCCGGAACCCACCTGCACCTGCCCGACGCCGCGGAGGACCTCGACACGGTGATCAAGGAGCTCTACGTATGAACCACACCCCCGAGACACCCCGGACGATCCTCGTCGACGACATCGGCACCCTCGTCACCAACGATCCGACCCTAGGACGCGGCCCCGTCGGCGAGATCCCCGACGCCGCCCTCGTCCTGGAGGACGGCCGTGTGGCCTGGGCCGGTCCGCGAACCCAGGCGCCGGCCGCCGACGCACGGGTGGGCGCCGCCGGGCGCTGCGTCATCCCGGGGTTCGTCGACAGCCACTCCCACATCGTCTTCGCCGGAGACCGCAGCCGCGAGTTCGCCGCCCGCATGAGCGGGACCCCGTACTCGGCCGGCGGGATCCGCACCACCGTCGCCGCGACCCGGGAGGCCTCCGACGCCGAACTCCTGGCCAACGCCCGGACGCTCGAGCGTGAGGCCCGGGCCCAGGGCACCACGACCCTGGAGGTCAAGTCCGGTTACGGGCTCACCGTCGAGGACGAGGCCCGAGCGCTGTCCGTGGCCGGGAGGATCACCGACGAGGTCACCTTCATGGGCGCGCACGTGGTGGCCCCCGAGTACGCCGACGACCCGGAGGGCTACCTCGACCTGGTCACCGGACCCATGCTCGACGCGTGTGCGCCGCTGGCCCGGTGGGTGGACGTCTTCTGCGAGCGCGGCGCCTTCGACGAGGACGCCTCGCGCCGGATCCTCACCGCGGGCATGGACCGCGGGCTGCTGCCCCGCGTGCACGGCAACCAGTTGGGGGAGGGGCCCGGGGTGTCCCTGGCCGTCGAGGTGGGGGCCGCCTCGGTCGACCACTGCACGTACTTGTCCGGCGGCGACGTGGACGCGCTGGCCCAGGCCGCGAAACGCCCCGAGCCGACCGTGGCCACCCTGCTCCCGGGCGTGGACTTCTCCACCCGCCAGACCTACCCGGACGCACGCCGACTGGTGGACGCGGGTGCGCTCGTCGCGCTGGCGAGCGACTGCAACCCGGGTTCCTGTTTCACCTCGAGCCTGGCCTTCTGCATCGCCGTGGCCGTGCGGGACATGGGCCTGACCCCGGACGAGGCCCTGTGGGCGGCCACCGCCGGAGGGGCCCTCGCCCTGCGCCGCGACGACGTGGGCCACCTCGCGCCGGGTGCCCGCGCCGACCTGGCGATGCTGGACGCGCCCAACCACCTGTACCTGGCCTACCGGCCCGGGGTCCCGCAGGTCGCGGCGGTGTGGAAGGACGGCGCCCTGGTCAGCGGACAGCCGTAGGCACCGGGCTCCCACGGGCCGGATGGATGCCTCCTGAACTCAACGCGGGGCTAACCGGGACGAAACGTGCATCCCTGAGGGTGGTTCCACGTCGGTGCGCGTTCCACCGCCGCGCCACAGCGCGGTGGCGCGGCGGTGGAAACACCACGAGGAGGCGCTGTGGGCCTGTGGCGGATCAGAACGGCGGTCGAGGACCGGCCCGGCGGGCTCGCCGGGGTCGTGGACCTCCTGGCCGGCCACGACGCGGACATCGTTCAACTGACCATCCACACCGATGTCACCGGGGCGGTCGACGAGTTCGTGGTCGACCTGCCCGGTGACCACACCGGTGCCGTGAACGCACTGTCGCGGCACACCCCCTCGGGCGCGGTGTCGGCCGTGCCCGCCCACCGGCGCGAGGTCGGCGACGATCTCACCCGCGCCCTGCTCCTGGCGGGCCGCCTGCGCGCCCACCCCAACCGCCTCCCGGAGGCCCTGGCCGAGCTCCTGCGGGCCGACGAGGCCACCTGGACCAACCTGACCCGGGCCGACGAGGAGGAGGGCCTCGACCCGGCCACGTGCATGCTCGTGCCGGTCGGACCGCTGCGCGGGGTGCTCCTGCGACGGCCCTCCCACCCCTTCACCTGGACCGAGAGCAGCCGGGCCGACGCCCTGGTCCGCCTGGTCATGCCCGCCGCGGGGCCGGTGCCCACCGAACGCATCGTGCGCACCGTCTCCGGCCAGGGGCTCTCGCTGCGGCAGGTCCACGAGGACGACGCCGATGAACTCCAGGCCCTGCACCGCCGCTGTTCACCCGCCACCCTGCGCGGGCGTTACTTCGCCGGGGTGCGCGACCTCGCCCCCTGGATGCTGCGGATCTTCTCCGACCCCGACCGCGGCCTCACACTCGCCGTGCGGCCCCAGGGCGGGGAGGTCCCCGTCGCGCTGGGCCACCTCATGTACACACCCGATCCGGGGGTCGGCGAGATCGCGTTCCTGGTCGAGGACGCCTGGCAGGGCAAGGGTGTGGGAACCGCGCTCACCCGCGCCCTGACCGTGGCCGCCGCCGACTGGGGCCTGGCCGAGGTGCGCGCCGAGACCACCCTCTCCAACACCGCGATGCTGCGCACCATGCGCCGCTTCGGGGCCTCGGTGCAGGGCCAGGGCGGAACCCACGTGCACGCCCGCCTGCCGGTCGCCGAGACCGTCCGGGCGGGGATGGGCACCGACCGCAGCAGTGGACGCGTGGCCCGCCTCATGGGCGGATCCTGAACGGCGGGTGGTGAGCGGCGGGTGAAACACGTGCGGGGCCCGCCGCCCCGGAAGGCGACAGGCCCCGCACGATCACGGCCGTTCGGCTCAGGCGTCCGCCGTCGCGGGCTGCTCGGCGTCCGTCTGCTCGCTGTCCGACTGCGCGGTGGAGGTCTGGGCGGCGGCCTTCTTGCGGCGCTTCTTCACCGGGCGGGAGTAGTCGACGAGCGGCTCGAAACGGGCCTGGTGCTCTTCGAAGCACTCGGCGCAGGCGTCGACCTCGCGGACCGTGCCCTCCCAGGCGAACTGGATGACCTCGCTCGCCTCGACCTTCTCCTCGCGGACGGCGTGGGGATCGCAGTACTTGAGCGTGAAGACCTCGGTGACCACGGCGGGGATTTCCCTTCGGTATCGCGTGAACGGGCGGACCCCGTAATCATACACGTGTACGAACGCCGAGGAGGATCGCCTCAGGAGCAGCCGTAACGGATCCGGGGTCGCCTGGAAGCCTAGCGAAGACCGGAGGTCACCGTGTCCACGTCCGCGCCCGTTGCGGGGTTCCCGTACGTGTTCCCGGGCACGCGGGCCGCGCCGCGCGAACCGTGCGGAAATCGCCCTCATGAATCATTCGTCCCTTTTTCGGAATTCTGCGGACTCTCGCTCCGGGCGGATTTCGGAATTCGGCCACCAGGCCCGGTCCCCCCTGGCTAGGGTGAATCCCCAACCGGGACGAATCCGTCCCGCGGGCGCGCACCTGCCGAGGGAGACGGCCGGAGCACGAGGGGACCGGCCGTCAGCGGGTTCGCCGCGCCCCACGACACGCATCCACGCAGGTGCCTCAGGGGGAGGGTCATGGTCGAGTACATGGAGGCGGCCCCCGGCGGCCGCACCGGCGAGCCCGCGGGGCCGCAGAGCCGCCGGGAACGCAGGGCCGAGGAGGCCGAGATCGCCCACGCGTGCGAACGCCTGTGGGGGGACCGCGATTTTGTCCGGTTGCGGCGCAGGTACGCCCTGTTGTGCGGCCTTCTTGTCACCCTCTTCCTGAGCGGTTACCTCACCCATCTGTTGTTGAGCGCCTACGCCCGCGATTTCATGAGCATTCGCCTCGCCGATCCGGTCAATGTCGCGTTGGTCTCCGGCCTCGGCCAGTTCCTGCTCGTGTTCTTCCTCGCCTGGGCCTTCTCCAGCGCCGCCCGCCGGTGGATCGACCCGCTCGCCGCACGTGTGCGCACCCGCATGGAGACCGAGCACCGTCCCGGGGAGGCCGCACGATGACCGCCCCCGACGCGCCCCGGCACCTCGCCGACGCCCTCACCGGCCAGCTGGGCGCCGCCCACCTGTGGACCGTCGGCCTGTGCGCGCTCTTCGTCCTGGTCACCCTGGGCATCACCGTCCGGGCCCGACGCACCACCCACGGCGCCGTCGACTTCTACGCCGGCGGACGCGAGTTCTCCGGGACCCAGAACGGCCTCGCCCTCACCGGGGACTACCTGTCGGCCGCCTCCTTCCTCGGCATCGCCGGGATGATCGCGCTGCAGGGTTACGACGGGTTCCTGTACTCCATCGGGTTCCTCGTGGCGTGGCTGCTCGTGCTGCCCATGGCCCAGCTCATGCGTAACACCGGCCGCTTCACCATGGCCGACCTGCCCGCCTTCCGGATGCGGCGCATGCGCGTACGCCTGGCCTGCACCGTCTCGACCGTCACGGTGAGCGTGTTCTACCTCGTCGCCCAGATGGTCGGCGCCGGCGCGCTCTTCGCCGTGCTGCTGGGGCTGCACGACGGCGGGACCTTCCTCGGGCTCACCGACAGCCAGGCCCGTACCGGGGCCATCGTGCTCGTGGGCGTGCTCATGATCGTCTACGTCATGTACGGCGGGATGAAGGCCGCCACCTGGCTGCAGATCATCAAGGCCGTCGCGCTGCTGGGCGCGACCGGGCTGCTCACCGTGCTCGTGCTGGCCGCGTTCTCCTTCGACCCCCGCGCCCTGCTCGACGGTGCCGCCGAGGCGAGCGGGCACGGGTCGGCCTTCCTCGAACCCGGGCTCGGTCTGGGGCAGGACGTGCCCGGCGACGCCGCCGCGACCCTGTACAACAAGCTCGACCTCATCAGCCTGGGCCTGGCGCTCGTGCTGGGAACCGTCGCCCTGCCGCACATCCTCATCCGCTTCTACACCGTGCGCGACGGGCGGGCGGCGCGCTCCTCGGTCAACCGCATGGTCGTCATGGTCGGCGCGTTCTACCTCATGACCCTCGCGCTCGGGTTCGGTGCCGCCGCGCTCGTCGGGTCCGAACGCATCGTGGCCATGGACCCCTCCGGGAACACCGCCGTGCCCCTGCTCGCGGAGGAACTGGGCCGCCTCACCGCCGGACCGGCCGGGGCCGCGGTCCTGCTCGCACTGGTCTCCGCCGTCGCCCTGGCCACGATCCTCGCCGTCGTGGCCAGCCTGACCCTGGCCTCGTCCTCCTCCATCGCCCACGACCTGTTCGGACACGTGCTCATGTGGGGGCGCCCGCGCGAGTCGCAGGAGGTGGCCGTCGCCCGGTTCTCGGCGTGCCTGGTCGGCGGGGTGTCGATCGTGCTGGCGATCCAGGCCCAGGAACAGAACGTCGCCGCGATCGTCGGGCTCGCGTTCTCCATGGCCGCGGCCGCCAACCTGCCCGTGATCGTGCTGACCCTGTTCTGGCGGCGCTTCAACACCCGCGGCGTCGAGTGGGGGATCTACGGCGGGCTCGCGTCGACCATGCTGCTCGTGCTGTTCTCGCCGGTGATGTCGGGCAAGACCGACCCGGTGACCGGCGAGAACCTGTCGGTGCTGCCGGCCTCCGTCGACATCCAGTTCGTGCCGCTGGAGAACCCGGCGCTGGTGGCCGTGCCCCTCGGGTTCCTGTTCGCGATCGTCGGCAGCCTGCTCTCGCGCGAACGCAACTCCGGGCGCTACACGGAACTGCGGGTGCGTTCGCTCACCGGGTGGGCCGCCGACCGGGAGGCCCCCTGACCGGGGATCACGGAGCTTCGGACGGGGCGTCGCGGGCCCCGGCCAACGCGTCGCGCACCCGGTGCAGGAACCCCGGGATGCGCGGGGCGTTGCGGGCGATGCGGTCGTAGCGCACGGCGTCCTCGGCCAACTGCTCGCCCAGGGTGAGCTCCCCGCGCTTGGCCTTGGCATGGTCCTCCCGGCGGGTGGAACGCAGGACCGCCCAGAACATGAGCGCGGCCATGGGGCGGAACACCCCGCGCCCGCGCACGTCGAGCACGGCCTCCACCGACCAGCGGCCGTCCGCGCCGGGGGAGGGCTGCAACCACGCGCGGACCCGCACCAACCGGTGCTCGGCCACCACCAGGGCCGGAGGGCCCCCGGCCGAACCACCGCCGGCCGCCTCGTACCAGGCACCGGTGTCGAAGGACAGGTCGGCGCGCGCGTACCGGAGCCAGGCCCCGCGGCCCGGGATCTGCACCTCGGTGGTGGCGTTCAGGTGCTCGGCCGACGCGTCGTGCTCCACGCCGCCCCAGGTCACCGCGGTCTCGCCGCCCGAGGTATCGGGCATGGCGTAGGCGACCGACGAGGTTCCGTGCTCGTCCCAGGAGGTCACGGTCAGGCCCGTGCCGCTCCACCCCTTGTCCTCGGCGGCCGGTTCCGTGGGCACACCAGCGGGGGAGAGCTCGGCCAGGAGGTAGTGCGAGCGCGGGGCGAGGTGGCGGCCGTTGCGCAGCTGCAACGCCAACTGCGATGCGGCCACGGCCTCCTCCTCGGCGGTCTCGGTGTCGCCCTCGGCCCAGGCGCGGGCGCTGCGCTCCGCCGCCTCGTCCTGCTCCTCGTGCAGGCGGCGGGTCTGGTCGCCGTCGAGCAGGCCCAGCTCCTCGGCCTCGGCGCGGAGCCCGGACCGTGTGTGCTCATCGGGGAGAGCCAGCCAGCCCCGCCCGTCGAACCGGCACGCACGGGCGACGCCGTGCAACGCGGCCACGGTCTCGCCCAGAACCGCGCGGTCCACGGGGGTGATGTCGAAGGTGTGGCTCAGGCGGGGCATGGGCCCTCCGGTCGTTCGGTTCCGGACGCGGCGGCAGGTGCACCGCCGCCCCCACAGTAACGAGACGCGGGATGTGCGAGTGTCCGAGAGGAATCCTCGGTGAACCGAGGACGGCGGAGACCCCGCCGCCACGATCGCGCGACGAGGAAGTGGTGACCGTGCCACGACGGTGGACCCTGATCCTGTGCGACCGGGCCGACACCGCCCGGCCCGTCCGGCCCGAGGACTGCCACGGCCTGCTCAACACCTGGTGGCCCCAACCCCCCGACGAACACTCCGGCGCCAAGAAATGGGCGATGCACGGCTGGCCCGTCCCCCTCGGCGACCGCCTCCACCACTGGACCCTCACCTGGCTGGACGACGCGCCCCCACCGCTGGACCCGTGCGAACTCATCGGCACCGGCCAGCGCATCGGCGACCACGTCATGGAACCGCTGTCGGTCACCCGCACCTTCGACACCGACTACGCCACCCTGCTCTCCGACGAAGGCCCCCTGCACGCCCTGCGCGCGGCCGACCTGCGCAGCCACACCCCCGTCGTCACCACCACCCGCGACGCGACCGGCGACCGGATCCCGCACGTGTGGCCCAACCCGCGGCGGCTCTTCGGAGCCGTGCACCGTTCCGGGGGCGGCATCGTCGGCGGGAGCGGCGCGGTCGGCGCGGTCGCCCGCTTCGCCCCGCACGAGCTGGCCGACCCCTGGCTCGACCTGGTGCTCGGCGGTATGGCGCAACTGCGGCGCAGCCCCCTGCCGGGAGAGGAGATCCGGCTCGGCGAACACCACCACGCCGACAACCGTTCCGTGCTCGGGTGGCAGGGCGGGATGCGGCTCGAGCTCCTCGGCGGCGACCCGCGGCACGCCCGCGCCTTCGCTGCGCTCCTGGAACTGGTGGAGCTGACCGGCGTCGGCAAGTACACGGCGCAGGGGTTCGGGGCGGTACGTGTGGACACCGTCACCGAACCGCGCCAGGGTGACCGGCCCGCGGCACGGCGCTCCCGGCGCGAGGGGAGGCGCACGTCCCGGCGTTCCGCCCCGCGGATGCACGAACCCCGTCGGCCCTCCGTGGCCGAGACCGGCGAGTTCGAGGGGGCGCTCTTCGACTGAACGGCCACCGGGCTTCCGGGGCCTTCGGGGCCGCTGGAGGCGCTGGAGCCCGGACGACCACCGGGCGCCGCTCGAGGACGGCGGGCGGGGACCGGGGCGCGGCCGGTCGACCTCTGGGCACGGGCCCGGAAGGTCGGCCGGTCCGCGTGTGCGCGGCAGGTGGTCACGGGGGAGGCGCCACGGGCCGTGCGGACGGGGCAGAGCCGGAACGCGACCGCAGCGACCGGGCCAGGCCGCGCAGATGCGGTGCCAGGTCGTGCGGCCGGAGCGGTGGACGGGGCGGCGGGGGTTTCGGTGCGGACGCCGAGGACGCGGCGGAGGACGCGGCGGAGGGCGGGGCGGAGGGCGGGGCCTGGGCCGAGGCAGGGCGTCCGGAAGGGGCCGGAGGGCCGGGAGAGCCCGGGGGGCCGGGGGTTCCGGGGCGCGAGGTGGGCATGCGTGAGCCTTCCTACCGGGGGCCGTGTACCGAGCTCTCTCGGACAGCTGCCCCGGCGGGTGAAGGACCCCGGGCTGCGGTGCGCGGGAGCGGGGGAGCATGGCGTGAGCCGTGCGGCGTCCACCCCCCCGCGTTCCCGGTTTCCTCTTCCGGGGCGGGTTCGCTCGGGGCGGGCAGGAGGCGCCGGGGTGGGGCAGAGAGTCCGGGAGAGCGGGTCGGGGTCCCCCGGCGTCCGCCTGCGAGCCGGACGCTTCGCGCTCGGAACACGGGTGGGCGCCCGCACCCGGCGACCGGGCGCTTGGTTACCGTGGCCCGCGACGCGACCTCCGTCCGGTCGTGCGACCCGTCGGACCGTGCGACTGTCCGAGAGAGGGAAACGGCTGTCCGAGAGAGGACACCGGGACCGTCCGCCACGGGCGCCGGCCGTCGCGTCCCCGCCCTGACCCCGCCGACGAGGAGGCCGCCACCGGTGACCCCCCTCCAGCAGCACCGGCCCTGCCCCGGCGCGGACGGTCCCCCTTCCGTTCCGCCGGTCTCCGGTGTGGTCGTCGGTGTGGACCTGCGCGGGATCCAGGCGTTCGTGTTCGGCGGGCGCCGCATCCTCGACGCCGTGGGGCGGGCCGCGCTCGTCGCCGAACTCACCGACTCCGGCGACGCCGAGCACGGGATCGCCGACCTGGTCCCCGACGACTGCCTGGTGCTGCGCGACGCGGGGGGTGCGTTCACCGGGGTCTTCGCCGATCGCGGGGCGGCGCGGCTCTTCACCGCCCGCTACACCCGCCACCTGCGGGACCGTGCCGGCGGGCTGACGCCGATCGTGGCGCACGTGCCCTACGGTCCGGGCGAGACCGTGGACGAGGCGCTGGCCCTGCTGCCGCAACGGTTGCGCGAGGCCCGGGGCCACATGTCCACGCTGCACGTTCCGGCCCACGGGTACGGCATCACCGCCGAGTGCGCGGTCAGCGGTGCGCCCGCCGAGGTCGTCGACGCCAGCCGGAGTGCCGGGGCCGGCGGGGGCGGCGACAAGGTTCCCGAACGGGTCTCCGCCGACGTCGCCCGCGCCCGCGGGGTGGGGCGGCGCTGGCACCGGCAGCAGGAACGCGCCTGGCTGGACCCGGAGCCCCACGCGCCGCGTTCCGGACCCCGCCTTGCACTGCCCAAGGAGACCGACCGCCTCGGCAGAGAACACGGGGAGCTGAGCCGGATCGCCGTGGCGCACATCGACGTCAACGGGCTCGGTGTGCTGCTGGGGGAGTACCGCGAGCGTGTGGCCGACCCGCAGGTGCCCGGTTCCGGTGCGCTGGCCCAACGCGAACTGTCGCGCCGGATCGCCGGGCTCACGGAAGGGTTGGCCCGCGCCCTGGTGCGGGCGGTTGCGGCGACCGTGCGCACCGAACCCGGTTCCCACGCCGTGGTGCCCGGGGTCGGCCCGGGTGGTGCGGTCACGTTGGCCCCGGGTGCCGACCGGAGCACCGACCACCCCGACCGTGATCTCCACGGAACGGTGAGCCTTCCCCTCCGGCCGATCGTGGTGGCCGGCGACGACCTCACCCTCGTGTGCGACGCGCGTCTGGCGTTGCCCCTGGTTCGGTACGCGTTGGACTGGCTGGACGCCGACCCCGAGCGCATCGCCGACCCCGCCGACCCACGTGTCGCGCTGCACCGGGCGCTGGACCACGACGGCCGCGGCCCCCGCCGTTCCGTGCACGGTGCGAACACGACGTGCGTCCCGACCGTCGGGGTGGGCCTGGCGATCCAACCCGTGGGCGCGCCGCTCTCCCTCGGTTACGACGTGTGCGAGGCCCTGTGTTCCCGTGCCAAGGCCCGGCGGGTCGCGCGTCCGGAGGGGGAGAGCGACGACCACGTGGTCGCCTGGGCCACCCGAAGCGACGGGGTCGAACGCGCCCTGGAACGGCTCGACCGGCGTGGCACCCTGCCCCTGACCGGACACGAGCTGCGCGTCTTCCTCGACAGCCACCTCGGCGCGCACGCCCCCGGTTCCCTCCTGCCCGGCGGCGCCCCGCGCGAGCGGGGATGGCTGCACTCGACCCTCGTACCTCTCCTGGAATCGGGTGCCGATCCGGAACCCGAACTCCTGCGCCGCGAGCGCGCGACCGGACGCGCCGTCGACCTGCCCCGGGGCTGGACCCCCGGCGGCCTGCTCGACGCCGTGGAGGTCATGGACCTCCATCTGGACCCCGGTCTCGCCGCGGCCCTCGATCCCCACCGGCCCCAACCACTGGGGCGGACAGGGGCCGGTGGTCCTGCTTGCCCGACCCCGACGTCCGGAGGTCCAGCACCGTGACGCCACGTCCACACGGAGCCCGCCGGGGCCTCCCCACGGGGCAGCGGCGGCCCGCACGTGCGCCGAGCGCGCCTGACGTGTCTCCCACGCTCGGCGTGGCCCGGGCGTCCCGCGTGCTCCGTGCGTTGTGTGTGCAGGGGCACCGTCGGCGCGTGCCCGCTCGCGTGCGTCGGGTGCCTCACGCGCTTTGTGTGTTCCACGTGCCGACGGAGGTTTCCCTGACGGTCGGCCGGGTCGGCGTGCCCAACCGCCACGTCCCCTGCGTTCGCGGCGGGTTCCGCGCGCCGGGAGGTGTACCCCGCACGTTTCACGTGCTGTGCGCGTCCCGCGCGCCCGCGCACGGGCGCTTGCGGGGCGGTCGAGCTCATGTGTTGCGCGCGTGCGTCCGGGAAGGCCGCGGGTGAACGCACCGGACCGCGTCGTCGTCCGCCTCGCCTCCCCGGCCCTGTTCCCCGGGGCCGACGGGGGCAGCGACCCCGGCGTCGCCACCGACGAGCACGGCCTGCCCCACCTACCCAGGCACCGCCTCGCCGCGTGCCTGCGCGAGGGTGCGCAGGCCGCGCTCGTGCTCACCCCCGACCTGGCGTGGGCGGTCGACGAGCTCTTCGGCCGACCCGGATCCCACGGCCCCGACCGCATCCTGCGCCTGGGCCACGCCGGCGCCGACCCGCAGACACGCGAGGTCGTGGCGCGGGCTCTCGCCGGCCGGGCCGCACCGGAACGTGCCACCCTGCGCCGCGCCCTGACCCGGGCCCGCACCGTCGTCGAGGCCGGTACCGCCGTCGGCACGGACGGCGCCCCCGAACCCGGACGCCTGCGCAACCACCGCGCCCTCCTGCCCGGCACGACCCTGACCGCCCCGCTCACCTGGGCACGCACACCGTCCCCGGAGCACTGGCTCCTCCTCGCCCGCGCCTGTCTCGCCACCGACCGCATCGGCGCCCGCACCCGGCGGGGACGCGGCCGGGTCGAGGTCCGCCTGGCCGGACCGGACACCCCCGACGCCGACGCGACCACCCTCGCCCTCGCCTCGCCACCGGGGAAGGAGGAAGGCCCCGGGAGAGGAACCGGCCCCGACGGGGAACAGGTGTACACGTGAGACCCTCCGAACCCCCGGTGAGCGCCTACCTCCCCCTCAGGTACGTGCTCACCGACACCGTGGCCGTACGCACCCGCCGGGACCCGCTCCACGTGGACACCGACCCGGCCCTGCCCGGGCGGGCCCAGCGCGGCATGCTCGCCGCCGCCCTGCAGAACGCCGGCCGCCACGACGCGCTCCACACGTTGGTCGCCCGCGGGGACCGGCTCCGCTTCGCGCCCGCCCACCCGCGACTGGAGCCGGGGGAGACCGAGGACGGCACACCCCACCCCGACACCGGCACCGTGCGCGTGGCCCACCCGGCGCCGGCCAACCTCTACACCCCGGGCAAGGACGGCACGACCCTCGTCGACGTCTTCGGCCCCACCGATCCGTCCGTGCCCTACAAGGCGGTCCGCGACCCCCTCACCCCCGACCGCCTCCTGCGCGCCCGCGTGCGCACCACCGCCGAACGCTTCCTGGCCCGCCCCGGAACGCAGACGCCCGGCGGCCCGTTCCACACCACCGCCCTCGACGCCGGCCAGGTCTTCGAGGCCCGCTGGCATCTGCGCGGGCCGGACGAGGGCGCCGTGGAGTCCCTCGCCCACGACGTGCTCGACACCCTCGCCCGCGCCGACGGGACCCTCACGCTGGGCTCCGGCGGGACCCGCGCGCATGGCGGGGTCCGCGTGGAACCGGCCGACCCCGCGCGTCCTCTCTCCCCCGACCGCGCCCGCTGCCCGTGGCCGGACCGTTCCGTGCCCGCCGGCGGCACCGTCGACCTCCTCCTGCTCTCCCCGGCTCTGGTCGTGGGCGCACACGGCGGTCCCTCGCCGCGTTCCCTGGTCTCCGAGGCCGTGGACCTGTGCAGGCGCACCCTGCCCGACGCCGGGGTCGAGCCCGTCACCTCCCACGTCGAACCGGAGCTCGTGGGCGCCTACCACCGCGGGTACCACGGCCCCATGGCCCAACGCTGGGCCGCCGCCCCCGGGTCGGTGGTGCGACTGTGCACCCGCGGGGGCCTGTCCACCTCTCAGGTCCGGGCACTGGAAGCCCACCACCTGGGCGAACGCGCCGTCGACGGATACGGACAGTTCATGCTGCTCCCACCACCCCCGGAGGAACCCGCACCCCTGCCACCGGTCGCCGCGCCCGTCGCGGGGGCGGTCCCGGGCGGCACGGACCCCTCCGCCGGCCCTACGTCCCGCGCCGGGATGCCCGCGGCGGCCGCCGACGCAAGGACACCCGACCCGGGAACCACGGGAATCCCCGTCAGCGGAACGTGTGCCACGGGGGTGGCCGCGCAAGCGACCGCCGAGGAAGCGACGACCGTGGCCACACCCGCCCCGGAACCCGGTCCCGACTGGGGGCCCGCGCTCCGCACACTGCACGACACCCTCCTGTGGGACGCCGCGCGCCCGGTCGTGCACACCCACGCCCGCGCCTGCGCCCGCGCGTGCGCACACCGGCTTGCCCCCCTGACGCCGGGTCTCCTGGAACACCTGCGCGCCACGCTCACCCGCCCGGACCGCACCCCGCTCAGCGCGCTGGCCGACCTCGCGCGCACCGTGTCCGGGGCCGACCGGGCCCTGTCGGCCAAGGCTCTGCGCACCCTCGACCGCGCCCGCCCGACCGGCGAGCCCCGGACCGGACCCGTGACCGCCCGCGCCTGGCTGACGCTGCCCTCCGATCCGGACGGTCTGTTCGCGTGGTGGGCCGACCACCGGCCCCGGCCCGGCAATGACCCCGACTACGCCGCGGCGCTGGCCGCCGTCGACCTCGACCTCGCCGATGGGCACCCGCCCGGGCCGGGGGAGCTGTCCGCGCGCGCCCGGGCATGGGAACACCGCGCCGCCGCACGCCTGTGCCGCGCGCACCTGCTGGCCTGGCTGACCGAGGCCGCCCGGCTGCTGCGCGCCCGCGGGGGTGTGCGGCCGTGAATGAGGAACCGCCGTCCGTGCTCTGGGAGATCGCCGCGCGCCTGGTCCTGCTCTCCGACACCCACGTCGGACCGGCCGACCCCGCGCACCGGCGCGCCGACGAACCCGGGGCCGACCTGCCCGTGGACCGCGCCCCGGACACAGGGCTCCCGCGCCTGCGCGCCACCACCCTGGCGGGGATCCTGCGCCACGACCTGATCGCCCGCACCGGGGACACCGCGTCCGCCGGGGCCCTGTTCGGTACCTCCGCGGCCGACGACCCGGACGGATCCGGGACCCCCGGGGCGCTGGACCTGGACGACGCCGAGGGGGACGTCCCCACGGCGATCACGTCCCGGGCGGGGAACCGGGTGGACCCCGCTTCCGGGACGGCCCTGCCCGGACACCTGTGGCGGCGCGAGATCCTGCCCGCCGGGACCGTGTTCACCCTCCACCTGCGCCTGCACGTGACAGACCCCCGGAGTGAGGCGAGTTTGCTCGGCCTGCTCACCGGGTGCGTGGCCGGCCTGCATCGTGGCCGCGAAGAGCCGGACGGCCCCGACCACGACCGAGGTCCCGCCGGGCACGACGGAGCGGGCTCCGTCCCGGGGGCCGGCAGCCCCGGTTCCTCCGGCTCCGACGGCGAGTGCCGTGGCCTGCAGCGGGCCCCCACGTGCCCCGACGTCTCGCGCGTGCATCAGGGGGCGGAAGGCCCCGAAGCCTCCGGCCCCGACGAGTCCAACGGCAGCGGCCCCGGGCTCCACGTCGGCGCGCGCACCGGCCGCGGCCACGGAGCGATCGCCGCGACCTCCTGGGCCGCCCGCCGCCACGACCTCACCACCGCCGAAGGGTGGTTCGCCCACCACACCCGCACCTGGGCGCAGCGCCGCGCGGACGGCGAGAGCGGACTCCCCGACGGGTCACTCACCCTCGCCGACGCGCTCTCCCGCACCCTGCGCACGGCCGACCGCCCCGACCTCGCCGACGGCCTCCCGCGCGAGACCCCCGACCGCCGCCCCCGCGACGAACTCCGCCTCACCCTGGCCGTCGGCGAACCGGACGACCCCGTGGTGCCCACCCGCGTCCGCCCGGGGTTGCTCATGATCGCCGACCCGCCCCCGCCCGGCCGTGCCGGCGCCGTCGACCGCGCCCACCGCCACCGGCCCGTCGAAGGGGCACCGGAACCCGTCCCGGTCCTGGGCGACACCGCCCTCCACTCCCTCCTCAAACGCCTCTCCGCCCGCCTGAGCCGCGACGCCTGCGAGGCCCTCGGTGGCCACGACGACCTGTGGCGCCACTGGCACGCCCACTGGTGGGGCGGCGACACCGACCCGGCCACCGCGCTGCCCCGCCCCTCGCGCGTGCGCCTGCGCCGCACGCCCGTGCTCACCGGCGGAGCACCCCTGACCACCACCCGCCTGACCGTGGACTCCCTCTTCGGCGACGCCGTCGACGGGCACCTGAGCACCAGCGACGTGCACTGCGGGGGCACCGCCGAGGCCGTCCTGGACGTGCACGAACCCGACGACTCCGTGCGCGGACTCCTCACCCTCCTGGTCCGCGACCTGGCGACGGTGCCCGCCGACACGCTCGGGTCGGGGGCAGGCAGCGGACACGGCCGCCTCACCGCCACCGCCGCCACCCTCACCGTCCGCACGGCCGACGGCGGCCCGGCCCGGACCGTCGACCTGCTGACCGCCGTGCACGCCCCCGACAGCACCGACGCCCGCCTCGCCCGCGGGTGGGTCTCGCGCTGGCACGCCCGTCTGGCCCCCCGGCCCGTGGGGGAGGCGCAACGGTGAACCCCGACCCGCCCCCGCCGTCCGGACTGCTCCTGCACGAACTCACCCCCGCCCAGATCGACACGGTCCTGGACGAGGTCTTCGACCGGGGTGTGCGCTGCGGCCTGCTCGACCGGCCCCCGATCGGGCCGCCCGCGCCCACCGGTCCCGCCGCACCCCAGTGGCTCCTGGCCGAGCTCGGGGACGGGCGCATCACCGGTTCCTGCCTCTCCCGGACCTGGCACCGGTCCGACACAGACGCCCCGGACCTCTCCGCGCCCGCGCCCGGAAACGCCGACCGGTGGCGGATCCTGGAGGTGCTGGTCTTCACGCCGCACGCCCAGATCCGGCTGGGGGAGGGGGCCGAACGCGGGTGGATCAGCGCCGACGCCCCCGGCCCGCTGCCCGCGCCGCTGCGACCCCGGGACCGCGCGCTCCTGCTGCGCGGCCGCCACGGCGGCGAGCACCGCCGACCCCTCCGGGCCGCGTCCCACGACACCCCTGCGCTCACCGTCACCTCCGAACCCGACGGCACGCGCGCCGTCCTCCCCCTGGACCCGGTCGACGCCACCGCCGCCACCCGGCCGCTGGACGGCGGACGCACCCTCGCCCACAGCGCGGGGACCTGGCTGACCGTGCGCGAGTACTGGGCCGAGGACCCGGAGACCGGGGCCGTGGGGGTGGCCTTCCACCGCCTCACCGGGTTCCGGACCGGCCCCGACCCCACCGGACCCGCGCCCGACCCCGGAACCGGGGACCCGGCCCGGGGGGCGTGATGGACGACGATCCCGGCCCCCATCCCGGCCCCCGGCAGCCCCGCTACACGGCGACCGCCCCCTACGGCCTCGTGCCGCTCGCCGACGCGCCCCTGCCCGCCGCCGACCTGCACGACGGGTTCAGCACCGCCGACCTGCTGCGCTCGCACGACCGCACCGTGCCCGGCACCCACACCGGCTGGATCGACCTCACCGTCACCACCCTGACCCCCACCTACGTCGGCCGCAGCCCGGACCGCGGCCACGTCGGCCGTTCCCTGCGCCTGCCCGTTCCCGGCGGCCCCGGGCTGCCGGTCCTGCCCGGGGCCAGCCTTCGCGGGCTCCTGCGCAACACCGTTCGCATGCTCACCGGGGGCGAGACCGGCCCGGTCAACACCCCGATGCTGTACTTCCGGGCGCCCGTGCGCATCGACCCCGACAGCGGGGACAGCACCCTGCCCGCCCGCACCCGGCAGGTCATGGCCCACCGCCACGCCCACTACCGCAAACGCCGCGCGGGGCTGCGCACCCGCCAGGGGTTCCTGCACCACGCCACGGACGAGGACCGGTGGTACGTCGTCGAGGTCCCGCCCACCCCCTGGTCCGCCGAACCCGGCCAGGCCCTCAAACTCCCCTTCGACGTGCTGCGCCGGAGCCTGGCCACCTGGGACTTCGGCATCGACACCTTCCCCGACCCTCCGCGGGGCACCGGGTACGTGCCGACACTCCACCCCCAGCACGGCGCGCTCCAGCACCGGTGGGTGCACGCCCTCCACATCCCCGGGACCAAGGGGATCGCCGCGGTCGCGCCCACCCGCGACGACGCCCTGGCACACCTGCACACGCACACCGGCGGGGAGGGAACCGTCGTCCCGGGCCTGGTCGTACTCACCGGGCCCGCCTCCGCCGAACGGCGCAACGCCTATCTCTTCGCCCGCCCGCACGACCTGCGCAGCGGACGCCTGCCCGTGCCCGACGTGCTCGTGGAGCTCTTCGAGTCCGCCGAGCAGATCACCGACTACCAGCGCCTGGCCTTCCCCGACCACCTCGGAACCGTGCCCGGCGACCCCGAACGCGCGCCCGTGGCCGGGGGTGGGGGAGGGGGACTGCCCAGGTCAGGGGTGGAACCGGTCTGGTTCGACCAGGACCTGTCCGGCGCGGTGGTCTCCTTCGGCCGCTCCGGCGGGTACCGCATCGCCGTCAGCGACGACAACCCGATCCGGCGTGCCGTGCCCCCGGGCGTGCTCGGGCCACAACGGGGCGATCCGGCCGGCGGCGACCCCGAACGCGGCGACCGTGCGGGACGCCCCGTCGACGTGCCCCGCGCGCTCTTCGGCGACCTGGACACCTTCGCCGGGCCCGGCGGGGCCACCCGGGGCCGGATCCAGGTCGGGGACGCGGTGTGCGAGAGTACCGACGCCGACCTGCCCGGCGGGCCCCTGCGCGTGCGCCTGCTGTCCCCACAACGCGGATGCTTCGCCAACTACCTGCTTCAGGGGCCCGAGACCGAGTTCGGGGAACGCCCCGACCTGGTGACCTGGTCGCACGAGGGGCGGGTGCGTCTGGGCGGGTACAAGGTCTACCTGCACCGCCACCCCGAGGGGCTCGGATCCCCGGTGCGGTACGACCGCGCGGCGCAGGAGGCGCTGGGGTTCGAGGTGCCCTCCACCGCCGACGGGCCGCCGCGGGAGACCCAGCGCGACGTGCTCCCGTTACGTGACGGGCTCGCGTTCCGTTCCCGCATCACCTTCACCAACCTCACCGGCGCCGAGCTCGGGGCGCTGCTGCGGGCGCTGGTCCTGGACAACCCCGTCGACGGAGGGGACCCCCGCGACCCCGAGTACGCGCACAAGATCGGGATGGGCAAAGCGCTCGGGCTCGGGAGCGTGCACCTGGGGCCGGAGCTCCACCTGGTGGACCGCCGCGCCCGTGCACTGTCCCTGGACCCGGGGGCCGGGGTGCGCCGCGCCGGTGCTCCGGAGGTGCGACGTTTCCTCGACGCGTTCGACAGTGCTCTGACCGCCCGCCGACGGCCCGGACCAGCTCACACCCCCGGCCCAGCGCACGGGACCGGCGCCCCCCACGACCCCGGCGCCGCGCACTGGCGCGGGGTCGACCAGGCCCGCGACGTGTGCCTGGCCGCCCGCTGGCGCCACCGGCTCCCCCTGGAGGAGACGGCCGTGATGAGCCTGCGCGAGTTCGCGGAGTACCCGGTCCTGCCGCCGCTCACCCGGCGGTTCTCCGGCCGCGGCCCGCCCCCGTGACCCGGACCCGTCACCTGCCCTCCGGGCACCACAACGCCCCTACCCCCGGCCCAGGGGGCGCCGAGCGGGGCCGCGGATACCTGTGTGCGCAGCACGCAGGCGCGGGTGTCCCGGACCGGGCGCCGGTGCGGGCCGGTATGCCGGGTCCCAGGACGGGGTGTGTCCCCACCGGAGCTGCGGATGTCCAGCACGCCGACACGGGTGTTCCGGGTGGGACCCGCGGACGAGGCGCGTGGGAACGGCGCGTCTCGCGCGTCGGTGGACCGGGCGCCGGTGCGCGCCGGTACGCCGAGCCCCCGGACGGGGTATACCGGCCCGAGCCGTGGAAGCCGGCGTGCGCAGGGCGCAGGCGCGGGTGTCCCGTGCGGAGTGTTTCGCGTGCCGCTGGACCGGGCGCCGGCACAGCGGGTCCCCGGCCCAGGTGCGTGCCCACCGGAGCTGCGGATGTCCAGCACACCGACACGGGAGTCCTGGATGGGACCATCCGGCGACGCGCGCGGCGACGGTGCTTCTCGCCACGGGCGCACCGGCCGACCCCCCTTCGGCCGCGACCGGGGCACGCATGGGGCAGACGGCAGCGCGCTCGGCACGAAGGGCCCGCACTGCGACCGGGGAACCGGTTCCCGACAGGGCGCGGACACAGAAATGCCCCGGACCCGAAGGTCCGGGGCCCGCACACCGTCGGCGGGGGCCGCGCGGCAAGGGGGAGGGGGCGCGGCCGTCCCGGTCAGGGTGCGGAGTCCACACAGGCCACCGGGGCCTCGGAACCGGTGCGGCCCGCGGAACCCGCCGAGGACTCCGCGGCCTCGGCGAGCGCCTCCAACAGGTCGGCGCGCACGTCGGGGTCCTCCGACGCCGACCGCCACCGCTCCGGGACCCCGTCGTCACCCGCCGACACCGCGCAGACCAGGGCATCCAGCGCCCCCTGCGGGTCGGCGTCGAAGGCGGCCCGGTCGCGCTGGGCGTCCTCGGCCAGGCGCGCGGCGGTCCGGCCCAACCACGCACGCTCGTTCCGGCTCAGCACCTCGCGCCGCGGCGGATCGCCCGCGTCCGGGGCCTCCTCGGTGTCGGGGACCGGGGCGTACGGGGCGCTGCGGGCCCGTCCGCGGGCACGCTGCACCATCCGGAAGTGGGCGGGCATGTCCACCGCCATCCGCCCCAGCACGCCGGTCAGCCGCCGGGCCAGGTCCTCGCCGCTCAGCTCGGGCAGCAGCCGGCGCAGCACCAGCCGCCGGCGCTGGTCGGGCGTGCGCCCCGGGTCGGCGTCGCGCCCGGACGCCAGCTCGGCGAGCTTGCGCAGCAGGTAGTCGCCGGTGGCGGTGGAGACCAGCGGGGGTTCGCGCAGCTCGCTGACGGACCGCCCGTGCAGGTCGGCCACCGGCACCGCACTCCCGTCCTCGGTGAAGGACACGTGCTCGCCCGGACCGATGTCCTCGGGCAGGTCGGCGGCGGGGTTGCCCCACCCGGCCGTGAGCACCAGCATCGCCAGCGCCTCCTGGTCGACCACGTCGGAGGCCACCCGGGAGACGTCGCGGCGCTGCGCCCAACGCCGGGGACGCTCGGAGAACGCACAGCGCACCGCGCCTCGCGCGCTGCGCTGGGGATAGACGCGCCGCAGGTTCTTGTAGGAACGGTCGCGGCGCACGTCGTCGAGCGCATCGCGCAGCCGGTGCGCGGCGCTGCGGTCGACGTGCTCGCGCCCGCGCACGGCGGTGGCACCGGAACCCTCGGTGCGGGCCGGTGCGGCGCGGCGCATGCGCACGGCGATCACACTGTCGGCGTCACCGCGGTGCACCGGGCACGGGCAGTGCTCGGCGCACAGGTTGACATAGTTGTAGAACTGCTCGGCGTGGCCCGGGCAGCTCTGTGCGGTTCCGTCTCCCGAACACGGGCCGCAGCCCACCACGCGTGTGAAGACGCGCAGGAACGTGGTCGAACGGAACAGTTCCCATGCGGAACAGTGGTGCGTGCTCACGAACTCTTCTCCCCGGGTGGACCCGGGCCGGGTCGCTTTCCCAGCCCCGCGGAAAAGCGTGTGTGAAGAGACGTGAGGCCATTTCCGACACCCCCGCGTCAACGGGAGGTCTGACAACAAATTAGGCCCGGCGCGTTGCCGCTGTCAATTGTCGGGTGTGCGGAATGTGGACGGACAACGCCCGCCACAGCGGCCGGAAAAGGCCCCTCGTCCCGAACGCGCCCGCCCCCACCTCCTCCGACGTGCCTGCTGGGGCGCCCCGGCGGTGTCCGAGAGACTTGCGGTGAGAGCAGGGCGCGGGCGCCGCGATCACGGCCCGGACGGCCGCGCGCAGCACAGAACGGAGGCCTCGGATGCCGGTGGTCAACCTGACCCCGCACATGGTGACGGTCGTCGACGAGCGCTCGCGTGTGATCCAGAGCTGGCCCCGCGCCGACAGTCCGGCACGGGTCTCGGCGGTGCGGGTGCGGATCGACCGGGCGGCGGGTGTGCCCGAGGGGGTGCCCCTGTTGGCGGAGGAACGCGGGCGCGCCGATCTGCCCGAACCCCGCGAGGGCACCTGGTTCATCGTCTCCTCGGTCGTGGGGTCGGCCCATCCCGAGCGCCGTGACCTGCTCGTCCCCTCCGACCTGGTCAGAGACGGAAAAGGGGCCGTGACCGCCTGCCGTTCTTTTGTGATCAGCGGGTCGCCGGAGAAAAAAGTGCGCCCGTGAGTTCCGTGTTACGAATGCCGCTTTCGTTCCCGCGGATGCCCGGTGTTTTTGCAGGTGGGAACCGGGAATCCGAACACCTCCCGCGCGAACCGTTACCATGGCGCCACACGGTGAACGAACGCGCGAGAAGGCCAACGTGGACACCCCCCGAACCTCCGTCGTCCTCGTGGGACGCAACCCCACCCCCGCGTTGTTGTCCGCGCTCACCCTGCCCCACGACCACCTCGTCCTCCTCGGCAGCGACGACACCCTCCCCGCCGCCCACCGGGTCGCCGACGCCGTGCGCGCACGCACGGCCCCCGCGTCCGTGCACGTGGCCAGCGTCGGCCCCGACCCCCACGACCCCAAGAGCGTCCGCGACCGCCTGCGCACCCTGGAGGGCCTGCGCGAGGGCCGGCCCTGGTACCTCGACTACACCGGCGGAACCAAGATCATGAGCGTGGCCGCCGCGCTCCTGCACGAACAGGCACTGCCCGAGGCCCGCCACCCCCGCGCCCCGGGCTGGCGCCTGTACCTGGATCCCCGCCGCGACCTGCTGCGCACCGCCGACCCCGACCACCCCGGCCTGCCCGTCGACACCGCGTACGTGGACCTGGCCGCCCTCGCCGGGGTGCACGGTTCCCACTGGATCGAGGACCGCGACCCCGAACCCGTGCGCCTGGTCCTGCAGGGCGGCACCCAGGCCCTGGACGCCCGCCACCCCCGGCTCGGCCCGGCCGCCCGCCGCGGGATCGTCGCCGAGGCCCGCGTGCTCGCCCACCTGCGGCGCCACCTGCGCCGCGCACCCGACACCGAGGTCCTCGGTCCCCGCCGGGTCGCCGACCCCGCCCGCCCCGGGGACTCCGTGGCCGACTTCGACGCCGTGGTCCGCCACCGCCACCGTGTGCTGTGCGTGGAGGCCAAGACCCGCCCCGGCGACGTCGAGGCCCGCGCCGGGTGGACCGTCGCCAAGGCCCGCCGGGTCTTCGGCAACGCCGTCTCCGTCCTGTTCGTACACTCCGGTCCCGCCCGCCCCCGCCTGCGTGCGGCCATGCTCGAACACAACCCCGCGCTCAACGCACGCAACACCCACGTGTGGGCCCTCGACGACCTCCTGGGACGACTGACCTCCTTCGACGACCTGCGCTCGGCCTTCTTCCCCGGCCTGGACCCCGCGCCGCTGCAGCCCTCCGGCCGGCCCCCGCTGCCCGCCTGCCCGGACCCGCCCGAGCACCACCCCGGCCCCGAGACCGCACCCGCCCTGGTCACCGCGCTGGGCGGCAGCCGCCTGGGCACCCTCACCGCCGTGCACGCCCACCGGCCCGCCCGCGCCCTGATCCTGTCCTCGCACCAGGGCATGCGCGAACACGTCCGGGAGGCCGCCGCACGCACCCTCCACCGCGCCGAGCACCCCGACGCCCCGCCCGCCGACGCCGCCCACCTGAAGGAACACGGGTACCGCGACCGCGTCCGGTTCGGCGCCGACCCCGTCGACGGGTCCGACGTCCACGCCGTCGCCGCCGGCGCCCACGCCTGGATCACCGGGCAGGACGGCCGCCCCGCCGTCGTCGATCTGACCACCGGCACCAAGGCCATGAGCCTCGGCCTCGCCCTGGCCGCACGTCACTCCGGGGCCTGCGCCACCTACCAGCTCGCCCGCGAACGCACCCTGGTCTGCCTCACCCACGGCCGACTGCCCCTGCCCGCGCGCGCCGCCGTCGACTGGTCGCTCGTCCTGACCGGCCACACACCCCTGCACGGACCCCTGACCGCCGACCCCCTCCACGTCGACGCGCCCCTGCTCGAGGCCGCCCGCACCGCCCTCACCCGGGCCACCGACGCCCCCGTCGAGACCTGGGTCGACACCACCTTGGCCGACCCAGACCCCGACCGGGCCCACACCGCCCGCGAACGCCCCAGCCTCGTGCTCACCTGCGGGGACCGCGCCCTCGGCCTGGCCGCGCCCGCCTGGCGCCTGCGCCGACCCCACGACCGCCGCACCCGCCGCGTCAGCCCCGGGGCCTGGGCACAGAGCGTGCACGCCGCCACCCTCCACCTCAACCTGCGCTGCGACGTCGCCGGAACCGTCCTCGCCCTGACCCGGCCCGGCGGGGACGTCGGCCGCGCCCGCGAACTCGTCGACTGGATCACCCACACCCCGCCCGGCACAGGCGCCCCCGAACCCCGCATCACCTTCGACGATCCGCTGCACCCGCTCGTCCTGGCCGCCGACCCCGACGACCCGCCCCCGCCCCTGCACACCGACCTCGCGTCCCTGTGACCCGACCCGCCGTCGGCCTCCACGGCCCCGCACGCCCGGAACGACAAGATGGGGGCCGGGTCACACACGGGGAGGTCACACATGCGCCACGGGGGAGCGGCCGCCATCGCTCTGACCGCCGTCCTGATCGCGGGCTGCGCGCCCGGCGCCGACGACGAGGGGTTCCGCGGACAGGACGTGGCCTGGGCGCCCTGCCACAGCGAGGAGGACCTCACCCTCTTCACCGAACTCGGCGGTGACCGGGACTGGCTCGCCGCCCTCGAGTGCGGCACCCTCACCGTCCCCCTCGACCACGACGACCCCGGAGGCCGCACCCTCGACCTGGCCGTGGCCCGCCACCCCGCCGAGGGCGGCGCCGGCCGGAAACAGGGTTCCCTCGTGGTCAACTACGGCGGTCCCGGTGTCTCCGGCCTGGCGGGCCTGGACACCCCGCGCTTCAGCCAGGACGTCCGCGACGCCTACGACCTGGTCTCCTTCGACCCCCGCGGCGTCGGCGCCAGCGAGGGGTTCGCCTGCGGGGACTGGTACGCGCTCGACCACGCGCGCCGCAGCGCAGGCGCCTCCGACCCCCTGTCCACCGGCGCCGAGCAGCTGCGCACGCTCGAAAACGCCGCCCGCGACTACGCCGAGAGCTGCCGGGACGTCGTCGGGGACGACTTCCTCGCCCACATCGGCACCGTCGGGGTGGTCGGCGACCTCGACCTGCTGCGCGACGCCCTCGGCGAGGAGACCCTCGACTACGTCGGATACTCCTACGGGACCCGTATCGGCGCCCTCTACGCCGATACCTTCCCCGACCGCACCGGATCGATGGTCCTGGACAGCCCCGTCCTGCTCGACGGCTCCGGCCTCGACACCGCCCTCGGCCGCGCCAACGCCTTCCGCGACACCTGGGGCATGTTCACCGAGTACTGCACGGAGGCCGAACCGGACTGCCCGCTGACCGACCCGGGCACCGCCACCGAGTTCACCGAGGAGGCCGCCGCCGAGCTGCAGTACGAGCCCGTGCTCGTCGACGGCGTCGGGGTCAACGGCGACATGTTCTCCCTGCTGCTCACCCTCGCCCTGCCGCGTGACGAGCAGTGGGACGACCTCTCCGCCCTGTTCACCGCCCTGGCCCAGGACGACGGGCCCGCCGTGGAGGACGGGATCGCCGAGCTCTACGAGGGCGCCTTCGGCACGTACCGCGACCGCGACCCCGCACCCCCCGAGCCCGGCGCCGAGCACGTCGACGCCCAGGCCGCGCTCACCGCCATCAGCTGCGCCGACCGCCGGGACCCCACCGACGTGTGGGAGTACCGCGACGCCGCACGGGTGGCCGACGACGTCGCACCCCTGCTCGGCCCCGACCCCGTCTGGGACCAACTGCCCTGCGCCCACTGGCCCGACACCGAGGAGATCCCCGACGACGCCGACTTCGACGGTGCGCCGCCCGCGGTCGTCGTGGGCACCGTCGGCGACCCGGTCACCCCTTACTCCTGGGCCGAGGACCTGCACCGCGCCATGCCCGGATCCGACCTGATCACCTATAACGGGGCAGGCCACACCCTCTACGGGGAGGGCCGCAACGCCTGCGTGGACGATGCCGTCGACGCCTACCTGCTGCAGGACCGCCCGCCCCGGGACGCCCTGACCTGCCACCCGGATCACTAGGAGACACCCGGGGATCTTGCTACCGGAGCAGACTTCAGCGCTGACATCGGCTCTGGTAGCAAGATCCCCGACGGCAGGGCACACGGCGAAGGCCCCGCTCCCCACCAAGGGGAACGGGGCCTGTCGTCCGTCACCGGACCCTCAGATCCGTGAGGCGGCGTCCTCGTCCAGCCAGAACACCGTGCGCTCGCTCCCGCGGGCACCTGCCACCGGGGCCTCGTCCACCGAACCGCCGGCCAGCCCCAGACGCACCGCATCGGCCTTGCTCTGCCCGGCCGCGAGCAGCCAGACCTGGCGCGCCGCCCGGATCGACGGCAGCGTCAGCGTCACCCGTTGCGGCGGCGGCTTGGGGGAGTCGTGCACCCCCACCGCCGCGGCCTCGTCGTCGTGCACCTGCGGCAGACCCGGGAACAGCGACGCCACGTGCGCGTCCGGACCCACGCCCAACAGGCACACGTCGAAGGCCGGGACCGGGCCCGCACCGCGCGCGGCCACCGCCAGCTCCTGCGAGTACCGAGTCCCGGCGTGGTCGACCTGGTCACCGTCGGCCCCGTCGGAGGAGGGCATCGGGTGCACCTGGTGCGAGGGCACACCGACGTGGTCGATCAGCGCCTCGCACGCCTGCGTCTCGTTGCGGTCGCGGTCCCGGTCGGGCAGGAACCGCTCGTCCCCCCACCACAGGTGCACCGCCGACCAGTCCAACCCGATGCGGTCGGAGACCTCCCTCAGCTTGATCAACGACTTGATGCCGATGCCCCCGCCGGTCAGCACCACGTGCGCCACGCCCCGCTCGGCCACCGCGCTCTGGATCTGCCGTGCCAGCTCGTCGGCCACGGCCGAGGCCAGCGCCTCGTCGTCGGGGTGGCGGACCACTTCCGGTTCACTCACTTGCCTGCTCCGCTTCCAGCGGCCACGTCCCCCAGGTGCCGGGCCGCGCTCGCGTAGGTCTCGTCTGCATCCAGTCGGCGCAGCTCCTCGGCCAGGGCCAGGGCCGCGCCGCGGCGGGCCAGCGCCACCGTCTGGTCCGGCTGCCCGGACCGCGACAGGGTCGCCGTCCGGCCGTCGGTCCGGGAGATCACCACGTCCCCCCGATCGGTGGACAACCGCGCCTCGGTCAGGCCGGGCCCGTCCGAGGTGCTGCGCTCCACCGGGACCGCCAGGCGTTCGGACAACCACGACGCCAACAGCTCGGCGCTCGGGTAGCGCGGCTCGGCCGTCACCCGCGCCGAGGTCACCCACCCGCTGGGCTGGTCCATCACGCTCGCCAGCAACGAGCGCCACGGCGTCAGCCTGGTCCAGGTCAGGTCCGTGTCGCCCGGACGGTAGTGAGCTACCCGTTCTCGCAGGTCGTGCAACGGGTCCTCGGCACGCAACGCGTCGGTGATGCGCCGCTGGGCCAGGCGCCCCACCGGGTCGGACGCCGGGTCGGCCGGACCCACGCCCGGCCACCACACCACCACCGGCGCGTCCGGCACCAGCAGGGGCGTGACCACCGAGTCCGGGTGCTCACCCAACGGCCCGTACAACCGCAGCAGCACCGCCTCACCCGGGCCGGACGTGCCCGGTCGGCGGATCTCGGCGTCGATGGCCGGCTCGGCCTCCGGGTCGCGGCGGATCAGCGCGATCACCCGCGAGGGGTGCTCGCGCCCGGCCTCCGTGGCCGCACGCACCGCGTCGTAGTGGTCGGCCTCGTCGGTGACGATGACCAGGGTCAGGACCATGTTCATCGCACCGCCGCCCACACTCAGGCGCTCCGACATCAGCGCGTCGGTGATCTGCGAGGTGGTGGTACGCGGCAGGTAGAGCGTCATCGAACCCTCCGGGCGTGGTCGTGGCTGGTCACGGGCGCCGCCAGTGGCGACCGTCCCGCGCGAGCAGGGCCTGCCCCGACTCCGGGCCCCAGGTCCCCGCGCCGTACTGGTCGGGCTGTCCCGAGCGTGCCCAGTGTTCCTCGACCGGGTCCAGGATCTGCCATGACAGCTCGACCTCCTCCTGGCGCGGGAACAGCGGCGGGTCGCCGATGAGCACGTCCAGGAGCAGCCGCTCGTAGGCCTCCGGGCTGGCCTCGGTGAAGGACTGCCCGTAGGTGAAGTCCATGCTCACGTCCCGCACCTCCATGCTCGCCCCGGGCACCTTCGACCCGAAACGCAGCGTCACACCCTCGTCGGGCTGGATACGGAGCACGAGCGCGTTCTGGCCCAGCTCGCTGACGTCCGAACGCGGGAACATCTGCTGGGGCGCGGCCTGGAAGACCAGCGCCACCTCGGTGACCCGGCGCCCCAACCGCTTCCCGGTGCGCAGGTAGAACGGCACCCCGGACCACCGGCGGGTGTCCACGCCCAGCTTCAGCGCCGCGTAGGTCTCGGTGATGGAGTCGGAGGGGATGCCCTCCTCCTCGAGGTAACCGGGCACCTTCGAGCCGCCCTGCCACCCGGCCGCGTACTGGCCGCGCGCGGTCCCGGTCGACAGGTCCTCGGGCAGGGAGACCGCCGAGAGCACCTTCTCCTTCTCGGCCCGGATCGCGTCAGCGCTGTAGGAGAGCGGCTCCTCCATCGCCACCAGCGCCAGCAGCTGCAACAGGTGGTTCTGGATCACGTCGCGGGCCGCACCGATGCCGTCGTAGTACCCCGCGCGTCCCCCCACGCCGATGTCCTCGGCCATGGTGATCTGCACGTGGTCGACGTAGTTGCGGCTCCACAGCGGCTCGAACAGGGTGTTGGCGAACCGCAGCGCCAGGATGTTCTGGACCGTCTCCTTGCCCAGGTAGTGGTCGATGCGGAAGACCGACGAGGGCGGGAACACCTCGTCCACGACCGCGTTGAGGTCCTGGGCGCTGGCCAGGTCGTGCCCGAACGGCTTCTCGATCACCACCCGGCGCCACGGTGTCGTCCCTGCGGTCCCTCCGGGCTCGGGCTCGGCCAGCCCGGAACGCTTGAGCTGGGTGACCACGGTCGGGAACAACTTCGGCGGCAACGACAGGTAGAACGCGTAGTTGCCGCCCGTGCCCCGCTCGGCGTCGAGCTCGTGCACCGTCGAGGCCAGCCTGTCGAAGGCCTCCTCGTCGTCCAGCTCGCCCTGGACGAACCGCACACCCTCGCTCAACTGGCGCCACACGTCCTCACGGAACGGGGTGCGCGCGTACTTGCGCACCGCCTCGTGTGCCTCGTGCGCGAAGTCCTGGTCCTCCCAGTCGCGTCGCGCGAACCCCACCAGGCCGAACCCCGGCGGCAGCAGCCCACGGTTGGCCAGGTCGTAGATGGCGGGCAGCAGTTTCTTGCGGGCCAGGTCCCCCGTGACGCCGAAGAGCACCAGCACGCTGGGGCCCGCGATACGCGGCAGTCGGCGGTCCAGGGCGCCTCGGAGCGGGTTCGGTACCGCTCCCGGCATCACCGGTTCTTTCAAGCTGACTCACGCTTCCTGTCGAGAGTGGCCGGTGGACGGTGATCGGACCCCGTGCCCGCGCCCCGGAGGCGGGACACGGGCACGGGGCGGGTACGGGAGCCGGTCGCCGAGAGGGTCAGGACAGGCTGTCGAGCTTGTTCGAGACACCCTTGAGCAGGCTGTCCCAGGAGTCGACGAACTTCTGCACGCCCTCGTCCTCCAGGACCCCGAACACGTCGGTGAGGTTGATCCCGGCGCCCTCCAGAGCGGCGAAGTCCTCCCTCGCCGACTGGTAGGTGCCCAGGACCGTGTTGCCCTCGATCACGCCGTGGTCGGCCACCGCGTCCAGCGTGGCCTGCGGCATCGTGTTGACGGTGTCGCGCGCCACCAACTGCGTGACGTAGAGCGTGTCGTCCAGGTCCGGGTCCTTCACACCGGTGGAGGCCCACAGCGGGCGCTGCGGCTGGGCGCCCAGCTCGGCCAGGGCGCGCCACTCCTTGGTGTCGAAGGCCTGCTCGTGGGCCTCGTACGCCAGGCGGGCGTTGGCGATGGCCGCCTTGCCCTTGAGGGCGAGCGCCTCGTCGGTGCCGATGGTGTCCAGGCGCTTGTCGATCTCGGTGTCGACCCGGCTGACGAAGAACGACGCCACCGACTGGATGCGGGACAGGTCGTGGCCGTTGGCGCGGGCCAGCTCCATACCCTCCATGAAGGCGTCCATGACCTGGCGGTACCGGTCCAGGGAGAAGATCAGGGTCACGTTCACGCTGATGCCGTGGCCCAGCACCTGCGTGATCGCGGGCAGACCCTCCACCGTGGCGGGGATCTTGATCATCACGTTCGGGCGGTCCACGAGCCACCACAGGGCCTTGGCCTCGGCGACCGTGCGCTCGGTGTCTCGCGCCAGACGCGGGTCGACCTCCAGGGACACCCGGCCGTCGACGCGGTCGGTGGAGTCGTAGACCGGACGCATGAGGTCCGCGGCCCACCGGATGTCGTAACCGGTCAGCATGCGCACGGCCTCGTCGACCGAGACCCCGCGCGCGACCAGGTCCTGGACCTGCTCGTCGTAGGCGTGGCCCTCCGACAGCGCCTTGTCGAAGATCGTCGGGTTGGAGGTCACGCCGACCACGCTGTGGGTCGACATCAGCTCGGCCAGGTTGCCCGAGCGCAGACGCTCGCGGCTGAGGTCGTCCAGCCAGACGGACACGCCTGCCCGGCTCAGGGACTCCAGTGCCTCGTTGCTCATCTTTCTCGCGCCTTCCTCAACGGGCGGTGTCCGCCCTGGTGACAGGGGCGGGCCCCGCCGGATGACCCCACCCGGGCGGGGCCCGTTACGGGCCGGTGTCCGGTCAGCGGGCGGCCTTGGCGGCGCTGTCGCGGACCGCCGCGACGACCGCCGCGGAGGTGATCCCGAACTTCTCGTACAGGGTCTCGTACGGGGCGGAGGCACCGAAGTGTTCCAGGCTGACCGACACGCCGGAGTCGCCGACGTACTCGCGCCAACCCAGGGCCACACCGGCCTCCACGGACACGCGGGTGCGCACCGAGGACGGCAGGACCTGCTCGCGGTAGTCCTCGCCCTGGGCCTCGAACCACTCCACGGACGGCATGGAGACCACACGGGTGGGCGTGCCGGCCTCCTCGAGCTCCTTGCGGGCCTCGAGCGCGATCGGCACCTCGCTGCCGGTGGCGATCACGATCGCCTCGGGGGAGCCCCCGGAGGCCTCGGCCAGCACGTAACCGCCCTTGGCCGCCTCCTCGGCCGGGGCGTACTCGCCGCGGTCGAGGACGGGCAGGTTCTGACGGGTCAGAGCCAGCGCGGAGGGGCGGTCGGAGGTCTCCAGGACCTTGCGCCAGACCACGGCGGTCTCGTTCGCGTCGGCCGGGCGGATCACGTCCAGGCCCGGGATCGCCCGCAGCGCCCAGAGGTGCTCGATCGGCTGGTGGGTGGGGCCGTCCTCACCCAGGCCGATGGAGTCGTGCGTCCACACGTAGGTCACCGGCAGCTGCATGAGCGCGGCCAGACGCACGGCCGGACGCATGTAGTCGCTGAAGACCAGGAACGTGCCGCCGTAGGGGCGCGTGGGACCGTGCAGGGCGATGCCGTTGAGGATCGAACCCATGCCGTGCTCGCGCACACCGAAGTGCAGCACACGGCCGTGCGGGTTGCCCGGGAACATCGTGCTGGCCCGGTCGAAGGGCAGGAAGGAGGGCTCACCCTTGGGGGTGGTGTTGTTGGACCCTGCCAGGTCGGCCGAACCGCCCCACAGCTCCGGCAGTTCCGGGGCCAGGGCGCTGAGCACCTCGCCGCCGGCCTTGCGGGTGGCCATGCCCTTGGCGTCGGCCTCGAAGGACGGCAGCTTCTCGGTCCAGCCCTCGGGGAGCTTGCCCGACTGCAGGCGGTCGAAGAGCTCGCCGTGCTCGCCCGCGCCGCGGCGCCAGGCCTGGAAGGCGTTCTCCCACTCGCTGCGTGCCTGGCGGCCCCGGTCCAGCGCCTTGCGGGTGTGCTCGATGACCGCGTCCTCCACGTGGAAGGCCTCGTCGGTCAGGCCGAGGATCTCCTTGGTGGCGGAGATCTCGTCGGTGCCGATGGCCGCACCGTGGATCGCGCCGGTGTTCTGCTTGTTCGGCGCCGGCCAGCCGATGACGGTGCGCAGGCGGATGAACGTGGGACGCCCGGTCTCGGCCTTGCCGCGCAGGATCGCCTGGTAGAGGGCGTCGATGTCCTCGGCGTACTCGCCCGTGGCGGTCCAGTCGACCTCCTCGACGTGCCAGCCGTAGGCGCTGTAGCGCTCGACCACGTTCTCGGTGTGGGCGATGCGGGTGTCGTCCTCGATGGAGATCTGGTTGTCGTCCCAGATCATGATGAGGTTGCCCAGGTTCTGCGTGCCGGCCAGGGCGCTGGCCTCGTGGCTGACACCCTCCTGGACGTCGCCGTCGGAGCAGAACGCGAAGATGTGGTGGTCGAAGGGGCTGGCGCCGGGGCCGGCCTCGGGGTTGAACAGCCCGCGCTCGCGGCGGGCGGCCATGGCCATGCCGACGGCGTTGCCCACGCCCTGGCCGAGGGGACCGGTGGTGGTCTCCACGCCGGGGGTGTGGCCGACCTCGGGGTGGCCGGGGGTGATGCTTCCCCACTGGCGCAGTTCCTTGAGGTCGTCCAGGCCCACGCCGTAACCGGCGAGGTAGAGCTGGATGTAGAGGGTCAGGCTGGAGTGGCCGACCGACAGCACGAAGCGGTCCCGTCCGACCCAGTCGGGCGCGGCCGGGTCGTGGCGCATGACCTTCTGGAAGAGGAGGTAGGCGGCGGGGGCGAGGCTCATGGCGGTGCCGGGGTGTCCGTTACCCGACTTCTCTACCGCGTCCATGGCCAGGGCGCGGACGGTGTTGACCGCGCGGAGGTCGAGGTCCGACCACTCCAGTTCTTGCGGGGTGTGGGCGTTCACGGACTGTCGTCTCCTTCTCGGGCACCCGTTCGCCCGGTGGGCGGGGTGGGTCGTGTGCGTGCGTGTCGGGGCCGTCGCCGCGCCGTCGGGACCGGACCCGGAAGGCGGGCCGCGGGTGACGAGAGGGGTGTCGTCGAGGAGGGTGGGGCGCCCGTTCCGCCGAGCGCCGCTCAGGAGCCCCGTCGGACGACGCCGCCGTGTGCGACGGCCGCCGAGGTCGGCGAAACCACGACGGGTTCGGCCAACTGTGAGCCTATCGTTCGTGGTCGGTGATGTCGTTGCCCGACACCTTGCACTACCAGCCAGTAATGTGGTGTGCCCGCCCGCACGCCCCTGACGGGGGCGCCCGTGCGCGGCGCGTGGCACGCTGGCAGCCGTTCGGGGCCTGTGCGACCCTGCTGTACACTCCGGGCCGCCGGACCAGGGTCTTTGGTTGTCGGGGGGCTGGTCCTCGGCCCGCGAGAAGTAGTACTACAGTATGTCGTTGACGGGGTTTTCCGCCGGTCCGGGCACCGGGCGGCCGTTCGACCCCGCGTGGCGAGCAGTGTCGAGAATCCCTAGAGTTGTCGAGGTATCCGCGTGTCTGAAACCGAGCCGGTACCCCCCGTGGGGCCCCGACTGCGGCGTAGCCGTCCGGCCGTGAGGACACGGTAGATGGCCCTCGCAGACCGAGCCCAGCAGACGGGCCCCGCCGGCACCGACGACACGAGCCCCGAGGCTTCCCGCAAGGCCTCCCTGGGCGAGTACGTACGTGCCTACGTGGCCCTGTCCAAACCCCGCGTCATCGAGCTGCTGCTCATCACCACCATCCCGGTGATGTTCGTCGCGGCCGGGGGAGTGCCGCCGCTGTGGACCGCGGTCGCCACCCTCCTGTTCGGGACGATGTCGGCGGCCAGCGCGAACGCGATGAACTGTTACATCGACCGCGACATCGACCGTGAGATGCGCCGCACCCGGCAGCGTCCCGGTGCGATGCAGCTGGTCACCCCCCGCGGGGCCCTCGTCTACGGCCTGGTGCTGTCGATCGGCTCCACGGTCGGGTTCGCCCTCCTGGTCAACTGGCTCGCGGCGGCCCTGTCGGCCTTCGCGATCCTGTTCTACATCTTCGTGTACACGATGCTGCTCAAGCGGCGCACGGCCCAGAACGTCGTGTGGGGCGGCATCGCCGGGTGCATGCCCGTGCTCATCGGGTGGGTGGCCGTGACCGGCAGCCTGGCGTGGGCGCCCTTCGTGCTCTTCCTCGTGGTGTTCTTCTGGACCCCGCCCCACACCTGGGCGCTGGCCATGCGCTACCGCGAGGACTACGCCGCCGCCAACGTGCCCATGCTGCCCGTGGTGGCCACCGACCGCCGGGTGCTGTTGGAGTGCGTGCTCTACAGCTGGGCGACCGTGGCGGTCTCCCTCATCTTCTGGCCGGTGGCCGGCACGACCGTCGTCTACGGCGGCGTCGCCCTGGCGCTCGGTGTGCTGCTGTTGGTCCAGGCGCACCGCATGTACAACCGCTCCCGGGCGGGCGTGACCGGTGCCAAGCTCAAGACGATGGGCTTCTTCCACCTGACCAACGCCTACCTGGCGCTGCTGTTCGTGGCGGTGACCGTCGACCCGATCATCGCGGGTCTGATCACCTGAGCCCTTCCGCGCTCGCGCGTGTGGCCGCCGTCCGGGATCTCCCGGCGGCGGCCACACGTGTGTACGGGGGTGCTCACTCGATGGGGACGGTGAACTCCCCGAACGGGTCGGCGTCCAGTGTCACTTCGTCCACGTCCCCGGTCGGCGCGGGGAAGTAGGCGAACATGCGCTTGGGGTCCTCGTCCGATTTCGGCAGGGTGTTGAAGTACCGGGAGGACAGGTAGGTGCCGGCATCCGTGTCGCCGTCCTGTTCCAGGTCACCGATCCGGACCGCACGCAGCACTTCGTCGGTGCCCTCCGCCGAGACGGAGAAGCGGGTGAACTGGCCGCCCCCGTACTCCCCCGCCATCACGTTCGAGATGGGCGGGACCGCACCGGAACCCCCGCCGTGCTCGAACTCGAAGACGCCCACGAGGTAGGCGCCGTCGCGGTACATCGGGTGGACGTGCACGTTGTAGGCGGCGTTGCCGTTCAGGAACGTGCCGGAACCGCTGTCGACCACCTCGCCGTCGTCCTCGCGGAACGGGGCCGGAGGCGCCACGTCGGCCCCAGCCGCGGACCCACCGCCGCCATCCCCGTCGTCGTCCCCGCCGGTGTCGGCCTCGCCGCGTTCGGCTTCGGCCAGGAGCCGGTAGGAGATCTCCACCCGGCGGTTGGCGGCCTGCGCCTCCTCCACGTCGTTCTCCTCGTCCCCGCTCTCGTCGGCGACGGGTTCGTCGGCGCCCCGGCCCTCGGTCTCGTACTCGTAGTCGTCGCCGAGCTCCTCGGACAGGCACTCGTGCACCGCCTCGGCGCGCTCCTCGGACAGGAACTCGTGCACCGCCTCGGCGCGCTCCTCGGACAGGAACTCGTGCACCGCCTCGGCGCGCTCCTCGGACAGGGCCTGGTTGTAGTCGTCCGACCCCTGGCCGTCGGTGTGGCCGACGATGGCGATCGGGGGTTCGTCCGGGTCCGCGTCGGCCCGGGTCTCGTCGGCGATCTCGGTCAGCACGTCCGCGGCCTCGCCCGTCAGCTCGGCCTCGTCGAACTCGAAGAGCACGTCGGCGTGCAGGCCCACGGTCCGCTGCCCGGTCCCGTCGGTGCGGGTGCGGTCGCTCTCCTCGGTGATCGCGTGCAGCTCGTTGGCCCACTCCTCGGGGTCGGCCGCGGGCTGGTGGTCCCTGAGTTGCAGCTCCACCGTGTCGCCGGGCTCGATGTCGCCGTGTTTCCCGTCGTGCGAGGGCGGCTGCTCCGGGGGCTCGGCGTCGATGACGGGGATGCCGGTGAACTCGCCGGCCGTGCTCGAGGTGTGCAGTGAGACCCGGTCGACGTCCTCGGGCACCGGCGGGTAGTGGAGCTCGATCTCGTAGTCGGCCTCGGGCACCCACGCGTCGGGCATGATGCTGCCGATGCTCTGCTCATCGGAGTTCTGCATGGGCGCGTAGTGCATGCCGCCGACCGGGTCGATCAGCTCGAACGCGTAGTTGCTGCCGGCCAGGCTCCGGTTGAACGCGTCCAGTCCGAGCACGTAGGACTCGTCGGTCTCCTCAAGGGCGTTGACGGTGAACCGGAGGACACTGCGGTCCTCCCAGCGCTCCACGTGGTGCACCGCCACTCTGGCCTCGAACTCCAGGCCGCCGAAGAGGCCTTCCTTGACGAAGGGGCCTTCGCCGTAGTCGCCCTCGTCGACCTCCTCCGCGGCGTCGGTGGCTTCTTCGTCGTCGTTGTCGTCACCGAAGAGTCCGCATCCGGTGATCAGGGTCAGGGCACTGGCCGCGGCGGCCAGACGCAGGGGGGTTCGCACGGGGGCTCCTCCGGGTCGGGACTGCTTCACGTCCCCCTACGTTGCAGCCCGCGCGGGATCGGTTCCGGTGTCCGTTGCCTGTTTCACACACAGTGTTGGCCGCTGCGGCCGCCCCGGGGTCCGGCTCCCGCGGGGCGGCCGTTCGTGTTCGTGTGGCTACTCGACCGGAACCGTGAACTCGCCGAAGCGGTCGGCGTCCAGCGTCACCTCGTCGACCTCCTCGGGCGGGGCCGGGAAGTAGGCGAAGCCCACGCGCGACTCGCCTTCCTCCATGAAGATCGAGTGTTGCCGGTGGGCGAGGTAGTCCCCGTTGGTCTCACCGGAAGGCACGGCCCCCACGCGCGCGGTGCGCAGGACCTCGCCCTCATCCGGGCCACGGACACCGAACGCGGTCAGGTGGCCGCCGGTGTAGGTGCCCTCCAGTCGGTCGAGCGGGGCCGAACCGTCTTCCGGCGTCTCCAACCCGAAGACACCCACCAGGTAGGCGCCGTCGCGGTAGAAGGGGTACACGTCCAGCCGAACCTCCGACGGGCTGCCCTCCAGCATCTGTGCCTCCCCGGAATCGACCGGCTCGCCCAGCTCTTCACGGAAGGGTGCCGGTTCCGCGACCACGCTCTCGAGCGGGCCTCCGCCACCGTCCCCGTCGTCGGCGCCGGCCTCCCGTTCGGCCTCGGGCAGCAACGTGTAGGAGATCTCGACCCGGCGGTTGGTGGCCTGGGCGTCCTCCCGCTGTTCCTCGTCGTCGGCGCTCTCGTCCGCGACGGGTTCATCCGCGGCCCGGCCCTCGGTCTCGTACTCGTAGTCGTCGCCGAGCTCCTCGGACAGGAACTCGTGCACGGCGTTGGCGCGCTCCTCCGACAGGTTCTGATTGTGGTCGTCCGACCCCTGGCCGTCGGTGTGGCCGACCACGTTGATCGGCGGTTGTGACGGGTCGGCCTCGGCACGGGTCTGCTCGGCGACCTCGGTGAGGGTGTCGGCCGCTTCGTCGGTCAGCTCGGACTCGTCCAGTTCGAAGAGCACGTCGGCGTGCAGGCCGACCGTGGCCTCGTCCCCGCCGTCCGCGCGGGTGCGGGAAGGGTGTTCGACGATCGGGTGGAGCTCGTCGACGTAGTCCTCCGGCTCGCCCTCGACGTCGGTTCCGCGGGTCTCCAGGGCGAGCGTGTCACCCGCCTCCATCTCGAAGGCGTCGTCCTCCTCCCCGGTGGGCGGGTCCTCCGGGGGCTCCCCGTCGACCACCGGAACGCCGCTGACCGGCGGGATGTCGCCGGCCGCGTGCAGGGTCAGGCGCTCCACGTCGTCCGGGACGAGGGGGAAGTGCGCCTCCATCTCGAACTGCCCGCCCACGAACCAGGTCTGGGGCATCGGGCTGCCCGGGTTGTAACCGTCGGAGTCCGCAAGGGGCTTGTAATGGGTCGAGCCGACGGTGTCGATGAGCGCGAAGTCCCACGTCCCGGAGTCGTAGTGGGCGAAGGTCCCCGACTTGATCATGCGGTCGCCCTCGTCGTGGGCGTCGTCGCCCAGGGGTTCGACGGTGAAGCGCAGGACACTCCGGTCGTCCCAGCGTTCGACGTGCTCGAAGGAGACTCGGGCCGGGAAGCCGTTGTCACCGCCGAACGCACCCTCCACCACCAGGGGACCGTCGGCGTGCTCGACCTCCTCCGCGGAACCGGCGGCTTCTCCGTCGTCGTTGTCGTCACCGAAGGGTCCGCATCCGGTGATCAGGGTCAGGGCACTGGCCGCGGCGGCCAGACGCAGGGGGGTTCGCACGGGGGCTCCTCCGGGTCGGGACGGCTTCACGTCCCCCTACGATGCAGCCCGCGCGGGATCGGTTCCGGTGTTCGTTTCCTGTTTCACACACGGTGTTGGCCGCTCGTGCCGACCCCGGTCGCCCGTTAGCGGCGCCAGGCGAGCGCGGCCGACCACGCCACCAGGCCGGTCAGCACCACGGCCAGCGGCACGTGCGCCTGCAGCACCCCGAACGTTCCCAGCGCCGCCTGTACGAGCCCGAGCAGCAGCGCCAGCGCGCTGATCACCAGCAGTGCGCGCGCGCCCGTGCGCGCACGCCCCGGCCCCCACCACAGCCACGCCGCCGCGCCCAGCTGCACGGCGGCGGCCGCGTGCACCACGAAGGCCCCGTAGTAGTGCAGGTACAGCGCCTCCATGCTGATGGGGGTCGTGACCAGGTTCCCGGCGGTCGCGCCCTCCCACAGGATCATGGCCAGATGGGCGAGCACGGCCACCCGCAGCAGGGTCAGGGCGGCCGGGGTCTTCGCGGGTGCGGTGGTCTCCATCGTCTGCCTTCCGGTCGGATGCGGGCGGGTCCGATTGTCCCGCAGGGGCGGTGTGCCCCGGGCCACCACGGGGCCGCGGGGGCCGGGTCCGCCACCGGGCGTCTTCCTACTACGATCGGTGCCCATGCCCCGTCTCGACACCAGCGCCATCCTGCAGGGACGCAACTCCCGCCGCTCGACCACCCTCCTGGTCGGCACCACCGTCAGCGTCGTGTGCATGGCCGGAATGTTCGTCTATCTGTGGATGCTCGCCATGGCCGGGGGAGCGGCCGCCGGCATCGACGGGGCCACCGGGTTCGTCGTCAGCCTCCTGGCGGCGGTCGTGCCCGTCAGTGTGCTGATCCCGCTCATCCTGCTGCTGGACCGCCTGGAACCCGAACCCCGCTCCGTGCTCTTCTTCGCCTTCGCCTGGGGCGCCGGTGTGGCCGTGGTGGCCTCCCTCGTGCTCAACGCCTGGGGGCTGCGCAGCGTCGCGGTTCCGCTCTTCGGCCCCGACACCGGGGGCGTGGTCGCCACCTCGGTCGTCGCCCCGATCGTGGAGGAGAGCGCCAAGGGCCTGGTGCTGCTGATCCTGCTCTGGCGGCGGCGCCACGAGATCGACACCTACACCGACGGCGTGGTCTACGGCGGCATGGTCGCCACCGGGTTCGCCTTCACCGAGAACATCCTGTACTTCCTCGGCGCGTTCTTCGAGGGCAACCTCGCCGCGACCTTCGTGCTGCGCGGGATCGTCGCCCCCTTCGGCCACCCCGTCTACACCGCCATGATCGGGATCGGCGTGGCCTACGCCGCGATGCACACCGGGCGCGCGCGTGCGCTGGCCCCGGTCGCCGGCTGGGTCGTGGCCGTGGTGCTGCACGGCATGTGGAACGGCGCCGCCCAGACCGGGTGGACCGGCCTGGGACTGGCCTACGCGGTGGTGTTCGTGGCCGCGCTCGGGATCGTGAGCCTGTCGGCGCGTGACCGGCGCGCCCAGGTCGCCGCGATCGGGCGCCACCTGCCCCCGTACGTGTCGACCGGGCTGGTCACGCCGTCCGACATCACCATGCTCAGTTCCATGCCCGAGCGGCGTGAGGCCAGGGAGTGGGCCTCGCGCAACGCCGGGCCGAAGGGGCGCGCGGCGATGAAGGAGTACCAGCTCGCCGCGACGGAGCTGGCCCTGCTGCACCAGAAGATCGACGCCGGGCGCCCCCGCGGGGACTGGAAGGTGCGGCGCGATTCCTACCTGGCGCTCATGCACGTCTCGCGGGACACGTTCCTGGGCCGTATGCACCAGCCGGTCACACCCGGGTGGGCGGAGAGCCCCACGGACTCCGGGTTCCTGCGCCGCTCCGACTTCGCGCAGGTCATTGCCCAGGCGCGGGCCCAGCAGGGGTACGAGCCCCGTCATGCTCCGCGGGGAGGTCCGTGACCGCCTCGTCAGGCGCTTCCAGCCGGGTGGTGGAGAAGTACAGGCGCGCGATCGCGATCCAGGTCAGGGCCGAGCCGAGCACGTGCAGGACCACCAGGGACTCCGGCAGGGCCAGGGCGTACTGGGTGTAGCCGATCACGCCCTGCATGATCACCAGTCCGACCAGGGACACCGAGGCCACGCGCACCGGGCGGGCGGCGCCGGTGCGGAAGGCCAGGACCGCGGCGACCGCGGCGGCGACCAGCGTGAGCCAGGCCAGGCCGGAGTGCACGGGGGTGATGATCTCCAGGTTCAGGTCCCAGCGGGGCGCCATCGCGTCGCCGCCGTGCGGGCCGGTGCCGGTGACGACGGTTCCGGCGATGAGTAGCAGGAACCCGACGACGACCAGGCCGACGGAGAGCGCGTGCAGGAGCGGGTTCACCGTCACCCGCGGCTTGCCCTCCGGTTCCCGGATACGCACGTACAGGGCGACGGTGATGAACACCATCACCATCGAGAGCAGGAAGTGTGAGGAGACCGCGGCCGGGTGCAGGTCGGTCCAGACGGTGATGCCGCCGAGCACGGCCTGGCCGAGCACGCCTGCGGGGATGATCGCGGCGAGGAGCGTGAGGTCGCGGCGGCGCGGGATCGAGCGCAGGACCGCGATGAGGGTGATGACGCCGACCGCCATGACCAGGAAGGTCAGCGTGCGGTTGCCGAACTCCACGGCGGCGTTGAAGGCCGCGTGCCCGGTGTTGACCGGCACGAAGCTGTCCGGCGTGCACCGGGGCCACTCGGAGCAACCCAGCCCCGACTCGGTGACGCGCACGGTGGCGCCGGTGACGGCGATCCCCGCGTTGACCGCGATGTTGCCCAGCGCCCAGGCTCGCAACGACCGAGTGGTGGGGGTCCAGATGGTGCGGGCGAGGAAGATCAGGGCGATGACCCCGGCGGCCGCCAGGGCGATCTGCCAGCCCCACAGGGGGAGGCCCAGGACGACGATGTCGTCCAGGTCCACCGCTGCCGGGGGAAGGGTGCTCTGGGCCGTCGCGGCGGCCGGGGAATCAGACATACGACAGACTGTAGTACACCGTGTGCGCGTCCGTGACGCGGCCCCGCCGCAGTCGCCACCTGCACGGACGCAGGGAAACCCGCATGCGATCTACAACGTAAAGGACATGCTCCGGCAAGCCCGTTCGTCCGGGCTGCGTCAGGCGGTGACCGCGAGGGCGAGCACGACCGGGAGCCCGGCGGTCGAGGCCCAGGCGATGCCGGTCTCCACCCGGCTTCGGCCGGTGTGGAACGTCAACGGGGCGTGGAACATCCACCAGCGCTTGCCTCGCACCGCGAGCGGCCACGCCAGCGGCACACCCGACGGGGTGAGCCAGTCGCCGAGCACGTGGGTCAGCGCCCCTACGAACACCACGACGCCCACCAACCAGTAGACGGGGCCGGAACCGCCCGCGAACAGCAGGGTCGCCGCGGCCAGCACGAAGGCGATCACCACCGCCACCCGCTTGCGCCGACGCACCGTTGCGACGAAGGTCCACGACCCCAGAACCGTCGCCAGGCCCAGCGCGGACATCGCCAGGACCACGAGCGCGGCACCCCACGGCACGAGGGCGACCAGCGCGGCGAGGGCACCGAAGGCCGCGCAGCCCGGGAGCGTGTGCGTCAGGAACCGGTGACCCCCGTCCTGGGGCCGTCGCTTCTCGGTGGGCGTGGAGGTCGCCCGGTACACGGTGCGTGAGAGGGCCTCCACCCCCATCGCGGTCCGCTCGGTCACCGCGCCCAGCGACCGGCCCACGGCGCTGCCCGGGGTGTCCAGGTCGGGCAACAGGGCCGCGCCCGCACCGACGGCACCGCACACGAGTCCGTGCGCCGGGTCGGAGGTGACCAGGAGCCCGGTGACCCCTCCGGTGAGCAGGCCGGTGGCGGCGTGGCTGGTGCCCATCATCTCGGCAGCACTCTCCAGGAAGGGACGCAGGGGCGGGGCGACCCGGAGATTCTCCCGCAAACACGGTCCGGCACAAAAACGGGAGGCGTCAGCGGGCCCGCAGGACAACGGTGGTCAGGCTCCCGCCCATGGAACCCAGGAGAGCCACACCCGACGACACCGAAGCGCTGACGGCCTTCCTGGCCCGGGTCGACCTGACCCTGAGCGGCCTGGACTCCCCGGACGTGCGCCTGTGGATCCAGCGGGACGGCACGGGCGCGGTCCGCGGCTGCACCGGTTACGAGATGAGCGCCGACCGCAGGCACACGCTGATCCGAAGTGTCGCGGTCGATCCGGAACGCCGCTCGGCCGGACGCGGCGCTGCCCTTGCACGTTTCGCGTTCGACCGGGCGGCCGAGGAGGGAGCACGCACGGCGTGGCTGTTCAGCCGCCGCTCCGGCCCGTTCTGGCAGGGCCTGGGCTTCGCCGAGGCCGACCGCCGCGAACTGGCCCGTGTCCTGCGGGGCACGCACCAGGTGCGGCTGTTCCGGAGCACGGGGCGGTTGGACGGGGAAGTGGCGTGGTCGCGGAGCCTGGAACCGTCGACGGCGTCCGGCCGGCGCTGACCGGTACCGGCTCGCGGACGGGCGTCAGTGCTGGACGGGCGCCTCGTGCACGGTGTCGCCGTGGGGTGCCTCGAGCATCTCGACGGAGGCGGGGGTGAACGAGCCGGGTGCGCTGACGGTGCCCGACGTGGCCTGGCGGGGCAGCAGGGTGAGGGTGCTGATCTGGTCCTCGGCGGCACCCGCCCCGTCGGCGGAGTCGTGCCTGGCCCCGGAGGCGTCGACGAGCGCGAAGTGGGAGGGGCTCACCTCGAGCTCGCCGTCGGTGCGGTTGGCGACGGTCACGTGCACGGCGGTGTGTTCGCCGACGGTCCCGTGTGCGCCCTCCCGGTCGGCCCCGGGTGTGGCCACGGTGGTGTAGCCGGGGCTGGGGCGGTGGTCCGGGGTGGCGGGGACGAACTCGGCCGGTGCAACGGTCAGCCCGACGGGGGCGTCGGGGTCCTCGGACGGCACGGCCTCCTCGCCGATGCTGCTCTCGGCCGGCTCGGTGGCGGGGAGGGAACCGGGCAAGGGCGGGGGCCAGGAGCCCGTGCCGATCGAACCCAGGGAGGCCGCGCCGAGCACGACGGCGCCGGCGAACGCGGTCAGGCCCAGTGTGCGGCCCAGGGAGGCGGCGGTGCGGCGTGGCGGCTTCGGCACGGTGGTGGGCCCTCCTGGTCGGAGCGCCCCTGACGCTCCGTCTTCGGCCGGGTATGCACAGAGAGTAACGACGGTGCCTGTGGGGTTGGGGGAGGGCGCGGGGGTTCGGCGGGGCGCGGGCACGGTCGCCGAACGGGGGCCGTGCACATGAAGGGGGACGGCGGGGCGAACCGCAGACCCGCCGTCCCCCGGGAACGCTCTTAGGCGTCAGCGTTGCTGATGCACTGGTTGAGCAGGTCCAGGTCGAGGTTGATCAGGCCGATGTTCTGCTGCTCCTGCACACAGGACTGGACCACGTCGGTGTCCCACTCGATGTCCTGGGCGGAGGCGGAGGCGGTGCCGATACCGGCGCCGACGAGGCCCGCAGCGAAGAGACCGGTGATCGCGAACTTGGCGGCCTTGCGCATGTCATCCCTCTCTGGGTGGCTACAGCGTTGTGGGCTCGATGCCCACCACTGCAGATAACCGTTCGGTTACGGTTCGAAACCCTCAGTGAGAAAATGCAGGTCCGCGGGGTCAGAGTTTGTGCGTTCGCGCCCCGTTATGTCGGCCCGGGAGGGGGTGACCCGTCCTCGGATGGCGGGGTTTCGGTCGACCCCTTCCGTTCCCGGTCGTCGTTCCGTGACGAGGTCCGGGTCGAGCCGGCGCTGGCCGCGATCACACACGCCACCGCGAGCCACTGCCACACCGTCAGCATCTCGCCGAGGAGTACCAGTCCCACCAGGGCGGCCGCGGCCGGCTGGAGGCTCATCAGGATCCCGAACACCCGCGGCGGCATACGGCGCAGGGCGGTCAGCTCCAGGGTGTAGGGCACGACCGAGGACAGTACACCCACGGCGAGCCCGATCAGCGCCAGGCGCCAGTCGAGCAGGGCGGCACCGCCCTCGGCGATCCCGGGCGGGCCCAGCAGTACCACGCCCACGACACTGCCGATGGCCAGTCCGGACGCGCCGCTGAAGCGCTGTCCGGTGGCTGCGCTGAGCAGGATGTATCCGGCCCAGGCCGCTGCTGCCAGGACGGCGAAGAGCACACCCACCGGGTCCAGGTCGGCGCGTTCCAGGCCCAGTGCGGCCACCCCGGCCCCGGCCAGGCCCGCCCACAGCAGGTCCACCCGTCGGCGTGAGCCCAGGATCGCGATCATGAGCGGTCCCAAGTACTCGATGGTGACCGCGAGGCCCAGGGGGATGCGGGCGAAGGCCTGGTAGATGAAGACGTTCATCAGCGCCAGCGCGGTTCCGTAGCCGATCACCACCGCCCAGTCCCCGCGCGTGCGCGCCCGCAGGGCCGGGCGCACCAGGATCACCAGGATCACCGCCGAGGTGAGCAGGCGCAGCCACACGACCGCGGTGGGCGGGAGCTGCTCGAACAGGCCCTTCGCGACACCGGCGCCGGTCTGCACGGAGATGATGCCGATCAGGACGAGCCACGTCGCGGGGACGGCCTCGGCGGCCGAACGCAGGCTCAGGGGTGTTCCGGTGGAGGAGCGCATCACGAGTCATCCTACGTTTTCGGCGACCCGTTCCTCCTCCTGCCCCGTGTCCTCGCCGGCCGCTCCCCGCCCGCCCGAGCGCGGGTCCACCAACGCCCACAGCAGCACCAGCCAGGCCAGCACCACCAGACCCGGCTGCAGGAACGTCATGACCAGCCCGATCGCGGTCAGGTCGCCCGCGCCCGAGGCCACCTGCACTGCGATCCACAGGAACGGCAGCGCCGCCGCCAGCAGGTTGGTGGCCAGCGCTGCCCAGGCCAGGCCCCGGCGCCGCGGGGGACGCCACAGCAGCAGGGCCCCGCCCGCGGCGAGCAGGAACAGGGGCGGACCCAGGTAGCGGACCAGCACGAACCAGGGGACTCCGATGGCTTCCATGGGGCCCGAGACTACCGAGCACGCACGGCCCACCCGGATCACGGCAAAAGCCGCGAACGGGCGCAATTACAGTGAGATGGTCTCGGCGCGCCCGAGCCGGTCCGTTTCCCCGCTGGAGTCCCCACCGATGTCCTCATCCCGCCCCCGTCCCGACGACGACGCCGAAGAAGGCCGGGTCCCGCGCTGGCCCATGGTGGCCGGCGCGCTGGCCCTGCTGCTGGGTGTGACCGTGGCCGGATACACGGCAGGGGCCGCCGTCAACGAGCTGGAAGCGGTCGAGGAGGAGGAACTGGAGGTCTCCTCCGGCATCCTCGTCGACCCGCCCGGAGGCCCGGAGGAGGATGAGGAGGCCGAGGAGGAGCCCGAACCCGGGCCCCTGCCCGAGGGTGTCGAACCCGGCGCGACCCAGGTGCTGCAGAACGTGCACGGCGACCGGGTGATGGACGTGGCGGGCGGCTCCACCGACTCCGGCGCACACATCCACCTGTGGGACCGCCACGACGAGGAGAACCAGCAGTGGCGCCTGCACCCGGTCGACGACACCCACGTGGAGATCGAGGGGGTCGAGAGCGGCCTGCTCCTGGAGATCGCCGAGGCCGAGGACAACCCCGGCGCGGTGTTGAAGGAACGCGACGGCGAACCCCGCCAGCACTGGATCGTGGTGCAGATGCAGGACGGGGCGGTGCGCCTGGTCAACCGGGAGACCCGCAACGCGCTGGAGGCCGAGGGCGGCGACCCGGAGAACCGGTCACTGGTCGTGGAGGCCGCCGACGCCGGGCAACCGCACCAGCAGTGGCGCCTGCTGCCCCTGGACGCGCCGCCGGAGGACGGCCCCGACGAGGGCGGCGGTGACGAAGAAGCGGACGGCAACGGGGAGGACGACGGCGGAAACGGGGACGAGACCCGCACTCCGCGGTGATGCCCCGAAGGCGCGGCGCTACCCCCGCGCCGCGGTCCTGACTACTCCCACCGGAAGAGCCGCGCGGCGAGCAGCCCGCACACGGCCGCCCACACCGCCAGGACCGCGAACGCGCCCAGGGAGGGCAGCGTCCCGTCGATGAGGGCGGTGCGCAGCCCGGAGCTGAGCGCGGTGATCGGCAGAGCGGCGACCGCCTGCTCCAACGGCCCGGGGAAGGTGCTGGTCGGGAACAGCACCCCGCCCAGGCCCAGCATGAGTACGTAGACCAGGTTCGCGCCGGCCAGTGTCGCCTCGGCGCGCAGGGTCCCGGCCATGAGCAGCGCGAGCGAGCTGAACGCGGCGGTGGCCAGCAGCACCAGCACCAGGACCCCCGCCACGGCCGCGGGGGTGAGCGCGGGTGACCAGCCCAGGGCCAGTGCCACCGCGCACAGCACCACGGCCTGGATCGCCTGGATCGCCAGGACCGCGAGGGTCTTGGCGGCCAGCAGGCCGAACCGGGACAGGGGCGTGGCACCCAGCCGCTTGAGCACCCCGTAGCGGCGCTCGAACCCGGTTCCGATGGCCAGGCCGGTGAAGGAGGTCGACATGACCGCCAGCGCCAGCACACCGGGGGTGAGCACGTCCACGCGCGCGCCCTCGCCCACGTCCAGGACGGGGGTGACGGTGAAGCCGACGAGCAGCAGCACGGGGATGACCATGGTCAGCAGCAGCTGCTCGCCGTGGCGCAGCATGATGCGCAGTTCCATGCCGGCCTGGGCGAGCACCATGCGCCACAGGGGTGCGGCCTGGGGATCGGGCCGGAAGAGCGCGGCGTCGTCGGTGCCGGTCGTTCCGGCCCGGTCGGCGGTGGAGGTGGTGGAGGTGTGCTCGGTCATCAGTCCCGCAGTTCCCGGCCGGTGAGTTCGAGGAAGACGTCTTCGAGGGTACGGCGCCTGACGCGCAGGTCCTCGGCCATGACACCGGAGGAGGCGCACCAGGCGGTGACGGTGGCCAGGAACTCGGGTCCGGCGCCGTCGGGGTCGTCGGGGCGCACCACGTGGTGGTGGCGGTCGCCCGCGGCGGTGCTGGTCACGGTGGAGCCGGGGGGAAGGGCCTCGCGCAGGGCGTCGGTGTCCAGGGGGTCGTGGGTGGAGAAGCAGACCTCGCGGTGGTCGCCGGTGAGCGAGTCGGGGGTGCCCTCGGCCACGACGGAGCCGCGGTCGATGATGACCACGTGGTCGGAGAGGCGTTCTGCCTCCTCCATGTGGTGGGTGGTCAGGATGACGGCGACGCCGGCCTCGCGCAGGGTGGAGACCAGGTCCCAGGTGGCCATACGGGCCTGGGGGTCCAGCCCGGCGGTGGGCTCGTCGAGGAAGACCAGTTCGGGTCGGCCGATGACGGCGCAGGCCAGGGACAGGCGCTGCTGCTGTCCGCCGGACAGGCGCCGGAAGGGGGTGCCCGCCACCGACGTCAGACCCAGGCGCGTCAGGAGCAGGTCGGGGTCGATGGGGCGGGCGTGGAAGGAGGCCATCAGGCGCAGCCACTCGCCGGCGCGGGCGCCGGTGGGCACGCCGCCGGACTGGGGCATGACGCCGACGCGGGGTTTGAGGGCGCCGGCGTCGCCCTGCGGGTCCAGGCCCAGGACGCGTACCTGTCCGCCGTCGGAGTGGCGGAACCCCTCACAGATCTCGATGGTGCTGGTCTTGCCCGCGCCGTTGGGGCCCAGCAGTGCGGTCACCGCCCCCCGCCGCGCGGTGAACGTGAGGCCGGTGACTGCTGTGGTGGCGCCGTAGCGCTTGACCAGGTCGACGACCTCGACCGCGGCTGTTTCCATGGGGCCCGAGTCTACGTGCGGCTCGGGGGATGCGATCACCGGGACCGTGTCGGGGAGCTTCGGGGAGGCTCCGGCGGTACGCCCCCGGTGTCCGGATCCTGGCACCGGTGTCCCAGAATGTGAGCGCCGGGAATGTTCCGGGGCCGTGCGGTCTTTCAACTTCAGGTGTGTTCGCCCCGTGAATTCCCACTTAGGCAAGGCTGCCCTTCGTGACCAAACCCATGGGAGCAGGTTTGCCTAGCCGGGTCGATTTACGCCACACTGATGTTGTCTAATCAATTCACACACTCCGACGAGCCGTGCGACGTGAGAAGGGGGAGCCGTATGCCGGACGCGTCCAGTATGCCCGGTCCCCTGAGCGGGTCCGAGCGCGGTGCCGAGACCGGCACGCGCGCGCGGGTGGCACGGATCGTCATGGAGAAGGGCCCGATCACCGCCGCCGACCTCGGCGAGCGCCTCGGGCTCACCCCGGCGGCCATCCGCCGCCACCTCGACAACCTGACCAGCGAAGGCATGGTCGAGGGCCGCGACGCCCGGCCCCACGGCGGCCGCCGCCGCAGGGGACGACCCGCGCGCGTGTTCGCCATCACCGAGGCCGGACGCGACGCCTTCGTCCATGCCTACGACGACCTCGCCTCCAGTGCACTGCGCTTCCTCGCGCAGACCGCCGGCCCCGAGGCCGTCGGCGAGTTCGCCCGCAGTCAGGTCGCCGACCTGGAGAAGCGCTACGAGCCCATGCTGGACTCGGTCCCGCCCGAGGAGCGGGTCCACCTGCTGGCCCAGGCGCTGTCCAACGACGGTTACGCCGCCACCGCGGGCCGGGCGCCCGCACCCGGCGGCGGCGACCAGCTCTGCCAACACCATTGCCCAGTCGCGCACGTGGCCGCGGAGTTCCCGCAGCTCTGCGAGGCCGAGATCGAGGCCTTCGCGCGGCTCCTGGGCACCCCGGTGCGCAGGTTGGCCACCATCGCCCACGGCGACGGTGTGTGCACCACGCACGTCACCCCACGGGATGACGCCTCGAGCGGGGAGGGCCACAGCCCCGCGACCAACAGCGTCCGCCGTCCGGCGGACGGAGGATCGCCCTATCACAAGGACGTCTGAGTCCAGGAGGAGTCCGCGCATGACGTCTATCGCGCACCCCGAGCTCGAAGGGCTCGGAACTTACGAGTACGGCTGGGCCGACTCCGACGAGGCCGGTGCCACGGCCCGTCGCGGTCTGAACGAAGAGGTCGTCCGCGACATCTCCGGCAAGAAGGACGAGCCGGAGTGGATGACCAAGCTCCGCCTCAAGTCCCTCCGGCTCTTCGACAAGAAGCCGATGCCCAACTGGGGCGCGGACCTGTCCAACATCGACTTCGACAACATCAAGTACTTCGTGCGGTCCACGGAGCAGCAGGCCACCTCCTGGGAGGACCTGCCCGAGGACATCAAGAACACCTACGACAAGCTGGGGATCCCCGAGGCGGAGAAGCAGCGCCTGGTCGCCGGTGTCGCCGCGCAGTACGAGTCCGAGGTCGTGTACCACCAGATCCGCGAGGACCTGGAGGAGCAGGGCGTCCTCTTCCTGGACACCGACACCGCGCTCAAGGAGCACCCGGAGATCTTCGAGGAGTACTTCGGCTCCGTCATTCCTCCGGGTGACAACAAGTTCTCCGCGCTCAACACCGCAGTGTGGAGCGGCGGGTCCTTCATCTACGTTCCCAAGAACGTGCACGTGGAGATCCCGCTGCAGGCCTACTTCCGGATCAACACCGAGAACATGGGCCAGTTCGAGCGGACCCTGATCATCGTCGACGAGGGCGCCTACGTCCACTACGTCGAGGGCTGCACCGCGCCGATCTACAAGTCGGACTCGCTGCACTCGGCCGTCGTCGAGATCATCGTCAAGAAGAACGCCCGTTGCCGTTACACGACCATCCAGAACTGGTCGAACAACGTCTTCAACCTGGTCACCAAGCGCGCCGTCGCCGAAGAGGGCGCGACCATGGAGTGGATCGACGGCAACATCGGTTCCCAGGTGACGATGAAGTACCCGGCCGTCTACCTCATGGGCGAGCACGCCAAGGGCGAGACCCTGTCGATCGCTTTCGCCAGTGAGGGCCAGCACCAGGACACCGGCTCCAAGATGGTGCACTGCGCGCCCAACACCTCCTCCAAGGTGGTCTCCAAGTCGGTGGCCCGCGGCGGTGGCCGCTCCTCCTACCGGGGACTCATCCAGGTCCAGGAGGGCGCACACCTGGCCAAGTCCTCGGTGGAGTGCGACGCACTGCTGATCGACACGATCAGCCGTTCGGACACATACCCGTACAACGACATGCGCGAGGACGACACCGAGCTCGCGCACGAGGCGACCGTCTCGAAGGTCAGCGAGGACCAGCTCTTCTACCTGATGAGCCGCGGGATGGAAGAGGAAGAGGCCATGGGCATGATCGTGCGCGGGTTCGTCGAGCCCATCGCGCGTGAGCTGCCCATGGAGTACGCGCTGGAACTGAACCGACTGATCGAGCTTCAGATGGAAGGAGCGGTTGGTTAAGTTGACCAGCCCGAGCACCGAACCCAAGGCCCACAGCCACGGGCTGGGGGAGATCCCGTTCTCCAAGCTTGCGACCCACGGGTCGTTCGACGTGGACGACTTCCCCGTGCCCAACGGCCGCGAGGAGGAGTGGCGCTTCACGCCGCTGCGCCGCCTCAAGGGCCTGCACGACTTCAAGGGCGAGGCCGACGGCGTCGACCGCCTCGACGTGGACGCCCCCGAGGGTGTCACCGTCGAGAAGGTCGGTCGTGACGACGAGCGCCTGCGCACCGCCGGCCTGCCCGCGGACCGAGTGACCGCCCAGGCCCACAGCGCCTTCCAGGAGGCCACGGTCCTGACCGTCGCCAAGGGCACCGCCCTCGAGCGTCCGGTCACCATCGACCGCCAGGCCCAGGGCGGCACGCGCTTCGACCAGTACCTCATCGAGCTCGAGCCGATGGCCGAGGCCGTCGTGGTCCTCAAACAGACCGGTACCGGTGTGCGCGCGGGCAACCTCGACCTGCACGTGGGGGAGGGCGCCCGCCTGACCCTGATCAGCGTGCAGGACTGGGACCACGACGCCGTCGACGTCACCCAGCACAACGCCCAGGTCGAGAAGGACGGCACGTTCAAGTCGATCGTCGTCACGCTCGGCGGGAACCTGGTGCGCCTGTCCCCGAAGGTGGCCTACAAGGACCGCGGCGCCAACGCCGAGCTCCACGGCCTGTACTTCACCGGCGACGGACAGCACCACGAGCACCGTTCGCTCATCGACCACAACCTGTCCAACACCCGCTCGCGCGTGGAGTACAAGGGCGCGCTCAGCGGCAAGGACGCCCACGCGGTGTGGATCGGTGACGTGATCATCGGCGAGGGCACCACCGGGACCGACTCCTACGAGCTCAACCGCAACCTCCAGCTCACCGACGACACCCGCGTGGACTCGGTGCCGAACCTGGAGATCTTCACCGGTGAGGTCGAGGGCGCCGGGCACGCGTCCGCGAGCGGGCGCCTGGACGACATCCACCTCTTCTACCTGCGTTCGCGCGGGATCCCGGAGGCGGAGGCCCGTCGTCTGGTCATCCGCGGTTACTTCCTCGAGCTGATCAACCGCATCCCGATCGAGGAGCTGCGCGACGAGATCATGGAGAAGGTCGAGCAGAAGCTGGCCTCCCATGAGTGAGTCCGGTCGCTGGGTCAAGGTCGCCGAGCTCGACGAGATCCCCGAGGAGGGGGCTCTCGGCATCGAGACCGACGACGAGACCCCGATCGCGCTGGTGCGCACCGAGGGCGAGGTTTTTGCGGTGCGGGACGTGTGCTCCCACGCCGAGGTCGCCCTCTCCGAGGGCGAGGTCGAGGACGGCACCATCGAGTGCTGGCTGCACGGGTCCTGCTTCGACCTCCGCTCCGGATCCCCGATCAACCCGCCCGCGACCCAGCCGGTCCCCACCTACGACGTGAAGATCGACGGCGACGACGTGCTCGTCTCCCTCGACGAAGAGAATTCCTGAGGCTTGACATGACGAAGTTCGAAATCCGCGGCCTGCGCGCCGACGTCCTCATCGGCGAGGACGAGCGCCAGGAGATCCTCAAGGGCGTTGACCTGACGATCAACTCCGGCGAGACGCACGCCATCATGGGCCCCAACGGCTCCGGCAAGTCCACCCTGGCCTACGCCATCGCCGGCCACCCGCGCTACGAGATCACCGAGGGCGAGGTGCTGATCGACGGCGAGAACATCCTCGACATGGAGGTCGACGAGCGCGCCCGTGCCGGTGTGTTCCTGGCCATGCAGTACCCGGTCGAGGTCCCGGGTGTGTCCATGTCCAACTTCCTGCGCAGCTCGGTCACCGCGGTGCGCGGCGAGGCCCCCAAGCTCCGCCAGTTCTCCAAGGAGCTGCAGGGCGCCATGAAGGACCTCTCGATCGACTCGGGCTTCGCGGCCCGCGGCGTGAACGAGGGCTTCTCCGGCGGTGAGAAGAAGCGCCACGAGATCCTTCAGCTGGAGCTGCTCAAGCCGAAGGTGGCCATCCTCGACGAGACCGACTCCGGTCTGGACGTGGACGCGCTCAAGATCGTCTCCGAGGGCATCAACCGCGCCAAGGAGACCCACCAGATGGGCACCATGCTCATCACCCACTACACCCGGATCCTCAACCACGTGAAGCCGGACTTCGTGCACGTCTTCGCCGGTGGCCGTATCGCCGAGTCCGGCGGTCCGGACCTGGCCGACACCCTGGAGTCCGAGGGCTACGAGCGTTTCGTGAAGGCGGGCGCGTAACCGATGAGCATGCGCGAGCTGGAGCGGCTCGACGTCGAGGCGGTCCGGAAGGATTTTGCGATCCTCTCCCGGACCGTCCGCGACGGACGCCGCCTGGTCTACCTCGACTCCGGGGCGACCTCGCAGAAGCCCCGACAGGTACTGGACGCCGAACGGGAGTTCTACGAACGCCACAACGCGGCGGTGCACCGGGGAGCGCACCAGCTCGCGGAGGAGGCGACCGACGCCTACGAGGCGGCCCGTGAGACCATCGCGAACTTCATCGGTGGCAGCAGTGGTGAGATCGTCTTCACCAAGAACGCCACCGAGGCCATCAACCTGGTGGCCTACGCGATGAGCAACGCGGCCACCGCCGAGTCGGCGCTGGGCCGTTTCCAGGTCGGTCCGGGCGACGAGATCGTCGTCACCGAGATGGAGCACCACGCCAACCTGGTGCCCTGGCAGCAGCTGTGCCAGCGCACCGGTGCGACGCTTCGGTGGTTCCCGGTGACCGGGGACGGGCGCCTGGACCTGACCGACATCGGTGAGATCGTCAACGAGCGCACCCGGGTGGTGGCCTTCGCCCACCAGTCGAACGTGCTGGGCACGGTCAACCCGGTGCACACCATCACCGCCCGGGCCCGCGAGGTCGGTGCCCTGGTGGTGCTGGACGCCTGCCAGTCCGTGCCGCACATGCCGGTGGACGTGGGCGAGCTGGACGTGGACTTCCTGGCCTTCTCCGGGCACAAGATGCTCGGTCCCAACGGCATCGGTGTGCTCTGGTCGCGCCGTGAGCTGCTGGAGGCCATGCCGCCCTTCATCACCGGCGGCTCCATGATCGGCGTCGTGTACATGGACCACTCCACGTGGGCCGAGCCCCCGCAGCGGTTCGAGGCCGGGGTGCCGATGGCGCCCCAGGCGGTCGGGCTGGCCGCGGCCTGCGACTACCTGAGCTCCATCGGCATGGACCGGGTGGCCGAGCACGAGCACCAGCTCACCGGGTACGCGCTCGACAAGGTCGGTTCCATCGAGGGCGTGCGCATCGTGGGTCCCACCGAGACGGTGGACCGCGGTGGGGCGGTGTCGTTCGTCGTGGACGACATCCACCCGCACGACCTGGGCCAGGTCCTGGACGACCGGGGCGTCGAGGTCCGGGTCGGGCACCACTGCGCCTGGCCGATGCACCGCAAGCTGGGTATCGTCGCCACCACGCGTGCGTCGTTCTACCTCTACAACTCGTTCGAGGACGTGGACGCGCTCGCGGAGGCCATCCGGGATGCCCAGAAGTTCTTCGGGACCCGGCCCTAGGACAAGGATTCAGCCTGACCATGCAGTTGGACGCGATGTACCAGGAGATCATCCTGGACCACTACCGGAACCCGCACAACAAGGGGCTGCGGGATCCGCACGACGGCGAGGCGCACCACATCAACCCCACGTGCGGGGACGAGGTGACGCTCCGGGTCTCGTTGACCCCCGCCCCCGGCGGTGAGCTCGACGAGAAGGCCACCGTCACCGATGTCTCCTACGACAGCATGGGGTGCTCCATCAGCCAGGCGAGCACCTCGGTCCTGACCGATCTGCTGATCGGCCGGACGGTCGCCGAGGGGATGCAGACCCTGGACGCGTTCACCGAGCTGATGCAGTCCAAGGGCCAGGGCGAGCCCGACGAGGACGTCCTGGAGGACGCGGTGGCCTTCGCCGGGGTCTCGCAGTACCCCGCCCGCATCAAGTGCGCGCTCCTGGGCTGGATGGCCTGGAAGGACGCGGTGTCGAAGTCGTTGGACAAGGAAGGCGTCTGATGAGCGAGAACGAGACGACCACCACCGAGGCCCCCGCGGAGGCGGCCTCCCCCGAGCAGGAGCAGCTCGCCGAGGAGATCGCCGAGGCGCTCAAGGACGTGATCGACCCCGAGCTGGGGATCAACATCGTCGACCTGGGCCTGCTCTACGGCGTCAATGCCGACGACGCCGCCATCACGTTGGACATGACGCTGACCAGCGCGGCCTGCCCGCTGACCGACGTCATCGAGGACCAGGCCAACAGCGCGCTCGACGAGTTCGAGCGCGAGGTCAAGATCAACTGGGTCTGGATGCCGCCGTGGGGTCCGGACAAGATCACCGACGACGGCCGTGACCAGCTGAGGATGCTGGGCTTCAACGTCTGAGGTGAGTACGGCGTGCGACGGGCCGGGACCTTCGGGTCCCGGCCCGTTCGTGTGTGTTCCGGGGGGCTCAGTGCAGGAGGCCGGCCATCTGTTGGACCTCGTGGGCGACGTCGTCGGGGGTGCGTGCGGGACGCCGGAAGCAGATGCGCACGTCGTGGTCGCCCTCGGGGCCCTCCAGGCGCAGGCGCAGCCCGTGGCGGTCCACGCCCAGCGGGCGCGGACGGCCCTGGGGGAGCGGTTCGGGGCAGTGCGCGACCAGGCCCCAGAGCACGTCGGGGTGGCTGTCCTCGAGGTGGCGCAGCCAGGGGCCCTCCCAGCGGCCGAAGGGGTCGGCGGGGGCGCCGGCGAACTCCGCGGGGGTGATCAGGTGGCAGCCGTCGTGGTCGGAGTGCACGACCAGGTCGGGTGCCAGGGTCACCATGGTGCGGCCGTGGCCCAGGTCCAGCAGGCGTTCGTCGGGGTCCTGGTCGGAGACGGCCAGTGCCAGGTTGCGGGCCTCGGACCTCGGGGGGACGCGCAGGGTCCCGTTGATCCACAGCAGGGAACGGGTGCTGTCGCGCAGGTCGACCGGGGCGGTGTCGGTGAACTCGAGGGTGGCCTCGAGGGTTCCCGCGCCGATCTCGGCCAGGACCATGTGCCGGTCGGGAACCAGCAGCGTGACCTCGCCCTGAGGTGTGGTGTGGCAGACGGGTCCGGTCAGGTGCAGCGACCGGTCGGAGCTGGTCACGGTGGCCGGGTTGGGCCGGGCCAGGACCGAGCGCGCCCGTTCGGCGGGGGAGGGGACCGAGAGGTTCGTGGACGGAAGCAGCAGGATCACCTCAATTCTCTTAGGTAAGGCTAACCTATATCCTTTCTGCTCGCATCGGAAGCCCCAGGGTCTGTTTGGTGGGCGCCTTCCGTCGCTTCAACGAATACTGCGCCGAAGGCGTCCGTTGAGGGTGGTGGCGGGCGACGGTGTGGGCGGTGTCCGCCAAGCAGGCCCTGGGTAGGCATCGCTGTGCACACGTAGAAGGCCCCCGCGAACCGGCTTGGGTTCTAGCGGTGGTCGCAACACCCTGACTTTCAGGAGGTTGCGACCACCGTGTCGTTGTCCAAGGAAGAACGGGACCGCCTCAGGGAGCGGTTCCTGGAGCTGATGGCCCAGTCCGCCAACGTCACCGAGACAGCCCGAGAGCTCGGCATCAACCGCAACACCGCGTTCGGGTGGGCACGCAAAGCCGGACTACGCTCACACCGCCGACAACGACCCCACCCCGGTCGGCAGGAGTACCAGCGCCTGCGCAGCAGCGGCATGCCCCGCCGCGAGGCCGCCCGGCGGGCCGGCATCAACGAGCGCACCGCCCGCGACTGGGACCACGGGGTACGCAAGTCCAACAACACCAGGCTCTACCCCGACGGGCGCCGCGTGGACTACTCCACCGGACAGACCACCATGGAGCCCATGACCACCAGTGCTGAGCCGACCGTGGCCGCGCTCGACAAACCGGTGCATCCACGCTTTTTGACCCTGGCCGAGAGGGAACGGATCGCGGACCTGGACCGGGCGGGCTGGGGCCTGCGAGCGATCGGCCGCGACCTGGACCGGCCCGCCTCGACCATCAAACGCGAGCTCGACCACCACCGCAGCACCGACGGCTCCTACGGCGCCTATACCGCCCAGCGCCGGGCCACCCAACAGCGCTCGCGCCCCAAACACGCCAAGCTCGCCCAGCCGGGCCGGCTGCGCGATTGGGTCGCCGGCCGGCTCATGGAACAGTGGTCCCCGGAACAGATCAGCAACGCGCTGGTCGAGCACTTCCCCGACGACGAGGCGATGCGGGTGAGCCACGAGACGATCTACCAGGCCTTGTATGTCCAGGCCCGTGGCGGGCTCAAGCGCGAGGTCGCCGCCGCGCTGCGCACCGGCCGCATCCGGCGCACACCGCGCCGCTCGCCCGAGCGCAGGCGGAGCCGCTTCAGCGATGCGATGGTGATGATCAGTGAACGCCCGCCCGAGGTCGAGGACCGGGCGGTGCCCGGGCACTGGGAAGGCGACCTCATCCTGGGGGCGCACAACGAGTCTGCGATCGTCACCCTGGTGGAGCGTTCGACCCGGTACGTGATGCTGGGGCACCTGCCCGGGCAGCACACCGCCGAGGCGGTGGCAGGTGTGCTGAGTGCTCTGGTCCAGACGCTGCCCGAGCACCTGCGCGGGTCGTTGACCTGGGACCAGGGGGCGGAGATGGCCCACCATCAGGCGTTCTCGGTGGCCACGGGGGTGCCGGTGTTCTTCTGCGACCCGGCCAGCCCTTGGCAGCGCGGGTCGAACGAGAACACCAACGGGCTGCTGCGGCAGTACTTTCCCAAGGGCACCGATCTGTCGGTGCACGGGCCACTGGACCTGGAACACGTCGCAGGCAAGCTCAACCGGCGTCCACGCAAAACGCTCGGCTGGAAAACTCCAGCCGAGCGTCTGCTACAACTCGTTTAGTCCACTCGGTGTTGCGAGGACCCCTTGAATCCGCCCCCGGTTCCAGGGGCCTTCTACGTGTGTCGGTCAGGGTCAGTGCGTGGCGAACAGGCCCGCGTGCAGCTCCTGGGCGATGTCCTCGTCACCGCGCCGCGAGAGCTGCTCCAGCAGCGACTGCGGGTCCGGTGGTGCGCCCGAATCGGAGTCGGTGATGCGCCGGGACAGGATCTGCAGCGCCTCCTCGGTCGAGGCGGGCGCGGTGTAGCCGCTCAGGTGCAGGGCACGGGCGGCCGGGGAGAACCCGCTCATGTCCATGGCCGGGAGCTTGCGTGCGTCCAGGCGGTCGCCGGAGACGGTGATGAACATGCGGTCGCCGGGCTGGGCGGCCTGGCGGCGCAGCAGCGGGCGCAGCGAGTCGAAGGCGGGCTGGTCGCGCCAGACCAGGACCAGCAGGTCGGCGCCGGGAGCGGTCAGGCACAGCAGGCGTCCGGGCTGCAGCCCCAGGTGGGTGGCGTACCCCGTGGGCACCGCCACGGGGGCGCCGTTGAGGTGGTCGGCGGTGATGTCCACACGGTGCCACCAGCGTCCGTCCGGGGCGCGGAAGCAGCGTGCCGCGGTGGAGGGGTCCGCGGCATCGGTGAACCTGACGGGCTCGGGTGCGGCCGGTGGCGGTGACGGCGGCGCCGCGGCCACGGGGTGCGGCGCCGGCTCGGGTCTGTGCTGGGCCGGTCGGGGCTCGGGCTGTGGCGGCTGTTCCTGCGCGTCGGGGCGGCGGCGGATCGGCAGGCCGTTCTGCGTGGTGGCGCCGTCCTCGCCCAGGGGCTCGGGGGACCGGGCCGAACCCTCCATGGGCACGGCCGGGTCGACGAACACGTGGCCGTCCCGGATGTTCACGCCCGGGGTGCTCAGCAGCCAGGCGCGCAGCTCGGGCTGGCGGATCCCGAGGCGGGCCAGCCGGTTGCCGGCCTCGGTGAGGTTGGGGGCGTCCCCGACCATCTCCCGCGTCTGGGTGCGCAGGTGGTTGGGGTCGTCGGCGATGAGCCAGCCGTTGTACATACGGCGGTCGGTGAACAGAGTGATGATCACGCGCCACATCGGGGTCTGCAGCGCCGGCACGTCGACGGGGTGGTCGGCGTGGGCGCTGATGAGCCGGTCGATGGTGGTGGCGGTGCCCAACTGTTCGGACAGGTCGCGCAGGTGCTTGGTGATGGACGCGCCCTCGGCCGAGTTCAGCCAGTTCAACAGGCGTTCCTCGACCTTGCGCTGGGCCGAGCGGATCTCGCGCACGTCCACCGAGATCTGTTCGGAGAGCACCCGGATGCTGATGGGGTCGGTGGCGAACAGGCGCTCGGCCGCGACGGTGCGTTCCAGTTCGGGCCAGGACCTGATCATCTGCTCGACCTGGTCGACCAGCGGGTGCTCACCCAGCGCGGGGGCCGCGGGGGCCTCCTCGGTGTCGGCGCGCATCGCCTTGGGCGGGCCGAAGCTGGGGCGGCGCAGGGTGCGTCCGGGGCCCAGCAGGGAGCTGCGGAACTGCGAGCGCAGGTCGGTGGCGGAGGTGTCCTCGGCGGCCGGTGCCGGTGCGTTGCCGCCGGGGGCCGCGTGCGCCGCCTCGGGGATCATGGCCGCGGAACTGACCATCCCGCCGACGGGTGCCTCCTCCGCCGCGGCCTCCTCACGGTCGCGCTGGGCCCGGAGTGCGCGCAGGGTACGGATGGCGCGGGTGGCCGGGGTCTGGGGCGGGCCGTCGAACTCGCCGGTGTCGGCGTCGGGGGGTGCGTCCCCGGCGTTGGTGGCCCCGCTCAGGTAGTCGAGGGCGTCGCGCACGTGATCGGGTGCGGACTCGGGCAGCCAGTTGGAGATGGTGCGCACGGCCTCGAGCATGAGCGCGGGCGAGGGCACCGGTCCGCTGGGCAGCTCACCGCAGGGGCGCAGGGCGCGCCAGGCGACCGTGCTGACCACGTCGAGCAGTCGGCAGTCGCGCAGCGCCCAGCCACCGATCTCCTGGGGGCAGGCGTTGACCAGGTGGCCCCAGCCGCCGGCGGAGGAGACCACGGTGCTCACCGGTTCGGCGAGCTCGGCGGCCTCGACCCATTGCCCTCGCAGGCTGGGCAGGAACTCGGACAGGGGCACGTGTCCCCACTGCTCGACCGCCACACGCGCCAGGCTGTGCGCGAGCCAGGGCGGGCCCGCGATCTCCAGGACGCGGGCGACGGGCAGGGAGTGCCACCAACCCTCGATGAGCCGGTCGTGGTGGAGCAGGGGTGCCACATCCGGCGACTTCGACCAGCGCAATGCGGGCGCGAGGTCGACGAGGCAGATCGGAGAGACGGCGTTCATCCGCTGGGGACCTCGACCTCCTGGTGTCTGCACGTGAATTCGGGAGGAACCGCACGGGCCTTCGGTTCGGTGCACCACAGTACGCGTCCCGAGCCGGTCGGTGGCAGGCGAGGACGAGGGGCCGCCACCTGTGCTCCTGGGCAGGGCACGGCGGACCGGGGGACAGGGGTGCCGTGAGCACTTCCCGAGATCGTACGTGCCCGGGAAGCGCATCGGTACCCCCATGATCCCGTGTGCTGGGCCGTCGCGCAGGCGAACACGGTGTGTGATGGCCCCAGTGGCGGGAGTTCCCGCAGCGTGCGGTACATTCTGCTGTGCTCTACCTCATACCGGGCAATCGACATGTCAGGGGCGGTTCGGCGCCGCCCCGTGTGCCCCCGGAGTGGTTACGCGCACGCGTGAAACGGGGGAGGCCGCGGGTATGCTTGGTGGGCACTGTCCTCGACCGAACACCCTTCGGCCGGGTGGCCCGATCGGGGCCGACCAGGGGTCGACGGTGTTCGAACGCGGGTCGGCGGCCCAGGGCGGCCGGTGACGAAGGATGTGCCGCAGCCCACGCACCCTCAGTCCTGCGCGCGCGTGGTGCGGTCGAGCCGGATGATTGGTTGACGTGACAGACCTTGACATGAATCCCCCAGCGTCGGCGCGTGTGGGCAGACCGGAACCCATCCGGACCTACGTGGCCCTCGGCGACAGCATCACCGAGGGGATGGAGGACAACAGCGGTCCAGGGGGTGAGTACCGCGGGTTCGCCGACCGTCTCGCCGAACACCTGGGGACCCTCACCCCGGACTTCCGGTACGCGAACCTGGGTGTGCGCGGGCGCCGGATGCACCACATCTTCGGTGAGCAGCTCGAGAAGGCCCTGGAGTGGAAGCCGGACCTGGTCACCGTGCTGGCCGGCGGCAACGACGTCCTGCGGCCCGGCAGCAACCTGGACGCCCTGGCCGAGCACTTCGAGTGGGGCGTGCGCCAGCTGCTCGACGCCGGCCTGCGCGTGGTCATCATCTCCGGCCACGACACCGGCTGGATCCCGGTGCTGCGCTACTACCGGGGCCGGATCGCGATCTACAGCATGCACATGCGCTCGGTCGCCGAACGCACCGGCACCGAGATCGTCGACCTGTGGGCGCTCAACGCCCTCAACGACCCGCGTGCGTGGAGCGAGGACCGCCTGCACCTGAACGGGACCGGCCACCAGGTCGTCGCGGCCCGCATCGCCGACCTCATCGGGTTCCCGATGGGACCGCGCGAGGCCTGGACCGACCCCTGGAGCACCCCTCCGCAGCAGCTGCCGCGCATCCTGCGCCGCCGCGAGAACCGGCGCTGGGCCCGCCAGCACCTGGTTCCGTGGCTGCGCCGCCGCGCCATGGGCCGCTCCTCCGGGGACGGCCGGATGGCCCGCCGCCCGCAGCTGGACCACCTCTACGACGAGGCGACCCGAGAGCGCCTGGCCCGCGACCTTGCCGCCCAGAACGGTGAGGACGCCCAGGGCTCCGCGTCCGCACAGGCCGAGGAGGCGCCCACCATCAGCCCGTCGGGCACCAAGGGTCCCGAGCCCCGGGACTGACCCCGGACACAGCGGTGCCCCGCGTTCCCGAGGGAGCGCGGGGCACCGTCGTTCTTCCGGCCGCTTTCCGGCCGCCGGGGGCGACGCGGGCTAGAGCGGGATGTTGCCGTGGGCGCCGCGTGCGTCCGGGGCACGGTCGATCGCATGGGCCAGGGCGGTGCGGGTGTTCTTGGGTTCGACGACCTCGTCGACCACACCCAGCTCCTGGGCCCGGGGCAGGCCGCCTGCCTCGCGCTCCTGCTCGGCCGCCAGGCGTTCCTCCAGCGCGGGGCGTTCGGATTCGGGGACGGCCGCGAGCTCGCGGCGCTTGAGGATGCGCACCGCCGCGACCGGCCCCATGACCGCGACCTCGGCCGTGGGCCAGGCCAGCACCCGGGTCGCCCCGAGCGCACGCGAGTTCATCGCGATGTAGGCGCCGCCGTAGGACTTGCGGGTCACCAGGGTCACGCGCGGGACCGTGGCCTCGGCGAAGGCGTGCAGGAGCTTGGCTCCGCGGCGCACCACCCCGTCCCACTCCTGGCTCACCCCGGGCAGGTACCCGGGCACGTCCACCAGGACCACCAGCGGGACCCCGAACGCGTCGCACATGCGCACGAAACGGGCGGCCTTCTCCGCCGATCTGGAGTCCAGGCACCCGCCCAGACGGAGCGGGTTGTTGGCCAGCACGCCGACGGTGCGCCCGCCCAGGCGGCCCAGGGCGGTGACCATGTTCGGCGCGTACTTGGCCTGCAGTTCCACGGCCCCGTCGCCGAGCGGGGTGTCGAGCACCCCGTTCACCAGGGGTTTGACGTCGTAGGCACGCCGGGCCGACTCGGGCAGCACGTACCCCAGGTCGGCGTCGTGCACGTCGGCGGGCTCCATCTCGCCCTGCCGCCCTAGCAGCAGGGCCAGGTCACGGCCGCGCGCCATGGCCGCGCCGTCGTCGGGTGCGGTCACGTGCACCACGCCGCTGCGGCGCCCGTGTGCGTCGGCGCCGCCCAGTTCCTCGGCGGTGATCTGCTCGCCGGTCACGCTCTCCACGACCCCGGGGCCGGTGACGAAGACCTTGCCGCGGTCGGACATGACCACCACGTCGGTCAGCGCCGGACCGTAGGCCGCGCCGCCGGCCGCCGGGCCCAGCACGACCGAGATCTGCGGGACCACACCGGAGGCGCGGGTCATCACCGCGAAGACCCGGCCCACCGCGTGCAGGCTCTCCACCCCGGCCGCGAGCTGGGCGCCCGAGGAGTGCCACAGACCCACCACCGGGACACCGTCGCGCACCGCGTGGGCGTAGGCGGTCTCCATCGCCGCGCACCCGGCCGTGCCCATCGCCCCGCCCTGGATCCGGGCGTCGTTGGCGAAGGCCACCGCGGGCAGGCCGTCGATGAGCCCGGTGGCGGCCACGGCGTCGATACCCGGGCCCTCCTCGGTCAGCAGCTCGACCGTGCCGCGGTCGAAGAACCGCGAGAGCCGCACGCTCGGCCGACGCGGATCGGGGTCGCCGGCCTGCTCCGAGGCCGGTCGGGCGCCGTTGTCGATCACTGTCACTGCGTCGTGCTCCTTCGCGGGTACGGGACCGTGCCTGCGGGGGCGGGAAAGAAGAAGGGGCGGGAACCCGCTGGTGCGGGCCCCGCCCCTCGAAGGGTCAGGCGCGTTTGAACGCCAGCGCGATGTTGTGGCCGCCGAACCCGAAGGACTCGTTGAGGGCCGCCACGTCGCCGGCGGGCATCTCCTCGGGTTTGCCGCGCACGATGTCCACGGCCGTCTCCGGGTCGAGCTCGTCGATGTTGATGGTCGCCGGGATGACGCCGTCGTACAGCGCCTTGACGGTGGCGATGGACTCGACCGCGCCGGCGCCGCCCAGCAGGTGGCCGGTCATCGACTTGGTGGAGGTCACCCGCACGCTGTCGGCGGCCGCGTCCCCCAGAGCCGTCCGGATCGCGCGGGTCTCGCCCACGTCGCCGGTCGGGGTGGAGGTCGCGTGCGCGTTGACGTGCTTGACGTCGTCCGGCTTGAGGTCGGCGTCCTTGAGCGCCTCGGTGATCGCACGCGCCTGGCCGCGGCCCTCGGGGTCGGGCTGGACGATGTCGTAGGCGTCGTCGGTGTAGCCCACACCCGCGGCGCGGGCGTAGACGCGGGCGCCGCGCTTGGCGGCGTGCTCGGCCGACTCCAGGATCAGGATGCCGGCGCCCTCGCCCATGACGAAGCCGTCGCGCGCCTGGTCCCAGGGGCGGGAGGCGCCCTCGGGGTCGTCGTTGCGGGTCGACAGGGCCCGCATGGACGCGAACGAGGCGATGTTGAGCGGGTGGATGGCGGCCTCGGTGCCGCCGGCGATGACCACGTCCGCGCGGCCCGCGCGGATCATCTCCACCGCGTCGGCCACGGCCTCGGCGCTGGACGCACAGGCGCTGACGGGCGCGTGGGCCCCGGCGCGGGCGCTGTACTCCAGGGCCACGGCGGCGGCGGGGCTGTTGGGCATGAGCATGGGCACGGTGAACGGGGAGACTCGCTTCCAGCCCTTCTCACGGAAGGTGTCGTACTGCTCCAGGATCGTCAGGATGCCGCCGATCCCGCTGGAGACCACCACGCCCAGGCGGACGGGGTCGACCTCGGGGGTTCCGGCGTCCTCCCAGGCCTCCTGAGCGGCGATGAGAGAGAACTGCTGGGTCCGGTCCAGGCGGCGCAGGCGCGGCCTGGGGAGCTTCTCGGACGGCTCCTGTGCGATCCGGCCTGCGAAGTGCACCGGGAGGCTCTCGTGCCATTCCTCGGGCAGCATGCTGATACCGGAGCGGCCGTCGAGGAGCGCGGACCATGTGGTCGCGACGTCACCCCCGAGGGGGGTGGTGGCCCCGAGGCCGGTGACGACGACATCGGTCTTGGACATGATCCGATCGCCCTTCTCGTGGGTCGTTCCCGGTTGCGGGCCGGGAGGCGGTGGGTGGTGTGCGACGAGGAGTTCGGTGCGGGCCCGGGGCCGCGTCACGGCCGGCCGGGTCCCTGGTTCCCGGCGCCCGGGCGGGGGCCGCCCGGGCGCACGGACACGCTACTTCTGGATGTAGTTGATGACGTCCTGGACCGTCTTGAGGTCCTTGAGCTGGTCGTCGGGGATCTCCACGCCGAACTTGTCCTGCGCGGCGACGGCGATCTCGACCATGGACAGGGAGTCGATGTCCAGGTCGTCCACGAAGCTCTTCTCCGGGGTGACCTCGGAGGGCTCGGTGCCGACGATCTCCTCGACGATCTCGCCGAGGCCCTTCAGAATGTCCTGCTCGCTGTGCTCGGCCATGTCAATCTCCTTCTTCGGTGTCGGTGTTTTCGGCGGCCCCGCCGCACGGGGGTGGAACGGGTCCGGACCCGATGCCGTGCGGTGCCGCTCGGGCTGAGGGGTCAGGGGATGCGGATCACCTGTGCGGCGTAGACCAGCCCCGCCCCGAAGCCCAGGGTGAGTACAGTGCTCCCCGAACGCAGCTCCCCGCGCCCGATCATGCGCGAGAGCGCGAGCGGGACGGACGCGGACGAGGTGTTGCCCGCGGTGACGATATCGCGGGCCACCAGCGCCTGGGGAGCGCCCAGCTTCCTGGCGATCGACTCGACGATGCGCAGGTTGGCCTGGTGGGGAACGAAAGCGGTGATCTCGCTCGGGTCGACCCCGGCGCGCTCCAGGGCCTGCAGGGCGACCTTGTAGAGCTCGGTGGTGGTCCACCGGAAGACCGCCTGGCCCTCCTGGTAGAGGTACTTGTGCTCGCGCAGGTAGATGGTGTCGGCGCGCTCGCCCGAGGAACCCCACACGACCGGGCCGATGCCCTGGTCCTCGTCGGCCGAGACCACCGCGGCGCCCGCGCCGTCGGCGAAGATCACGCAGGTGGCGCGGTCCTCCCAGTCGACCCAGTCGCTGAGCTTCTCCGAGCCCACGACCAGGACGTTGCGGGAGGACCCGGCGCGCACGGAGTCCGAGGCCAGCCCCAGCGCGTAACAGAAGCCCGCGCAGGCGGCGTTGACGTCGAAGGCGCCGGGGGCGGGGATGCCGAGCCGGGCGGCCACGGTCGCGGCGGAGTTGGGGATCTGGTCGTGCGAGGTGCACGTGGCCACGATCACCAGGTCGATGTCCTCGGGGGAGAGCCCGCTCGCGGCCAGGGCCTTGCCCCCGGCCGCCACGGCCATGCTCTCCACGCTGTCGTCGGGGCCCGCCACGCGCCGTTCCTCGATGCCCACACGGCTGCGGATCCACTCGTCGTTGGTGTCCACACGCTGGGCAAGGTCGTGGTTGGTGACCACGCGGGCGGGCTGGTACTCGCCGAAGGAGCGGATCACCGCTCCGCCCGGCGCGCTGGGGGCGTTCAACATGTCAGCCTTCCTGATCGGAGCGCGCGGGGGCAGCGGTGCCCGCGTGCTCCTTGACGATGGCGGCGGCCCGCTCCAGGTCGTCGGGGGTCTTGACCGCGTGGAGCTCGACACCGCGCAGCGCGCGCTTGGCCAGCCCGGTCAGGGTGCCCGCCGGTGCGAGTTCGATCATGGCGGTCACGCCGAGGTCGGCGAGGGTCTCGCTGCAGGCCTGCCAGCGCACCGGCGAGGAGATCTGCGTGACGAGCCGCTCGAGGTAGTCCGACCCCTGCTCGACGACGGCTCCGTCGGCGTTGGAGAGCAGGCGCACCGACGGGTCGTTGGTCTCCATGTGCGCGGCGGCGGTGCGCACGCGCTCCATGGCCGGGGCCATGTGCTCGGTGTGGAAGGCGCCGGCGACCGGGAGGGGACGCAGCCGGGCCCGCTCGGGCGGGTTCTCGGCGAAGGCGGCCAGCTGTTCGGTGGTGCCGGCGGCCACGATCTGCCCGGAACCGTTGTCGTTGGCGGGCGTGAGTCCCGCGGCCTCGATCGCGGCGAGCACGTCCTCGCGCTTGCCGCCCATGACCGCGGTCATGCCGGTCTCGGTGCGGGAAGCCGCCTCGGCCATGCCCCGGCCGCGCTCGGCGACCAGCGCCAGCGCGTCATTGGGGGTCAGGACCCCGGCCAGGGCGGCGGCGGTGTACTCGCCGACGCTGTGGCCGGCGACGGCGTCCGCGAAGGACCCGCTCACGGGCAGGGGGGCCTCGGGGCCCGAGACGGAACCCAGCAGCGCGGTGGCGGTGGCCAGTCCGGCGCTGACGAGGAGGGGTTGAGCGACGGCCGTGTCGCGGATCTCGTCCGCGTCGGCGGTGGTGCCGTAGCGCACCAGGTCCAGCCCGGCCACCTCCGACCACGCCTCGAACCGCGGGGCCATGCCGGGCAGTTCGAGCCATGGGGAGAGGAAACCGGGTACCTGGGCGCCTTGGCCGGGAGCAACGATGACAAGCACGACATCCACCTTGCCCTGTAGGAGATCACCAGTCGGATGGGGACGGACACGAACTTCGCTCCGTCCCGTTTGTGGACCCTCCACAAAACTGTGCCGCCCCGAGGTCCCGGGGCGGTCACGCGGAGGGCGCACACCCCGACGTTACGCGGCTCGCGGGTGTGACGACCCGCCCCCGTGGGTTTTCGTGGGCGGCCCGAGTGGCGGGGGACACCGGAAGGCATCCGACCCCGTGCCCGGCAGGGATGCCACCCTGGAGGTGTGAACGAGCAACCCCACCGACCCCGGGACCACCAGGACAGCGACCCCTCGGGGCCCGCATCCGCGCAGGACGGCGCCGACGCGCTGCGGGCCGAGACCGCACGCCGCCTGGAACGGTCCATGGGCCGCCTGGGCACCGCGGCCGTGGCGAGCATGGAGGAGCGCCTGCCCTGGTTCCGCCGCATGTCCGCGGAGGACCGCTCCTGGATCGGCCTCGTCGCCCAGTCCGGCGTGGCCGCCTTCGTCGACTGGTTCCGCAACCCGGTGCGCGGGCGTCCGGCGATCACGGTGGAGGTCTTCGGTACCGCCCCGCGCGAGCTGACGCGCTCGGTGACGCTGCAGCAGACCGTCGACATGATCCGTGTGGTCATCGACGTGGTCGAGGGGCAGGTCGACGAGCTCGCCGCCCCCGGGGGCGCCATGCAGCTGCGCGAGGACGTGCTGCGCTACACCCGCGAGGTCGCCTTCAGCTCGGCCAAGGTCTACGCCCGTGCCGCCGAGGCCCGCGGCGCCTGGGACGCGCGCCTGGAGGCGTTGATCGTCGACGCGCTGCTGCACGGTGACCACCAGGACGGCCTGCAGACGTGGGGGTCGTCGCTGCGCTGGACCCAGACCCCGGTCATCGCGATCGCCGGTGACAGCGGCGAGGAGGACGGCAACAAGGTCCTCGACGACCTGCGCGGGGCGGCCCGGAGAGCGGGGCACGACGTCATCGCGGGGATGCAGGGCGACCGGGTGGTGGTCGTGGTCGGTGTGGGCGACACCTACCCCGAGGGGGAACTGCCCGCGGCGGCGGCCGAACCCCTGGCCGGGCTGTTCGGGCCCGGACCCGTGGTGGTCGGCCCGGCCGTTCCCGACCTGAGGGCGTCGGGGGCCTCGGCGCGTGCCGCCGTGAGCGGGCTCCGTTCGGCCGTGGCCTGGCCGGACGCCCCGCGTCCGGTGCTGGCCGAGGATCTGCTGCCCGAGCGGGTGCTGCAGGGGGAGGCGGGGGCGCGCCGCCAACTCGTCGAAGAGGTCTACAAACCTCTGCTCGGCGCGGGATCGCCCTTGTTGGACACCCTCTCGGTGTACCTTGAACACGCGTCCTCCCTGGAGGCGACGGCACGCATGCTGTTCGTCCACCCGAACACCGTCCGTTACCGGCTCAGCCGGATCGCCGAGCTGACCGGGCACACCCCGTCCGACGGTCGAGGATCCTTCGTCCTGCGCATAGCGGTGGCACTGGGTCGACTCGACGCGACGGAACGTGGTTGACCGCAACCACTCCGGCCTCAGAAGCGTCGTACAAGGCAGACGTGATGCGATCGTTGCCTGAGTCTTCTGTCCGCTTATCGCGGCTTCATCGGCGTCGGGTAGGTATGTGACTGACCGTACGCGCCCGGGGACTACGCGAAAAGGGATAGCTTTGTGGCGAGCGGAGCACCGCCGGTACTGCGGTGAACCGGATCTGGGTCTCGGGCGAGGGCTACCGCACCGCTGCCGTCACGACGTTCTTGGGGGGTCAACACTGTGGTCGAACGACCGAGGACAGGGGGCCGGATACTGCGGCCCGTGATCAACTACGTGCTGGAGCCGACGCAGGAGGGCCAACTGCGTCGCCGCGTCCTCTTCTGGCTGCCCGCGCCGCTGCCCGTCCTGGGGCTGGTCGCCCTGCTGGTGGGCGGGGCGCTCTCGGCGTCCGGGTGGACCATTCTTCTCGCGGCGAGCGTGGGTGTGGGCACGCTGCTGCTGGCCGTCATCGTCCAGCCCACACCGCTACCGGAGGGGCTCACGCCCCAGGTGTCCGCGCGCCGTTCTCTGCACCGGTTCCGCCAGTTCACCGGGTTGCGCATCGCCCTGGCGCTGGTCCCCGTGGCCATCGGCGCGGCGGCCTCGCTCATCGGCGGGGGCATGTACCCGCTGTTCGCGGCGCTGGCGCTCGCGTGGCCGCAGATCCTCATGGCGATGCCGACCTTCTTCACCATCACCAGGGCGCGGCGGGCCATGGAGGCCTGGGGCACCACCGCCTACCTGTGGCACGCGCTCTCGCGCCCGTCCAAGGTCACCTGGCCCCTGGTGACCTCCGGCCGGCGGATCTGGCGCCAGTGGCGTGAGGACCGGGCCAAGGCCCGTGCGGTCTCGCGCCGCGAGGCGGAGCTGCGCCGTTCGGAGCAGGCCGAGCGCGACCAGGCCCGCGACCCCGAGGTGGTGTTGCCGCACCCGGACCAGGTCACCACCGCGCGCATCCCGTCGCTGTCGGCCGGCCAGGACGGCGACGAGGCGTCGGAGCAACAGGAGCAGGGTGAGACCGCCGGGGACGGCGAGGGCGCCGGGGTGGGCGGCGACGAGATCGAGCCCACCGCCAAGATGCCCGCACTCGACGAGGACACCCCTGCGGCCGGGAACCCGGCCGCCACGACGGGCACCGGTTCCGAGCGCACCTCGGGCACCGTGCTGGAGCGGGGCGGGGCCCTGTCCCAGCGGGTGCGCCGCACACGGCGCGGGGCGCAGTCCACGCGCCGCCCGCACTCGCACAAGCCCTGAGCACCCAGGCCCCGAGGACATCCGCGACGCGGCCCGCCGGAACCGGCGGGCCGCGTTCGTATTCCTGAGGGCCCTGCATGGAGCGAGCCCGGGCCGCCGGTCCACGGGCGGGACCGGCGGGTTCACAGCGAGGAGCGGAAGCGCACGTCCGGCAGGGCGTGGGGGCCGCCGTTGGGACAGTGGTACCAGCGGGCCTCGGCGCTGCGCCCCTCCAGGCAGACCTCGCCGATGGTGTTGCCGAAGTAGGGCGCGCCCTCCAACGACCAGCGCAGCGCCGGCGGGGCCACCCGCGCCAGCCGGGACATCACCCGCCCGGCCACACGGAAGGGCCACGTGGTCGACAGCCACGCCGTGCGGCGCAGGTGCGAAGGCAGTCGGTTGCACAGGGGAGAGGAGACCAGCTGCGTCACACGGGTCCCGGGGGCCTCACCCTCACTGGGCACTGCCCGCGCCATGTAGGAGAAGTGCACGTCCCCGCTGAGCAGCAGCACGGTCGCCGGTGCGGGGCCGCGTTCGCCGCGGGCCACCTCCAGCACCGCCCCGGCCAGGTGGGCGAAGGAGTACTGGAACGCGCCCCAGTGCTCGAGGTCGAGGGCCTGGCGCAGGCGTTCCGCCGGTGCCCGCACCCGTTCCCCCCAGGCGCCCGCGCACACGGCCTCGTTCCAGGCCTCCAGGTGGTGCACGGCGGGCGGCAGCAGGACCGGGACCGTGGAGACCACGACGACGTGGTCCGGGCCGCCGGTGAGGTGCTCGTCGAGCCACTCGTGGCCCCGGGGTCCCAGGATCGAACGCGAGCCGTCCGACGGGTCGCCCTCGCCCAGGGCGCGTGCGCAGCGGGTGTCGGCCATGAGCACCCGTACCGGGCCCACGTCGACCCGGTGGCTCCAGCGGTAGGAGTCCGGGTCCTCGTGCGCCCGCCACGCGAACTCGTCGACCGTGTCCCCTGCGTCGCCGGTGCACTCGCGCACCCGGTTCCACCAGGGATCCTTCTCCCGCGCCTCGGGGGAGAGGTTGCCCAGGTGCTGGTAAACCCAGTACGCGCCCAGGCCGTGGGTGACGCGCTCGGGCCACCAGGGGAGCTCGTCCATCGCCCGCCGCCAGGCGGCGGAGGTGTTCCAGTCGTCGCGCACGTCGTGGTCGTCGAAGACCATGAGCGTGGGCACCGTCGACAGCAGCCACCGCACCTGCGGGTCGCTCCAGGCCCGGCGGTAGAGCTCCGCGTACTCGCCGAAGTCCACCACCTCGCCCTCGGGTGAGGAATGTCCCTCCTCACGGGAGGCGCGCAGGTGTTCGCGCATCGGTTCGTGCACCTCGTCGGCGTAGACCTGGTCGCCGATCAGCAGGAGCAGCAGGTTCCCCTCGGGCGGGTCCTCGGCCATGCGCCGCGCGGTGGCGCGCAGCATGTCCGGACCGTGGTCGACCACCCCTTCGGGGGTGTCGCCCGTGGGCACGTGGCACGAGCCGTACAGGAGCCGGGTGGAGGCGTCGGGGTCGGTCGTTCGCACCACGCTCGGGGGCAGGGAGGAGGTGGGGTCGGGCCAGACGCGGTCGTCCTCGAGGAAGACCTCGTAGGGCAGCGCCGACCCGGGCGGAAGGCCCTCGATCTCGCACACGGCGTAATGGTGGCCGTGCACGGCGAACGTCCGCGCGGTGGCGGTCGTGTGCCCGTCCACGCGGACCCGGACCCTGCAGGGGGCGTCGGTCTCGACCCACACGGTGGCGGTGGTGGGTCCCACGTGCCGCAACAGGGGTCCCAGACGCAAAGAGACAGTCATGGTTTCCCCTCCTTTTTCCCAGGTTCGCATACCAGAGGAGAGGGCCGGTACTCGCTGCTGGGAGCGCTCGGGGACCGCCGCCGTCCACAGTGGTGACGCCCGATGGTTGCACGAAGGGCCGGGCTGCGCGATGGTGGCGCTATGCGGACACAGATCCTCGAACTGCACACGGGAGGGTCGGAGAGCATCACCGACATCACGTCCCGGTGTGCGGACTTCGTCGCCGGCGCCGGCGACGGCCTTCTCAACGTGTTCGTCCCGCACGCGACCGCGGGCGTGGCGATCATCGAACTCGGGGCAGGATCCGACGACGACCTGCTCGCTTCCCTGGACGACCTGCTGCCGGCCGACGACCGGTGGCGCCACAAGCACGGCTCCCGCGGCCACGGACGGTCGCACGTCATGCCGGCCTACGTCGCGCCCCAGACCACGGTCCCCGTGATCGGGGGCTCGCTCGAGTTGGGCACGTGGCAGTCCGTCGCGGTGGTCGACCTCAACGTGGACAACCCCGAGCGCCGGGTGCGCCTGTCGTTCCTGACGTCCGCGTGAACACTCGGTGCCGGTGGGGCACCTGGGTGGAGGGTTCGCACGCGCGTTGACGGGACATGCCACTACCGTGTGAACTAGGCCATCAGCGATGGTGACGGACCCACACAGCGGGTGGAACGCCCGGCATCGTTGAGGAACGAACTGCATCGGGCGCCACCGCTCGAGCAGAACAGATTGACAAAGAAACCAGTGGAGGAGAACTTTCGTGAGCGCGACCGCGGGCCAGGCACAGAGCGAACGCGGCTTGGCTGACCGACTCGGATTCAAGCCGGGTCAGGTGGTGCAGGAATTCGGCTTCGACGACGACGTTGACGAGGGCCTGCGCGCTTCCATCGTCGAACTCACCGGTGAGGAACTGGTTGACGAGGACTTCGACGGCGATGTCGACGCGGTACTGCTGTGGTGGCGGTCCGACGAGGAGGATGAACTCACCGACGCGTTGATGGACACGGTCACCCTGATCGCCGACGGCGGCACCATCCTGGTGCTGACCCCGAAGGCCGGGCGTGACCTGCACGTGTCACCCAACGACGTGGCGGACGCCGCCAGTACCTCCGGCTTGTCCCAGACCAGCGCGGTCAGTGTCGGCTCGGACTGGTCGGGCACCCGACTGGTCGTTCCCAAGCGGTAACGGGCCTCGACGCGACCGAACCACCGGTGCCGCGCGCCCCACAGGGCGGGCGCGCGGCGCTGAGCGGCGCCCGCACGCAGCGAACACGAACGAGAGCATTGACGAGCACCCCCGAGGGCGCCCAGGCGCCCGACTTCTCCCTGGACGACCAGCACGGCCGACCCGTCTCCTTGTCGTCCCTGCGCGGCGCCCCCGTCCTCGTGGTCTTCTACCCGCTGGCCTTCTCCGGCGTGTGCTCGGGCGAGCTCGCCGAGCTGGCCGAGCTGCATCCCCGTTTCGCCGAGACCGGAACCCGGGTGCTGGCGGTCTCGGTCGACTCCGTCTTCGCCCTGCGCACGTGGTCGGACCGGGAGGGTTTCCCGTTCCGCCTGTTGTCGGACTTCTGGCCCCACGGCGCCGTCGCCGAGTCCTACGGGGTCTTCGACGCCGAACGCGGTGTGGCCCGCCGCGGCTCGTTCCTGATCGACGCCGACGGTGTGGTGCGCTGGAGCGACCACACCCCCGTCTCCGAGCCGCGCGAGATGGCCCGCGCCCTGGAGCGTGCCCGTGCCCTGACTGCCTAGCCAGAGGGGGTTGACGCCGTGTGTGGCGTGGATTACGTTCGCGGCAGGAACACGCGTTCGACAGGCGCACACAAGAGGAGACTCGATGCGTCGCAGATCCCTCGCCGCGGCCGCCGCCGCGACGACGCTCCTGGCCGGCGGGTGCGGTGACGGCGAGACCGACGACGGTCTCACCGAGATCACCGTCGGCGCCATCCCCATCATCGACGTGGCCCCCCTCCACCTCGGCATCGACCAAGGCTTCTTCGAGGAGCACGGCCTCGACGTGACCGTGCAGAACACCAGCGGCGGCGCCCAGGCGGTGCCCGGTGTGGTCTCGGGCGACTTCGACCTCGCCTTCGGCAACGTCACCTCCCTCATCATCGCCCTCGACCAGGGCCTGCCGATGCGCTCGGTCGCCAACGGGGTCGCCACCACCGGGCAGCAGGGCGAGGACTTCGGCGCCGTCGTCGTGCCCGAGGGCAGCGACATCACCGACGTGTCGGAGCTCGGGGACGCCACCATCGCCGTCAACAACCTCGAGAACATCGGCGACACCTCCGTGCGCAACTCCATCCGCGAGGCGGGCGGCGACCCGTCCGGGGTGGAGTTCCTCGAGCTCGACTTCCCGGACATGCCCGCCGCCCTCGACCAGGGCGAGATCGACGCGGCCTGGGTCGTCGAACCCTTCCTCGGCGCGGCCCTGGACGGCGGAGCCACCGAGGTGGCCTCCAACTTCGCCGACGTGCACGACGAGCTCACCATCGCCGTCTACTTCACCTCCGAGCAGACCCTGCAGGAGGACCCCGAGACCGTGCAGGCCTTCGGCGACGCCATGGCCGCGTCCCTGGCCTACGCGGACGACCACCCCGACGAGGTCCGCCGCATCATCGGCGACTACACCGAGATCGACGCCGACCTCATCGACACCATGCGCCTGCCCGCGTTCCCACCCGAACCCCACACCGAGTCGGTCCAGGTCGTCGCCGACCTCATGGAGGAGGACGGGCTCGTGGAGGACACCCCCGACCTCGGTGAGCTCTTCTCGGAACAGCCGTGACCACGTCCCCGACCAGGGCCGGGGCCGGACACGCGCCGGCCACCGCGCCCTCGGGGCCGCAACCTCCCGGCCGGGGCAGCGCCTCGGTGCGCACGGTCTCCCTCGGCCTGTGCGGGATCGTGCTGTTCCTGCTCGCCTGGGAGCTCCTGCCCCGCACCCCCGCCGCCGACCCCCAGTACCTGCCACCGGCCTCGACCGTGCTGGCCACCCTCGCCGAGCGCGCCGCCACGGCCCAGTTCTGGGGCGCGGTCGGCGACACCGTCCTGGCGTGGGGGTCGGGCCTGGCGATCGCCGCGGTCGCAGCGACCGTGCTGGGCCTGGTCGTGGGGTCGGTCCCGCTGCTGCGCGCCTACACCGCCTCGACCGTGGAGTTCCTGCGCCCCATCCCCTCGGTCGCGCTGATCCCGCTGGCGATCCTGCTGTACGGCACCGACATCCGTTCCACCCTGCTGCTGGTCGTCTACGCCGCGTTCTGGCAGATCTACGTGCAGGTGCTGCACGGGGTCGCCGACGTCGACCCCGTCGCCGAGGAGACCGCGCGCAGTTACCGGCTCGGCCGCCTGGCACGCATCCGGTACCTGGTCTGGCCCACCGCGCTGCCGTACCTGCTCACCGGGTTGCGGCTGGGTGCGGCCGTGGCCCTGATCCTGACCATCACCGCCCAGCTCGTCATCGGCAGTCCCGGCCTCGGACAGGAGATCGCGGTGGCCCAGTCCAGCGGCGCCCCCGACGTCGTCTACGCCCTCATCGTGGCCACCGGGGTGCTCGGTGTGCTCGTCAACACCGGGGTGCGCGCGGTGGAGCGCCGGGCCCTGCACTGGCACCCGTCGGTGCGCGGGGAGGTGTCCGCGTGAGCCCCGCCCCCGGTCCGGCGAGCGCCCCGGCCCGTGCGCTGTCGTTCCTGGCCCGCCTCCTGCTCCTGCCCGCGCTGCTCGTGGGGCTGTGGTGGTGGGCGGCGTCGGGGGAGGGGAGCTTCTACCTGCCCACCCCCGGCACCGTCGCGACCACCTTCGTCGACGTGTGGGTCTCGGAGCGTTTCCTCACCGACGCGCTGCCCAGCATCGGCCTGCTGCTGACCGGGTTCTTCCTGGCCGCGGTGCTCGGTGTGGGCGCGGGGCTGGCTCTGGGGCTGTCGCGCACGCTCCGGGCCCTGACCGAACCGGTGCTGGAGTTCCTGCGTGCGGTGCCGCCCCCGGTCCTGGTGCCGCTGCTCATGCTCCTGGTCGGCCTGGACAGCACCATGCGCGCGGCCGTCATCGTCTCCGGGTGCGTGTGGCCGGTCCTGCTCAACACCATCGAGGGTGTGCGCGCCGTCGACCCGGTGCTCTCCGACACCTGCAGGGTCTACCGGATCCGCGGACGGCGCCGCCTGACCACGCTGGTGCTGCGTTCGGCGAGCCCCCAGATCATGACCGGGTTGCGGCAGGCGCTGTCCATCGCGGTGATCCTCATGGTCATCAGCGAGATGTTCGCCAGTTCCAGCGGGCTCGGGTTCGCCATCGTGCAGTTCCAGCGCGGGTTCGCGATCCCCGAGATGTGGACCGGGATCGTGCTGCTGGGCCTGCTCGGCGTGGCCCTGTCGCTGGTCTTCGGCCAGGTCGAGAAACGGGTCCTGAGCTGGCACCGGGGCCTGCGCGCCACCGCACGAGGGGGATGAACCGTGACACCCGCCCGCACTCCCAGGAAGGCCCGGACGTGCTCGACGTGAACGGACTGCGCAAGACCTACGGCTCGGCGGGAGGCAGCGTCGAAGCCGTGCACGACCTCACCTTCCGCCTCGACGCGGGGGAACTGGCCTGCCTGGTGGGCCCGTCGGGGTGCGGCAAGACCACGCTGCTCAAGTGTGTGGCCGGGCTGCTGGCCCCCACCGGGGGCACCGTGGCCGTCGACGGGCGCCCGGTGCACGAACCCCCGCCCGACATGGCGGTGGTCTTCCAGGAGTACGGGCGCAGCCTCTTCCCCTGGCTGACCGTGCGCGGCAACGTCGAGCTGCCCCTGAAGGAGAAACGCCTGCCCCGGGCGCGCCGTACCGCCCTGGTGGAGGAGGCGCTGGAGGCCGTGGGGCTGGCCGGGTCGGCGCGCTCCCACCCGTGGGAGCTGTCCGGCGGCATGCAGCAGCGTGTGGCCATCGCACGCGCCATCGCCTACGAACCGCGGGTGCTGCTCATGGACGAGCCCTTCGCCGCGGTGGACGCCCAGACCCGCGCCGACCTGGAGGACCTCGTGCGCGGGCTGTGGCAGCGTTTCGAGATGACGGTCCTGTTCGTCACCCACGACATCGACGAGGCGGTCTACCTCGGACAGCGTGTGCTCGTGCTGTCGTCTGCGCCCACGGTCGTCCAGGACGACGTCGAGATCGACCTGCCCGAGCAGCGCGACCAGCTCACCACCCGTTCCGCGCAGCGCTTCACCGAGCTGCGCGCCCGGGTGCACGGGCAGATCCAGCAGGCCAAGCAGGCGAGCGCGCGGGAGTGAGCATGAACGCAGAGCCCGATCCGGGGCAGGGGACCGCAGGAGCGACGACCGTGCGCGAGGCGACCCTGGAGGTGTTGCACGAGTACGGCCTGACCACGCTGTTCGCCAACCCGGGCTCCACCGAGGTCGCCTTCCTCACCGACCTGCCCGAGAGCCTCACGTTCGTGCTGGCCCTGCACGAGGGCTCGGTGGTGGGCATGGCCACCGGGTGGGCACTGGCCCGCGAACGCCCCGCCCTGGTGCAGCTGCACACCACCGCGGGGCTCGGCAACGCCGTCGGGGCCCTGGCCACCGCGCGTGTGAACCGGGCGCCGCTGGTGGTGCTCGTGGGCCAGCAGGACCGCAGGCACCTGGCCCTGGAACCCTTCCTCACCGGTGACCTGCACGGCCTGGGCGGCGACTATCCGGTGCACGTGGCCGAACCGGCCGTGCCCCAGGACGTGCCCGGGGCCGTGGCCCGCGCCCACCACGAGGCCGTGCGGGGCCAGGGGCCGGCCCTGGTGGTGGTGCCCCAGGGCGACTGGTCCGCCCCCGCGTACCCGAAGGACACCGGCACGCCGCCGCCCGAACGTGCGGCCGCGGCCCGGGTGGTCTCCGCCTCCGGGGTGGAGGACGGCGACGTGCACGACCTGGCCGTGCTGGTCGCCGGCGCCCGCCGCCCGGCGCTGGTGACCGGTGCGGGGACCGACAGTGCGCAGGGGTGGGCGGCCCTGGTGGCGTTGGCCGAGCACCTGCAGGCCCCGGTGTTCCAGGAGAGCTTCGGGGCCCGGGCCGGGTTCCCGCAGGACCATCCCCTCTACGCCGGGGTGCTGCCGGCCGACCGCGAACGGCTGCGTGCGGTGCTGTCCGTGCACGACGTGGTGCTGGCGGCGGGTGCGCCGGTGTTCCGCCAGTACCAGTACAGCCCCGGGCCGCTCGTGGAACCCGGGACCCGCCTGGCGCTGATCACCGACCGGCCGGCCGAGGCCCACCGCAGCCCGGTCGAGCTCGCCGTCCTGGCGCCGGTGGCCCCTGCGCTGCGGGCCCTGGTGCGGCACCTGCCCGCGCGGTCCGGTCAGGAGGGGCCGGGAGAGAGCACGGAGCGGTCGGCCGGGTCTCCGGAGACCGTGCAGGCCCCGTCGACGCCGGAGCCCGGTCCCAGGGGTCCTCTGCGTCCGGCGGAGGTCATGGCGGCGCTGGCCGAGCGCATCGACGCCGACACCGTGATCGTGGAGGAGACCCCGTCCAGCCGCCCGGATCTCCACCGGATCCTGCCCGCTCGCCGTCCGCTCGGGTACGTGTCCGCGGCCATGGGCGGCCTCGGGTTCGCCCTGCCCGCGGCCGCCGGGATCCGCATGGGTGCGCCCGACCGGCCCGTCGTGGCCGTGGTCGGCGACGGGTCTGCGCTGTACCAGGTCCAGGCCCTGTGGAGCGCCGCCCGCTACGGCACCGGGGTGCTCTTCCTCGTCCTGGCCAACGGGCGCTACGCGATCATGGACCGCCTCGCCGAGGCCCGCGGCGGCAAACCCCCGTGGCCCGCCTTCGACCAGGTCTCGCTGTCGGCCCTGGCCGGCGGGCTGGGCTGTCCCTCCCGGCAGGTGGGCTCGCACGAGGACCTGGCCGCCGCGCTCGACGAGATCGTTCCCACCCTGCGCGGGCGCACCGAACCGGTCCTGCTCGACGTCGCCGTGGCCCCCGACCCGGAGTTCCGGCCCTGAGCCGGCGGTGCGCAGGTCGGTTCCGCCCCTGGCGCGGGGCGCGGGCGGTGGCGTAGGTTGACGATCCGAGCACGTGTCCGTGATACGCACGAACGGGCGCTCTGCGACCATCACCCTCCGCCCGGCCGAGGGCGCCGTGCCCCGCCGTCCCCGATCCCCGAGGAGTACCGATGCCCCTGCTCGACCCGAACGAATGGACCGACCGGGTCTTCACCGGAACCTGGACCCCCGCACGCGGCGGCACCGCCCCCGTCACCTCGCCCACGACGGGGCAGGCGATCGGCAGCATCGGTTCGGCCGGCGCCGACGACGTCACCGACTCCGTGCGCGCGGCCGTCAGCGCCCAGCGCGCGTGGGCCGCCGCCCCCTACACCGAGCGTGCCGCCGTGCTGCGCCGCGCCGGGGACCTGTTCGAGCGGTACGCCGACGAGATCGTCGAGTGGTCGATGCGTGAGACCGGCTCGGCCCGGGGCAAGGCCGGGTTCGAGGTGCACCTCGCCGCCACCGAGGCCCACGAGAGCGCGGCGCTGGCGTCCCAGCCCAACGGCGAGGTGCTGCGCAGCGAACAGCCCCGGCTGAGCCTGTCGCGGCGGGTGCCCGCCGGGGTGGTCGGGGTCATCGCGCCCTTCAACTTCCCGCTGATCCTGGGCCTGCGCTCGGTCGCCCCCGCCCTGGCGCTGGGCAACGCCGTGGTGCTCAAGCCCGACCCCCGCACCGCCGTGACCGGGGGAACAGTCATTGCCCAGATCCTGCGCGAGGCCGGGCTGCCCGAAGGGCTCCTACACGTACTGCCCGGGGGCGCCGAGGCCGGGGCGCGCCTGGTGGAGGAGCCCGCGGTGCGCGTGGTCTCCTTCACCGGCTCCACCGAGGCCGGGCGCAAGGTCGGGGAGGCCGCAGGGCGCCACCTCAAGCGCGCCCACCTGGAACTGGGCGGCAACTCCCCGCTCGTGGTGCTGGAGGACGCCGACGTCGAACGCGCCGCCTCCGCCGGGGCGTGGGGATCCTTCCTGCACCAGGGCCAGATCTGCATGACCACCGGGCGCCACCTGGTGCACTCCTCCATCGCCGACGCCTACGTCGAGCTGCTGGCGGCCAAGGCCGAGGCGCTCGCGGTCGGCGACCCGCAGCAGGAGGGCACCGCGCTGGGCCCGCTCATCGACGAGGGCCAGCGCGACCGGGTCCACGGCCTGGTGAGCCGCAGTGTGGAGGCCGGTGCCCGGGTGCGGGCCGGCGGCACCTACGACGGGCTGATGTACCGGCCCACCGTCCTGGACCGGGTCACCCCCGACACCCCCGCGCACGCCGAGGAGGTCTTCGGGCCGGTCGCACCCGTCATCGCCTTCGACACCCTGGACGAGGCCGTGGAGATCGCGACCGCCTCCGACCACGGGCTCTCCCTGGGCGTGCTCACCGGCAACCCGATGCGCGGCATGGAGCTGGCCGAACGCATCCCCACCGGCCTGGTGCACGTCAACGACCAGACCGTCGACGACGAAGCGGTGGCGCCCTTCGGGGGTGTGGGCGCCTCCGGGACCGGGTCGCGCTTCGGCGGCACCGCGGCCAACCTGGAGGCCTTCACCGAGACCCAGTGGGTGACGATGCAGGCCGACATCCGCACCTACCCGTTCTGATCCGGAACCGGGGCCGCACGGGTAGGTGCCCGGCGGTCCCGGGGCCACAACCGGCGCCTGCGCACAAAACGGTTCGGCAGCACGCCGCGAGACCGGTATGATCACCAGTCGACCCACCGGGGCGCGTAGCTCAGTCGGCTAGAGCGGTTGCCTTACAAGCAATAGGTCAGGGGTTCGAGTCCCTTCGCGCCCACTCACACACGAGGAGTCCCGGTCATGCCCCCGCCCCGGCGCGGGGCATGTCCGTTTCTGCCGCCGTGCGCCGGTACCGGGTGGGGCGGACCCCGTACTCGCGGTGGAAGGCCGTGCTCAGGGCGTAGGCGCTGGAGTAACCGACCTCGCGGGCGATGGTCTCGACCGTGGAGTCGTCGCGTTCGAGCAGATCGGCCGCCATGCACAGGCGCCATCCGGTCAGGTACGACATCGGTGGCTCACCCAGCAGGTCGGTGAAGCGCCGCGCCAGTGTGGCGCGCGAGACGTGCGCCTCACGCGCCAGGAGCTCGATGGTCCACGGCCGGTGCGGGGCGTCGTGGATGGCCGCGAGCGCGGTGCCCACCACCGGGTCCGAGCTCGCCCGGTACCAGCCGGGGGCCTTCACCTCGGGCAGCGCGAACCAGTCCCGCAGTGCGCCGACCAGCACCAGGTCCAACAGGCGGTCCAGGACGGCCTGTTGCCCGGGCTCCTCGCGCAGGACCTCGGCCTCCAGGAGCTCCAGGGCCGCGGTGCGCTGGGCGTCCCGCGGCACCACGAACACACGCGGCAGGGCGCTCAACAGCCGGTCGGCCACGCGTCCCGTGACGGTGTAGGACCCGTTCAGGAGAGCGTCCTCGGCGTCCAACTCCGTTCCGCAGGTGCGGGTTCCCAGCGAGATGCCGTCGGCGGTACGGCCTTCGGCGTCGAGGCACACCCCGTTCTCGATCTGGACGTACAGGGGCGCGGGGCTCGCGTCCGGGTCACTGGTCACGTGGAAGGTTTCCGGTCCCACGACGACGGCGATGTCCCGGGGCCCGAGCCGGTGGGACGCGCCGCCGTCCACGATCCACGCCTCCCCGCGGAGCATCGTGACCAGGGACAGGGAGGCCCGTTCCGCGAACGTCGCGGACCACGGCGGGGTCGCCAGGGTCCGGCCCAGCAGCGCCCCGCACGAACGGATGTGGTTGAGCACGTCGGTCAGAGTGTCCACCGTGCCAGCCTAGGGGTTGTTCGGCGGCGGCTGGACGCTCGATGATCCCCGTGAGACCTTCGGCGATTCTCCGTCTCACGGGGCTGCGGTCCCATGGAGGCATGAACAGTTTCCACGAACCGACCCCGGGCCGAGCCCACTGGGTCTACACGCACCCCCGGCGCGATTCGCTCAACCGGCACCTGCTCCGTGCCGGGAGCGCCGCCCTGTCCGAGCAGTACGACGTGACCGTCTCCGACCTCTACGCCGACGGGTTCGACCCTGCGCTGGGCGAACGCGACCTGGGCAGCCTGTCCGCGGTCCCCGGCAACCTCGCCGAACTGACGGGCGACGCCTACGCCCGGGGCGAGGTGGAGCCCGACGTGCGGCGGGAGCAGGAGCGGCTGGCCGCAGCCGAGCTGCTGGTGCTGCAGTTCCCGCTCTGGTGGTACGGGCCGCCGGCGATGCTGAAGGGCTGGGTCGACCGAGTCCTGCAGACCGGCTTCGCCCAGGGCGAGTTCGACGAGGACACGGGCCTGCCCCGCCGGTACGGGGACGGACGCCTGATGGGCCGCAAGGCGCTCGTGATCGTCACCGCCGGAGACGACCGGCGCACCTTGGGGCCGCGCGGCGTCAGCGGGGACCTGGAGTCGCTGCTGTTCCCGCTGACTCACGGCGCCCTCTGGTACGTGGGGATCGAGACGCTCGACCTCCACGTGGTCCACGACGCGGACGGCATCGACGACGCGGGGCGCGAGCAGCAGGCCGGGCTCCTGGTCGAGCGGGTCAAGGGCCTGGCCGACGAACGTGGCCGCCCCTTCCGCCGGCTGCAGGACGGCGACTACGGACGTGAGACGCGGGCCCTGCGGGAGGACATCCACCCCGGGCGCACGGACCTGGCCATCCACTACAGCGGCTGACCGGTCGAGGGTGTCGATCGGGCGGGCCGGGCGTACGCTGGACACATGAGCACGCTCGGCCCGCAGGCCAAGTCCTGGCAGGAGATGCGCGAGTGGCAGATCGGTCTGCTGCGCCGCAGTACCGGCCGCTCACTGGAGGACTGGAACGCCCAGGTGCGCGACGAGGGCCCCGGCGACGAGGCCGGGCTCCGTGCCTGGCTCGCCGAGCGCGGGGTGACCGGGTACTCCCAGATGCTGCTCGTGCACGAACGTTTCGGTTACCCGGACTTCTTCACCAAGTCCTCCGACGAACTGGTCGACGCCCAGTACGCCGACCGCCGGCACCTGCGTCCCGTCTTCGACGCGGTGATCGCTGTGCTCCCCGAGGTCGGCGAGACCGAGATCCAGGTCCGCAAGACCTACGTCTCGCTGGTCACACCCAGACGCACGTTCGCGGTCGTTGCTCCCAGCACCCGCACCCGCGTCGACCTGGGGCTGCGCTGGGACGACGCCCCCGAATCGCCCCGCATCAGCAGAGCCGGAAGCCGACTGGGTGGCCAGGTGACGGTGAAGATCGGGCTCGAGGGGCCTGGAGACCTCGACGACGAGGTGCTCGGGTGGATGCGGACCGCCCACGCGGCCAACAGCTGACCGCGCCGCGCGGGGTCAGGTCAGAACGCCCACGCCCGCGACGGTGCCGACGGCGAGCGCGACGGTCCACAGCGCGTTGCTGGCCACCGTCCACAGCGCCACCGACCTGCGCGGAGCGCCCAGCAGGACCGAGAACAGCACCGCGAAGTACATGCCCGACAGGAACGGCCCCTGCAACGCCAGCCCGGGCACCCCGAAGCGTTCGAAGGCCTTGCGTCCGCGCTGCCCGGCCGACCCGGACCCGATCGGCCGTCCGCGGCGGCGTTCCCACCACGCGAGCAGCCGGGCCGAGCCGGCGATGGCTGCGAAGGACACTGCGGTGTTGCCCAGAAAGGCCACGATGACCGGGTTCAGCCCCAGCGCGATGGCCGGCGGGACCACGAACAGCTCGAACCACGGGACGGCGGCGCCCAGCAGGACGAGAAGGTGCGCGATGAGGTCGTTCAAGGGAACTCCGTGTGGGGGATCGGCGGTTCGTCGGGCGGGGGAGCGGGCCCCGGCGCGCACAGGATCCTACCCGGGGCCCCGTCCGGCCCCGCGGCGGTGACCGGCCCCTTCAGACCCGCTCGTGCACCAGCTGCGCCGCCCACTGCGCGGTGCGTTCCTCCTCGCCCTCGCGCAGCGGGCCCTCGCGCCCACCCACGTGGAAGCTCGGCCCGCGTTCGGCCCGGTCGAAGCCGCGCTTGCGCAGCGCCTTGGCGGCGGCCTTGGCCGCCGACCCGCTCAGCTTCTGCTCGAAGGCGGTGTCGAAGGTGACCGTCCTCAGTCCGGTACGCGGCTCGACCCGGGCGATCCATTCGCGGATGCCCTCGGCCCCGACCTCGGTGGCGCCCTTGTCGGTGGCCTGGCTGCGGGTGCCCGGTTTGGACATCGTGAAGTCGTGGGTGGGGCCGCCGACCAGCAGCAGCCCGGTGTTCTCGGGGAGCCGCGCGGGGGCGTCGGCGGCGGTGACGACCTCGACCCGGACCCCGGGTCCGGCGCCGGTCAGCGCCTCGGCGGCGTGTTGCGCCACGGCCCGGGTGTTGCCGAACGCGGTCTCCACCACGATGAGCACGTCCATGGACTTACCTCCCTGGGGAAGCGGGCGGGGATCGCCCGCTCTCTCAGGGGCCCTAGAAATTATGGTAGTCACTGTCAATAATTCTGGCAGCGGCTACCGGAAAACGGCACCTCGGTCGCTCACACCAGGGCCAGCACCCGGCTCGGCGCACCCGAGGCGTCCTCGCCCGGCATCACCCCGACCACCAGCGTCGCTCCGCGCGCGGGCAGACGCTCCAGGCCGGTCAGGCACTCCAGGCCCCACCGGTCGCCCCGCCCGATCACCTCGTGGGCGGGGAACTCCGTGGACACCCCCGGGTCGGTGCTCAGCGTGTCCACCCCGAACCCGGCCGCACCGCGCCGCTCCAGCAGGAAGGCACAGGCCTCGGCGCTCAGCCCCGGGAAGTGCCACGACCCGTCCTCGGCCACCCCCCGCACCGCGGGATCGCCGCGCTCCCACCGGGCGTCCCACCCCGACAGCATGAGCACGGCGGCGCCCTCCGGGACCGGTCCGTGCACCCGCTCGTGGTCGAGCACGTCCTCGACCGTGAGCACCGTGTCGGGGTCCCGCGAGGCCCGCTCCCGCACGTCCACGACCACCGCCGGGACCACGAGCTCCTCCGGCGCGATGTCGGGTACCAGCCGCCCGCCCCCGACCACGTGGCCCGGCGCGTCCAGGTGGGTCCCGGTGTGCTCCAGGAAGCTCCACCGGTTGAGGTGGAACCCGCTCTCGCCCTCGGGCAGCGGCGGGTCGACCGTCTCGCGTACCGGCTTCTCCTCGTCGAACGTGGCCATCGACGGCGACAGCACGTGGCTCAGGTCCACCACCCGCCCCGGCCGCGACGGCCACGCGGACGCACCCGGGGCCGGGCCCCCGGTCCGGTCGGGGGCCGCATCGCCAGTACGCGCGCGCACCGTCTCACCGGTTCCGTTCAGGCACATGGTCGCTCCTCGCTCTCGGTCGTCCGAAGGGGCACTCCTGCCCCGCGCAGTGCACCACATCCGGACGGGCACGGACACGCCTCAGCGGCTCGGCCACCCGCACGCCGCACAGTGTGAGACTTCACCGGGGGTGATCAGATGGGGGAGAGTCCTGCTCTGAGCGACAGCGAGCGGGTCTTCGAGGACCTCGTGCGGGCCGCACACGACCACGGCCCGATCGAGGCACTGGAGCTGGCCGACCGGTACGCCCGCGCGCTCGGCCTGACCCGGGTCAACGTGCACCTCGTCGACCTGCAACAGAGGGTCCTCGTCCCCCTGGTCACCGGGCCCGAACTGGACGTGGACAGCACCCTGGCCGGCGAGGCCTACCGTTTCGAGTCCATGCGCCTGGCCGAGGGCGAGAGCGGGCTGAACCTGTGGCTGCCGCTGATGAACGGGTCCGACCGCATGGGCGTGCTGCACGTGGTCGCCGGCGCCCTCGACCGTCCCACCCTCCACCGGTGCCGGACCCTGGCGGCCCTGCTCTCCCTGATCATCAACTCGCAGCGCGCCCACAGCGACACCTATCTGCGCCGGATCCGCAAACGCAACGTCGACCTGCGCACCGAAATGCTGCGCGCCTTCCTGCCCCCGCGCTCGGTCGGCACAGAACGCGGGGTCTCCACCGCGGTCCTGGAACCGGCCTACGGGGTGGGCGGCGACGCCTACGACCACTCCATCACCCGCGACGTCCTGCACGCCACGATCCTCGACGCCATGGGCCACGACCTCGCCTCCGGGCTGACCGCCGCCGTGGCCATGGCCGGTGCGCGCAACGCCCGGCGCAGTGGAGCGGGCCTGGCCCAGCTCACAGGCAACGTCGGCGCCGCCCTGTCCGAATGGCTGCCCGACCAGTTCTGCACCGGGGTCTTCTCCACGCTCGACCTGGCCGGGGGCGTGTTCTCCTGGATCAACTGCGGCCACCCCGCGCCCCTGCTCATCCGGCGCCAGGAACTCGTCGGCGGGGCCCTGGACCGCCCGGCCGAACCCCCGCTCGGTCTCGGCCTGGAGGAGGGGCGCAGCCACACGCTGCACCAGATCCAGCTCGAACCCGGCGACCAGATCCTCATGTACACCGACGGGGTCGTGGAGGCCCGTGATTCACACGGTGAGATGTTCGGTCTCGAGCGATTCGTGGAGTTCATCATCCGAGCCACCGCAGGGGACGAACGCACCCCCGAGACCCTGCGCCGCCTGATCCAGGACATCCGCGACTACCAGCAAGGACACTTCACCGACGACGCCACGATCATGCTCATCCAGTGGTGCCCCACCACCCGGTTCCACGGCGACGAGTCCGTCTTCGGCGGTGTCTGAGGGGCCTGCCCCGGCCGGACCCTTATGGGGACCGCACACGGGACGCACTAGCCTCGGAACGAAGAAAGGGGATGGTATGCGGGTTGTGGTCATCGGTGCCGGGGTCGGCGGTCTTGCGCTCGCCGCGGGTCTGGTCGAACGCGGTGTCCAGGTCGAGGTGCACGAACGGGACGAGCGGTTGAGCGGGGCGGGAGGTGTCGGGCTGTACCCGAACGGCGTCGCGGCCCTCAACGAGCTCGGCGTGGAGGTTGACGACCTGGGCCGGCCCATCGACGTCCTGGAGACCCGGGACACCAAGGGCCGCGTCACCCTCGGCATCGACGTCGCGCTCATCGCCGAACACCTGGGCTTCACCGCACGCACCGTGCCCCGGCGTGCCCTGCTCGACCGGCTCTCCCAGGACCTGCCCGACGGCGTGCTCCACTTCGGACGCGAGTGCACGGGCGTGCGCCTGCACGCCGACGGCACCGCCAGCGCCGTCTTCTCCGACGGGACCCGCAGCACCGGCGACGTCGTCGTGGGCGCCGACGGGCCCGACTCGGTGGTGCGCACCCACCTGCTGGGCCAGGAACCGCCGTCCATGGGCCGGTGGGCGAGCTGGCAGGGCCTGACCACCCTCGACTCCCCGCGTGCGGCCGGGCGCGTGTCCTCCCTGACCCAGGGGCGCCAGGGCACCTGCGGCATCATGCCGGCCGGGCACGGGCTCGTGCAGTGGTGGTTCGACGTGCGCTGGCGCCGCGACCTGCCGGTGACCGACGACCCCGCGCCCGTGCTGCGCGAGCTGTTCTCCGCCTGGACCGACCCGGACGTGCGCAGTGTCCTGGACCAGGCCGAGAGCTCGGACATGACCTTCGCCCCGCACCTGAACACCCGGGTGCAGGGCGCCTGGGGGCAGGACAACACGACGCTGCTGGGCGACGCGGCCCACACCTTCCCGCCGGCCACCGCGCAGGGCGCCAACCAGGCGTTGGAGGACGCCTGGGCGCTGGTGACCGCGCTCAGCGACAGCGGGGCCCGGGCCGACGCCGCCTGGGCGCTGCGCCGTTACGAGGAGGTGCGCCGCCGCCCGGCCGCGGTCGCCTCCTTCACGTCCTCGCTCAACGGCATGCAGCGCATCCGGCTGCCACGCGTGCCCATCCGCGGGCTGCGCGAACTGCCCGAGAACACCGCCACCCGCTGGTTCGGCGGGTACCTGTCGGCGGTGAGCAACGTGCTGACCGGGCAGCGCCCCTGAGCGTTCGGCGTCCCTGAGGGGCGCCCGGCGGCGATGGATCCGGAGCGGCGAGGGATCAGTGCCCGGCGCTGGTGCCGCGCACCACCAACCGGGTGGGCAGCACCCGCTCGGGCTCGGCCACCCGGCCGTGTTCCAGGGCCTCCACGACCAGGTCCCCGCCGGTGCGCCCCTGTTCGTGCACCGGCTGGGCCACGGTCGACAGGTCCAGGAGCTCGGCCAGCTGGTGGTCGTCGAAGCCGATCACCGACATCGTGCGTCCGACCTCGACGTTGGAACGCCGCAACGTGCGCAGCGCCCCGATCGCGACCTCGTCGGACTCGGCGAAGACCGCGGTGGGCGGGGTCGCGGCCGACAGCAGTTCCGCCATCGCCTGCGCCCCTCCCTCCAGGCCCCAGGGCGCCGAGACCACGTACGCCTCGGGCACGTCCAGGCCCCGTTCGGCCATGGCGCCGCAGAACCCGGCGTAGCGGTCGTGGGAGACCGCGCCGTGTGTGCCCAGCAGGGTGGTCGAACGCAGGATCGCGATGCGCTCGTGCCCGAGGTTGGTCAGGTGCCGGGTCGCGCCCGCGGCGCCGGCGCGGTCGTCCACGTCGGCGAAGGGTCGGCCGGAGGGGCGGGTGCTGATCCCGACGACGGGCAGGCCGGCCTCGGCGAGCAGCTCCTCCTCGTCCGGGGTGAGGGTGGTGCCCACGACCACGAGCGCGTCCACCCGGTGCCGGAACGCCCGCCGGGTGAAGAACCCCGTGCGCTCCTCACGCCCCTGGAGCCGGTAGAGCACCAGGTCCAGGCCGTGTTCGTGCAGGCGTTCCTGGAGCCCGGCCACCGCCGTGGAGTGGAACCAGCCGTCGATACGGGGCACCAGCACACCCACCGCGCCGGTGCGCCCGCCGGCCAGCCGTGAGGCCGAGGCAGAGACGCTGTAACTGAGTTCGTCGGCCACGCGCAGGATCTGTTCGCGCTGGGCGCTGGAGACGCCGGGACGGCCGCGCAGGGCCCGGGAGACCGTGGAGACCGCCACGCCGGCGGCCTCGGCGACGTCGGCCATGGTGGCCGGGCCGCCGGGGGGCGAGTGCTCGTTCACGCCCTCACGGTAGCAGTTACGCAAGCGCTTGCCTAGATTTCCCCCATATGGTCACATCATGTCTCGCGTGTTACCGTCCTCTTCACAGAGTTTCACCCTGGTCAGAGCAGTGTCCCCCGCCGAGCTCTCCTGGGTTCCAAGACGCAAACGTTTGCGAAACGAGGTGAGCGGCGTGAGATCCCCACGCGCCGACCGACCCCCGCGCACAGGCCTGCCCAAGGCGGCCCTCGCGCTCGTGGTCACCACCGTCCTGGCCGGCTGCGCCACCGACCACGACGACCCCGTCGCCGGCCAGAGCACCGACGTGCCCGACGAACCCGTCACCATCACCTGGCAGGCCGCGCCGTTCGGCAACCGCGGCGACGACGCCCGCGTGTGGCTCGTGGAGGAGTTCGAACGCCTCCACCCCACGATCGAGGTCGAGGTCGTCAGCGCCCCCACCAACGTCGACACCAACCGGGCCGGCCTGTCCACGCAGATCATGGGCGGCTCCTCCACCCCCGACATCTACAACGGCGACGTCGCCTGGTCGGCGCAGATGGCCGACGCAGGCCTCGCGCTGCCCGTCGACGAGTACCTGCCCGACGACTACTTCGACGGGTTCGACCCCGCCGTGGTCGAGGCCGCCTCCTACGAGGGCCGCACCTACGGCATCCCCCTCACCCTCGACCAGGCCTTCCTCTACTACCGCACCGACCTGCTCGAGGAGCACGGCCTCGAGCCGCCCACCACCTGGGAAGTGGTCGCCGAGCAGTCCCGCCTGCTCATCGACGAGGGCGAGGTCGACCACGGGATCGCCTACCAGGGCGCCGCCTACGAGGGCCTGACCGCCGTGACCAACGAGTTCGTTGCCGCGGCCGGCGGCGGGATCCTCGACGACGCCCTCGAGTCACCCGCGATCGACGACGCACCCGCCCACGAGGCCGTCGAGTTCATGCACGGCCTGGGCGAGGAGGGCCTGGCCCCCGCCGGGGTGTCCACCTTCGAGGAGCCCGAGTCCCTGCAGTCCTTCACCAACGGCCAGAGCGCGTTCCTGCGCAACTGGGCCTACGCCCACGCCACCGCCGAGGACCCCGGGATGTCCGAGATCGCCGGGGACGTCGGCGTCACCGCGATGCCCGCCTTCGAAGGACAGGACACCCGCGCCTCCAGCGTCGGCGGGTGGAACGTGTACATGAACCCCCACACCGAGAACCTCGGCGCTTCGCTGGCCTTCCTCACCTGGATCACCAGCCCCGAGATCCAGGCGGAGATGGCCGAACGCTCCTCGACGGTGCCCACCCTGGACTCCGTCCGCGAGTCCGAGGAGATCCGCGCCCTGTCCCCGGTCATCGCCGCCGCCCCCGACAACGACCTCGTCTCCCGCCCCACCTCCACACCGCACTACACGCAGGTCTCCCAGGCCGTGTTCAGCAACGTCAACGCCGTGCTGTCCGGGACCGAGGAGACCGGGGACGCGCTCGGCGAGGCCCGCGGCGCCGTGCAGTCGGCGCTCGACGGAAGGAGCCTGTGAGGTGACCGCCCACACCCAGGACCCGGCCCGGGACACCGCACCCGAGCGCGCCCGCACGCCCCGGCCCGCACCCCGCGCCGGCCGGGCCCACCGCGCCGCGACCCGCACCGCGTGGGCCTACCTGACACCCACCCTGGTCGTCGTCGGGGCCGTCACCGTCTTCCCGGTGCTGTTCTCCCTGGCGATGAGCTTCTCGCACGTCGACCTGTCCTACTCGGGCTTCGAGCTCGAGGGGCCCACCCTCGACAACTACGTCGCCCTGCTCACCAGCGCACGCTGGTACAGCGCCCTGGCGTTCACGCTCTTCTACACCGTCGTGACCGTCGCCGTGGAGCTGGCGCTGGGCACCCTCATCGCCCTCGTGCTCGAACGCCTCACCGCCGGGCGCGGCTGGCTCATGGCCCTGCTCCTGGTGCCGTGGGCGATGATCACCGTGGTCTCCGCCCAGCTGTGGGCGTTCATGCTCAACTCCTCCTACGGCGTCATCTCCTGGTTCTTCGACCTGGTCGGCCTGGAGGTCGTGATCCTGGGCGAACCAGCACCCGCCATCGCCGCGGTGATGATCGCCGACATCTGGAAGACCACCCCGTTCGTGGCCATCATCGTCCTGGCCGGGCTGGTCACCATCCCGCGCGAGCAGTACGAGGCCGCGAGCATCGACGGCGCCAACGCCTGGCACAGCTTCTGGCGGATCACCCTGCCGCAGCTGACCTCCACGCTGGCCATCGCGGTCCTGTTCCGCACCCTGCAGTCCTTCGGCGTCTTCGACCTGCCCTTCGTCATGACCGGCGGCGGGCCCGGCACCGCCACCGAACCCCTGGCACTGCTCGGCTGGCGGGTGATGTTCCAGAGCCTGAACCTCGGCGCGGGCGCCGCCATCGCCGTGACCACCGGAGGGATCGTCCTGATCATGTGTCTGTTGGCGCTCAAGGTCTTCCGCGCCCAGGTCGGGGAGGTGCGCCGATGAGCACCACGGCCGTGAAACCGCCCCGCCGCCGGGGCCGGCGCCGTGTGTTCAACACGGTCAACGTCAGCGCCGTCGTCATCGCCCTGGTCACCGCGGCGCCCATCTACTGGCTGCTCGTCAACTCGATCACGCCCACGGGCGAGATGGGCACCCTGCCGCCCACCTTCTGGCCCTCCGAGCCCACCCTCACCCACTACGAGGAGGCCTTCGGGCAGCACGCGTTCGGGCGTTACGTCTTCAACAGCCTGCTCGTGGCCTGCCTGGCCACCACCTTCGTTCTCGGCCTGTCGCTGTTCGCCGGGTACGCGCTCGCGCGCATGCCCGTGCGCGGCAAGGGCCCGATCATGGTGTTCCTGCTGATGATCTCGGTGTTCCCGACCATCGCCGTGGTGACGCCGCTGTACATGATCGAGCGCTCCCTCGGGCTGCTCAACACCCATGTCGGGCTGATCCTGCCGTACGTGGCGTTCAACCTGCCGTTCGCGGTGTGGATCATGCGCAACTACCTCAAGGACCTGCCCTACGAACTGGAGGAGTCCGCGCAGATCGACGGGGCCTCGACCACCCGCACGGTCTGGTCGGTCATCCTGCCCACGGTCCGCCCCGGGCTCTTCGCGGTCGGGGTCTTCACGTTCACCGCCTGCCTCACCGAGTTCCTCATGGCGATGACCTTCAACAGCGAGGACGACATGCGCACCGTGCCCGTCGGTATCGCGCTGTTCGGGTCGGAGTTCGAGGTCCCCTTCGGCACCATCTTCGCCGCCTCGGTCGCCACCGTGCTGCCGATCGCGGTCCTGGCCCTGGTCTTCCGCCGGGCCGTCGTCGCGGGCATGACGGCCGGCGCAGTCAAGGGCTGAAGCCGTCGAGGGCCGAGGCCCGCCCGCCGTTGTCCACACAGGACCGTTGTCCCCACAGGAAAGGATCCCTCCGTGCCCGACCGCGACTGGTGGCGCGACGCCGTGGTCTACCAGATCTACGTGCGCAGTTTCCACGACTCCGACGGTGACGGGGTCGGTGACCTGCCCGGGATCACCGCACGCCTGGACCACCTCGAGGGCCTCGGGGTCGACGCCCTGTGGCTGACCCCCTTCTTCCCCTCCCCGCTGGCCGACGGGGGATACGACGTGCGCGACTACCGCGGTGTCGACCCCGTGTACGGGGACATGGACGACTTCCGCACCCTGGTGGAGGCCGCCCACGCACGCGGGATCCGCATCATCATCGACATCGTGCCCAACCACTGCTCCGACCAGCACCCCTGGTTCCAGGAGGCCCTGGCGGCCCCGCCCGGGTCGCCCGAGCGCGACCGGTTCGTCTTCCGGGACGGAATCGGCCCCGACGGGTCGCAGCCCCCCTCGGACTGGCAGTCCAAGTTCGGCGGGCCCGCCTGGGAACAGGTGCCCGACGGCCAGTGGTACATGCACATCTTCGCCCGCGAGCAGCCCGACCTGAACTGGCACAACGACGAGGTGCGCGCCGACTTCCTGCGTACCCTGAGGTTCTGGTGCGACGCGGGTGTGGACGGCTTCCGCGTCGACGTCGCCCACGGGATGTTCAAGGACCTCGAGGAACCGCTGCGCCCCACGTACGGCAACGACGCCGCCCCACTCATGTCGCCCCCGGCCGGCGACGACCACCCGTTCTGGGACCGCGACGAGGTGCACGAGATCCACCGGGAGTGGCGCAAGCTCCTGGACTCCTACGACCCGCCCCGGATGGCCGTGGCCGAGGCCGGGGTCAGCCTGGACCGCCTGCCCCTGTACGTGCGCGACGACGAACTCCACCAGGCGTTCAACTTCTTCTACCTGCGCTGCCCGTGGGACGCCCGCGAGCTGCGCACCACCATCGACCGGTCCCTGGCCGGGCTCGAAGGGCTGCGGGCCGCGCCCAGCTGGGTGCTGTCCAACCACGACCAGATCCGCCACCGCACCCGCTACGGGTTGCCCCGCGACGTGGACCAGAACGCGTGGCTGCACTCCGGTGGCACGCAGCCGCCCGTGGACGACGAACTGGGGCTGCGCCGCGCCCGCGCCGCGGTGCTGCTGACCATGGCGCTGCCGGGGTCGGCCTACGTCTACCAGGGTGAGGAACTGGGGCTGCCCGAGGTCGCCGACCTGCCCGGGGCCGCCCTGGACGACCCCATGTACCACCGCAGCGACGGCGAGCTCAAGGGCCGCGACGGCTGCCGGGTGCCCCTGCCCTGGGAGGCCGACCGGCCCGGGTACGGGTTCGGTTCGGCCGAACCCTGGCTGCCCCAGCCCGCCCTGTGGGGTGAGCTGGCCGCCTCCGAGCAGAACGGCGAGGGTTCGGTGCTCACGCTCTACCGCAGCGCCATCGCCCTGCGCCGCGCACACTGGGTGGGCGCCGGGGACCTGGAGTGGCACGGCGATCCGGAGCACCCCGACCTGCTGCGGTTCACCCGTGGCAGCCTGATGTGCGCGGTCAACCTCGGAACGCAGCCCCTGCCGCTGCCCGAGGGTGAACCCCTGCTGCACAGCGACCCCGCACACACGGGGGAACTCGGACCCGACCGGGCCGTGTGGGTGGACACCGCCCCGCGTTGAGCCCGCCGGTACCGCCGGGCCTTCCCACGAAGGGAGGGCCCGGCGGCCGCGGTCGGCAACCCGGTGTGTTCCGACGCTCCCGTGCAGCGGGTACCTCGGGTACCAGCCGGTCGGTATGCTGGCACGGTTGGCACACGAGGACCCGCGACGGGGCGGGGACACGAGGTGAGGCAAGAGATGGCACAGGCGCGCGAGGACGACGGCAACGGCACCGCGACGGGACCGGTGCCCGAACGGCTCTTGAGGGCCGCGACCCGGCTGTTCGCCGAGCGCGGTTACGAGGGCACCTCCGTGCAGGCGATCGTGGCGGCCGCCGGCGTGACCAAGGGCGCCATGTACCACTACTTCGGTTCCAAGGACGACCTGCTCTACGAGGTCTACGCGCGTGTGCTGCGCATGCAGACCGACCACCTGGTGGAGATCTCCGGCCGGCCCGAACCCGTCACCGAACGGGTGCACGCCGCGGCGGTCGACGTGATCGTCACCAGCGTCGACAACCTGGACGACACCGTCATCTTCTTCCGGTCGATGCACCAGCTCGGCGAGGAGAAGCAGCGCACGGTGCGGGCCGAGCGGCGCAAGTACCACGAGCACTTCCGCTCCATGATCGAGCAGGGCCAGGCCGAGGGGACCTTCCGCAGCGACGTCTCCGCCGACCTCGTCGTGGACTTCTACTTCGGTTCGGTGCACCACCTCAGCACCTGGTACCGCGAGGACGGGCCCCTGACCGGCGCGGACGTGGGACGGCACTTCGCCGACCTGCTCATCTCCTCGCTGACGCACACCGGCTAGCTCTTGTCCCTCTCCGTGGCCGGGTCCAACACGCCGATGGCCCGCCGTCCCAGGCTCCCCCTCACGTGGGCGAGCATTTCCTGCTCTGCGGTCTCCGCGTCTCCGCCGATGACGGCCTCCGCGATCGCCGTGTGTTCGCGGTGGACACGCGCGCGGTCGTCCTCGTCGTCGCGCAGGGAGGCGATCCCCAGCTGGCGGTACCGGTCCGCCTTGTCCCAGAGCCCTTCGAGGGTTTCGATGAGCAGCGGGTTCCGGGAAGCCCGGTAGACGGCACGGTGGAAGTCGCGGTGAGCAGCCAACGCATCGAGGTCGTGTTCGTCCTCCAAGGGCTGCATCCGGTCGAGCGTGGCGCGGATGTGCTCGGAATCCGCTTTGGAACGGCGTTCGGCAGCGAGTGAAGCTGCCATCGGATCGAGCTTCTCCCGCAGCTCGAACAGGTGCACCGCTTCCTCTGCCGAGAGCGCCGCCACCCGGGCGTTGCGATGCACGTCGATGACGACCAGTCCCTCTGCGTCAAGCCTGCGCAAGGCCTCACGCATCGGAGTCATGCTCACGCCGAACTCCTCCGTGAGCTGTCCGAGAGGGAGTGTCTGGCCGGACTCGAGGGCGCCCGCCATGATGCGCCGACGGACCTGTTCGTAGGCATAACCGGCTTTGGTCCAGGTGGGCGGTGGCATGGTTTTCTCCCTGGGGCGCCCGTGCTGCTGTACACGGGGTTTATGTCCGCATGGTCGGTACCGAGGTTCAACAACCTGTACTTTATATGCTGTACGACCTTCCTGTGCTCGGTTCAGATCTCCTCGCCCTTCCGGCGGCCCGGTGACAACCGCCGTTCGGCCACCGAGACCATGAGGAGACCGCTTCCTAGCCACACCGCTCCAGCGGGGCCGGCCGGAGCCGCGATCGCTCCTGCCGCGACCGGGACGACGACCTGACCGAGCCGGTTGCCCACCAGACGCAGCGCCAAGGCGGGCGGACGCCATCCCGGTGGGACGGCGAGGGCGACCAGGGACATGGTGAGGGGTTGTCCCAACCCCAGGAAGAACCCTCCGATCACCATCAGCACGCCCGCGGCCCCCGGATGGCCCAGTGTGAACGGGAAGGCGGTGAAGGACGCCGCCGAGCAGACCAGGCTTGCCGTCAGTAACGTCTCCCGCCTGACACGGGCGGTCAGCGTCCCGAGGAGTACACGCGAGAGCAGCGACCCCACCCCTCGCATGGCGAGCAGCAGGCCGACCACGACCGGGGAGAGGCCTGCTTCCTCCCCGAGAAGGGGGACGAACGCGACCAGGATGTCGGTCAGGGCGAGGAGTCCGGAAGAGGCGACCACGTGCGAGCCCACGCCCGGACGCCGGAGAATCTGCCGGGCACTGACGTGTTCGGGCCGGGAACCGGGGCCGGAACCGTGTGGGACACCCTTCGTCGGGAACGCCCCGCCCGTCGCAGTTCCTGTGCCCTTGTGGGACCGCAGCACCGACGCCGCGAGGACGGCCAGGGCCGGCAGGACGACGAGACCGCCGAAGGCGATGGCCGCGTCGCTCCCACCGGGAAAGGGGGCGGAATCGGGGCGGACCATGATCCAACCGGCTGTGGGAGGCCCCAGCATCTGGCCCGCCGAGACACCGGCGGTGAACCAGCCGAAACCGGAGTCGAGCCGGCGCTCGCCCGCGATCCGGCCGACCGCTGACTGGCCGCCGATGGTGAACACCAACTGCCCGAACCCCAACAGGGCCGTTCCGGCGAACATGGCCCACACAGCGGGGGAGAGGGCGATCGCGGCGGCCCCCGCCAGCATGGTGAGGAAACCGCCCGCCATCAGGCCGCTCAGGGCCGGGAGGCGTTGCGCGAGCCGGCCGACGGACATCGCCGAGACCAGCGGCACCACCGCATAGGCGGCCGCGATGAGCCCCACCACGGTGGTGTCCCCGCCGAGTTCGTCGACCTTGTACGTGGTGGCCGGCCTGACGATGTTCACCGAGAGCTGGTTGGTCAGCGCCATGGCGGACAGGAGCGCGATCCACAGCCGAGGACGCGGAGCCATCAATTCTGCCCTCTTCTCACAGTCCGATCACTCCGGGGGCGACTGCGACGAGGATCAGCAGGATGCTCATGAACCACAGCGGCAGGAAAGAATAACGGATGTGCTTGCCGATCTGGCCGCCGACCAGCCCGACCGCGAGCCAGGTACCGGCGGTGAACGGGCTCATGAAAGTACCGGTCACGTTGCCGATCAGCATGGCGTACAGCGTGGAGGTCGTGTCCACTCCGAACTCCCCGGCGGTGGCGTCCACCAGCGGGAGTAGGGAGAAGTAGTAGGCATCGGTGCTGGTCAGCAGATCCAAAGGCACCCCGAAGAACCCGACGACGAGGTGCAGTTGCGGCCCCACGCCCTCCGGGACGACCAGGAGCGCGGAAGTCGCGATGGAGGCGAGCATGCCGCTCTCGTTGAGGACCCCGAGGAAGATGCTCGCTGCGAAGAGGATCGATGTCGTCATCAGCGCGGCGGGCGCGTGGGCCCTGACCCGTTCCATCTGTCCCTGGGCCGTGCGGACGTTCAAGGGGAGAGCGGCGGCGACCCCCAGGATGAAGGCAAGGGCCGGCGGAACGAGGCCGGCCATCATCACGGTCACCACGGTCAACAGTAGGACGGCGTTCATGGTCAGTACGGTGCGGTTCCTGCGCACGTCGCCCCCGAGCTGCTGTGCCTCCTTCTCGCGCTCGGCCGAGAAGTCGTCCGCGATGCGCCGGACGGAAACGCCCTCCTGTGCTGGGAGGTCCCCGGCCGAGACGGCCGCGGCGATCCGGCGTTTCTCCCTGGTGCCCAGGTAGGCGGCGAAGAGCACGATGAGGAGGACCGAGATCGCTTGGACCGCGAGCAACGGTTGGTAGAGCTCGATGACGTCCTCGTCGACGGCGCTCGCCGCGCGTCCCAGCGGGCCTCCCCAAGGGATCATGTTGAACACACTGGCGCTCATGACCACGAGCAGTAGAAGCAGGTAACGGCTCATGTTCAGTGCCTTGTACAGAGGCAGTAGCGCCGGGATCACCAACAGGAACGTGCTGGCGCCGGCCCCGTCGACATGGGCGACGATCGCCATCAGCGAGGTGCCGATCGCCACGAGCACCACCTTGCCCCGGGTGGCCAGGATGAGTCCCCGGATGAGCGGATTGAACAAGCCCGAGTCGATGATGATCCCGAAGAAGACGATGGCGAAGATCAGCATGATCGCCACCTCGATCACCTGACTCAGGCCGGAGGAGAAGAACTCACCGATCTCAGCTGTGCTGAAACCGGCCAACAGGGCTCCCACGGCCGGGGTGAGGGCGAGAGGGACGATGGGGTGCAGCCTGCCCCAGATGAGCAGGGCGACCGTGGATCCGATGACGCACAGCCCGACCGTGGTCAGTAGTGCGGATGTGTCCTCCACGGGGATCTCCTTCTGGTTCGCGTCGGCATCGCCGGCGCCGGGCGCGGTCGGGGGCGGGCCTGGGAAGGTCCGGGGGCCGAGGGGCATGTCGGCGGGACAAAGGGATGACCTGGCCCTGCGCTGGTGGCCACAGGCGAGGACATAGAATATAAAATATGGATTATGTGAGGCAGGCTACACGAGGGCGTGAGCTCGGTGTCAATCGGCCGATGTGAGGGTGGGTGGCCCGGAGTGCCCGAGTGTGCACTCGGAAGGTATAGATTATAAAATATACTTCTGATCCCGAGCAGGAAGAGGTCGACGTTGGCGCGCTCACAGGACGGCCCGATCACGACACTCGAGCACGCAGGGGATCTCTTGGAGATGGTCGACATCCCGCGCGTGCTCGGTCCGGGCTGGCAGCGGTGGCCGTTCGTGCTCCGGTTGCTCGCCGAGAACGTCAGCAGGTGCGCGTCCGCACATGACCGCCGGCGCATGGTCGGGGCGATCAGGGACTGGATCACCGACCGCTCCAGCACCGTCGAGATCGGCTTCACGCCGGGGCGGCTCCTGATGCACGACACCACCAGCACGCCCGCCCTGGTCGACATGGCCGCGATGCGCGACCGCCTGGCCCGGGGCGGGAGAGATCCGGCCTCGATGAGTCCGTCCCTGCCGGTCGAGATCTCCGTCGACCACTCCCTGGCGGTGGAGGTCTACGGCCGCAAGGACGCGGCGGGCCTCAACGTCCGCGAAGAGGTGAGGCGCAACCGAGAGCGCTACCGGTTCCTCAAATGGGCCGCCCGCGAGATGGGCAACGTGCACATCAACCCCCCGGGAACCGGGATCATGCACACCATCAATCTGGAGCAGTTGGCCACAGTGGTCGAGACCCGAGGGGGCAGCGGGCACCGAACGGTCCACCCGGACATGATGCTGGGAACGGACAGCCACACGCCGATGATCAACGGGCTGGGCGTGCTGGGGTGGGGCATTGGAGGCCTGGAGGCCGAGACCGTCATGTTCGGGATGCCCACGTCCCTGCAGATCCCCGACGTCGTCGGGGTCGAACTGCACGGGCGCCTCCGTCCGGGCGTCATGGCCACCGACCTCGCCCTCGTGGTCACCGAACGGCTGCGTTCCCTCGGGGTGACGGGGGCGTTCGTCGAGTTCCACGGCCCCGGCGTCACGACACTCACCGTGGGCGAACGCGCAGCAGTGGCGAACATGGCTCCGGAGTTCGGTGCCACCACGGGCTACTTCCCGGTTGACGAGCAGGTGCTGCGATACCTGACTCTGACCGGTCGCAGTCACCAGCACATCGACCTGGTCGAGGCCTACTGCAGGAAAGCCGGGCTGTGGGGTGATCCCGACGCCACCCCCGAGTACACACGAACCGTACGGATCGACATGGACGCGATCAGTACGAGCGCGGCGGGCCCGCAGAGGCCCCAGGACCACTTGCCGATCAGCGCGATCCCGGCTGCGCTGGCCAACCACCCGGCACCGTGTCCCGGTGCCGATCGCGAGCGCGACCTCCCCACCCACCCGGTGGCGCTGGCCTCGATCACCAGTTGCACCAACACCACTGACCCCCGGATGCTCATCGCGGCCGGGCTCCTCGCCCGGCGGGCGCGTGAGTACGGTCTGGTTCCGAAGCGGTGGGTGAAGACATCCCTGGCCCCGGGATCACCCGCGGCGGCGTCCTACCTGCAACGGGCCGGCCTGTCCGAGGACCTCTCCGAGACGGGCTTCGACATCGTCGGTTTCGGGTGCGCGACCTGCATCGGGAATTCCGGTCCCTTGACCCCGGAGATCGAACGCGCGCAGGCCCGGGGTGGCGTGCGCCCGGTCGCGATCCTTTCGGGTAACCGCAACTTTCCCGGAAGGGTGCATCCCGACCTGGACACGGGGTTCCTCATGAGCCCGCCCATGGTCGTGGCTTATGCACTGGCCGGGGACGCCGACCAGGACCTGACCCGCGAACCGATCACGGTTCGGAACGGTCGGGAGATCGGACTCGCCGACCTGTGGCCGAGTCACGAGGAGATCGACGAGTTGCTCTCGGTCGCGCTCGACGCACAGGATTTCGGCCGTGAGTTCCGATCAGCCGCGCGGAACCGGGCTTGGGAGGCCGTCGATGCCCCGCCGGGCGCCCGGTTCCCGTGGGATCCGCGCTCGACGGTACTTCGGCCGCCACCGTTCGCGGAGGACCGGGTAGGCGCTCCGTCCGGCACCTTCGCTGCCCACCCCCTCCTCGTGTTGGGCGACGACGTCACCACCGACCACATCTCACCCGCGAGCGCGATCCCCCGGGAGAGCTTCGTAGCGGACTTCCTGGTCGAGCGTGGTGAGGACCGGGACGACCTCAACGTGTTCGCCTCGCGCCGGGGCAACTGGGAAGTCATGGTCCGCGGTGCCTTCTACAACCATGCACTGACCAACCGGCTGGCGCCGGAAGCCCCGACCGCCCACACGGTCCACGCGCCGAGCGGGGAGACGGTGACTGTCTGGGAAGCCGCACAGCGTTACTCGGCCGAGGGAACACCGGTGGTGATCATCGCGGGCGAGAGGTTCGGAACCGGTTCCTCACGCGACTGGGCCGCGAAGGCGCAGAAGCTGTTGGGGGTCCGTGCCGTCATCGCCCGCAGTTTCGAACGGATCCACCGGACCAACCTCATCGGTATGGGTATTCTGCCGCTGGTCCGCACGGGACCGGCGTCGGACGGCCTGGACCGGGTCGCGTCCGGGGACCGGGTCGAGGTACCGGTCGCCGAGATCATGGCCGGGCCGGACGCGGACATGCGCGTGAGGGTCGTGACCGTCTCGGGGGGACAGGAGGACGTATCAGTCTCCCTGGCGGTGGAGACCGCGTCGGAGAGGGAGATCCTGGCCAAGGGCGGGGTCGTTCCGTCCCTGATGGAGCGCCTCGAGCCCGAGGGAGGAGCACCCTCCGCGGGCCCCTGACCGGCGCGGACGTGGGACGGCACTTCGCCGACCTGCTCTCCTCGCTGACGCACACCGGCTGACCCGGGGGACGCGGGGGCCGGCCGCAGGTGGCAAGATGGGCGGGCTGTACCCGGCTGCGACGCAGCGCAGACCACCCAAGGGATCCTCGTGAAGGCGTTTCTCGCATCCAGCGGCGTACGGCCGTCGCTGCACACCTACTTCATCACCTCCATGTCCGCCATGGCGCTGGGCCTGTTCTCGTCGCTCATCATCGGGTTGATCCTGCAGACCGCCGGAGAGCAGACCGGCGTCGGCGTCCTGGTCGAGGTCGGCGAGCTGGCGATGGCGATGATGGGCCCGGCGATCGGTGTGGCGGTCGCCCACTCCCTGGGTGCGCCGCCCCTGGTGCTGTTCTCCTCGGTGGCGACCGGGGCGGCCGGCGCCGAACTGGGCGGCCCGGCCGGGGCGTTCCTGGCGGCGCTGGTGGCGGCCGAGGCCGGAAAGCTCGTGTCGAGCCGGACCAAGGTCGACATCGTGCTCACCCCGCTGACCACCGTGGGGGCCGGCTTCGCCGTGTCCTGGGTCGCGGGGCCGGTCATCGACGCGGGGTTGCGCCGCTTCGGCGGGCTCATCTCCTGGGCGACCGAGCAGCAGCCCCTGCTCATGAGCGTGCTCGTCGCGGTGCTCATGGGCCTGGCGCTGACCCTGCCCGTCTCGTCGGCGGCCATCGCGGTCATGCTCGACCTGAGCGGCCTGGCCGCGGGCGCCGCGGCCGTGGGGTGCGCCGCGCAGATGGTCGGGTTCGCCGTCGCCGGTTACCGGGACAACGGGTGGGGCGGTCTGGTCTCGCAGGGGCTGGGGACGTCGATGCTGCAGATCCCCAACGTCTTCCGCAACCCCCGGATCCTGATCCCGCCGACGCTGGCCGGCGCGGTCACCGCCCCGATCGCGACGGTCGGGTTCGCGCTGGAGAACAACGCCGCGGGTGCGGGGATGGGCACGTCCGGGTTGGTGGGGCCGATCATGACGCTCAACACGATGGGGACCTCGCCCTACGTGCTCGGTCTGATCGCGGCGTTCTTCTTCGTGGTCCCCGCGCTGCTGGCCTGGGTCTTCGCGGTCCTGTTGCGGCGGATCGGCTGGATCTCCGACGGGGACCAGACCATCACCGCCGGCTGACCCGTACGGCCGTGCTCAGGCGTCGACGACGGCGAACGCACGGACCGTGAAGGTGCCCATCCCGCGGATCTTCGGCGGCACCGCGGAGAACCGTGCCGAACGGCCCACCAGCTGCTCGAGCCCGGTCAGGTGCTCCACGATCGGGATCTCCGCGGCCAGCAGCGCGGAGTGCGCGGGCCGCGTGCCGCCAGTGGTGTCGTCGATGTTGACCGAGTCGATCCCGACCAGCGCCGCACCGCGCTCGGCCAGGAGCTCGGCGGTCTCCCCGGTGACGAAGGGGTGCTCGGACGCGCCGTAGCCCTCGGTGCCCCAGTGGCGGTCCCACCCGGTCGCGAACAGCACGGCCGCGCCCTCGACCTCGACACCGTCCAGGGTCTCGGGGCCGATCGCGCGGTCCCGCGTCGCCACGACCGCCGCCGGGAGGTCGGTCACGGCGTGCAGGGGCAACGCCGCCAGATCGTGGCCGTCGGGGTAGCGGTGCGCGGGTGTGTCCAGATAGGTGCCGGTGTTGGCGACCATCGAGATGCGGCCGATGTGGAACTCGGTCCCTGCGTCGTAGTGCTCCCGGGAGGTGTCCCGGCTGAGGTGGTCGGAGATCTCGGGCCCGGGCAGCCCCGGATACGTGCTCATCCCGTGGTCGATCTCGTGGCTGAGGTCGATCAAGGTCCGGGGCATCGGCGCCTCCTCCGGTCGGTTCCGAGCGGAAGCTTACCGAGAGGGCTCCGGCCGTGCTCGACCAGCCTTCCGAAGCGCTCCACCGGGCATCGGAGGTGGCACGAACACCGCGCCCGTCCCGGGCGGCCGGGGCGGGCGCGGGAGAGCAGGGCCGGCGGTTACCGGTACTTGCGCAGCTCGGCCCGGCCGAGGGAGCGCAGGTGCACCTCGTCGGGGCCGTCGGCCAGGCGCAGCGTGCGCACGCTCGCCTGCCAGCGGGCCAGGGGGAAGTCCTGGCTCACCCCTGCGGCGCCGTGTGCCTGCACCGCCTTGTCCAGGATCCACTCCACCGTGCGCGGCGTCGCGATCTTGATCGCCTGGATCTCGGAGTGGGCACCCTTGTTGCCCACCGTGTCCATCAGGTAGGCGGTCTTGAGCACCAGCAGCCGCAGCTGCTCGATGGCCACCCGCGCCTCGGCGATCCACTGGCGCACCACACCCTGGTCGGCCAGCGGGCGCCCGAACGCGGTCCGGTCCAGGACCCGGCGGCACGTCAGCTCCAGCGCCCGCTCGGCCATCCCGATCGCACGCATGCAGTGGTGGATCCGGCCCGGGCCCAGGCGGGCCTGCGCGATGGCGAAGCCCTCGCCCTCGCCGCCGATCAGGTTCTCCGCCGGCACCCGCACGTCGTCGAAGACCACCTCGGCGTGCCCGCCGTGGTCGCTGTCGTCGTAGCCGTACACGTGCATCCCGCGCTCGACCCGCAGGCCCGGGGTGTCGCGCGGCACCAGCACCATGGACTGCTGCTTGTGGCGCTGGGCGTCCGGGTCGGTCTTGCCCATCACGATGAAGATCTCGCACGCCGGGTTGAGCGCACCGGTGATGTAGAACTTGCGGCCGTTGATGACGTACTCGTCGCCCTCACGCACGATGCTCGTCGTGATGTTCGTGGCGTCGGAGGAGGCCACCTCCGGCTCGGTCATCGCGAACGCCGAACGGATCCGGGCGTCCAGCAGCGGCTCCAGCCAGCGCTTCTTCTGCTCCTCGGTGCCGAACATCGTCAGCACCTCCATGTTCCCGGTGTCGGGTGCGGCGCAGTTGAGCGCGTTCGGCCCCAGCCCCGGGCTCCGGCCGGTGATCTCGGCCAGCGGCGCGTAGCTCAGGTTGGACAGCCCCCCGTGCTCGGGGTGGCCGGCCAGGAACAGGTTCCACAGGCCCCGCCGGCGCGCCTCGGCCTGCAGCTCGGCCACCACGGGCGGCACCGACCAGTGGTCCTCGCGCTCGGCCATCTGCCGGGCGAAGACCTCCTCGGCCGGGTGGACGTGCTCGTCCATGAAGGCCAGCAGCTTGGTACGCAGTTCCTCGGTCGCGGGGTCGTGTGCGAAGTCCATTCAGTCCTCCTGCAGTGTGGCGTGGGCGCGCTCGACCAGGAGCGGGACCACCTCGCCGATGGTGTCGAAACCGGCCCCCACGGTCAGACCCTGGCTGTGCCGGTAGTGGATGCCCTCCGCGATCACCGCGAGCTTGAAGCAGCCGAAGGCCACGTACCAGTTCAGGCGGGACACGTCGCGCCCGGTCGCGGCCGCGTAGGTCTTCACCAGCTCCGATGCGCTGGGGAAACCCTCCGCGGAGGTGGCGGGGGAGAGGCCGCCGGTGACCGAGTGCTCCTTGTAGACCAGCATCAGGCCCAGGTCCACCAGGGGGTCGCCGAGGGTGGCCATCTCCCAGTCCAGGACCGCCGTCAGGCGGCCGTCGTCGGTGACGAGCACGTTGTCGAGCCGGTAGTCGCCGTGCACGATCGCGGGCGCGCCCTGTTCGGGCAGGGTCTGCGCCAGGCGCTCGTGCAGGTCGTCGATCCCGGGGATGTCGCGGCTGCGTGAGGCGTCGAGCTGTTTGCGCCAGCGCCGCACCTGGCGCTCCAGGAACCCGGCCGGGCGGCCGAAGTCGCCCAGGCCCACCGACTCGGGGTCGACGGCGTGCAGGTTCCCCAGCGTGGTGATGAGGTCGCGGCCGATCTCCCGGGTGCCCTCGACCCCGAACGGCGCGATCTCCTCGCGGGTGCGCAGCGGGACACCCTCCACGTGCTCCATCACGTAGAAGGGGGCGCCGAGCACCTCGGTGTCCTCGCACAGCAGGTGGGTGCGGGGCACCGGCACGTCGGTCTCGCGCAGTCCGGTCATCACCCGGTACTCGCGGGACATGTCGTGCGCGGTGGCCAGCACGTGGCCCAGGGGAGGACGGCGCACCACCCAGCGGCCGGAACCGTCGGTGACGGTGTAGGTGAGGTTGGACTTGCCGCCGGTGATCACCTCGCCGCTGAGCGGACCCGAGATCATCCCGGGGGCCTCGCGGTCCAGGTACGCGCGCAACCGGTCCAGGTCCAGTCCGGGCAGTTCCTCTGTCATCGTCGTCTCGGGCACCCCGCGGGGCCGCCCGCTCCTTTCTGGACTGTCTCGTTGTGGGCGCGGGTCAGCCGGCCGCGCCGTCGACCTTGGCCTGCAGGCGGCGCATGCCCTTGAGCCAGCGGTCGGTGTCGGTGGCCCGGGCCGCGTAGAAGTCGGCGACCTTCGGGTGGGGCAGGATCAGGAACCGCTCGTCGGCCATCCCCTCGATGACGGCGTCGGCGACCTCCTCCGGGGTGATGGCGTCCGCGCTCAGGATCGCCTGGCCGACGTCGCCGCTGTCCTCCAGTAGGGAGGTGCGCACGCCCAGGGGGCACACGCACTGCACGGCCACGCCGCGGTCGCCGTAGGTGGCCGAGAGCCATTCGCCGAACGACAGGGCCGCGTGTTTGGTCACCGAGTAGGGGGCGCTGCCGAGCATGGTGAGCAGCCCCGCCGCGGAGACCGTGCTGATGAAGTGGCCGCGGCCGCGCTCGACCCACCCCGGCACCAGGGCGCGGGCGGCCCGCACGTGGGCCATGACGTTGACCTGCCAGGCGAAGTCCCAGTCGGTGTCGGGCGCCTCGGGTCCGCCGCCCACGCCCACGCCTGCGTTGGCGACGTAGAGGTCGATGCCGTCCAGGTGTGCCCCGGCCTCGGCCACGAGCGCGGTCACGCCGTCCTCGGAGGCCGCGTCGCCCGGTACGGCCAGGCCGCCGATCTCGGTGGCCACGGCCTCGGCGGCAGCGGCGTCCAGGTCGTTGACGACCACGTCCGCGCCGGCTGCGGACAGGCGGCGGGCCAGGGCCGCGCCGATGCCGTTGCCCGCGCCGGTCACGACCGCGCCGGTTCCGGTCAGGTCCATGTCACAGCCCCCCGGTCAGGGTCGAGCCGCCGTCGACGACGAGGGTGCGGCCGGTGACCCAGGCGGCGTCGTCGGAGAGCAGGAACGCCACGGCACCGGAGACGTCCTCGGGCACGCCCAGGCGCTGCATGGGGTACTGGGCCGAGACCTCGCCCTCGCGGCCCTCGTAGAGCGCCTCGGCGAAGCGGGTCTTGACCACGGCGGGTGCGACGCCGTTGACGCGGATCCCGGGGGCGAGCTCCACCGCCAGTTCCTCGGTGATGTGCTTGACCATGGCCTTGGTGGAGCCGTAGAAGCCGATGCCGGGGGCGGGCTTGAGTCCGGCGACGGAGGAGACGTTGACGACGGATCCGCCGTGCTCGCCCATCCAGGCCTTGTACGACTTCTGCACCCAGGAGATGGCCGAGAGCGCGTTGACGTCGACCATCTTGCGGGCGGCGTCCAGGTCGAGCTCGATCATGGGCCCGAAGACCGGGTTGATGCCGGTGTTGTTGACGAACATGTCGAGGCTGCCGAAGGCCTCGATGGTCGCGGCGATCGCCTCGTCCTGGTGCTGGGGGTCGTCGGCCTTGCCCGGAACGGCGATGGCGTGCTCGGGGCCGCCGAGGGCCTCGACCGCTTCCTTGAGCGGTTCGGGTTTGCGCGCGGTGATGCACACACGGGCGCCCTCGTCCACGAGCCGCTGGGCGATGGCCAGGCCGATGCCTCGGCTGGCGCCGGTGATGACGGCCGTCCGTCCGGCGAACCGGGAAGTCATGGAGCTCTCCTTAGACCGACTGGTCGGTATGTCAGGGCGACTCTATGTCCGGCGGGGTGCGCGCCGCAAGGGGTGGGCACTCCGCGGCGGCGCCACAATGGGGCGGGTGGGGCGCTCGGCCCCGCCTGGACGAGACGAGTGGGGGCCACGCATGGCGACCGAGGTCGTGAACCGCCCGGACGAGCGCCGGTACGAGATCATCAGCGACGGGGAGGTCGCCGGGTACGCCGAGTACATCCTCACCAACGACCTCATCACGTTCACCCACACCGAGATCGACCCGGCGTTCGAGGGGAAGGGTCTGGGAGGAACGCTGGTGCGCGAGGCCCTCGACGACGTCCGCGGGCGCGGCCTGGCGGTGCTGCCGCTGTGCCCGTTCGTCAAGGGGTGGATCGAACGCCACCCCGACTACGTCGACCTGGTCTACCGCTCACCGAAGGAGTGAACCGGCCCCGGGCGGGAGCGAGCGATGACGACGGGTGACTACGGACGCGACGTGGCCTTCGGGTTGTTCCCCTCTCCCGAGGCCGACCCCCGGTCCCTGGAGACCCTGTGGGCCCAGGTCGCGGCGGCCGACCGCGGCGGGCTCGACCTCGTGGGGATCCAGGACCACCCCTACCAGCGGCGCCACCTGGACACCTGGATGCTCATGGCCACGGTGCTCGCACACACCGAGCGCGTGCGGGTCTTCCCCGACGTGGCCAACCTGCCGCTGCGCCCGCCCGCGGTCATGGCCACCTCCGCCGCCAGCCTCGACGTGCTCTCCGGGGGCCGGTTCGAGCTCGGACTGGGCGCCGGCGGGTTCTGGGAGGCCATCGGCGCGATGGGCGGGCCCCGGCGCACCCCGCGCGAAGCGGCCGGCGCCCTGGTGGAGGCGGTCGAGATCATCCGGCTCATGTGGTCGGGGGAGCGGTCGGTGCGGTTCTCCGGCGAGCACTACACGCTCTCCGGGGTCAAGCCCGGGCCGCTTCCCGTGCACGACATGGGGATCTGGCTGGGTGTGGCCGGCCCCCGCCTGCTGAGGGCGCTCGGGCGCGCCGCGGACGGGTGGGTGCCCTCCACCGGGTTCATCGGTCCCGACGAGCTCGCCGGCAAACACGCGCTCATCGACGAGGGCGCGGCCGAGGCGGGGCGCGACCCCGCCTCGATCCGCCGGGTCTACAACGTGTGGGGCACCATTACCGGCGGTGCCTCGTCCGGGTTCCTGGACGGCCCCGCCGACCAGTGGGTGGACCAGCTGACCGAGCTGGTGCTGGAGTACGGGATGGACACGTTCGTCTTCGGCCCCTCGGACGGTTCGGTGGAGCAGGTGGAGCGTTTCGCCGCCGAGGTCGCCCCCGCCGTGCGCTCGATGGTCGCCGACGAACGCGCCTGAGCGGTGCCCCGCCCCGGGGAACGGTGCGCTCCCCGGGGCGGAACGGCTCACCTGCGGCGGCCGCCACCGGAACGGCGGGAACCCCCGCCGCCCGAACGCCGGGAGCCGCCGCCACCCGAACGCCGGGAACCGCCGCCTCCGCGGGCCGAGCCGCCGCGGCCCTTGGAGCCCCCGCCCCGCGAACCGCCCATACTCTTGGCGCCCCCGCTGCGGGAGGAGCCGCCGGCCCCGCCCGACCTGCGGTAACCGCCGCCGACGCCCTTGGAGCCGCCGCCTCCGCGGGACCCGCCGGACGAGGAACCGCCACCGCCACCGGACGAACGCCCGCCGCCGAAGGACGCGCCCGAGCCGCCCCCGCCGAAGCCTCCGCGGGAGCCGCCCGAGGACCCGCCGCTGCGCCGGGACCCGCCCCCGGAGGAGGCCCCAGAACCCCGGGAACCACCGCCGCCGGAGAAACCGCCCCCGCCGGATCCGCCGAACGACGCACCGGAACCGCCCGCACGCGAGCCGCCCGCACGCGAGGAGCCCACGACCGCCGGTCCCGACCGGGAGGCCGAGGAAGCCGAGCCCGAGGTCCGCCGTGCCGGCGCCGAACGCTGCTGCATCTCACTGCGGGCGCGCCTGGCACCCGCGCCGCTGGAGGCGCCGCCCCCGCCGCCGGGGGTGGTCCGCCGCGGCCCCGCGGTGTTCCGAGAGACCGGCGCCGAACGTTGCACCCCCGGCGCCGAGTGCGCCGCGTGCACCGGGCCGGAGTAGGGCGCGTACCCGGCCTGGGGCGGCGCGCTCTCCCGCAGCGGCACGTACGCCCCACCGGAGTGCGGTGCCCGGAACGACGACCGCGGCGCCAGCGGAGCCCTCCGGCGCCGGTCCACCAGGTAACCCCGGCGCGGATGGTGCCAGTGGTGGCGCGGCTGGTACCCGTACTCGGGGTAGCGCCGGAAGTCGGCGTAGTGGGAGTGGTAGAACTCCGCCTCCTGCTCGTGCAGGAGCACGTCCACGGTCAGCGCCGCCGCCAGCACCATGCGCCGCAGCGGCCAGGGCAGGTCGTAGGCGAACTCCAGCGCGTAGCGGTCCTCGGTGGTGAAGAACTGCCCGCGCAGGCCCGGGTGCTCCTTGCCGAGCCGGGCCACCTCCACACCCGCGTGGTCGAGTACCGAGTACCGCCACCCCTTGCGGTCACCCCGCAGCTCGCCCACCCGGCGCCCGCGCGGGTCGTCGATCCGGAAGCGCGAACCGGTGAAGGAACGGTCCTGAACGATGGTGCCGTAACGCTCCCCGCGCGGCCCGCTGACGTGGATGTGCGGGCGGCCCCGTTCCCACGGTTTGTGCAGCGTGATGAGCGGGCGTCCCCGGGTGTCGTAGATGGTGAAGGTGTGCGGACGGTGCTGTCCGCGCAGCCCCCGCCAGGAGCTCATGTGCTCGTTGACGTGGGCGAGCGGGTGGCCGCGTTCGTCGACCACCTCGTAGTGGCCCTCGCTGCGGTGGAGCCGGTGCGGCTGCTCGACCAGCAGGACGGGGGCGGTGAACAGGGGAGCGTGCATGGGGGCCTTTCGGGGGCGCGCCGTCGGCGCGGTGTCGTCGGTCGGGGGAGGCCCGGGGCGGGCCGGGCCCAAGCGTAGGGGCCGCTCTGCCGGTCGGACGCCCGTGCACCCGGTCCGGTTCGCGGTTCCTCGTGGCACGTCGTGGCCCGCAGGGTCTTGCGGCCTCGTACCTAACGTTGTTAGGTGGTGTGGCCCACACCATGACGGGAGGACACACGTGGACGCCGAACTCACCGTGGAGACCCCCAGCGGCCGCCTGCGGGGCACCCCCTCGCCCCACGCGCGCAACGGCACGGTCGTCGTCCACCGGGGCATCCCCTACGCGCAGGCCCCCTTCGGCGAGCACCGCTTCGCCGCGCCCGCGCCCCCGGTCCCCTTCGACGGCGTGCGCGACTGCACGGCCCCCGGACCCCCGGCGCCCCAGGGCGAGCTGCTCATCGGCGCGGCCGGCTGGACCCCCGACACCCCGCGCGAGTGCCTGATCCTCAACGTGTGGAGCAGCGTCCGCGCAGGTGAGAACGCCCCCGTCCTGGTGTGGATCCACGGCGGTGCCTACCTGGTCGGATCGGCCTCCGAACCCACCTACGACGGCACCCGCCTCGCCGAGACCGGGCTGGTCGTGGTGGGCATCAACTACCGGGTCGGCTTCGAGGGTTTCGGGCACGTGCCCGGCCGCCCCGACAACCGGGGCCTGCTCGACCAGATCGCCGCCCTGCGCTGGGTGCGCGAGAACATCGCCTCCTTCGGCGGCGACCCCGGCAACGTCACCGTCGCGGGGGAGTCCGCCGGGGCCGGATCGGTGGCGGCGCTCATGGCCATGCCCGACGCGCGCGGCCTCTTCCACCGCGCCATCGCACACAGCCCGCCCGGGGACATGATGCGCACCGAGACCGCGCGCCTGGTCTCCGAACGCTTCGCCGAGGTCCTCGGCGTGCCCCTGGAGGCCGAGGCGCTGGCCGCCCTGCCCCCGGAGAAGATCGTCGCCGCCACCGAAGAGGTGCTCACCCGGACCGACAGCCAGGGCCGGCGCAGTCGCTCCCTGACCTGCTTCGCCCCCGTGGTCGGCGGACCGGAACTGCCCGAGGCGCCCCTGGACGTCATCGCCCGCGGGGACGTCTCCGACATCGACCTGCTCACCGGCCACAACCTCCACGAGTACCGGCTCTTCAGCGAGCTCGGCCAGGACGTGCGGGTGAACGACGAGGAGGCCCTCCTGCGCAAGGCCGCCCGGATCGGCCTCGGAGCCGGCGAGGTGGCCGCCTACCGGGAGGTCCACCCGGCCCTGTCCCCGCGCGACCTGTACGTGTCCGTCATGGGCGACGCCATGTTCGGCGAGTTCACCCTCCGCCTGGCCGAGACCCACGCCGCCGCCGGCGGGCGCGCGCACGTGTTCCGCCTGGCCCTGGAGAGCCCGGCCCTGGGCGGACGCCTGGGCGCCTGCCACGCCCTGGACCTCCCTCTGGCCTTCGGCACCCTCGAATCCGACCTCGGGGCTTTCCTGTTCGACGGGGCCCCCACCGATGCCCACCGCGCCCTGTCACGGCGCATCATGGGGGCCTGGCGCGACTTCGCGACCGGCGGTGACGCAGGGTGGTCGCCCGTCAGTGCCGGGGCCACCCCGGTCAAGGTCTGGGACGAGGTCGACGAACTCTACGCACACGACCCCTCGCCGGTGCGGCACATCTGGCGCGGCCTGCCCATGGGCCCGAAGTAGGGGCCGGAACCGCTTCCCGGAGGGCACCCGCGGGGGCATGCCCCGCGGAGGTGGGTAACATGCGGTCACGTGACACTGTGTGCGGGGTGCTGGGGGTGCCGTGGTGGAGGACGTGTCCGAAGCGTTGCTCGAGGCGCGTGAGGACGTCGCCCGATTCCTCATGTCGTACAAGTTCGCCATCGACACCCTCATGACGAAGGTGAACATCCTCAGCGAGGAGTTCCGCTACACCCACGACCACAACCCGATCGAGCACGCCAGCTCCCGGCTCAAGTCCCCCTCGAGCATCCTGGAGAAGGCCCGCCGCCGCGGGATCCCGCTCGACCTGGACAGCATCTCCGAACACATCCTCGACATCGCGGGGATCCGGATCTCCTGCAGTTTCCTCTCCGACACCTACACGATCCGCGACCTCCTGACGGGGCACGAGGACATCAGGGTGACGGAGGAGAAGGACTACATCAGCTCCCCCAAACCCAACGGCTACCGGAGCCTGCACCTGCTGGTGAGCACCCCGGTACGGATGTCGGACCGCATCGTGGAGGTGCCGGTCGAGTTCCAGATCCGCACCATCGCCATGGACTTCTGGGCCAGCCTCGAGCACAAGATCTACTACAAGTACGCCAAGGCGGTGCCCGAGGAGCTCCTGGAGGAGCTGCGCACGGCCGCCGACACCGCCCACCGGCTGGACGAGACCATGGAGCGGCTGCACGGCGAGGTGCGCGAACTGGGGGACCGGGAACAGGCCCCGCTGCCGGGCCCGGAGGACCTGCGCAAGCTTCCGCTGGCCAACGACCTGCTCAGCGCCCTGGCCGAACGGGTCAACGCCCGGCGCAACGACTGACCGGAACCGTCGGGCAGGGGCGCCTTCGGGGCGCCGGGTCGGTCGGCCCGGGTCGATCCGCGTCCGGCAACAGAACGGGCGGGCACCTCCGCAGAGGCACCCGCCCGGTGTGCGCCCGCGGGGCCGCGACGCCCCGCGGGTGCTCCTAGGAGCTCAGGCCCGCACGCCGCAGCGCCTCGGCCATGGCCCCCTGCGGAGCCTGCTCCTGCTTCTGGCCGCGGTTCTTGCCGCCCCGGCCGCCGCGGCCCCGCTTGCGGTCGCCGCCCTGCTGGTCACCGCGTCCACCGCGGCCGCCCTGCTGCTCTCCGCGGCCGCCCTTGCCGCCGCCCGAGGGAGCCTCGTCCTCCAGGCGCATGGTCAGGGAGATGCGCTTGCGGGGGATGTCGACGTCCTGCACCTTGACCTTGACGATGTCGCCCGGCTTGACGACCTCGCGCGGGTCCTCCACGAACTTGTGCGACATCGCCGAGACGTGGACCAGGCCGTCCTGGTGCACACCCACGTCCACGAACGCCCCGAACGCGGCCACGTTGGTGACCACACCCTCCAGGAGCATGCCCTGCTCCAGGTCGTCGAGCTTCTCCACACCCTCCTTGAAGGCGGCGGTGGCGAAGGCCGGACGGGGGTCGCGCCCGGGCTTGTCCAGCTCCGAGAAGATGTCGGTGACCGTCGGCAGCCCGAACGTGTCGTCGACGAAGTCCTGCGGGCGCAGCTGCTTCAGCGCCTTCTCGTCACCGATCAGCGACGGCAGGTCAGTGCCGACCGAGTCCAGGATGCGCCGCACGACCGGGTAGGCCTCCGGGTGCACCGCCGAGGCGTCCAGCGGGTCGTCCCCTCCGGGGATGCGCAGGAAGCCCGCGCACTGCTCGAACGCCTTCGGGCCCAGGCGTGAGACCTTCTTCAGCTCGCCCCGGCTGCGGAACGGGCCGTTCTCGTCCCGGTGCGCGACGATGTTGCGCGCCAGCGTCGAGGTCACACCCGACACCCGGGTCAGCAGCGGCACCGAGGCGGTGTTGACGTCCACGCCGACGCCGTTCACGCAGTCCTCCACGACCGCGTCCAGCGACCGCGACAGCTTGGTCTCGGCCAGGTCGTGCTGGTACTGGCCCACACCGATCGACTTGGGGTCGATCTTGACCAGCTCGGCCAGCGGGTCCTGCAGGCGCCGGGCGATGGAGGCGGCACCGCGCAGGGACACGTCCAGGTCCGGGAGCTCCTCGGAGGCGTAGGCGGAGGCCGAGTACACCGACGCTCCGGCCTCGGACACCATGACCTTGGTCAGCTTCAGCTCCGGGTGGCGCTTCAGCAGGTCCCCGGCGAGCTTGTCGGTCTCCCGCGAGGCGGTGCCGTTGCCGATCGCGACCAGTTCCACGCCGTGGGCGGCGCACAGCTTCGCCAGCCGGTCGATGGAACCGTCCCAGTCGCGGCGGGGCGCGTGCGGGAACACGGTGTCGGTGGCCACGACCTTGCCGGTGGCGTCGGTGACGGCCACCTTCACCCCGGTGCGCAGGCCCGGGTCCAGGCCCAGGGTGGCGCGGCTCCCGGCCGGGGCGGCCAGCAGCAGGTCGCGGAGGTTGGCCGCGAACACGCCCACACCCTGGTCCTCGGCGTGCTGCCACAGGCGCATGCGGACGTCGATGTCCAGGCGCACCAGGATCCGGGTGCGCCAGGCCCAGCGCACGGTGTCCTGCAGCCACTTGTCGGCGGGGCGGCCCCGGTCGACGACCTCGAAGTGGTGGGCGATGGCGTTCTCGTAGGAGCTGCGCGCGGTCGCCGACTCCTCGCCCTCGGGCGTCTCCTCCGGCTGGAGGTTGAGGGTGAGCACTTCCTCCTTCTCACCCCGGTACAGGGCCAGGACCCGGTGGGAGGGCAGGTCGGTCAGGGCCTCGGAGAAGTCGAAGTAGTCGGAGTACTTGGCCCCGGCCTCCTCCTTGCCCTCGCGCACCGTCGAGCCCAGGCGGCCCCGCTCCCAGAGGCGCTCGCGCAGCAGACCGGTGAGGTCGGCGTCCTCGGCCATGCGCTCCACGAGGATCGAGCGCGCACCGTCGAGGGCGGCCTTGGTGTCGGCAACGTTCTGCTCGGTGTCGACGTACCCGGCCGCGGTCTCCTGCGGGTCCAGGCCGGGGTCGCCCATGAGGGCGTCGGCCAGCGGCTCCAGGCCGGCCTCGCGGGCGATCTGGGCCTTGGTGCGGCGCTTGGGCTTGTAGGGGAGGTAGATGTCCTCCAGACGGGCCTTGGTGTCGGCCTCGCGGATGCGGGCCTCCAGGTCCTCGTCCAGCTTGCCCTGGGAGCGGATCGACTCCAGGATCGCGCTCCGGCGTTCGTCCAGTTCCCGCAGGTAGCGGAGCCGTTCCTCCAGGGCGCGCAGCTGCGCGTCGTCGAGCCCGCCGGTCGCCTCCTTGCGGTAACGGGCGATGAAGGGGACGGTCGAACCGCCGTCGAGGAGCCCGACGGCGGCCTCGACCTGGTGCGCGCCGACGCCGAGCTCCTCGGCGATGCGCTGGTCGATCGTGGTGGTCACAGGGGTCGTCACTAGTCGTACGTCCACTCTCTGGCTGATCCGTGCGGGGACATTCTCTTGCCGCGGCGAACAGTTGTCACCCCGGCCCCGTCCCGTGTCCAGGGTCCCCCACCCGCGGCGGTGCTCGCACCCGGGCAGAGAACGGGCGCGCGTCCGGTGTGTTCCGATACGCGCGCCGTCGGCCGGGCGGGCCGTGCTGCCCCTGCCCGGCGCGGTGCCGGCAGGGGCTCACCTGTGGGTGCTCAGAGGTGGCTGCGGCGTTCCTCGCGCATGGCGAGGTAACCCACGACCACCATGATGGCGAGAGTTCCGAACAGGGCTACGGCTGCGAGGAGCATGTCGCTCACGAGTGGATCCATGTAGGAGGGGTACCCGCGCGCCCCCGCAGGTCAACGGGGATCGGTGATCGATCAGGGCCCTGGAGGGGCTGGACGCGGGCCGTGTGCGGTGCGCGGGTCCTCAGTTCTCGTTGAGGTCGGGGGCGTAGTAGGGGTCGATGGGGCGGGGGCCCCGGTAGCCCTGGCACATGCACTGGCGGTAGGTCGTCTCGTTCGACCCGGTCCAGTGGCCCGGGATCACGACCTGGCTCTGGCACTTGGACGACTCGCGGTCGTGGAAGACCAGGTGGTGGCCGCACCCGCACAGGGGCTGCACGGACCGCTGCCCGTCCTCGGTGATGCGCGCGCGCTCTCGGCCGCGCTCCTCCTCCAGGGCGGCGCGCAGTCGGTTGCGGGTGGAGAGCCGTCCGACGGCCACTCCGCCCACGGCGATGAGCGCGCCGATGACCAGGCTCAGCGGGTCCATGGTGGGGCCGTCCCTTCCTGCGGGGCCGTCGCTCGGCGGGTGCGGGGTCGGCTCCATTGTCACCCAAGGGGGTCCGGATCGGGAGGAGGTCCCTCGCCGTTCGAGGGGCGGGTGTCCGGCCGCCTTCGGCCACGGAGCCGAAGAAGCACTGTGCAGAGAAACTTTTGCAGAGGACTGTTTGCAAAGGAGTCTTTGGAGTAGCGTGGGTGGCCCTACCCCCCACGGTGAGGAGCCGCCATGGCCACCCGTTCACCGCAGCGTCCCCGCCGCAGGGGCCCGCTCGGACCCGCGTTCGGCGGGCTCTGGGGCGCCGGCGCCGCCACCAACCTCGGCGACGGCATGCTCGCCACGGCGCTGCCCCTGATCGCCGCCGCCCTCACCCAGGACCCGCTGGCCGTCGCCGGTCTGACGATCGCCCGCTTCCTGCCCTGGCTCCTGGTCGCCCCGTTCTCCGGGGTGCTCCTGGACCGGGTCGACCGCCTGCGCGCCATGGTCGTGTCCAACTCGGTCGCCGCCGCCACCGTCGCCCTGCTCGCCCTGGCGGTCCTGACCGGGAACCACACCGTCTGGCTGCTGTACGCCGCCCTGTTCGTGGTCATCTGCTGCGAGACCGTCACCGACCCCGCCACCCGGATCACCGTCACGCGTGTGGTGGGCCGTCCGGACCTGGACCGCGCCAACGGGCGGGCGGAAGGGGCACGCACCGTCACCCAGGACTTCGTGGGGCCGCCCGTGGCCGGGATGCTTTTCGCCGTGGTGGCGGTCCTGCCGGTCGCCGGGGTAGCGCTCTCCTATGCCCTCAGCGCCCTGCTCGCCGTTCTCGTGCTCGCCCTGCTGCGACGGCGGCCGGAGCTCCGCCGCGAGCCCGTCGCCGAACACACGGGGACGGAGGCCGGGGTGTGGACCTCCCTGCGCGAGGGCCTCGCCCACATCCGCCACGACCGGCTGCTGCCCGCGCTCATGCTGGTCAACGCCGCGTGCATGATCGGAATCCAGTGCGCGACGGCCGTCAAGGTGCTCTACGTGCAGAACGTGCTCGGGGTTCCGGCCGCGCTCTACGGCGTCTTCCTCGCCTCACTGGCCGTGGGCGGGCTCGCGGGGGCCGTGGTGAGCGCCCGGCTCGTACGGGTGCTCGGACGCCGCACGGTGATGTTCGGCGGTTACCTGGGCTTCTCCGCGGGGTTGATGCTGATGGGCGCGGTCCCGTCGGTGTGGACCGCGGTACCGGCCCTGGCCCTGACCGGGCTGGCCATGACGGCGTCCAACATCGCCGCCTCCCCGTTCATGCAGATCGTGGTGCCCGAACACCTGCGGGGGCGCGTCTCGGCCGCCTTCCGCACCATCGCCTGGGGGCTGGCACCGATCGGCGCGCTCCTGGGCGGGCTGCTCGGACGCATCGACCTGGCGCTGCCCTACCTGGCCGGGCCGCTGATCACGATCACCGTGGTCTGGCTCCTGCGCCACCGGATCTCGGAGGCCGCACGGGCCATGGACACCGAGGCCGACCGGACGCGATGACGCGGGCGCCGCCGCCCCGGCCACGCGCGGGGGAGCGGTCCCGCCCGTACTACGGTGGCCCCATGGCAGAGAGCGCCCCGACCCCCTCCGAGCGTCCCGACAACCACCTGGACGTGGACGCCACCGCCCTGCGCGGACTGGCCCATCCCTTGCGCGGACGCATCCTGGACCAGCTCCAGCTGCAGGGGCCGGCCACCGCCACGATCCTGGGCAAGCGCCTGGGGGAGAGCAGCGGGTCCACCAGCTACCACCTGCGCCAGCTCGCCAAGCACGGTTTCATCGAACCCGCCGAGGGGCGCGGCGGCGGGCGCGAACGCTGGTGGCAGGCCCGTCGAGGTGGGTGGTCGATTCAGGGGCAGGCCTTCCGGCAGGACCCCGTCACCCGACACGCGGCCGACGCGGTGCTCGAGTACCACTACAGCGCCCGCGAACAGCGGTTCAAGGCCTGGCAGGAGCTGGCCGCGTCCGACCCGCAGGACCCGGACGTGCAGCGGTGGAGGGGTGCCGCCGGCGACTCCAACTTCCCGATCCCCCTGACCCCGGAGGAAGCGGAGGGGCTCTCCCGGGACCTGTTGGACTTCATGTGGCGGTGGCGGCGCGAGCACGTGCCCGAGGACCGTGTCGCCGACGACGTTCCGGGCGCCGAGACCGTGGAGGTCCAGATCAACCTGTTCCCCGTGCTCGCGCGCCTGCTCGCGTCCGAGTCCGCGACGGACCCGGCCGACGGGGAGCCCGCCGAACCCGGGGAGGGGGAGGACGGCCGCGCCTGACGCCCCCGCCCCGGGAACTCCTACGGGCGCAGCCCCTTGAGCGTGGCCACATCCTCGCCGTGCGGGCCCTCCGGGCCGGGAGTCTCCAGGGTGATCGGCGTCCCCGCCGTGACCGGGTGGGTGAACAGCTCGCCGAAGGGCTCGGCGCCGATGTGGCCCTTGCCGATGTTCTCGTGGCGGTCCTTGTTGCTTCCGCACGGGGCCTTGGAGTCGTTGGCGTGGATCAGGTACAGGCGGTCGGCGCCCACGACCTCGCCGAACCGGTCCAGGGCCTCGCGCATGCCCGCACGCGTGGAGATGTCGTGCCCGGCCGCGAACAGGTGCGCGGTGTCCAGGCACACGCCCACGTTCGGGTGCCAGTCCAGCGCCTCGAAGTAGGGCACCAGGTCGTCGACGGTGGCGCACAGCACCTGGCCCTGTCCGGCCATCGGCTCCAGCAGCAGCGGCGGGACACCGTCGCCCAGTTCCTCCAACAGCGGCATCAGGCGTTCGCGTGTGCGTGCCAGCCCCGCCTCGCGGCCGCCCGAGACGGGCGAACCGGTGTGTACGACCACGCCTCCCGCACCGATCTCCGAGCCCCGGCGCATCGTGTGCCCGAGGGAGTGCACGGACTTCTCCGCGGTCTCCTCGTTGGGTGTGCCGAGGTTGATCAGGTACGGCGAGTGCACGAACACCGGGAGGTCCGTGTCCCGCATCCGCTCGTCCTGCTTCGGGTCGCCCTCCTTGGTCGCCCAGCCGCGAGGGTTGGAGGTGAAGACCTGGACGGTCTCGGCGCCGATCCGGTCCGCGTAGGCCAACCCCTTGGTGGCCATACCGCCGGCGACCGGGACGTGTGCGCCGACCGGGGTGAAGGGGTGCTCAGTGTCGTTCATCGCCGCCCAAGCTTACGGTGTGGACCGCACCCGCGGCTCCGCTCCGGCACCCGCGCCCCTGCGCGTGTCCCGGCCCGGGAGGCGGTCAACGCAGCGGCCGGTGACTGTGCCAGAGGCGGTAGGGGTCCAGTTCGCGGCTCAACCGGATCAGGCGTTGGCGGTCGTCCGGCGCGAACGCCTCACCCACCTCGTCGGGGGTGTGCGTCCCGAACGCCAGGGTCGTGGAGCGGCCCGAGCCGTGTCCGTCGAACAGGGCCGCCGCACGCTCGCGCAGCCCCCGAGCGGCCTTGCGTGCGCCCGCACCCCCGCCCGCGGGGAAGGTCAGGACGGTGAACGCGTAAGAGGCGCCGCGGTGCCCCACTGCGCTGGGCATCCGCGGCGGGCGGGCCAGAGCGCCGCCCAGGTGCCGCACCGAGACCACGCTCATGCACGGTGCCGACGGGCCGGTCAGCCCGGCCAAGGCCTCGGCTGCGCCCTCCGGCACGGTGTCCACGAGCACGCTGCGCCCGTCGAACGCTGCCGGGTCCGTGTGCTCGTCGAAGACCGCGCCCGCGTCGGTCCAGGGACGCACGGCGAAGGTGTCCGACAGCACCGGTGCGATCCGGCGCAGCGGCTCGATCCACGCGGGTCCCTCGTCGAGCGGGCCGCACCAGGCAGCGGAGATCTGCAGGATCCGTCGTCCGCGCCACGCCTCGGGCACGCCCTCCACGTCCGGGTACACCAGCTGCGAGACCCCGGAGGTCAGTTCCTCCGGCACCGTGCCGGTCCAGCGCAGCCACGCGTCCAGCGCGGCCGGGGCCTCGGTGGTGTCCAGGACCAGGCTGCCGCCGTACAGGTCCCCGTGGGCGAACAGGCCGATCTCCATACCGGTGACGATCCCCAGGGAAGCACCGGCCCCGCGCACCGCCCAGAACAGCTCCGGTTCGTGCTCGGCCGTCGCCGTGCGCGCCGTCCCGTCCGGCGTGACCAGATCGACCCGGCGTACGTGGTCCGCCGCGAACCCGTGCCTGCGGGCCAGGAGCCCGACCCCGCCGCCCAGGGTGTAGGAGACCGCGCCCACCCCCGGCGCGCTCCCGGCCAGGGGAACCAGGCCGTGGGGAGCCCCCGCCCCGATCACGTCGCTCCACAGGGCCCCGGCCCCGACCCACGCGGCACGGCGCTCAGGGTCCACCCGCACCCGGTCCATGCTCCGTGTGTGCACAAGGATCCCGCCGTCGATGCCCGCGCCCTGACCGTGGCCGGTGCGCTGGGCAGTGATCGGAACACGCCTCCGGGACGCCACGGCCACAGCGGCACGGACGTCCTCCGCGCCGGCGGCCACGACCACCGCGCCGGGCCGGTGCGGGGCGCCCTGCTGCATGCCCGAGCGCCCCTCCTCCCAGCCGTTGGTGCAGGGGGCGTGCACTTCTCCGCGTACGTGTTCGGACAGTTCACGGACCAGGTCCTCGTGTGCGTACTCGCTCATGCGGGCCACGGTAGAGAGCATTGCGGCCACAGCACGGCCGCGATGACCGGCATTGTGGAACCATGGATGCTGCGACCTCGACCCGCGCCGAACTGCCCCAGAGGCTCCTGCGCCTGCTCACCCTGCTGCTGGTGCGCCGCACCTGGACCGCGGCCGAGCTCACCGGCCGCCTCGGGGTCAGCGCACGCACCCTGCGCCGCGACGTCGAACGGCTGCGCAGCCTCGACTACCGCATCGAAGGCACCCCGGGCGCAGCGGGCGGGTACCGCCTGACCTCGGGCAGCGAACTCCCGCCCGTCCCGCTGGAGGAGGGCGAAGCCGTGGCGATCGCCCTGGGGCTGGCCACCGTCACCGGTATCGGTGACAGCGCCCTGAGCGCCCTGGCCAAGCTCGAACGCCTCCTGCCCGCCCGGTTGCGCGGGCGCCTGCTCGCCGTCGGAGACAGCTCCAGCGCGGTGGACCACCCCGGTGCCGTCCCCACCGACCCCCTGGTCCTGGGAACCCTGGCCGGTGCCTGCCGTGATCTCGCTGTCCTCGACCTGACCTACCGGGACCGGACGGGGACACCCACCGAACGCCGGGTCGAGCCCCACCACCTCGTCGAACACGGCGGGCACTGGTACCTGCTCGCCCACGACACCGAACGCCGGGACTGGAGGACCTTCCGCGTCGACCGCGCACGTGACCCGCGCCCCACACACCGGCGCTTCGAACCCCGGGAGCTGCCCGCGCCCGACCCCGCGAGCTTCCTCACCGACCGCCTCGCCCAGGGCGCCTACGGCCACACCGCCACACTGACCGTGCGGATCCCCGAGCACACGCTCCTGGACCGCCTCTTCCACCGCCCGCCCGGCCGCGTCCGCCCTCTGGACGAGCAGCACTGCGAGGTCCGGGTGAGCGCCGATGACCTGGACCTGCTCTGCCGCCACATCGCCGTCGTGGCCGCTCTCGGGGAGCCCATGACCTGCGAAGCGCCGCCGGAGGCCGTCCGGCGCATGCGTGGAGCCTCGCACGTGCTGACGGCCGCGTTCGGCGACGGCGGGGGCGAAGGACCGGATCCGGCCGCGCACACGCCCGCGATGCCCTAGTCTCGTGCCCGTGAGCACCGAGAACCCGCATCCCCGCCTGTCCGACGTCACCGCGTCCTTCGAGAAGATCTACCCGCCTTCGTGGGCGGCCTCCTGGGACGCCGTCGGACTCGCCTGCGGAGACCCGGACCAACCCGTGCGCAAGATCCTCTTCGCCGTCGACCCCGTCGAGGCGGTCGTCGACGAGGCCCTGCTCTGGGGAGCGGACCTCATCATCACCCACCACCCGCTCATGCTCCGGGGGGTGCACAGCGTCGCCGCCGACACCCCCAAGGGCCGGATCGTGCACCGCCTCATCCGCTCCGGCACCGCCCTGTACACCGCGCACACCAACGCCGACACCGCCGACCCCGGGGTCTCCGACGCCCTCGCGCGGGCCGTGGGTCTGACCGGGCCCCTGCGCCCACTCGACCCCGACCCCACCGACCCCGAGGGGCGCCGCGGCATCGGGCGCATCGGAACCCTCGACCAGCCGCTCATCCTCCACGACTTCGCCGACCAGGTCGCCCGCGGCCTGCCCGCCACCGCCGGCGGGGTCCGTGCGGCCGGGGACCCGGACCGCCTCATCACCACCGTCGCGGTCTCCGGAGGCTCCGGCGACTCCCTGCTCGGTGCGGCCCGCGCCGCCGGGGTCGACGCCTACGTCACCTCCGACCTGCGCCACCACCCCGCCTCCGAGTTCGTCGAGGAACCGGGTGCGCCCGCGCTCGTCGACACCGCCCACTTCGCGAGCGAGTGGCCCTGGCTCACCGACGGTTCGATGCACCTGGCCGACGCACTCGCGCGCGAGGCCGGTCCCGGGGGAGCTAACGTGGAGATGCGCGTGTCGACGACCGTGACGGATGCCTGGTCACAGACGTTCCACCACGGGTGAGACCCACCCCCCGCGGGGCACCGTTCCCGCAACCGGCCCGGTGGCCGGAGACCAACTGAACAGAGTCAGGGGCGCCGACGGCCATCGCGCCTTCCCTCAGTCACTCCAGGAGACCTCACAAGTGAAAGCCGAACCCGCCGCGCAGGCCAGACTCCTCGACCTGCAGAACCTGGACACCGAGCTCCAGCGCCTGGACCACCGTGCCCGCACCCTGCCCGAGGTGACCGAGGCGGCCACACTCAAGGAACGCGCCGACGAGCTCGAGGCGGAACTGGTCTCGGTGCGCACCAAGGCCTCCGACATCGAGCGCCGCCAGCGCAAGGCCGAGAGCGACGTCGAGCAGGTGCGCAACCGCGCCGACCGCGACAACAAGGCCCTGGAGTCCGGCCAGATCACCAACGCCAAGGAGCTCCAGAACCTCCAGTCGGAGATCGCCTCCCTCGCCCGCCGCCAGGGGGAACTGGAGGAGATCGTCCTGGAGGTCATGGAGCAGTCCGAGGAGCTCTCCTCCGAGGTCGACCGGGTCGCCGCCGCCCGCGAGGAGGCCGTGGCCGAGCACACCGCCACCGTCGCCCGCCGCGACACCGCCCTGGCCGACATCCACCTGGAGCGCACCCGCGTCTCCCAGGACCGCGAGCGCGTGGCCGAAGAGGTGCCCGCCGACCTGCTCGCCCTCTACGACAAGCTGCGCGCCCAGTACGACGGTGTGGCCGCGGCCCCGCTGCGGTACGGGCGCTGCGGCGGGTGCAAGCTCGTGCTCAGCACCGTCGAGATCAACGAGATCAAGGCGACCGCCGCCGACGAGGTCGTGCGCTGCGAGGACTGCCGCCGGATCCTGGTCCGTACCGAGGACTCCGATGCGGCGGGCCGGGCCGCGGAGTGAGTACGGGGTGGGGTGCTCCCGACACCGAACCGACCCGGCTGGTGCTGCTGCGGCACGGCCAGACACCGCTGTCCGTGGACAAACGCTTCGCGGGCCGCGGTGACGTCGAGCTGACCGACGAGGGCCACCAGCAGGCCAGCGCCGCGGCACGCCGGATCGCGGCCTGGCCGGTGGACGCCGTGGTCTCCTCGCCGTTGAGCCGGTGCCGGGACACCGCCGCCCACGCGGCCGAGCAGCTCGGGCTGCCGGTCGAGGTCGACGAGGGTCTCGTGGAGACCGACTTCGGTGAGTGGGAGGCGATGACCTTCGCCGAGGCCCGCGCGGCCGACCCGGGCGGGGTGGACCGATGGGTCAGCGACCCGCAGGTCGGCCCGCCCGGCGGGGAGAGCTTCGCGCAGGTCGCGGCGCGTGTGGGCGCGGCCCGTGACGCACTGCTGCACCGGCACCGCGGGCGCACCGTCCTGGTGGTCTCCCACGTCACCCCCATCAAGATCCTCGTGCAACAGGCCATGGCCGCCCCGCTCGAGGCGCTGTACCGCATGCACCTGGACACCGCGTGCCTGTCCCGGGTCGACTGTTACGCCGACGGCCCCATGGTCGTGCGCTCGCTCAACGACACCGCCCATCTGGCCTGGGACAGCCTGTGAGGCGGTAGGATCGGCGTCGAGGGGAGTCGGCCAGGCGATCGCGGACCGCGCCGGGTGCGCGGGTTCGAGGAAAGTCCGGACTCCACAGGGCAGGGTGGTCGGTAACACCGACCCGGGGCGACCCGCGGGAAAGTGCCACAGAAAACAGACCGCCACCGCCTCGCGGTGGTAAGGGTGAAACGGTGGTGTAAGAGACCACCAGCGGCCGGAGCGATCCGGTCGGCTCGGTAAACCCCACCCGGAGCAAGGTCAAAAAGGGGACCCCAGGGTCCCCGCGCGGATGTTCGAGGGCTGCCCGCCCGAGTCCGCGGGTGGACCGCACCGAGGTCGCCGGCAACGGCGGCCCCAGATGGATGTTCGCCCGGTCCCTTCCGGGGCCGACAGAATCCGGCTTATCGGCCGACTCCCCCTCACCCCCTTTCTCCCTCCCGTCACATCGGGCCCCGCAGCCGCTGGGTGCATCCACGGAACGGATAGGTCCCTACATCCCCCCAGTGATGGGACACGTGGCGCCCGCGCCTGTAGATTGGCCCGTGCCTCCGTGTCCGCGGCCACAGCGGGCGAACGCCCGCCGACCGGCCTCGGACGAGACCACGGGGCCGGCGGGCGTCCGCTTCACGGGAATGGGTGCAACGTGTTCGACTCCACCATGTTCTGGGTGGTTCTCTTCGGCCTACCGATCCTGGCGATCGTGGCGATCATCCTGCTCGCCGCCTACCAGGCATCGGGCGTTCAGCAGGACGGCCGCGACGACACCCCGGACGACGACCCGTCCACCAACTGAGCGCCGTCCCCGCCTGCCGCCCGTGTGCGGGGAGCGGGCACGTCCTGCACGCCGGTCACCGCGACGAACTCGCCGGTGTCGGGGTCCAACAGGTGCACCCGCGCGGTCTCCAGGTCGTAGTACATCCCCGTCAGGGTGAGCTCTCCCGACTCCACCCTCTCGCGTACCACCGGGTACTCCATGAGGTGCTCGAGCTGCTCGCGCACGTTCTCCTGGGCCAGCCGGCGCAGCGCCTCGGCGGCGGGGAGCCCCGCGAGCGCCCCCTCGTCCTCTCCGGTTCGCGTGAGCCCGCCCTCGCCGTGCGCCAACCACCGGCGCATGTGGGCGGTCTCCGATTCGTCCGCGCTGCGGTGCGTGCGGTCCAGCAGCGCCTGCATGGCTCCGCAGTGGGAGTGCCCGCACACCACGATCGAGGGCACCTCCAGCACCGTGACCGCGTACTCCACGGCGGCCCCCACTGAGCTGTCCTGTGCCGCGGAGTCGTACCTGGGCACCAGGTTGCCGACGTTGCGGACGGTGAACAGGTCGCCCGGCCCACTCGCGGTGATGACGTTGGGTACCACCCGCGAATCGGCGCAGGTGACAAACAGTGACGTGGGGTGCTGGCCGTGCGGGAGTCGGCTGAGCACCGAACGCATCCGGTCCGCCGTGCCCGCGTGGTACTCGCGGGCGCCCGCGGCGAGCAGCCCCACCGGGTTGAGCCCGCTGCGGGAACTGCCGCGCATCTGCCACGGCGCCCACCAGCGTGCCGAGCCCCGCGGTGTCGTCTTGGCCGCCGGGGCCGACTGCGCCGAACTCCGGGCGTACCAGTTCTCGTGCACCTCGTCGATGTCGACCCGGCCGCCGGTGCGTTCGTGGTCGACCCTCCAGGCGTGGATGGCCTCGAAGGCGGCGTGGTCCATGAAGTCCACGTGCAGGTCGAGGTCGACCGGCGCACCCTCGGGCACGGTCCGCAGCACGTGCGCCAGGCGCGGTACCGCCAGGAAGGTCAGCGACCCGTTGACGGCGATGTGCACGGTGCCGTCGCGCTCCTCGGTGGTGACGGTGAGCTTGGTCAGGCGGCGCAGGGACACGATCATCGCGAGCGCGAAGCCGAGGAAGACCCCTTCCAGCAGCCCAAGGAAGACCACACCGAACAGCGTGGTCAGGTAGACCCCGGCCTCGTGGTGGCGGCGCAGGTCCCGCAGGTGGGCGATGGAGACCATGCGCGTTCCGATGAAGACCAGCAGAGCGGCCAGCGCCGGCATGGGGATCAACTCGACCACGTGCGCGAACAGTGCGACGAAGAGCAGGATCCACACACCGTGCAGGATCGTCGACAGCGGGCTCTGGGCGCCGGCGCGCACGTTCGCGGTGCTGCGCACGATGACGCCGGCCACGGGCAGGCCGCCCAGGGCGCCGCTGACGGTGTTTGCCGCGCCCTGCCCGCACAGCTCGCGGTTGAGCTGCACGCGGCGGCCGTTGTGCATGCGGTCCACGGCGATGGCGGCGAGCAGGGACTCCACGCTGGCGACCATGGCCACGGCGGCGACGGCGAAGGCGATGCCGTGCCACTGGCCGGACTCGGGCAGGGCCGGGCCGTTCCAGGCACTGGCCAGGGAGTCCGGCAGGGCGACCGTCTCGACCTCCCACCGGCCCAGGGTCGCGATCAGGGTCGCGGTACCCACGGCCACGAGTGCGGCCGGGATCAGGGCCGGCTTGAAGCGCCCGATGGACGGCATCCGGTTCCAGCCGAACATGAGGGCGACGGTGATGACGCCGACACCGACGGCCGCGGTGTGGTTGTTGGCGATCTGTTCGGGGAGCTCGGCGATGTTGGCCAGTGCCGAACTCTGGGGTGCCCCGCCCAGGACCACGTGGAGCTGGGCGAGGGCGATGGTCACGCCGACCCCGGCGAGCATGCCGTGCACGACGGCGGGGGAGACGGCCAACGCGGCGCGGGCGATCCGGCAGGCGCCCAGCGCGAGTTGTACGAGTCCGGCCAGCAGGGTGATGAGGCACGTGACCCGCCAGCCGTAGGTCATGACCAGGTCGGCGACGATGATGGTGAGTCCGGCGGCGGGGCCGCTGACCTGCACCATCGATCCACCGACGGCGCCGGCCACGATCCCGCCGACGACGGCGGCGATGAGGCCTGCGATGAGGGGCGCGCCCGAAGCGACGGCGATCCCCAGGGACAGGGGGACGGCGACCAGGAAGACCACGAGGGAAGCACCGACATCAGCGGTGATCCCTTTGCGGTCCAAGGATGCCCCGCGGCCGCCCGGTGGTGCGGACGGCTCTCGGGGCGGTGCTCCCTGGGCGTCGTTGCGCATGGTTACTCCGTTCGGGTTGGACCAGGCAAGTGATGCGTCGGCGCACGGGGGCTGCGGACCGGAACGGTGGAGGGTGTCGTGTGTGGGCACACGGGACCGAAGGGCCGCGCATTGTGTCTCGACAATCACCAACTGTAGTCACTTCTGCGGTCGCAGTGTTACGGAGTGTGTCGATCGCGGGAGAGTTCTCCGTGATGTCACAGGCGTGAAGCACGCCGGACACACACGAAGAACGCCGAGGTGGCGCGGGGTGCGCCGCCTCGGCGTCGTGAACTTCTGAGCCGCCCACCACTGTGGGGGTGATCACACGATGTCATCCCCGGGGCGGAACGGTGTCAGCGGAAACGGCCGTCGTCGTGGTGACCGTCGTAGTACCCCTCGGGCGGGAGGGGCCGACCGTAGGCGTCCCGCGGGTAGGGATCGGTCGCGCCCGTGGGCGAGGGGTTGCCCCACCCGTCGGCCGGCGCGGGGCCGCCGTGCTGGGGAGGGGCCGGAGGGGTGTAGCCGCCGTCGAGCATGTCCGCGTAGCCGGGCCCGGGGGCCTCGTTCTGCGGGGGCTCGCCGGCGTACCCGGGGGCGCCGCCCGACCACAGGTCGGCCGGGTACCCGCCCGTGGGCGGGGCCTGGTACGGGTGCGTCGGCGGCTCGCCGGGAGCGTAGGGGCCGGCGCCCGGCCCCGGTTGGAGCGGGTTGTTCCACAGGGGGTCCTGCGGTGCCTGGGCGGGTCCGCCGGGGCCGGCCTGGGCCGCATGGGTCCCGCTGTCGAAGGGCGAGGGCCCGTTCCCCTGGTGCGCTCCGTAACCGCCGTGTGCACCGGTCGGGCCGCCCGGACCACCACTGTCCTGGACACCCCACGGCGGGACGTCGCCGGGCAGCGGGCGTTCGTGGGTGCCGCTGTCGTAGGGCGAGCCCTGACATCCGTAGGGGTCGGTCTCCTGGGCGGGGCGTGTGTGCGTCCCGGTGTCCCAGGGGCGGTGGTGGTTGCCGGTGTCCTGGGCCGGACCCCACGTGCCCGGTCCCTGCCCGGGGCGCGTGTGATTGCCGGTGTCGTTCGAGTTCTCGGGGCCGCCGGGGTTGCCCCACATCGGGGGACCGCCCGGTGCAGGACGGCTGTGCGTTCCGGTGTCCTCGTTCGGGTTCCATCCGGAGACGGGCGGGTGGACCTGGGTGGCCATGTCGTTCGGGTTGCCCCACATCGGGGCGCCGCCCGCGTCGGCGCGTGTGTGGCCTCCGGTGTCCTCGGGCGCACCCCACGGCGCCGGGCCCTGCCCAGGACGGGTGTGGCTCCCGCTGTCGTAGGGCGAACCCTGCCACCCGTAGGCGTCGGTCTCCTGGGACGCGGAGGCCGGAGCCGAGTGGTCCGGAGCGCCGCTGCCCCAACCCGGTGTGCCGTACGAGCCTCCCGGGTGTCCGGCCGGAACGCCGTCGTTCGGTGCGCCGGCCCCCGGGTTCTCCCACCCGGTGCCCGGAGCGCCGGGGCCGCCGCCCGGGCGGGTGTGGGTGCCGCTGTCGTAGGAGGAGCCCTGCCATCCGTAGGGGTCGGTCTCCTGGGCGGAACGGCTGTGGGAGCCGGTGTCCCAGGGGCGGTCCCCGCCGGCCGCGGAGAGCCCGGAGGGCGTGCCCCACGGCGATCCGCCCTGGTCGGGGCGCGCGTGGCTGCCGGTGTCGTTGGGCTCACCCCACTGGGGTGCCCGGCCGGGAGAGGCCGTGGGGTCGTTCGGGTGGCCCCAGGGGGCCCGGCCCTGCCCCGGGTGGGTGTGGTTGCCGGTGTCGTTCGGGTTTCCGGTGACGCCCGTCTCGCCCCACATCGGTGAGCCCGGTGCCGGGCGGCTGTGGTTCCCGGTGTCCGCGGCGGGGCTCCACCCGGAGGCCGGTGTGCGCGAGCCGCTGTCGCCCGGGCCGCCCCACTGCGGGGCCCCGCCCGGTCCACCCCAGGGGGCCTGCCCCTGGTCGGGGCGCGCGTGGCCGCCGGTGTCGTTCGCGTTGCCCCAGGGTGCGGGGCCCTGGCCGGGGCGTGTGTACCCGCCCGTGTCGTTCGGGCTGCCCCAAGGTGCGGGGCCCTGGTCGGTGCGGGTGTGGTTACCGGTGTCCTCCGGCGATCCCCACGCCGTCGGCCCCTGACCGGGGCGGCTGTGGGTGCCGCTGTCGTAAGGGGAGGGCTGTGCCGGTGGGTTCGGTCCGCTCTGCCCGAACGGGGCGCCGTGGCCGCCGAGCGGGTCGGACCGCCCCGGCTGCCCGGGTCCCTGATCGGTGCCGCCGTACGGGGACGGGCCCCCGGTCGCGGGCGGCTCCGGGGAACGCAGTACCGAAGGGTCGGGGCGCTGGTGCGCGCCGGTGTCCATGCTCGACCAGATCGGGGAGACGGGTTCGGGCCCGGAGCTGCTCGGCGCGGGCCGGAAGTCCGGGTCCAGCGGGTCGTGGGAGGGGCGCGATCCGGAGCCCGGTTCGGGCCGGGTGTGCGTGCCGCTGTCGTACGGAGACCCCGGCCCCTGGGACGGACCCGTGGACGGGCGCCCGCCGTCGAACGGTGCACCGTAGGGCGCGGACGGGGTGGGCTGCCCCGGTTGGCCCGACGGGCCGGCCGGCCCGCCACCCACGGCCCCGGGACCCCCCGCGTAAGGAGTGCCCGGCCCCGCCGAGGGTGCGCTGAGCGGGCCGCCGAGCGGGTCCTCCGAGCGCGGTGGCAGCGCCGAGGGCCCCGTCGACCAGGACCCGGAACCCAGCGGGTCGTGGCTGTCACCGGAGGGCCCCGCGGCAGGCAGGCCCCGGCTGTCGTCGGCCGAGGGCAGCGAGGGACGCTCGTCGCGGTAGGGCTCGGCGCGCTCGGTGCCGGGGGACGGTGGACCGGGGTAGGCCACGGTCTCGGACATGGACTGCTCGGAGCGCTCGGGCCCTGGGTAGGGCGCCTCGGGCCGCTCACGCCCCGGGCCGTGGCGCCCCTGGTCGCCGCCGGCCGGGCCGCTGCCCTGCTGCGGACCGTCCCCGCGGCCAAGGTCGGCCAGCGCCATCATGTTGGTCTGCGGCCCGGGCGCGGACGGCGCCGCGTTCGCCGGCGGCCCCTGTCCCAGGTCCGAGCCGCCCACCGGGGTGCGGGGGCCGTTACGGTCGCCGTGCTCGTCCTCGTACCCGTACTCGTCCTCGTAAGGTCCGTCGTCGTACTCGTGGTCGTCGTACCCGTCGTCGTACTCGTCGTACTGGCCGCCGTGACCGCCGCGGCCCCGCCCCTGGGACGGGCGCTGCGCCGGCCCCTCCTCGTTCAGACTCGACCAGAAGTCGTTGTCCGAGAGCCCGTCGTCGTCGCCGTCGTCGTCCTCCCAGTCGACCCGGCGCCGCTTCAGGAACCCCGGCACACCGGGCGCCTTGCGAGGGCGTCGCCCGCGCGGTGCGTCCCCGTCCCGGTCGTCCTCGGTGTCGTCGTAGTCGTATTCGTCGTCGAAACCGTCGTGGTCGTCCGAGCGCGAACCCGGGTTCAGCGCCCGCATGCCCAGGAGCAGGAGCAGGAGCAGGAGCACGGCGAGCACGACGATGACGGCGATGATGAGGATGACGGTGACGGTCATGGTGTACGCACTACCTTGGGGAGGTCGGCCGCACCCGCGACGAGCCCGGGCCGGACACCGGGTGTCCGAGCACGGGACGGCGACCGTGGAGGCCGGCGTGCCCGTGGACCCCGGGCCGGGTGACTGAGGAGGTGTCGGGGGTCCACCGCGGTCTCAGGTCAGGTGCCGCGCGGTGACTGGACGGGTATCGGTCATCTGAAATGGGGCGAGGGGCACGACCCCACTGTATGTGTTGTTGTGCGCCGTGTGCAGAGGGCGCCGGGGGCTTCCTGAGCGCACTCCAGCGCAGCGGCCGGTGATCCGTCACACGGGCCGGCCGGCGGCGCTAATCGCTCTCGGCGACCAGGGTGCCGCGTGCGATGGCACGTTCGGAGATGGCCTCCAACGTGGTCTCCAACTCGGCACCGTCGGGCAGGCCGAGGCCCTCCTCCAACGCGTAGACCGTGAACCGGTACTCGTAGAGGGCGTCCTCCTCGGGGCAGGGCGCCGTGTACTCGGCCTCGCCCGCGCTGTTCTGCGCCTGCTTGGCGTCGGTGGGGATCGTGTTCTGGCGCAGCTCCACGAGCTGGGGGTCGAGGTCGTGCACGACCCAGAAGACCGTCGCCTCGCTGGGGTCGTCGACCACCAGCGCCGTCGACCCCGCGCCCTCGGGCATCCCGGACCAGCTCAGCGGCGGCGAGGCCCCGGCGATCTCCGCTCCGTCCTCGCTCTCCACGCCCTCGCACGTGTAGACCTCGGGGAGCGGTTGGCCCTCCTGCATCAGGGGGCTGGTCACGGTGATGTCGTCGGGCATCTCCCCGCTCAGCCCGGGGGTGAACATCCCGCAGCCGGTGGTCGCGACCACGGCCGCACCCGCCGCCACCGCACCGGCGCGCGTGGCGGCGGAGGCTCGACGCACCGGACGCGGCGCAGGGATCCGGGTGGATGGGAGGACCGGGAACAATGGGGCTCCTGCTGGGCTCTCGGGGCCTGCCGGGTGGCGCCGCGCACTCGGGGGCGCCGGCCGGCAGGCGGACTCGCTGGTGTCGGACCCTGGGGTCCTGAGCGAACTTTACTGGCCGCCGCGGCAAGGTCGGTCATCGGTCATGATGGACGTGTGTGGTTCAGCGTTCTCGGTCCTCTCCAGGTCCGCGACGACCGCGGGCAGCCCGTGGCCGTCGGCGGACCGCGTCTGCGTGCCCTGCTGAGCCTGTTGCTGCTGCGCGCGGGTGCACGCGTGAGCGGGGAGGCCCTGGCCGAGGCCGTGTGGCCCGACCGCGAGAGCCTTCCTCCGCCCAACACCCTGCAGGCGCTGGTCTCCCGCCTGCGCCGCACCCTCGGGGACGAGGTCACCGTCGACGGCGACGGCACCGGTTACCGCCTCGACGCCGACCCCGGCAGCGTCGACCTGCACGCGTACGAGGGCCTGGCCCGTTCGGGTCGTGCCCTGCTCAAGGAGGGCGACAGCGCCGGGGCCGAACGCGACCTGTCCCGCGCCCGGTCCCTGTGGCGGGGACGGCCCCTGCCCGACCTGACCGCGCGCGGTGTGGCCGAGGAGACCGTGGTCCGGCTCGAGGGCCTGCACCGCACGGTCGTGGAGGACCACCTCGCCGCCCGCCTGGAGCGCGACCCCGCCGGCGTGCTGCCCGAGGCCGAGGCCCTTGCGGCCGAGGACCGCTACCGGGAACGCCCCGTGGAGCTGCTCATGCGTTCCCTGGCCGCCCAGGGGCGCGTGGCCGACGCCCTCGCCGCCTACACCGGGTTCAGTGAGCACCTCGCCGACACCCTGGGGCTGGACCCGTCACCGCACCTGGAGAACCTGCACCTGCGCCTGCTGCGCGGTGAGCTCGCGCCCCGGGCGGCGGACGAGCCGGGGCGGACCGGTCCCGATCCCGAGCATCCGGACGCCGACGCCGGCCCCCACGACCCCGCGGCCGAACGTGTGCGCCTCCCACTGGCCCTGACCAGCTTCGTGCCGCGCGAGGAGGAGAGCGCCGGCGCCCGGGACCTGCTCACCCGCGCGCGCCTGGTCACCCTCACCGGACCCGGTGGCGCAGGCAAGACCCGCCTGGCCGTGGAGACCGCGACCGCCTTCGTCGAGGACGGGGACGACCAGGTCGAGGACGGCGCGTGGTTCGTCGAACTCGCCCCGCTCGCCGAGGGCGACGACCTCGCGGAGACCGTCGCCGCGACCCTGGGCCTGAGGGAGGGCACACGCCTGGGCCCGCGCGCCGTCGGATCCGCCGCGCCCTCGGCCCTGGACCGCGTCGCCGCCTACCTCGCCCGGCGCAGCGCCCTGCTGGTGCTGGACAACTGCGAACACCTGCTCGACGCGGCCGCCGGCACCGTGCAGGCCCTGCTCGCGCGCTGCCCCGCGCTCACCGTCCTGGCGACCTCCCGTGCGCCGCTCGAAGTGCCCGGTGAACGCTTGCTGCCCGTCCCGCCGCTGGCCCTGCCCCCCGAGGGCTCCGGGGCTGCCGAGGCCTCGCGGTACCCCTCCGTGGCCCTGTTCGCCGACCGCGCCCGCGCCGTACGCCCCGACTTCGCCGTCGGGCCCGACAACGTGGGCGACGTCGTGCAGATCGTGCGCGAGCTCGACGGGATCCCGCTCGCCCTGGAACTGGCCGCCGCCCGCCTGCGCTCGATGGGCCCCGCGCACCTGTCCGCGCGCCTGTGCGACCGGTTCCGCCTCCTGACCGGCCCCCAGCGCTCCACCCTGCCCCGGCACCGGACCCTGCGCGCCGTCGTCGACTGGAGTTGGGACCTGCTCGGCCGCGCCGAACGCCGCCTGCTCGCGCGGCTGTCGGTCGTGCCCGGCGGTGCGGGTCTGAGCGCGGTGGAACGGGTGTGCGCCGACCCCGGGACCACCGAGGTGGACGGCGTGGACGTGTGGGAGGCCCTCTTCTCCCTCGTCGACCAGTCGCTCGTGGTGGCCGACGCCGGGACCGCCGACCCCGAACAGCCGCGGTACCGGCTCCTGGAGACCGTCCGCGCCTACGCCGACGAACGCCTCGTCGAGAGCGGCGAGGCCGCACGGGTGCGTACCGAGCACTCCCGGTACGTGCGGGACCTGTGGCGCGAGGCCGACGCGGGCCTGCGCGGGGCCCGCCAGGCCTCCGTGCTCGCGTCGTTGGCCGACGACGCCGCGGGGTTCGGCGCCGCCCTGCGCTGGGCCGTGGACTCCGGTGACGCCGACCTGGCCCTGGACCTGATCGAGTACGGGCAGTGGTACTGGACCATCGAGGGCGACTGGGAACCCCTGGCCCGCTGGTCGTCGCAGGTCCTGGACTCCTTCGAGGACCGCATGCCCCCGGGGAGGGCGGTCGCGCACGCGTGCTGCCTGTTCCACCGGGCCTCGGTCCGCATCGACCTGGAGCTCGACCACGCCGAAGAGCTCATGGCCGAGATCGACGCCGTGCTGGCCCCTGAGGGGCGCCTGGCCGAGTACCACCCCGTACTGGTCAACGCGCTGCTCTACGCGGCGCTGGTCGGCCCCGACGGGAGCAGGCACCTGGGGCGCCTGGCCGATGCGCTGGACGGGGCGGACCGGTGGACGCGCGCCTCGATCGAGATCATGCTCGCCCTGGCGGACGTCGTGCACGGGCGCGCGGACCACGGGCTCGACCGCGCTCTGCGCGCCTGGGAGGACTTCCGGTACCTGGGTGACCCGTGGGGGACCTGCCAGGCGCTGGCCCAGTCCGCCGACCTGTACCGCTACTCCGACCTGGCCCGTGCGCGCAGTCTGCTCGCCGAGGGGCGGCGGATCGCGGAGAGCACCGGGTTGCACGACATGGCCACCGTCTTCGCGCTCCGCTGTGTCCAGGTCGCCGTCCTCGAGGGCGACCTCGACGCCGCCCGTGCGGACCTGGACGCCCTGGCCCCCGTGGCGGGGCGTCTGGAACAGGACCACCGGGTGCTGTGGATCATGGCGCGGGTGCAGGCAGCCCGGGAGGAGGGCGACCTGGACCGGGCCGTGGACCTGATCGAACACCACACCGAGGAGGTCACCAACCTCGGCGGGTTCTCCTGGATCTACGTCGAACCGGCATGGTGGGGACTGGCCGCCACCGTCCACCGGCGGGCCGGGAGGGAGCACGAGGCGCTCGAGATGCTCGGGCGCGCCTGGTCGGTCGCCTCCGTCCGGGGCGCGCCCGGACCGGTCGGCGCCGAGATCGCCGAACTGCTCGGCGTTCTGTCGGTCGGCCGCGACCCCGAGGACGCCGCGCTCCTGATCGGGTACGGGGAGGCGCTGCGCGGCCTGCCCGAACTCGCCGAACCCGACGTGGTGGAGGCCCGGGAACACCTCGACCGTGCGCTGGGCCCCGAACGCTACGGGGCCCTGCTCGCCCGGGGGAGGGAGGCCTGCCCCGAGGGGATCGGCGACGCCCTGGCCGAACGCCTCTCCGGCCACGTACCCCGACGGGTCGCGAACCCCCGCCCTCCCCGCGCGCCCGGACGTCCGGGCGCGGAAGAGGGCGAGGGTCCGGAGAGGGCTCAGGTGCGGCGGCGGTAGGCCCAGGCCGCCAGCGGGAAGAACACGGCCGTGATGATGGCCGTCCACACCAGGGTCCAGAAGATCGGACCGGCCACGTCCCCGCCGATCATGAGTCCGCGCATCGCGTCGACCACGTGGCTGACCGGGTTGTTGACGGCCACGGTCTGCAGCCAGCCCGGCATCGATTCCGGGGCGACGAACGCCGAACTGCCGAAGGTCAGCGGGAACATCAGGATCATCCCGAACGCCTGCACCGACATCGGGGTGCGCACGATCATCCCCACGAACGCCGACATCCAGCACAGGGCGAAGGCGAACAGCAGGATCAGCGCGCCCGCCACGACCACACCCAGTGCGCCGCCCTCGGGACGGAAGCCGATCGCCAGGCCCACGATCAGCACCATCACCACGGTGATCGTGTAGCGGACCAGGTCGCCCAGGATCGCACCGACCAGCGGGGCCGAGCGGGCGATGGGCAGGGACCGGAACCGGTCGAAGATGCCCTTCTCCACGTCCTGGCTGAGCGAGAAACCGGTGCCCAGCGTCGCGAAGATGACCGACTGGGCGATGATGCCGGGCATGAGGAAGTCACGGTAGGACTGCCAGTCGCCCATCATCGCCTGTCCGAACACGAACACGAACAGGGTCACGAACATGACCGGCTGCAGGATCAGGCCCAGGACCTCTTCGGGGTTGGCCTTGATCTTGAGCACGCTGCGCCAGGCCAGCTGAAGGCCCTGCTGGACGGTGCGCAGCGGGGTGACGCTCTGCGGGGCCAGGGGGGTCGGGCCGGCCGGACCGGTCGGGGAGTCGGTGGTCACGGCACTCATGCTGAAGTCTCCTCGCTGGTCTCCTGGGCTTCGGCGGGCTGGCCGGTCAGCGCCAGGAAGACCTCGTCCAGGCTCGGCTTGCGCAGCGACAGCTCTCCCACCGCCACGCCCTGCTCGTCCAGGCGGCGCACCACCTCGGGCAGCACCGCCGAATCGGTGACGGGGACTCGGGCCACGAGCCCGTCGTCGGACACGGGTGCGCTGGTGACGGCCTCGACCACCTTGACGGCGAGCCCGAGCTGGTCGGTCTCGGCGGTGCGCAGTTCCAGCACCTGGGTCCCTGCGCTGTCCTTGAGCTGCTCGGGGGTGCCCTCGCTGATGACACGGCCGTGGTCAAGGACCACGATGTCGTCGGCGAGGTGGTCGGCCTCCTCGAGGTACTGGGTGGTGAGCAGGACCGTGACCCCGGCGTCGACCTGGCGGCGCACGACCTCCCAGAGCTCATTGCGGCTGTGCGGGTCCAGTCCGGTGGTCGGCTCGTCCAGGTAGAGCATCGAGGGGCGGCCGATCATGCTCGCGGCCAGGTCGAGGCGCCGGCGCATACCGCCCGAGTAGCCCTTGGTGGGGCGGTCGGCGGCGTCGGAGAGCCCGAACTGTTCCAGGAGTTCGGCGGAGCGGACCCGGGCCTGGGCGCGGTCGAACCCGAGGAGGCGGGCGATGAGTACCAGGTTCTGCGTTCCGGTGAGTTCCTCGTCCACGGCCGCGTACTGGCCCGTCAGCCCGATGAGGCGGCGCACCTCGTGGGGGTGGCGCAGCACGTCGAACCCGTCGACCTCCGCGTGCCCGGCGTCGGGGCGCAGCAGGGTCGCCAGGATGCGCACCGTCGTGGTCTTGCCGGAGCCGTTGGGACCCAGCACGCCCAGAACGGCCCCTCTCCTGGCGGTCAGGTCGACCCGGTCCAGGGCGCGTTTGCCCTTGAACTCCTTGACCAGCCCCTCCGCGCGAATGGCGTGGGTCATTTCGTCCTCCGTTCAACGTCTGTACGCAAGTGTGCCGAGACGCTCTGACAGAACGCTGACGAGACGGGAACACGGCCCTGACGTCGCCCATTCCCCCGTGCGGAGCCGGGTTCCCGCCTGACCCCGGCCCACACGGCCTAGACTCGGTCGCGTGTTGAACAGCCCCGCCCACGACGACCGTCCCGAACCGGGGGAGGAACCCCGAGAGCCCCGCACGGAGGAAGGACACACGGCCGAACTGCGCCCGCCCCTGCGCAGGGTCAGCGGGCGCGCCGTCGGGGTGTGGACGGTGCGCATGGTCATCGGGGTGGCCCTCAACCTGGTCTTCGTCAGCGTCGTCGCGGCGATGCTGGCCAACCTGCCCCTGCCGTGGATCCCGGACTGGCTGAGCGAGAACGCCCGGGTGCTGCCGATCGCCTACGGCATCTACGGGCTCCTCAAGATCGCCGTGGTGCCGTCGTGGCGTTACCGGGTGCACCGCTGGGAGGTCGGTGAGGACGTCATCTACACCCGGGCAGGGTGGATCGCCCGCGCCTGGCAGTTGGTGCCGGTGAACCGGATCCAGACCGTGGACCACACCCAGGCCATGCTGGAGCGGGTCTTCGACGTGGCCACCCTGCAGGTGCAGACCGCCTCCTACGCGGGTTCTTCCACGATCGAAGGGCTGGACGCCGAGGAAGCGCGTGTGCTCAGCGAGGAGCTGGCCGCGCGCGCCGCGACACTCCGGGACGACGCGACCTGATGAACGACGAGCACGAGAGCCCCGGCCCCCCGGACCCCGAACGCGAGCGTTGGGCCCGCGGCCCCGCCGGCCACACCGCGGGGCGTTACCCGTACCAGTGGCGCCAGGCCCAGGAGCCCGCTGCCCCCGAGCCCGACCGCCCGCAGGACGCGGCTGTGTCCGAGCGTGCCCGCTGGGGCCCGCCCCAGCGCGGACAGGGGCCCGGTGCGGATCCGTCCGGTGTTCGTCATGAGCATGGGATGCGGGACGCGCTCCGGAACGAGAGCGCCGGTCGGGGGCCGCAGGGCCACGTACCCGGACAGGGCAGCGGCCCGGTGTGGGAGCGCCGTCCGGAGGACGGGCGTCCCGCGGGGGAGAACCCGGTCCAGGACCGGAGCGGTGCCCAGAGGCCTTCGCAGGAAGAGCCCTCGGAGCCGCAGGGTGCGACGCCCCATGAAGCTCGCCCGGAGGGGCCTGGGGCGGGCATGACCACCCCGTTCGCTGGAACCGATGCGGGCCCGGCAGACGCACCCGGGCACGGGTCGACCCGCTGGGGCCCGCCCCGCGACGGCGCGGACGGCGGTACCCCTGGTCCCCGCCCGCAGTCCGGGCCCGAGGTCCCCGGGGCGTATCCGCAGGACGCGTGGGCCTACGAGCGTGCGCGTTGGGGTCCGCCCCAGGGCGGGGCGGTGACCGGCCCTTCCTCGAGCGGGGGAAGCACGTCGCGCAGCGACGGCGTCGGCGCGGCGCCCGGCCCCGCCGGCCCTGCCTACGGGCAGGACGCGGCTGCGTCCGAGCGCGCTCTTCCGACATCGCAAGGTCCGGGGAGTACTCAGGACTCCGGTCCTGACTCGCGTGCCGAGAGTGGGGCTCACTCCGCTGGGGCGGGGGACAAGGCCGAAGGCCCTGCCGGTGGGCAGGGGCCGTATCCGCAGGATGCGTGGGCCTACGAGCGTGCGCGCTGGGGCCCGCCCCAGGGCGGCCCGGGTTCGGGCTCTGTACCGCACCCTGAGATCGCGTCGCGTGGCGACGAGGTGGGCGCTGCGTCCGGTGCCCGTCCGCAGGACGCGGCTGCGTCCGAGCGAGCTCTTCCGGCATCGCAAGGTCCGGTGAGCGCTCAGGGCAACGGTCCGCCTCCGCGTGGGGAGAGCACGTCGCGCAGCGACGTCGCTGGTGGTGCTTCTGGTGCCTATCCGCGCGAGGCGGCCGAGGGCCCTGTTGGACCTGCCGGTGGGCAGGGGCCGTATCCGCAGGACGCGTGGGCCTACGAGCGTGCGCGTTGGGGTCCGCCCCAGGGCGGGGCGTACCCGGGGCAGGTGCAGTGGCAGGCGCAGGGACCCCAGAACGGGTGGGGGCCGCAGAGCCAGTGGGGCAACGCCCACGGCGTCCCCGAGGGCCATCACCCGCCGGGGCCGCGGGAGTGGTGGACCGAAGAGGCCTCCCAGCCGTTCACCTCCGAGAGCGGCCGACGCCTCAGCCCCCGCAGCATGGTCGTCGGCCCCATCAACCAGTTGCGCAGCATCCTCCTCCCGATCCTCATCGGCCTGGTCATCGGCGGCTTCAACCCGTGGCTGCTCGCGGCCACCGGTGCGACCGTCGTGATGCTGCTCGTCGGCGGGTTCGTCACGTGGCAGACGCTGCGTTACGAGATCACCGACGACCGCATCGAGATCCGCAAGGGCCTCATCCGCCGGGAACGCCGCACCATCCCGCTGGAACGCATCCGCGGCGTCGACGTCACCAGCAGCCTCCTGCACCGGATGCTGGGTGTGTCCGTGGTCCACATCGAGGCCGCCGCCGGTTCCATGGCCACCGAGGACGGCAAGCTCGACGCCGTCGACGCCGCCGAGGCCGACCGCCTCCGGGGCGAGCTCCTGCGCCGCCGCGCCGTGCTCACCGAGACGGGGGAGGCACGCACCGAGGGGGACGAGGAGCCCGCCGCGGCCGAGCCGGAGACCGTCACCTACTTCGAGATGCCGCGCTCCTGGTACCTCTTCGGCGCCCTGAGCCTGGCCCACCTCCTCACCCCGTTCGCGCTGCTGGCCACGGCGATCGGCCTCCTCCAGCAGTCCGCGGCCCAGATGGAGGCCGCCACCGACACCGTCGTGGGCTGGATCGACGCCACCGACCGCGCCCTGCTCACCACCCTGGCCATCGGGATCCCGGTGGCGTTGGTGCTCCTGATGCCGGTCTTCGCCGTGGTCTCCTACACGGTCACCAACTGGGGTTTCACCCTCAAGGGCCGCGAGGGCTCCCTCGTCGCCGAGCGCGGCCTGCTCACCCGCCGCAGCGTCACCTTGGAGAAGCGCCGGATCCGCGGGCACGAACTCCAGGACAACCCGCTCGAACGCACCCGGAGCGCCGTGCGCCTGCGTGCGATCGTCACCGGCCTGGGCGAGGTCGCCACCCGCGCGGTCCTGCTCCCGACCGGACCGCGCCCACAGGTGGCCTCGGTCGTCGAACGCGCCCTGGACCGCTACGACGGCGGGCTCCGGCGCCACCCGCGCGCGGCCCTGTCCCGCCGCCTGATCCGCTCGGTGGGCCCGTTCCTGCTCACGGGTGCGGTCGGCGTGGCCCTGGACTGGAACTGGCTCGTCATCGCCTCGGCGGTCATGGCCGTCCTCGGTGTACCGCTGGGCATCGACCGCTACCGCTCGCTCGGCCACGGCTACGACGGCGCCTACGTCAGCGTCCGCTCGGGTTCGCTCCAGCGCGGTCAGGCCGTCGTGGAACGCTCCGCGGTGATCGGCTGGACCTGGACCCAGACCCTGTTCCAGCGCCGTTCCGGACTCGCGAACCTGCAGGTCACCGTCGGTGCCGGCGCAGGGGGTTACACCGCCCAGGACGCTTCCCTCCCGGGGTCGGTGGCCTTCGCCGCCGACGTCACCCCGGCGATGGTGCGCCCCTTCCTGGTGGAACGCGGAACGTCCTCCGCGCAGCCGGGCCCCAGCGGTGCCGGCGTCTCCAGCGCCCCCGAAGGGCCCGAGAGCCCCACCGGCCCCGAAGGCCCCAGCAATCCCACCGCCCCCGACGCCCCGGAACGCCGGGACGCCCACGACGGCGAGAGCCCCCGCACAGCGGACGAGGACCGCTGATCAGCGGTCCTCGCGGTCCTCGTCGGGTGCGCCCCGGCCCGGTCGGGCCGGCGCGGGTGGTCAATCGCTCTTCTTGGAACCGAACATGATCTCGTCCCAGGACGGGACCGACGCCCGCCGCCCTCGGCCCTTGCGCTTGGGCGCGGGGCGCTCGGCGCCCTGGTCGGCGGCGGGTGCGGGCGGTCCTGCCTGTTCGGCGGCCCGGCGCGGACGGCCGGTGTCGTTGAGGTCGATGGTGGCGCGGCGCCTGCGCGGGCGCTCGGGCTGCGCGGGCGGTTCAGCGGCCGGCGGCGCGGACTCGGGGGCCGGAGGCTCGGCGGGACGGGCGGGACGGGAGTCCAACCAGTCCGGGGCGGCGGGCTGCTCGGTCCTGCGGGGACGTTCGGTCTCGGCGGGCCGTTCCGGGGCCGCGAAGCGTTCTGCCGCGGCGGGAGGCTCCACCGCAGCGGGACGTTCGGGCGCGGCCGGCGGGGGCGCGCTCGGCGGCGCCGCGGGGCCGGGGCGCGGTGCGGTCTCAGGACGGGCGGCCGGGTCGCTCTCGGTCGGGTCGAAGTAGGGGTCCTGCCCCGGACGCGGGTGCCGGGGCTCGGCTGCGGGCCTGCGCCGCTCCTCGGCCAGGCGCCGGCGCTCCTCGGTCAGCGGAACACCGAACTGGTCGGTCTGCGCGCGCCCGCCCGCAGGACGCAGCGGCTCGTCCCGCTGGGACTGCGCCTGCGCCTCCTCCTGCCTGCGCCGCTGTTCGGCGGCGGGGTAGCGGGGCTCGGGACGCTCCTGCTCGGCGGGCCGGGGTTCACGCGACGGGGCCTCGGACGCGGGCTCCGGCGCAGGCGGGGCAGGCGGCGCGGGCGCGGGTGCCGGCTCGCTCCGGCGCGGGGCGAAGGGTGTGACGTTGGCGCCCGGGCCCTGCACGCTCTCGAAGGGTTCGGGCGAGGAGAAACGGGCCGCCTCCTCGTCGGCGGGGCTCACGCTGTTGTGTCTGGGCTCGTACAGCCAGTGGGCCGTGCGCTCCTCGCCCCGGTGGAGGTAGACGAGCCTGAGCTGCCAGGTGCGGTCCTCGCGCTTCCAGGAGTCCCACTCCGCGTCGCCGGTCTCCAACTGGTGGGCGCCGATGCGTTTGGTGACGAGCTCCTCCAGGGTCGAGCCGGGCGCGGCCTCCCCCTGGGAACGCACGGTGGCGTTCTGGGCCTGCTGTGCGATGTACCCGCGTTCCTGGAGCACGGGACCCTCGAACCAACGGACCCGTTCGATCGGTATGCCGGAGATCTCGGAGATGGCCTCCGCGGTCTCGCCGGACCGGATGCGGGCCTGGATTTCCTTGGGGCGCAACGGATTCTCCACTTCGATCTCGTACTGGCCGAGCCGGGAGAACTGGCCGCGTACAGCGGCGCGTAGGCGGTCATCGACGGGCAGCATGAAACGGGTTCCACGGCCGGTACTGGCGAGCACCAAGTAGGCGCCGTCCTCACTCACGGCCACGAGGCGAAGCTCGTGCATCGCCCTCCCTTTCGCGTCCCGTCGAGGGGCTGATCCCGCGACCCGACCCCCGCGTTCTCCAAGTCTGGTCGGCCGACACCCGGTCCGGCCAGAACCGCGCCCGGCCTGTCCGAACTGTGTGCCCGCCTCCCGGTCCGTGGCTCTCGCCACAGTGGGAGCGGCCCCGGAACCTGCCCGAGGCCCTCACGGTCGCTTCCGGTGCCAATCTTGGCACGCTGGTCCGTCGGCGACCGGGAGCGTTCGTGGGGGAATGTCGACGATTCCGCACGGGGCTCCGCGGTGATGGTATCCCGGACCGCACGAACCACCCCAGGTCCGGTGAAAAACCCGGGTCTCCACACGTTGCCCCAACACAGGGACGTATGCGGGCGCAACTCGACACGCCGGTGGTCACTAGACAGTGATGCTTCTTGTTTGATGGCGTTATCGGGCACCTGTCGCCCTTAGTCTTAGTTATCCCCTTATGGGCGTTATGTGGAGCCTGTGGCCCGTGGTGCGGATTGGCCCACCACACGCCCATCCCAGAGACCACGACCGAAGTACGCCGTGCGCCGACACGGCCCAGTCAAGAGGGGAACCCGGATGGGCCGAACCCAGACCCCGGACGGACCCGGGGACGAACACCCCGACCGTGACCACGGATCCGGTGACCGGGGCGGCGACGACGGCCGGGGCCAGGGCGGCAAGAAGATCGACCTGAGCTTCGCGCAGGTCGCGGCCGCAGGCCTGGCCACACTCACCGCGGCGACCCTGGCCTCCTACCTGGACGTCTACGGGACCGTGATCGGGACCGCGGTCATGGCGATCCTGAGCACCAGCGCCAGCCCGCTGCTCTCCCACTGGTTCTCGCGCAGCGGGGAACAGGCCAAGCAGCTCGCGGAGAAGGCCGTCGCGACCAAGGCACCGGGCGCGGCCAAGGGCAGGGGTGCGTCCGCCGCGACCGGGACGCAGAACATCAGCGTCGACCTGCCGCCGGTGCAGCAGGACGACGACGCCACCCGGACCATGGCCATGCCGGTCCTGGGCGCCGACCTCGCCCAGGCCGACCAGGAGGCCACGCGGGTCGACGGGCACGGGGGTGCCGTCGACCCCGAGGAGACCGTCCTGATCCCGGCCCAGACCCAGGAGGCGGACGCCGGGACGGCCGTGTGGGAACCCGCTCGCACCGGCGGCGACGATGACGGCGGCGACGGCGACAGCACCGCCGACGAACCCGAGGAGGCGCCGACACCGCGCCGCCGCGGGTGGCGCGCGGTCCTGATCCCGGCCGCCCTGGTCTTCACCGTCGTGATGCTGGTCATCCTGGCCTTCGAGCTGCTCACCGGGCGTTCCCTGACCGCCTGGACCCGCGGCCTGGACGAGCAGACCTCGCCCTCGATCGTGGGAGGCAACTCCGCTCCGGTCGAGGAGGAGCCCGAGCCGGAGCCCGAGGAGCCGGTCGTCGAGGACGCTCCCACCGAGGAGCCGGCCACCCCGGAACCGGAGCCCACGCCGCAGCCGGAACAGGGCCAGCCCACCGAACCGGGCACCGAACAGCCCGAGGGCGGCAACGGCACCGACGGCGGCAGCGGCAACGGCAGCGGTGGGAACGGCGGCGGCACCCAGCCCACGCCGGACCCGGGCGACCAGGAGACCGACCCGCCCGCCGAGGAGGAACCGGGCGACGATCCCGGCGGGTCCGTCCCGCCGCCGCGCGAACCCGGGGACGAGCAGGACTCCGAGCTGCAGAGCGACTGACACACCAGGCGGGCCTCCCCGACGGACCACCGCGGCACACGAGCGCCGCCGTGCACACCGAGTGCGCGGCGGCGCTCCTGCGTTCGCGGCCCTGCCTCGAGCCAGCGGGCGCCCCGCCGACAGTGCCGGTCCGGCCTCAGCCCAGGACCCGGTCCAGGTAGGCGTTGGCGAACCGCCGCTCCGGGTCGACCCGGTCGCGCACCGCCATCGCCGCACCGAGCTGCGGGTAGACCTTCTCCAGATCCGTGTGCGTGCGGGTGTGCAGTTTGCCCCAGTGTGGGCGCCCGCCCGCCGACGCCAGCACCGACTCCAGGTCCGCGAAGCACGCCTCGTACGGCACCCCCTGGTACATGTGCACCGCGATGTAGGCGGTCTCGCGCCGGTACGCGGTCGACAGCCACACGTCGTCGGCCGGGGCGAACCGCACCTCCACCGGGAAACTCAGCCGGTACCCGCGCCGGTCCACCACCGACCGGATCTCCCGCAGCACCTCCTCGGTGTGCTCGGCCGGGACCGCGTACTCCATCTCCACGAACCGCACGTCGCGCACCGAGGCGAACACCCGGTGCGAGGCGTCGGTGTAGGAACGCGCCGACAGCGCCCGCGAGCTGACCTGGTTGACCGCGGGAACCAGGGCCGGGAAGCGCCGGCACACCCGGTTGACGCCCCCGAAGACCCGGTTGGACAGCAGATCGTCGTCCAGCCAGGCCTTGAACGGCGACAGCGGCCGGGCCGGACCGTCGGTGATGTTGTTGCGCTTGGTGTTGGTGCTGCCGGTGTGGGGGAACCAGAAGAACTCGAAGTGGTCGTTGGCCGACCGTAGTTCCGGCAGGCGTTCCAGCACCTCCTCCAGCGGCATCGGTTCCTCGCGCGCGTGCAGCAGGAACGCCGGGCGCACCGCGAAGGTGACCGCCGTGAGTACCCCGAAAGCGCCCAACCCGACCCGGGCGGCGTGGAAGAGCTCCGGGTCCTCGTCGGCCGAGCACCGCACCACCGAGCCGTCGGCCAGCACCATCTCCAGGCCTACGACCTGCGAGGCGAGCCCGCCGGCGTCACGCCCCGTGCCGTGGGTCCCGGTCTGCACCGCACCCGCGACCGTCTGCACCGCGATGTCGCCCATGTTGGCCAGCGCGAGCCCGTGCCGCGCCAGTTCCTCGTTGAAGTCGCACAGCGCCATGCCGGCGTCCACCGTCGCCGTGCCCTTCTCGTGGTCCACCGACCGCAAGCGGGCCAGTGAGGTGGGGGAGAGCAGGACCCCGTCGGTGACGGCCACGTCCGTGAACGAGTGGCCGGACCCGACCATGCGCACCCGCAGCCCTTCCTCGGCGGCCGCGGACACCTGCGCGGCCACCTCGGCGGTGTCGTTGGGGGAGGCGGTCCGCCGCGGGTGTGCCCGGTGGGTGCCGGACCAGGTCTGCCAAAGCACATCAGTCATGCGACCGGACATTACCGACCGGTCACCTCTGCCGCCAGGGTCCCTGGGACCCCGGGACGAGCGGCCCCGCGGGGGAGAGTCCAAGAACACAAGCACGCTGACCACGGGTCGGAGCGAGCGGGTGCGGCCGAACTGGTTTCATGAAGGGCATGAGGCCTTACGACGCGTTTTTGCTCATCTCCTTCGGTGGCCCGGAGGGCGAGGACGAGGTCATCCCGTTCCTGGAGAACGTCACGCGCGGACGCAACATCCCCAGGGAGCGGCTCGCGGAGGTCGGGGAACACTACTTCCTCTTCGGAGGGGTCAGCCCGATCAACCAGCAGTGCCGGGACCTGCTCGCCGCCGTCACCGCCGACTTCGAGTCGGCCGACATCGACCTGCCCGTCTACTGGGGCAACCGGTTCTGGACCCCGATGCTCACCGACACCCTGGAACAGATGAAGAAGGACGGGGTGCGCCGTGTGCTCGCGGTGCCCACCTCCGCCTACTGCAACTGGTCCAGCCGCACCGCCTATCTCGAGGACATCGACCGGGCCCGCGAAGCCCTGGGCGAGGACGCCCCCGAGATCGACCTGGTGCGCCCCTTCTACGACCACCCCGGCTTCGTCGACCCGCTGGCGGAGTACACCCGGGACGCCCTCGACCGGCTGCCCGCCGACCAGCGCGAGGGTGTGCGCCTGCTCTTCTCCGCGCACTCCATCCCCACGGCGATGGCCGAGCGCAGCGGGGCACCCGGTGAGACCTACGGCCCCGCCGGCGCCTACGGGGACCAGCTCCACGAGGTCGCCCGCCTCGTCGTGGACCGCCTGGACCGCGAGTACCCCTTCGAGATCGTCTACCAGAGCCGCAGCGGCCCGCCCAGCCAGCCCTGGCTCGAGCCCGACGTCAACGACCGCATGGAGGAACTCGCCGCCGAGGGCGTTCCCGCGGTCGTGGTCGTCCCGCACGGTTTCGTCTCCGACCACATGGAGGTCAAGTTCGACCTCGACGTGGAGGCCCGCGAGACCGCCGAGAAGCTCGGCATCGGCTACCAGCGTGCCCTCAGCCCGGGCACCCACCCCGCGTTCGTCTCGATGGTCACCGACCTGGTGCGCGAGTACACCGGCCGCGCCGAGCAGCAGCGCCTGAGCGAGCTGCCGCCGTGCGCGATGGGGCAGTGCAGCTGCTGAACCGCCCGGGCCGGTCCCGCGGGACCGGCCCCTCCGGAGCTGCTTCTCCCGGCGCCCTGCCCCGCCCCCGTTCCGCCCCTCCCGATGCTCTGTCCCTCCAGCGCCCTGCCGTGCCCGCAGGCACCTGTGGGAAGGTGGTTCCGGGCCCCGTACGGGCGTGACACGCAGCAGGTCGAGCGTCCGCCGCACGGGGCACACAGCACCGCCCACACCCCCTGAGCGGTGTTCGTCCACACCGAGTCACAGGAGATACGCGTCTTGGTCCGTTCCTGGTACGAACTGCCGGAATACGTTCAGCTCCGCCGCGTCAACGGCCTCCAACTCTCCCCGGACGGGACCCGTCTGGTCGCGCCGGTCAGCGGCGCATCCCCCGACGGCAAGAGCTTCCGCAGCGCCCTGTGGGAGATCGATGCCGCACCCGAGTCCGAGGGCGGGCGCGCCCCGCGCCGCCTCACACGCTCCGCCGAGGGAGAGAGCAGCGCCGGGTTCCTCCCCGACGGTTCCGTGCTCTTCGGCGCGGGCCGCCCCGACCCCGACGCCGGCCCCGACGACAAACCCGAACCCGCCCTGTGGGTGCTGCCCGCCGACGGCGGCGAGGCCCGCCGCGTGGCCACCCGGCCCGGCGGCATCTCCTCCTTCACCGTCGCCCGCGACGCCGGCACGGTGGCCTTCACCGCCGACACCCACCCCGACTCCTCCGACGCCGAGGCTGAGCAGGAGGCCCGCAAGGAGCGCCGCGAGGCCGGGGTCACCGCGATCCTGCACGAGTCCCTGCCGATCCGTTCCTGGGACCACGACCTCGGACCGCAGTACCCCCGCTTCTTCACCGCCGCCCCGCCCGAGGACGAGGACTCCGGGCTCGGCGAGCACCGGGACCTCACCCCCGACGCGGGCAAGGACCTCATCGGCGCCTCCGGAGACCTGACCCCGGACGGCTCGGCGCTGGTCACCACCTGGCGCGTGCCCGCGGGAGGCGGCGCGGTGCGCACCCATCTGGTGCGCGTGGACACCGCCACCGGTGAGCGCTCCACCCTGATCTCCTCCGACGAGTACGACTACGGCTCACCCGTGGTCTCCCCGGACGGCCGCAAGGTCCTGTGCGTGCGCGACCACGACGGCGACTACGACGGTGAGCCCCGGAGGACCTGGCTGTGCGTGGTCGACCTCGGTACCGGTGAGGAGCGGATCCTGGCCGAGGGGTCCGAACTGTGGCCGCGCGACCTGGCCTGGGCCCCCGACTCCGCCTCGGTCTTCATCGTGGCCGACGAGCAGGGCCGCCGTCCGGTGTTCCGCGTCGACCTCGGCACCGGATCGCCGACCCGCCTGACCGGGGACAACGGTGCCTACAGCGCGCTGAACCCCTCCCCGGACGGGCGCCACGTCTTCGCCCTGCGCGACGCCTGGGACGCAGCGCCCGCGCCCGTGCGCCTGGACGCGGCCACCGAGGACGGCGAGCCCGTGTACCTGCGCACCCCCGGTTCGGAGCTCACGATGCCGGGCACGCTCACCGAGGTCGAGACGACCGCCGACGACGGCACCACGATCCGTTCCTGGCTCGTGCTGCCCGAGGAGGCCTCGGCCGACTCGCCCGCCCCGCTCATGCTGTGGGTGCACGGCGGCCCCTACATGAGCTTCAACGGCTGGAGCTGGCGCTGGAACCCCTGGATCCTGGCCGCCCGCGGTTGGGCGGTCCTGCTGCCCGACCCCGGTCTGTCCACCGGCTACGGCCAGCAGATGCTGCGCCGCGCCTGGGGCCAGTGGGGCCCGCGTGTGCACGCCGACGTCATGGCCGCCACCGACGCCGCCGAGGCGCGTGAGGACATCGACGCCCGCCACACCGCGATGATGGGCGGCTCCTTCGGCGGGTACATGGCCAACTGGATCGCCGGCCACACCGACCGGTTCTCCGCGATCGTCTCCCACGCCTCCCTGTGGCACCTGGAGGCGTTCAACGGGTCCACCGATCACCCGCCGGTGTGGGAGCGCGAGTTCGGCACCCCGCTGGAGCGCCCCGAGCGCTACGAGCTCAACTCCCCGCACCTGAGCGCCGACCGCATCAGCACCCCCATGCTCGTCATCCACGGCGACAAGGACTACCGGGTGCCGATCGGCGAGGGCCTGCGGCTGTGGCGCGACCTGGTGCTGCACAACGTGGAGGCCAAGTTCCTCTACTTCCCGGACGAGAACCACTGGATCCTCACGCCGGGCAACGCACGGGTCTGGTACGAGACGATCTTCGCCTTCCTGGACCACCACGTGTTCGGCAAGGAGTGGGTCCGCCCCGACCACCTCTGAGAATCCGCAAGAAACGAAGAACCAGCCACCGCGGGGGAGAACCGACGTGACCACGACGCAGCCGGCACCCGACCCGGACGACCTGCGCGCACTCGCCGTGCGCGTGGCGACCGAGGCGGGTGAACTGGCCGCACAGGGCCAGGAGGGCATCACCGTCCTGGACACCAAGTCCAGCCCGACCGACGTCGTCACCAAGATGGACCGGGCCACCGAGGAGCTCATCCGCTCCCGGCTCCTGGACCGGCGCCCCGGCGACGCCTTCCTCGGTGAGGAGGAGGGCGGCGACGAGGCCGGTACAGCGCCGGTCCGCTGGATCGTCGACCCGATCGACGGCACCGTCAACTACCTCTACGGCAGCCCCGACTGGGGTGTGGCCATCGCCGCCGAGGTCGACGGGGAGATCGTGGCCGCGGCCGTGGCCCAGCCCGGGCGCCGCCGGCTGTACGAGGCGGTCCGGGGCGGGGGCGCTTTCCTGGACGGGGAGCGGTTGACCGCACCCGCGGCGGTGCCGCTGGACCGGGCCCTGGTGGCCACGGGCTTCGGTTACGTGCCCGAACGGCGCAGGCGCCAGGCCCAGGTCCTGCTGGAGGTCGTGCCCAGGGTCCGCGACATCCGCCGTACCGGTTCGGCCGCGGTGGACCTGTGCGGGCTCGCCTCGGGGCAGTGCAACGCCTACTACGAGCGCGGCCTGAACCCGTGGGACTGGGCCGCTCCGGGCCTGGTGGCCTCCGAGGCCGGCGTGAGGGTGGCCGGGGCCCGCGGGGGACCGCCCGCCGAGGACCTGGTGGTGGCCGCGCGGCCGGAGCTCTTCGAGGAGCTCGAGCCCCTGCTCCTGGAGCTGGGCGCCGACCGCGACGACTGAGCCGCCGACGCGGAGCCCTGAGAGGGCCGCTGAGCGCACGAAAGGGGCGGGGACCGGTTTCGGTCCCCGCCCCTTCCGTTGTTACGGGGGCGTCCCGGTCACGTGGATCCGAGCGGCCCCCAGAGCTCTTCGACGCCCGATCAGGCGCGGGCGTCGACGCCGTTGCGGGCCGCGAGTCGGTACAGGTCCTCGAGCTCCGACGCGTGCGTGTCGGCGAGGAAGTCGTCCCCGGCGGCCTGAGCCGACTGGAGCGACCGGTAGGTCTCGTTGATACGGACCTTGATCTCCGCGAGGAACTCGCCCATTGCACCTCTTCCAGGGGTAGGCACCGGGGCATGGCGACGCCCGGTGCGGATCCGTCAGGCACACGCCTGGTGCGTGTGTCGATCGAAGTAGTCACGACCCTGTGACATGCGAACACGTCGCGGTCCGGCGCTCGGCCGGTTTCCACGCGTGCGCTCACTATCTCTACCGCACTGTGACGAGGGTCAAACCACCGGGTCCGGGCGAGATGCATCTGTGGCCGGATGTGGCTCCTGTGGCTGCTGTTGACCATGGTGAAATACCAGGTCAGGGCGGTGTTCTCCGGGGGTGTGGGAAGGGCGCGCAAGGGTAGGGCGACACCGAGTGGGGAGGTGTCCCATGACACATTGGACGCCGTAGGTCCTGCGCTTACTTGTTTCTTATTCTCGATGTGTCAGATTCGAGATGTGCGGGGTTGAGCCGTCGCCGGCGGTTGGGGGATTCGCCGGCGACGGCCCCCGCGCACCAAGGGGAGTGAGACTCCCGGCCCAGCGCCCGGGCAACCGGGACCGGGCCGAGGCGGTTCGCCAGAACCGTGGAGACGGGTTTACCGTCTTCGTACCTCGGCCGCGGGACCCCCGAAGGCGCGGCCGGGACCGAGAACGCCGCTGCCGGTGTGTTGGGGGATGCGCCGGCAGCGGCCCCTTTTTGTTCGCTGTCGAGACTGTGAAGGTCCAACGTGCGCGTACTCGTGGTCGAAGACGAACAGGTCCTGGCCGACGCGGTCGCGGTCGGACTGCGCCGCGAGTCCATGGCCGTGGACGTGGTCTACGACGGCGACACCGCGCTCGAGCACCTGTGGGTCAACGAGTACGACGTCGTCGTGCTCGACCGCGACCTCCCGGGTGTGCACGGCGACGAGGTCGCCCGCACCCTGGTCAAGGACGGCTACCCCGGCCGCATCCTCATGCTCACCGCCTCCGACGGGGTCGAGGACAAGGTCGAGGGGCTCAGTCTGGGCGCCGACGACTACCTCGCCAAGCCCTTCGCCTTCGCCGAACTCATCGCGCGGGTGCACGCTCTGGCCCGGCGCGCGACCCCGCCGCTGCCGCCGGTGCTGGAGCGCCACGGCATCGCGCTCGACCCGGCCAACCACACCGTGCACCGCGACGGCACCGAGGTCTCCCTCACGCCCAAGGAGTTCGCCGTCCTGCAAGTGCTCATGCGCGCACAGGGCACGGTCGTCAGCGCCGAAGGGCTGCTGGAGAAGGCCTGGGACGAGAACGCCGACCCCTTCACCAACGTCGTGCGGGTCACCGTCATGACCCTGCGCAAGAAACTCGGCGAACCCGCCGTCATCCACACGGTCCCCGGCGCGGGGTACCGGCTGTGAGACCCGAGCGGGCCGAACCGGGGCAGGTGGAACCCACCCGCCCCGGCGACACCGGTACCTGGCGCAGGCTCAACGAGACCGCGTCGGCGGGGGAGGAGGGCGAGCAGCGCACCAAGCCCAGCCCCATGGACCGCGTGCACCGCATCACCGACAACCTCAGCCTGCGCGCCCGGCTCACCCTCATCTACGGGATGCTGTTCTTCGCCGCGGGCTCGGTGCTGGTCCTGGTCAACTACCTCATCGTGGCGCTGCTGCTCAACGCCCTGCTGGTCGAGGACAGCGCCGCCGAGCTGCTCGCACACAGCGACCTCATCGAAGAGGTCCTCAACCACGTCACACGCTTCTCCCTGCTGGCCCTGTTCCTGGTGGGCCTGCTCGCCGTCGGCCTGGGCTACGCCGTGGCCGGACGCGCGCTGTCACCGTTGCAGAAGATCACGCGTATCGCCAGACGCCTGTCCGAACGCTCCCTGCACGAACGCATCGCGCTGTCCGGACCCGACGACGAGATCCGCGAGCTCGCCGACACCTTCGACGGCATGCTCGAACGCCTCGACCGCGCCTTCGACGGCCAGCGCCGGTTCGTCGCCAACGCCTCCCACGAACTGCGTACCCCGCTGGCGATCAACCGCACGCTCCTCGAGGTGGCCCTGAGCGCCCCCGACGTGTCCGCGGACCTCAAGAGCGTCGGCCAGACCCTCATGGAGACCAACGCACGCCACGAGCGCCTCATCGACGGGCTCCTGCTCCTGGCCAAGAGCGACCGCGAGCTCGAGGTGCACGCCCGTGTCGACCTGGGCGAGGTCGCCGAGACCGTCCTGAGCCAGCTCGACGCCGAGATCGGTTCCTCCGGCCTCACCCTGCGCCGGGACCTGCGCACGGCCGCGGTGGTCGGCGACCCCGTGCTCCTGGAACGCCTCGTGGGCAACCTCGTGGAGAACGCCCTCAAGTACAACGTCGAGGGCGGGGAGATCACCATCCGCAGCGGCCTGTACGAGGGCATGCCCGCCGTGCAGGTCGAGAACTCCGGCAAGGTGGTGCCCGCCTACGAGATCGAGGGCCTCTTCGAGCCCTTCCGCCGGGGGACCGGCGACCGGGTCGGGTCCGGGCGCAGCGCCGGCCTGGGGCTGTCCATCGTGCGCTCGGTCGTGCGCGCCCACGAGGGCGCCGTCACCGCCTGGCCCCGGGCCGGCGGGGGACTGGTCGTGACCGTGTGCCTTCCCGCGCCCCCGGCGGAGCCGACCGACCGGCGTTGACGCCCGTGGCCGTCTTCGCACGGCATTGCAACAGGCCTGTTACCGGGTCAGGGGTCGGGCTGCGGGAGCTCCCGCTTCGTGGTATCTATACGTGTCCGACGACACGCGTACCCGTGTAACGAGCGTGGACCACGGGTGGGTATGCTTCCCCGGGCGTGGACAGGGAGGGAATCCCTCCTGACGTGGGCATGTCTTGGTTTTTGTCCATACCGGGGGCAGCGTTTCGCGGTTCTTCCGACCGTGGGCGGAATCGGACTTTCCAGGTCTACGGGACGCCCGGCGTTGGGTAGTACTCAACCGACCGGTCGCGGACACGACCACCTCACGTGGCCGCCTCCGGCCACAGGACCGTGGTCGTGCCGCTGACCTGTGGGCAGTGGCCCGGGAGGGGGCACGGTCCGCCGGCATCGGGAGAACTCATCGGACGAACCGGGCACAAACCAAGGTCTCTCAAGCGTTACACCCGCGCGACGAGGCACTGAACGAGGGGGATGGAGTTAGCAGAGATGGCCACCGACTACGACAGCCCGCGCAAGACTGACGAGGACATCAACGAGGACAGCCTCCAGGAGCTGCAGGCTCGCCGTGGGGACAAGGGCACCGGCACCATCGACGTCGACCCGGACGAGGTCGCCGAGGGAATGGAGCTGCCCGGCGCGGACCTGTCCGGTGAGGAGCTCGCCGTGCGTGTGCTCCCCCGCCAGGCCGACGAGTTCACCTGCTCGCGCTGCTTCCTGGTGCACCACCGCAGCCAGCTCGCCGAACAGCGCAACGGTGGGCTCATCTGCAAGGAGTGCGTCTGAACGGACGTGAACGGGCCGTCTCAGGGGTCAACACCCACGGGGCGCGCATGTGAAGGCGGGCCCGACCCGTCGTCCCTCCCTACAGGCAGAGCCACGGGGCGGCCCTCACGTCCACGGGCGAGGGTGGTGGACGGCCGACCGCACGAAATCCCCGTGCGGTGAGCCGTCCACCACCACGCCTTGTCTCCGTCCGGGACACCGCTACGAGGAGAGTTCGGCCCTGGGCGAACCGCTGATCCCCTTGCGGGCGGCGCGGACGGCCAGCACCCGGGCCACCTCGACCCCGACGCCGGCCACGACGGCCCAGCTGAGGGCGCGCCCCAGGCTGACCTCGGGCGACTCCAGGTCCGTGGGCGGCTCCTCACCCGTCGCACGGGTCCACGCGAAGGTCAGCGCCTTGCGCGTGGCGAACTCCGCCGCGAAACCGGCCGCGAAACCGATGAGCGCCGGAGCGATCTCACCGCCGTCCTTCTTAGCCATCAGAATCGTCCACCGTTTCCTTCGTACCTACACGATGGTGCGCGGCCGGACCGCGCACCGTCTGCGTACCGAATCCTGCCACGGGGGGCGGTCCCCGCGCAGCGGCGGAGCCCCGGGGAAAGCGCGGCGCTTTTTCACCGCCCGAGCCTTGCGAAGCCGGTCGAGTGCCCGCCGAACAGGGCCTAATATTGGCGCATGACCAACCGCTCTCATTCCTTCCGCATGCCCGACAAGCCTTCGCTGGACGGTATCGAGGCGAAGTGGGTCGACGTATGGGATGAGTCCGGCGTCTACCACTTCGACCGCACCGCCGGCCGCGAGGACGTCTTCTCCATCGACACCCCTCCGCCCACGGTCTCGGGGTCGCTGCACATCGGTCACGTGTTCTCCTACACCCACACCGACACCGTGGCGCGTTTCCAGCGCATGAACGGCAAGGCCGTCTTCTACCCGATGGGCTGGGACGACAACGGACTGCCGACCGAGCGTCGCGTCCAGAACTACTACGGCGTGCGCTGCGACCCGTCGATCCCCTACGACCCGGACTTCCAGCCCCCGGCCAAGCCCGACCCCAAGCGGCAGATCCCGATCTCGCGCCGCAACTTCATCGAGCTCTGCGACATCCTCACCGCCGAGGACGAGAAGGTCTTCGAGTCGATCTGGCGCCGCCTCGGGTTGAGCGTGGACTGGCGGCACACCTACGCCACCATCGACGACACCTCCCGCGCCGCCGCCCAGCGTGCGTTCCTGCGCAACCTGGCACGCGGTGAGGCCTACATGGCCGAGGCGCCCACCCTGTGGGACGTCACCTTCCGTACCGCCGTCGCCCAGGCCGAGCTCGAGGACCGCGAGCGCCCCAGCGCCTACCACAAGGTCGCCTTCCACAAGGCCGACGGCAGCCCGGTGCACATCGAGACCACCCGTCCCGAACTGCTCCCGGCGTGCGTGGCCCTGGTCGCCCACCCCGACGACGAGCGCTACCAGGACCTCTTCGGCAGCACCGTGACCACGCCGGTCTTCGGTGTCGAGGTCCCGGTGAAGGCGCACCGCCTCGCCGACCCCGAGAAGGGGTCCGGCATCGCGATGATCTGCACCTTCGGTGACACGACCGACGTCACCTGGTGGCGCGAGCTCCAGCTCGAGACCCGTCCGATCATCGGCTGGGACGGGCGCATCATGGCCGACGCCCCGCAGGGCCTGCGCGAGGGCGCCGCCCGCGAGGCCTACGACAAGCTCGTCGGGGCCACCGTGCACACCGCCCGCGAGCGCATGGTCGGGATGCTGGGGGAGAGCGGCGACCTCGTCGGCGAGCCCACGCCCATCACGCACCCGGTCAAGTTCTACGAGAAGGGCGACAAGCCCCTCGAGGTCGTCACCACCCGCCAGTGGTACATCCGCAACGGCGGCCGTGACGAGGACCTGCGCGACGAGCTGCTCGAGCGCGGACGCGAGCTCGTCTGGCACCCCGACCACATGCGCCAGCGTTACGAGAACTGGGTCGAGGGCCTCAACAGCGACTGGCTCATCAGCCGCCAGCGCTTCTTCGGCGTGCCCTTCCCCGTCTGGTATCCGCTCGACGGCGACGGCAACCCCCGCTACGACGAGCCGCTCGTCCCGGCCGAGGACCAGCTCCCGGTCGACCCGAGCTCGCAGGCCCCGGACGGTTACACCGAGGACCAGCGCGGCCTTCCGGGCGGGTTCACCGGCGACCCCGACGTCATGGACACCTGGGCGACCTCCTCGCTCTCGCCGCAGATCGCCTCCGGCTGGGAACGCGACCAGGACCTGTTCGAGCGCGTCTTCCCGATGGACTTCCGCCCCCAGGGCCAGGACATCATCCGCACGTGGCTGTTCTCCACGGTCGTGCGCGCCCACCTGGAGAACGGCTCGCTGCCCTGGTCCACCACCGGCATCTCCGGCTGGATCCTGGACCCGGACCGCAAGAAGATGTCCAAGTCCAAGGGCAACGTCGTCACGCCCATCGCGATGCTGGAGAAGTACAGCTCCGACGCGGTGCGCTACTGGGCCGCCAACGGCCGCCTGGGCACCGACACGGCGCTGGACGAGGGTCAGATGAAGGTCGGGCGCCGCCTGTCCATCAAGATCCTCAACGCCAGCAAGTTCGTCATGTCGGTCGCGGGCGAGGGCGCCGCATCCGACCCGGCCCAGGTCACCGAACCCCTGGACCGCGCGATGCTCGCCGCCCTGGCCGAGGTCGTCGAGGAGGCCGGCACGGCCTTCGCCAACTTCGACCACACCCGGGCCCTGGAGCGCACCGAGCGCTTCTTCTGGGACTTCTGCGACGACTACCTGGAGCTGGTCAAGGCCCGCGCCTACGACACCGAGTCGCCCGAGGGCGCCTCGGCCCGTTCGGCCCTGCTCATCGCCCTGGGCGCGCTGCACCGCCTCTTCGCGCCGTTCCTGCCCTTCGTGACCGAAGAGGTCTGGAGCTGGTGGCAGGACGGCTCTGTGCACGGACAGGCCTGGCCCTCCGCCGCCGAGTACCGCACCGTGGCCGCCGACGGCGACCCGGCCGTGCTCGCCGTGACCGCCGAGGTGCTGCGCGACGTGCGCCGCGCCAAGTCCGAGGCCAAGCTGTCGATGCGCGCCGAGGTCGAGCGTGTGCGGGTGGCCGGCGACCGTGTCGAGGCCGTGCGTTCGGCCGTGGGGGACCTGTCCGCCGCGGGCCGCGCCGCCGCCATCGACCTGGAGCCGGTCGAGGGCAAGGAGCTCACCGTCGAGGTGACCCTGCCCGAGCCCGAGGAACAGCAGTAACGGTCCCCGAGGGCCGGGTCGGCCGCCGTCGACCCGGCCCCTTCGCTGCCCCGGCCCGCTGTGCCGGGAACGATAGGCTCGGCGAATGTGAGTACCACATCCATGGAAGAGGGTCGGATCCCGATCACGGTCCACCGGATCGACCCCGGCCTCCCCCTCCCCGAGTACGCCCACGACGGTGACGCCGGCGCCGACCTGCGCACGACCGTGGACGCCGTCCTCGAACCGGGGGAGCGGACCACCCTGCCCACCGGTCTGGCCATCGCGTTGCCCCGGGGGTACGCGGCCTTCGTCCACCCGCGCTCCGGCCTTGCCGCGCGCCACGGCGTCACGATCGTCAACGCGCCCGGCACCGTCGACGCCGGTTACCGGGGAGAGATCCGCGTGACTCTGCTCAACACCGACGCGCACGCCCCCGTCAAGTTCGAACGGGGGGACCGGATCGCCCAGCTGGTGGTCCAGCGCGTGGAGCGGGCCGAGTTCGTCGAGGCCGACGCCCTGCCCGACACCGAGCGGGGCGCGGGCGGTTTCGGATCGACCGGGGGACACGCCGCACAGAGCTGACGGTTCCCCCAGGCCCCGGCCGGCGGCCGCACGGCACGCCGTCGCAGAGGCCAACCCCGGTGACCAGCCGGGTCCGACCTGAGAGCTGGAGAGGTGAGGGCGTGTTCGGACGCCGTAAGAAGAAGGACCAGGAGACCGACAGAGGGGCCGCACCGGAATCCGGGTCGAGCCCCGTGAAGAAGGAGGGCGCTGCGGGCGCCGTCTCCTTCGACAACGAGATCACACCCGAGGCGCCCAAGGCCCAGCCGGCCAAGGACGTCGACCGCCACCGCGCGACCGGCCCCTGGGACGAGAGCGAGGACGCCCCCGAGGCCAACCGCATGGACCTCGGGAGCATGCAGGTGCCCATGGAACAGGGCACCGACATCCAGGTCAACGTCGCGCAGGACAAGCAGGGCAAGCAGCGCGTCATCGGCATCACTCTGGTGCGGGGCCGCACCTCGCTCCAGGTGCAGCCCTTCGCCGCGCCCAAGTCCTCCGGGCTCTGGGACGAGATGCGCGAGGAACTGCGCGGGCAGGTCACCCAGCAGGGCGGCCGCGTGGAGGACCACGAGGGCCCCTTCGGTGCGGAGCTGCGCGCCCTGGTGCCGGTCAAGGGCCGCACCAACGAAGAGGGCAAGCAGATGGGCCAGCGCGTGCGCTTCATCGGCGTGGACGGCCCGCGCTGGGTGCTGCGCGGGGTCGTGCGCGGTGAGGGCGCCTCCAAGCCCGAGATGATGGCCGAGGCGGAGCGCATGTTCGCCGGCATCGTCGTGGCGCGCGGCGACCAGCCCGCGCCGCCCAGCGAGATGCTGCCCATCGTCGTGCCCAAGGAGATCCAGGACAAGATGTCCGAGGCCGCCAAGCAGCGCGCGGCGCAGAAGGGCAACGCAGGCCGTTCCCCGAACGGTTCGCCCGAATCCGGGTCGGCCGGCGAGCAGCCCCCGAGCACCTGACGGGGCCGGGTCCTGTCGGGGGAGCGCCGGTGTCCGTAGGCTCGGGGACATGAACGCGAGCACGGAAGACAGCGCCCCCCGGCCCCTGCCGGAGGATTGGCATCGCGCCCTGGCCGTGGTGGCCCACCCCGACGACCTGGAGTTCGGCGCCTCCTCCGCCCTGGCCCGGTGGACCCGGCAGGGCAAGGACGTCGTGGAACTGCTCGTCACCAAGGGCGAGGCGGGCATCGACACCCTCGCCCCCGCCGAGTGCGCCGAGGTCCGGATGGCCGAGCAGCGCGCCTCCGCTGCGGTGGTCGGCGCCTCGGCGGTGGAGTTCCTCGACTTCTCCGACGGCACCCTCGAGTACGGACTGCCCCTGCGCTGGGCGCTCGCCGCGGCGATCCGCCGGCACCGACCCGACGTGGTGGTCTCCATCAACTTCCGGGAGAAGTTCGGAGGCGCCTCGTTCTTCAACCACGCCGACCACCGGGTCCTGGGCCCCGCACTCCTGGACGCCGTGCGCGATGCCGCCAACCGGTGGGTCTTCCGCGACCAGCTCGCCGAGGGCCTGGAACCGTGGCAGGGGGTGCGGTTCGCGGCGTTCGGTTCGGCGCCGGAGTCCACGCACTACGTCGAACTGGCGGAGGAGGACCTCGCGGCCGGGGTGGCCTCCCTCGACGCACACGAGGTCTACATGGGTGCCCTGGAAGGCTGGGACCACCGCACGTTCCTGGCCGAAGCGGCGGTCGAGGCCGGGCGCTGGGCCGGGGTCCCGTTGGCCACCGGGTTCGAGGTCTTCGACACCTGAGGCCCGGGGAGCCGCGCCTCACTCAGCCGGACCCGGGTCGACCGGATCGCTCACCCGTCCCAGGAACAGCAGGGCCCCGCGGCGGCGCAGCGCGAACACGAACGGACGGTCGGCGGTGAAACGCACCGGACGGGTCGGGACCGCCGCCGACATCACCATCACCGCCGCGGTGGCCGCGGCCCCCTCGGCGCCCTTCTCGTCCACCCGGAGCACCGACTGGTGCAGCATCGCGTCGACCTTCAGCGGCGCCTCGCTGATGCCGTCGAACCGGGCCAGGTCGGAGGCGGCGTCGCGCACACCCAGCTCGCCCAGGGGTTCCAGGAGCGAAGTGTCGGTCTCCACCGAGAACCGGGGCAGGGCCAGCTCGACCTGCTGCTGCTTGCGGCCCGCGTAGAGCGCCCCCAGGTCGTCGGCGCCCAACGGCGGCGGGGTGGAGGCCTCGTCGTCGGCCAGGAACAGGTCCAGGGACAGCTCGTGCCCGCCCTCGAGGCTCACCATCGACCACCCGCGGGCACGGGCGTACGGCAGGCGTTCGGTGCGGTGCATGGTCGCCACCTTGCGCCGCCCGCCCGGGGCGCGGAAGGGGCGCTGCGACGTCAGGTCGGACTCGAACGGGCGGGTCCAGGCCATGGTCACCCACAACGCGTTGACCAGGAGGAACCGCACGTCGGAGTGGATGGTGCCCGCGGGCAGGAGTTCGTCGATCAGGCCGTGGGTCACCCGGGAGACCCGTTCGTTGATGCGCTTGCGCACGCCCTCGGCGTCGCCGCGGAAGTCGGCCGGTTCGACCTCGGCCGCGACCCGTGCGCGCACGAGCTCCTCGAACCCCGGGCGCAGCGGCAGGTCCTGGTGCGGATAGAGGCCGTTGAGGGCGGACAGCTCCAGCCCCTCCTCCGGCGCCGCGGCGTCGTCGAGCGCCTCCAGGTGTCCGCGCAGATCCTCTCCGACCAGGGCGACCAGCTGTTCACGGGTGCGCTCGCGTGCGCCCGAGGCCAACAGGGACAGCACCGTGGCCACCGAGTAGGGAGACCACACGTGCGAGCCCCCGGTCCGGGTGAGGACCCGGTCCACAGCGGCTGCGAACGCCAGGTGGTCGGTCCGGGGTGCGGTGCTCAGCCTCATGCGGTCTCCTCGCGACGGCGGGTGTGGCCGCCAGCGTACGGAAAGCGCCGGTGCACGGAAAGCGGTGAGAAGCCGCACGCGACAACCGGGGATCAAAGCGGGCGAACCGGGGCCGCTGCCCGTCACCGGCTGCTCCGGCGCCCGATGCGCAGGGTGACACGTGGCATAGGCTGGGTCGCGAGAGCGGGTGCGACCGCGCCGCAGGCATGCGAGACCGGACCAGGAGCAGGATGACTGAGCAGCATCGGGCCGCCGAGGAGCCCGCCTCGCCGGCGGACGACCAGGACGGCGCCCGCGAGACCCCCCGGGTCACCGAGGACACCGTCGAGGCCCTGGTCCGCTCACAGCTGTCCAAGGCGTTGGGCGGCAAACGCGGCATGGTCGAGGCCGCCGTGCCCACCCTGACCTTCACCCTCGGCTACGTCATCACCAGCGAGCTCGGGCAGTCGATCACCGCGGCCGTGGTCGTGGCCCTGCTCCTGGGCGCGATCCGCCTGGTGCAGCGCTCCTCGCCCCAGTACGTCATCACGAGCCTGTTCGGCATCGGCATCGCCGCGCTGTTCGCGATGCGCAGCGGGAATGCCGCCGACGCGTTCCTGCCCGGCATCATCTACAACGCCGTGTACGCGGTGGTCCTGTCGATCACGGTGCTGATCCGCTGGCCCGCGATCGGTCTGATGATCGGCCCCTTCATCGGGGACAAGGAGGACTTCACCTCCTGGCGTGCCAACCCCGCCGTGGTCACGCTCGCCTCGCGCCTGACCTGGCTCCTGGTGCTGCCGTGTGTGATCCGGGTGCTCGTCCAGTACCCGCTGTGGCTCGCCGACCGTTACGAATGGGCCGACACCTTCGCGCTCCTGGGGCTGTCCAAGGTCGCCATGGGCTGGCCCCTGCAGGTCGCCGCGTTCGCCGGGATGGTGTGGGTGCTCGCGCGCGGCCGCACCCCACTGGACCGGGGCCAGAGCTCGGACCAGGACCAGGAACCGGCCGGGGAGCGCACCCGCCCCGACGCCCCCTGACCTCCCGGCACACGCACGGCCCCGGATCCCTTCGGACCGGGGCCGTTCTGCGCGGGCTCCGTCAGAGGTCGTCGTCGGCGTGGCCGAGGAGCTCCTCCAGGGTGCCCAGGGCCTCGGGGGCGGCGAGGAAGACCACCGTGTTGCCCACGGCCAGTTCCCGGGACGGCTCGGGCGGGCGCACCGTCCCGCCGGAGGCCAGCACCGCGACCAGCGCGACGCCCTCGGGCAGCACCGCCGTCAGTTCCGACTCCGGGCGGCCCGCGAAGGGGCTGTGCGCGGGGAGCACCGTCTCGGCGATCTCCGCGCCCGGGAGCGGCGGGCGTGTGCCCTCGTCCTCCGGGTCCTCCTCCGGTACACCCTCGACCAGGTCGGCGATCAGGCGTGGGGGAGAGACCGCCAGGTCCACACCCCAGGAGTCGTCGAAGAGCCACTCGTTGCCGGGCTCGTTGATGCGTGCGATCACCCGCTCGACGCCGAACTCGGTCTTGGCCAGCAACGACACCACCAGGTTGACCTTGTCGTCGCTGCTGGCGGCGATGACCACGTCGAAGTCGCCCAGACGTGCGTCCTCCAGCGTCGCCAGCTCGCACGCGTCGGCCAGTAGCCACTCCACCTGGGGCATGTCGTCGACGCCGATGCGCCGGGTGTCCCGGTCGATGAGCAGCACGTCGTGTCCGCTGCCGGCCAGTTCCGTGGCGATGGAGCGCCCGACGCTCCCCGCCCCCGCGATCGCGATCCGCATCTCAACCACGCTCCGTCTCGTCGGCGAGCCGTTCGGGCAGGGCACGCAGGTCCCGGGGGCGGGCGGCCATGTGCAGGACGTCGCCGCTCTGCAACACCTCGTCGGACCCGGCCAGCAGGATCCGGCCGCTGCGTGTCACGTACACCACCCGCAGGCCCCGGCCCTGTTCCAGTTCGGCGATGGTGCGCCCGGCCCAGGCCTCGGGCAGGGTCGTCTCGCGCATCGCCAGCGTGCCGGAGGCGTCCTGCCACTCCGGTTCCGTGGCCAGCTGGGCGTCGCCGGGGACCATGCGGCGCAGGATCGCGTCCGCGGTCCACCGGACCGTCGCCACCGTCGGGATCCCCAGGCGCTGGTAGACCGCCGCGCGCCGCGGGTCGTAGATGCGGGCGGCCACGTGCTCGACACCGAACGTCTCGCGTGCCACCCGGGCGGCGATGATGTTGGAGTTGTCGCCGTTGCTGACCGCCGCGAACGCCGACGCCCGGTCGATCCCGGCCGTCTGCAGCACCTCGCGGTCGTGGCCCACACCGCGCACCGCGTGTTTGGCGACGTTGCTGCGCAGCCTCCGGAAGGCGTCGGGGTCCTGGTCGATCACCGCGACCGTGTGTCCGAGGTCCACCAGCGTGTGCGCGAGAGTGGACCCCACTCGGCCGCACCCCATGATCACGATGTGCATCTGGCCCGCACTCCTGTCGAAATACCCTCACCGGGCACCCTGAACGATCGATCCGTGCCCTCAACGACACACCCTGGCACAGATCCCCATAGCACGTGCGGCGGCCCACCCCCGGGGCGGCTTCCGCACGTCCGGGCGGGCCCCGGCGGGACGGTAGATTGGGCACGGATGGTGGCTGTGCGCGCAGGGTCACCCGTACCTGCCCCGACCATCGAAGGACACCGCCATGACCCGTGTGGGTACCGAGCTCGAACTGACCGTCGACGACGTCGCCCACGGAGGGTGGTGTGTGGGCCGCCACGACGACCAGGTCGTCTTCGTGCGCCACACCCTGCCCGGTGAGCGGGTGCGTGTGCGCGTGACCGAGGAGACCAGCCGCTTCCTGCGCGGCGACGCCGTGGACGTGCTCGAGGCCTCCCCGGACCGGGTCGAGGCCCCCTGCGCCTTCGCCGGCCCCGGCAAGTGCGGCGGCTGCGACTGGCAGCACGCCTCACCGGAGTCCCAGCGCCGGCTCAAGGGCCGTGTGGTCACCGAACAGCTGCGCCGCATCGCCGGGATCGAGCGCGAGGTCGAGGTCGAAGAACTGCCCGGCACCCCCGACGGGCTCGGCTGGCGCACCCGCGTGCGGTTCTCCGTCGACGAGGACGGCCACGCCGGACTGCGCCGCCACCGCTCCCACGAGGTCGAGCCCGTGGACCGCTGCCTCATCGCCCACCCCGGCGTGACCGAGCTCGGCATCCCCGAGGTGCGCTGGAACGGTGTGCGTGACGTCGAGGCCGTGGCCTCCGCCGCCCGCGCCGACCGGGCCGTCATCGTCAACCCCGTGCAGGCCAAGCTCGGAACGCTGCCCGAGCTCAAGGCGTCCAGCGCGGTGCTGCGCCGGTTCAAGGGCAACCGCATCCAGCAGGTGCGCGGTCGCAAGGGTGTGCGCGAGAACGTCGACGGCCGTGAGTTCCGGGTCAGCGCCGGCGGGTTCTGGCAGGTGCACCCGGAGGCCGGGCGGGTGTTGACCCACGCCGTCCTGGACGCCCTGGGCCCGAAGCCGGGGGAGACCGCCCTGGACCTGTTCTGCGGTGCGGGTCTGTTCACCCGCTTCCTCGCCGAGGCCGTGGGCCCGGAGGGGCGCGCCATGGGCGTGGAGAGCGGGGCCGACGCCGTGCGCGACGCCCGGTACAACTTGCGCGACCTGGAGCAGGTGCGGATCGAACAGGGGGACGCCACGGCCCAGCTGCGCGAGTGGGCCGACGTGCGCGCCGACGTCGTCGCCCTGGACCCGCCGCGGGCCGGTGCGGGCAAGGAGGCGGTGAACCTGATCGCGGGCACCCGCCCGCGTGCGATCGCCTACGTCTCCTGCGACCCGGCCACGCTCGCCCGCGACCTGGCCGAGTTCGAGCGCCGCAAGTACCGGCTCACGGAACTGCGCGCCTTCGACGCCTTCCCGATGACCCACCACGTGGAGTGCCTGGCGGTGCTGGAGCCGCTCAACCCCGCACCGCGCCACCGCGACCAGGGCTGAGCCCCGGCCGGCCTCCCGTCAGGGGGAACGTCGCCGCGCGGGCGCATGTCCCGGGCACACACGAGCCCGGGACGCGGGGTCAGTCACAGGAGCCACGGGACGCGGGGTCAGTGGCCCTCGGCCGGTTCCGCCTCGAGATCGATCCCGAGGTACTCGGCCACCTCACGGGCGTGGTCCGGGTCCATGAGGGCGAGGAGCTCGACGAGTCTGGCACGGTCTTCCGGGAGCAGGGGGGTCTCTTCCATGTACAGGATGTACCCGTTCGGGGCCTCTCGGTCCCGGCCGGTGCCGGACCCGGGCGCGGTCTGTGCCGGGATCCGGCCGTCCCGGGGTGTGTCGGTGCCGCTCACGCGTCGTCGCCCTGCGCGCTGCGCCGGCGGCCCAGGTACAGCGCGACGCCTCCGCTGAGGAGCGCGAGCACGCCGACGGCTCCCAGACCCGCCACGGCCGTCCCGGTCACGGGCAGGCCCTCGGCGGAGGCCTCGCGGTAGGTACCGGGCCCGGGCGGCCCGTCCGCGGACTGGTCGCGGCCGATCCCGTCCCGGTCGTCGGCGGTCACCGCCCCGGCTGCGCTGTCGTCCGCCGCCTCGGCCCCGTCGGCGGCAGGCAGTCCACCGGATCGTTGGTCCGCGCCGGCCGCGAACCCGGTGCCCGCAGGGACGGCAGTGCCCGCACCGCCGTCGGCGGTCTCGTCGGGGGTGCCGCACTCGACGCTGACCTGGCCCAGGGTGAGCTCGAAGAGCATCTCTCCGTCCTGGACGGCGGTGACGGTGGTGCCCACGGTCCCGCCGCGTGCGTCCTCCCCGTCGGGTTCGGTGGTGGTGACGGTGACCTCGGTGTCCTCCCCGCCGGGGCCCTCGACGGTCTGGGTGACCTCGGGTTCGTCCGCCGGGACGGGGGTGCCCAGGACGGTGATGACCTGCTCGCTGAAACCGCTGCCGCCCAGGCCGTGCTCCCACGACAGGTTCCCGTGGAAGTCGCAGGCCACGGAGGTGTGCAGTCCGCTCACCGCGACCAAAGGCTGTTGCTCCTGGGACCTTGGCTGCAGGGGGTCCTCCTCCGCGGCCGTGGGGAAGAGCTCGATGCCGGCGGCCGACGTGTGTGCCTCGGCGCGCCCGTTGTCCTCGGCACTGGTGCCGACCTGCGAGCGCTGGGGGCCGGCCACCTCCAGATAGGGGGTGATGCCGGTGGGGTCGGAACCGAACTCGGCCGAGGAACGCTCCGCGCCCAGCTCGGACTCGGCGTGCACCCGTCCCCAGAAACCGCGTGTGTCCTCGTCGGGCAGATCGACGCGGACCAGGGTGCTGACCGCGCTCGCCGGGAAACCGGGCTCGTCCTCTGAGGCGGTGTCGGCGGCGGCCGGGGCGAGCGGGAACAGGGCGAGCGCTGCGGCGCCCACGAGGGCTGCCGGGGCGGTGAGGAAGACGCGGGACAGGGACAAGAACACCACCTCCGGGAGAGGGCGCCGCCCCGGTCGGGGCCGACTCGTGCATCCTATTTTCTTCCTGGTAAAATATTTGCCAAATGCAAGATGGTGTGTCGGGGGTCATCGCACGCTCGCGTGCGCAGACCCCCGGACGCGCGGCGGATTCGGCGCCCCGGGCACAGGTGGGCGAGGATGGGGCCCATGCGTCTGAGGATCTTCCTCGAGCCCCAGCAAGGGGCCACCTACGAGGACCAACTCGCCGTCGCCAGAGCCACCGAGGAGCTCGGCTTCGACGGCCTTTTCCGTTCCGACCACTACCTGCACATGGGCGACCACACCGACGGTCTCCCCGGTCCCACCGACGCCTGGATCACGCTCGCCGGGCTCGCCCGCGAGACCTCCCGCATCCGGCTCGGCACGCTCATGACCGCCGCGACCTTCCGCTACCCCGGCCCTCTGGCCATCTCGGTGGCCCAGGTCGACCGGATGAGCGGCGGCCGTGTCGAGTTCGGGTTCGGTGCGGGCTGGTACGAGGAGGAACACGCCGCCTACGGGATCCCCTTCCCGATCACCGGCCGAGAGCGCTTCGACCGCTACGAGGAACAGCTCGACATCATCACCGGCCTGTGGGGCACGCCCGTGGGCGAGTCCTTCCGCTACGAGGGCAAGCACTACCGCCTCTCGGAGGGGCCGGCCCTGCCCAAACCCGAGCAGGCGCCGCGTCCGCCGGTGGTCATCGGCGGGACCGGGCCCAAGCGCACCCCGCGCCTGGCGGCCACGTTCGCCGACGAGTACAACGTGCCCTTCTGCTCGCTGGAGGAGACCGGGGCCGCCTTCGGCCGCACCCGCGACGCGGTGGCCCGCTCCGGCCGCACCGCGCCCATGGTCTACTCGGCCGCCCAGGTGCTCTGCGCCGGCCGGGACGAGGCCGAGATCGCACGGAGGGCCGAGCGCATCGGCCGCGCCCCCGAGGAACTGCGGGCCAACGGCCTGGCGGGCACCCCGGCCGAGCTGGTGGACAAGATCGGCCGGTTCGCCGAGACGGGGGCCGAGTGCCTCTACCTCCAGGTCCTGGACATGTCCGACCTGGACCACCTGGCGCTGGTGGCAGAGCAGGTCGCTCCGCAGGTGGGATGAGCTCTGTGCGGGGGCGGGCGTCCGTCCCCGGCAGGGACCCGATAACTTGATATCGAGATACAAGTCAGATACCTTGACATCAAGATAACAGCGGGGCTCCCCCGGCCCGCATCCGGCTCGGGCGTGTGAAGTTCACCGCTTGGCGGCGCCCGGCCCCGCTCCATCGTGGACGCCCGGGATCCGTGGGCCGCCTGTCCTGTGGCGAGTGGTGTCGTTGCAGGTCAGAGCGGAACTGGTGGATGCTGGTGCCGAGACGGGCCCCGCAGTCGGAGGCCCCGGTCCGCGGCATCCGGTAAGGGCGGCCTCAGTAGGTCCCGCGCCTGCCCGATGAGGCAGGATGCTGGGGACAAAGTGGCGAGATCAGGAGGCAGACACCGTGTCCACGAACAGCTTCGGTGCACGTGACACGTTGCGCGTTGGCGACGAGTCGTACGAGATCTTCCGGTTGGACGCCGTCGAGGGCTCCGACCGACTCCCTTACAGCCTGAAGGTTCTGCTCGAGAACCTCCTGCGCAAGGAGGACGGACAGAACGTCACCGCGGACCACATCCGTGCCCTGGGCAACTGGGACCCGAAGGCCCAGCCGAACCAGGAGATCCAGTTCACCCCCGCGCGGGTGATCATGCAGGACTTCACCGGCGTTCCCTGCGTCGTCGACCTGGCGACCATGCGCGAGGCCGTGCACGAGATGGGCGGCGACGCGGACAAGATCAACCCGCTCGCCCCCGCCGAGCTGGTCATCGACCACTCGGTCGTCGTCGACCTCTTCGGCAGCCCCGACGCGTTCGAGCGCAACGTCGAGATCGAGTACGAGCGCAACTACGAGCGCTACAAGTTCCTCCGGTGGGGCCAGACCGCCTTCGACGAGTTCAAGGTCGTCCCGCCCGGCACCGGCATCGTGCACCAGGCCAACATCGAGCACCTGGCGCGCGTGACCATGAACCGCAACGGCCAGGCCTACCCCGACACCTGTGTGGGCACCGACTCCCACACCACGATGCAGAACGGCCTGGGCATCCTCGGCTGGGGCGTCGGCGGCATCGAGGCCGAGGCCGCCATGCTCGGCCAGCCGATCTCCATGCTCATCCCGCGCGTGGTCGGCTTCAAGCTCACCGGCCAGCTCCAGCCCGGCACGACCGCCACCGACCTGGTGCTCACGATCACCGAGATGCTGCGCGAGCACGGCGTCGTCGGCAAGTTCGTCGAGTTCTACGGCGACGGCGTCTCCTCGGTGCCGCTGGCCAACCGCGCCACCATCGGCAACATGAGCCCCGAGTTCGGCTCCACCGCCGCGATGTTCCCCGTCGACGAGGAGAGCATCCGGTACATGAAGCTGACCGGCCGCTCCGAGGAGCAGGTCGCGCTGGTCGAGTCCTACGCCAAGGCCAACGGCTTCTGGCACGACCCGTCCAACGAGGCCGAGTACTCCGAGTACCTGGAGCTCGACCTGTCCGAGGTCGTCCCCTCCATCGCCGGCCCCAAGCGCCCGCAGGACCGCATCGCGCTGTCCGAGGCCAAGACCTCCTGGCGCCACGACGTGCGCAACTACGTCGAGGACGAGGTCGACGAGGCCAACGAGGAGTCCTTCCCGGCCTCCGACGCCCCGGCCCAGCACGTCAACGGCAACCGTCCTCACCGCCCGGTCGAGGTCACCATGGCCGACGGCACCAAGACCGAGATCGACCACGGCGCCGTCACCATCGCCGCGATCACGTCGTGCACCAACACCTCGAACCCCTCGGTCATGCTGGGCGCCGCTCTGCTGGCCAAGAAGGCGGTCGAGAAGGGCCTGTCCCGCAAGCCGTGGGTCAAGACCTCCATGGCCCCGGGCTCGAAGGTCGTCACCGACTACTACGAGCGCTCCGGCCTGACCCCGTACCTGGACAAGCTGGGCTTCAACCTGGTCGGTTACGGCTGCACCACCTGCATCGGCAACTCCGGCCCGCTGCCGGAGGAGATCTCCAAGGCCGTCCAGGACAACGACCTGGCCGTGACCTCGGTGCTGTCCGGCAACCGCAACTTCGAGGGCCGGATCAACCCCGACGTCAAGATGAACTACCTGGCCTCGCCGCCGCTGGTGGTCGCCTACGCCCTGGCCGGGTCCATGGACGTCGACATCACCACCGAGCCGCTGGGCATCGGCAAGGACGGCGAGCCGGTCTACCTGGCCGACATCTGGCCGACCTCCGAGGAGATCCAGGAGGTCATGGACAACTCCATCGCCTCCGACATGTACGAGTCGGCCTACTCCGACGTGTTCGCCGGTGACGAGCGCTGGCGCTCGCTGCCCACGCCGACCGGCAACACCTTCGAGTGGGAGGACGACTCCACCTACGTCCGCAAGCCCCCGTACTTCGAGGGCATGGGCCAGACCCCGGACCCGGTCACCGACATCTCGGGTGCGCGTGTCCTGGCCAAGCTGGGCGACTCGGTCACCACCGACCACATCTCGCCGGCCGCGGCGATCAAGCCCGGCACCCCGGCCGCCGACTACCTCAAGGCCAACGGTGTCGAGCGCCGCGACTTCAACTCCTACGGTTCGCGCCGCGGCAACCACGAGGTGATGATCCGCGGGACGTTCGCCAACATCCGCCTGCGCAACCAGCTCGCGCCGGGCACCGAGGGCGGCTACACCCGCGACTTCACCCAGGCCGACGGCCCGGTGTCGTTCATCTACGACGCCGCGCAGAACTACGCCGAGCAGGGCACCCCGCTGGTGGTCCTGGGCGGCAAGGAGTACGGTTCCGGCTCCTCGCGCGACTGGGCCGCCAAGGGCACCCGCCTGCTCGGTGTGCGCGCGGTCATCACCCAGTCCTACGAGCGCATCCACCGCTCCAACCTCATCGGCATGGGCGTCCTGCCGCTGCAGTTCCCCGAGGGGCACTCGGCGGACTCCCTGGGCCTGACCGGTGAGGAGACCTTCTCCATCACCGGCGTGACCGAGCTCAACGAGGGCCGTGTCCCGAGCACGGTCAAGGTCACCACCGACACCGGGGTCGAGTTCGACGCCGACGTGCGCATCGACACCCCGGGTGAGGCCGACTACTACCGCAACGGCGGCATCCTGCAGTTCGTGCTGCGCCAGCTGATCGCCAAGTAGCGGTTCGAGCTCCGCTCCCCACCCAACAGGTGGGCCGCGCGGTTCACGGGGGCCGCCACCGTCCGACCGACGGTGGCGGTCCCTTCGTCGTGCGCAGGGTGTGTACGTGGGCGGGGGAGGGGAGGCGTTTCCCGTCGCCTTGGTCGCCTACACACAGTCATGGTTCGAATTTGCGGAGTATGGAGGTGTCGTGTGTTTCGGGTTGGACCGTCCGGGCGCAGCATGGCCTGAGACGAGGGGCATACTCCTGGGGTGCGGTCGAGACGGGACCACCGGCGGACCGGGCCCCGTGTGCCGGAGCAGGGCCCCGACACCGATGAGGGGAAACCGACCGACATGGGCAAGAAGATGCTGCGCCGCGCGGCCGTCGTCGCCGCTGCCGTCCCCGCACTGGCGCTGGGGGCGCCGGCGCTGGCGATGGCCGACAGCTACTACGGGTCCGAGGCCAGCGGCGCCGGCCCGGACGGTGCGTGGCAGAGCCAGACGGGTGCCTACGCCGGTGAACACGGCACGTGGTGGTACCACAGCCACGAGTGGGCGAACGAGAACGGTGCCGGCTCCTCGGAGACGGTCACCGGAACGGGCTGACCCGGTAGGGAAGGCCCTGCCACACGGGCGTTCCGGCCCCGGCATCCCGCAGCGGGTGCCGGGGCCTTCTGCGTTCGGTCGCCACCGTTGTCCACAGATCCGGGACCGTCTGTCCCGGTGAGAGCGGTATGGGCCTAATATCAGCTCATGCCCTCGCCTGTCCCTCCTCCCTCCCGCCCCCTCTTCCCAGTCTGCGCGGCCCTGTCGCTGTCGGCCGCGGCCTTGCTCGCGCTGTTCGCGGCGGCCCCGGCCGCTGTCGCCGACACCGCCCCCGACGGACCCGCCGACGGGATCGAGCACACACCCACGCCCGCCGAGCACTACGCCGAACTGTTGGCCGAGGAGCCCGAGGACGCCGCCGTGGTCGTGGACGGCGCCACGGGCGGAACTGTGCCGCCCGACGAGCTCGCCGAGGGTGTGCACGCCGCCTTCGAGCCCCTCGGTGTGCCCTACTACGTGGTGGTCACCCCGTTCGTCGGCGCGGGGTCACCGGGAGGCACGGACGAGATCCTGCCCGCCGTGCACGACCGGCTCGGGGCCGACGGGCTCTACGTCCTCCTGCCTCCCTCGGGCGGGTTCACCGAGGTGCTCACCCACGGTGTCGGCCTGTCGGAGGACGACGCGCGCACCGCCGTGTACGACGCCGACCTGTACGGCGTGCCCGCCCACGACGTGGCCCGCACCATGGCCGCGGGCCTGGCCGGCGACGCACCGCCGCCGGTGGAGGCCGACGACGCCGAGGACGGTTTCCTGGCCGGGCTGCACCCCACCGCGAACAACGGCCCGGAGAACCTCGGCCTGCTCGTGGGCACGGCCGGAGGGGCCCTGCTGGTGATCGGCGGCGTCCTGGCCTGGCGGGCCGGCAGCGGAGGCAGGCCCGGGCCTGCCTCCGCGGCCGTGCTCCTGCCGTTGACGGCCTTCGCCGCGGCGGTGGTCGGGACCTACACCTACACCGTGAACGAACCCCCGGGCGGCAGCGAGGTCGTCTCCCCCGAGGACCTCGTGCGCACCGAGGAGCCCTACGTGGCCTCGACCGCCCGGGTGGAGCGGATCGCCGCCACGTTCGCGGGGAGCCCCCTCCACGTCGACCCGCTCGCGGGCATGGACCGTGAGGGCCTCACCGAGCTGCCCGACCGGCTCGAGGAAGCGTCCGTGCCCGTGTACGCGGCGGTGGTACCGCTGGCCACGGACGACGAGACCGAGGGCAACGCGGAGGTCCTGGCGGCCGCGCTCGCGTCGGTGGCCGAGGAGGACGGTGTCTACCTGGTGGTCGGCCCCGGTGTCGAGACTCCCGACGTGGGCGCCTCCGTGAAAGGGCTCGAGATCGACGCCTACAGCCTGTGGTCGGCCGCGACCCTCATCGAGGAGACCACCCCGGCCGCGGCCCTGGAACAGGCGGTGGCCGAGATGGACCAGCTGGAGTTCACCCCCGGCGATGGGTTCGAGCCGTCCTTCGCCGACGCGGACCCGATCCTGCCCGGGCCGCGTTCCGAGCGCTACTGGGTCGAGGGCCTGGTCCCCGGCGCGCTCGTGGTGGGACCGCTCCTGGGCGCCGCCGCGGTCGGCCTTGCGGCCTTGGGGCTGTACATGGTGCGCAGGCAGCGCGGCCAGATCGCCTCCCCGGTCCTGAGCCGGGGCGCCCTGCGCCGCACCGCCGCCCGCGAGACCGCCCGGCTGCGCGACCTGCTCGACCGCAGTCCCGAACAGGTCCCGGACGCCTTCATGCCCCAGGCCGAGATCGCCTTGCTGTACGCCGAGTGCACCGACGACGAGCTGGGCCTGCTCGGGTCGGCGGTCCTGGCCCGCCGGGTCCTCACCGCCGCGCACGACCCCGAGGCCTCGACCGAACCGTGCACGGTCAACCCCCTGCACCCCTTCGCCGCCGAACACCGCCGCACACGCATCACCGGAGGGAAGGCGCCCCTGTGCGCGGAGTGCGCACGGCTCGGCGACGCCGTGCGGAGCGAACGGGTCCTGAGGTTGAGATCCCGCACCACCGCGCACCCCTACCGGGCCGCGCCGAAGTCACCCTGGATCCGCCACCGCTTCGGCGCCCACGACCCCGAACGCATGACCGGAACGCTGTTGGAGGCGACCCGTGCCCGTTGACCCCCGCTTCCCCCGACGGTGCGCACGGGCGGTGACGCGCGCGGCGGCCCCGGCCCTGCTCCTGGCCGCCCTGCTCTCCGGCCCCGCCGCCCCGGCCTCCGCCGACGACGCACCGGAGGAGGGGACCGGTACCGGGGCGAGCCCGGCGCAGAGCATCGCCGAGCACCTGGAGAGCTCCCCGGTCCACGTCGACCCGGCCTACGACGACGCCTTCCCCGAGGACGTGCGCGCACGGGTCGCCGAGCAGATCGAGGAGAGCGGCCTCGACCTCTACGTCGTCGTGGTCCCGCTCACCCAGGGCGACGCCTGGGGCGGGGAGACCGAGTCCCTGGCCACGGCCGTGCACGACCGCCTGGGCGGGGGAGAACGCCACTACCTGGTGCACAACAGCACCGGCGGCCTGGACGGGACGGACCTGGGCGGCACCCCCGGCGAGAGCGACCGGCCCGCTCTGCACGGGGCCATGGCCGCGAGCTACACCCACATGGGCGGGGAGGAGCGCACCATCCCCGACCAGGTGGAAACGGCGGTCGAGGCGGCCCTGTCACCCGACCCCGAGGCCGCCTACGAGGAGGCCATGGAGGCCCACCAGGCGGAGAACGGCAGCCCTTCGACCCCGGTGGGAACACTGCTGTGGACCCCGTGGGTGCTCGGCGGGGCCGTGCTCCTGGCCCTGCTCGCCCTCGCCCTGTCGCTGTACCTGGTCGTCCGTGCCCGCACGCACCGCGCGAGCACGCCCGTGGCCCAGCACGCCGCGTTCGACAACGCCGACCGGGCCCGACTGGAGTCCCTCGTCGAACGCGCCGAGAACGACCTCATCGAACTCGGGGAGCGCCTGCACGGGGAGACCTCCGCGCCCCCGCGCCAGGTCTCGCGCGCGCTCGACGCCCGCGACGCCGCCGCGCGGGTCTTCGACCGGATGGCCGCGGAGGGGCCCAACCTGCCCGACGCCGCCGGGGTGCTCGTGCTCCTGGACCGCGCCGAGGACGCCCTGGCGGGGCTGCGTACCCCGCGCCGCCCCTGTTACGCCAACCCGCTGCACGGCACCGGCACCGCGCCCACCCAGTGGCGAGAGTTCGGCGGAACCCGGACGATCAAGGTTCCGCTGTGCAGCGAGTGCGCCCGTGCGGTGGGACGGCGTCTGCGGCCCACCGTGCTCCCGGCCGAGCACGAGGGGAGCCAGGTGCCCTACTACGAGGTCCCGGCCGAGGAGAGTGTGTGGTCGGCGACCGGTTACGGATCGCTCCGCGACGACCTCGTGGAGCGGATCCTGCGCGGTGAGCCCACCGCGCGAAGATGAGCGCCGGGTCCGAGAGGCCCGGATCCCCGGCCCAGCGCGCCCCTGGCGTCCCCGGCACCCGCGCCCTGTGGCTAACCTGGAGGCCGCTCCCAGTAGGGCGAGGCCGTCCCCGCGTCCCGTGCCGCCGCACGGGTCCGCCGGCACACCGCCCCCGACACGCGCACCCCGGAGTGCCCCGCGGACCCCGGGTGCGGGCTGGGTGCCTTCCGCAGGACGACCAAGGAACGGGACGGGCGTGGACGAACCCCTGGACGAGGAGAGCCGAGCGGATCCGGGGCGACCGGACGCGCGGACCGTGGGCGACTTCCGGCTGCTGCGCTCGCTGGGCCGCGGCGGTTTCGGTGAGGTCTTCCTGGGTGAGGACCCCTCGGGCCGGCAGGCCGCGGTCAAGGTGTTGCACGCGAGTTGGGCGGGCGACACGGACATGCGGCGCCGGTTCACCGCGGAGGTCGAGCAGGCGCGTCGGGTGAGCGGGTTCTGCATCGCCACGATCCTGGACGCCGACCCCGAGGCGGACGAGCCCTGGATCGCGACCGAGTACATCGACGGCCCCACGCTCCAGGACTCCGTGGCCAAGGAAGGCCCCCGCCGCGGGACCGACCTGCACCGGCTGGCCGTCAACACGGCCACCGCCCTGGCAGCCATCCACGCAGCCGGTGTGGTGCACCGGGATCTGAAGCCGGACAACATCATGCTGGCTGCCGACGGCCCCCGGGTGATCGATTTCGGGATCGCGCGTGCGGTGGAGTCG
>NZ_JADBGI010000001.1 GCF_014892575.1 Nocardiopsis coralli | reverse complement strand
ATATCGGCGCTGAACCCGGCTCTGGTAGCAAGATCCCCGGGCGCGCGGCAGGGTTGCGGCGCCGTGACCGCGCCCGTCACGCTGTGCGCATGGCCGACACCTTGAGCACGACCTCCCGTTCGGGCACCGCTGAGCTGCGCGACGCCCTCGAGAGCCGGGTGCGGGGCACCGTCTCCTTCGACGCCGGGACCCGCGCCCTCTACACCTCCGACGCCTCCAACTACCGACGCGTCCCCCTGGCCGTCGTCCTCCCCGAGACGGTGGAGGACTGTGTCGCGGCCGTGCGCACCTGTGCCGAGCACGGGGTACCGGTGGTGCCCCGCGGCGGCGGCACCTCCATCGCCGGCAACGCGATCGGTACCGGCGTGGTCGTGGACACCTCACGCCACCTGCGTGCCATCGAGGGGATCGACCCGCAGGCCCGCACCGCCACCGTCCAGCCCGGGGTGATCCTCGACGACCTGCGCAAGGCCACCGCCCGCCACGGACTCACGTTCGCCCCCGACCCCTCCACGCACAGCCGGTGCACCATCGGCGGCATGGTCGGCAACAACGCGTGCGGCTCCCACTCGGTGGCCTGGGGCACCACCGCGGACAACATCGTCTCCCTCGACGTGCTCCTCGCCGACGGCACCCGCATGACGGTCGGCTCCAGCGACACCGACGAGGACTTCGCCGCGCTCGCCCGCCGCCCCGGACGCGAGGGCAAGGTCTACGCCTCCCTGGCCGCGCTCGTCGAACGCCACCGCGCCGAACTGCGCACCGACATGCCCCAGTTCCGCCGCCGCGTCTCCGGTTACGCCCTCGACCGACTCCTGCCGGAGAAGGGCCGACACCTGGCCGCCGCCCTCGTCGGCACCGAGGGCACGTGTGTGTTCGTGCTCGGGGCGACCGTGCGGCTCGTGGAGTCCCCGCCGGCCCGCGCGCTGGCGGTGGTCGGATACCCAGACGCACCCTCGGCCGCCGACGCCGTCCCGGCCCTGCTCGAGCACGCCCCGCTCACCGTCGAGGGCATCAACGACCGGATGGTGGCCGCCCTCGACCGCCACGGCGCCTCCGCGCGCGTCCCTCTGCCCGACGGCGGGGCGTGGATGCTCGTGGAGATCGCCGGCGACGACCCCGGGGCCGCCACCGCCGCGGCCGAGGGCATGCTCGCAGCCCTGCCCGAGCACTCCCGTCCCCAGGACTCGGTCGTGGTGACGGACCCCGGCCACCAGAAGGCCCTGTGGCGCATCAGGGAGGAGGGCGCCGGCATCACCCAGCGCACCCCCGACGGCCGCGACGCCTGGTCGGGGTGGGAGGACGCCGCGGTCCCGCCGGAGAACCTGGGCGGGTACCTGCGCGACTTCGAGGCGCTCATGGAACGCCACGGCCGCTTCGGCGTGGTCTACGGCCACTTCGGCGACGGCTGCCTGCACGTGCGCATCGACTTCGAGCTCACCACCGAAGAAGGCCGCCGCGAGTACCGCGCCTTCATGGAGGAGGCCGCCGAGACCGTCGTCAGGCACGGCGGTTCGCTCTCCGGTGAGCACGGCGACGGCCAGGCCCGTTCCGAACTCCTGGAACGCATGTACCCGGCTTCGCTCGTGCGCGCCTTCGGGGAGTTCAAGAGCGCCTTCGACCCCGACGGCCTCATGAACCCCGGCATCATCGTCGACCCGCTCCCGCTGGACTCCGACATCCGCGTCTCGACCGACCACCGCCGCCGCCTGCCGCTGCTCGACGACGTCACGATGGCCTACCCCGAGGACGGCGGTGACTTCGAGGCCGCCCTGCGCCGTTGCTCGGGCATCGGCAAGTGCCGCCGCCAGGACGGCCCCGGCGTGATGTGCCCCAGTTACCAGGTCACCCAGGACGAGAAGCATTCCACCCGCGGGCGCGCGCACCTGCTGTTCGAGATGGCCAACGGCGAACTCGTCGACGACGGCTGGCGCTCGGAGGGGGTGCGCGAGAGCCTCGACCTGTGCCTGTCGTGCAAGGGCTGCCTGAGCGACTGCCCCGTCAACGTGGACATGGCCACCTACAAGGCGGAGTTCCTGCACCAGCACTACCGCGGCCGCGTGCGCCCGCCCGCGCACTACTCGATGGGATGGCTTCCGGTCTGGGCCCGCCTGGCAGCGGCCGCGCCCGCCCAGGTCAACCGCGCCGCCCGCCTGCCGGGGCTGTCCACCCTGGCTAAGAAGGCCGCGGGGGTGGCGGGCGAGCGCGACCTTCCCGCCTTCGCCCGCACCTCCTTCACGCGGGCCTTCCGGCGCCGTGCGGCGCGGGGCGAGGCCCGCACGGAGGGGCCCCGTGTGGTGCTGTGGCCCGACACCTTCGGCAACTACATGCACCCCCAGGTGCCCGCGGCGGCGGTGCGGGTGTTGGAGGACGCCGGCTTCAGGGTGGTGCTGCCCGAGGGCCAGGTGTGCTGCGGTCTGACCTGGGTCTCCACCGGACAACTGGACGTGGCGCGCACCGTGATGCGGCGCGCGGTCGACGCACTGGCCCCGTACGTGGCCGAGGGGGTGCCGGTGGTCGGGCTCGAGCCCAGCTGCACGGCCGCGCTCAAGCACGACCTCGTGGAACTCCTGCCCGGACCGGAGAGCGAGGAGGTCGCTTCCTCGGTGCACACGCTCGCCTCGTTCCTCAACCGCCACGCCCCCGACTGGCAGCCGCCGCGTGTGCCGGCCTCGGCGCTGGCCCAGGTCCACTGCCACCAGCACGCGGTGATGGGCTTCGACGACGACCGCGACCTCATCGCCCGCGCCGGTGTGGACGGGGAGGTCCTGGACTCCGGGTGCTGCGGGCTGGCCGGCGACTTCGGGTTCACCGAGGGCCACTACGAGGTCTCCAGCGCCATCGGCGAGCGCGAACTTCTGCCGCGGGTGCGCGAGGCCGACGCCGACACCCTGGTGCTGGCAGACGGTTACAGCTGCCGGACCCAGATCGAGCAGGGCACCGGGCGCGGATCACTGCACCTGGCGCAGGTGCTCGCACGGGGCCTCGACGCGCGCTGAGGCGGCCGTGCACGGGGGTGTGGGCCGGCCCGCGGCTCACACCCCCATCTGCTCGCGCAGGGCGGCCAGGGAGCGGGAGACGGCATCGGAGAGGCGGGCGTCGTCGGCGTCCAGGCCCTCACTCAGGTGCACCCGCCAGTGCACGTCCGTGCCGCCGGGGCTGCGCCGTGCCACGAGACGGAAACCCGAGGAGGACCCCTCCTCGGGGTAGGGCACAAAGCTGTTGATGAGGATCGTGGAGGTGACCCGCTCCGACACGGTCTCGGCGAGACGTCGGTAGTCGACGGCGCCGCCGGGGGAGTCGGGCGAACGCAGGGGGACGCTCCGGCGGCCCGCGCCCTCCTCAACGAAGGTCATCGCGTCGGTGTTCCAGTCGGCGCGGTCGATGTCGGACCACACGACCCGGTGGCCGTCGGGCAGGTACAGCGCGTGTGTGGTGGCGGTGAGCGTCCGGTCGCCCCCGGCGCGCTCGGACACGGGCGCGTGCGCGAGCACACGCTCGCCCCGAACGAGCCGGGAGCGTACGGACTCGGGGGTTCCCCGGCCGAACAGGGGCACTCAGTCCTCCCGGCCCTCGGCGCCCTCACCCGGGACACCCTTGCCGCCCTGGACACTGTTGCCGTTGGGGGCGGAGCCGTTGGCCATGTGGGTCTCCCACCGGACGAGCTCGAGCTCCTCGTCGGTGGGGCGGGCCAGGAAGTCGCGCACGGATGTGACCGGCATGCGCTCGACCGCCTTGTCGTAGACGGTGCGGCCCGCGTTGCCGACCTGCGCCCCGACCACCCCGGCGACCTCCTGGACGACCGGGCTGTCGGCGACCTTGCGCGCGGTACGGGCGAGCTGTTCGTAGCGTGCCCTGCCCGCCTTCGCGCCCAGGACGTATCCGATGGCGAGTCCGGCGGCGAATGTGATCCGGTAACGCATGGGTCCCTCTTTACAGGCCTCGTCGGCGATGGGCGTGATCCGTGGACAGACGTTACCCGGTCGTGTCGGGGGCCACACTGCCGACACCGTCACGAGCACTCCGGAACCGCGCTAGGCTAGGAGGTGTCGCCGCGGTCCGCAGCAGCAGGCCGGGGCGCACAAGCCATCCCGNTCCGGTAACGCATGGGTCCCTCTTTACAGGCCTCGTCGGCGATGGGCGTGATCCGTGGACAGACGTTACCCGGTCGTGTCGGGGGCCACACTGCCGACACCGTCACGAGCACTCCGGAACCGCGCTAGGCTAGGAGGTGTCGCCGCGGTCCGCAGCAGCAGGCCGGGGCGCACAAGCCATCCCGCGTAGCTCAGTTGGCAGAGCAATCGGCTGTTAACCGATAGGTCACTGGTTCGAGCCCAGTCGCGGGAGCTCCCGTTGAGGTCGACCGGGTCCGCCCGTGAGGCCTCCGGCCGGGCGCCCACCGGGGGCGGCATCGGAAACGGTGTCGCGAACACCCCCGCGGAGGCGCTAGGCTGGGAACAGCCCGAGCGGGGCCGCGAGGTCCGGCAGAGGCGATAATTCCATCCCACGTAGCTCAGTTGGCAGAGCAATCGGCTGTTAACCGATAGGTCACTGGTTCGAGCCCAGTCGCGGGAGCTCCCGTTGAGGTCGACCGGGTCCGCCCGTGAGGCCTCCGGCCGGGCGCCCACCGCGGGCGGCATCGGAACCGGTGTCGCGAACACCCCCGCGGAGGCGCTAGGCTGGGAACAGCCCGAGCGGGGCCGCGAGGGCCGGCAGAGGCGATAATTCCATCCCGCGTAGCTCAGTTGGCAGAGCAATCGGCTGTTAACCGATAGGTCACTGGTTCGAGCCCAGTCGTGGGAGCGCGCGAGGGTCCTTCCCGAGGGAAGGGCCCTTTTTCGTGTGCGCACACAGGGCACACGGCCGCCCCACCCGGCCCTGGATGCGGTGCGCGTCAGGACGGTGTGGGGCGTGCGGTCAGAGCGAGGCCACCCCGCCGACCAGCAGCCGGCGGTTGCGTGCGGGCATCTGGTAACTGCCGTGCACCGGCGGCGAGGACGGAAGCGGCCGCCAGTACTGCACGTCGATGAGCCCGGGCTCGCGCAGGCGCCACCCGTCGAAGAAGCCCTCGATCTCGGCGCGCGTGCGCCAGCGTCCGGTGCCGAGCTGGTCCAGGAAGGTGCGTTCGAGCTGCTGGGCGCGGAGCGCGTCCCTGGGGTGGGAGCCCGGGTCGGGGCGGCAGAAGTGGCTCAGGACCAGGTGGCTGCCGGGGGCGAGGGCCTCGCGCAGGGCCGCGGTGCAGCCGGCGGGGTCGTCGCTGTCGTGCACGTGGGACAGGGCCCCGGACAGCAGCAGCCCGACGGGGCGCTCGAGGTCGAGGAAGCGGCGCAGTTCCGGGTCGCGCAGGAGTTCCTCGGGGCGGGCGGGGGAACCGTGCACGACGGTCGTGGTCTCGCCGTCGGTGAGCATGGCCCGGTTGTGGGCGACGACCGCGGGGTCGTCGCTGGCGTAGAGGACCCGGGCGCCGGGCACGTGTTCGAGCGCGATCTGGTGGGGGTCGCCGGGGGTGGGGAGTCCGGCGCCGAACTGCAGGAACTGGTCGATGCCGTGTTCGCGGGCCAGGTGGCGTACGGCGCGCTGGAGGAAGGCGCGTTCGCCCTCGACGAGGTCCTTGAAGCCGTGTGCGGCGCGGTCGGCCCGCAGGGCCAGCTCACGGTCGACGTCGAAGTGGTCCTTGCCCCCGAGCTGGAAGGACGTGAGCCGGGCCAGGGTGGGCCGGCTGAGGTCCACCAGGGGCGGTGGTTCGGCCCGTGTGCGGTTCCCCCCTGTGGCTTTGAGGAAATCGGGGGAGGTGAAACGTGACATCGCCGTCCTCTTGTCATGAGGTGGGGAAGCATGGTCGACCACTGGATTCTATTCCTCGCGGTCGAGGTTGTTAACAGAAGTGGAGAGATTGCAGGTAAAAATCCCACGGAGTTCTGTCCTCGACGTGGTGCACCGTGTGCATTGGGTGTGCCTTGGGCGTCCTAAGTCTTATATGCCGAATGTCCTGTATGTGGTGATTGCTGGCCAAAGACCCTCGGAGCCCGGCGGATCAGGGATCCTGGGAGCGGCGGGCGGTCGCCGGCGGCGCCGCGGGGCGATCGTCGGGGGACCTTCGCCCCCGGGTCCCGGTCCCCGATACCAGTAACAGGAAAATGCTCGACGTAAAAGTAATTGGGCGCCGATGCCGAGGAGTCGCTGGTAATGGCTCCGGGGTTCCGGAAAAAGGCAGGAGGCCACCCCGGAAAGCGCCCTTCGAAAACGGTCCCGCGCCACACGCGCACACGTGTGCGCCCAGGTCCCGGGGGCGCCGCTAGCCTGGGGGCATGGAGCGTCCCTACACCATCCTGAGCTGCGCGACCTCGGTCGACGGCCGCATCGACGACACCGGCCCCGAGCGGCTGCGCCTGTCCAACGAGGCGGACTTCGCCGAGGTCGACGAACTGCGCGCCGGCTGCGACGCGATCCTCGTCGGCGCAGGGACCCTGCGGGCCGACGACCCGCGCCTGCTCGTGCGCTCGCCGATGCTGCGCGAGCGCCGCCGGGGCCAGGGACGCACCGAGAACCTGCTCAAGGCCGTCATCACCCGCACCGGCGACATCGACCCCACGGCACGCCTGTTCTCCACCGGTGACGCGGGGGCGCTCGTCTACACCGGGGGTGACGGCCTCGCCCTGGCCGAGGAGCGCCTCGCCGCACGCCCCTCCCAGGACCCGCCTGCCGAGGCGGTCGACGCCGGGGACCCGCCCACCGCCGAGGCCGTCCTGGCCGACCTGGCCGCCCGAGGCGTGGAGCGGCTCGTCGTCGAGGGCGGCGGCCACGTGCACACGATGTTCCTGACCTCCGGCCTGGCCGACGAACTGCGCCTGGCCGTGGCGCCCTTCTTCATCGGGGACGAGGACGCGCCCCGCTTCGTCATGCCGGGCGCCTACCCCTACAGCCCCGAGACGCCCATGAGCCTGGTCGAGGCGCGTTCCCTCGGCGGCGTGGCCGTGCTGCGCTACTGCCTGAAGGGGCGCGCGTGAGCGCCCGCGGTCCCGCGCCGGGGGAGGGCGCGGCCGACGCGCACTGGCTGCTGCGAACCGTCGAGCTCTCCGAGCACTGCCCGCCGTCGGAGACCGCCTTCTCCGTGGGCGCCGTCGTGGTCGCCGAGGACGGCACGGTGCTCGGCGAGGGGTACTCGCGGCGGGACGACCCCCACGACCACGCCGAGGAGGTGGCGCTGCGGGCGATCGACGCCGACGACCCCCGCCTGGCCGGTGCCACGCTCTACTCCTCGCTCGAACCGTGCAGTTCCCGGGCCTCGCGCCCGCGTTCGTGCAGCAGCCTGATCCTGGACACCCCGATCCCACGGGTGGTCCTCGCCTGGAGGGAACCGGCCGTGTTCGTCGACTGCGACGGGGCCGAACGCCTGCGCACGGCCGGTCGTACCGTCGTCGAGCGCCCCGACCTGGCCGAGGGGGTGCGCGCCGTCAACGCGCACCTGCTGGGTGCGGCCTGAGTCGCCCCGACAGCCGGTCGGGACAGCAGGGGGCCTGGGGCCGACGCCCAGGTGTCCCGGGGCGTGAGCGGGCTCAGAGCTCGCGGTAGGTGTATCCCACGCGCCGCACCGTGCCCACCCGCGTGCGCAGCGACCCGAGCTTGCGCCGGATGCGGTGCACGTGGACGTCGACGGTGCGCGAGCCGATGCTGACGTCGGCGCCCCAGACCTCCTGGGCCAGTTCCCTGCGCGTGAAGACCCGGCCCGGGCTGGCCGCCATCAGGGCCAGGAGCTCGAACTCCTGGTAGCACAGGTCGACCTGCTCGCCCCGCACCCGGACGGTCCTGCTGCGCAGGTCCACCGACAGCGCCTCGTCGCCCAGGTGCTCGGGGACGGGCGCCTCCGTGACCCCTGCGGCACGGGCCCCGGCGTCGACGAGGTGTCCGACCACGACCATGAGCTTGTCCTGGTCCTGCAGCGGCACCACGCCCAGCACCCGCATCTGTTCGGAACCGCCGGCACGCAGCGGTCGCAGGGGTACGCCGGCAGGGTCGGCGACCGCCTCGGTGGGGCCTCGCTCCAGCAGTCGTACGTCGGGTGCCATCTGCCTACCTCCGGGACCGTGGGCCTCGTCGTGCTCCGTGGATGCTGCTCGCTGCCCCCGGAACGGGTGGCCCCGGGGGTGCTCCGACCATAACCCTATTATTTCTACTTGTTCAGTAGGAAATTGCGTGGCAATCGTCACACACGATGATCTACCGGAGCCCGAGCGCCGCGGGGTGTGCCGGGGCCGGCCGGGTCAGCCCCGGCCACACCCCGTTGCACCCTCAGAGCCGGTTCAGGTCCAGCACGTGCACGACCGCACGGCCCTCGGCGTCGGAGGCGGCCAGGTCCACCTCCGCGTCGATGCCCCAGTCGTGGTCGCCCGCTGGGTCGGCCAGGACCTGGCGCACCTTCCACGTGCCCTCGCCCTCCTCGATGCGGAGCAGCTGCGGACTGCGTGCGTCCGGGCCGATGCCGATGACGTCGTGGTCCTCGAAGTAGGCGTCCAGCGCGTCCTCCCAGGCCTCGGCGTCCCACTCGCCCTCCGGGTCGAGCTTGGCCAGTTCACGGTGGGCGTCACGCGCGGCCAGCTCCACCCGCCGGAACATCTCGTTGCGCACCATGATGCGGAAGGCGCGGGTGTTCGCGGTGACCGGGCGCACCCGCTCCTCGGCCTGCTCGGTGCGCTCCGCGTCGCCGGCCGCCTCCGGTTCGGGGTTGGTGAGCTGCTCCCACTCGTCGAGCAGGCTCGAGTCGACCTGGCGCACCAGCTCGCCCAACCACTCGATGAGGTCGCGCAGCTCCTCGGTCTTGGCGTCGTCGGGCACCGTCTGGTTCAGCGCCTTGTACGCCCCGGCCAGGTACCGCAGGACCAGGCCCTCCGACCGCGCCAGCTCGTAGTGGCCCACGAACTCGGTGAAGGTCATCGCCCGCTCGAACATGTCGCGCACCACCGACTTGGGGCGCAGCGGGTGATCGCCCACCCACGGGTGGCCGGTGCGGTAGACCTCGTAGGCGTGGTCCAGCAGCTCCACGAGCGGCTTGGGGTACTCGACCTCCTCCAGCCGCTCCATGCGCTCCTCGTACTCGATCCCGTCGGCCTTCATCTGCGCGACCGCCTCGCCGCGGGCCTTGTTGAGCTGGGCGCCCAGGATCTGGCGCGGGTCGTCGAGCGTGGACTCCACGACGCTGAGCACGTCCAGCGAGTAGGTCGGCGACTCGGCGTCCAACAGCTCCAGGGCCGCCAGGGCGAAGGTCGACAGCGGCTGGTTGAGCGCGAAGTCGGCCTGCAGGTCCACGGTCAGCCGGGCGGTGCGGCCCAGTTCGTCCGGCTCCTCCAGCGTCTCGACGATGCCGCCGTCCAGGAGCGAGCGGTAGATCGCGATCGCCTCGCTGATATGGCGGCGCTGCGTCTTCCGGTCGTCGTGGTTCTGGGTGAGCAAGTGCTTCATCGCGGTGAAGCAGTTGCCGGGTCGGGCGATGACACTGAGCAGCATCGCGTTGCTGACCTTGAACCGGGAGTTCAGCGGTTCCGGCTCGGCCTCCACCAGCTTGCCGAAGGTCGCCTCGTCCCAGGCCACGAACCCGTCCGGGGCCTTCTTGCGCACGACCTTGCGGCGCTTCTTGGCGTCGTCACCCGCCTTGGCCAGTGCCTTCTCGTTCTCGATGACGTGCTCGGGCGCCTGCACGACCACGTTCCCGACCGTGTCGAAACCGGCCCTGCCCGCGCGGCCCGCGATCTGGTGGAACTCACGCGCCCGCAGTCGGCGTACCCGCACGCCGTCGTACTTGCTCAGGGCGGTGAACAGCACCGTCCGGATGGGCACGTTCACGCCCACACCCAGGGTGTCGGTGCCGCAGATCACCTTGAGGAGCCCGGCCTGCGCCAGGCGCTCCACCAGGCGGCGGTACTTGGGCAGCATGCCCGCGTGGTGCACCCCGATGCCGTGGCGTACGTACCGCGACAGGTTCCGCCCGAACTTCGTCGTGAAACGGAACGCGCCGATCTCCTCGGCGATCCGGGCCTTCTCCTCCTTGGTGCACATGTTGATGCTGGTCAGCGACTGGGCGCGCTCGACCGCCTGTGCCTGGGTGAAGTGCACGATGTAGACCGGCGCCCCGCCGTTGCCCAACAGCTCCTCGAGCGTCTCGTGCAGCGGGGTGGACCGGTAGTCGTAGTACAGCGGGACGGGGCGCTCGGCCGAGGCGACCACGGAGGTCGTACGCCCGGTGCGCGCGGTGAGGTCGTCCTCGAACCGGCTCACGTCGCCGAGCGTGGCCGACATCAGCAGGAACTGCGCCTGGGGCATCTCCAGCAGCGGCACCTGCCACGCCCAGCCGCGCTCCGGCTCGGCGTAGAAGTGGAACTCGTCCATGACGACGGTGTTGATGTCGGCGTCCTTGCCCTCGGCCAGGGCGATCTGCGCCAGGACCTCCGCCGTGCAGCACACGATGGGCGCATCGGAGTTGACGCTGGCGTCGCCGGTCATCATGCCGACGTTGTCGGTGCCGAAGATCTTGCAGAGGTCGAAGAACTTCTCCGAGACCAGCGCCTTGATGGGTGCGGTGTAGAACGCGCACTCGTCCCGGGCCAGCGCGGCGAACAGGGCGCCGGTGGCGACCATGCTCTTGCCCGAGCCGGTCGGGGTGTTCAGGATGACGTTGGACCCGGAGACGACCTCGATGAGGGCCTCCTCCTGGTGGGGGTAGAGGGTGAGGCCCCGCTCTTCGGCCCACGAGGCGAACGCCTCGAAGAGGGAATCGGGTTCTGGTTCGGCCGGAAGCGCATCAATGAGACTCACACTCTCCATACTGCCTGCTCCGCCACCCCCTCGGGGACGGGGCCGGACACAACCGCGGGCACGCCCCCTGCGTGAGGGGACGTGCCCGCCGGTGGTGCACCGTGTGAGTGCGGTCCGTGTGCGACCGGTTACTTGACCAGGCCGAGCTTGCGGACGGTGTCGCGCTCCTCGGAGAGCTCCTTGACGGAGGCGTCGATGCGGCCGCGGGAGAACTCGCCGATCTCCAGGCCCTGCACGATCTCCCACTTGCCGTTCTTGGACACGGCCGGGAAGGAGGAGATGAGGCCCTCGGGCACGCCGTAGGAGCCGTCGGACGGGATGGCCGCGGAGGTCCAGTCGCCCTCGGGGGTGCCGTTGACCCAGTCGTACACGTGGTCGATGGCGGCGTTGGCGGCGGAGGCGGCCGAGGACGCGCCCCGGGCCTCGATGATCGCGGCGCCGCGCTTGGCGACGGTCGGGATGAAGTCGTCCTCGAGCCAGGTCTGGTCGTTGACGGCCTGGGCGGCGTTCTTCCCGCCGACCTCGGCGTTGAAGATGTCGGGGTACTGGGTGGCGGAGTGGTTGCCCCAGATCGTGAGCTTCTTGATGTCGTTGATCGACACGTTCAGCTTCTTGGCGAGCTGGGTCAGCGCACGGTTGTGGTCCAGGCGCGTCATGGCGGTGAAGCGCTCGGCCGGGACGTCGGGGGCGTGGTTCTGCGCGATGAGGGCGTTGGTGTTGGCGGGGTTGCCCACCGCCAGGATGCGGATGTCGTCCGCGGCGCCGGCGTTGATGGCCTCGCCCTGGGGCTTGAAGATGCCGCCGTTGGCCTCGAGGAGGTCACCGCGCTCCATGCCCGGGCCGCGCGGGCGGGCGCCCACGAGCAGGCCGACGTTGGCGCCCTCGAAGGCCTTGTTGGGGTCGTCGAAGATGTCGATGCCCTGCAGCAGCGGGAAGGCGCAGTCGTCCAGCTCCATCGCGGTGCCCTCGGCGGCCTTGACGCCCTGCGGGATCTCCAGCAGGCGCAGCTTGACCGGGGTGTCGGCGCCGAGGAGCTGGCCGGAGGCGATCCGGAAGAGCAGGGCGTAGCCGATCTGGCCGGCAGCGCCGGTGACGGTGACGTTGACGGGTGCGTTGGACATGAAGTGGATCTCCTGACGACGTTGTGCGACCCGCGATGTTACCAACGGGTTCGACGCGGCGTCCGTGCCGTGCCGCTGGGGTCCGACCAGGCGTGCGCCGCACCTCACCACCCTAGACCGCCCCCGTGTGCGGCCGGTGACCGAGGTCCCTCCGCGAGGCACGGTGCGCCCGGCCGGGCCCGTCCCCACAACGGATTTACGGCGAGGAAACGGCGGACGCACCCTGTTAGGATGACTTCGCCTTCCACGGCGGGCCGGTAGCTCAGTCGGTCAGAGCATGGGACTCATAATCCCTGGGTCGCGGGTTCGAGCCCCGCCCGGCCTACCCCCCTTGAACAGGCGAAACCCCCCGAAGGAGAGAACTTCGGCGCCTTGTTCGTGCATTTCGGGTACCACCTTTTGCGTGCCCTCTCCGGTGGCGCGTGCACGGAATCCGCTTACTACGATCATCGTCGAATTTCTGTGCCTTTCGTGCGGTTGTCCTTCCGTGTCCGAAGGACCCGGAGGGGCGCTGCCTGCCCGTGGGGCCGGGAACCGGGAGATTTGTCGGCCTCGGGCGGCTATGGCGTAGGCTCCTCGGGGAGCGGGGGCTCCCTCGTCTCGTCGGCGGGGCCGCGGTGCGCCAGGTACGCGTTCCGGGCCAGGTGCAGCCGCCGGGCACGCCACCGGACGCTCAGCAGGACCACCACGGCCACGGTCCCCAGGATCACGGCCGCGTACACGGCCAGCGGCACGGTCCCGATCCCGAACACGATGCTCGCCGTGTGGTACACGAGCGACAGAGCGTTCAGCACGATGACCGCCGGGAGCAGCGGCGGGGTCCACGGGTTGCGCAGCTGGACCGTACGCGCACGCGCGCGAGCACACACGTCCCGGGCCGCGTCGGGGTCCTGCACCGTCTCCCCGCGTGCGATGGCCCGTTCGGCCGCGCGCGTGCGGTCGGGGGTCATCCACCACACGGCGTCCTCGTCGTAGGGGTTCGTGCCCCAGGGGTGATGGCCGTGGCGCCGGTTCCACCGCACCCCCATGGCGAGACAGAAGAGCAGTCCCAGCACCAGGACCGCCAGCACCAGGAGCATGAACACGGAGGCCGGGTCGAGGATGGCGACTCCTTCCCTGAAGGGGACGGGAACCTCCCCATGCCCGATCGGAACCGGAGCACACGGCGCGCCGGGGTGGAGCGAACCCCCGCAAGTGCCCGCGTCCCGGGTTTCGGTCGCTCTAGAATGGCCGCCGGGCGGGGTGCTCCACGTCTCGGCAACCACCGCTCTCCCGTGTGCGTCCGACCTGGGGGCGGACCACCCGACATCCGGGGGAAGTGATTGGTGAGCGGCGAGACGCGTCGGCCGGTACTGCCCGGCCCGTTGCGACAGGCGTGGGAGGACCGTCCCCTCAAGGTCCTGGCGGGGGCGCTCGCCCTCGTGCTCATGGTCGGTCTGCTCGTGACCGTCACACGTGACAGCGCGGTGTTGCCCGAGGAGGAAGCCGAGGCGGCTCTGCCCCGGTCCCACCCCTTCGAGGACCACCTCGACGAGTTCGGCATCTCCCGGGACGGCAGCCCCACCGGCGACATCGACGGCGTGGGCAACGCCCTGTCCGCGGAGACGCTGGCCGCGGCCGGGTGGCGGCCGGGGGTTCCGGTCACCGTGCACGGAACGGAGATGCGGCTGCCCGACTACGGTCCCGGACGGCCCGACCACCTGCTCTCCGACGGGCAGCGGGTCTCGGTCGTTCCGGGCGCCTACAGCAGCCTGACCCTGTTGGCCACCGCGACGCGCACCGACGGCGACCCCACCGGGGCACAGGGCCAGGGACGGATCGTCTACGCCGACGGCGGCGAGGACACCTTCGACCTGTCCGTGCCCGACTGGACCGAGGGGCCGGCCGGTGACGCCGCGGTCAACCTGCCCTACGCCAACGCCGAGGGGCAGGCCGAACCCAGCCCGGTCGGTGCGGTGCGCCTGTACGCACGCTCGGTTCCGGCGGACCCCCACCGCGAGGTCGACCACGTGGTTCTCCCGCGCGTGCACGACCAGGCCGCGCGCATGCACGTCTTCGCGATGGGCGGGCGCCCGGCCGACCACCCGTGGACGGGCACGTGGACCCGGTCGGCCTCCAGTTACGTCGAGGTCGGCCCCTGGGAGGACCAGACGGTGCGCCTGTCCGCTCGCACCACGGCGGGCGGCTCCGACGTCCGGGTCCGCCTGGAGAACACCTTCGCCCACGAGTCGGTGAGCATCGGCGCGGCCTCCATCGCCCTGCGCGAGGACGAGGGGCCCGGGGTGGAGGGCGCCACGGTCCCGCTGGAGTTCGGTGGCGAGAGCGAGGTGAACATCCCCGCCGGCGGCCAGGTGTACAGCGACCCGGTGGAGATCACCCTGCCCCCGCACAGCGACATCGCCGTGAGCCTCTACCTGCCCGAGGAGGTCACGGCGGCGCCGGTGCACTTCGCGGCGAGCGACACCAACTACGCCACGACGGCCGGCGAGGGGGACCAGACGCAGGAGACGTCGGGGGAGCCCTTCACCGAGCACCTGTACCAGTGGCCGTTCCTGACCGGCGTGGAGGTGTTGGACGGCCCCGGCGCGATCGTCACCCTGGGCGACTCCATCACCGACGGCGCACGCACCACACGCGACGCACACGCGCGCTGGCCGGACGAGCTCAGCCGCCGCCTGGACGCCCAGCCCGGCCTGACCAACCCGGGCGTGCTCAACGCGGGTGTGGCCGGAAACCACGTCGTGCGCGACGGGTACCCGGGTGAGGGCGTCTCGACCAACTCCACGGGTGTGGCCCTGGCGCACCGCGCACCCAGGGACGCGTTCTCCCAGGCCGGGGCGGACACCCTCGTGGTGTGGGCCGGCATCAACGACCTGCGGTGGGGCACGGGCCCTGCCGAGGTCGTGGAGGGCCTGAGCGCGGTCGCGGTGCAGGCACGCGAGTACGGGATGCGGGTGTTCGTCGCGACCCTGGGGCCGTGCGGCGGCGAGATGCGCTGCACCGAGGAAGTGGAGCAGGGCCGCCAGTACGTGAACTCGTGGCTGCGCGAGCAGGCCGGCGACCCGGACTCCGTCTTCGAGGCGGTGTGGGACTTCGACGAGGTGCTGCGCGACCCGGACGAACCGGGCCGGCTGTTCCCCGAGTACGACTCCGGGGACCACATCCACCCCGGGGACGCGGGCATGGAAGCGCTGGCGGAGTCGGTGGAGCTGGCCCAGCTGATCGGCTGAGGGCCCACACGCGCGGCCCCGGCCGGAACGCCTTCCGGCCGCGGATCAGCGCGGGTGGCCGAGCTGGTGGTGCAGGACGAGGTCGATGTAGACCCCGGTGAGGCCGTCGAGGCTGAGGTCGTCGTCGGGCGCGTACCACTCCAGCGAGTCGCAGGTGTCCAGGACGGAGCGGGTGGCGGCCTCCACGGACTCCACGTGGAAGCTGCCCTCGCCGACCCCGGCGCTGATGATGTCGCGCACGTGCAGGCGGTAGTCCCGGTGCATCTGGGCGATCTGCCGGTAGCGCCCGGGGCTGACCGCGCGCAGCGCCGGCATCAGGTCCCGGGCGAGCTCGACCGCGGCCCGGTGCTTCCAGGAGGTGTGCACGTGGTGGCGCACCAGCGAGCACACCCGTTCGTGGGCGGGCTCGGAGGTCCGGTCGGCGCGGAGCTGGCCCTCGACCCGCTCCCGGGTCGAGCGCAGCACGACGGCGTGCGCGAGGTCGAGGCGCGTCGGGAAGGCCCGGTGGAGCGAGTCCGTGTCGGCGCCGGTCTCGTCGGCGATCCGGTGGGCCAGGGTGGACATGGTGAGAGAGCGCGGACCGTGCTCTGCGAACAGGCGGGCCGCACAGTCGAGGACGGGGCCGGTGGTTCGGAGGACGTCGGGGGAGGTGTCGGCGGTCATGGGTGGCTGTCTCATCGCTCGGGGCGCCGTCGGGGCGGGGTGGCGCGAGGGTCATGTCTTTCGCGTGGCGGGAATCGTTTCCGAGGATAGTCCCGAACGGTCGCGAATTCGGGCGGAACAGCAGAACTCACCGAAGAAAAACGCGCTGGTGGGAAAGTTGGTCACTTGGGTGGAAGCGGGGGAGTCCGAGTGCGGCGGGGTTGCGCGGGCGGCAGGGCTCCGTCGAACGCCCGTGTTCCGCACGAGGTCAGGCCGGTTCCGCCGCGGCCTCCTCGCGGTTCCCGCGCGTCAGCGAGACCAGGTCGACCACACGTTCGGTCGCCACGGCGTCCACACCCATTCCCACCAGGCGGGCCATGTCCGGGAACTCGTTGGCCGACCACGCGGCCACGCCGAACCCGAAACCTCGCATTTCGGCGATGACTTCTCTGGTGAGGAGAGAATGGTGGGTTCCGAGAAAATCGGGACGCACGGTGCGTAGAACGTCGTCGGGCGGAAGGCCGGGCTGATCGCGCAACATGAGCAGCCGCGCCCGGCCGCTGCGCCCGCGCAGGGCGTCCAGGGCCTCGTAGGGTCCGGTGAAGACCAGCTGGTCGGCGAAACCCCGCTCGCGCAACAGTGTGTCGGCGGCCAGCGCGGCCTGGGGCGCCGTGGCCTCCACGAGCAGGTTGGGCACGTCCCGGGCGCGGAACTCGGCCAGGACCTCCATGAGCGTGGGGACCCGGCTGTCCACGTCCCGGCGGGCCACGGCCAGCTCCACCAGGGACATCTCCTCCACGGGGCGCGGTGCGCTCCCGGGGGCGGCCACCAGGTGTTCGTCCACCAGGACCGGGTAGCCGTCGCGGGTCAGGTGGACGTCGATCTTGACCAGGTCGGTTCCGGCGCGCAACGCTGAACGCAGGGCCGGAAGCGTGTTGCCCGGGTGTCGTGCGGTGTCTCCGCGCAGTGCGATGGACAGCGTCATGTTCACAAGGGTCGCAAAAAGCGCGCCCGCACGTGGTGCAAACAGGAAGAACGGCCGCGCGGCCCCAGGTCGGGAAGCTTCCGGACCGCTCCTGGACGTGGCCCGGGCGACCACCGGGTGCGAGGCGACTCACGTCCCCAGTGCTCGGTCCGGTGATGCCGAGCTGGGAAACTCTGTTAAGTGGTGTCGTGAGAACACGGCACCCGTGGCCGGCCCCCGACCGTGAGGCGAACGATGATCCCGGATCAGCGACGAGAGCACATCCTCAAGCTCCTCCAGGAGCGGCACGTGCTGAGTATCAACGAGCTCACCTCGATGCTGTCCGTGTCCCACATGACGGTGCGGCGCGACATCCAGGCGCTGGAGAACGACGGCAAGGTCTTGTCGGTGACCGGCGGGGTGCGCCTGGCGGCCCGGCTCAAGAGCGAACCCTCCTACCTGGCCAAGGCCCAGCTCGAGGTGCCGGCCAAGCGCAACATCGCCCGCGCCGCCGCCGACCTCGTGCGGGAGAACTTCACCATCTACCTGGACGCGGGCACCACGACCCTGCAGATGGTGCCGCTGCTGACCGACAAGGTGGGACTGACCGTCATCACCAGCGACTTCAACGTCGTCGGCCACCTGATGGAGTACCCGGGCATCGAGCTCATCCACACGGGCGGTCTCGTCTCGCACTCCGACCACTCCTCGGTGGGCCGCTTCACCGCCGAGTTCCTGCGCCAGGTCAACGTCGACCTGGCCTTCATCGCGAGCAGTTCCTGGGACTCCGAGCGCGGGTCCACGACCCCGTCGGAGGCCAAGGTGGTCGCCAAGCAGGAACTGCTGCGCATCGCCTCCAAGAGCGTCCTGGTCGTCGACAGCACCAAGTACGGCAAGTTCGGCACGTTCCGGGTCGCGAGCCTGGAGGAGTTCGACCTCATCATCACCGACGACCGGCTTCCGGCCTCGGCGGTGGAGGAGCTCTCCGACCGCGACGTGCGCTTCGAGCTCGTGGAGTCCGACGCCAACTGACCCGCGCCCCGACCCGCGGCCCCGCCACCGGCCGGACCGGCCCCGCCCGGAACCCGGTCACCCGGCGGGGCCGACGCCTGTCACGGCCTCCGCCCCGGTCTCCGCGCGCCGGTACCAGCGGGCGCGCAGCACCAGCACCGTGGTGGCCACCGAGACCAGCCCGCCCAGGCTTGCCAGTGCGAAGGCGCCCTGGTGGCCGAACTGGTCGGCGAGCGATCCGGCCGTCATCGATCCCAGGGACTGCCCCAGGATCAGGCAGCTGAGCACCACCGACATCGCCTGCGACATCCGGGCGGGCGGAGAGGACCGCTCGACCAGCCCGAACAGGCTCACGATGTGCGGGCCGATCGCCCACCCCAGCGCGAACATCGCCACCGCCAGCGTCGCCGCCGAGTGCGGCAGGTACAGGGGCAGGGTCAGGACGAGCAGCGCCGCACCGGCCCAGCGCACACGCGCGGTCAGCGTGAAGGTGAGCGGGACCGAGGCCATGAGCAGCCCGGCCACCGCGCTGCTGGTGCCCATCACCGCGTACATCAGCCCCGACAGGTCGCCGTGGCCCGAGGCGGCCGCGAAGGCCGTCACACCCGTCGACATCCCGCCGAAGAACAGCCCCTGCGCGAACATCGGCACCGCCAGCACCACGAGAGCGGGGGTGAGGACCCGGCCGCCCCCGCCCGCGGACGGAGCGCTCCCGGGCGGTGCGGTGGGGTGCAGGGCGAAGACCGCCCCGAAGACCCCGATGAGTACCGCCGCGCCCAGCACGCTCGCCGACGGCGACAGTGTCACCGTGAGCACACCGACCAGGGCCGGGCCGAGCACGAACGAGGTCTCGTCGAGCACACCCTCCACGGACATCGCCGCGCCGACCGACCGCTCGCGTTCGGCCCCGCGGTCCGGTCCCTTCCCGATCAGCCCGACCCAGCGGGTCCGGGCCATCGGTCCCACCTGTGGCAGGCAGGCCCCGGCCAGGACCGCCAGGACCACGAGCACCGGCAGGGCGGCCCCGGCGTTGACCGTGGAGACCAACACGGCCATGAGAACCGCGTCCACCAGTGACATCACCAGGACCGGGCGGCGTTGCCCGTACCGGTCGGCGAAGCGTGCGATGACCGGTCCCCCGGCGGCCTGGCCCATGGCGAAGACCCCGCTGAGCAGACCCGCGGCCGCAACACTCCCGGTCTGCACGGTGACCAGGGTCAGCATCCCGATGAGCGACATCGACACCGGAAGCCGTGCCAGGAACGTGGCCGTCAGCAGCGGCCACCCCGCGATCCGGTTCATGCGCCGCAGGGTCTCCAGGGGTGACATACGCTCCTCGTCCTCGTCGTGGGTCCGGTGATCCTCCCGGACGACGGCGGGCAGCGGCCGGTGCGGACGATCGGGGAGGAGAACCGTCCCATGATAGGTCCGCCTCGAAAAACGGGCGCGAGTGGGGAACACTGGGGGCATGGTCAGCTCCCACCGTTCACGCAGGTCCGACGGGCCGCCTGAGCACGAGGACGTGGTGCTCCTCCGGGCCTCCTGGGCGCGCCTCGCAGGCACCAGACCCGAGGCACGTGCGGTGGGTGAGGAGCTCCTCGGCCGTTGGAGCGAACCGCACCGCCGCTACCACACGCTCACCCACCTGTGGAGCACCCTGCGCGCGGTCGAGATCCTCGAGCAGGAGGCCGCGCACCCCGACCGGGTCCGGTACGCCGTGTGGTTCCACGACGCCGTGTACGAGAAGCGGCCCGGGACCGACGAGGACGAGAGCGCCCTGGTCGCCGACCGCCTCCTCACGCTCATGGGTTGTGAGCGCGGGGACGTGGCCGAGGTCGTGCGCCTGGTCGAACTGACCGCCACCCACCTGCCCGAGGAAGGCGATCCCGACGGGGCGGTGCTCTGCGACGCCGACCTGTCGGTCCTGGCCGCCGAACCCGACGGCTACCTGGAGTACACCGCGGCGGTGCGGGCCGAGTACGGGCACCTGAACGACCGGGTCTTCCGTGCCGGGCGCCTGCGGGTCCTGCGTTCGCTGCTGGACCGCTCCGACCTGTTCCACACCCGGTTCGGGCGCACGCACTGGGAGGGCCGGGCCCGCCTCAACATGCGCGCCGAGATCGACCGCCTCACCGAGGCCGCTCGACGGGAGGCCTGAGCGCACCCTTGGGCCGGCGGAGCCCCGCCGCCCGCAGCCGGGTCACCAGCTCGCGCGGGGACACGTGCTCGGCGCCCAACTCCAGGGCGCGCGTGTGCAGGTGTTCGGGGAGGTCGTAGTGGTCGCGGTCGAAGGCGCGCGGGTCCAGCCCGAGGTGCCGGGCGAAGGTGTGCAGTTCTTCGTAGGAGCGGTCGCTGGCCAGGTGGGCGAACAGCCACCCGCGCGGCCCGGGCCACAGCGGGGTGTCGACGATGATGCTCATGAGGGCTCCGGGACGTCGACGGGGCGCCACGGCACCGGGCTGGACAGGACCATGGTGCTCGAGGGGCGTCCGTGCTCGGCCAACCGGTCGATGACCTCCTCGAAGTGCTCCATCGAACGCACCGCGATGAGCAGCACGCAGCAGTCGTCGCCGGTGACGCGGTGCACTTGCAGGATCTCCGGGAGCTCCAGGGACGAGCGCTCGCGCAGCAGGCAGTGCGCGCCGAAGCACTCCATCCGCACCAGGGCGGTGACCGGGAGCCCGGCGGCCGCGGGGTCCACGTGTGCGTGGTAACCGGTGATGACCCCGCGGTCGGTCAGGCGCCGCACCCGCTCGGCCACGGCGGGCGCCGACAGGTTCACCCGCCGGGACAGTTCGTTGAAGGAGAGCCGCCCGTCGCCCTGGAGCTCGGCGAGGATCCGCCGGTCGACACCGTCCAGCGGTGTGTGCAGTGATGCGGCCATACTTTGTTTTCCCAAGGTCGATGAGCTCTTCGCATCGCAAATCCTAGGCGAACCGGCTGATCGCGAAGGTCATGCCCATTCCGTGAGCGGGGCCGGGTGTTCGATCATGTGTCCTCAGCCGTTCATCCGCCGACGAGGGGTCCGCCATGGCCATCACCGCACAGCAGTGCCCGTACTCCCCGCAGTGGGAGGAGACCGCCGCAGGGGAGCGGGGCCGCCGTGGCGAGGAGGGCGCCCCCGTCCTGGACTTCGACCGCCCCACCCCGTACGTGGACTACGTGGGCGTCGACACCCTGCTCGGCCTCAAACGCCCGCGTACCGAGGAGCCGGCCGAGTCCGCGTTCATCCTCACCACGCAGGTCATGGAGTTGCTGTTCACGCTCGTGGCCGAGCAGTGGGAGGCCGCACGCGACGCCCTGGAGGCCGATGACGTGCCCGGCGCGCTGGCTTGGCTGCGCCGCTCCCGCAACGCCCAGGACGTGCTCACCGGCTCCTGGGACCTGCTCGCCGACATGACCCCCGCGCAGTTCAACCGGTTCCGCGACGCCTTCGGGGAGGCCTCGGGTTTCCAGTCCTACACCTACCGCCACCTGGAGTTCCTGCTCGGCAACAAGTCCGGACCCATGGTGCGCCCGCACAAGGGCATGCCGAAGGTGGCCGAACAGCTGCACACGGTCCTGGAACACCCCGGGCTCTACGACGCCGCCCTGCGCCTGCTGGCCCGCCGCGGGTTCCCCGTGCCCGACAGCGCCGTGGAACGCGACTGGACCCAGCCCTACGAGGAGGACCCGGCGGTCACCGAGGCCTGGGCACGGGTCTACGCCGACGAACGCGACGGCAACGAACTGTTGCTGCTCGCCGAGGCGCTCATGGACGTGGCCGAACGGGTCACTCGGTGGCGCCACCGCCACCTCATGGCGGTCAAGCGCACCATGGGCGGCAAACCCGGCAGCGGCGGGTCCAACGGCCTGACCTGGCTGGCCCGCAACGCCGAGAAGGACGTCTTCCCCGAGCTGTGGCGCCTGCGCGACACTCTCTGAGGCCGTCCGGAACCCCCGGGTCCCCTCGGCCGAGGGGATGCCGCCGACCCCGGACCCACCGCCACGGACCGTTGCCCCGGCACGCCTGAACCGAACCCGACCCGACCGCCACGAAGAGACAGGACCGATGACACCCACCACCCGCGAGGAGTGCGCCGCACTCGACGCCGCCGACCCGCTGGCCCCCATGCGCGACGAGTTCGTCCTGCCCGAGGGCGTGATCTACCTCGACGGCAACTCCCTGGGCGCCCTGCCCCGTTCCACCCCCGCCCGAGTGACCGACACCGTCGAACGCGAGTGGGGCCAGGGCCTGGTCCGCAGCTGGAACGACGCCGGATGGTGGGACAAGCCCCGCACCCTGGGCGCCATGCTCGCGCCCCTGGTCGGCGCGGACACCGACGAGGTCGTGGTCGGCGACGGAACCTCGACCAACCTGTTCAAGACCGTCGTGGCCGCGCTGCGCATGTCCGACCGCGACGTGGTGCTGGGGGAGTCGGGCAACTTCCCGACCGACCTCTACATCACCGAGGGCGCCGTGGGCCTGACCGGGGGGACCCAGCGCCGGGTCGACCCCGACGGGCCGGAACTGGCCGCCGAGCTCGCCCGGGGCGACGTCGCGGTGCTCCTGCTCAGCCACGTCGACTACCGGACCGGGGTCCTGCGGGACATGCCCGCCCTCACCCGCCTGGCCCACGAGCACGGTGCGCTCGTGGTCTGGGACCTCTGCCACAGTGCCGGCGCCGTCCCGGTCGACCTGTCGGGCAGCGGGGCCGACTTCGCGGTCGGGTGCACCTACAAGTACCTCAACGCCGGCCCCGGCGCGCCCGCGTTCCTGTACGCCGCGCGGCGCCACCACGCCCGCGCCGAGCAGCCACTGAGCGGTTGGCACGGGCACGCGCGGCCGTTCGACTTCGCCCCCGGTTACGAGCCCGCGCCCGGCGTCTCCCGGTTCCTCAGCGGATCGCAGCCCCTGGTGGCCGACGCCGCGCTGGAGGCGAGCCTTGAGGTGTGGGGCAAGGCCGACCTCGCCGAGGTGCGCACCAAGAGCCTGGCCATGACGGACCTGTTCCTGGCCGGGGCGGCCGAGGCGGGCCTGGCCTCACTCACCCCAGCCGAGCACGGCCGGCGCGGCAGCCAGGTCTCGCTCGTGGAACCGGAGGAGGGCGCGGGGTACGCGATCGTCCAGGCGCTGATCGAACGGGGTGTCATCGGGGACTTCCGTGCGCCCGACGTCATGCGGTTCGGTTTCACGCCCCTGTACCTGTCGTACACCGAGGTCTTCGACGCCTCCCGGGCTCTGGTCGAGGTCGTGCGCAACGGTGTGTGGCGCCAGGAGCGCTTCCGTGCCCGTTCGCAGGTGACCTGACCGCGCGGCGGCCCGCTGTTTTTTGCGTTCCCTTGGTCTTCTTCGGTGTCGGGAGGGGCGTGTGTGGCGCGTGTGGCCGTGATTCGGCCGAGTGAAGGGAATACCCGGCCGTGATCGGCTTCCGGGTCCTTCCGAGTCCCCCGTCAAGGATTTTCGGACGTTATGACGAGCGCCACGAAATGCACTCTCGGGCGGATGCCCAGGATGAACGGAACCCCCCTCCGAACAGGGGGTTCCGTTGTTTCTGGGGGTGGATGTCACCATCTCCCACGGTGCATGCAGAAGCACGCCCCGTCATTTTACTCGGAAGCCTGGCACACTTTACGAAACGGGTGGGTTAGGGTCCCTCGTGATCGGTTCGTTATTGATCATTGATGAACCGATGCCGAGCCCTTGAACGGCCGGAGCGCCGCAAGGGAGTTGAGACCCACGGGGGTCGGCCTCGCGCATCCCACGCGCCTGAGCCGGAGGACAGTCGGAACCGCCGACACGATCACGTCCCGCTCCCGCCCGCCGTCAGCAGCCAGCGACGCGGGGATCCCGGACACCGCACCGCATGCCCCAGGTGCTCTCCACGCATCCTTGAACGGAACCTGCCCTGGGTGTGCTGTGTCCATGGTCTTCTCGGCCCTGTCGTCGACCACCTGGCTTTCACTTCATGAGCAACGAGAACGACACTCCCATCCAGCACGGCAAAGTCGACGCCACCTACTTCTGGGACGACGGTTCCGGCATCGGGGGCGACACCGGGCTCCCCGCGGGCGGCGAGCCGATGCAGAAGGGGCTCTTCTCCAGCCCCAGCTGGCCGCTGGGTACCGAGGGGTACATCGAGTACGAGGGCCAGACCGCCGAGTTCTTCATCGGCGACCGCGGCCCGGGCCACCCCTCCAACGACTGCGACATCCTCCTGGACCTCGACGGCCAGACCTTCGCGGAACTGACCGGTCAGACCTGGGACGAGGAGAACTACGTCGTCAGCGGCGGCAACGGCCACCTCTACGACGTCGAGTACTACATCACCGAGTGGGGCGACGGTGACGGCGAGGAGGGCGCGCCGCACCCGTTCCAGCAGCCCGAGAACAAGTGTGAGGACGCCGTCTCCGAGATCCCCGAGGAGAAGCTCGAGGACGAGACCTCCCAGCAGGAGGAAGAGGAGGCGGCCGCCCAGGCCCAGGCCGAGGAAGAGGCCGCCGAGCAGGAAGCCGCCGAGCAGGAGGCCGCAGCCGAGGCCGAGGCCGCCGAAAAGGCCGAAGCCGAAGACGAGAAGGAAGAGGAGGAGTCCGGTGTCACGGCAGAGACCGCGGCCAACGACGTCTCCGGCTTCCAGCTCACCGGTGCCGACGGCGACCTGGCGGGTGGCGGGATCCTGATCCTGGCGATCATCCCCGCGATCCTGCTCGCCGTGGGCTTCGCCTGGTTCCGCCGCCCGGCCGGTGCCCACGCGGGCGCCGCCGACACCGACGGCAAGGGCCTCATGGCCGACGGCGAGGGCAAGCACGGCCACGAGTCCTGGATGGACCGGCTCCGCGGCAACAACGACGACTGATCCGTCACCGCTTCCCGGGTCCGCCCGGGAAGCGGGGTGTCCCTCCCGTGAGAGCGGCGGGGGCGGCCTCCTGTGGGCCGACGGGCACAGGAAATGGGTGAGGGCCCGGTCGGCGAACACCGAACAGGCCCGAAAGAAGGGGCCGTGGTCGATGGTGACCACGGCCCCTCCGTCGTGTCCTGGCCCGGCAGGGCGGGGGGAACCCTGCCCCGTGCCGCCGGGCCGCCCGCGGTGGACACCGGTGTGAGAGCGGACGGGACGCCGATCGCCGTTGATCCGCGTCCCCTCGTGTCCGCGCCTCGGACCCCGGCCGACCCGGCACCGAGGGGGAGCGGGCCGGGGGTCGGGAGTCCCCGGCGAGGAACTCCATGTCTTGAATATGAGGTGAATAACCCCATACTGTCGAGATCGTTGCCCCAACACTGGACGAACTGTTCGGTACGTCCGCCCCCGCCCCCGAATTTCCACAGCGTCCACCTTGCGGACGGTATGAGGTAAGACACATGGCCGTACGCCTGGACGACACCGACCGGCGCATCATCGATCTCCTCCGGGCCGACGGGCGCATGTCCATCAGAGCCGTCGCCGAGCGTGCCCACATCTCCCGTGCCAACGCCTACTCCCGCCTCGAGCGCCTGCGCAACCAGGGGGTGATCCGCGGGTTCACCGCCGTGGTCGACCCCGAGAAGTACGGAACCGCACTGTCGGCGTACGTGTCCGTGCGCATCGAACAGCACTCCTGGGAGAGGTTCCGGCACTACCTGCGCGACATCCCCGAGGTCGACCACGCCGCCCTCGTCTCCGGCGACGTCGACCTGCTGCTCCTGGTGCGGGTGACCGACGCCGCAGCGCTGCGCACCTTCGTCCTGGAACGCCTCCAGCGCATCCCCGAGGTCAAGAGCACCCAGACCATGTTCATCCTCGACGAGCCGCACCTGGAAGGACCGCTCCCCTGAAATGCCTACCCTTGTGGGCATGCCTGAGTACCGCGTGGTCGACGCGTTCACCGACCGGCCCCTTGCGGGCAACCCCGCCGCCGTCCTCGTCCTCGAGGACCCCTACCCCGAGGCCTGGGCGCAGGGGATCGCGGCCGAGTTCAACCTCTCCGAGACCGCCTTCGCGCGCCGCGTCGACGGCCCGGAGGCCGAGTTCGAGCTGCGCTGGTTCACCCCCGTCACCGAGGTCGACCTGTGCGGCCACGCGACCCTGGCCACGTCCCACGCCCTGGCCGAGCTCGGTGAGCCCGCCCCCTACCGGTTCACCACCCGCAGCGGGGTCCTGACCGTCGAGCACCACGACGGGCGTCTGTGGACGGACTTCCCCGCACGCCCCGCGACCCCCGCGCCGGCCCCCGAAGGGCTCGCCGAGGCGCTCGGTGCCCGCCCCCTGTGGACCGGCCGCGGAGGTACCAACGACCTGCTGGTGGAGCTCGCCGACGAGGAGACCGTGCGCTCGCTCGCCCCCGACCTCGGGGCGATGCGCGACCTGCCCGTGCGCGGGGTCATCGTGACCGCCCGCGGAGACGGGGAACACGACCTCGTCTCCCGGTTCTTCGCCCCGGGCGTGGGCGTTCCGGAGGACCCCGTCACCGGTTCGGCCCACACCGTGATCGCCCCCTTCTGGGCCGAACGCCTCGGGCGCACGGAGTTCCTGGCGCACCAGGCCTCCCGCCGCGGCGGGGACCTGCACCTGCGCCTGCGCGGAGACCGGATCCTCATCGGCGGCGACGCCGTGACCGTGGCCACCGGCCACCTCGAACTTTAGAGAGGAGGCCCCGATGGAAGAGTGGGCCACCAAGGAGGAGATCGTCGCCGCCCGGGAGCGGATGGAGGAGAGCCACCCCGACTGGCGCCGCCCCGCCGCCTACGGGCTCGGCGTGCACCGCGACGGGGTCACCGCGTTCGCCCGCGTGAACCAGAACGGCAACTACCTCCCCGCGATCGTCCTGGCCCGGGTCACCGGCCACACCCGCGGCACGTTCTCCTACCCGATGTCGGTCGAACAGCTGGAGACGGCCGTGGAGGAGCTCAGCCCCGCCGCCGCGTGCACCGAGCTGGACCACCCCAACCTCCACCACTGGCACGAGGTGCTGGACGACGTGCGGAAGAACGGCGGCCAGATCGTCGCGGTCTTCGTCGGCGACCCCTCCGACCCGCCGGCCGACGAGCACGACGCCGCGCTCCGGGCCGCGCTGCGCTGAGCGTTCCGCGGGCCGTCGGGAACCGGGTGCACAAGGATTCCCGGTTTCCCCTTCATGTCGGGCGCGGCTCCGGTAAAAAGGTTGCCGAGCGCCTTCCCAGCCCCCTTCGGGAAGGCGCTGCACCGTGGTCGGCCGTCCCCAGCTCCCCCGGGGACGGCCGGCTCCGGGCTCCGGAGAACCGTGTACAGCGCAGAGGGAGCGTTCTTTCCCCGTTTTCGCCACGCGGTCCCCGGGGTTCCGGTAGAACAGAACGCGTGCACCAACCTCCCCTCGAGGGGAGAGCACACGGGACCCGGTCATCCCCTTCCCCAGGGGTACGGGTCGTCCCGGGCCGTGCGTCTTCCGGACGGCAGGGCAGCTCGCGTGTGTGATCTCCAAGAGCTCGGTGCACGGGACCGGCCCCGGTCCCACCCGTGCAGCAGCGCGCGCCCGGTTGCGCGCGGTCGCGGAGCCTCTCCTCCCCCTCCCGGGGAGGCCGCCGCGACCCCCGCCGAGGCCCCTGCCACGGGTCGACCGGGGCCGGGCGCGGACCGGTCCCGCCTCCCCAATGCCGGGACCGGTCCGCCCTCCCCGGGGGCGGTCCACAGGCGTTCTGCACCGGGCCCGACGAGGTCCTAACCTGGGCGGGACAGACATCCGAACCGAGGGGGAACCGATGGCGGGACGGGACGGCGGCGGACGCCGGCACGGCGGCGGAGGGGGCAAGGGCCGCAGGCCCGATCCCGAGCCGATCCGCGGTGTCCGCGATGACGCGCGCCTGTCGCAGGAACTGCTCAAGATGGACGGCGCCTCCTACGGGCGCTACAAGTCCCTCAAGGGCGACTGGGACTTCGGCGACTTCACGCTGACCGTGCAGAGGGTGCAGGCGGACCCGTTCGCACCGCCGTCGCGCATCCGCGTGCTGCGCCCCGACGCCGGCATCCCCGAGAGCGCCTGGAAGGACCCGGTGCGGCGCCGGGCCACCGCCGATTACCTCGGTCGCCGTGCTCGCAAGGTCCTGCGCGGGTCGCTGCTCAAGATCGACACCGGCGGCCAGGAGGTCATCGCACGCTCCTCTCTGCAGGTCACCGAGGGCGGCGGCATCGACCTGCGCATCGGTCTCAACATGCCCGGTCACGGCCGCCGCATCGACGGCCGCACCGCCGAGCGCGAGCTCTGCCGCACCCTGCCCGACCTCGTCGACGACCTCGACTGGGACGAGATCGACCAGAAGGACGCGGTCGCCTTCGCCGACAGCGTCGCCGACACCGTCGCCCTGCGCGACGCCCTGGCCGGGCGCGGCCTGGTCTCCTTCGTCGCCGACGGTGCGATCCTGCCCCGGCGCAGCGGCATCAGCGACGAGCCGATGACCGACGGCGCCGTGCCCTTCGACTCCCCGGGGTCCCTGAGGGTGAGCGTCGACCTGCCCCACCGCGGCACCGTGAGCGGTATGGGCGTGCCCGAGGGCATCACCCTCATCGTCGGCGGCGGGTTCCACGGCAAGTCCACGCTCCTGCACGCCCTGGAGCGCGGCGTGTACGACCACGTCCCCGGCGACGGTCGCGAGCTCGTGGTCACCCGCGACGACGCCGTCAAGATCCGGGCGGAGGAGGGCCGCGGGGTCGAGCGCACCGACGTCAGCCCGTTCGTGCGCAACCTGCCCACCGGGGCCGACACCAGCGACTTCCGCACCGAGAACGCCTCGGGCTCGACGTCCCAGGCCGCCAACATCTGCGAGGCCGTGGAGACCGGGGCGAGCACGCTGCTCGTCGACGAGGACTCCACCGCCACCAACCTGATGATCCGGGACGAGCGGATGCAGCGCCTGGTGCACGGCGACCGCGAACCCCTGGTCCCCTTCATCGACCTGGTGCGCCCGCTCAACCGGGACCACAAGGTCTCCACCGTCCTGGTCATGGGCGGCAGCGGCGACTACTTCGACGTCGCCGACCAGGTGATCATGCTCGACGCCTACCACCCGCACGACGTCACCGAGCAGGCCCGCGAGCTCGCCCACGAGCGCACCGACGCCGACTTCCACCTGCCGCGCGCCCGCGTGGTCGACCCGCGTTCGGTCGACGACAGCGGGAACAAGGGCCGCAGCCGCATCAAGCGCCGCGACATGGACGTGCTCACGTTCGGCGAGAGCGACGTGGACGTGCGCGGCGTCGAGCAGTTCGTCGACCCCGGGCAGATCATCGGCGCCGGCCTGGCCCTGAGCCGGCTGGTCAAGGGCGGCCACCTGGACGGCAAGCGCACCCTGCGCGAGGCTCTCGACTCCCTCGACGCCGAGCTCGCCGAGCACGGTGTGACCCTGCTCGGCTCGGACTTCGGCGGGGACTACACACTGCCGCGCCGGGCCGAGGTCGCCGCGGTCCTCAACCGGTTGCGTGCGCTGAAGGTGTCCGGGATGCGCTGACCACGGCCCCGCCCGCGCCGGTACACCCCCGCGCCCCCGTGTGCACGTGTTCCGTGCGCGCGGGGGCGTGCGTACGCGCGGGCGGGAACAAGCGGGCCGGGCACCGGCGTTCCCACACCCGGGGCCCGCGACCGGGCCCCCGACCCCGCAGCCGGTGCGGGCCCGCTTCCGGCGTCCGCAGGGCGCAGCCGCGACGACGCGTACCGGGACACGGGGTCGGTATTGTGGACGAGCAGGGCAGGAATGCCCGAAGGCCCCCGGTCCGCCCGCGGCGGTCCTCCCCCCTGCCCCTCCGACCAGATGTGGAGACGAGTTCCCGGTGCGCGACCCAGCAGATCTGTACGAGATCCATCCCGGCTTCGACGACGTTCAGGGTCTGGCGATGCTGGTCTGCCTGGACGGTTTCGTCGACGCAGGGCAGACCGGAACCCAGATGTCCAAGGCGCTGTTCGACTCCCTCAGCGGCGAGGAGATCGCGGTCTTCGACGTCGACCGCCTCGTCGACCACCGGACCCGGCGTCCGAAGATGACCTTCGTCGAGAACGCCTGGACCGATTACACCCCGCACAGGATCGCCCTCTCCCTCTACCAGGACCTCGACCGGCAGCCGTTCCTGGTGCTGCACGGGCCCGAGCCGGACCTGGAGTGGGAGGGCTTCTGCGCCGCGGTCCAGCAGCTCGTGGAGCACTTCGGCATCACCCTGTCGGTGAGCGTGAGCGGGATCCCCACGGCGGTGCCGCACACCCGCCCGATCAGCGTCACCCCGCACGGCACCCGCGAGGAACTGGTGACGGGCCACAACAGCCCGTTGGAGGGCAGCACCTTCGACGTGCCCGCGAGCGTGAGCGCGCTGCTGGAGTTCCGCCTCGGGCAGGCCGGCCGCGACTTCGTGGGTTACGCCGTCCACGTGCCCAGCTACCTGGCGCAGACGCAGTACCCGCGCGCGTCCGTGGCGGCCACGGAGTTCGTGGCGGGCGCGACCGGACTGGCCCTGCCCACCGACGAGCTCGAGGAGTCCGCCGGCGCCCACGACGTGGAGATCGCCGAGCGCGTCGCGGAGTCGGAGGAGGTGCAGCGTGTCGTGACCGAGTACGAGCGCCGCTACGACGCCATGATGAGCTCGCGGGGCGACGACCCCGGGGACCGCACGGTCCTCCCCCTGGCCGACGACGAGTCGGGGCTTCCCACCGCCGATGAACTCGGTGCCGAACTCGAACGCTTCCTCGCCGAGCGCGAGGGCGACGGAAACGGATGAGCGTGTTCTACCAGATTCTCTTCCGCTCGGCCCTGCGCCACATGGACGCGGAGACCGTCCACCACCTGAGCTTCGCCGCCGTGCGCGCGGCCGCCGCCGTCCCCGGGGTCGCCCCCGCGATGCACCGGTTCCTGGGCCCCCGTGAGCCCGAGCTGACCGTGCACGCGTTCGGCCGGGAGTTCCCCGGCCCGCTGGGGCTGGCCGCCGGCTTCGACAAGAACGGGGAGAGCCCGCAGGGGCTGGCCGCGCTCGGGTTCGGGTTCGTGGAGATCGGGACCGTCACCGCCCACCCGCAGCCCGGGAACCCGAAGCCGCGCCTGTTCCGCCTGGTCGAGGACCGCGCGATCCTCAACCGCATGGGCTTCAACAACGAGGGTTCGGCGCTGGTGGCCGAGCGCCTGCACCACATGGAGGGCCCGCGCCCGCTGCTGGGCGTCAACATCGGCAAGACCAAGGTCACGCCGGAGGAGGAGGCCCCCGCCGACTACGCGCTCAGCGCCCACCGGCTGGCCGAGTACGCGGACTACATGGTCGTCAACGTCAGCTCGCCCAACACCCCGGGCCTGCGCGACCTGCAGAGCGTGGAACGCCTGCGCCCGCTGCTGCGGTCGGTGCGCGAGGCCCTGGCCGAGTCCGGCCACGCCGACCTGCCGCTGCTGGTCAAGATCGCACCGGACCTCGCCGACGAGGACGTCGACGCCGTCGCCGACCTCGCGCTGTCGGAGAACCTCGCCGGTGTCATCGCGACCAACACGACGATCTCCCGCGAGGGGCTGGCCACCGACGCCGAGACGGTGGACGAGCTCGGCCCGGGCGGGCTGTCCGGCGCCCCGCTCAAGGAACGCTCCCTGGAGGTGCTGCGCCGCCTGCGCGAGCGTGCCGGGGAGCGCCTCACCCTCGTCGCCGTCGGCGGGATCGAGACCGCCGACGACGCCTGGGCCCGGATCCGCGCCGGGGCCACCCTCGTGCAGGGATACACCGGCCTGATCTACGGTGGCCCGCTGTGGCCGCGCCGCGTGCACCGGGGCCTGGCCGCGCTGACGCGCTCGGCCGGGTACCGGTCGGTCGGCGACGCCGTCGGCGCGGACGTCGACAGCACCGCCCGGCCCACCGCAGAACCGGTGCACTGAGCCACTCACCACCGAGGCCCCGCACGCGCCGCGTGCGGGGGCCGTGCGCGTTCCCGGTCCCATGACCGGCCGGACCCCCCGGTGCCAACAGCACGCAGTCCGCGTGCCGTCCACTGCGGTGTCGTCCCCTGCGCCCCGGTGTGTCCAGGGCACGTGCGCGGACACACCGCTGGGCGGCGCAGTACCGGGCACTGCGCCGCCGACCGTCCGCCTGGGCCCGGTGGCCGCCGGGCGGGTCTACGGGGCGGGGGAGGCGCCCAGGCCGCCGGGCGGGTAGCTCTCGCCGGGCTCGGCGCCTCCGAGTGCCTGCGAGACGGAGACGAACTCGTAGTCGAGCGCCCGGAGCTCCTCGATGATCTGCGGGGCCGCCTCCAAGGTGGCCTCCAGCGGGTCGTGCAGCAGCACGATGGTGTTCGGCTCCGCCCCGGCGACCACGTTGTCGACGACCTCCCCGGCGGGCACGTCCTGCCAGTCCTCGCTGTCCACGTTCCACAGGATCTCGGCCATGCCCTGCTCGCCGATCTCCTCCAGCACCGCGTCCGAGGAAGCGCCGAAGGGCGGCCGGAACAGCTCCACCGAGTGCCCGGTCTGGCGCCGCACCATCGCACTCACCGCGGCGACCTGCGCCGGCAGCTCCGCCTCGGTGAACTCCTCCGGCATGTCCTCGTGCAGGTCGTTGTGGCTGGCGAGCTCGTGCCCCTCGGCGTAGATGCGCCGGATCGTCCCCGGCTGCGACAGCGCCGGGTTCCCGTTGAGGAAGAACGAGGCCGTCACGTCCTCGTCGGCGAGCAGGTCCAGCAGCTCCGGTGTCTGCTCGTGCGGCCCGTCGTCGAAGGTCAGCGCGACGCAGCGCGTGCCGTCCTCGTAACAGTCCACGTCGGTGTCCTCGGCGCTCACCACACCCGGCACGGGCCCCGGTTCCTCCGGATCGGGGTCGGCGTCGGCCACGGTCAGCTGCTCCTCCTCCGACAGCGACGCCTCCCGTGCGCGCTGCCCCAGGTCGGACAGCAACGGGTCGATCTCCTCGGAGTCCAGAACCGCGCTCTTGCGCCCCGGCTCGGCGGAGGGCACGTGCCCCTCCTCGGCGGGGGAGAGGTGCCCGTGGTCGAACTCCACGACCAGGTCGCCGTCGTCGTTGAAGCCCATCGAGTCGTACAGGCCCAGCACCGGCTGCAGGGCCTCGGTGTCCACGTCGCCGTCCTCGGCCAACTGTTCGCGCACCAGGCCGTTGACGGTCTCCAACGCCTCCTGGTCGGCCAGCAGCTCCGTCGACCACGCCGTGTGCCCGGCCTCGGCGTCGTACCAGTGGGTGCTGTAACCCTCGCGCAGGCCGTGCATGTCCTCCTCGCTGCGCACCAGCCGCACGCCCAGCACCCCGGAGTCCGCGGCGGTGATCTGCCAGTCCACCGACAACGCCACCGGGTCGCGCGTCCCCGCACGGAAGTCGGCCACGTCGTCGTCGACCCGCTCGGCCAGCCCTTCCGAGAACGGCTCGGCCCCCTCGAACTCGGGGTAGGCCACGGAGATCTCCACGCCCTCGGGCATGTACGGATGGTCGTCGAAGGACCCGGCGTCACCCGTCCGCACGGTCACACCCTCGTGGTCGGCCGAACCGGCCTCCTCCCCGGTGCCGTCGACCAGGACCGCCATGGCGTCGGGCTCGGCCGCACCCGCGCCGTCGGTGTCGCAGCCGGCCAGGGGCAGCAACAACGCCACTGCGGCCGCGCCGGGCAGCCAGGTCCGCCCCGGCCCGCGTCCGGGGTCGGGAACGGCCTCGTTCTGGTGGGCTCTGGTCGACGACAAAACCGGACTCCTCATCCCTCGGAGCGGGCGCTCGCGCGGCTGCTGCGAGCAACATAGTGGACCGGCCCCGGCCGCCCCGGGCGCTGTCCACATGTGGTCAGCTCACCCGGGCGGCCCGCACGCGCGCCTCAGGCGTCCCCGCTGTCGGCACCGTCATCGGAGTCCTCACCGGAGTCCTCGTCCTCCTCCTCGGGGAGGCCGTCGACGTACTCCTCGCCGGGCTCCGTCTCCCCGAGGAGCTGGGTCACGGTGACCATCTCGACCCCGCGCGAGTCCAGCTCGCGCACGATCTCCGCCGAGGCCGTGATCGTCGTGGCGTGGATGTCGTGCATGAGGATGATCGCGCCGTCCTCGGCCCCGTCCAACGCCGCGTCGGCCACCTTGTCGGCGTCGCGGTCGCGCCAGTCGTTGGTGTCCACGCTCCACAGGATCTGGGCCAGCCCCATCTCCTCGGTCACCGACGCCACACCGCCGTCGGTCGCTCCGTAGGGCGGACGCATGAGGTCCATCTCGTACCCGGTCTCGCGCAGCACCAGGGCCTGCGTGGCGCCGAGGTCGCGCCGGGCCTCGTCCGCTCCGGCCCCGGTCAGGTCCGGGTGCGTGAGCGTGTGGTTGGCGAGCTCGTGCCCCTCGGCGTAGGTGCGGCGCAGGGTCTCGGGGTGCTCCTGCACCGGGTGCCCGGTCACGAAGAAGGTCGCGCGCGCGTCGTACTCGTCGAGCGTGTCCAGCAGGTCCGGTGTGCCGCCGCCGGGACCGTCGTCGTAGGTCAGCGCCACGCACGTGGTCTCGGAATCGGTGCAGTCCACGCTCTCGTCCACCGGGTCGACGGTGCCGGGCGCGGCGCCGGGGGAGGGGTCGTCTCCACCCTCGGGGGCGTCGGCGACCTCGAAGGTGTCCACACCCACCGTCGCGGCCCCGTGCACGCGCGTGCCCAGGTCCGACAGCAGCGGCTCGACCTCGGAGTGGTCCAGGACCGCGTGCACCCGGCCCTGCCCGGCGGGCGCCACCTGGCCGGCGTCGAACTCCACGACCAGGTCACCGTCGGGGTTGAACCCGACCGAGTCGTACAGGGCCGAGAGCGGGTACAGGCCCGAGACCTCGTCGGAGCCCACCTCGTCGTGAACGAGCGTGTTCAGCGCCGACAGGGCCTCCTGGTCGTCGAACAGGTGCGCGGACTCGTGCACCTGCCCCTGCTCGGCGTCGTACCAGTAGGTGGCGTAGGACTCGCGCTCGCCCTCGGAGTCGCTCTCGGTGGCGGTGACCCGCACCCCGACCAGGCCCTCCCGGGCCGCGGTCAGGTTCCACTCGGCCTCGTAGGAATCGGCGCCGGGGTTGGCGTCGTCGAACGCGGCGACCTCCGTGGACAGCTCCTCCTCCAGGTACTCGGCCAGCGGCTCCGCGCCGTCCAGCGCCGGGTAGGTCACCGAGGTGCTCACCGGACCGTCGTAGGACAGCTCCTGCTCCTGGAGCCCCTCGACCGCACCGGGGTCGACGACCGTCTGCCCGTCCGGTTCGCCGTCGGCCGGTGGAAGGTCCTCCTCCTCGCCGGGGAGCTCGTGTGCGCTCTGGGCGGTGTCCGCGGTGAGCAGGCCGGGGGGCCGGGTCGCCATGAGGATGAGTCCCAGCAGGAGCGCGAGGGCCAGCGCGACGGTGACGAGAGGGCGGTCGGGGGCCATGGTCGGAAGGGACCGCTTGTTCACCAGTCAAACTCCACGTTCTACGTCCTGCGTGCGCCAGGTCGAGGGGGACACGCCTCCCGTGCGCCACGCTCAATGACCGGGGTGTGCGGGGTCGGACCTGAAAAGGGTGGTCAGGGCCCTTTCGAAAGTCCTTGCACACACCGGGGTTCAGGGGTTGTCAGGGCCTTCCCTATACTCGCAGGTGTGGATGGTACACACGCTGCTCCCACGTCGGCAGAGCCGATATTTCGGGAAAGGCGTGTGTCGCAAGAGGGAACCCGGTGAGAATCCGGGACTGCCCCGCAGCGGTGAGTGGGAACGACAGTCGCCATCAGCACTGGGGAAACGCCCGACAGGGCGCGAACCGGGAAGCGGCGGCCATTAGGCCGGCCGGTGCACAGCACCGGAGACGCCCACGAGTCCGAAGACCTGCCTCCACCCGGCGGTGCAGACGCGCCGCCGGTGGTCCCGTGCCCCGAGGGAGGGCCGACGGACGGTGGGTACATGCCCCCTTGACGGGGGGCATTCGGCGTACCCGCAGGTCCGCTGTTGCTTCCTCGAGGCTGGTACCCGGCTTTCGACGAGGGAGAGAAGCTTCCATGACCACCGATACCACCTCCTCCTCCGGAGCTTCGGTCCGCTCGACCGTGCACGGCTACCCGAGGATCGGGCCCGACCGTGAACTCAAGCGCGCCACCGAGGGCTACTGGGCCGGCAAGGTGAGCGCCCAGGAACTGGACACCGTTTCGGCCGACCTGCGCGCCGCCGTGCTCACCCAGCTCCGGGACGCCGGGGTGGACGACCTGCCCTCCAACTCCTTCTCCCTGTACGACGGCGTTCTGGACACCGCGGTCCTGTTCGACCTGGTGCCGTCGCGGTTCGAGTCGCCCGCCGCCGCGGGGGACCGGGAGGAGTTCCTGCGCCGCTACTTCGCTCTGGCCCGCGGCGAGCAGGGCACCCCGCCGCTGGAGATGACCAAGTGGTTCGACACGAACTACCACTACCTCGTGCCGGAACTGTCCCCCAAGGTGCGCCCGCGCCTGGTCGGCGACAAGCCCGTCGCCGAGTTCCGCGAGGCGCTCGAGGCCGGACACCGGACCCGTCCGGTGCTCGTCGGCCCCCTCACGTTCCTGCTCCTGGCCAAGACGGCCGAGGAGGCCCCCGAGGGATGGCAGCCGCTCGAGCTGCTCGACCAGCTCGTGGACGCCTACGCCCAGCTGCTGGGTGACCTGGCCGCCGCGGGTGCGACCGAGGTCCAGCTCGACGAGCCGATCCTGGCCACGGACGAGGGCCGCGCCCGCCTGTCCGAGCTCGAGCGCGCCTACGCCCGTCTCGGCGGGCTCAAGGAGCGCCCGTCGCTGCTGGTCTCGTCCTACTTCGGTTCCGTCGGCGCGGACGCGCTGCGCGTGCTGAAGGCCTCCCCGGTCGAGGCGGTCGGCCTGGACCTGGTCACCGACGACGAGGGCGTGGACGACCTCGTGAAGGTCTCCGGACTGGGCTCCACCCGCCTGGTCGCCGGCGTGGTCGACGGCCGCAACATCTGGCGCACCGACGTGCCGGCCACCCTGGCCACCCTGGGCACGCTGCTCGGCCTGACCGACGAGCTCACGGTCAGTACGTCCTGCTCGCTGCTGCACGTCCCCGTCGACCTGGACGCCGAGACCGAGATAGACCCGAAGCTGCGCGGTGCGCTGGCCTTCGCCAAGCAGAAGGCGGGCGAGACCGCGCTGCTGGGCCGTGCGCTGTCGCAGGGCGGCGACGCCGAGCAGGCGGGCAGTGGGGCGGAGATCCCCTCCTTCACCGACACCCGCGTGCGTGCGCGCCTGGAGGCCCTGGGCCCGGACGCCACCCGGCGCCCCGAGGACCGGGACGCCTCGTCGCCGAACACGCTCACCACGACGACCATCGGTTCGTTCCCCCAGACGCCCGAGCTGCGCAAGGCCCGTGCCGCGCACCGCCGCAGTGAGCTGCCCACCGACGAGTACAACGCCCTCCTGCGCAAGGAGATCGACCGGGTCATCGCGCTGCAGGAGGACATCGGCCTGGACGTGCTCGTGCACGGCGAGCCCGAGCGCAACGACATGGTCCAGTACTTCGCCGAGCAGCTCGAGGGCTACGCGACCACCCAGCACGGGTGGGTGCAGTCCTACGGGTCGCGCTGCGTGCGTCCGCCCATCCTCTTCGGGGACGTCTCCCGCCCCGAGCCCATGACGGTGGACTGGATCACCTACGCGCAGTCGCGCACCGACAAGCCGGTCAAGGGCATGCTCACCGGCCCGGTGACGATGCTGGCCTGGTCCTTCGTGCGCACCGACCAGCCGCTGGGTGAGACCGCCCGTCAGGTGGGGCTGGCCCTGCGCGACGAGGTCGCCGACCTGGAGCGCGCCGGGATCCGCCACATCCAGGTGGACGAGGCGGCGCTGCGCGAGCTCCTGCCGCTGCGCGAGGAGCAGCGCCAGGCCTACCTGGACTGGGCGGTGGAGTCCTTCCGCCTGGCCACGTCCGGGGTCGCGCCGAGCACGACGATCCACACGCACATGTGCTACTCGGAGTTCGGCACGGTCGTGGGCGGCATCGAGGCCCTCGACGCGGACGTCACCAGCGTCGAGGCGGCCCGCTCCCGCATGGAGCTCGTGCAGGACCTGGGCGAGCGCGGCTACCGCCGTTCCATCGGCCCGGGTGTGTACGACATCCACTCCCCGCGGGTGCCCTCCGCCGACGAGGTCGAGGCGTCGCTGCGCCTGGCCGTCGAGCACATCGACGCCGGCCACCTGTGGGTCAACCCCGACTGCGGCCTCAAGACCCGCGGTTACGCCGAGGTCGAGGAGTCCCTGCGCAACATGGTCGAGGCCGCGCGCCGCGTGCGGGCCGACCTGAGCTGATCGGGTTCACCGGGCCCCGCGTCCGGGGTGCGGGGACCTGAACGACACGAGGGGGCCGCGGCGGTGCCGCGGCCCCCTTCCGTCACCGGTGGTGTCCCGGGTCAGTTGCCGACCTGGGCGAGGGCGTCCTCGCCGGCGGCGACCATGATGTCCTCGATGTCGTCCGGCACCGTGAAGTCCTCCAGCTCCGGCTCGTCGTCGTAGGAGCCGTGGATCTGGTACTCGATGCGGATGTTGAGGTTGGCCGAACGCACCACGAGCGTGGCCACGGGGATGTCCTTGTCGGCGAAGTCGTAGCCGTTGACGACGAAGTAGGCCTCGTCGCCCAGGTCGACCTCGCCCTCCTCCATGACCTCGTCCAGGAAGAGCGTGTGCTCGGCCGCGCCGGTGGCGTCCTCGATCGCACGCTCGTACTCGACGGCGGCCTCGGCGTCGGACTCCTCGTTGCTGAAGGGCAGCGAGTAGGCGACCGAGAAGCTGCCGTACCCCTCGGAGTCGTTGCCCTCGGGGGCGTCGGCCATGCTGCTGACGCACCGCGAGGTGTTGTCCTGGACCGACTTGTAGCCCTCCTCGGTGAGGAGGAAGTTGGTCTCCACGTCAGCGGTGATGGCCTCGCAGGGCTCGGAGGGCACGCTGTAGGGCGGTTCGCCGGCCGCGGTATCGCCGCCGCCCGGCTCGTCGTCCGTCGTGGGCTCGTCGGTGGTCTCGTCCGTCGCCTCGGTGGTCGGCTCCGGGTCCTCGGGGCCCAGGTCGCCGCCGGAGTTGTTGTTGATGAGGGTGACGATCACCGCGACCACGAGCACGATGATGACCGCGCCGCCGCCGAGCACGACCCAGAGGCTGGCCTTGCTGCCGCCGCCACCGCCCTGGGGCTGCTGCGGGGGCTGTCCGGGGCCGCCGGGGCCCATCGGAGCACCGGGACCTCCAGGGCCTCCAGGGCCTCCAGGACCGCCGGGGTAAGGGGGCTGTCCGCCGCCGTACATCGGCTGGCCCTGCTGGGGTCCGTAGCCGGGCTGCCCGCCGGGACCGTACCCGGGCTGTCCGCCCGTGCCGTATCCGGGCTGGCCACCGGTTCCGTACCCGGGCTGTCCGGGCATACCGCCGGGCTGGCCCTGGACGGGGGGCTGCCCACCGCTGGGGTCACCACCCGGGGGCGGGCCGTAGGGCGGCTGCCCCTCACCGTACTCACCACCGCCGTAGGGGTTCTGCGGTGGCTGGTTGTGAGGTCCGTTATCGCTCATGGCTCCCCTCGCCCGGTATCGCTGACCGGTGATGACTGTCTCGCCGTCTTGTGTGGGATGTATGGGTCCGCCCGTTGGTTCCACGGGTTTCCGCGCCCTCCACCGCCGCGGGCGAGAGACCGGTGTGGGGGAAGCGGGCCGGGGGAGTGCACCGCGGGGCGTGTGTGGGCCGGCGGTGGCACGGGGGCGGGGCCCGGTCCCCGAGAGCACCCCGCTGACCGGCGGATCCACCGCGGATCGGGATCGGGGGAGGGTGGCTCGGGACGCACAGCATCCTAACGCCGCGGGACGGGCGGCGGGGCGCCGGGGCAGGTCGAATGGGGTATTCGTGGCCCGTTTGTGCCGTTGGTCCTGAATGGCAGAGGCCGCGTGACGTGATCGTGACGGCGATTCGGCTGCACGCGTTCCGGAGGTGCGGTAATGCGCCAGGGCCTGCCCGGAGGCCGGATCTCGACCGGCGAGACGGCGGACGGCGCGGTCCTCACCGTCGGTCGCACTACACGCGGGTAGCGTCATCGGTTCCCGGGTCCGTGGCCGGATGCGGCCACGGGAGCCCGCCGCCAGGGTCAGAACATCGAGATGTGCACGTGGTCGAAGTGGTTCTCGGTGATGCTGCCCCGGTCGGCCATGTCGCGCCAGCCGGTGTCGCCGCGCCGCACGTCCCAGATCTGCTGCCGGTAGATCACGTACATGACACCGAGGTCGTCGGCGTTGTCCCGCGCCCACTCGGCGATCTCCCAGCCGCGGTCGATCTGCTCCTGGCTGGGCATCTGGCCGTCGTTGCTGAGCATGAAGTCGCAGGCACGCCCCTTGGGGTGCTCGCCGACGACCCAGCCGCCCTCCTCGCGGAAGCAGCCCACACCGCCCACGTCGTTGCCGCGGCCGAACTCCTCGATGCCGAGGTCGCGCATCTGCTCCGTGCGCGGGGTGATGTTGTCCGGCGGCTCCATGGGCTGGTTCGGGTGGTCGGCGATGAGCCGGTGGACCTCGTCGCGCTGTTCCTCCAGCTCCTCGAGGTCCTCCTCGGCCTCGGCCAGGCGCTCCTCGGCGTTCTCCTGCGCGACCCGGTCCCGGCCCAGCGCCTGCTCGAGCTCGTCGATCTTGTCCTGGTTGGAGCCGGACAGGTAGTCGATCACCACTGCGCGGTCCATGATCACGTCCGGGTCGGCCTCCACGAACAGCGACAGCGCCGGATCGATGCCGCCCGCGGTGTAGGTCGCCACGGCCAGCGAGCGCACCTGCTCCTCGGCCTCCGCGACCTCCTCGCGGGTGCCCTCGGAACGCTCCTCGGCGCGCTCGGCCTCGTCCATGACGCCTTCCATGTCACGGAGCTCGCCGTCGTACTCCTCCGCCAGCGAGTCGGAACGGTCCCGCAGCGAGTCCATGTCCTCGGTGTCCATGGGCAGCGCGGCCGAGGCCGGGGTCTGCGGGGCGGTGACCAGGACCGTGCCCATCACCACGCCGAGCGCCCCTGCTCGCACACGCCCGGGGCGCCGCGGCCCGCGCAGGGCCGAGGCCAGTTCACCCCAGGACCAGGTGGGAGGATCGGGCGCCCAGAAATCGGCGTAGGGGTCCCCGTCCGGGTGGGCGGCCCGGGAACCGAACGCTCGGTCGAGGTCGTCGGACTGCACGGTGTGGTCGCTCCTTGTGCCCGACCGGACCCCCGGCGGGCAGGGGTGGTGCGGGTGCGGCGTCGGGTCGTCCCCGCGCCCCGCTGGGCGGGCCGTGTCGTCACCGGGGGGATCCGTACGGGCCTCGCCGGGCGGGTCGTCTGCTCGCCCCGTGTCGCGCACGGGGCGAGGGGCGCGGGATGCACCCGAGTGTAGGCAATCGGCCGGACCGCGCGGGAGAAAGCACCCTAACCCGTGGGAGACATATGTGCGCAATGTGTCCCAAATAACGCGTGAGCTCGTACCGAATCTGGTGAAGCGACCAGTGTGTTCGTGGTTGTCTGGAACCGTGAAGGCTCTCAGGTACGTCACCACCGCATCCCATGCCGCCCAGGCGCACCCCGTGCGCTCCGGCGGCTGTTGTCGCGTCCCGTCCTGACGAGCCCCGGGCCTCCCGGCCCGGGTGTACCCGAGTCCGCCCGCACACGGGCAGGGACTCGTTCTCCGGCTCCACAGCCATCCGCGCCGCCACGCGCCCACCGCGGCCGTGTGCCCGGCGCGCCGCCGACGCCGCCTCCTGGCCGCTCCGTACGCTCGGGGGTGGGCGTCATCCCCACGCTGTGAGTCCCGTCCCCGCGACCCCCTGGACCGGGGCCGAGACACCACCGCTGAGACGTCGATGGGAAATCCGTGATTGACGCAGTGGGCCTGCAGAAGGTCTACAGGTTGAAGAAGAGGCAGGTCACCGCTCTGAACGGTGTCGACCTGCACGTACGTTCCGGCGAGATCTACGGGGTGGTGGGCCAGAGCGGAGCGGGTAAGAGCACGCTCCTGCGCTCGGTGAACCTCCTGGAGCGCCCCGACCACGGGACGGTGGAGGTCGACGGCGAGCAGCTCACGTCGCTGCACGGCTCCGGCCTGCGCGCGGCCCGCCGCCGCATCGGTATGGTCCACCAGCACTTCGCGCTGCTGTCCTCGCGCACGGTCGCCGGCAACGTGGCCTTCCCGCTGGAGGTCTCCGGTGTCGGCCGGGCCCAGCGCAACGCCAAGGTCGGCGAGCTCCTGGAACTGGTTGGCCTGGGCGACAAGGCCAAGGCCTACCCCTCCCAGCTCTCCGGCGGCCAGAAGCAGCGCGTGGGTATCGCCCGGGCCCTGGCCTCAGACCCCAAGGTCCTGCTCAGCGACGAGGCGACCTCGGCGCTGGACCCCGAGACCACCGAGTCGATCCTGTCCCTGTTGCGCCGTCTGCGCGACGAGCTGGGGCTGACGATCCTGCTCATCACCCACGAGATGGACGTCATCAAGCGCATCTGCGACTCGGCGGCGATCATGGCCGACGGCGAGTTCCTGGAGTCGGGCCGCGTGCTGGACCTCATCGGCACGCCCGGTTCCCTGCTGGCGCGTTCGCTCTTCCCGCTGCCCGACAACGGCGGTCCGGACACGGTCGTGGTGACCTACCCGCGCTCGTTCGACCAGCCGTTCATGTCGGAGCTCACCCGCCGTTTCGACGTCGACGTCAACATCCTCGGCGGCGGCGTGGAAGAGGTCGCCGGGCACTCCGTGGGCCGCCTGAGCGTGGACCTGCTCGGCAGCCGCCGCAACGAGGCGATCGACTACCTGACCCAGCAGGGCCTGCTGGTCGAGGAGGCCGGACAGTGATGACCAACCCCGCCGATCTCCTGCTCCTCGCCTCCACGGCCGACGCCAACCCGATCGTGGACTTCGTGCGCGAGTGGCCCGCCATGTGGCCGGAACTGTGGTTGAGCACCCAGGACACCATCTACATGGTGTGGTGGGCGACCGTGTTCAGCGTGCTCTTCGGGCTGCCGCTGGGTGTGCTGCTGGTGACCACCGACCGGGGCGGGCTCACGCCGGCGCCGGCCGTGCGCGCCGTGCTCAGCACCATCGTCAACATCGGGCGTTCGCTGCCCTTCATCGTCCTGATGGTGGCGGTCCTGGCACTGACCCGGCTCCTGGTGGGCACCACACTGGGCCCGACGGCGGCGATCGTGCCGCTGAGCATCGGTGCCATCCCCTTCTTCGCCCGCCTGGTGGAGACCTCCCTGCGCGAGGTGGACCGGGGCGTGATCGAGGCCGCGCACGCCATGGGCACCCGCAAGACCACGATCGTCGGCAAGGTGATGCTGCCCGAGGCCATGGCCGGCCTCATCGCCGGTCTGGTGATGACCGTGGTCACGCTGATCTCCTACTCGGCCATGGCCGGTGCGATCGGTGGCGGTGGTCTGGGTGATCTGGCCATCCGCGAGGGGTACCAACGGTTCAACGACCAGTATCTGTGGGCGACGGTCATCCTGCTGGTGATCATCGTCCAGGTCGTGCAGAGCCTGGGCGACCTGGTGGTGCGCCGCCTGTCGCGCCGCTGAGCCCGATCCGCCCCCCGCACCCCCTCACGTGTGTGTTTCGTCCATCGGAGGGAGAAGGCCATGACAGGGAGCATCCGGTCACGTCCGGTGCGGGGGGCGGCGGTCGCCGCGGCCGGCGCGGTGGTTCTGGCCGCGTGCGGGAGCCCCAGCGAGCGCGAGGACGAGGGCGGTGACCTGACGACGCTGCGTGTGGGGGCCACGCCCCTGCCGCACGCGGAGATCCTGGAGTTCGTCGACGAGAACCTGGCCGAGGAGGAGGGCCTGTCCCTCGACATCCAGGAGTACACCGACTACAACCAGCCCAACGCCGCGCTCACCGAGGGCGAGCTGGACGCGAACTACTACCAGACCGTGCCCTTCCTGGAGACCTATCTGGAGGGCAACCCCGACGCCGACCTGGAGTACGTCGCCGACGTGCACCTGGAAGCGCTGGGCCTGTACTCCGCGGGTGAGGAGTCCCTGGACGACCTGCCCCAGGGCGCCGAGGTCGGGGTGCCCAACGACGCCTCCAACCTGGGCCGCGCCCTGGATCTGCTGGCGGCCGAGGGCGTCGTGGAACTGGACGAGGACGCCGGCCAGGTCCCCGGCGAGGGCGACATCACCGGCAGCGACCTCGACGTGGAGATCACCCCGGTGGAGGCGGCCCAGCTCCCGCGTTCGCTGGAGGACCTCGACGCCGCCGTCGTCAACGGCAACTACGCGCTCGAGGCCGATCTGCCGGCCAACGCGAATGTCCTGGCCTGGGAGGACAGCGAGGACAACGAGTACGCGAACGGCCTGGTCGTACGGTCGGAGGACCTCGACTCCGAGGACGTGCGCACGCTCGACGAGCTGTTGCACCGGCCCGAGGTGCGCGAGTACATGGAGGAGACCTGGGACGGCGTCGTCGTCCCGGTCGGTGAGACCGCCGAGTGAGCGCCCGTGGTGGCCGGCCCGCCCGGCCACCACGCCCCGCCCCTGACCGTCGCCGTCCACAACCCCCTGACTCTGTTGACACCGGGGGAGTGGTCTGCTTCTTTGGTTGGGAGCGCTCCCAATCCCCCCCCCACCACGGAAGGTGCTCCGACGCAGTGAACGACAGCAGCGCATTCCCCGACGGTTTCCTCTGGGGCGCGGCCACCGCGTCCTTCCAGATCGAGGGCGCGACCACGGCCGACGGCCGGGGCCGCAGCATCTGGGACACCTTCGCCGAGACCCCGGGCAACGTCCTGGGCGGCGACACCGGCGACCCGGCCGACGACCATTACCACCGCTACGCCGACGACATCGCCCTCATGCGCGACCTGAACCTGGGCGCCTACCGGTTCTCCGTCGCCTGGCCCCGTGTGTTCCCGGAGGGGAGCGGAAAGCCCAACCGGGCCGGGCTCGACTTCTACGACCGGCTCGTGGACACCCTCCTGGAGGCCGGCATCCAACCCTGGGCGACCCTCTACCACTGGGACCTGCCCCAGGCCCTGGAGGACGCGGGCGGCTGGCCCGCGCGCGAGACCGCCCACCGCTTCGCCGAGTACGCACGTACCGTGGGGGAGGCCCTCGGTGACCGGGTCTCCCACTGGATGACCGTCAACGAACCCTGGTGCGCGGCCTTCCTCGGCCACCTCGACGGGGTGCACGCACCCGGCCGGCGCGACGCCCCCGCCGCCCTGGCCGCCACGCACCACCTGCTGCTCGGCCACGGGCTGGCCGCCGAGGCCCTGCGGTCGACCGGGCACCCCGCGCGGGTCGGCCTGGCGCACAACCAGGCCGTGATCCGCCCCCACGGTGCACGGGCCGAGGACGTGCGCGCCGCCCGCAGGGCCGACGGCGTGCGCAACCGCCTGTTCACCGACCCGGTCCTCAAGGGGCGCTACCCGGCCGACGTCGTGCGCGACCTGTCGGGCATCAGCGACTTCTCCTTCGTGCACGACGGGGACCTGGACACGATCTCCGCGCCGCTGGACTTCCTCGGCGTCAACTTCTACTCACCCGAGACCGTCGCCGGCTCCGCCGAGGGCCTCGACCCCGCCCTGGTCAGCGGGCAGGGCGGGGCCTGGCTCGGCGCCGACCCCGAGGAGGTGCACGTCTCCCAGGGCCTGCCCGTCACCCACATGGGCTGGGAGATCGACCCCAGCGGCCTCTACGACGTGCTCGTCCGCCTGGCCGGGGAGAGCGGGGACACCGACCTCTACGTCACCGAGAACGGGTGCGCGTTCGAGGACACCGTCACCGCCGACGGCAGGGTGCACGACCCCGACCGCCGCGACTACTACGAGGCCCACCTGAGGGCGGCCCGCGAGGCCCTGGACGCCGGGGTGCCCCTCCGCGGTTATTTCGCCTGGTCGCTTCTGGATAATTTCGAGTGGGCGTGGGGATACTCCCGCAGGTTCGGGCTCGTACACGTCGACTACGCGACCCAGGAACGCGTGGTCAAGGACAGCGGCCTCTGGTACGCCGAGCTCGCCCGCACCGGACGTTTCCCCGATCGGTGATCCGGCGCCGCGCACCCCTCGCGCGGCACGCCCCGTCACAGCACCCGAGACCGCCCCGGTCACCGCACCGGGGCGGTCCCGTCCGTCCACGTGTGGAGAGGAAGCCCAAGTGGCCAAGAACGGCGGTCGGCAGCGCCCGACCCTGGAGATGGTGGCCGAACGCGCCGGAGTGGGGCGCGGCACCGTCTCGCGTGTGATCAACGGTTCGGCCCAGGTGAGTCCGCGCACCCGGGACGCCGTGCACACCGCGATCACCGAGCTGGGCTACAGCCCCAACCACGCCGCCCGGACCCTGGTGACCCGGCGCACCGACACCATCGCCCTCGTGGTCTCCGAACCCCGTGACCGCCTGTTCGCCGATCCCTTCTTCGCCGACATCATCCGCGGCGTCAGCTCCGTGCTCCACGAACGCGACCTGCAGCTGATGCTCACCACCGCGCGCAGCGAGGCCGAGCACCAGCGGGTGGGCGACTACCTCGCCGGTTTCCACGTCGACGGTGTGCTCCTGGTGTCCCTGCACCGCGACGACCCGCTGCCGTCGCGGCTCACCGACGCCGGCGTGCCCGTGGTCCAGGGCGGGCTCCCGCACGCGGGCGAGCTCACCGCCCCCTACTACGTCGAGGTCGACAACGCCGGGGGCGCACGCGAGGCCACCCGGCGCCTGCACTCGACCGGGCACCGCCGCATCGCCACCGTCAGCGGCCCGATGGACATGAACGCCGGGGTGGAACGGCTCCGCGGTTACCGGGAGGTCGTGGAGGAGGAAGGGCTGTCCGACGACGACGTCCTCGTCCAGGAGGGCGACTTCAGCGTGGACGGCGGGGCCGTGGCCATGGAACGCCTCCTCGACTCCGGTGCCGAACCCGACGCGGTCTTCGTGGCCTCGGACATGATGGCCCTGGGCGCCATGCGGGTCCTGCGCGGGCGCGGCCTGAGCGTGCCCGGCGACCTCGCCCTGGTCGGCTTCGACGACACCCCCATGGCCCAGCACAGCGACCCGCCCCTCACCACCGTGCACCAGCCGACCGTGCGCATGGGGCGCGAGATGGCGACCCTGCTCACCGACGTCGCGATCCCCCGCACCGAGGAGACCGCGAACGTGGTCCTGGACACCCACCTGGTCGTGCGCGGGTCGGGATGAGCCGGGGCCGACCCGGTTGGACCCCTGTTCACGGGCTGTGCAAGGCTGATTCGAGACCTACGACGGGGAACGAGGAGACACGATGCGCTGGGTGACCTACCTGTCCCCGAGCGGGGGCGGCGAACGTGCCGGGGCCCTCGACGACGGCGACGTCCTCGGCAGCCCCGACCACCGCGGGCTGGCCGAGCTCATGGCCGCGGGGCCGCAGGAGCTGGCGCGGGCCCACTCCCGTGCCGTCGACACACCGATCGAGATCATCGTCGAACTGGAGGCGCGCATGGCCGCGCCCGTGCGCCCCACCGCCCTGGTCCCGGTCCGGGCCGGCGAGCGCCTCTGGGAGATCCCTCCGGAACTGGTGACCGGGGTCGACGACCCCGTGCTGCGCACCGCCCGCGCGGCGCACGCGGGGGTGGCCGCCGTGGCAGGGGCCGAGGACGGCGCCGCCGCCTTCACACCCGCGTGCCTGTGGACCGACGACGACGGGCTGCCGGTGCAGCTGAGTCTGGGTCCGGTGCTGACCACCGCCGACGAACTGGCGGGTGCACCGGTCGAGGTCGGGGTCTTCGTCGCCGACGACGAGGTCGCCCGTACGACGGTCGGAACGGGGGAGGAGTGGCTCGTCTCCGGCCCGGGGCGGGTGCGCGCTCTGCTGCCGCTGTCCACCCCGCCCCTGGCCGAGGACGACGAGCTCTACGTGGAGCTCGGGCCGCTGGGGGAGTTCGAGGTCCGGGTCGGCGCCCAGGCCTGAGGGGGCGGGGTCAGCCCGTGTACTCCCAGTGCCAGGGCTCGAACCCGTCGCGGGCCCACTCGGGGTTCTCCCAGTCGTGGTTCCCGGCGTTCTCGAGCATCCACTGGTGCTCGACCGTGCCGAGCTGTTCCACCCCGCCGCACAGGTCCACGGCCACGCCGAGCCCGTGCTGGCTGGTCCCGGGCTGGGCGGCCATGCCCGGAGCCATCTCCTGGAACAGGCGGACCTGCTCGTGGTACGGGCGGTAGGAGTCGGTCACACACAGCGCACGGCCGAACCGCTCCTCGAAGGCCCCGTCGAGCTCCATGAAGGCCTCGGCGGCGTCGGCGCGCAGTTTCTCCCCGGACTGGGGGAGCGGGCACAGGGCGGCGTCGGGGATCTGGCCGTTGTCGTGGTCGGCCGCCTCGGCCGGTTCACACGCGCTGTCGTCGTCACTGACCTGTGAGACGTTCCCGCCGCCGGAGCCCTGCGCGTCGCGGGCATCGCGCAGGGCGCCCTCCCGTGCCGCGCCGGGGCCGGCCTCGTGGGGCAGGCGCTCCTCCAGGCTGCTCTGCTCGGCCATGAGCTCCTGGGTGCGTTCCTCCTGTTCGGCCACGGCCTCCTCGGCCTGTTCGCGCGCGCGGTCGGCCTCCTCCGCCGCCTCCTCCTGTGCGGTCTCGGCGCTGGAGGCGGCCGAGGCGAGGGTCTCCGAGGCCACCCGGGCGGCCTCGGCACGGTCGAGTTCGTCGGACTGGTGCTCGCCGAGCAGGTTCAGGTAGGCGCCGCGTTCGAGCGCCTCGGCGGGGCCGCGCGGACCGGTCCAGGCGTGCAGCGAGCTCAGGTCGCTGCCCTTGTAGGCGGCCGCGGCCTGGCGGGCGGCTGCCACACGTGTCTCCTCGGTGCGTTCGGTGGCGGCCTCGGCCTGCTCCTCGGCGCTCTCGCGGCGTTCGGACGCGGCCTCCAGGCGCTCCTGCTCGGTCAGGTAGTCCTCGATGAGCCCGCTCGCCCGTTCCCTGGCCTCCTCGAGCTCGGTGCGCAGTCCGGCCAGTTCCACGCGCACGTCGGAGAGGTCGGCCTCGGCCTCCGCGGCGCTGCCGGGGGAGGGCTCGGGCTCCTCGGCGGCGACGGTGGGCGTTGCGGTGGAGAGGGCCAGGGTCGCGGCCAGGCCGAGGGGGAGCAAGGTGGTGACCGAAAAGGGTTGACGTGTACGGCGGCCGCGCGACCCGAAGGCGCCACCGTGAGCAGCGATTGTGTCACGTTCCGTAGTCGGGAATGGGCATGACGTTGGACGCATCTTTGCTCCCCGGTTGGGACCTGCGTATACGTCTTGTCACGATGTCATGCACGCCGGGCCCTCTGGGCGAAGTACTCGGTGTGTCCAAAAAGTTACCTATGGGCCTGAGGGGTTTCGGACTCGCACCCTGACCAGGCTGATTGGTCATAATGCCGCCAAACAGGGCATGATGACCGCCAGGCGTCGAGGACGGTCGTGCACCGAGGCCACATCAGGGCCGAAGCGAGGCGATCGCGCCCATTGGTACGCTATCCATCGCATCAGCACCGATAGCCCTACACGGTGCGGTGCTCCTCTCCCCCAGGCGAGTCCGGTGGACAGTCTTCACATCTCCCCACATTCCACACCGCTCTCCGGTCCGGTGGGCCACGTGGTCGATACCGATGCTCTCGAGGCCGGCCTCGGCCCGAGCGGTAGGTAGCTCCCGGTGTTCCACAGCCGTGCCCAAGCGGTGACACGAAAGGTTGCGAGGGTCCGTGTCGACACGAGCGACGAAGAACGGGGCCGGCGCGAAGAGCGAGGCAGCGCAGGCCGAAACCGTCGATGCCCCGCGGCGTCCAGCCCAATGGTGGCGGCCACGTAACTGGCGGGTGCGCTCGCGACTCGTGGCCCTCATCGTCATCCCCACTGCCGTCGCCCTGGTGCTCGGCGGACTGCGGGTCTACGAGGGTTCGGTCGCCACGGTGACCCACGACCACATCGTGGACCGCGCCGAGGTCGGTGTCCTCACCGTGCAGCTGGCCAACCAGCTCGGCCTCGAGCGCACCGCCAGCGCGGTCTACATCTCCGACGACGCCGACCCGCAACAGCGGTCCACGGAACTGCGCCAGGAGATGGAGGACGAGCGCGACGCGTCCCGCGACCTCCTCAACACGCTCAACGCCCGCCTCGACGAGATGGGCGAGGTCGACGGCGAGCTGGCCGAGAACCGCCTCCAGGCCATGCACAGCCAGCTCGACACCCTCGACTCGCTGCGCAACGAGGTCGACAGCACCCGCATCACGGTGCTGCCCGTCGTGACCAAGTACCGCACCATCACGCGGGCGATGGCCGACTTCAACCAGACCATCGCCGACGAGACCGAGGACACCGACCTGCGCGAGAGCGTGCGGGCCCTGGCCTCGCTGTCCAACGCGCGCGACCAGCTCTCCTACGAGTCCGCGCTCATGGCGCACTCCCTGGCGCGCAACTCCATGACCGGTGGTATCTCCGAGGCCATCGACTCCAGCCGCGCCCGCTACGAGAACGAGATCGCCAACTTCACCCAGGCGGCCTCACCCGAACAGCGCGCGGTCTTCGACGAGAACTTCACCGGTCTCGAGGTCAGCCAGGTCTCGACCATGCGCATGCGCGTGATGTACCGCGCCGACCGCGGTGACAACCTCACCGGTGTGACCGCCAACGACGGTCCCGAGGACTACCAGGAGATCGCCAACACCGCCCTGGACCGGCTCCAGGCGGTCGAGGAGGAGATCGCCGAAGGCGTGGCCGCCGACTCCGAGAGCCTGCGCGACGCCGCCATGGCCCGCGCCCTCATCGACATCGTCGTGGTCGCCGGCCTGCTCCTCGCGGTCTTCGTGCTCACCTCGCTGGTGGTCCGCTCCCTGGTGCGCCCGCTGCGCACCCTGGAGGACGGCGCCCGCCGCGTCGCCGAACGCGACCTGCCCGAGTCCATCACCCGGATGCAGGAGGCCGGCAGCGCCCCCGACACCGTCAAGGTCGAACCGATCGAGGTCGACAGCAAGGACGAGATCGGCGAGGTCGCCCGCGCCTTCGACGACGTCCACCGCGTGGCCCTGACGCTGGCCTCCGACGAGGCGGCCCTGCGCAGCAACGTCAACGCGATGTTCGTCAACCTCTCCCGCCGGAGCCAGACCCTGGTCGAGCGGCAGCTGCGCCTCATCGACGGCCTGGAGCAGTCCGAGCAGGACGCCGACCGCCTGTCGGACCTGTTCCAGCTCGACCACCTGGCCACCCGCATGCGCCGCAACAACGAGAACCTCCTCGTGCTGTCCGGCCAGGACAACACCCGCAAGTGGGCCCAGCCCGTTCCGCTGGTCGACGTCCTGCGCGGTGCCGTCTCCGAGGTCGAGCAGTACGAGCGCGTGAACGTGCGCGCCCCCTCCCACATCTCCGTGCTGGGGCGCCCGGTCAACGACGTCATCCACCTGGTCGCCGAGCTGGTGGAGAACGCCACGTCCTTCTCGCCGCACGACACCGAGGTCCTGGTCAGCGCCAAGACCCTCGACGACGGCTCCGTGCGTGTCGACGTCACCGACAGCGGCATCGGCATGGCGCCCGAGGACCTCGCCGCGGTCAACGCCCGCCTGAACGCCCCGCCGGTCATCGACGTGGCCGTCTCGCGCCGCATGGGCCTGTTCGTGGTCTCGCGCCTGGCGCACCGCCACGGCATCCGCCTCGAGCTCAGCGAGGCCCACGGCGGCGGCACCATGGCCAGCGTGCTGTTCCCGGCCGACCTGCTCATCACCCCGGTCGACGACCAGGGCGCCCTCGGCGGCGGCGACGCCCGCCCCGAGCTGACCGCGGGCGCGCCGGACACCTTCGCCGAGGCCGAGGCCGCCTTCGCGGCCACCCCGGCCGCCGACGAGCCCGGCGACCCCTGGCAGGACCAGGGCGCGGGCGAGGGGTCGAGCGACCTCAGCGGTCTGCCCAAGCGCCGCCCCGGCGCCAACCGGGCCGACGAGCACCCGCCCAGCGGCCAGGACCTGTGGAACACCGGCGGCAACGCCCCGGACGACACCGGTTCCGGCCCGGTCCGGGAGACCACCCGCGGCAGCGGCGCCACCAGCGCCGTCACCCCGGGCCAGGACCAGAACGTCGTCGACCCCTACGACCAGGGTGCCGAGGACGAGGAGAGCGCGCAGGAGAGCTCCGGCGGCAGCCTGTTCGACCCGTCCCCGCGACGCGGCCGCAACGGGCACGGCGTCGACACCGGCACGTTCCGCCGGGTCGAGGAGGCCGGGGCGTTCGGCTCCGACGGCAACACCTACGACGCCTTCGGCGGGCGCACCAGCTCCGCCGGGCAGCAGGACGCCGGCTCCGGCTCCCACGACACCGGTTCCTACAACACGGGTTCCTACGACACCGGGTCCTACAGCACCGGTCAGCAGGACTTCGGGTCCCACCAGGACCCCGGTCCCGCGACCGACAGCTTCCCGGCCGTCTCCGGGTGGGACACCGCCTCGCAGTACCAGCAGCCCGCCCCTGAGACCCCCCAGGCCGACCAGGGCGCCCGCGACGGGTACGGCTCCACGGCCTACCTCTCGCGGCGCTACGGCGGGAACCAGGGCGCCGACAGCACCGTCGTCCCGCCCAGCCCGGGCGGGGAGGGCGCCGACTCGCTGCCGATCTTCGACGCCATCGAGTCCAACTGGTTCAAGCGGCGCACCGGCGGCCCCACCGTCGACGCCACCGAGACCGGGCCCTTGCGGCAGGTCGACCCGGCCGCACGGGAACAGCGCCCCGAGACCGCGTCCGCGCAGCCCCAGGAGGGGGCCGGCGGTCCGGAATCGGAGCAGGAGTGGAACTCCGCGGCCGACCGCGGCTGGAAGGCCGCACGCACCGCGGCCGAGCCGCTCGCCGGGGGTCTGACGACCTCGGGCTTGCCAAAACGCGTTCCCAAGGCAAACCTGGTCCCGGGCACCGCACCGAAGCCGGAGAACGTCCGGCAGGTGCCCACGCGGAGCGCCGACCGGGTCCGCAACCGCTTCTCCGGGTTCCAACGAGGGGTCCGGGAAGGCCGCAACCAGATCGGTGAGGGGCCCCAGGAGTGACGTCTGTGGCTACAGGTGGGCCGGGGTCCCCCTTATTCCCGGAAGCGGGATGCAATAGCATCGACCGAGTTTCTCGGACGCTCAACACCAGTCGCTCTACGAGAACGGAACACCAGACTCCCGGTCCCCCCGCGGGAGGGGTCGGGCTGTTCGCAGGGGCAGTGCTGTCACATGCCGTGCCGGCGGTAGCAGTGCCGAAGAGACCAGCCGGCGAACTTGGACAGGAGATCAGATGAGTCGACAGGTCAATGAACTCAACTGGTTGATCACTGACTTTGCCGACCGGGTACCTGATGTCGCCCACGCGATCGTCGTCTCCTCTGACGGCCTTCCGTTGGCGTCCTCCTCGGGCTTCCCGGCGGACCGGGCCGATCAGCTGGCGGCGATCGCCTCCGGCCTGTCGAGCCTCACGCAAGGCGCGGCCCGGGTGTTCGAGGGTGGAGCGGTGGCCCAGACCGTCGTCGAGATGGAGCGGGGGCTGATGCTCATCATGGCCATCAGCGACGGCTCCTGCCTCGCGGTCCTCGCGGCCGCGGAGAGTGACCTGGGTCTGGTCGCGTACGAGATGACCCTGCTCGTCGAGCGGGCGGGGCGGGCGCTGACACCAACGGCGCGCACCTCGGGAATCCACTGATCCACCACCACCGACAGGAGGAAGTGGTGGCACCTCACAGTAGAGATGCCGGGAGCGCCTCGTGGTTCGGGCAGCAGCCGAGCAATCCCCCCACGAGCGGGGGAGTGCCGTCTGGCCCGAGCGGCGGAGATGTTCCCCGACCAATCCAACAACAGTACGATCAACGATCCGCGCAGGCCGGTGCCCCCAGTTCGCTGGTGCGCCCCTACGCGGTCACCAAGGGCCGTACCAAGCCGAAGTCGCAGCTTCCCCTGGAAGCACTGATCTCGGCGACACCGACGGCCCGTGACGAGTCTGGGACGCTGACGCCCGAGTGGCAGGCGATCAGCGACCTGTGCCGCGAGTGGCGCTCCATCGCGGAGATCTCCGCGCTGCTGCGTATGCCGCTCGGCGTGGCACGGGTGCTTGTGGCGGACATGTCCGAGCAGGGACTGGTCCAGGTCAGGACCTCGCTCAACAACGACGCCCGTCCCAACACCAACCTGCTTGAAAGGGTGCTCAGTGGACTTCGCAAGCTCTAGCCCAGCCGAGGAAGGCGGTGCTGGGGGGAACGCGATGACGTCGGTCAAGATCGTCGTCGCCGGGGGCTTCGGTGTCGGGAAGACGACATTCGTTGGCTCCGTCTCCGAGATCGTGCCGCTGACCACCGAAGCGGTCATGACCAGCGCCAGTGTCGGTGTGGATGATCTGGCCAAGACGCCGGACAAGCAGACCACCACCGTCGCCATGGACTTCGGCCGTGTCTCCCTCGACTCGGACCTGATCCTGTACCTGTTCGGCACCCCCGGCCAGCACCGGTTCTGGTTCATGTGGGACGACCTGGTCAAGGGCGCCATCGGTGCGGTCGTGCTGGTCGACACCCGCCGTCTCGCGGACTGTTTCCCCGCGATCGACTACTTCGAGGAGGCGCGACTGCCCTTCATCGTGGCGATCAACGGGTTCGACGGCTACTACCCCCACGCGGCCGACGAGGTCCGGGACGCGCTCACGCTCAGCCCCGAGATCCCCATCGTCCAGGTCGACGCCCGGGACCGGGCCTCGACCAAGTCGACGCTCATCACCCTCGTCGAGCACGCCATCAGCATCGGGGAACCCGAGGGCGCCGCCGGACAGCCCACCTCCACCGGCGGACAGACCTCCTGGCGCTGACGGGGACGGTCTCCTCGTAGCGTGCCGACACGGGGACCGGGCCGGGTCCCGAGAGGGAGACGGCCCGGTTCTCGCACGCCCGGCGACGGAAGTGCAGGTCCTGGCATCATGGGAAGCATGAGCTCTTCCCCGGACGATGCCCGAGCCATGACCCTGCGCTTCCGCGACGTCGCCGAACGCGTGGTGGACGCCCTCCTCGAGGCCTCCCCCGAGTGGGCCCTCGACGAGGGGGACACCCGCGGCGCCCACCGGTTGACGGACCACTCCGCCGAAGGCGACGTGCGGCGTACCGCCATGCTCACCGACGCCCTCGGTTCCCTCGACGAGATCGACCCCGATCTGCTGCCCCCGGGCGACCTGGTCGACCTGGAGGTCCTGCGCACCAAGGTGAGCGCGGACCTGTGGCACACGGCCGAACTGCGGCCCCACACCTGGAACCCCCTCGTGTACGCGCCCGGCGAGGCCCTGCTCCCCCTCGTCGAACGCGAGCTGCTGCCGCTGACCGAACGCCTGGCCGCCCTCGCCTCGCGCTGCTCCGCCCTGCCCGGGTACCTCGCCACCGCACGCACCCGCCTGACGGAGGGGCCCGGGATGCCGCGTGTGCACGTGGAGACCGCCCTGGCCCAGCTGGCGGGGGACCGCGAGCTGCTCACCCGGGACGTCCCGGCCCTGGCCGAGGGCGACAGCGAGGGCGGGCCCGCGCTGAAGGAGGCCGCCGGCCGGGCGCTGGAGGCCGTGGAGGAGCACGAGTCCTGGTTGCGCACCGAGCTCGGGTTCGCCGACGCCGACCCCCGCCTGGGCGCCCGCTCCTTCGCCGCCCAGCTCTGGTACACCCTGGACTCCGAACTGTCCCCGGAGGCCCTGCTCGTGCGGGCCGAGAGCGACCTGCTGGCCACCGAGGAGGCGATGGCCGAGGCCGCCGCCGAGTACGAGGGGCAGCCCCGCAGGCCCGGACAGGTCGCCGAGGTACTGTCCGCCCTGGCCGACGACCACCCGGTCACCTCGCAGGACCTGCGCTCCACCGGTGAACAGGCCCTGGAGCACCTGTACCGCCGTACCCGCGAGGCCGGCATCGCCACCGTGTACGACGACCCCGTCCAGGTGGTGCCCATGCCCGAGTCGCGCCGCGGCGTGGCCGTGGCCTACTGCCGGCCGCCGGGGCCCCTGGACCCGGACGCACACGCGCAGCCGACCTTCATCGCCGTCTCGCCGCCGCCGGACGACTGGCCCGCCGAGCGACGGGACTCGTTCCTGCGCGAGTACAACGGCGCCATGCTCCGCAACCTCATGGTCCACGAGGGCATGCCCGGCCACGCCCTGCAGCTCGCCCACGCCGCCCGCCACGACGGCGCCACCCGCGTCGGCAAGCTCCTCATGAGCGGCACCTTCGTCGAGGGCTGGGCGGTGCACGCCGAGGAGGTCATGGCCGGCCACGGCTGGAGCGGGACCGACAGTGCCGAGGGGCGGCGCCAGGACCTCGCCCTGCGCCTGGTGCGCCTCAAGACCCGCCTGCGCATGATCCTCAACGCGATCCTCGACGTGCGCATGCACACCGGCGACCTCACCGAGGAGGAGGCGCTCGCGCTGCTGACCGAGCGCGGCCACCAGGAGGAGGGCGAGGCCGTCGGCAAGTGGCGCCGGGCCCAGCTCACCAGCGCCCAGCTGTCCACCTACTACGTCGGGTACACCGAGATGGCCGCCATCGCCCGCGACCTGGCCGAGACCCGCCCGGAGCTGAGCGAGCGCGAACGCCACGACCTCATGCTCGCCCACGGCTCCCCGCCCCCGCGCCACCTGCGCACGCTCCTGGAGCTGTGACGGAAGCACCGGGCGGGGCCGCCGCGCACGGCCCCGCCCGGTGCGGTCCGCGTCCGCGCGCTCCTATGCTGGTTCGTGAGAGGAACGTGAAGCCGGACGGCCGACCAGAGACGGACCCACGATGCGCGGCGACAACGACCCCGAACAGGCCCAGCACCCGCCCGGGCCGGGCACCGGACAGCCCGACGGCTGGGACCGCCTGTGGACACCCCACCGCATGGCCTACATCAAGGGCGAGGGCAAACCTTCCGGCCCAGGCGCCGACGACGGCTGCCCGTTCTGCCGCGCACCCGGCCTCAGCGACCCCGAGGGGCTCCTCGTGGCCCGCGGTGAGCACACCTACGCGGTGCTCAACCTCTACCCGTACAACAGCGGCCACCTGCTCGTGTGCCCCTACCGCCACGTCTCCGAGTACACCGCGCTGACCCCGGAGGAGACCGGGGAGCTCGCCGAGCTCACACAGGCCGGCATCCACGCGCTCACCGCCGCCTACAGCCCGCACGGCTTCAACGTCGGTATGAACCTCGGTACGGTGGCCGGAGCGGGTATCGCCGCCCACCTGCACCAGCACATCGTGCCCCGCTGGGGCGGCGACACCAACTTCATGCCGGTCATCGGACACACCAAGGTGCTGCCCGAGATGCTCGAGCAGACGCGGGCGAAACTGGCCGAGCACTGGCCGCCGCGGTAGACGCCCCGCCACCCCCACCGGGTCCGGTTCCCCGTCCAGGGACCGCTTCCGCCCTACGATCACAAGAAGACATGCTGAGAATCCTTCGCCCCATGGTCTCCCGGGTCACCGCTCCGCTCGGCCGGAGTCTGGCCCGCATCGGCCTCACGCCGAACATCGTCACCCTCATCGGCGCCACGGGTGTCATCGCGAGCGCCCTGTACTTCTATCCGCGCGGGCACCTCTACGCCGGCTCGGTGGTCATCACCGTCTTCGCGCTCTTCGACATGCTCGACGGAGCGGTCGCCCGGGCCAAGGACACCGCGAGCGAGTTCGGCGCCTTCCTCGACTCCAGCCTCGACCGCGTCGCCGACGCCGCCATCTTCGCCGGGCTCATGTGGTGGTTCATCGCCGAGGGCGACGACCCCGTGCTCGCCGGGCTCACCCTGTTCTGCATGATCAGCGGGTTCATGGTCTCCTACGTCAAGGCACGGGCCGAGGGGCTTGGAGTCAACTGCGACGTGGGCGTGGCCGAACGCACCGAACGCCTGGTCGTGATCCTGGTGGCGGCCGGCCTCGGCGGTCTGGGGGTGCCCTACGTGCTCGCGGGCGGGCTCTGGCTGCTCGCCGGCATGAGCCTGCTGACGATCCTGCAGCGGCTCGTGGAGACCCGCGCGCGCCTGGGCGACCGGGACGGTCAGGGACACGGCAGCCAGGGCGACGCCGCGCGCGGGGCCTGAGCACCGCGCACGCCGGGGACACCGAGGACGACGGGGAGCACGAGGTGGACGAACGCACGGCCGACCTGGCCTACGCCGCGGGCTGGGCGGTGCTGCGCCGCTCGCCGGACCGCGTGGGCCGCGCGGTCTTCCGGCAGCTGGCCGACCGGTCCTGGCGTGCCCACGACGAGGGCACCCGGGGGCTGGAACGCAATTTGCGCCGCCTGCTCGGCCCCGACGGCACCGACGCGCAGCTGCGGGCGCTGTCCAAGGCCGGGATGCGCTCCTACATGCGCTACTTCTACGAGATGTTCCGCCTGCCCGCCATGGACCGCGAGTACGTGCTCTCCCACACCCGCGCCACCGGCGTCGACGTGCTGCAGGAGAACCTCGACGCGGGCCGCGGGGTCATCGCCGCCCTGCCGCACATGGGCAACTGGGACCACGCCGGCGCCTGGATCACCATGCAGGGCGCCCCGCTGACCACCGTCGCCCAGCGGCTGCGGCCGGAGTCCCTGTTCCGGCGCTTCACCGCCTACCGGGAGTCCCTGGGCATGGAGGTGCTGCCGCTGACCGGCGGTTCCGGGACCGTGGGCACCCTCGCCCGGCGCCTGCGCGAGGGCGGGCTCGTGTGCCTGCTCGCCGACCGCGACATCAACGGCACCGGTCTGGAGGTCGACCTGTTCGGGGAGAAGGCGCGCATGCCCTCCGGCCCCGCGGCGCTGGCGCTCAACACCGGTGCCGCGCTCATGCCGGTCTCCCTCTGGTACGACGGCCCGTACTGGAACATCCGTGTGCACGAGGAGGTCCCGGTCGCGCCCGGGCCCTCACGCGCGCACCGCATCCACGACACCACCCAGGCCCTGGGGAAGGTCTTCGAGGGCGCCATCGCCGAGCACCCCGAGGACTGGCACATGCTGCAGGCCGTCTTCGCCGCCGACCACGACGAGGACCGGGCACGGCGCCGGGAGCAGGAGTACAGCACCATCGTCCGCACGCTGGAACACGAGCGCGCGCAGGGCGCCGAGCGCACAGGGCGGCCGGGGTGAGCCTGCGGGTCGGGCTGGTGTGCCCCTACGCCTGGGACGTGCCCGGCGGCGTGCAGCAGCACGTGGGGGACCTCGCGCGGGCGCTGACCGGTATGGGGCACCACGTGTCGGTGCTCGCGCCGGTCGGGGACCCCGACGCGGACCTGCCCGAGTACCTGGTTCCGGCCGGGCGTCCGGTACCGGTGCCCTACAACGGGTCGGTGGCCCGGCTGAGCTTCGGTCCGCGCACCGCACGCCGGGTGCGGCGCTGGATCGCCACCGGGGACTTCGACGTGCTGCACATCCACGAACCCTCCGCGCCGAGCACGTCCCTGCTGGCCTGCTGGTCGGCGGAGGGGCCGATGGTCGCCACCTTCCACACCGCCAACCCGCGCTCGCGGGCGATGGCGGCGAGCTCGGGGGCGCTGCGGTCGGCCCTGGAGAAGATCCACGGGCGCATCGCCGTCTCCACGGCCGCCCGCCGGACCCTGGTCGAGCACGTGGGGGGCGACGCCGTGCTCATCCCGAACGGGGTGGACACGGCGGCCTTCGCCGGGGCCGAACCGCTTCCGGGGTGGCCCGGCGAGGGCGGGGCGCTGGGGTTCCTCGGCCGTGTCGACGAACCGCGCAAGGGTCTGGCCACGCTCCTGGAGGCCTTCGTGCTGCTGGCCCCCGACCACCCCGGGCTCCGGGTGCTGGTCGCGGGTCCAGGGGACCCCGGTCCGGCGCTGGAGGCGGTGCCCGAGGAGCTGCGCGCGCGGGTGGTGTTCACCGGCCGGTTGGACGACGCCGACCGGGTGCGCGCCTACCACTCCGCGGACGTGTTCTGCGCGCCCAACCTGGGCGGGGAGAGCTTTGGCATGGTCCTGACCGAGGCCATGGCGGCCGGGGCCACGATCGCCGCGAGCGACCTGCCCGCGTTCGAGGCCGTGCTCGACGGGGGACGGGCCGGAGAGCTGTTCACCACCGGCGACGCCGCCGATCTCGCACGCGCGGCCGACGGGCTGCTGGCCGACCCCGGGCGCCGCGCGCACCTGGCCGAGGCCGCACGCGAGGCGGTCCTGCCCTACGACTGGGGAACCGTGGCCGCCGACGTGGTGCGTGTGTACGAGACCGTGCTGCACGGCGACGGGTCGGGGGAGCAGGACGGGGTGCGTACCTCGTCCGGTCCCAGCCCGGCCGCGCTGCTGAGGCGGGGAGCGGGGCCCAGGCCCGGAAACCCCCGCCGTGGGCGACCGGGGTCCGTGCGGGGGCGGCGCGGGCCCTACGGGCGCGCGGGCGGACGGGGTGAGCGCTTCTGAGCGGGGACGCCGCCCTCGTGGGCGTGGCGGCCGCGATCGTCCTGGTCCTGGTGCTGGCCGGGTTCTACCTGTCCTGGCGTGCCACACGCCTGGACCGGCTCCACCACCGGGTCGAGACCTCCTGGGCCGCGTTGGACGCCGCGCTGCTGCGCCGGGGCGCCGCGGTGCTCGACCTCGCCGCCGCCGACGTGCTCGACCCGGATGCCGCCCGGGACCTGGCCGCGGCCGCCACCGCCGCGCGCCGGGCGGGGGCCCACGAACGCGAGTTCCTGGAGAGCCGCCTCTCGATCGCACTGCGGCGGGAACTGGAACGCACCGGGCTTCCGGAGGCGGCGGCCCCCTTCCTGCGTGAGATCACCGGGTCCGCCAAGGGCGTGCACCTGGCCCGCACGTTCCACAACGACGCCGTCGCCGACACCCGAAGGGCCCGCCGGTCGCGCCTGGTGCGCGGCCTGCGCCTGGCGGGCAGCGCCGCCCTGCCGGACTTCTTCGAGATGGACGACCACCCGCCCCGCACCGGGCGGCCGTAGACCGCCCGAACGACGGGCGCCGGCGGCACCCTGCGCCGGGGACGACGGAGGGGCATCCACCGGCCCGGATGTGGGTGGGAGCAGTGTTACCGGCATAAACACCGATCCCGAGGACACTCCGGGCGAACGGGGTGACTAATGTGGGGCGCTGGTAGACCCGGGACCGGGACACGAGGTACGCCCGTGTACCCGCAGCCCGGGCCCACTGTCGACGAAGAGACGGGATCCCACCACCGTGGTCAACAACGCAAGCAGCACGGCCGACAACGCCGTCGGTACCCAGCGTGTCAAGCGGGGCATGGCCGAACAGCTCAAGAACGGCGTCATCATGGACGTCGTCACCCCCGAACAGGCCCGCATCGCCGAGGACGCCGGTGCCGTGGCCGTCATGGCGCTCGAGCGCGTCCCCGCCGACATCCGCAAGGACGGCGGCGTCGCCCGTATGTCCGACCCCGACATGATCGACGGCATCACGTCCGCCGTGTCCATCCCGGTCATGGCCAAGGCCCGCATCGGGCACTTCGTCGAGGCCCAGGTCCTGGAGTCCCTCGGTGTCGACTTCGTCGACGAGTCCGAGGTCCTCACCCCCGCCGACGAGGCCCACCACATCGACAAGTGGGCCTTCACCGTGCCCTTCGTCTGCGGCGCCACCAACCTCGGCGAGGCCCTGCGCCGCATCGCCGAGGGCGCGGCCATGATCCGGTCCAAGGGCGAGGCCGGGACCGGCAACGTCGTCGAGGCCACCCGCCACATGCGGTCGCTGGTCTCCGACATCAAGCGCCTGGGCACCCTCGACGCCGCCGAGCTCTTCGGTGCCGCCAAGGAGCTCCGCGCCCCGCACGACCTGGTCGCCGAGGTCGCCCGCGCCGGCCGCCTGCCCGTGCCGCTGTTCTCCGCCGGCGGTGTGGCCACCCCCGCCGACGCCGCCCTCATGCGCCAACTCGGCGCGGAGAGCGTCTTCGTCGGGTCCGGCATCTTCAAGTCCGGCGACCCGGCCAAGCGCGCCGACGCCATCGTGCAGGCCACCCTCCACTACGAGGACCCCTCCGTCATCGCCCGCGTCTCCCGCGGCCTGGGCGACGCCATGGTCGGGATCAACGTCGACGAGCTGCCCGAGGCCGAGCGCTACGCCGGCCGCGGCTGGTGACGGTGGGGGCAGCGCAGTGACACCGCCCACCATCGGGGTCCTCGCACTCCAGGGCGACACCGCCGAGCACCGCGACGTGCTGGACGGGTTGGGGGCGCGCACCGCCAAGGTGCTCGCCCCCGAGCACCTGGAGGCCGTCGACGCGCTGGTCGTGCCCGGCGGCGAATCGACGACCATGGGCAAACTCGCCGTCAGGTACGGTCTGGTCGAGCCGCTGCGGGCGCGGATCGCCGCAGGCATGCCGGTTCTGGGCACCTGCGCGGGAATGATCATGCTGTCCGACCGTGTTCTCGGGGGCGCGGCCGACCAGACCACCGTCGGCGGCATCGACATGACGGTGCGCCGCAACGCGTTCGGGCGACAGTCGGACTCCTTCGAGACCGCGGTCCGCCTCGACGGCATCGGTGAGGACCCCTTCGACGCGGTCTTCATCCGGGCCCCCTGGGTCGAATCGGTCGGTACGGCCGTCACCGTGCTCGGTCGCCTCCCCGCCGAGGAAGGGCCCGGTAGGATCGTCGCCGTACGACAGGGCGGCCTGATGGCGACGTCCTTCCACCCCGAACTCACCGGCGACGCGCGCGTGCACCGGCTCTTCGTCGACATCGCGAAAGGACTCTCATGAGCGGCCACTCCAAGTGGGCCACCACCAAGCACAAGAAAGCCGTCATCGACGCCAAGCGCGGCAAGCTCTTCGCCAAGCTGGTCAAGAACATCGAGGTGGCAGCCCGGACCGGTGGCGGGGACCCGGAGGGCAACCCGACGCTCTACGACGCCATGCAGAAGGCGCGCAAGAACTCGGTGCCGGCCGACAACATCGAGCGTGCCCGCAAGCGCGGTTCCGGCGAGGAGGCCGGCGGCGCCGAGTGGCAGACCATCATGTACGAGGGTTACGCCCCCGGCGGTGTCGCGATGCTCGTCGAGTGCCTGACCGACAACCGCAACCGCGCCGCCTCCGACGTGCGCACGGCCGTCACGCGCAACGGCGGCAGCATGGGCGACGCCGGTTCCGTGTCGTACCTGTTCACCCGCAAGGGCGTCGTCATCGTCCCCAAGGAGAACACCAGCGAGGACGACATCACCCTCGCCGTGGTGGAGGCCGGTGGCGAGGAGGTCCGCGACCTCGGTGAGTCCTTCGAGGTCATCTCCGAGGCGAGCGACGTGGTCGACGTGCGCAAGGCCCTGCAGGAGGCGGGGATCGAGTACGACTCCGCCGACACCAACTGGCTCCCCAGCGTCGAGGTCCCCGTCGACGCCGAGACCGGCAGGAAGGTTCTGCGGGTCGTGGACGCTCTCGAGGACGCCGACGACGTGCAGAACGTCTTCACCAACGCCGACTTCCCGGCCGAGGTCCTGGCCGAGCTGTGATGCCCACGGGTGGTGTCCCCGGCCGCGGGGGCTCCACCCGGTCCGGCAGGGGCGCTCACCGGGGCCGCGTCACCCGGGGTGCACGCCGAGTCGGTAGAGTACTCAACTGCCGACCACACGCGGCGTTCCCCCGTGTGGACCCCCATCCACGACAGTTGACGAGGACCAGCCCATGAGCAACCCCCCGGAACAGCCCTACGACCCGTCGCAGTACTACGGCCACCAGCAGCCCTACCAGGGCGGCTACGGTTACCAGCCGGGCCCCGGCGGACCGGGTGGCATGCCCCCGCAGCAGTCCGCCCCGCGGGCGGGTTTCTTCGGGTCGCTCTTCGACTTCTCCTTCAAGAACTTCGTCACGAGCCGGGTCATCCCGGTCTTCTGGATCCTGTGGCTCGTGGCCATCGCCTTCGGCACGCTCACCGGCATCATCAGCGCCTTCGGCCTGATGGCCGTGGACGAGGGCTTCGGCGGTTTCATGACGCTGGTCTTCTCCCTGATCGGCGGCGCCATGGGTGTGCTCTTCTCGCGCATCATCATGGAGACGCTCATCGTGCTCTTCCGGATCAGCGAGGACCTCTCCGCCATCCGCAGCCGGGGCGGTATGTAGGAGCTTCCCGAGCCCGCCGGTGCCCCCCCCGAGGGGCGGACCGGCGGGCTCCGTGCTGTCCGGGGGAGCCGCGCGGGCACCGGAGAGCGCGCGGTCAGGGCAGCCGGCGCAGGACCTCGGCGGCGAACTCGTCGGTGGAGGCGCTCCCGCCCAGGTCACCGGTGCGCACGGTGCCTTCGGCCAGCACCTCGCGCGCGGCCGCCAGCAGCTGACCGCCGGCCTCGGCCTCGCCCAGGTGGTCCAGCATCATCGACGCCGACCACAGCGCGCCCAGCGGGTTGGCGAGCCCCTTGCCGGCGATGTCGGGGGCAGAGCCGTGCACCGGTTCGAACATCGACGGGTACTCGCGCTCCGGGTTCAGGTTGGCCGAGGGTGCGATGCCGATCCCGCCCGCGACCGCGGCGGCCAGGTCGCTGAGGATGTCGCCGAACAGGTTCGAGCCCACGATCACGTCGAAACGGGCCGGGTCGAGCACGACCTTGGCCGCGAGCGCGTCGATGTGCTCCTGGTCCCAGGCCACACCGGAGTGGGAGGCGGCGCGCTCGGCCACCAGCTCGTCCCAGAACGGCATCGTGTGCACGATCCCGTTGGACTTGGTCGCCGAGGTCAGGCGCCCTCCCCTCCGTTCGGCCAGGTCGAAGGCGTAGGAGAGCACCCGCTCAACACCCGTGCGAGTGAAGACCGACTCCTGTACGGCGCGCTCGTCGGCCGTGCCCCGGTCGTAGCGCCCGCCGTCCGCCGAGTACTCACCCTCGTTGTTCTCGCGCACCACCACGAAGTCGACCTCACCCGGACGGGCGGCGGTCACCGGGCTGGGCACACCCTCGAGCACCGTGATGGGCCGCAGGTTCACGTACTGGTGGAACTCGCGCCGGATCGGGATGAGCAGCCCCCACAGGGACACGTGGTCGGGCACCCCGGGCCAGCCGACCGCGCCGAGCAGGATCGCGTCGTGGTGGCGGATCCGGTCCAGGCCGTCCTCGGGCATCATCGCGCCGGTGTGGGCGTAGCGCTCGCACGACCAGTCGAACTCGTCGTACTCCACGGCGAACCCGTGGTGCCGGGCGACCCGGTCCACCGCAGCGGTCGCGGGGGCGAGGACCTCTGCGCCGATCCCGTCCCCGGGGATCTCGGCGATGCGGTAGCGCTTCATGTTCTCTCCTGGCTCGTGCTGGGGATGGGGCGGGATCACGGGGGGCGGGGCAGTGCACGATCACAGCAGGCCGGGGCGGGCGGTGTCCAAGACCGGTTCCCGATAACGTTGATAGGCCGGACTTATGAGGAGGTCCGGGGCATCGGCGGCACGAGGGGAGCGACCGGGTGGACGTGCGGCAACTGGAGTACTTCCTCGCCGTCGTCGACCACGGCGGGGTGGGCCGTGCGGCCGCGGCCCTGCACCTGTCCCAGCCCTCGCTCTCGCAGTCGTTGCGCACACTCGAACGCGACCTGCGCAGCGACCTGTTCCACCGCATCGGTCGCCGGGTCGTGCTCACCGAGGCCGGACGCGCCCTCGTCGCGCCCGCACGCGAGGCGGTGCGCGGCCTCGACCTGGCCCGTTCGGCCGTGGAGTCGGTTCAGGGCCTGCACACCGGACGCGTGGACCTGGCGACCCTGGGGACGCAGGCCATCGAACCCCTGACCGGGCTCATCGCGGGTTTCACCGAGCGGCATCCGGGTGTCTCGGTCTCACTGAGGGGCGCGCTCACCGACCGGGACGCCGTGCAGATGGTCCGCACCGGCGCCTGCGAGCTGGGGGTCGTGGCCACCGACGGTCCGGCCGCCGAGACCGAGGTGCGGGTGCATCCGCTCACCAGGCAGGCGTTCGTGCTGCTCGCCCCGGCCGACGGGCCCTTCCCGCCCGGGGAAGCGGTGCCCGTCGCCGACCTGGCGGGGCACCGGCTCATCGTCGGACACCGGGGATCGGGGATGCGCCGCTTCGTCGACCGGCTGCTCGACCAGGGGTTGGACGCCCGCATCGCGGTGGAGACCGAGCACCGGGTCTCGCTGCTGCCGCTGGTGCTGGACGGGGCCGGGTACGCGGTGGTCACCGACGCCTGGCGGGGGCTGGCCGAACGCTCCGGGGCGCTGGCCCTGGACCTGGACCCCACCGACCACCTGCACGTGTCGCTGATCAGCCGCAAGGGTCCGCTCACCGCCGCCGCCCGCGCCTTCGTCGAGCACGCCACCGGCGCGCCCGCCTGACGGGGCGGCGGCGGACCGGGGGAGTGGTCAGGCGACCATGTCCATCTCGGCGATGACCTTGGTCGGGCGCACCCGCACCACCATCTCGCCGGGGACCCCGTTGCGCCGGCCGAACTCCTCGGCGCGGTCGCGTCCCATGTAGCGGGCGGCGATCTCGGTGGCGGTGCGCAGCAGCTCGGCCGGGTCCTCCGTCAGCTGTGCCTCACCCTGGACCTGCACGAACCCGAACGGGGGCTCCTCCAGGTCCACGGACAGGGCCAGCCGCGGGTCGCGCGCGAACGAGCGGCCCTTCGCGCTCTCCACGCCCGTGTTGAAGACCAGGTCGGGGCCGTCGAGCACGAACCAGACGGGTGCGACCAGAGGACGGCCGTCGCCGCTGGTGTAGGCGACCTTGGCGGTGCGTGTGCCGTGCTGGAGGAAGTCCCGTACGCGCGGGTCGTCGAGTGAGCTCATGGCCCCATGCTGGCGGCCTCCCGTGCCCGCGCCCGCACCGACACGCGCCGCGTTAGGGTGGCGGGCGAACAGAGGTGCGAGAAGGGTGGGGCCTGTGCGCGTGGTGGGGATCGACCCCGGACTGACCCGGTGCGGTGTCGGGGCCGTCGAGGGGGCCATCGGCCGCCCGCTGTCGCTGCTCGGCGCCGACACGGTGCGTACCGCCGCCGACCAGGACCTTCCCGACCGGCTCGTGGCGATCGAACGCGGCATCGACGCCTGGCTCGACGAACACCGACCGGACGCCGTGGCGGTCGAGCGGGTCTTCGCCCAGCACAACCTGAGCACGGTCATGGGCACCGCACAGGCCAGCGGGATCGCGCTGGTGTGCGCCGCCCGCCGCGGCCTGCCCGTGGTGCTGCACACACCCAGCGAGGCCAAGGCCGCCATCACCGGCAGCGGCCGCGCCGACAAGAAGCAGATGGGCACCATGGTGGCGCGCATCCTCCGCCTCGACGCACCGCCCAAGCCCGCCGACGCCGCGGACGCGGTCGCCCTGGCCATCTGCCACATCTGGCGGGGCGGGGCCAAGGCCCGGGTCGCCCAGGCCCAGCAGGACTTCGCGCGCAAGGTCGAGCTGGCCCGCCGGGCCCGGCGGGCCTGAACCGGCCGCTCACCCGGCCAGGGCCGTAGGAGCCTCCGGCTCCGTGCCCGGTGCCTGGGCTCATTCCGCGCGTCCGAGTGGTTCGCAGCGTCTGGGCCCGTTGAGGGCGCGCTTCGCGCGCCTGAGTTCTGGCCCGGCCCCGTTCCCGAGCCCGTGCTGTGTGTCGGCGTTCCTGTTCCTTCGCTGTGGTCGAGCCCGCGGCAAGCCGCGGAGTACTGCTCCGAGCGCCCCGCGGCGCCGCGGGGCGCGCCGCTCACCCTGCCAGGACCGGGTCCAGGTCCGACCGGAGGGCGTCGGCGTCCTCGAACCGGTGCCCCCGCAGCCCCAACGCACGGGCCGCATCCACGTTGGAGCCCCGGTCGTCGATGAACCAGGTCCCCTCCGCCGGAGCGCCCAGGTCGGCCAGGACCTGCTCGAAGGCGTTCGGGTCGGGTTTGCACACCCCCAGGTCGCAGCTGAAGTACAGGGACTCGAACGGCGCCAGGGCGGGCGACCGCCGCAACAGCTCGGCCAGGTCGGCCGGTGCGTCCGACAACAGAGCCAGGCGCACGCCCCGGTCGGCGAGCTCCTGCACCACCCGCAACGTCTCGGGCAGGGGACGCAGGCAGCCCGCCATGTCGGTGGCCCACAGTTGGTGCCGCGTGGCGTCGTCCCAACCGGCCCCCAGCTCCTCGGAGACCGCCGACCAGAACTCATCGGCGCTCCCGCCCAGGTTGTACGCCCACCGGTGGCGCCACCAGGCGTGCCAGAACCGCTCCTCCCCGACCTCCGCGAGGTCGAGGAACCGGTCGGCCACGTCCGGCGCCCGCGTGTGGGCGAGGACCTCGGCGTAGTCGAAGATCACCGTGTGCACGTGGGTTCCCCTCTCAGGTCGCGAACGCAGCGTCGAACGAGGTCTGCGCCGGGGTGATCCGCGTCAGCTCGCGCACCCGCCACAGGGCGTCGGGCGCACCCACCATGCGGTCCATCCCGCTGTCCTCCCACTCCACCGAGTAGGGCCCCTGGTATCCGATCGCGTTCAGGGACCGCACGAGCCCTTCGAAGTCGACCTCCCCGTGGCCCACCGACACGAAGTCCCAGCCCCGGCGCGGGTCCCCGAAGGGCAGGTGCGACCCGATGATCCCGTTGCGCCCGTCCAGGTTGCGGCGCACGTCCTTCAGGTCGACGTGGAAGAGGCGCTCGTGGAAGTGGCGTGCGAAGGCGGCCGGGTCCACGCCCTGCCACACGAAGTGGCTCGGGTCCAGGTTGAGCCCGAAGGAGGCACGGTGCCCGATCGCGTCCAGCGTGCGCTCCGTGGTCCAGTGGTCGTAGGCCACCTCGGTCGGGTGGACCTCCAGGGCGAAGCGCACCCCGGTCTCCTCGAACTCGTCGAGGACCGGGTGCCAGCGGCGTGCGAACCCCTCGTAGCCCTCGTCGATCTCGGCCTGGCTCAGCGGCGGGAAGAGCATGAACGCGTGCCACACGGGCGATCCCGTGAACCCCACGACGGTGCCCGCCCCGAGCCCGGCCGCCGCCCGGGCGCTCAGGCCCACTGCGTGCGCGGCGCGCGTGCGTACGCCGTCGGGGTCCCCGTCGCCCCACACCCGGTCGGGGAGGATCGCCCTGTGCCGGGGTTCGACGGGGTCGCAGACCGCCTGGCCGAGCATGTGCGCGGAGACCGCGTACACCCGCAGTCCGTGGAACTCCAGCAGCGCCCGGACCTCCTCCGCATAACCCGGTTCCTCCGCGTACCGGAACACGTCCAGGTGGTTGGGGTGGCAGGCCAGTTCCAGGCCGTCGAACCCCCACTCCGAGGCCAGAGCGCACATCCGCGGCAGTTCCAGGTCGGTCCACTGCACCGTCGCCAACGTCACGGGGCGTCCCATGCCGCCTCCTTCCCGTGCCACGCCTCGAGCACTTCGCGCAGCACCTTCGAGCGTTCGTCCCGGGTGTGGGCGCTGCGGCCCAGCCCCACCCCGTCCAGGGGGCCGGCGGCCATCAGGTCGCCGACCGTTCCGGGGGCCACCGCCCCGGCGTACATGAGCCGCCCGGGCCCGCTCCGGGCGTGCAACGCGTCGGCCAGGCCCTCGGCGACGGCCCCCACGTGGTCGGGGGACGCCGGTTCCGGGGCACCGACCGTCCACGCGGGTTCGTACATCACCACCAGCGGGGCGTCGTCCGGGCACACGTCGAGCACGGCGTCGAGCTGGGCGCGGGTGTGCACGGCCGCCCGTGGCGCGGGCATGTACCTGTCCTCGCCGACGCAGAGGACCGGTACCAGCCCTGACAGGGCGCAGGCGCGCGCCTTGGCCGAGACCGCCCCGTCGTCCTCGCCGAGTCCCCTGCGTTCGGGGTGGCCCACCATGGCGTAGGCGCAGCCGATCTCGCCGAGCAGGGACGGGGCGATCTCACCAGTGGGCGCCGTCTCGTCCCACCAGCAGTCCTGGGCGCCCACGGTGACCCCGGTCCCGGCCAGCGCATCGTGTGCGGGTGCAAGGAGCGGGGCGGGCAGGAGCATGAAGAACCCGGCGTCGGACAACAGCCCGGGGTCGAGGGCGGACGCGGCCTTCCATCCCGCGAGGTCGGCCAGGCCCACGAGCGATTTGGTGTTGGTGCCCGTGATCGGGGCGGGAAGCGGGTCCCGCGGCCGACCCGGGAACGGAACACGTGCGGACATGTCCGGTCTCCTTGTCCCGAGATTCTCTATTCGAGGTTCGTGTGGCGCCGTACCATTTCTTCCTTCGTCGCATATCCGAGGGATTCGAGAGCGATCACCGAGCAGTCGAAGAACAGATATGCGCTCTGTTCGAACAGCGTCCCGACGAACTGCTCGGAAGAACGCGGAGCACGGTCGGCCCCGTATTCGGTCAGGTCGACCACAAAATCGCTCAGGCCGGCCAACTCGGAACCGGGGTTGCCGGTCACCGTGACCACGCGGCAGTCGGAGTCCGCCCCGTTGCGCGCCATGCGCACGACACCGGGGGTGGCGCCCGACCCGCTGCACGCAAGCACGAGATCGCCGGGCCCGACCGCGGGTGCGGTCACGTCCTGGGCCACGTGGGCGTCGAAGCCCATGTGCATCAGACGCATGGCGAAGGCCTCCACCGACAACCGCGAGCGTCCGGCGGCCAGGACGGAGATCCGGCGCGCGGCCAGGACCTCGCGGACGAACCGGGCCGCCTCCTCCGGGTCGACCTGCCCCAGCGTGCTGTCGATCTCGCCGACGACCCGCGTCCGCGCCGTGGTGAAGGCACGCGCGCACCGGTCCGGGTTGTACTGGGGCGGTGGTCCGCTCCGCCGGTCGTGCGTCGAGGTCTGTTCGATCATGGGTGGCCTCCGGTCGATTGCACAGACAACGAAGAATGCATGCAAGAACTGCGCTCGAAGCACAAGGGAAAAGAATGGACGGGGAATCGGATTTCCCCCACGGAGTCTATGGCCGTTCCCCGGCCATTGTGGTCAATGGTGATTAATCAAATGTGATACATTCATTGCGGCGGAGCGGGGTCGGTCCGCCCCGCGCGGGCCCCGGCAACGTGTCCCCGGCCGCCGCGCCGTGTGCCGCGATCCGCGTCCGCCCGCGGACGGTTAGCATGGTGCGAACGGACGTTCGAAACCGCGCGGCGCAGCACGACCCCCGACCCCGGCAACGCGCCGTGCTCCCCAGAAGGCCGTGCCTGCAGGAAGACCGTGCTCCCAGGAAGGAGAGGGGCGCCCCCGGGTGTCCCGCAGCAGATGATCGCGTTCCTCACCGGCCGGGTGGCCGCACGCGGCGCGGGCAGCGCCGTTATCGACGTCGGCGGGGTCGGCATGTCCGTCCACTGCTCGCCCGCGGCCCTGTCCGGGCTCCGCGTGGGCGAGGAGGGCACCGTCTCCACCAGCCTCGTGGTCCGCGAGGACTCCATGACGCTGTTCGGGTTCGCCGACGACGACGAACGGCACATGTTCGAGCAGCTCCAGACCGCTTCCGGCGTCGGCCCGCGCCTGGCCATGTCCATGCTCGCCGCGCACAGCCCCGACGGGCTGCGCCAGGCCGTGGCCACCGAGGACACCGCCGCGCTCACCAGGGTCCCCGGCATCGGCAAGAAGGGCGCCCAGCGCATCGTGCTCGAGCTCGCGGGCAAGCTGGAGTCGCCCGTGCTCACCGACGGGACCCTGCCCGGTGCCGAGCCGGCCGGGGCCTCCACCCCCGACGGCGCCTGGCGCGGGCAGGTCGTCACCGGCCTGGTCAACCTGGGATGGTCGGCCAAGGACGCCGAACAGGCCGCCACCGCCGTGTCCGCCGAGGCCGAGGAGACCACCGACGTGACCGTCCTGCTGCGCAGCGCCCTGCGCAAGCTCAGCCGCGCCTGAGCCCGCGGCCCCCGGAACCAGGAGGAAGCACGCCATGTACGAGCCCGACCCGGGTTCCCACGAGCGCGACGCGGTCTCGCCCGAGGCCGGCACGGAGGAGCAGCAGGCCGAGCGTGCCCTGCGCCCCCGCACGCTCGACGACTTCGTCGGCCAGGAACGGGTGCGCGAACAGCTCTCCCTCGTCCTGCACAGCGCACAGCGCCGTGGCAGCGCCCCCGACCACGTGCTCATGTCGGGCCCGCCCGGGCTCGGCAAGACCACCCTGGCCATGATCATCGCCGGCGAACTGAACGCGCCGCTGCGCATCACCTCCGGCCCGGCCATCGAACGCTCCGGCGACCTGGCCGCGGTGCTCTCCACCCTCCAGGAGGGCGAGGTGCTGTTCCTGGACGAGATCCACCGCATGGCCCGTCCCGCCGAGGAGATGCTGTACGTGGCCATGGAGGACTTCCGCGTCGACGTCATGGTCGGCAAGGGCCCCGGCGCCACCGCGATCCCGCTCGACATCGCCCCGTTCACCCTGGTCGGCGCCACCACCCGGGCGGGCCTGCTGCCGGCCCCGCTGCGCGACCGCTTCGGGTTCACCGCGCAGATGGACTTCTACGACCCCGAGGAGCTCGAGCGCATCCTGCACCGCTCCTCCGGTCTGCTCGACGCACCCATGGACGCCGAGGCCGGCGCCGAGATCGCCCGGCGCTCGCGCGGTACCCCCCGTATCGCCAACCGCCTCCTGCGCCGCGTGCGCGACTACGCCGAGGTCCGCGGCGACGGGACCCTGACCCTCGACACCGCCCGCGCGGCCCTGGACCTGTACGAGGTCGACGCCTCCGGGCTGGACCGCCTGGACCGCGCGATCCTCGACTCCCTCATGACCAAGTTCCGCGGTGGCCCGGTGGGGCTGTCCACGCTCGCGGTCGCGGTGGGGGAGGAGTCCGAGACGGTGGAGGCCGTGGCCGAGCCGTTCCTGGTCAGGTCCGGTTTCCTGGCCCGTACCCCGCGCGGGCGGGTGGCCACGCCCCTGGCCTGGAACCACATGGGGCTGACCCCGCCTCCGGACGCCGCCTTCGGTGCCGGGGTAGAGGCCGACACAGGGACCGGGGCCTCGGTCACCCCCTGAAGGGGCCCGCTCACCGTCCGGTCGCAGGTACTGACAGATGCCACCGATCCGGGCACAATGAGACGGACGCGGGTGGGTCGGTACCGAATCGTTGACCACTCGGGCCACCGCCGCGGAGCGCAGGTCGCGGTCGCCGCCTAAGCTGGTGCGAACGCGAACAGCGGGGGCGAGTCCTCGCCTTCGGTGCTCTTCGACACCCGTTGGAACGCCGACGCGTCCTCGCGCGTTGTAGATGCTGGGCGCAGTGCCGGGTCCCGTCCCGACCCGCCCGGTGGACCATGGTCGAAGCGGTGTCCAACCCACCGTCGGCCAAGAGCAGACTTCAGGAAGGACGCCCCGTGCAGGAGGGCATGTACATTCTCGCCGACGCCGCCCCCGAAGGCGGCAGCCTGATGAGCACCTTCATCATGTTCGGCCTCATCCTTCTGGTCTTCTGGCTGCTGTTCTGGCGCCCGAACCAGAAGCGCCGGCAGGAAGAGCAGCAGATGCAGAGCTCCCTCGGCCCCGGCACCGAGGTCATGACCAAGGCCGGTATCTTCGGCACCGTCGTGGAGGTCCACGACGAGGACATTCTTCTGGAGATCGCCCCCGGCACCCGTATCCGGATGCTCAAGGCCGGCATCGCCCAGATCAACAGTCCTCAGGTGGACGACACCCCGGTGGAGGACCGCCCCGACTTCGGCGACGACGACAAGCCCAAGGGCTAGGACCCGCCCGGCGGACACGTTCCGCCGCCGGTCCACGCCCTCGGCGGGTTCCCGCGTCGGCGCCGGGCCGACCTGTGTCCGATCCCCCTTCCCGGGACCCGTCTCCACGGCACTCGACCCCTGTGGCCCGCCGGCTGCAGGGGGCGTCCACGTCTCACGGCACCGGCCCCGACGACCCGGGGCCGGTGCCGCCATGTTCTCCAGCAGAAGGCACCACCGTCCATGTCGCACGAGACCACCACCGGCGCCGAGCGCTCGGCCGTGACCGAGCAGCTCCTCTCGCGTATCCGGGACATCCCGGATCACCCCGAGCCCGGGATCCTGTTCAAGGACATCACCCCGCTCCTCAACGACGCCTCCGCACTGCGCGCGGGTGTCGAGGCACTGGCCGACCCCTACCGCGAGCTGGGCGTCGACCACGTCGTGGGGCTGGAGGCGCGCGGGTTCATCCTCGGGGCGCCGGTCGCCCTCGAGCTCGGTGCGGGCTTCGTGCCGGCACGCAAAGCCGGGAAACTGCCTGCGGCGACCATCGAGCAGTCCTATGATCTTGAGTACGGCACCGCGGCCGTCGAGATCCACTCCGACGCCATCGCCCCGGGCAGCCGTGTGCTCATCGTCGACGACGTCCTCGCCACCGGCGGGACCGGCAGGGCCGCGGTGGACCTGGTGCATAGGGCGGGTGGTACGGTCGTGGGATTCTCCGTCCTGATGGAGCTCGGAGCGCTCCGCGGGCGCGAGAAGATGCCCGACGTGGAGCCCCACGTTCTCCTCTCGGTCTGACCCGGCGCGCGTCGGCGATCGGCACCTGCCCGGGAATGCGCCGGGGTCCGTCACCGTTGACGAGTGCCAGTACCCGACGTCACCAGCAGTGTGATCACCCTCACTCGAAGTGGTCGCACGGGGGTCGGCACCGGACCCACTCGGGTGGCCTCCCGCAGCGACGGCCGAGGTCCCTAGACTGGGTGGGGAGACACCGTGGCGGTCACGTCAGCGACTGGCCCTGATGACACGCACGTGCACCGGGGGAGCCGGCGGGACACCTCTCCGCGCTCCGACCGGGCGGATCCGCGGGAGGTAGGCATGCCGAGCGAAGTGGTCTCGACCGGGGCGGTATCCGCGAGCCAGCAGCAGGGCGACCAGGCAGCACCCGGCCACCAGGACCGCTCCGAACGGTCCCATGCGCCGACCACCGACCAACAGCAGAGCCCGGAGGGCGCCGCGAACGATGCGGCGCCCTCCGGTGCATCCGGCACGGAGCACGGGGCGACCCCACAGGCTCCGCCGGCCACGACGCCCTCGACCGTGCGGGTCCGCAGGAAACTCGCACGGCTCGGCGCACAGCGGGGAGTGACGATGAACCCGGTGCTCGAACCACTGATCAAGACCGTGCGGGCGACCCACCCCAAAGTGGACGTACGGCTGATCGAGCGCGCCTACGAGGTCGCGGCGTACTACCACCGCCACCAGCAGCGCAAGAGCGGTGACCCCTACATCACCCATCCGCTCGCCGTCGCCACGATCCTCGCCGAGCTCGGCATGCAGGAGGCCACCCTGGCCGCCGCCCTGCTGCACGACACGGTCGAGGACACCGAGTACTCCCTCGACGAGCTCCGGTCCGACTTCGGTGACGAGATCGCCGAGCTCGTGGACGGCGTGACCAAGCTCGACAAGGTCAAGTACGGCGAGGCCACCCAGGCCGAGACGGTGCGCAAGATGGTCGTGGCCATGGCCCGCGACATCCGGGTGCTGGTCATCAAACTGTGCGACCGCCTGCACAACATGCGCACCCTGCGCTACCTGCCGAAGAAGGCCAAACGCGAGAAGAAGGCCCGCGAGACCCTCGAGATCTTCGCCCCGCTGGCCCACCGGCTGGGCATGAACACCATCAAGTGGGAGCTGGAGGACCTGGCCTTCGCCACCCTCTACCCCAAGCGCTTCGACGAGATCGCGCGCCTGGTCTCCGAACGCGCCCCCCGCCGCGACGTGTACCTCCAGGAGGTCATCGAGGCGGTCTCGGCCGACCTGCGCGAGTCCAAGCTCAAGGCCACCGTGCGCGGGCGCCCCAAGCACTACTACTCGATCTACCAGAAGATGATCGCCCGCAACGTGGGCTTCGACGACATCTACGACCTCATCGCCGTGCGGGTCCTGGTGGACAGCGTCCGCGACTGCTACGCGGCCCTGGGGACCATCCACGCGAGGTGGAACCCCGTGCCCGGGCGGTTCAAGGACTACATCGCGATGCCGAAGTTCAACATGTACCAGTCGTTGCACACGACGGTCATCGGTCCTTCCGGCAACCCGGTCGAGCTCCAGATCCGTACCCGAGCCATGCACCGCCGCGCCGAGTACGGCATCGCCGCGCACTGGAAGTACAAGGAGGACCGCGGCTCCGGCGGCGAGCCCAAGGCCAAGGGCACCACCGACATGCAGTGGCTGCGCCAGCTCATCGACTGGCAGCAGGAGACCAAGGACCCGGGCGAGTTCCTGGAGTCGCTGCGCTTCGACCTGTCGGTGCAGGAGGTCTTCGTCTTCACCCCGCAGGGCGACGTCATCTCCCTGCCCCAGGGCGCCACCGCCGTCGACTTCGCCTACGCCGTGCACACCGAGGTCGGCCACCGCACCGTCGGCGCCCGCATCAACGGCCGCCTCGTGCCGCTGGAGAACGAGCTCCACAACGGCGAGACCGTCGAGATCCTCACCTCGAAGGACCCCAGCTCCGGGCCCAGCCGCGACTGGCTCAACTTCGTCAAGAGCGCCCGAGCCCGCAACAAGATCCGGCACTGGTTCACCAAGGAACGCCGTGAGGCCGCGATCGAGCAGGGCAAGGACGAGATCGCCAAGGTCATGCGCAAGCAGGAGCTTCCCGTCAAGCGCCTGTTCAGCGGAGAGGCCATCATCGCGCTGGCGAGCGACCTGCGCTACCAGGACGTGGACTCCCTCTACGCTGCCGTCGGCGAGCGCCAGGTCAGCGCCCAGAGCGTGGTCTCCAAGCTCGTCGACGCCATGGGCGGTCTGGACAGCCACGAGGAGGACATCGCCGAACAGGCCCTGCCCTCCCAGGCCGCGCGGGTGCCGCAGAGCCGCACCGGCAACCCGGGCGTGGTCGTCCAGGGCGACGCCGACGTGTGGGCGCGCCTGTCCAAGTGTTGTACGCCCGTGCCCGGTGACGAGATCGTCGGGTTCGTGACCCGCGGCAGCGGCGTCTCGGTGCACCGCACCGACTGCGCCAACGCCAAGACGCTCGAGGACGACCGCAAGGTCGACGTGCAGTGGTCGCCCACCGAGGACTCCATGTTCCTCGTGGCCCTGCACGTGGAGGCCCTGGACCGCTCCCGCCTGCTGTCCGACATCACCCGGGTGCTCTCGGACCAGCACGTGAACATCCTGTCGGCGACCGTGCAGACCAGCCGCGACCGGGTCGCCCAGAGCCGCTTCACCTTCGAGATGGCCGACCCCGCACACCTGGGCAGTGTCCTGCGTTCGGTGCGCGGGGTCGACGGCGTCTACGACGTCTACCGCGTGCGCAACTAGCAGCCTCCGCCCCGCGGCCGCACGGCCGCGGGCGGGCCGCCGCCGCGCCGGTCAGATGCGGATGCTCGTGGACCGCACGACCCGGAAGACGGGGTGGCGCTCGGCCTCGGCCCCGAAGGCCTCCACCGGGGATTCGGGGGAGGCGTCGAAGAAGGGGGCCACGACCACCGATCGCGGGTGGTCCAGGTACTCCTTGAGCAGCGGTGCCGCCAGTCGGGGCTCTACCTCGCGCACGCTGACCAGCTCGATCCAGCCGCCCCGACGCAGGGTCGCGAACCCGTCCTTGCGCAGGTTGCGGACCCAGTCGGTCTCACCGTAGGGCGAGACCAGGAAGCGGCCCTGCTCGCTGTCCAGCACGCTGAGCGGGACGCTGCGCAGGAAACCCGACCTGCGCCCGCGCGTGGTGAGCAGGTGCAGCTCGTCCGGGCCCACGCCGTACTTGACGAAGCCGCTGACGGCCGCGTTGGCGGTCCGCCGCAGCCGTGTCATCTCGAACCGCTTCGTCGGCTCGTTCCCCATGTCGGCAACTCCCTCGGTCGGATGCCTCCCATTGTGGTGGGTGCCGCCGCGCGGCGGCACCCGAGGGGGCCGCCCGCTTCACCGGAAGGCGGAGATCCCCGTCACGGCCTGGCCCAGGCTGAGGGCGTGGATGTCCTCGGTGCCCTCGTAGGTGGCCACCGTCTCCAGGTTCACCATGTGCCGCATGACCGGGTACTCCAGCGTGATGCCGTTGGCCCCGTGCAGGCCGCGCGCGCTGCTCGCCACCCGCTGCGCGGCGGCCACGTTCGCGAACTTGCCGAAGCTCACGTGGTTGTGGTGGGCGCGCCCCTCGTCCTTGAGCCTGCCCAACCGCAGCGACGTCATCGCGGCGTGGTTGACGTCCACGACCATGTCGGCGAGCTTGCGCTGGGTGAGCTGGAACCCGCCCAGCGGCTTGCCGAACTGCTCGCGGGTCAGCGAGTACTCCAGGGCCGCCTCGTAGCAGGCCCGGGCCGCACCCGCCGCGCCCCAGACGATGCCGTAGCGGGCCTCGTTGAGGCAGGACAGCGGCGAACCCAGCCCGCGGGACTCGGGAAGCAGGGCGTCGGCGGGCAGGCGCACGTCCTCCAGCACGAGCTCGGAGGTGATCGACGCACGCAGGGACAGCTTCTTGTGGATGACGTTGGCGCTGAAACCGGGGGTGTCGGTGGGCACGACGAAGCCGCGCACACCGTCGTCGGTGCCGGCCCAGACCACGGCCACGTCCGCCACCGAACCGTTGGTGATCCACATCTTGGTGCCGTTGAGGACCCAGTCGGAGCCGTCCTTGCGCGCCCGCGTGCGCATCGAACCCGGGTCGGAACCGGAGTCCGGCTCGGTCAGGCCGAAGCAGCCGATCGCCTCGCCCGCGGCCATACGCGGCAGCCAGGTGTTCTTGTGCTCCTCGGACCCGAACTTGTGGATCGCGGCCATGGCGAGCGACCCCTGCACCGACACGAAGCTGCGCAGACCGGAGTCGACGGCCTCCAGCTCGCGGCAGGCCAGGCCGTAGGCGACCGCGCTGGAACCGCCGCAGCCGTAACCCTCCAGGTGCATGCCCAGCACACCGAGGTCGCCGAAGGCCTTGGCCAGGCCGCGGGGGTCGGGGATGGTCCCGGCCTCGAACCAGTCGGCCACGTGCGGGGTGAGCTCCTTGCGGGAGAAGTCGCGCACGGCGTCGCGCACGTCGCGTTCGGTCTCGTCGAGCCCGCCGTCCACGTCGAGGAAGTCGTGCGGGTCCGGGGCTGCGGGCTTGCGGTTCTGACTCATGTGCGGGGTCCCTTCGTGGTGGTTCGGGCGGTGTGTGGTGGAGCGTGCAGTACGTGGAGGGCCGGTGCGGCCCTCGGGGCCGTCAGGGAAGGTCGGGTTGTTGCGCGGCGCCGCGCTCGACCATCGCCTCCACCTGCTCCCCGGTCAGGCCCAGTTCGGCGAGCACGGCGGCCGAGTGCTGGCCCAGCAGCGGGGGTGCGGTCAGCGGGGGAGGCGAGTTCTCCAGGCGGAAACCGGCCCGGACCTGTTCGATCAGCCCCGCGGTGGGGTGCTCGACCGTCCGGAGCACGTCGTCGCCGTTGGCCTGGCCGGTGCGCAGGGCGTCCAGCACCCCGCGCACACGCCCGACCGGAACGCCCGCCTCGACCAGGACGTCCATCCAGTGGTCGGCGGGCCGTTCGCGCAGGGTCGCCGACAGCTCCGACACGAGCTCCTCGCGGTGGGCGACGCGTCCGGGGTTGGTCGCGTAGCGCTCGTCCCCGGCCAGGTCGGGGCGGTCCAGGGCCGTGCACAGGCGCTGGTAGAGGGCGTCGTTCCCGGCGGCCACGACGATCTCGGAGTCCGCGGTGGGGAAGGTCTGGTACGGCACGATCGTGGTGTGGGCGTTGCCGACCCGGCGGGGTTCCTCGCCGGTGACCAGGGCCTGCTGGGTGAGGTTGACCAGGCCGGACAGCGTCGAGTTGACGAGGGAGGCGCTGATGTTCTCCCCCTGTCCGGTGACGCGGGCCCGCATGAGCGCGCCCAGGATCCCCACGGCCGCGTTGAGCCCGGTCAGCACGTCGGTCAGGGCCACACCCACCTTGCTCGCCGGCCCCTCCGCGGGTCCGGTGGTGGCCATGAGCCCGCTCTCGGCCTGCACGACGATGTCGAAACCGGGGCGGGTGTTCGGCTCGTGCTCGGGGCCGAACCCGCTCACCGAGCAGTACACGACGGCGGGGTTGGCGCCGGCGACCTTCTCGTAACCCAGGCCCAGGCGGTCGGCCACACCCGGTCGGAAGTTCTGGATGACCACGTCCGAGCGCGAGCACAGTTCCTGGACCGCGGCGAGGCCCTCGGGGTCCTTGAGGTCCACGGCCAGGCTGCGCTTGTTGCGGTTCACGGACAGGAAGTAGGCGGCCTCGCCGGGGGTGTCCTCGTCCCCGCCGGCGTGGGGCGGGCCCCAGGAGCGGGTGTCGTCTCCGCGTCCGGGCTGCTCGACCTTGACGACCTCGGCGCCCATGTCGGCCAGGAGCATCGTCGCGTAGGGGCCGGCCAGCACACGGGACAGGTCGGCGATCCGCACGCCCTCCAGGGGCAGCGGGGCCGGGCGTGCGGCGGGGTCGGGTGTGCTCACCGGGTCACCCCCGGGGCGGGGAGAGGGTTGCGGGCTCGCATGGGTTCCTTCCTTCGGCGGGCAGGTGTTCCCCGGAAATCGGGGACGGCGGTGCTCAGGCGTTGCCGTCGGGAAGCTGGTGCTCGTTCTTGAGCTGGGAGTAGGTCTCCAGGCAGCGGCGCAGGGCCGTGGTGAGAGCGGCGCCCGACTGGCCGGCGTAACGCGTCTGCACGCGGTGGATGAGCTCGGCGATGTCGTCGGTGACCGAAGCGCCCTCGACCAGGGCGCGGAAGAAGTCCTTGGCCAGGTCGGTCAGCAGCGTGGTGTCCGCGGCGACGATGCGGCCGTCGGCGGAGTCCACGGCGAGGATGACGCCGAGGCGCTGGTACTGGGAATGGCTCGCCACCGAGTCGGGGAGCCGGGCATAACCCGACACCAGGACCACACGCGGGTTGCGGAAGATCTGCTGGATACGGTCGTCGCCGTACAACACGGTCACCTCTCGTTCGCGGGCACACGAAAACTCCGTCGCGCTGGAGTCTCGCGTCTGGAGGACGGCCGGGGGAACCGGGCGCCCGCGACGTGAGGGCAGGCAGTGGGATCAGTATGGCGCAGCGGCGGTGGCGCGTGTCAAGCGGGGGTGTGCCTCAGTGCACAACCACGGCGGACCCGTGGCGAACGCTCTCGGTTGGTGTTACAGTCCCTCGCAGGTCACGAGTACCAGCGACAAGCCCCGGCTGGCTGGTCGGCAACCCTCCTTCCGCGGTGGGGTGCCCCGGGTGATGACCAGGTCCCGGCACAACCGTGCCGGACAAGCGCGGACCCCTGGAGCCCGGTAGCTCCGGCGCCCGGTGGGTCCCCCGACCCACGAGCGAGGTGCCCCATGAGTGCTGTCCGTCCCTTCCCCGTCGCGTCCATCGCCGACCGCCGCGAGCCCGAGTTCTCCGTCGTCGTCGACGAGTCCGGTGTCCCGCTTGCCAACGGCGAGCGCGTCGAGCACGCCAACTTCGACCACGCCGCGAGCACACCCTGCCTGAGCACGGTGGCCGAGGCGCTGTCGGAGGCGCTGCCCTTCTACGCGAGTGTGCACCGCGGTGCCGGCCACCACTCCCGAGTGACCACCGAGGCCTACGAGCGCGCCCGCCGCAGTGTCGGCCGGTTCCTGGGCGTGCGCACCGAACCCGAGGACGCGGTGGTGTTCGTGCGCGGAACCACCGACGCCCTCAACCTGCTGGCGCGGTCGCTGCCGGAGGGCTGCACCGTGATCGTGCCCGAGTCCGAGCACCACGCGAGCCTGCTGCCGTGGGAGCACCCCGCCTCCCGCGCCGCCCGGGTGCAGCGCCTGCCCCTGGCCGGTTCCCCGGAGGCGGCCGTCGAGGCGGTGCGCACGGCGCTGGCCGAGGCGCCCGAGGGCCCGGTGCTGCTGTGCGTGACCGCGGCCTCCAACGTCACCGGCGAGATCTGGCCGGTGCGCGAGCTGGTGCGCGCGGCCCACGACGAGGGGGCGCGTGTGGTCGTCGACGCCGCTCAGTACGTGCCGCACCTGCCCTTCTCCCTGGAGGAGACCGGGGCCGACTACGTGGCGCTGTCCGCGCACAAGCTCTACGCCCCGTTCGGCAGCGGGGTGCTGGCCGGGCGCGCCGACTGGCTGGCCGAGGCCGCGCCCTACCTGTCCGGGGGAGGGGCCAGCGCCCACGTGGACACCCATGACGTGGTCTGGAACGACCTGCCCGCCCGCCACGAGGCCGGAAGCCCCAACGTGCTCGGCGCGATCGCCCTGGCCGCGGCCTGCGAGACCTTCACCCCGGAGGTGCTGGAGCGCCGGCACGTGAGCGAGACGGTGCTGCTCGAGCGGTTGCGCGCGGGCATCGCCGAGATCGACGGCGTGGAGGAGCTGACCCTGTGGGGGCCCGAGCACCCGCGGGTGGGCATCGTGTCCTTCACCGTGGAGGGGATCCCGGCCGACCTGGTAGCCGCGGCGCTGGCGGCCGAGCACGGCATCGGGGTGCGCGACGGACTCTTCTGCGCCCACCCCCTCACCCGTCATCTGCTTCCCGAGGGCCACACGCAGGCGGTGCGGGCCAGCCTCGGCGTCGGGACCACCGGCGAGCACGTGGACCGGCTCGTGGGTGCGCTGGCCGAACTGGCCGAGCACGGTCCGCGCTGGGAGTACGTGGAGATCGACGGCCGCCTCGAAGCCTGGGTCGACACGGAGCGCTGAGACCCGTGCGGGCCGCCGCTGCGCACGAGTGGGGCCCGGGGCCGGACGGTCCCGGGCCCCGATCCCGAGAATCTGTACACCGCAGGTCATCAGATAGTACTCAGAAGGTCACATTTCGCCCTTCGGTGTGCTGGGTATCACGTACGCAACCTGTAGCATCGGGCCCTAATGGCATGGCGCGGTGCCGTCGGGGCCCGACCGGCCCCCGCGGTCTCGCCCCTGCCTCCCGCGAGCGAACCGGCTGGGGGACGAGATGACGCACGCGCGACGACACCAGGCGCCTCCCCCGGGCGTGCTCGGCGGCCAAGGGCCGTCGCCCCGTGTCCCGCCCTCGCGCGGCCACGTCGTGCAGCTGGGAGGCCGCCGCCGGACCCCCGTCCCGGAACGCCCCGTGGTCCCGCACGCCCGCGAGCACCAGGCCTTCCTCGGACGTGTCATCGACTACCTGAGCACCGACCGCGGCGTGCGCCAGTTCGTCGACTGGGGCTGTCCCGTCCCCGGAACCGCCGAGCGCATACGCCAGGCCCACCCCGACAACACCGTCGTGCACATCGCCCCCCACGGGACCGTCGGGATGCTCTCCTCCCCGGACAACCCCGTCCTGTCCGGCTCCGAGAGCTCCGACTCCTCCCTGTGCCGACTCACCACCTGCGGGCTCGTCGATCTCGACGGGCCCGTCGCTGTTCTGATGACCCGTCCCTTCTCGGCCGAGGCGCCTCCCCCCGCCCTCGACCGGCTGCACTACCTCATGCACGGCGGCGGGTACCTGGCCCTGGCCACCGAGGCACCGAAACGGGACGCCGAGGCCGCCTTCGCCCCCTTCGTCCCCCTCGAACCGGGCGTGGCCGACCTGCGCTGGTGGCCCTACCCGGACGAGGACGTGGCGATGGAAGGGACCGGCATCCTCGGCGGACTCGCACGTACACGCAGCAACTGACACACCCCCGGGGGAAGTAGGGGCATGACCACACCGACACCGACGGCGCTGAACTGGCCCGCCGAGATCCTGGCACAGGGCGAGTTCTACTGGGACTTCTCGCTGTGGCCCCGCCTGGAGGGCCTCACCGACGCCGAGTTCTACTGGGAACCCGCACCCGGAGCATGGAACGTGCGCCGCCTGCCCGACGGCCGGCACGCGCCCGACAGCGGCGTCCCCGAACCCGAACCGCCGCCGGTCACCACCATCGCCTGGCGGCTGGGCCACATCGTCGTCGACGTGCTCGAGACGCGCATCAACTGGCACTTCGGAGACCGCACCCTGAGCCGGGACACCATCGACTGGCCGGGGACCGCCGACGAGGCCAAGCAGCGCCTGCGCATGGCGTTCCGCACCTGGTTCGAGAACATGCACGAGCTCGGCGAGGAGGACTTCGCCGCACCCGTCGGCGGGGCCGAGGCGGCGCAGTGGGCCGACATGCCGATGGTGGTGCTCGTGCTGCACCTGCAGCGCGAGATCATCCACCACGGTGCGGAGGTGGCCCTCATGCGCGACCTCTACCAGGCACGGGGCTGAGGGCCCGCGACCGTTACCGCCCCTGGCCGCGCTTGCGGGCCAGGACCCGGTCGAGGGACGGCGTCGCCTCGTGCAGGGCCCGCGTGTACCCGTCCTCCGGGTCGTCGTAGACCCGGTCGGCGGGGCCCGACTCCACGACCCTGCCGTCGCGCATCACCACGATCCGGTCACACAGGTGGCGGACCACGCCCAGGTCGTGCGAGACCATCACCAGCGTCAGCCCGCGTTCTTCGACGAGCCGGTTGAGCAGGGCGAGGACCTGCGCGCGGACGCTCACGTCGAGGGCGCTGACGGGCTCGTCGGCGATCAGCACGTCCGGGTCGGTGACCAGGGACCGCGCGATGGAGATGCGCTGGCGCTGCCCGCCGGAGAACTGGTGGGGGTGGCGTTCGGCCGCCTCCGGCTCCAGCCCCACGGCGCGCAGCGACTCGGCGACCAGCTCGTGCCGGTGCTTGCGCGTGCGGGTGTCGCGGCGGCCGATCAGGGGCTCCTCGACGATCTCGCGCACCGACATGCGCGGGTCCAGGGAACCCATCGGGTCCTGGAAGACGGTCTGCAGCCCTTCCCGCAGCGGTCGCAGCGCACGGCGTGTGGGCCGGGTGACGTCGACGCCGCAGACCGACGCGGCCCCGGAGGTGGGCCGGTCGAGGCCGGACAGGATCTTGAGCAGGGTCGTCTTGCCGGACCCGGACTCGCCCACGATGCCGAGGCGCTCGCCCCCGTGCACCTCCAGGTCGACGCCGCGCAGGGCGTGCACGGTACGGCGCCCCGAACGGTAGGTGCGGTGCAGGTCGCGCACGCGCACGACGGGGTCGGACGCGGGGCCGTGTGCCGGTCCGCCCGGCGTTGCGTCGTGCGTGTCCGGGGCGGCCGCCGACGGACCCGGGGTCCCCCCGTCCGTGCTCCGGGCCGACCTCCCGGACGCCGGTTCCAGCCGCGACGCCCGCAGCAGCCGCGCGGTGTACGGGTGCTGCGGGGCCGTGAGCACGGACGGCACCGGACCGGACTCCACCACCCGGCCGTCCTGCATGACCAGCACCCGGTCGCAGGCCTCGGCCACCACGGCCAGGTCGTGCGAGACGAACAGCAGGCTGGTGCCGCGGCTGCGCACGGCCTCGTCCACCAGGTCGAGCACCTGGCGCTGCACCGTCACGTCCAGCGCGGTGGTCGGCTCGTCGCAGATCAGAAGGTCCGGGTCGTTGGCGAAGGCCATCGCGATCATGACCCGCTGGCGCTGGCCCCCGGAGAGCTGGTGCGGGTAGGCCTTGAGGACCCGCTCGGGGTCGGACAGGTGCACCGACTCCAGCAGCTCGAGCACGCGCGCACGCACCGCCCGGCGGCCGGTCAGGGTGCGGTGCTGAGTGAGCACCTCGCCGACCTGCCTGCCCACGTGCATCAGCGGGTTCAGGGCGGTCATGGGCTCCTGGAAGACCATCGACACCCGCCGACCGCGCAGCCCGCACAGCTCGCGTTCGGGCGCCGCGAGCAGGTCGTCGGAGGCGCCGCGCAGGGCGATGCTGCCGCCGTGGTCCAGCTCGTCCGGCAGCAGCCCGATGAGCGAGAGCGCGGTCAGCGACTTGCCCGACCCGGACTCCCCGATGAGACCCACGCGCTCCCCGGCGCCGATGGTCAGGTCGAGCGGGTGCACCAGCGGGGTGGGACCGGAGTCCACACGCAGGCCGGAGACCCGCACCAGGGGCCCGTCCGCTCCGGTGCCGGCCTCCCGGGTCTCGGCGGCGGTCATCGGCGTCCTCTCGTCCGCGGGTCGAGCACGTCCCGGAGGCCGTCGCCCAACAGGTTGAACCCGAGCACCGCCAGCGCGATCGCCAGCCCCGGCCACACGGCCAGGTGGGGCGCGACGGCCAGGTGGTCCTGCGCGCTCTGCAGCATGCGTCCCCAGGACGGTTCCGGCGGCGGGGTGCCCAGCCCCAGGAAACTCAGCGCGGCCTCGGCCAGGATCGCCAACGCGAAGGTCACCGACGCCTGGACCACCACCAGGCCGACGATGTTGGGCAGGACGTGCCGGCGCGCGATCCGGGCCCCGGGCTGTGCGGCCACACGCGCGGCCAGGATGAAGTCGGAGGACATCACCTGGAGCGTTCCGGCCCGCGCCACACGGGCGAACCCCGGCACCGAGGCCAGGCCGATGGCGGCCATCGCCGACCACGTGCTCGCGCCCATGACCGCGCTCGCCATGATCGCCAGCAGCAGCGCCGGGAAGGCCAGGACGACGTCGGAGCCGCGCATGACCAGCTCCTCGGTCCAGCCCCGCCGCATCCCGGCCAGCACACCCAGGGGCGTGCCGATGAGCACGGCGATCGCGACGGCCACACAACCCACCAGCAGCGTGATCTGTGCCCCTGCCATGAGGATCGACGCGACGTCGCGCCCGTAGCGGTCGGTGCCCAGCGGGTGTTGAGGCGTCGACCCGCTCAGCCGCTGTTCCGGTGCGGCCTGCAGGGGATCGTGCGGCGTCCAGACCAGGGACACGAGCGCGACCGCCACGATGCCCGCGACGATCACCAGGCCGATGAGCCCGGTCGCGGGCAGCAGGTGCAGCGGGCCGCGGCGGCGCCGCGCCGTTCCGGCCGCCGCCGCGTCGACGTGTTCGGGGCCGGTCGGGGAACCCTGGGTCCCGGTGTCCGCCTCGCTCATGGTCTCCTCACGTCCGGACCGCGGTGCGCGGGTCGAGGATCAGGTACAGCAGGTCCACCACGAAGTTCACGGTCAGGGTGGCCATCGCCAGCAGCATCACGACCGACTGCACGGTCAGCAGGTCGCGGGCGGCGACCGCCTCGATCAGCTCCGAGCCGATCCCGGGGATCACGAAGACCTGCTCGATGACCACCGCCCCCACGACCAGGGTCGTCAGCTGGATCCCGGTGACCGTCAGCACCGGCAGCGCCGCGTTGCGCAGACCGTGCCGCACCAGCGCCCGGAAACGGGAGAGACCCTTGGCCCGCGCTGTGCGCATCCAGTCCTGGCCCATGATCTCCAGGACCGACGTGCGCACGTAGCGGGTCATGACGGCCGCCTGCACCGCCGCCAGCGCCGCCACCGGCAGGACCAGGTGCGAGAGGAACTGGACCGGGTCGTAGGCCGGGGGCATCCAGCTGTTGGCCGGCAGCCACCCCAGTCCCAGGGCGAAGGCGGCCACCAGCAGCATGCCCGCGAGGAAGTTGGGCACCGCGACCCCGACCTGGCTCAGGGCGCTGACGGCGATCCCGTCGGCCCGCCGGTGCCTCACCGCGGCCCAGGAACCCAGGGGCACCGCGACCGCCACGGCCACGACCATCGCCGAGACCACGAGGATCAGGCTCACGCTCAGCCGGTCCAGCACCACGGGGCTGATGTCCTCGCCGGTGACGAAGGAGACGCCGAAGTCGCCCAGCGGGATCCCCGAGATCCAGTCCCAGTACTGCACCGCGAGCGGGCGGTCGAGGCCGAACTCGGCGCGCGTCCGTTCCAGCGCCTCCTCCGAGGCCCCGGTGCCCAGCGCGACCTCGGCCGGGTCGCCCGGCAGGACGCGCATGAAGGCGAAGACGAGCACCGACGTGGCGGCGAGGGTGAGCACGAAACGCAGCGCCCGCCCTCCGACGGCCCTGATCATGTGGGGCCCTCCTGTCGGCCGACCCCGGCCAGGAGCAGTTCGTCGGTGGGGCGGTCGGCGGGCAGACCCTGCAGCTCGCGGTGGCGCACGACGATGTTCGGGAAGATGAAGAGCGTGTCCGAGGCGGCCCGGTCGACGATGCGTTCCACGGCGGCCCGCATCAGGTCCTCCTGCCGTCCCGGCGCCTCGCGGTCGGCGCGGGCCAGGAGCTCGCGGGTCTCCTCGTCGTCGAAACCCAGGTAGTAGTCGGGGTTGCCGAACAGCACCGGGAGGTCGCGCGCCTCCGCGTGCACGATGACGCTCATCTGGTAGTCGTGCCGCCCGAAGACCTCGTCGAGCCAGACCGCCGGGAACTCCACCGACCGGATCTCCGCGGTGATGCCCACCTCGCGCAACTGGGAGACGACGATCTCGCTGATCTGCTGGGCGTAGGGACGCGTGGGCACCTTGAACGTGACGTGCAGGTCCTCCTGGCCGGCCTCGCGCAGCAGGCGCCGGGCCTCGGCAGGGTCGTGCGGGTACCGGGAGGACTCCACGAACCACGGGTCGGTCGGCGGCGCGGGCGCACCGCCGGTGTCGACGCCGAACCCGCCCCACGCGGTGTCGATCACGGCCCGGCGGTCGACGGCGTACATCACCGCCCGCCTGACCCGCACGTCGTCGAAAGGAGCGACGCGGTTGTTCAGGGCGAGCAGGATCTGGCCGCTGGTGTCCCCGGTCTCGATGACCAGGCGCCCGTCCTCCTCCAGGACCTCGGTGAGCTCGGGGGACTGCATGTCGTAGACCGCGTCGACCTCGCCGGCCTGCAGGGCGTTGGTGCTCGCGGTGGTGTCGGCGAAGTACTGGATCGCCACCGAGGTCGAGGCCGGCGGGTCGCCCCAGTACGTGTCGTTGGCCGCCAGCCGCAGCGACCGGCCCTGCGACCAGCGCTCCACCGTGAACGGCCCCGTGCCGACCGGGGCGGTCGCGAGGTCGCCGACGCCGTCCTCGGTCATCATCGCGCCGATCAGGGTGCCCATGGACCACAGCCACTGGTTGCTCGGCTCCGACAGCTCGACCCGCAGGGTGTGGCTGTCCTCGGCGGTGGCCGACGCGACCACGTCCATGCCGGCCGACAACCCGTTGGTCCACTCGTCCGACCGCACCCGTTCGATGCTGAAGACCGCGCTGTGGGCGTCGAACGGGGTGCCGTTGGAGAAGGCGACCCCGCGGCGCAGCGCGAAGGTGTACACCCGCAGGTCGTCGGAGACCGTCCAGTCCTCGGCGAGCAGGGGGACCACCTCGCCCGACCCGTCGATGCGCACCAGGCCCTCGTAGACGTTGCCCATGAGCACCAGGGGGATGGCGACCCCGTCGTTGCGGGTGAAGTCGAGGCTGGTCGGCGCCCCCGTCAGCGCCAGGACCACCTCGTCGGCCGCGCTCTGTTCCGGATCGGCGACGGCGGTGTGGCCCGCGTGGCATGAGGCCAGCAGAGGGGACCCGAGGCCGGCGAGCAGGAGGTTGCGCCGGGACACCCCTGAGGCCGGGGTGTGGCGCGCTGCGGGCATGGCCCCTCCAGAACCGTCGTGTTGCCGTGGGCGGGACACGGGCGTCCCTGCCGGGCCCATCCGTCACCCGCCACCGCCCTCAACGGACGCCTTCGGCGCAGTACTCCCGGGCCCACGAACGTATTGTGGCCCAGTTCGAAGGGGCCCGGTGCCATGGGCAGCGGCTCAGACCACGTGCAGCGGGTCCACCCTGACCTGCGCCAGGTGCTCGTCACCGCGGGCACTGCGCGCCGCGGCCGCGACCTTGAGGGCGTGGGTGAGCGCACCGATCCGGTTCCGGGGCACCCGCAACAGCGCACGTTCCCGCGTCTGTGAGTCGCCCGAGCCGTCCGGGCCGGGGGTGTCGACCGGGACCGGACCCAGGAGGTCGGCCTCCTCCGGGAGCTCCACCTGGTCCAGCAGCTCGCGCACGTGCTCGGGGCCGCCGGTGACCGACGCCATGGACACCGCGGGCGGGAAACCCAGTTCCCTGCGCTCGGCGAGTTCCCGTTCGGCGTACCCGCCAGGGTCCCAGCGCACGAGGGACTGCACGACGGGCATCCCGGCGTCGGCCGAGACCACGACGTGGCCCTCGGGGCGCACCAGTGCGGAGGCGTTGAACCACCGGCGCAGGGCCTCCTCCGACGCACGCAGGTCCATGCGGTTGAGCAGCGCCCACCCGTCGAGCAGGACCGCCGCGGCGTAACCGTTCTCGGCCTCGGGCTCGGCGCCCGGGGTGGCCACCACGATCGAGGGGCGGTCCCGGACCCGGGTGAGGACCTCCTCGCGCCCGGACGTGCGCACGGACAGCGACGGGAACGCCCGGCCGAGCTCCTCGGCGGTGCGGCGCGCACCCACGACCACCGCGCGCATGCGCGTGCCCGAGCACTCCGGGCAGGACCAGCCGCCCGACACCCGGCCGCACCACCCGCACGAGGGCATCGCGTGCGAGCCGCGCACGGCCAGGGGCCCTCGGCAGTGGTCGCAGCGGGCCGGTTCGCGGCAGCTCGCGCACGCCAGGGTGTTGAGGTAACCGCGGCGCGGAACCTGGAAGAGCACGGGGCCCGTGCGTGCCGCCTCCCGGGCCGTGCGCAGCGCCAGGCTCGGCATGCGCGCCGAGCGGGCGGCCTCGTCCCGGGCCAGTTCCCGGTCGTCGCCGGCGGCCTTGATCACGGGTGCGTGCCGCCGCAGCGTGGTGCGGTCGGCGGTCAACGGGTGCGCCCACCCCGCCTCCACCAGCATCTGCGCGTCGGTGGTGCGGGTGAACCCGCCGATGAGCGCCCCCGCGCCCTCGCGGTGCGCGCGCATCGACAGGACGGTGCGGGCGTGCGGGTAGGGGGCGTGCTGGTCGGCGTGCACGTCGTCGCCGTCGTCCCACAGGACCACCAGGCCCAGGTCGGACACGGGCGCGAAGACGGCCCCGCGTGTGCCCACGACCACGCGCACCTGGCCACGCAGCACCATCAACCAGCGGCGGTAGCGCTCGGCCGGGCCCAGCTCCGCGGTGAGGGCCACGTGCCGGTCGCCGCCGAGCTCCTCGGAGAGCGCGGTGTCCACCGACGCGACGTCCCTGGCGTCGGGCACGACCACGACCGTTCCGCGCCCGGCGGCCTCGGCGGCGCGGGCGGCCACGGCGATCGCGCGCGCCCAGTCGGGCCCGGGCAGGGCGTTCCACACCGCACGCGCGGGGCGCCCCTCGCGCAGGGCCTGCAGGAACGAGGGCCCCTCGGGGTAGCCCGCCCACGGCCCCACCTCGAACGGCGCCCCCGGTGCGCCGGGGGCGCCGCCCCCGACCTGCGGGTTCTGCTCGTCGGGGTGCTGGGTGGCGGCCCCCGTCACGGCCATGGACCGGTCGGTACCGTGCTCTGCGGGGCCTTCGGCCCCGGCCTCCGGGCGAGTGGGGCTCGCCCCCGTGTCGGCCAGGTCCTCTTCCCGATCCGATCCTGCGGGGCACTCGGCCTCTGCGGGGTGCGCGGCGCCGGCGCCGGCCCGGCTGGTGCCCGGCCCTTCGGACCCGGCATCGCCCATGGCCTGTGCGGCGCCGGCTCCTGTGTCGGCCAGGTCCCCCTGGGGCCCGGAGCTCGCGGGGTGCTCGGCCCCGGCCTCCGGTCGGGGGGCCTCGACCTCCGCGGCCGTCTCCTTCTCCACACGTCCGTGGCGCGGGGGGATCGCCAGGCGCAACACGTCGTTGAGCGTGCCCGCGTACCGGTCGGCCACCGCGCGCGCCAGGTCCAGGACCTGCGGGGTGAGCACCGGCTCGGGCGAGACCACCGAGTCCAGGTACGCCAGCCGCCCGGTGAACTCCGAGCGCTCGACCCGCTCCAGCAGGAACCCGTCCAGCTTCCGGTGGTTGAAGTGCACCCGCACACGGCACCCGGGCACGGCCTTCTCGTCCAGGTTCTCGGGCACCCGGTAGTCGAAGGTCCGGTCCAGGTGCGGCAGCGGGGTGTCGACGACCACGCGCGCGACCGGGAGGTGTTCGGCCGGGCGCTTGGCCTTGGGCCGCTTCCCCGTACGCGCCTTCGCCTGGGCCGCGGGTGTGCTCGCGGGCTCGGGGAGGTCGAAGAGGGCCTCGGCGGGCGGATCCGGGTGCGCTGTCATATCCCTTCTGGTCTATCAGAAGGGACCGACGTTCCCCGGACTCCGAGGAGGGCACGGCCCCCGGCAACGCTGGTAGAACTGGACACCGACAGACGCAGGACGCGGGTGGAGGGGACACCACAGATGAAGCTCGTCTTTGCCGGAACACCCGAGGTGGCCGTGCCGTCGCTGCGGGCCCTCCTGGACTCCGGCCACGAGGTCGCCGCGGTCGTCACCCGCCCCGACGCGCGTTCCGGCCGCGGCCGCAAGGTCTCCGCGAGCCCCGTCGCCGAGGTCGCCGAGGCCGAGGGCATCGAGGTCCTCAAGCCCGCCAAGGCCAAGGACCCGGAGTTCCTGGAACGCCTCGCCGAGATCGCACCGGACTGCTGCCCCGTCGTGGCCTACGGCGCCCTCCTGCCCCAGCCCGCGCTCGACATCCCCCGGCACGGGTGGGTCAACCTCCACTTCTCCCTGCTCCCCGCCTGGCGCGGCGCGGCCCCCGTCCAGCACGCGCTGCTGCACGGCGACGACGTCACCGGCGCCTCGACCTTCCGCATCGTGCAGGAACTCGACGCCGGCCCGGTCTTCGGGACCCTCGCCGAGACCGTCCGGCCCACCGACACCAGCGGTGAACTCCTGGAACGCCTGTCGGTCTCCGGCGCCGAGCTCCTCGTGCAGACCCTCGACGGCATCGAGGCCGGCGCGCTCGAGGCCGTGCCCCAGCCCGAGGCCGACGTCTCCTACGCCGCCAAGCTCACCCCCCTCGACGCCGAGCTCGACTTCACCGCCCCCGCCAGGCGGGTGGACCGCGTCGCGCGCGCCTGCACCCCCGCCCCCGGCGCCTGGACCACGTTCCGCGGAACCCGCCTCAAGACCGGCCCCGTGCGACCGATCACCGACGCCGACACCCCCGCGCTCGAACCCGGGGAGCTCCACGTGGAGAAGAAGCGTGTGCTCGCCGGCACCAGCACCCACCCGGTCGAGCTCGGACAGGTCCAGCCCCAGGGCAAGAAGGCCATGGCCGCGGTCGACTGGGCGCGTGGTGTGCGTCCCACCGAAGATGACCGCCTGGGCCGTTGAGCTGCCGTAGGCTCGATCCTTGCGGCGCCCGGCCGCGCGACACGTCCCCGGATTCGTTGAGGCAGAACACACGTTGAGCGAGCAGCCCCGCAACCGCCGCCCCCGCAAGGGGAAGAAGCCCGCACAGGGCGGCGCCCAGAACGGTTCCGGGCCGCCCCAGCCCCGCGACCCCGCCCGCCGGGTCGCCTACGACGTGTTGCGCGCGGTCGGCCAGCGCGACGCCTACGCCAACCTCCTGCTGCCCGCGCTGCTCAACGAACGCGGGATCAGCGGCCGCGACGCCGCACTGGCCACCGAGCTCACCTACGGAACCCTGCGCCTGCAGGGCACCTACGACGCCGTCCTGGAGAACTGCGTCGACCGCAGCCTGTCCTCCGTCGACGCCGAGGCACTGCCCCTGCTGCGGTTGGGCGCCCACCAGCTGCTGTCCACGAAGATCCCCCCGCACGCCGCGGTCAGCGCCACCGTCAACCTCGCCCGCAAGGTCGTGGGCCAGCACCGCGCCCGGTTCGTCAACGCCGTACTGCGCCGGGTCAGCGCGCGTGACCTGCAGGGATGGATCGAGGTCATCGCGCCCGACCGCGAGCGCGACCCCAGCGGGTACCTGTCGGTGGTGCACAGCCACCCGCGCTGGATCGTCAAGGAGCTCGCCCGGGCCCTCGGCGAGCGCGCGCCCTCCGGACTTCCGCAGACCGAACGCCTGCTGCGCGCGCACAACGAACGCCCGCGGGTCACGCTCGTGGCCAAGCCGGGCCGCTCCACCGTCTCCGACCTGGTGGCCCAAGGCGCCGAGGAGGGCACCTACTCGCCCTTCGCCGCCCACCTCAAGGAGGGCGACCCGGCGCTGATCCGCGAGGTGCGCCAGAACCGGGCCGCGGTCCAGGACGAGGCCAGCCAACTGGTCGCCCTGGCGCTGTCCCGGGTCGACGCCCACGGCCGGGACGCCACCTGGCTCGACATGTGCGCCGGCCCCGGCGGGAAGGCGGGGCTGCTCGCCTCCATCGCGGGGCGCCGCGAGGCCCGCCTGCTGGCGTCCGAGGTCCAGCCCGCCCGCGCCGGGCTGGTCGCCACCGCCGTGCACCGCGCCCCGCGCGACGCCGGACGTGTGGTGGCCGCGGACGGTACCGCCCCCGCCTGGCGTCCGGGTGCGTTCGACCGGGTCCTGGTCGACGCCCCCTGCACCGGCCTGGGTGCGCTGCGCCGCCGGCCCGAGTCGCGCTGGCGCCGCACCCCCGAGACCGCGAAGGAGCTCGCGCCGCTCCAGCACGACCTGCTCACCAGCGCCGTGGAGGCCGTGCGCCCCGGCGGGGTCGTGGCGTACGTGACGTGCTCGCCCCACCTGGACGAGACCGACGCCGTGGTCCGCGGCGTGCTGGACGAACGCGGGGACCTCACCCTGCTGCGCGCCGCCGATTACCTGGACGAGGTGCCCGACCTGGCCGCAGGTCCGGACGGCATGTACGCGCAGTTCTGGCCGCACGTGCACGGAACCGACGCGATGTTCCTCGCCCTGCTGCGCCGCGACGAGGCGTGACGGCGGGTCGGTCCGCTCAGGCCGGTCCCGTGGGCACGACGACGCAGATCATGCAGGACCCGCCCGCCACCCGGAGCAGGTAGCGCCGGCCCTCGGCCAGGACCTCGCTGCCGTCCGCGGCCCGGGCGACCCGCCGCACGTCGACCCAGACCAGGTGCTCGCTGAGTTCCTCGACCCCGCGCAGCTCCAGCGCCAGCTCCGTCACGCCCCGTTCCCGGTAGCGCCGTGCGGCCCCGGTCAGCGTCGCCTTCAGCTCACCCGGGGCGGACAGGCTCAGGTTCGCGTTCTCCCCGACCACGCAGACCGGATAGGTGTAACGCGCGGCGACCCCGTCGAGGTCGCCCGAGACCAGTTCGCGCCCGTAGGCCTCGAGGAAGTCCTGCAGTTCGTCCCGGTCGAGCAAGGCCGCCTCCTCCGCGTGGGGCCCGGCGCGCGGCCGGGCGGGTCCGGTGTCGGGGGCTCTGCCCGCGCGGGTGGCCGCCCACACTCGAGCGCGCAGCTCTGGCTAGACTCGCTGACGTGGCAATTCAGATCTCTCCCAGCATTCTCAGCGCCGATTTCGCGCACCTGGCCGACGAGGCCGCGGCGGTCTCCCCGAACGCCGACTGGCTGCACGTCGACGTCATGGACAACCATTTCGTCCCCAACCTCACGCTCGGCCTCCCGATCGTGGAGTCCCTGTACAAGGCGGCGGACACGCCCCTGGACTGCCACCTGATGATCGAGGACCCCGACTCGTGGGCGCCCGGGTACGCGGAGGCGGGCGCGGGCAGCGTCACCATCCACGCCAAGGCCGCCAACGCCCCCGTGCGCACCCTGCGCGAGATCCGCAAACAGGGCGCCCGCGCAGGCCTGGCGCTCAACCCCGCCGAACCGGTGGAGCCCTACGCCGACCTCGTGGGTGAGATGGACATGCTCCTGCTCATGACGGTCGAGCCCGGGTTCGGCGGACAGAAGTTCCTCGACGTGGTGCTGCCCAAGATCCGCCGTGCCCGCGAGATCCTCGACAGCCGGGAGTCCTCGGTGTGGCTGCAGGTCGACGGCGGGGTCAGCGACGAGACCATCGAGCGTGCGGCCGAGGCCGGCGCCGACGTCTTCGTGGCCGGTTCTGCGGTCTACGGGGCCCAGGACCCGGCCGGCGCGATCGACGCCCTGCGGGCGCAGGCGGTCAAGGCGGGCGGACGCGGATAACGATCGCGGCGCGGCTGACCTGTGGCACTGGTCACACAGGCGCCGCGCCCTTAGGCTACCGCTCGGTAGTCGTTGATTTCGCTTGGTCGCGGCTCCGTCTTCCCCTGCGCCCAGGCGCCCGGGGGAGCGGCGCGGCGTGAGCGCGTAGCCAGGCGCGGACCCGTGGAGTGCGGTGTGAACGCTTGGACGAGCCGTCCCCTCGCCATGGACACGGTGTGGGGCGCCGAGGCCGACGCCATCCAGTGGCTGCAGAGACTGGGGGAGTGGCTCTCCTATCCACTCCTGGCCGTCACCGAACTGGGGTCGGAGACCGTGGTGATCGCGGTGCTGGCCCTGGTCTTCTGGAGTGTGCACGCAGGCGTCGGTGCGCGCCTGTTCGTGCTGGTCATCGCCTCGGGTGTGGTCAACGCGTTCCTCAAGACCCTGTTGTACGGATCGCGTCCCTACTGGCACTCGGGGCTGGTCGTCGGGTACGCCACCGAAGCCACCTTCGGGCTGCCGTCCGGCCATGCGCAGGGTTCCACGGTGCTCTACGGCTATCTCGGGATCAGGTCAGGCCGCCGCGCCTGGTTCTGGGGCGCGGTGGGGCTGATCGCGGTCATCTGTTTCTCGCGGATCTACCTGGGTGTGCACTTCTTCAGCGACGTGGTCGTCGGTGTGCTCCTGGGTGTGGCGATCCTGTGGGCCTTCTTCCGTTGGGAACGCCCGGTGCTGCGCTGGTGGCGCTCGCTCGCCCTGCGCACCGCCGCCCTCTACGCCCTGGCCGCCTCCCTCGTGCCGTGCGCGGTCGCGGCGCTGTGGGCCCTCGCCGTGCGCGGCCCCTGGAGCGCGCCCCAGACCGACGTCATCGGACGGCTGCCCCAGGACCCGGTCGGCGACAGCCTCACCGGCCTCTTCCTCGTCGCGGGCGCGTTCTTCGGCGGAGCGGTCGGGCTGACCCTGCTCGCCGACCGCGGTTGGTACAGCGCCCGCGGCACCCTCGTCCAGCGGGCGGCGCGGTTCGTGCTGGGGATCTCGGTCGTGCTCGTCGTGCAGATCGTCGCCGACCTCTTCCTGCGCGAACTCTCCGGGTTGGCCGAGGCGGTGCCCACCTACCTGCTCTACGCGGCGATCGCGTTCTGGGCGACCTTCGCGGCCCCGCGCATGTTCCTGGACGGCGGGCTCGCCCAGCGCCCCGAGCCCGAGCCGGAGGGCGGTCCCGAGCCCGGCGCCGACACCGGTCCCGGTACGGGCCCCGAACCCGGCCCGGACGCCGACCCGGCCCCGACCGGCGACGACACCGGCGACGGAACACCGGACCGCGGTGAGGGCGGCGATCCCGCCCCCGACCGCCGCCTGTGACTTACCGCACCCCGGCTATGCGCTCGGCTTCCGCAAGCGATAGGATTCGGGCACGAAGACACAAAGTCGTTTACGCGTGCTCCGGGGTCGGTGAAAGTCCGAACCGGCGGTGACAGTCCGCGACCCGGCCGAAGCCATCGGCCGGTTGAACCGGTGGAATTCCGGTACCGACGGTGAGAGTCCGGATGGGAGGCAGCGCGCGTGGGCGGGTGTGACGCGCGCCGGACCCCCGGCGACCCGTGAACACCCGTTCCTACGGTGGAAGGCACCTTCCACGTCCGCCCCGGAGCCCGTCGAGGTGAAGGGAAGCCGGACGTGTTCACCGGAATCATCGAAGAAATCGGCGAGGTCCTGTCGATCGACCCCGCCGGCGCCTCGGGTGAGGCCGTCCTCCTCACGGTGCGCGGCCCCCTCGCCTCCTCCGACGCCTCCCACGGCGACTCCATCTCGGTCAACGGCGTGTGCCTGACCGTGGTCGGCCTCGACGACGGCACCTTCACCGCCGACGTCATGAAGGAGTCCCTGGAGCGCTCCTCCCTCGGCGCCCTCGCCCCCGGCTCCGCCGTCAACCTCGAGCGCGCCACCCGCGCCGACGCCCGGCTGGGCGGGCACATCGTCCAGGGCCACGTCGACGGCACCGCCCGGCTGCTGTCCCGGAATCCCGGCGAGAAGTGGGACGTTCTACGTTTCGGACTGCCGCCGCAGCTCTCCCCGTACGTGGTCGAGAAGGGCTCGGTGGCCGTGGACGGCACCAGCCTCACCGTCTCCGCCGTCAGCGCACCCGGCGCCGACGAGGAGTACTTCGAGGTCAGCCTGATCCCCGCCACTCTGGAGGCCACCACCCTGGGCGCGGCCGAGGCCGGCACCGTCGTCAACCTCGAGGTCGACGTCGTGGCCAAGTACGTCGAGCGCATCGCCGCCGTCACCTCCGCCCGCGCGGGCGCCTGACCCACAGCTCACCGCGGGGGCGGGCCACCGGTGGCCGCCACCCCGCCATCCACCACCCACAGACCACGGACCTTCAGGGAGCGGGCATGACCGTCACCGACACCACCCCGGCCGCCGCCGACTCCGAGCCGAACGTCGCCCTCGACAACATCGAGGACGCCATCGCCGACTTCGCGGCGGGGCGGGCCATCGTGGTGGTCGACGACGAGGAACGGGAGAACGAGGGCGACATCATCTTCTCCGCCGAGCTGGCCACCCCCGAGCTGCTCGCATTCATGATCCGCTACACCTCCGGGGTGGTGTGCGTTCCGATGGAGGGCCAGGACCTCGACCGCCTCGACCTGCCGCTGATGACGGCGCGCAACGAGGAGAGCCTGCGCACCGCCTACACCGTCACCGTCGACGCCCGCGAGAACGTCACCACGGGGATCTCGGCCGCCGACCGCGCGCACACCATCAACCTCCTCGCCGCCACCGGCAGCACCCCCGGCGACTTCGTGCGCCCCGGCCACATCCTCCCGCTGCGCGCCCGTTCCGGCGGTGTTCTGGCCCGCCGCGGCCACACCGAGGCCTCCGTCGACTTCGCGCGCCTGGCCGGGCTCCGTCCCGCCGGGGTGCTCGCCGAGGTCGTCAACGACGACGGAACCATGGCCCGCCTGCCCCGCCTGCGCGAGTTCGCCGACGAGCACGGCCTCACCCTCGTCTCCGTCGAGCAGCTCGCCGCCCACCGAGAGGCGATGGGGGAGCGGCTCACCGACGAGCAGGCCCACCCGCCCCTGGTCACCCGCACCGTCGAGACGCGCATGCCCAACCAGCACGGCGAGTGGCGCGCGGTCGGTTACACCGGCGCGGCCGACGGCGCCGAGCACGTGGCCCTGGTCATGGGTGAGATCGGCGATGGCACCGACGTCACCGTGCGCCTGCACTCCGAGTGCCTGACCGGGGACGCCTTCGGCTCCCACCGCTGCGACTGCGGCGCCCAGCTCGAGGCGGCCATGGCCGACATCGCCGCCCGCGGCCGCGGCGCGGTGGTCTACCTCGGCGGGCACGAGGGCCGCGGCATCGGCCTGCTGCACAAGCTGCGCGCCTACAGCCTCCAGGACGCCGGCGCCGACACCGTCGACGCCAACCTGCGCCTGGGCCTGCCCGCCGACGCCCGCGAGTTCGGGGCCGGGGCCGAGATCCTCCAGGACCTCGGTATCTCCTCCGTGCGCCTGCTCAGCAACAACCCCGACAAGGCCGAGGCCCTCGAAGAGCACGGTGTGGCCGTGGACGAGCGGGTGGCCATGCCGACCTTCGTCACCGACCACAACATCGCCTACCTGCGTACCAAGCGCGACCGCATGGGTCACGACCTGACCGGCGTCGCCCAGTAGTTCCCGCCCCGCAACAACAGGAGTCACCATGAGCGGCGAAGGACGCCCAGAGCACAACGACATCGACGCCTCCGGGCTGTCGGTGGGCATCGTGGCCACCAAGTGGAACGCACCGATCGTCGAACCCATGCTGGCCAACGCGCTGGGTGTGGTGAAGGACTCGGGCGCGGCCGACCCGGTCGTCGTGCACGTCGCCGGCGCCGTCGAGCTCCCCGTGGTCGCCCAGGAACTGGCCCGCAAGCACGACGCCGTCGTCGCGCTGGGCGCCGTCATCCGCGGCGGGACCCCGCACTTCGACTACGTGTGCCAGTCGGTCACGCACGGCCTCACCGAGGTGGCTCTGCGCGAATCCACCCCCGTGGGTAACGGTGTCCTCACCTGTGACACCCTTGAACAGGCGCGGGACCGCGCCGGCCTCCCCGGCAGTGTGGAGGACAAGGGTGCGGAGGCCGCCGCGGCAGCGCTGGAGACCGCCGTCTCCCTGCGCGGTCTGCGCCGCTGAGCCCTGAACACACGGGGCGCGGGGCCACAGGAGAGAGGGACGAGTCGGTGCGGACGAGGGAAGAAGCGGTGGACGAGGCAGCGAGCACACCCGAGGTGCCGCGCATGTGGCGCCCGCGCACGGTGCGGATGGTCGCCTACGGCCTCGGTCTGTTGATCGTGGCCACCTTCGCCGTGCTGGCCGTGATCCTGCCCATCGACTGGCGGCCCCTCGACCGCGTGATGCTGATCGGGTTCGGTTTTGTCATCGCGGCCGGACTGCACCTGCTGGCCCGGCCCCGGCTCATCGCCGAGGAGGACCGGGTCCTGGTCGTCAACGGGATCCGCACCCACGTGCTGTCCTGGCAGGAGATCCTCGACATCCAGATGCCCGAGGGCGAGCCCTGGCCGTGCGTGGACCTGTCCGACGGCACCAGCCTTCCGGTCATGGGGATCCAGAGCACCGACGGCGAGCCCGCGCGGCAGGCCGTGGAGGACTTCCGCGCGATGCTGCAGAGCCGCGGCGAGGGCGAGGAACCCGGTCTTTCGTAGACAACGACGAACATTCCGCACGGGGAGTCACCTGTTCTTGATGGAACAGTGACTCCCTTCGTGTCGTGTGGGCCACATAAATTGGTACCAGGAGCCACTTGACCTGATGTGGAATGAGGTGCCGCGTGCGCGACGTCCGTACGACCGTGTCCGAGCTCTACGCGTCGGGGGAGACGTTCGCGTTGGCCACGGTCATCGACACGTACAAGAGCGCGCCCAGAGGCCCCGGCGCGGCCATGGTCGTCAGTGCCTCCGGTGAGGTGACCGGCAGCGTCTCGGGCGGGTGCGTGGAGGGCGCCGTGTACGAGGAGGCGCTCGAGGCCGTGCGCACCGGGGTGCCCGTGCGCCGAACCTACGGGGTCAGCGACGAGGACGCCTTCAGCGCGGGCCTGACCTGCGGCGGGACGCTGCACATGTTCGTCGAGCCGCTGGACCGTGCCTCCTTCCCGCAGCTCGGCTCCGTCCTGGGCGCCATCGACGAGCACCAGCCCGTCGCGGTGGCCACGGTGGTCTCCGATCCCTCCGAGGCCGACCGGGTGGGACGGCGCCGCGTCGTCTGGCCCGGACACGCCGAGGGCGACCTGGGGCCTGGCGGGGACCGGCTGGCCGACGCGCTCGACGACGACGTGCGGGGGATGCTCGCCCAGGGGACGACGGGCGTGCTGCGCTACGGGGCCGACGGCCAGCGCCGCGGGGACGAGCTGGAGGTGTTCGTGGCCTCCTACGCGCCCGCGCCGCGCATGCTGGTCTTCGGGGCGATCGACTTCGCGGCGGCCGTCGCGGACCTGGGCTCCTACCTCGGGTACCGCGTGACGGTGTGCGACGCGCGCCCGGTCTTCGCGACCGCGCGGCGTTTCCCCACCGCCGAGGAGGTCGTCGTGAAGTGGCCGCACGTGTACCTCGACGAGATCGCCGACCAGGTGGACGAGCGCACCGTCGTGTGCGTGCTCACCCACGACCCCAAGTTCGACGTCCCCGTCCTGGAGGCGGCGCTGCGTACCCGCGCCGGCTACATCGGCGCCATGGGGTCGCGGCGCACGCACGAGGACCGGTTGGAGCGGCTCCGCGAGGCGGGCGTGGGGGAGCGGGCCCTGACCCGGCTGCATTCCCCGATCGGCCTGGACCTGGGGGCCCGGACCCCGGAGGAGACCGCCGTGTCCATCGCCGCCGAGCTGATCCAGACCCGGTGGGGCGGCAGCGGGCGTGCGCTGCGGGAGACCGACGGGCCCATCCACCGGGACATCGAGCCGTCGGAGCTGTTGCGGCCGGATTCGGTCAGCGCCCTGGACGGTCCGAAAACCGTTCGGTGACGTCGTCGCTGGTGAGAGCGGTGCGCTGCGTTTCCGCCGCGAACGCAGCGCACGACTCTGCCGGAGCCGCCCCATGACCTGCCCTCCCGCGTGGCATGATCGGCCCATGGGTACTGGGTACGCGCACGGCGGACAGCCCGACGGGACGGGACAGGTGGCCGGACTGCTCCTGGCAGCCGGCTCGGGAAGCCGGTTGGGGCGGCCCAAGGCGCTGGTCGAGTTCGGGGGCGAACGCCTCGTCGACCGCGGGGTACGGACGCTGCGTGAGGGCGGGTGCGACCCCGTCATGGTGGTGCTGGGCGCCGCCGAGACCGAGATCGACGGTGTGACCACGGTGCGCAACCCCGATTGGAGCTCCGGGATGGGTTCGTCGGTGCGCGCCGGGCTCGACGCCCTGCCGCCGACCGTCGACGCCGTGCTCATCGCCCTCGCCGACCAGCCGCTCATCACCTCCGGCGCGGTCCGGCGCCTGTTGGACACCCGCGGGGAGGGCGCACGCGCCGCCGTGGCCACCTACCGCGGCAACCAGCGCAACCCCGTGATGCTGGGGCGCGAGCACTGGTCGACCGTGTACGCGCTCGCTGTCGAGGACGTGGGCGCACGGCCGTTCCTGCGCACCTACTCGCACCTGGTCACGCCGGTGGAGTGCCAGGACGTCTCCAGGCCCGACGACATCGACACCCCCGAGGACCTCGAGCGCCTCACCGGCCTCCTCGAACAGACCTGACCCCGTCACCCCGCAGGCTGTGCCTTCGGCACACCGCCCGATGTGACCCGCTGACACGGCTGACCCTCGGGCGTGACCCCGGTGTGGTGTCGGCGGGCTGAGTCGGCAGCGCCCCGTCGGGCGCAGCACGTTCGGCGCGAGCCCCGGCATGCGCCTCCGGCGCAGCGCATGTGTGCCTCCCGGATACTTCTGTCCGGGGCAGGAGACCTGTTCCCGGTGCGCCGGTTTCCGGCAGCGCCTGCCGGGCAGTGCCCGGCCACCACGCGAAGCCCGCGCCTCCGGCGCGGGCCGGGGCGTCCCCCCGAAGCCTGCGCGAACTGGAAAAACCCGTGGCGGGGATCGACGGCGCCCCGCTAGCGTGTGCGGGTTCCGAACCGTCCGAGGAGGACCGTGACCCTGTTCGACCAGCTCGCCGACATCGACGCCCGCCCCGAGCCGCACTCCCGCCTGACCACCGCGGACCTGTGGACCGACCCGCACGTGTCCGAACGCATGCTCGCCAACCACCTCGACCCCGACGTGGACGCAGCCTCCAACCGCGCCGCCTACATCGAGGAGGCCGTGGCCTGGATGGCCGCCCGGTTCGGTGCGGGCCCCGGCCGCTCGGTGCTCGACCTCGGCTGCGGACCCGGGCTCTACACCAACCGCCTGGCCGCCGCCGGGGCCGAGGTCGTGGGCGTCGACCTCGCACCCCGCTCGATCGAACACGCACGCGGGCACGCGCACGAGCAGGGCCTGTCCACCCGCCACCTGTGCGCGGACTACCTCGAGCTCGACCTCGGGGAACGCTTCGACCTCGTCGTCATGGTCATGCGCGACTACTGCGCGCTCGCCCCGGCCGACCGCGCCCGGCTCCTGCGGGTCGTGCGCGCCCACCTGGCCGACGGGGGAGCGTTCTGTTTCGACGTCGACTCCGCGGCGGCCTTCGACACCGTCACCGAGCAGCGCACGTTCGCCCCGGACCTCATGGGCGGGTTCTGGTCGCCGGACCCCTACTACGGGTTCTGGAGCACCCTGCGCTACGAGGCCGAGCGTGTGAGCCTGGACCGCTACGACATCGTGGACCCCGGCGGGCGGCGCACGTTCTACAACTGGATCACGTACTTCACGCCCGAGGAGCTCGCACGTGAGCTGGCCGGGTCCGGGCTGGTGCTCGACGAGGTGCTCGGCGACCTCACCGGACACCCGCCCCAGGAGCACGACCCGTCGTTCGCGGTGGTCGCCCGCCCGGCCTGACCTGCGCAGGCGGGACCCGGGCCCGCGGTCAGGACGGGGTCCCGAACCCGGCCGAGGTGATCCCGAACGTGTGCCGCGTGCGCTCGCCCGGCGCGAGGCGGATCAGCCCGGTGCCGCTGTTGAACGCGTCGGGCGGGCAGGTCATGGGTTCCACGGCCAGGTGGGCGCGCCGGTCGCCGCCGTCCAGGGTGTCGGCGCTGAAGAGCTGGAGCCACCCGAAACTGCGGTCGCACCACAGACCCACGCGGTGGTCGGGACCGGACAGCCACACCCACGCACGCCCGTCCCCGTCCCGTTCCAGCCCGGTGAAGGCCGTGTCGAGCACGGTTCCGCCCATCGCACGCCCCGGCGGGCGCAGGTCGAACACACCGCCCTCGACCGGAACGGGGTCCCCGACCGGGAGCAGTCGGTCGTCGGCCGGCTGGTACGTGCGGGCCGGGACCGACAGGTGTGCCGCGTCCCGCGCCGCCAGGTCCCGCAGGGGAGCACCCAGCGTCAGGTACGGGTGGAACCCCAACCCGAACGGTGCGGTGTCCGTGCCCGTGTTGGCGGCCTCGGTGGTGACGGTCAGCCCGGCCTCATCCAGCCGGTAGCCGATCTCCAGGCGCAGCGGGAACGGATACCCCTCGCCGCCCCGCAGGTCCGTCCCCAGCCGGACCTCGTGCCCGGCCACCGCAAGGGGTTCCCACACCACGTCGTGCACCAGTCCGTGGAGGGCCGCCCCGGTCCCGGGCTCGGTGACCGCCAACCGGTACTCGTCCCCCTCGAACCGGTACCGCGCACCGCCGACCCGGTTGGGCCACGGCGCAAGGACCTGCCCCTGGAACGCCTCAGGACGCCGCTCGTAGGGCCACACCAGGTCCCGGCCCTCCCGCGTGAGCGAGCCCAGGGCCGCCCCGGTCGTGTGGACCGTCGCGCGGTGATCGCCGTGTCGGAGCTCGAGGACCTCGGGCACGTGGCTGCCTCCCACGGGTCGGTTCGTCCGGCGCCCCGCCGAACCGGGCGATCATAGCCCAGCCGGGGCCCGCCCGGAACGCGTTCCGCCGAGCCCGCCGGCCGGCCCCCGCGCGTCAGCCCAGCAGCCAGTCCAGGGGGATCAGCACACCCGAACCGAGCGCGACCAACCCCGACGACAACAGCACGACCACCATGAGCACCGACCCCACGGCCGCCATCCGGAACGCCGCCAGCCGCCGCCGCGCCTTGGCCGTGTACCGACCGGCGACCCGCACCATCCACAGCAGCGCCAGCGACAGCGCCACCGGCAGCCACCACGCCGCACCCGCGCCACCGGGCAGCACCCCGGTGACCGTCCCACTGATCTGCGCGAGCCACGAGATCAGCGCACTGTTGCTCAGGTCCAGCAGCCCCGTGTACGCGTTGAGGATCGGCTCGCTGTCGGGGAAGAACCCGTCACCCGGGCGCAGGGCCCGTCCCAGGCCGTCCACCAGCCCCAGCAGCGCGGCGGGGACCGCGAACTTGCGGCACCGCCCCGCCGACTGGGCCCGCTCGATCTGGTGCATGGTGCGCTCGACCTGCCGCCCGGCCTTCTTCCGGCGCCGTTCCTCCCGCACCAGCCGGCGGCCCTCCTTACCGCTCGCCGGCTCCTGCGGGCGGGTCGGATCCACGGTCGTGCCGTCGTTCTGCTCGGGCGCGGTCGCCGCCTCGGCCCGCCTCTGGCGCGCCTCCGACAGCCCGTTCCTGGCCCCCGCCCAGCGTTCGCGCGCCGACCCGGCCAGCGCCGCCCACCGGTCCTGGCGCCGGGCGCGGCCGTCGGCGCGTTCGCGTTCCTGCACCTGGGCGCCCACGCGCACCGCTTCGGGCATCAGCAGCAGCGATGCGACCACCGCGGCCCGCGTGGCAACAGGGTCCCCGGACTCCCGCAACGCCAGGCGACGTTGCTCGGCCCACCACGGCGCGTGCGGTGCGGCGCTGCGCTGCGAGGGGTGCCAGGACTGCCGCCGCAGCAACGAGCGGTGCCCGGACGCCACCTCCGGGTCGAGCACGAGTTCCACCGCGCGCGCCCAGGCCGTGTCGATCTCGTGCTGCTCCGGCCGCCGGGGAGCGTCCGGGCCCCCGTCGGCGGCGCGGTCGACGGTCTCCCGCACCCGCCGCATGACGAGCGGAACCTGGTGCTGCACCTGCTCCAGCAGCGCACACCGGCCGGAGCCACCGGATCGGCACTCCGGGTGCGGGCACCAGTGCTGGGAACCCAGGCCCACGGCCCCGGACTCGACCGCCTCACGCACCACCGCGTGCCGGCTCGCGTCCCCCGAGGCCAGCGTCAGCAGCCCGTCCGCGCTGATCTCGTGCCCCCGGAACCGCGGCGGCATCCCGGGCACGTACCGCGCGGCCAGGGCGCTGATCGCCACGTGCGCGCTCTCGGGGTAGGTGTCCAGCCCGGTCAGGTACGCCCGGTCGAAGGTGTAGTCGTTGACCTCGCGGTCCAGCCACGCGCGCAGTTCGTGCCAGTGGGTGCGCAGCCACATCGCCCCGGTCTCGGAGCGGTCCAGCAGGTCGAAGGCCAGGCTCGGCGGGTCCTCGTGGTTGGTCCCGGCGAAGGAGATCGGTCTCTGGCGCCGCACCGTCCTGATGTTGGGGCGCTCCCCGGCCAACCACGCGGCGACCTCGTCGTGCCCCCACCGTGCGGCCGGGGCTGGCGTGAGCAGCCCGCGCGCCAGCAGCCGCCACCGCTCGTCGGTGATCGCGGAGATGTCGACCTCGGTGTTGCGGGCGGTCAGCCAGTTCCCGCCCCGTTCCGGCCGCCGCCCGGCGACCAGTTCGTGCGCCATGACCCCCAGCGACCACCAGGCGGCCGGGGCCTCGCGGCGCCCTTCGATGACCTCGGGTGCTGCGTAGTCCTCGGTGACGGCCACGCCGCCGTACACACGGCTCATCGTGGCGCGCACGGCCCCGCCGAAGTCGGTCAGGGCGAGCACCGGCGGGTCCATCGACCGCACGAGCAGGTTCTCGGGCTTGACGTCGGTGTGGTTGTGCTGCAGCTCGTGCTGCCAGTGGTGCAGGCACTCGGCCACGGCCGCCACGACCGCGCGGGCCTGTTCCTCCTCGAGGGGAGCCTGGTCGATGACCTCGCGCAGGGACCCCCGGTCGAAGTACTCCTGGGCCTCCCAGGCCAGGTCCTCGCCCCAGGAGCTGGTGGCGCTGCCGTACCCCTGGATCGCCGGGGTGTGCTGCGACGACGTGCCGCGGGCGCGCAGCCGGTCCAGCAGTTCCCGGTTGATGTCGTGGCCCGGCCGGTAGACCTTGAGCGCGAGTCGGCGCCCCGGTTCGTCGACGGGTTCGGCCAGGTAGACGACGGCCTCACCGCCGGAACCGATCCGGTTGAGGATCTGGTACCGCTTGCGCAGGTCGGCGGGGACGGCGTAGTCGAGGTCGCTCGCGGGCCCCACGACCACGCGTGAGACCAGGTGGGTGAACCACGTCAGGAACGGGCCCAGCAGCTTCTGCCACCACCGGCGCTCGGGCCCGCCGCGGGTTCCGCCCCCCGACGGGCGCCGCGCGGGCGCCTGTGCTGTACGGGGCGCGTGGCCGGACCCCGTGCCGGCACCGGGCAGGACACTGGTGCGGTCGGAACCGGGTGCGATCACGTCGGTGCGGTCGTCCCCGCCGCCCGGGGGCACGACGGTGGTCGCGTCCTCGTTCCCGCCCGGAGGGTTCTCGTTCCCGCCCGGAGGCACGACCGTGGTGGCCTCCTCGCCCCCGCCGCCCCTGGCACCGGGCCGGAACACACGTGTGACCCAGCGTGTGGCAGCGGTGCGCGCCGGGATCCGGGTCGTGGGAGGGGTCGGTCCGAAGTGCCGGGTCGGTGCGTTCTCGTCGGGGTCGGGCGTGCCCATGGAGGGTCGGTCCACCCTTCGCTTCGTGGTCGTGTCGGGTCCGGGGGAGAAGGGGGTGACGCCCACATTAGGCCGTCCCGTGCCGCCGTCGGTCTCCACGGGCGGCGCCCGCGGACGCTGCCCTCACGGGCCCGGCCGGGGCGGGACCGGGGTCCTTCTCCCGTGTGCGGTAGGACTCCGGAGGGCGGCGCCCGGTTCCCGTGACGGCGGTCCCGGTGGGGATCAGTGTTCGCCGCGCGGGGTGAGGCCGAGCTCGCGGCAGGCGCGCCGGTACAGGTCGACGACCTCGGCGCGGATCTGCGGCCGTTCGGTCAGCGGCTCCGACCAGGGAACACGTACCTGCCGCTCGGTGGATCCGACGGTGACGGTGTAGTCGCCGCCCTGCCCGTCGAGGCCGGTCATCCGTGCGGAGGTGGCGTCGGGCTCGCCGCCCAGGCCGCGGCAGATGAGGAGCGTGTCCTCGGGGTGGTCGTCGTTCATGTGGGCGGTGACGGCGTCGACGACGTCGGGGGAGAAGGGGTTCGGGGACACGGTTCCTCCTGGCCTGGGAGACGGGAACGCGGACACGAAAAACGGGGGAGGGCGTGTGTGCCCTCCCCCGTCGACGATATCCGAGCCCGGTGCGCAGCGGCTGCGGGTGATGCGCCGTGCTCAGTCGGCCAGGCGGGTGAACTCGGCGTCGATCTGGATGCTGATGCGGTCGCCGACGACCACGCCGCCGCCGTCCATCGGCATCTCGATGTCGACCCCGAACTCCTTGCGGCTGATCTGCGTCGAGCCCGCGAAACCCGCGCGGTCCAGGCCGTAGGGGTCGACCGTGGAGCCGTTGAACTCGAGGTCCAGCTCGATGGGGCGGGTGTTGCCCTTGATGGTGAGGTCGCCCTTGAGCACGAAGTCCTCACCCTTGGCCTCCACCCCGGTGGAGCGGAAGGTGAACTGCGGGTGGGTGTCGACGTCGAAGAAGTCGGCCGAACGGATGTGGTTGTCGCGATCACCGTTGTCGGTGTTGATCGAGCCGGCGTCGATGGTCGCGGTGACCGAGGCCTGGGCGGGGTCCTCGGGCACGGTCAGGGTCGCCTCGAACGTCTCGAAACGGCCGCGCACCTTGCTGACCATCATGTGCCGGACCGAGAAGCCGACGATCGAGTGGGCGCCGTCGATGGTCCAGGTGCCGGGCTTCAGTTCCTGTGCCGCCATGGTTCTGCTCCCTGTGGGGTCGTCCGGGGCCAGAGGGTCCGGCCTCGTTTGCTGCTCAGTAACAAGGTACCTCAGAAGTATCTTCCTTGGAAGGAAAACTCTGTGGTGCTCGGCACACACAAGAAGCCACGGGAGCGCGGTCATCGCTCAACGCCACGCCCCGATCACGATCCGTGCATCGATCCGCACGGATCCAGCACCGGAGGCCCCTGGTCGCCGTAGTATCGGAGGCATGGGCAATGGACGGCTCGACGCCGGTGAACAGCAGGTCTGGCGTGCGTTCCTGCAGACCAACGCCTGGATCTACGACGAGCTCGAACACGACCTGCGCGAACGCAGCGACCTGAGCCTCATCGAGTACGGGATCCTCGTGCACCTGTCCGAGGCGCCGTACATGCGCATGCGCATGCGCCACCTGGCCGACAGCGTCATCGTGTCCAAGAGCCGCCTGTCCCACCAGGTCGCCCGCCTCGAACGCGACGGTTACGTGTACCGGGAGCACTGCGACGACGACCGGCGGGGGTACTGGGCCGTGCTCACCGAACCCGGCCTCATGGCCCTGGCCCGGGCCGCCCCCGCGCACGCCGACCGCGTCCGCGACCTGCTCTTCGACCGCCTCACGCCCGAGCAGGTCACACAGTTGCGCGGCATTCTTCACGCCCTCGGCGGCGACGAGGTCTCGTCCTCGGGCTGAGCCCGTGTTCCCGGCGTCCGTTCCGTTCCCGCGCCCGCGCGCGAGGGGCGGCCGTGCCCGCCCGCGCGCACCTGTCACCCGTGGGCCCCGCGTGCGTCCGCCGGTTTGCCGTACCGCCCCACCGGCGGCGGCCGTCGACGGTAGAGTCGGGCCCCGTGAGCAGACCATCCATCCTGGGCGCCCAGAACTTCCGCGACGACGACGGCAGCGCCGACCCCGAGGTCGAAGCGCGCCTGCGCGAGCACTCCGAGGGAACGGTCGGGGACCGGCAGGTCCTGACCGCGCTCGGGGCCTCCCGCGTCCTCGTGCCCGTGGTCGCCGACGCGACCGAGACCGAGCAGGGCGCGGGCGGGCTCACCAAGGACAAGAACTCCGAGGTGGCCGTCCCCGTCATGACCGGCCGGGACGGACGGCGCGGACTGCTCGCCTTCACCTCCGTCGACGCGGTGCGGCGCTGGCGCCCGGACGCACGCCCCGTTCCGTTCACCACGCAGGACGCGTGCCAGGCCGTGCTCGACGAGAACGCGGACGCGCTCGTACTGGACGTGGCCGGACCGGTGCCCTACACCGTCCAGGGCCGGTTCCTGACGGTGCTCGCCGAACACGGTGTGGTGCCCGAGCCCCAGGACGACCCGCAGGTGTTGGCTCTGATCTACCGCGTCACGCACACCGAGTTCGGTGTCGAGCGCGTCCGGATCCACACCAGCGACAACGCGGAGATCGGGATCCGCCTCGAGCTCGAGGAGCGCGACGACGCCGCCCTGCAGCGCATGGCCGAACGCCTGCGCGACGAGCTCGGCCCCGCACTGCCCGGCGGCATCGAGCTCAGCGCCGTGGTGCGCGCCCGCCGCGAGGACCCGCCCGCCGCCGACGCCTGACCCCGGCCCCGTGCCGCGCATCGCGCGTGTTCCGGTGCCACGGTTGTCCACAACCCGCGATGAGGTCCTGTTCGCCGAGCCCTCCACGGGGTAGCTTCCCAACATGCTTCTCCCCTCCGAGCTCACCCTCGTCCCGGACACTACGACGGTCGCGGTCGGCGTCGTGTTCGGTGTGCTCGGGGTCCTCACCGGCCGGGTCTGCGGGCGCCTGGTGCCCCTCTTCGGCCCCGGCCGTCCCACGCCCGCCCACCCCGAACCCGCCGCGCCCCGCTCCGCGATGGCCGGCGACGGCCCCCGTCCGGAACGCTCCGAGTCCCCGCTGCCCGAGGACGAGGGGCCGCCCCCGCCGCGGTGCCCGCACTGCCTCACCGACCTGCCCTTCCCCGCGTTCCTGCCCGCCCTCGCCGGCCCCGGGTCCTGGTGGAGCGGCGCCTGCCCGAGCTGCCGCGCGACCGTCCCGACCCACCCCGCCGTCCCGGCCGTCACCGGGATCCTCTTCGCCCTGGCCGCGGGCGCGGCCGTGCAGCAGCAGTGGGCGCTCCCGGACCTGCCGCCCGTGCTCTGGCTCGTCGCTTTCGGTGTCCCGCTGTCCGTGGTCGACCTGCGTGTCCTCCGTCTGCCCGACCCCGTCGTGGGAACCGCGTACCCGGTGGCCGCGGTCCTGCTCGCCGCCGCCGTGCTCTGGCCCGCGGGGACCGGCGTGCAGCCCTCCGGGGACGAGCTGCAACGCGGCGCCGAGGCCCTCGTGAGCATGGTCCTCATCACGGTCCTGTACTGGCTGCTCTGGCGCGTGCAGCCCTCCGGACTCGGGTTCGGCGACGTCAAACTCGCGGGCATCACCGGCCTCTACACGGGGTGGGCCGCCGGGGCCGTGGGCGCTCTGGCCGCGGCTTTCTGGGCCTTCGCCGCGTTCTCCGTCGTCGGGATGGCCCTGCTCGCCCTGCGCCGCCTCACCCGAAGACAGCCCTTCCCCCTCGGCCCCTTCATGCTCGGCAGCACCTTCCTCACCGTCCTGGTCGGCGCACCCCTGCTGCCCTGAGCAGGGGCCGCGTTCCACGACGGCGCCCGATCCGTGGGAGGATCATTGCCATGTTGCGTTGGCTGACCGCGGGGGAGTCCCACGGGCCGGCACTCGTCGCGATTCTGGAGGGCCTTCCGGCCGGTGTGTCCGTCACCTCTGACGACATCGCCGCCGCGCTGCTCCGACGCCGCGCCGGGTACGGCCGGGGTGCCCGGATGAAGTTCGAGAAAGACCAGGTCTCCGTCATCGGAGGCATCCGGCACGGCCGCACGCAGGGCGGACCGGTCGCGATCGAGGTGGGCAACACCGAGTGGCCCAAGTGGGAGAAGGTGATGTCTCCCGACCCCGTTCCCCAGGAGGAGCTGGACGGGATGGCGCGCAACGCGCCGCTGACCCGCCCCCGCCCCGGGCACGCGGACCTCGTCGGGATGCAGAAGTACGGGCACGACGAGTCCCGGCCGATCCTGGAACGCGCCAGCGCCCGCGAGACCGCCGCGCGCGTGGCCGTCGGCGAGGTCGCCCGCAGTTTCCTCAAGCAGGCCCTGGGCGTGGAGCTGCTCAGCCACGTCGTGTCCATGGGTCCGGTCGCCGTGCCCGAGGACGCGCCCGAGCCGCACCCCGAGGACCTCGCGGCCATCGACGAGGACCCGGTGCGCTGCTTCGACGCCGACACCAGCGCCCGGATGATCGAGGAGATCGACGACACCAAGAAGGCCGGGGACACCCTCGGCGGTGTGGTCGAGGTGCTCGCCTACGGCCTCCCGCCCGGCCTGGGCAGCCACGTGCACTGGGACCGCCGTCTGGACTCGCGTCTGGCCGGGGCGCTCATGGGCATCCAGGCCATCAAGGGCGTCGAGGTCGGTGACGGGTTCCGCACCGCCGCCCGCCGCGGCTCGCAGGCCCACGACGAGATCGAGCCCGGACCGGACGGCGTCCGACGCCGCACCAACCGCGCCGGGGGCGTCGAGGGCGGCATGTCCACCGGCGACGCCCTGCGTGTGCGCGCCGCGATGAAGCCCATCGCGACCGTTCCGCGCGCCCTCGACACCATCGACACCGAGACCGGCGAGCCCACCCAGGCCCACCACCAGCGCAGCGACGTCACCGCGGTGCCCGCCGCGGGTGTGGTCGCCGAGGCGATGGTCGCCCTGGTCCTGGCCGAGTTCGTCGTCGAGAAGTTCGGCGGCGACTCCCTGGCCGAGACCGCGCGCAACGCCCGGTCGTACCTGGACTCGCTCGAGATCCGCTGACACCCCGGGCCGGCCCGTGCCCCGGGCCGGCCCGCCTCCCCCCCCGGAGCACCCGTGTCCCACGCCCGCCTCTCCCTCGTGGTCCTGTACTCCGAACACCTGGAGGAGTGCCGCGCCTTCTACGCCGCCCTGGGCCTGCCCCTGGTCCCCGAAAAGCACGGCACCGGCCCGGACCACTACGCCGCCGAGCTGGGGGAGACGGTGGTCGAGCTGTATCCGGCCGGCGGGCGCCCCACCGGCCGGGCCCGGATCGGCCTGGACGTCGAGGGGGCAGCGGCCGACCCGCCCCTCACCCCGGGCCGCCACCTGCTCACCGACCCGGACGGGCGCACCGTCGACGTGCTCGCCCACTGACGCGGGCCGCCTCCTCGGCGTTCTCCGCACCCGTCCGAGGTCCCACAACTGATGCGCAGAGCACCCCGGACCGGCCGGGCCACCTGCGCGCGTGGGCATAGGATGGGGGCCCGCGGACGCGCCCCTCGGGTCGCGTCCGTCCCCGTCGGCTGACCGCACGGCCGCTCCCGCGGGACCGGCCCCGACCCCATCTCAGTGAGGCAGAAGCGTGGCAAGAGCGATCGCGGTGCTCATCGGCTCCCCGGGCTCGGGCAAGTCCACCGTCGGCGAGGCCCTGGCCCGCCGCATCGGCGCGGACCTGCTGTGCACCGACACCGAGATCGAGAAGCGCGCCGGCAAACCCGTCGGCGACATCTTCGTCGAGGACGGCGAGACCCAGTTCCGCGCGCTCGAGCGCGAGATCGTCGCCGAGGCCCTGCGTTCCTGGGAAGGCGTGATCGCCGTCGGTGGCGGCTCGGTCCTGGACGAGGACACCCGCGCCGACCTGGCCGACCACCACGTGGTCTACCTCCAGGTGGAGTTCGGCGAGGCCGCCAAGCGCGTGGGCATGGACGTGGCCCGCCCCCTGCTCTCCGGCAACCCCCGCACCAAGCTCCGCAGGCTCCTCGACGAGCGCCTGCCGATCTACGAGGGCCTGGCGACGGTCACGGTGGCCACCACCGGCTACCACCCGGAGGAGATCGTCGACGAGATCGTGCCCACCCTCGACAACGCCGGAAAGGCCGAGAAGTGACCGCCACCCGCATCGGAGTCGGCGCGACCGGCGAACGCTACGACGTCGTGGTCGGAACCGGGGTCCTCTCCGAGCTCCCCGGCCTGGTGGGCTCCGCCGAGAAGGTCGCCCTCATCCACCCCGAGGGACTGACCGGCCTCGCCGAGCGTGTGGCCGCCGCCCTGAACGAGGCCGGACACCGGGTCTTCCCGATGCCCGTGCCCGACGGAGAGGCCGCCAAGACCGTCGCCGTGGCCGCGGACCTGTGGTCGCGCCTGGGCGGGGAGAACTTCACCCGCGGCGACGCGGTCGTGGGTCTGGGCGGGGGAGCCGCCACCGACCTCGCCGGTTTCGTCGCCGCCTCCTGGCTGCGCGGGGTCCGCTCGATCCTCGTGCCCACCACCCTGCTCGGCATGGTCGACGCCGCCGTCGGGGGCAAGACCGGCATCAACACCCCCGAGGGCAAGAACCTCGTGGGCGCGTTCCACCCTCCCGCCGGTGTGCTCTGCGACCTGGAGACCCTGCGCACCCTGCCCCGCGCCGACTACATCGGCGGCCTGGCCGAGATCATCAAGGCCGGGTTCATCGACGACCCCGCCATCTGCGACCTCGTCGAGGCCGACCCCGAGGGCGCCTGCTCGCCCGACGGCCTGCACACGCGCGAGCTCATCGAACGGGCGATCCGGGTCAAGGCCGAGGTGGTCTCCGGCGACCTTCGCGAGAGCGGGCGGCGTGAGATCCTCAACTACGGGCACACGCTCGGCCACGCGATCGAACGCGCGGAGAACTACACCTTCCGGCACGGGTACGCCGTGTCCGTCGGGATGGTCTTCGTCGCCGAACTCGCCCGCCTGGACGGACGCATCGACGAGGGCCTCGTCCGCCGCCACCGCACCCTGCTGTCCTCGGTGGGGTTGCCCGTCTCCTACGACCGCGCCGCCTGGTCCGACCTGCTGGCGACCATGAGCGTGGACAAGAAGACCCGCGGCAACACCCTGCGGTTCGTGGTCCTGGACGGCCTCGCCGAACCGGTGATCCTCAGCGGCCCCTCACCCGAGCTGCTCGGTGAGGCCTACCGCGCCGTCACGTCCGCCGGCTGACCCTGGCGGCCACCACCCTCGAACGACCTCTGCGGCGCGGCTGCCACCTGTCGCCCTCCCGAGCCGCGCAGCAACGGACGGCGCCCGCCGAACAGGCCCTAGACTGGAGTTGGGCGAGTTGCGCACGGGGAACACCGACGCGCCCGCCCCGCCGACCACCGACCGGGCACCCGTCCGGTCCCTACGTGTCACACCCCTTGGAGAGACGACCGAAGTGGCCTCGACGAACGACATCAAGAACGGCACGACCCTGAAGCTCGACCACGGCGTTCTCTGGAACGTCCTGGAGTTCCAGCACGTCAAGCCGGGCAAGGGCGGCGCGTTCGTCCGCACCAAGCTGAAGAACGTCATGACCGGCAAGATCGTCGACAAGACCTTCAACGCCGGCGCCAAGGTCGAGTTCGCCAACGTCGACCGCAGCGAGATGGAGTACCTCTACAACGACGGTGAGGCCTTCATCTTCATGGACACCTCCACCTACGACCAGATCCCGGTCCCGGACACCGTCGTCGGCGACGACCAGAACTTCCTCCTGGAGAACACCAAGGTCACCGTCGCCACCTACGAGGGCAACCCGCTCTACATCGAGCTGCCCCCGGCCGTGGAGCTCGAGATCACCGAGACCGACCCCGGTGTGCAGGGCGACCGCTCCACCGGCGGCACCAAGCCCGCCACCGTGCAGACCGGTGCCACCATCCAGGTCCCGCTGTTCATCACCACCGGCGAGTCCGTCAAGGTCGACACCCGCAACGGCGACTACCTCGGGCGAGTCAACTGATGAGCGGAGCACGGCGCAAGGCACGGCGGCGCGCGGTCGAGGTCCTCTACGAGTCCGAGGTGCGCGGCATCTCGGTCGACGACGTCATCGCACGCCGCCGGGCCCAGCCCGAGCCGCCCATCAACGAGTTCACCCAGAGTCTGGCCCGGTCCATCGACGAGCGGCGCACCCGCATCGACGAGCTGCTCGACACCTACGCCATCGGCTGGACCCTGGAGCGCATGCCGGTCGTGGACCGCAACATCCTGCGGATGGGCGCCTACGAGCTGCTGTGGGACGACGGCATCCCGGACGGGGTGGCCATCGCCGAGGCGGTCGGTGTGGCCAAGGAACTCTCCACCGACGACTCGCCCAGCTTCATCAGCGGGCTCCTGTCGCGGCTCATGGAGAACAAGTCGACGCTCGCGCTCTGAGCCTCCCGCAGCGGACGGCGGACGAGCCCAACCAGTGAGGGGAACCAGGTGACGGACAAGGCCGGCACGACCGCGGGCGGGACGACCGGTCCGGCCCGGGCGGCCAACGCGGCCCGGACCGCAGTGGTGTGGGAAGCCCTGCAGGAGTTGTTGTCCCACCTGGGCGACGGCCCCCTGGAGATCGTCGACGCCGGTGGCGGCACCGGCGGCGCGGCCGTCCCCCTCGCCGAACTCGGCCACCGGGTCACGGTCGTCGAGCCCAACCCCGACTCCCTGGCCGCGCTGGAGCGCCGCGCGGCCGAGAGCGGAGTGGCCGTGCGCGGTGTGCAGGGGGAGACCCGCGACCTGGCCTCGCTCTTCGAGGAGGGCAGCGCCGACCTGGTGCTGGTGCACAACGTCCTCGAGTACGTGGACGAGCCCGCGGCCGCGCTGCACGACGTCGTCGGCATCACCCGTTCGGGCGGCGCCGTCAGTGTCCTGGCCACCAACGCGGTCGCGGGGGCCCTGCACCGGGTCCTCGCCGGACACGTCGCCGAGGCCCACCACCTGCTCACCGACGCCGACGGCCGGTGGGGCGAGAGCGACCCGATGCCGCGCCGCTTCACGCGCGGCCAGCTGCAGCAGCTGCTCACCGACTCCGGCCTGCACCCCACGAGCGTGCGCGGTGTTCGGGTGTTCGCCGACGTCCTTCCGGGCCAGGCCTGGGAGGGCGACGCCCAGACCGGCCAGCACCTGGTCGAGCTGGAGCGTGCGGTGGCCCAGCACCCCGAACTCGTGGGGATCGCCACCCAGCTGCACGTCATCGCCTCCCGGGACTGACCGGGAACGGCCGGACACGGGGCGATGGTGGAGCGCGGGCGGCCGAGGTCCGGGTGGGACATCCGCGCCGACGAGCGTAATCTGAGGTCATGAGCCGACGTCAACTCGAGCGCGGTGCCGCACTGCGGGGCAGGGTCTCCGCGGAGGGCATCGTGCCGCTGGGCGCGGACTTCCCCCCGGACGGTTCAGGTCCGGACGCCGACTGCCACATCCTGCACATCGACATGGACGCGTTCTTCGCGAGCGTCGAACGCCTCCGCAACCCCGAAGCGCGGGGCGTTCCCGTCATCGTCGGCGGGACCGGCCCGCGCGGGGTCGTCTCCTCCGCCGACTACCTGGCCCGGGAGCGCGGCGTGCACTCGGCGATGCCGATGGTGCGTGCGATGCGCCTGTGCCCGGAGGCGCTGGTCTTCCCGCCCGACGGCAGCGCTTACAAGGAGGCCTCCGAAGCGGTGATGGACATCTTGAGGTCCGTCACGCCGCTGGTGCAGCCCCTGTCGCTGGACGAGGCCTTCCTGGACGTGTCCGGGGCCCAGCGGCGCCTGGGCGGCCCGGTGCGCATCGCCGCGGCCATCCGGGAGCGGGTGCGCCGGGAACAGCGGCTCACCTGCTCGGTGGGTGTGGCCGCGAACCGGTTCACCGCCAAGCTCGGCTCCACCCATTGCAAGCCCGACGGTCTGCTGCTGGTGCCCACCGAGCACGTGCACGGGTTCCTCGACCCCTTGCCGGTGGGCGCGCTGCCCGGGGTGGGGGAGAAGACCGAGCAGGCCCTCACCCGGTTGGGGCTGCGCACCGTCGGCGACCTGGGACGTGTCGAGACCGACCTGCTGCGCCTGGAACTGGGCGACAAGGCCGGCACCCGCCTGGCGGAGCTGGCCCGCGGTGAGGACCCGAGCGCCGTGACGCCCGAGACGCCCGACAAGAGCGTCGGGGCCGAGGAGACCTTCGACCGCGACGTGTCCGACGCCGAGGAGATCCACCGCGAGTTCCTGAGGCTCTCGGAGAAAGTGGCCCGCCGGATGAGGGCGGCGGGTCTCGTGGGACGCACGGTGAGTGTGAAACTGCGCCGCGCGGATTTCACGACCATCAACCGCTCCAGGACGCTTCAGGAGAGCACCGACGTGGCGCGGGAGATCAACACCGTGGCCCGCGAGCTCTACGACGCCGCGGGAATGGAGCGGACCCGGTTGCGTTTGATCGGAGTGAGGGTCGAAGGGGTGGAGGCCGCCGAGCGGGCCCACCGCCAGTTGGCCCTCGGGGAGGAGGAAACGGGCTGGCGGGACGTCGAACGGGTGATGGACCGGGTGGCGAACCGGTTCGGTCCGGGCGCGATACAGTCGGCCGTGTTGGCCAAGCGTGACGAAAACGACGTATGATGCGGCAACTTCCGGGCCTTCCGAAGCGTTCTCAGGGTGGGACCGGTAAGGCAGGTAGAAGAGAGGCATGGCAGCCGGTGTTTGCGAAACAGGGCGCGGGTACCGTGATCGTGGTGGGTCAGGTACACACGCAGCTTTTCTTTCCACCATGCGCTAGCACATCGTATTCTGGGCATATCACTGATCTAGAGACTGTTCATCAGTACCCGTCCCCCCGAGCGGGGACTGTCGTAGGGAGGCGCCGTGCCGCTCTCTGAACACGAGCAGCGCATGCTCGACCAGATCGAGCGGGCGCTGTATGCCGAGGATCCGAAGTTCGCGAACTCAGTTCGACACACGAACCCCGCGGTCCATTACAAGCGCCGGATCGTCAAGGCCGGCCTCGGGTTCGTCGTCGGGGTCGTCCTGCTGCTGACCGGTCTTCTCCTGGGGGAGATCGTCCTGCAGGTCGGTGTCAGCGTCCTGGGGTTCGTCCTCATGCTGGCGTCCTTCCTGTACGGCGCCAGCGCTTGGCGCAGGGCCGCCGGAGGGGGCGGTGAGGCCGCGATGGTGGCCGAGGAACCCGAGGGCAAGCAGAAGCGCAAGGGCGGCGGTGGCGGCCGTCCCGGGATGATGAACCGCTTCGAGGAGCGGTGGCGCCGTCGTCAGGAGGGTGACGAGTAGCTGGAGCAGCTCTCGCCCTCCGGTACCCGGCACGGTCTTCCGGCACGGTCCCGCCTCCACACCCAGAGCGCTGCAGTGCCCCGTCCGCGGACGAGAACCCACGTTCTCGCCCTCTGGCGGGGCACAGTGCTGTCGGCCCACCCCATGTGCCCCTCGCATTGCCGCCGTCTCGGACGGGAGAGTCTTCGTCCGTTACGGCTCGTACGTCGTTCGCCAGGCCCGCGCCCCCGCAGGGACGTGCTTTGCCCACACCGTCCCGCAGGTGTCCCTCGGGGATCCCAAGGATCGCCGTGCCTCGGACACGAGTGCCTCGGTCCACCCCGTCCAGCCAGGGCCCGTGCACCACGCGTCGGAGCGCCCCCGCAGGGGCGCGCTTTGCCCACACCGGCCCCGAGCATGTCCTTCGTGGGAACCCAAGGATCCCCTCGTCGCGGACGCGACTCCACGTGCCTGCCGTGCGAGTTCGCTTGCCCCACCCACGGGACGCTCCGCGTCGGACGCGAACGCTGGTGAGTGTCCGGCGCGGAGCGGAAACGCCTGTTCCCCGGCCCCGGTCGGTGTGCACCTGACCGGGGCCCTCGTGCCCAGTGGGCGCCTCTCACGTCTTCCAGAGGCCGAGACCGTGCCCCGCCACCGCTCGCGGAAGTCGCTGCTCCTGCCGCACGGCCCAGGTCCGGAACCCGACCCGGCCCCGCACCGCGAGCCGCCCCGGACCTCCGGTGTCAGGTCGCGGGCAGCGGCTCCGGCCGGGGACGGTGCCACGGCGCCAGCGAGCGCGGCAGCAACACGGCCCGCATCCGGGCACCGCGGCCCACCGAGGCGCACAAAGCCGAGCGCACCGTCCGCAGGTCCTCCCGCAGCTGCCCGCCGGCCACGGGGTCGGGTGCGTACCGCGCCGCCTCCTCGGCCAACGCCAGGCGCCACAGCGCCCACCGGGCCTCCTCCGGCAACTGCGTCCGCCCGGCCGTCGCACGCGGGCTCTCCGACAGGTCCCACGCGAGCCCGAGGTCCACGTGGGTGTCGCGCACCTCGCGCCAGGCCGCGTGCGCAGCGGACGCCGGGGCACCGGCCAGCGCCGAACGCCGTGCGGCACGCACCCACGACCGGGCCAGAGCGGGTAGCGCCAGCAGGGCCAGCGCCACCAGGAAACCGCCGACGTAGGGCAGCCACGACAGGGCCGGGCCTCCCTCGGACCCCGATCCACCGCCGGCCGCCTCGGAACCCGGGTCCTCCTCGGGATCGGGCGCCGCGCTCTCCTCGTCCGGCCCCTGCGTCTCCTCCGCACCGGGGCCGTCGGTCGGCGAAGGCGACTCGCTGGGGGACGGCGAGGGCGACGGTGACGGGGAACCCTCGTCCTGCCCGCCCTCCCCGGAAGGATCGGCGTGCTCGGGTACCGAGGCCGACCCCTGCCCGCTCCCGCCGGAGGGCGTGGGCTCGAACCGCACCCAGCCCGCGCCCTCGAAGTACAGCTCCGGCCACGCGTGGGCGTCCGCGGACGAGACCACCCACCGGTCGCCGTTGGTGCGCTCGCCCTGCGTGTAACCGACCGCCACCCGCGCCGGGATGTCGGCTTGGCGCGCCATGAGCGCCATGGCCCCCGCGAACTGCTCGCAGTAGCCGATCCGGTCCTCGAACAGGAAGTGCGCCAGCGGGTCGTTTCCCTCCGGCACCGCCGGGGGCTGCAGCGAGTACGTGAAGTCGTCGAAGTGGTCCTGGAGCGCCACCGCCGCCTCGTAAGGGGAACCGGCGTCCTCCGTCACCCGGTCGGTCAGCTCCTGCACCTGAGGGTCCACGTCCTCGGGCACGTCGAGGTGGCCCGAGGCCAGCGAGCGCGGCCTCCCGGCGTCGGCCAGCTCCTCCGCGGTGGGGTCGTCGGCGTTGCTCTCCACGGTGAAGCTCAGCCCCGTGGGCGGGTTCCCGGTGGTGAAGACCGTGTGGGTGTCGGGGTCCACGTGCCACTGCCCGCTCACGTCCACCGACCGCGCCCAGTACGGCAGGGGCAGGAAGTCCGGCCGGGGCGTCGACGAGCTCATCGACACCTGCGTGGTCGTGGTCGGCCCCGACGCCTCCGACGACCACCCCGTGGGCAGCGGCAGGTCACCGCCGGCCGTGTTGTCGTCGGTGGCGTCGACGGGGTCCATCGTCCAGTTCTCGCCGTCGAACCGGTCCAGCACGTAGGTGCGCAGGTAGTCGGGTTCCTCGGCGTCGGTCCGGTAGGTCAACACGGTGCTGTCGGAGTCCGATCCGAGCTCCCGCCGCATCGACACGAGCGGGTGCGTCGTGGTCACCATGTCCTCGCCGAACCCGGGGTGGCTCCCGTCGGCCAGGTCGTAGAACGCGTCCGTGCGCAGCGACGGCACGGCCAGGGGCAGCGTCACCGCCATGAGCACCGCCGCGGCCCCGGCCAACGCGGCGGTCCCGGCCCTGCGCACACCCGCCAGCACCCGGTCGCCGGGCGCGGGCGACGGAACGGGCGTGCCCCACGCACGCCGGCGCGTCCAGGTGTCCGCCGCAAGCAGCGCCACGTAACCGGCCGCGCACCACAGCGCCTGCCACAGTTCCAGACCGGCCGGATCCACGACCAGGGGCACGGCCATGAGCGTCAGCAGCAGGCCGCCGACCATGCCCGCGCACCGCGCCGTGACCGCGAGGAAGTCCGCCACCATCACGAAGACCACGAAGGTCAGGGCGATGATGAGCGTGATCCCCGCATTGGCCGAGACCGGCACGGAACTGTCGTTGATGGTGGCCGTGCCCTGCGTGAAGAGCTGCACCAGGTAGCCCACCGACTCCCCGTTCGGGATCACCCCCAGCGGCGCGGTGTGCGCGGCGAACAACGGCGTCAACAGCAGGAACACCAGCAACGCCTGCAACAGCGGCACCGGCGCGGCGTTCCACCCGCTCAGTCGGTACAGGGCGGAGACCGCGGAGGCCGCCGCCATCAGCACCAGCGCCGGCACCCACCACCCGTCCCCACTCAGCAACGGGGCCAACAGGGGCAAGGCCGTGACCAGGCACAACAACGTGACCAGTGGCATGAGCGCTCTCACAGCGGGCCCTCCGTGAACACACGCGGCGCCGCGACGGCGAGGGGTGCCTCACCGGCCGCGCGCCACAGCTGGGGGAGTCGGTCGGGGTGGGACAGCAGCAGCACGTGCCAGCCGCCCGCGGCCAGCACACGTTCGACACCGTGCAGCGCCTCGGCCGAGGGCCAGGCCGCTCCGGTGCACAGCACCGCCACCTTGCGGGCCTCGTGTCCGGTGCGGGCGAGCGTGTCCGCGTCTTCGGGCCCGATCGCTCCGAGCACCGCGGTGATCAGACCGGGGGAAGGACCGCGCCGCGAGGCCAGCGCGGAGACCGCCGGCAGCAGATGGGGTCCGTCGGAGGCCTCGGCCACGGCCAGCCCGTCGAGCACCCCCGAGACCCCGGAGACCGGCAGGGGGCCGTCCGCCCCGTAGAGGTCCAGGTCGTGGCCGTCCTCGAGGCAGCGCACGGCCACCGACGCCGCGGCGGTCACCGCGGTCTCCAACGACGATTCGGCCTGCTCGCCCCGGTGCGCGCCCGCGCGTGTGTCCACCAGCAGGACACTGTGCTCGCGCCGGTGCTGCTCGTCGCGGCGCACCATGAGCTCGCCGTGCTTGGCGGTCGACCGCCAGTGCACCCGCCGCAGCTCGTCGCCGTGCTGGTACTCGCGCGGGATCGGGTCCTGCTCGCCGACCCCCGCAGCCGAACGCAGCGGGGTGTGCTCGCCCTGCGGACCTCCCCGCACCTCCGCCGGGCCCAGCGGCAGGGCCCGCGGGGTGACCAGCAGGGACACGGGTGCGTCGACCTCCCGGGACACGCGCACGCATCCCAGCGGATCGCCGATGACCACCCGCAGCGGCCCGATCGGGTACCGCCCGCGCACCTGCGGCTGCACCAGGTACCCCACGTCGCGCACCGCCCGCGCACCCAGGTGGCCCACGTCGAAACGGGGCTCCTCACCCAGCCGCACCGGCACCGTGTCGGCCAACGACACCGACGGCACCGGCCACACGGACGAGGAGTTGCCCACCCGCACCAGCACACGGGAGCTCTGCCCGGCCTGCACGTGCGGCGGGCGCACCAGGCGGCTGTGCACCACCCGGGAGCCGGCGCCGAGCACGGTCAGGGCGGACAACGGGGGCACGGCGAGCAGGAACACACCGACCCCCACGAGTTCGAACTGCCCGACGACCAGGCCCGCCACGAGGGCGGCCAGGCCGAAGACCAGCATGCAGACGCCTCGTGCGGTGAGGGTTCGTCGCGGGCGCATGGACCCTCTCTCGGGGACGGGGAAGGGGCGCCGGCGCGGGCGCCCCGGGGTTACTGGGGGCCGGGGACCGGCAGGCGGGCCACGATCCGGGACACGATCTGCTCCGGGCTCAGGCGTTCCATCCGCGCCTCCGCGCCGGGCAGCAGCCGGTGGGCCAGCACCGGGACGGCCAGCGCCTGCACGTCGTCGGGGACCACGTAGTGGCGGCCGTCGAGGGCCGCGTGGGCACGCGCGGCACGCACCAGGTGCAGGGTGGCGCGGGGCGAGGCGCCCAGGTGGAGCTCGGGGGCGGTGCGGGTGGCGTTGACCAGGTCCACGACGTAGCGGCGCATCCCGGGCGCCACGTGCACCTGGCGCACCCGGTCGGCGAGCTCGCGCAGCTGGGCGGCGTCGGCCACCGGCGCGAGCGCGTCCAGGGGCGAGTCCGCGCTGTGGGAGTCGATCATGTCCAGCTCGTCCTGCGGAGCCGGGTACCCCACCGAGACACGCGCCATGAACCGGTCCCGCTGCGCCTCGGGCAGGGCGTAGGTGCCCTCCATCTCACCGGGGTTCTGCGTGGCCACGACCATGAACGGCCGCTCCAGCGCCCGGGTCTGCCCGTCCACGCTGACCTGCCGCTCCTCCATGCACTCCAGGAGCGCCGACTGCGTCTTGGGCGAGGCGCGGTTGATCTCGTCGCCGAGCACGATGTTGGCGAAGACCGGGCCCGGGTTGAACTCGAACTCGTGGCGGTCCTGGTGGTAGACGCTCACGCCGGTGATGTCGCTGGGAAGCAGGTCGGGGGTGAACTGCACCCGCTGGACCGAGCAGTCCACGGCGCGTCCCAGGGCCTTGGCGAGCATCGTCTTGCCCACACCCGGGACGTCCTCGATGAGCAGGTGCCCCTCCGCGAGAAGCACCGTCAGTGTGATGCGCAGGACATCGGGTTTTCCTTCGATGACCGTCTCGATGGCGCTCCGGATGCGCCCCGCTGCGGCGACGACCCCGCCGACCTCAGCGCGGACGCCACCCCCCTGGCCGTCGTGCTGTGTGCCGAGTGACACGAGACCCCTCCCGCTCCCTGTGGCCCCGCCTGGCGGGCGGCCGGTGCTTGCGAACCGAGGCTAGGCCGAATCCGGACGATTGCAAACCGCGATTGCCGGAATTGGCCGCCGTTGTGGCCCGAGAGGGACGAAGCCCACCGAACGCGGCCGGATCCCCTCCGTGTGCCTCCCGTGCCCCGCTGTCCGTCCCGTGCGTGTGCATCCGCACGAACGCTCGCGCCCCCCACCGCGCTCCACCGCCATGAACTGCGAAAACCCCGAAACTCTCGGCGTTCCCGCCCGACCGGAACTGTTGACCGTGGGGTGGAGTGGAGTAAGGTGGAGCGACGTGGGGGAGGAGGCTCCCCCACACCACCAGGGGCGAGGAGGTGAGCGTGATGTTCCTCGGGACCCACACGCCTCGCCTCGACCCGAAGGGGCGCCTGTTCCTTCCGGCGAAGTACCGCGACGAACTGTCCGGGGGGTTGGTGATCACGAAGGGCCAGGAACACTGCCTCTACGTCTTCCCCGTCGTGGAATTCGCCCGCCTGACCCAAGCGCTGCGCACGGCGCCGGTCACCGACAAGGCGGTGCGCGACTACAGCAGGATCCTCTTCGCCAGTGCCTCGGACGAGTCGTGCGACAAGCAGGGCCGGGTCACCATCCCGCCCCAACTCCGCGCCTACGCGGGGCTGGAGCGCGACTGCGTGGTCATCGGGGCCAACACACGCCTGGAGATCTGGTCCTCCCAGGCCTGGGCCGACTACGAGGCCGAGCAGGAACCGGCCTTCGCCCGTCTGTCGGAGGAGGTGCTGCCCGGGGTGCTGTGAGGCCGGCGGGAACCATCCGCCGAACACACGGCCCCACGTCGACTCCCTTGCGAGCCGAGGCCGGCCGGGCCTCGCCGAGCACGGCACACACGAGCTGGCGCGACTTCCCCGGTGCCAGGTCGTGAGCGCCAGACCACCGGAAGGTGGACAATGGCGGCCGTGCTCGGTGGGCCCGGCCGGGTTCGGTCGGGCCACGCGAACACACCGGCGCCCCGCCCGCGGGGAGCCGACGACGGGGAAGACGGCACGGAGCGTGGAGGAACACCACCGCATGGGGGAGACCCGAAGCGACGATCGTCCCGACGGGGACGACGCGCAGCAGCACAGCACAGACGGCAGCACCCTGGGCGCCGACCTGGCCGACCGCGTCCGCGCGGCCCGGGAAGGGCTCGACCCCCTCCACGTTCCGGTCATGCTCGACCGCATCGTCGAACTGCTCGCCCCCGCCCTCACCGAACCGGGAGCCGTCCTCGTCGACGGCACCCTCGGCCTGGGCGGACACTCCGAGGCCCTGCTCAAGGCCTGCCCCGAGATGCGCCTGGTCGGGGTGGACCGCGACACCAGCGCCCTCGAACGCAGCGCCCGGCGCCTGGAGCCCTACGCCGACCGCACCCACTTCGTGCACACGGTCTACTCCGACATCCCCGGTGCGCTGGACGAGGCCGGGGTGGGCCAGGCGCAGGCGGTCCTGCTCGACCTGGGTGTGTCCTCGCCGCAGCTGGACGAGACCGACCGCGGTTTCGCCTACGCGCACGACGCGCCCCTCGACATGCGCATGGACCGCACCCAGGAGCTCACCGCCGCCGACGTGGTCAACACGTACCCGGTCGCCGAGCTCACCCGCGTGCTGCGTGTGCACGGGGAGGAGCGCTTCGCCTCCCGCATCGCCCGCGCCATCGAGCGCCGCCGCGCCAAGGGGCCCCTGGACTCCACCAGCGAGCTCGCCGAACTGGTCCGCGAGGCGATCCCCGCCGCGACCCGGCGCACCGGCGGCCACCCGGCCAAGCGCACCTTCCAGGGGCTGCGTATCGAGGTCAACGCCGAGCTGTCCATCCTCGAGGACGCCCTCCCCGCCGCGCTCTCGCGGTTGGCGGTGGGCGGCCGCATCGCCGTGCTGTCCTACCACTCGCTGGAGGACCGCAGGACCAAGCGCGCGCTCGCCGACCTGGCCAAGGACACCACCCCCGCCGACCTGCCCGTACCCCTCCCGGACCGGCAACCGGAACTCCGCCTCCTGACCCGTGGGGCGGAACTACCGACGGACGAAGAGAACGAACAGAACCCGCGTGCCCGCTCGGCTCGGCTCCGTGCCGCCGAACGGGTGCGCGGACCTTCGCGGTAGCAGGGAGAGCAGATGAGCACGACGACCACGCGCCGCAGTCCCACGCGCGAGGGCCGGGGCAGCGCAGCGCCGAGCAAGGCCGAACCCGCGCGTCCGGCGCCGAAACCGTCGTCCGGGGGGAGCGCTGCGCACCGGTCGCGGGCCCCGCGCATCCCCTTCGTCCTGCTCGTGCTGTGCCTGTTGGGTGCGGCGCTGATGAGCCTGTTGGTGCTGCGCAGCGTCGTGGCCCAGGAGGCCTACGCCATCACGAGCCTGCAGTCGCAGAACCAGGAGCTCTCGTACCAGGAACAGCAGCTCCAGGACGAGGTCGCCCACCTGGAGAACACCGACAGGATCGCGGAGGAGGCCGAGGACATGGGCATGGAGCAGGGGGAGGCCCCGCTCTTCCTCGACCCGGACAACGGTGAGGTCATCGGCGGGCAGGGAGGCGCCGAGTGAGTTCGTCCCGCGACCGGCGCCCGCGTGATCCCCGCAGGCCGGGAGCGACGAGCCGTTCGGGCTCGCGTCCCAACAAGCGCCCCCAGCGCGAACCCCGCCGCCCCGACGGTGGGACCCGTTCGGGTGGTACCGGCCGGACCGGTGCCGCCCGCTCGGGCGCGCGCGACGTGCGCAAGGCCAGGTCCGCGCGGGCGTCGGCCCCGCCGCCCCCGCCGCCGCTGCTGCGCCGTACGTTCCGGCGGGGCGACCCGAAGAAGCGCCTGAAGATCACCGGTGTGCTCATCGTGGTGATCATGGTGCTCTTCGCCGGGCGGTTGACCCAGATCCAGGGGTTCGACGCGGAGGAGTACGCCGCGGCCGCCTCCGAGCTGCGCCTGCAGACCATCGACGTGCCCACCCTGCGCGGGCAGATCACCGATGCCGGCGGGAACCCGTTCGCGTTGTCGGTCGAGGTGCGCACGGTCTTCGTCGACCCCGAGGACATCGACCCGGACGAGCGCGACCGGGTCGTCTCGGAGCTGACCGAACGCTTCGACCTGGAGGCCGACGAGGTCGCGGCGAAGGTCGACGCGGCACCCAGCCGGTACCAGGTCGTGACCGACGGGGTGCGTCCCGAGGACTGGTACGAGTTCCGGGACCTGGGGCTGTCCGGTGTGGGCGCCGAGGTCGACTACGAGCGTGTCTACCCCGACGAGACGGGCGCGGCCGACCTGGTCGGGTTCGTCGGCGCGGAGGGCCACGGCCTGGAGGGGCTCGAGGGCTACCTGGACGAGACGCTCGCCGGTGAGGCCGGCAAGCGCCAGGTCGAGGTCGCCAACGACGGCACGCAGATCCCCATGGCCGGAGGCCTGGTGCGCGAGCCCGAGCCCGGCCAGGACGTGCGCCTGACCCTGGACCGCGACATCCAGTGGCACACCGCCCAGACCCTGGCCGAACAGGTCGAGGCCCTGGACGCCGAGGGCGGCAGCGCCATCGTGACCCGTCCCGACGGGGAGGTGCTGGCGATGGCCGACTACCCGACCTACTCCCAGGACGACGTGGGCGAGACCACCGCGGAGGACTGGTCGAACGGGGCGGTTGCCGAGACGTTCGAACCCGGCAGTACCAACAAGGTCATCACCGTCGGTTCGGCGCTGGAGGAAGGGGCGACGACCCCCGAGAGCGTCTTCACCGTTCCGTACTCGCTGCAGTACTACGACCAGACGTTCCGCAACGCCGAGAACAACGGCACCCAGCGGCTCACGGTCAACGGGATCATGGCGCAGTCCAGCAACGTGGGCACCATCAAGGTCGCCGACGAGGTCGGGGCGCAGAACCTGCACACCTACATGGACGCCTTCGGGCTGGGCCAGCCCACCGGGCTGGACCTGCCGGGGGAGGAGACCGGTGTGCTGACCGACCCCGACGACTGGTGGGGCACCCAGCTGCCGTCGGTCTCCATCGGCCACGGCCTGTCGGTCAACGCGGCGCAGATGGCCTCGGTCTACGCGACCATCGCCAACGGCGGCGAGCGCGTCGATCCCACGGTCATCGCCGGGACCGTCGACCCCGAGGGGGAGTTCACCGCGGCCGAGGAGCGCGAGAGCACCCGGGTGCTCAGCGAGGACACGGCCGATGAGCTGGCGCTGATGCTGGAGGCGGTCACCTCGGACGAGGGCACGGCGCCGCAGGCCCGCATCGACGGGTACCGCGTGGCGGGCAAGACCGGTACCGCGAACCGGATCAACCCCGAGACCGGGACCTACGACGACGGCGGGTACACCGCGACCTTCGCGGGCTTCGCCCCGGCCGACGACCCCGAGATCGTCGTGCAGGTCGTGCTGCACAACCCGCAGAGCGCCTACTACGGCGGCGAGGCGGCCGGGCCGGTCTTCAACGACATCATGAGCTTCGCGCTCAAGTCCGAACGTGTGCCGCCGACGGACGAGGACCCGCCCAACATCCGCCTGCTGGAGGACGAGGGCTGAGCCCGCGCCGGGCGGGGGAGACGCGCCCCCGCCCGGCGCGGCGTACCGTGCTGTTGTTGTGCGGGGCATGGGTCCCCGTCCGCGGGCCGAGTCTCGTGCCGGAGGTCTGTGCTCACCCGGCTCGGCCGTCGGCTGCGCCGACCTCCCGTGCCTTCGGTTCTTGCGTCGTACCGGCGCATCGGGGCCCTGTGTGTGCGTCAGGGTGTACTCGTCTGCTGACAGGGAGTCGTGCCGACCGGTTCTGATGGACCCTCCCCACGAGAGGGGCCCGTCGGCGCGTCCCCGGACCAGGGCGGTGCGTTCGACCTGTGCGTCCGCCCGGCCCGGCCCGGCTCAGTCCGTCCGTCGGCTGCGCCGACACTCGATGTCGAGCGCACGCTCCGGGCCACGTGTCGGCGCTGACCGAGTCGGCACACGGCACAGGCACCGGCCGCCCCTCTCGGGCGCCGTGAGGCGCACGCGCTCGCGCTTCGCGCGCGTGGGGGGACGGTCGCCGTGGGATCTGGCCCCTTGCGCTTCCGGCCCGGCCCACGAGCCGGACCTTGAACGTCGACGCGTGTCGGATCATGGCACTCGGCTCGGCGTGCTCGTCGGCAGTGCCGACGCCCGGCGTCGAGCTCATGCTCCGGTCCATGCGATCGCGCCGACCGAGTCAGAACCCGTCACCGGTCGCTTCTCTCGGGCACTGTGAGGAGTACGGGCTCGCGCTTCGCGCGCGTGGGGGACGGTCGCCGTGGGTTCTGGCCTTTTGGGCTTCCGGTCCGGCCCACGAGACGGACCTTGAACGTCGACGTGCGTCGGGTGCTTGTACTCGTCGGCTGCGCCGGCCTCCCGTACCTTCGGTTCTTGCCTCTTCCGCATCGGGGGCATCGGGGCTCTGTGCGTGCGTCGGCTGTGCCGACGCCCGGCGTCGAGCTCATGCTTCGGTCCATGCGTCCGCGCCGACCGAGTCGGTGGCGCCGACGGGACGGGTTCAGGCGACGGCGCGGTCCACGTGGGCACGGACCTCGGCGATGTGCTCGGGCCCGGTCCGGCAGCACCCTCCGACGAGCACCGCGCCCGCGCGCCACCACTCCACCGCGGCGGCCCCGAAATCGGCGGGCTCGCTCGTGCCCGTCCACTGGCGCGACACCGCGTCCCACAGCTCACCGGAGTTGGGGTAGGCCACCGCGTCCACACCCGCCTCGGCGACCGTGCGTACGAGGGCGGGCACCTTGCTCGGGGCCACACAGTTCACGCCCACGGCCACGAGGGAACCCTCCGCGTACGCGGGCGCCAGCTCGGCCACCACGTCCCGCAGCGGGGTGCCGTCGCTGATGCGGGAATCGTCACGGCACGTCAGGCTCACCCACGCCCGCACGCCCGGCGTCTCCGCCAGCAACCGCCGCAGCGCCCGCACCTCGGGCAGGGACGGCACGGTCTCGCACGCCATCAGGTCCGCACCCGAGTCGGCCAGCACGTGCCAGCGTTCCCGGTGCCACCGGTACAGGCCCTCCTCGTCGAGCCCGTAGGAACCGGTGTACTCCGAGCCGTCCGCCAGGAACGCCCCGTACGGCCCCACGCCCGCCGCGACCAGCCCCGACCCGTGGGCGTCGCGCTCGGCCCGTGCCATCTCCACCGAGCTCGCCACCACCCGCACGGCCTCCGACCGGGCCAGCCCGCGGGCCGTCAACGCCGGAACGTTCGCCTGGTACCCGGCGGCGATCGCCACGTCCGCGCCCGCCTCGAAGAAGTCCCGGTGCGCGCGCCGGATCACCGCGGGGTCCTCCACCAACAGCCGCGCCGACCACAGCGCGTCGCCCAGGTCACAGCCGTAGGACTCCAACCGGGTCGCCAGACCGCCGTCCAGGACCAAGGGCCTCGCGGACGTGCCCGTCCTGCCCACACAGATCACCCCCTCCGTCCTTCCACGCTAGGCCCTCCGTCCCCGTTCCCACGGCCCTCCGTCACCGGCCGCCCGACCCCTGCTTCCAGCCGACCTTCCCCGGAACCCGGGACGGGGTCCCGCACCCCCGGTAACCTGGGACTCACCGCCGCTCGCACGAGTGCCACCGCAGCCAGCGTGGAAATTACCGAGCGGTCCCCGACACCCGTTACCCTCCACACGTGCCACCGGTAATGCGACCTGAACACACTCAACTCCGTCCGCTGTCCGCCCTCGCGACGCTGCTCGGGCCGGACACCACTCTCCTGCGCCCGGACCTGCGCCCCGACACCCCCGAGGAGGCGCCCAGCAGGGAAGTGCACGTACGCGGCATCACCCACGACTCCCGCCAGGCCGGGCCCGGCGTCCTGTACGCGGCCCTGCCCGGAACGCGCGCCCACGGCGCCGACTTCGCCGACCAGGTCGCCCGCGCGGGCGCCGCGGCGATCATGACCGACCGGGCCGGGGCCGACAGAGCCGCCGCCACCGGGATCCCCGTCCTGGTGGTCCCCGATGCCCGCGCCGCGCTCGGCCGCGCCGCCTCCTGGGTCTTCGGCGACCCGGCCGGCGACCTCCTCCTGGTCGGGACCACCGGAACCAGCGGTAAGACCACGGTCACCTACCTGGTCGAGTCCGGGCTGCGCGCCGCCGGCATGAGCACCGGCCTGGTCGGAACCGTGGAGATGAGGGTCGGCGACGAGCGCGTCCAGTCCTCCCTCACCACCCCCGAGGCCACGGACCTGCACGGCCTCTTCGCCCTCATGCGCGAGCGCGGGGTCACCTCCGCCGCCATGGAGGTCTCCAGCCACGCCCTGGCCCTGGGCCGGGTCGGCGGAACCCGTTACGACGTCGCGGTCTTCACGAACCTGTCGCAGGACCACCTGGACTTCCACCCCGACCTGCGCGACTACTTCGAGACCAAGGCCCGTCTCTTCAGCCCCGATTACTGCGACATCGCCGTGGTCAACGCCGACGACCGCTTCGGCCGCGCCCTGGTCGACATGGTCGCCGGGGACGGCCGCGTCCCGGTCACCACCTTCGGCGTGGAGGGCTTCACCGACGCCGACCCCTCCACCGCGATGAACCCCGACTGGCGCGCCGTCGACGTGCACATGGGCAACACCGGCAGCACCTTCCGGATCGTCGGACCGGGCGGGATGGAGGCCAAGGCGTCGGTCGCCCTGCCCGGCCCCTTCAACATCTCCAACGCCATGGCGGCGATCGTCGGGCTCGTCGAGGCCGGCGTCCCGCTGGAGACCGCCATCGAGGGTGTGGCCGCCGCACCGGGGGTGCCCGGCCGCATGGAACCCGTCGTGGCGCAGGGCAACACCGCCCACCTGCAAGACTTCACCGCCATCGTCGACTACTCCCACAAACCGGGTGCGATCGAGGCGGTCCTGACGGCGCTGCGCGAGACCACCGAGGGGCGCGTCCACATGGTCGTGGGCTGCGGCGGGGACCGCGACCGGGCCAAACGCCCCCTCATGGGCGAGGCCGCGGCCCGCCTGGCCGACGAGCTCGTGGTCACCAACGACAACCCCCGTACCGAGGACCCGGTCTCCATCGCCACCGCGATGCTCGAGGGGGTGACGAAGGTCCCGGAGGACCAGCGCGCCCGCGTCACCGTGGAGTTCGACCGCGCCGCCGCGATCGGCCTTGCCGTGGCCCGTGCCGAACCCGGCGACACCGTGGTCGTGGCCGGCAAGGGCCATGAGACCGGCCAGTACGTCAAGGGTGAGGTCCTGCCCTTCGACGACCGCGAGGTGCTGCGCGGGGCCATCGAGGACCGCCTGCGGGTCAGCGCCCGCGAGCGCCTCGGCGACGCCCTGCGAGACATCCACCGCACACCCTGACCCGCGCGACACTCACGCGCGGGAGCACCCCCGCTCGGGGTGCGGGCCCGGCCCGTACCCCGTACCGTGGCGCACGGATCGTGCGCCGGACCCCCGAATGCGGTCACGAAGTGGAGCACATTGCTTCACACGGGCCCCGTGAGGACCTCGAACACCCCAACATGTTCTAAGGTAGGTCCGGCAATCGCAGCCCGACACGTGCCGCCCACTGGGGCGCCCACGCACGCGGCACGGGCCGCCGTCGTGGTGAGGCCCGGCGCGTCGCACACGGCATCCGCGGTGCCCATCCCCTGACCTGAAACTCCGGCCGGGTGGCCATCCGCCCTCGAGGCGTCGTGGACCGGGCCTGACATGAGGAGTGGATTTGATCGCGCTCACGCTCGATCGGATCGCTGAGATCACCCAGACCGCTCTCGGCGGATCAGCGCGCCCCGACACCGTCGTCGACGGTCCCGTCGTCATCGACTCCCGACAGGTCGCCCCGGGCGCCCTGTTCGTGGCCCTGGGCGGCGAGCGCGTGGACGGCCACGACTTCGCCGCCACGGCGGTCGGGGCCGGAGCCGTCGCGGTACTGGCCTCGCGACCGATCGACGAGCCCCACCTGCTGGTGGACGGCGGTGACGACGAGGTCGTCGCGGCCCTGGCCCGCCTGGCCTCCTACGTGGCGCGGCAGCTCGGCGACCCCGAGCGGGGATCCGAAGCGGCCCAGATCGTCGGGGTCACCGGATCCTCCGGCAAGACCACCACCAAGGACCTCATCGCGCAGGTCGTGGACCACACCGGGCCGACCGTCGCGCCGGCCGGGTCGTTCAACAACGAGATCGGCCACCCGCTGACCGTCCTGCGGGCCGACGAGGGCACCCGGAACCTGGTGCTCGAGGTCGCGGCCCGTGGCATCGGCCACATCGCCCATCTGTGCAAGGTCGCGCCACCCCGCATCGGCGTCGTCCTCAACGTCGGCAGTGCCCACATGGGCGAGTTCGGCGACCGCGAAGCCATCGCCAAGGCCAAGGGCGAGCTCGTCGAGTCCCTGCCGCCGGGCAGCGACACCCCCGGCCGGGGCGGGGTCGCGGTACTCAACGCCGACGACCCGCGCGTACGCGCCATGGCCTCCCGCACGTCCGCGCGCGTGGTGCTCTACGGCACCGGCGAGGACGCCGACGTGCGCGCCACCGACGTCGTCCTGGGCCGGACCGGCGCCCCCGCCTTCACCCTCAACCTGGGCGGGCGCAGCGCGCAGGTGACCCTCTCGCTCGTGGGCGCCCACCAGGTCCACAACGCACTGGCCACCGCCGCGGCCGCCGCCGAGCTCGGGATGGACATCGACGAGATCGCACGCGCACTCGGGGAGGCCACCCCCGTCAGCCGGTGGCGCATGGAGGTCACCGAGCACGGGGGCACGACCTTCGTCAACGACGCCTACAACGCCAACCCCGAGTCCATGCGGGCGGCGCTCACCACCCTGGGAGCCCTGGCCGAGGGCCGCCGCTCCATCGCTGTGCTCGCCCACATGGCCGAACTGGGCGAGGACGGCGACCAGGCGCACGAACGCATCGGGGCCCTGGCCGCCGAGACCGGTGTGGCGCACCTGATCGTCGTCGGCGATCAGGCCCGGGGCATCGCCGCCGGGGCCGAGCGCGCCGCCGCCGACGGGAACTGGCAGGGTGAGAGCATCCGGGTTCCCGACGCCGAGGCGGCCGCCGCCGCGCTGCGTGAACGGATGCGTGCAGGAGACGTCATCATCGTGAAGGGATCGCGCGTGGCAGCGCTCGAAAAGGTTGTCGACCTCATCACCGAGGAGGATGCCCAGTGATCGGCATCTCCCTGGCGGCGGCGCTGTCGCTGATCGTCTCCATGGCGCTCATGCCGTGGCTGATCAACCTCCTGTACCGGTTCAAGTTCGGACAGGAGGTCCGCGACGACGGGCCCGAGGGCCACAAGACCAAACAGGGCACGCCCACGATGGGCGGCATGGTCATCATCCTCGGCGCCGTCATCGGGTACTTCGTCGCTCACGCGGCGATGGTCCTGACGGGAACCGGGGCCGGCCCGACCGTCTCCGGCCTCCTGGTGATGTTCCTGTTCGTCGGGATGGGCTGCGTCGGCTTCCTCGACGACTTCATCAAGATCTACAAGCGCCGCAGCCTCGGTCTGCGCAGCGGCGCCAAGATGGTCGGACAGGCCGTCGTCGGCATCGGTTTCGCCTACGGCGTCACCCAGTTCCCCAACGGCTACGGCTACACCCCCGCCGCCCCCCAGCTGTCCTTCCTTCGCGACTTCGGGCCGCCGCTGATGATCGGCCTGTTCGTGCTGTGGGCGCTGTTCCTCATCGTGGGCTTCTCCAACGCCGTCAACCTCACCGACGGGCTGGACGGCCTGGCCACCGGCGCGGTCATCCTGTCGCTGGTCGCCTACATCTTCATCGGCAACTGGCAGCTGCGCCAGTCCTGCGTGGAAGCGCTCACCGCCAACTGCTACCAGGTCCGCGACCCCCTCGACCTGGCCGTGGTGGCCGCCGCGGTACTGGGCGCGTGCATCGCCTTCCTGTGGTTCAACGCCCCGCCGGCCAAGATCTTCATGGGCGACACCGGTTCCCTGGCGCTGGGCGGCCTCATCGTGGGTCTGGCCATCACCACCCGCACCCAGCTCCTGCTGCTGCTCATCGGCGGTCTTTTCGTCATCATCACCCTGTCGGTGATGGTGCAGATCACCTCGTTCCGCTTCACCGGCAAACGCATCTTCCGCATGGCGCCCCTGCAGCACCACTTCGAGCTCAAGGGCTGGGCCGAGACGACCATCGTGATCCGTTTCTGGATCATCCAGGGCCTGTTCGTGGCCACGGCCATCGGACTCTTCTACCTGGAATGGATGCCGAGGTAAGAGCATGGCGAACGAGATCCCCGAGACCCCGAACGACCGCCCCGGCGCAGACCTGGCCGGGCGCCGGGTGTGCGTGGCCGGCCTGGGAGTGTCCGGGCCCCCGGTGGCCCGTGCCCTGCTCTCTCGCGGCGCGCACGTCACCGTGGTGGACGGCCGCGACGACGACACCACCCGGGCCCTGTCCGAGCAGCTCACGGCGGACGGCGCCGAGGTCGTGCTCGGCTCCACCCCGCTGCCCGAGGACTGCGACCTGGTCGTCACCTCCCCGGGATGGCGCCCCGATTCGCCCCTGCTCGTGCGGGCCGTGGAGACCGGCGTCGAGGTCATCGGCGACGTCGAACTCGCCTGGCGCCTGCGCCCCGCCCACCAGGTGTGGCTGGCGGTGACCGGCACCAACGGCAAGACCACGACCGTGCGCATGCTCGAGGCGATGCTGCACGCCGACGGGCGCAACGCCCTGGCCGTGGGCAACGTCGGAACCCCGATCATCGACGCGGTCCTGCCCGACGAGCAGGGCCAGGTGCACGACGTGCTCGCGGTGGAGCTCTCCAGCTTCCAACTGCACTGGTCCAACACCGTGCGCCCGCACGCCGCGGTCGTGCTCAACGTCGCCCCCGACCACCTCGACTGGCACGGCGGCCTCGACCCGTACGCCCGGGCCAAGGGCCGTGTCTTCGCGCGCGGCACCACCCGCGTGGTCAACACCGCCGACGAGTGGTCGGTGCGTCTGGCCGAGGAGGAGGGCGACCCGCACACCCCCGCGATCGGACTGCGCCTGGACACCCCCCGCCCCGGTGAGCTCGGCGTCGTCGAGGACCTGCTGGTCGACCGGGCGTTCGTGCCCGACCCCGTGCGCGGTGCCGAGGAGCTGGCCTCCCTGGCCGACGTGCGCCCGGCCGCCCCGCACAACGTCGCCAACGCCCTGGCCGCGGCGGCCCTCGCCCGTTCCATCGGGGTGGAACCGGGGTCCGTGCGCGCCGGCCTGCGGGCCTTCGAGCCCGAGCCGCACCGCATCTCCCACGTGGCCTCGGTCGGGGGCGTGGACTACGTCGACGACTCCAAGGCCACCAACCCGCACGCCGCCCTGGCCTCCCTGCGCGCCTTCGACTCCGTGGTGTGGGTCGCCGGCGGGCTGCTCAAGGGGGCCGAGGTCGACGGCCTGGTCGCCGAGGCCGCCCAACGCCTGCGCGCCGCTGTGCTCGTGGGCGCCGACCGGGCGCAGATCCGCGAGGCCCTGGCAGCGCGCCTGCCCGATCTGCCCGTGGTCGAGGTCGCCGGCCCGGCCGAGGACGCCCCGGCCGAGCACGGGGTCATGGACGCCGTGGTCGCCGAGGCCGCTGCGCTGGCGGGGGAGGGCGACACCGTCCTGCTCGCCCCGGCCGCCGCGTCCATGGACATGTTCGTCAACTACCACGAACGCGGTGACCTGTTCACCGAGGCGGTCAAGCGACTGCTCTGAGTGACCGTTCGGGGCCCGCCCGTCACCCTCCGGCGTGCGGGCCCCGGAGCTGTGCGCACTACCACTCCCACCGCCGCCGAAGATGGCCAACACGCGGGAAATGTCCACGGTTCCCGACCCGCCGGTACGCCACTATTGAGGCGCGAATCGTGCGGAGGGTGCGGGATGGCAACGACGGCGGCGGCCCCGGGGCGGACCGGGGCACCGAACAAGAAGAAGCAGGGCAAGGACAGCGGGCGGGAACGCCCGCTGTGGCATGAGTGGACCCGTTCGCTCAGCCGGCCCCTGACCTCCTACTACCTGATCCTGGCCTCGAGCCTGCTGCTCATCGGCCTGGGGCTGGTCATGGTGCTGTCCTCGACGATGGTCGACTCCATCACCGAGACCGGGTCGGCCTTCTCGATGTTCCAGCGCCAGCTCGCCTCGGCGGCGGTGGGGCTCCCGCTGATGCTGCTGGCCGCCCAGACCCCCGTGTGGATCTTCCGGCTCATCGGCTACCCGGCGATGATCGTGTCGGTGGCGCTGCTGCTGCTCACCGTCTTCCACGGCACCGAGGTCAACGGTGCCATGCGCTGGCTGGAGGTCGGCGAGTTCCGCATCCAGCCCTCCGAGCCCGCCAAGCTCGCCTTCGCCCTGTGGGGCGCCAACATCCTCGCCCGCAAGGACGAACTGCGCGAGCTCACCGAGTGGCGGCACCTGCTCATCCCGCTGCTGCCCGGGTGCGGTCTGCTGACCATGCTCGTGCTGCTCGGCTCCGACCTGTCCACCAGCCTCGTGCTGCTGCTCATCTTCCTCGCGCTGCTGTGGGTGGCCGGTGCGCCCGGCAAGCTCTTCGTGGCCATGTTCGGACTGGTCATGGCGCTGGCCGCGATCGTCATCGCCATCGAACCCTTCCGGATCGAGCGTGTGACCGCCTTCCTCGACCCCGAGGCCGACCCCGGCGGCGACGGATACCAATCCCTGCACGGGCTCTACGCCCTCGGCACCGGCGGCCTGCTCGGTGTGGGGATCGGGGCCAGCCGCGAGAAGTGGGGGTTCCTGCCCTTCGCCGAGTCCGACTTCATCTTCGCCATCATCGGCGAGGAGTTCGGCCTGCTCGGAACCGTCGTGGTCCTGGGCGTCTTCGGTGTTCTGGGTTACGCCGGGCTCCGGGTGGCCATGCGCGTCAAGGACCCCTTCGCCCGCCTGGCCGCCGCCGCCATCGTGACGTGGGTCATCGGCCAGTCCATGATCAACATCGCCGCCGTCATCGGCCTCGTCCCGGTCACGGGCATCCCGCTCCCGCTGGTCTCCTACGGTGGATCCTCGCTGATCCCGACCATGATCGCCCTCGGGATCCTGCTCGGGCTGGCCCGCTCCGAACCCCAGGCGGCCCGGGCCCTGGCCGCCCGCGGACCGAGTCGGGTCCAAAGGGCTCTAAGCTGGCTGGGTCTGGACAAGACGTCCGCCCCCACGGACGAACGGGCCGCGGCGGCGGCGTCCGGGCGAACCACTCGGGCCCCGCGCAGGCCGGGCACGCGTGGAACCAAGACAACGGTCAAGCACAGCAGCGGACCGGTCCCGGCGGGTGACCGGCCAAGGAGGAATAGGCGACGATGAGGGTAGCCCTCGCCGGAGGCGGCACGGCCGGGCATATCGAGCCCGCGCTCTCCCTTGCGGACGCGCTGCGGCGCATCGACCCCAACACGGAGATCCTGTGCCTGGGGACCGAGCGGGGACTGGAGAACCGCCTCGTGCCCATGCGCGGCTACGAGCTCGGTCTGATCCCCGCGGTGCCCCTGCCCCGCAAACTCACCCCCAGGCTCCTGACCGTGCCCGGCAAGCTCGCCGGAGCGCTCAGCGCCGCAGGTGAACAGCTCGACCGCATCCAGGCCGACGTCATCGTCGGTTTCGGCGGCTACGTGGCCACCCCCGGGTACCTGGCCGCGCGCCGCCGGCGCATCCCCATGGTCGTGCACGAGGCCAACCCGCTGCCCGGGCTCGCCAACCGGCTCGGCGCGCGCCTGTCCCCGCACGTCTACACCGGGCACCCGCACACGCAGATCCGTAACGGCCGTTTCGTCGGGATCCCGCTGCGCGAGCAGATCTCCTCCCTGGACCGCCTGGCCATGGGAGACAAGGCCCGCGCCTACTTCGGCCTGCGCCCCGACCTGCCCACCCTGCTCATCTTCGGCGGCTCCCAGGGCGCCCAGCGCATCAACGAGACCGCCTTCTCCGCGGTCCCGGCGTTCGCGCGCGCCGGGGTCCAGGTCCTGCACGTGGTCGGCCCCAAGAACGCCGACGAACCCCAGGACCTCACCCAGGACGGCGTTCCCTACGTCGCCGTGCCCTACGTCGACCGCATGGACATGGCCTACGCCGCCGCCGACGTCGCCATGTGCCGCTCCGGCGCGATGACCTGCGCCGAGCTCACCGCCGTGGGCCTGCCCGGTGCCTTCGTGCCCCTGGCGATCGGCAACGGTGAGCAGCGCCTCAACGCCGAGCCCATCGTCCAGGCCGGCGGCGGTGTCATGATCGACAACGCCGACCTGTCCACCGACTGGATCACCGGCGAACTGATCCCCATGCTCACCGACACCGACCGGATCGTCTCCATGTCCGAGGCCGCCGCCCGTATGGGGCGCCGCGACGCCGACATGGAGCTGGCCCGCGAGGTGATGGCCATCGCCCGCGGTGACAAGCCCACACCCGAGATGCACGTCTCCGAGGACGACTTCGACGAGGAGTTCCAGGACGACGGGAAGGACGCACGATGAGCCTGGTCCGGCCGACCGACCCGGTCCCCGTCGACAAGCTGGGCCGGACCCACTTCATCGGCCTGGGCGGGGCCGGGATGTCCGGCATCGCCCGTGTGCTGCTGCAGTCGGGCGCCGAGGTCTCCGGCAGCGACGCGCGCGACAGCGACACCCTGCGCGAGCTCGAGCAGATGGGCGCCGACGTCCACGTGGGCCACGCCGCCGAGAACCTGGGACCCGCCGACACCCTGGTGATCTCCTCCGCCATCCGGGAGGACAACCCCGAGCTCGTCGAGGCCCAGCGCCGCGGCCTGCGCATCCTGCCGCGCGCCGCCGCCCTCGGAGCGCTCCTCCTGGGCCGCGAGGGCATCGCGGTCTCGGGCACCCACGGCAAGACCACCACCACCTCGATGGTCACCGTGGTCCTGCAGCACCTGGGCGCCGAGCCCGGGTACGTCATCGGGGGCAAGCTCGTCACCACCGGCCTCGGCGCGGACGCCGGGATCGGCGGCCCCATCGCGGTGGAGGCCGACGAGAGCGACGGCTCCTTCCTCATGCTCTCGCCGAAGATCGCCGTGGTCACCAACGTCGAGGCCGACCACCTCGACAACTACAGCGGCCTGGACGAGATCCACGCCAACTTCGCCTCGTTCGTCGACCGCGTCGAGCGCACCCTGATCGTGGGCATCGACGACCCGGGCGCACGCCGTGTGGCCGAACTGGGCCGCGAGCGCGGCAAGCGGGTGCTGACCTACGGCGAGGCCCCCGAGGCCGACTACCGGGTCTCCGGCATCCGGGCCCGCGGGTTCACCACCGAGTTCACCCTGCACACGGCCGACAACGAGCCCATCGTCGGACAGCTCGCCGTGCCGGGCCGCCACAACGTGCTCAACGCCGCCGCGGCCGTGGCGGTGGCCGACGAGCTCGGCCACGACCTGGAGATCGCGGTCGAGGGCATCGCCGACTTCGCCGGTGCCGCCCGCCGCTTCGAGCTCAAGGGCGAGGGCGCCGGGGTGGGTGTCTACGACAGTTACGCCCATCACCCCACCGAGATCGAGGCCGACCTGCACGCCACCCGTGCGGCCCTGGAGTCGTTCGGCGAGGAGTCCCCGGAACTGGCCGGCGGCCGAGTCGTGGCGGTGTTCCAACCGCACCTGTACAGCCGCACCCGGTTCTTCGCCGACGAGTTCGCCGCCGCCCTCGACCTGGCCGACGAGGTCGTGGTCATGGAGGTCTACGCAGCCCGCGAGGACCACGACCCCGACGTGACCGGCGAGCTCATCACGTCCCGCATCGACCGGGACGGCGTGTGGTACGTGCCCGGGCGCGAAGCCGTGGTCCGCAAGGCCGCGGAGCTCGCGCGACCGGGCGACATCGTGCTGACCATGGGCGCCGGCGACGTCACCGAGCTGGGCCCGCACATCGTCGAGGCCCTGGCCGCGAGCGCCGAGCCCGGGGAAGCCACCCCGGCCTGACCCGTGCACCGGGCGCGTCCCCACCACTGCGGGCGGGGGCGCGCCCGGCCCCGTCAGCGCACCCCCTCGGCCGCTCGCGTGGTGGGGTGGTCGGGCAAGGCGTGTGTGGACGACGGGAGTGTGGAGAGTGGGCACCGAGCCGAAGGAGACCGAGCCCGAGAAGGCGGCCAAGGCCGGGAAGGGCTCCTCCGCGGGGGACGGGCCGAAAAAGCCCGGCGCCCGTGGCAAGAAGAAGGACCGCAAGGGCAAGAAGGCCGCCGCGGCCGACGGTTCCACCAAGGCCCAGGCCGGAGGCGACGGCACAGGCACCGGACCGGAGGACACCGCTGCCGGAGGGTCCGACCCCTGGAAGCTCGCCTTCGTCGCCCTGCTCGTGGTCGGCCTCGTGTGCGTGGTCGCGTGGGTCCTGCTCGGATCGCGCCTGCTCGTGGTACGCGACGTCTCCGTCGAGGGGCTGGAACGCGTTCCCGAACAGGAGGCCGTCCAGGCCGCGGGCGTGGACACCGGCACCCCCCTGATCCGCGTCGACCTGGGCGCGGCCGAGGGCCGCGTCGCCGACCTCGACCTGGTCGAGGAGGTGGAGGTCGCCCGCAGCTGGCCCGCCACCCTGCGCGTCGAGGTGACCGAGCGCCAACCCGTGCTCGCCGTACGCGTGGGGGAGGGGTACCGGCTCATCGACGGCGACGGGGTCCGCATCGAGGACTCCGACGCCCGCCCCGGGGCCCAACCGCTCGTGCGCGTGACCGGCGAGGTCGAGGGCAACGCCGGGGTGCGCGCCGCCTCCGACATCGTCGAGACCGCCCCCGACTCCCTCCTCGCGCAGATGCAGCTCATCGACGCCTCCGAGGGCGGGGAGATCACGGTCCAGCTCGCCGACGGCTCCACCGTGGAATGGGGAGACGCCTCCGACACCGAGGACAAGAGCGACGTCCTCCGGGTCCTCATGGGCGAACACCCCCCGCAGGACGGACAGGTCTACGACGTCTCCAACCCCGACCTCGCCATCGTCAAGTGAAGGCCGAACCACTCCGGGCCCAAGAAAACGGACGCTCCGGGAAAAGGGGGACACGGGGGAACGGTCGCCCGTGTTCGGTCGGGGCACCGTCCACACCATTCGTGGTGTTGGACATTCGGGACGCGACGCGCCGGGTCGGCGCTTGGCTTCCTCGTGTTATGCGCAGTTAGGCTGATGCCGTGATCGGTTGCCCGTGGTCGGCGGCCCGCTTACTGTCGGGGACACAACCACGGTCAACTGAGCAGCAAGACACGCTTGTCGGGGTACTTGGGAAACGTTCCGTTCCATCACAGGGTGGACCACATCACCGAACGGTGGTGCCGGACCGGATCCGAAGGCCCCGGGAACCCGGAGTCTTCCGCGGGCAGAGGCCCACGGTCCCGGGAACCCGAACGCACACTGTAGAACCGGATGCCGGACCGGCCCGACCTCCCGGCGGTACACCCGTCGGACACGGTGCCGGACAGGCACATTGCGAGCGGAAAGGCCCCTCGTCGTGGCAGCACCGCAGAACTACCTCGCGGTCATCAAAGTCGTCGGCATCGGCGGCGGCGGTGTCAACGCCGTCAACCGAATGATCGAAGAGGGGCTCAAGGGCGTCGAGTTCATCGCGATCAATACTGATGCCCAGGCGCTGTTGATGAGCGATGCCGACGTCAAACTCGACGTCGGACGTGAACTCACCCGCGGCCTCGGAGCCGGAGCCAACCCCGACGTGGGGCGCAAGGCGGCCGAGGACCACCGTGAGGAGATCGAAGAAGTCCTCAAGGGCGCCGACATGGTCTTCGTGACCGCCGGGGAGGGCGGCGGCACCGGGACCGGGGGAGCCCCGGTCGTGGCCAACATCGCCCGCTCCCTCGGAGCCCTGACCATCGGCGTGGTCACCCGGCCCTTCGGTTTCGAGGGCAAGCGCCGGGCCACCCAGGCCGAGTCCGGCATCGCGATGCTCAGGGAGGAGGTCGACACCCTGATCGTCATCCCGAACGACCGGCTCCTGTCGATCTCCGACCGCCAGGTCAGTGTGCTGGACGCCTTCAAGGCGGCCGACCAGGTCCTGCTCTCGGGTGTCCAGGGCATCACCGACCTCATCACGACGCCCGGCCTGATCAACCTCGACTTCGCCGACGTCAAGTCGGTGATGTCCGGAGCAGGGTCCGCGCTCATGGGGATCGGATCGGCACGGGGGGACGATCGTGCGGTCGCGGCCGCAGAGATGGCGATCTCCTCACCCCTGCTCGAAGCCAGTATCGACGGGGCGCACGGCGTCCTGCTCTCCATCCAGGGCGGGTCCGATCTGGGCCTGTTCGAGATCAACGAGGCCGCACAGCTGGTCGCCAACTCCGCGGCGCCCGAGGCCAACATCATCTTCGGCGCGGTCATCGACGACGCCCTGGGCGACGAGGTCCGGGTGACGGTGATCGCCGCGGGCTTCGACGAACCCGAGGTCACCGGGCCGGTCGTGCGGGAGCACAAGCCGGTGGACCCTCCTGAGGCCGACGCCCCCAAGGCGGGCATCACGTCCGGTCGGGGGGAGCCGTCCTCCGCGGCGAGCCGGCCCACCGCGGGCGCGAGCGGGACGTCGGCCACCAGCACGCCCTGGATCTCCGGGACCGCCCGCACCGAACGGAGCGAGGCCGCCCCGGCGCCCGAGCCCGAGCGTGCACACGAACGCCCGACGGCCCGGCCCGCGCAGTCCGTCCAGCCGGAGCGCAACGCTCAGGCCACCCGGCCCACCGAGCCGGTCCGGACCGAGCCGAGCCGCCCGGTCCAGCAGACCCCGGTCGCGCCCGAGCCGGAACCGGAGCCCGAGCCGGAGACCCCGGTAGCGCCGTGGAACCGCACCCCGGAGCCCGAACCGGCCTCCGAGCCCGAGACCCCGGCCCGGGAGCCCTACGAGGCCCCGCTCTCCCACGGTGGGCCCGCCCCGCGTGAGGAGAGGGAGCCCGAGCCGGTGGAGGAATCCGCGGACGAGGCCTCCGACCGGCACGAGGAGCAGTCCGGCCACATCCACGCGGTCGCCGACAGCGCCGCCGAGCGCAGGGAGTCCTCCACGCCCCGGCGTCGGGTCATCTTCGACGACCCCGACGACCTGGACGTGCCGGAGTTCCTGAAGTAGCTCTCCGACGCCCGGATACCATCGACGTGTCAACCGGCCCCGCCCGACATGGCGGGGCCGTTCACCGTCCCGGGGGTGCCTCAGTCCCCCGGTCAGGGAAGGACCGCAGGCACACCGATGGGAAACGTCGTCGATCTCGGCCACGGAGTCCGGGCCGCCGTCACCGAGCGCGCCGGCGGTGTGAGCACCGCCCCTTACGACTCGCTCAACATGGGCCTGGGTTCGGGGGACGAGCGCGAGGCCGTCCTGGCCAACCGCCGCACCGCCGCTGCCGGGCTCGGGTTCGACGCCGACCGGGTCGTGTGGATGAACCAGGTGCACAGCTGCGACGTCCTGGTCGCCGACGCCCCCGGCGGGGTCGGGACCTGCGACGCCGTCGTGACGACCCGCCCCGACCTGGTCCTGGGCTCGTTGGCGGCGGACTGCCTCCCGGTCCTGGCCGCCGACGGAGAGGCGGGCGTGCTCGGCGCCGCCCACTCCGGAAGGCTGGGAACAGCCGGAGGGGTCGCGGTGCGCCTGGTCGAGGAGATGGTGCGGCAGGGAGCCCGGCTCGACCGCATCAGTGTCTTCCTCGGCCCCACGATCTGTGGTTCCTGCTACGAGGTGCCGGCGGAGATGCAGGCCGAGACCGCCCGCCTGGCCCCCGAAGCGGCCTCCACGACCCGGCAGGGCACCACCGGGGTCGACATGCTCGCCGCCGTGACCGCCCAGCTGCGCGGGGCCGGTATCGGCCGCCTGGAGGCCGACGGACGCTGCACCCTCGAGAGCCCCGAGCTGTTCTCCCACCGCCGCGGAGCCCCCACCGGGCGCTTCGCCTCCTTCGTCTGGCGCAGCTGAGCCGACCGGAGCCCGGTCCCGGTGCCCGGGGCCGGGACCTCGCGCTGCCATGTCAGTCGAAGGGCCGCGGCGCCGTACTACCGACCCGAGAAGAGGTACCGAGACCGTGTCACAGACCGACCCCGAGCGCGTCGAGCAGGTCCGCGCCAACCTCCTGGACGCACGGTCCAGGATCGAGGCCGCCTGCACCGCTGCCGGACGCAGCCCGGAGGAGGTGTCCCTGATCGCGGTGACCAAGACCCACCCCGCCAGTGATGTGCGCATTCTCGCCTCGCTCGGCGTGACCGACGTGGGCGAGAACCGTGACCAGGAGGCCGCACCCAAGGCCGAGGCCACCGCCGACCTCGACCTGACCTGGCACTTCGTTGGGCAGCTCCAGAGCAACAAGGCGCGCTCCGTGGCCCGCTACGCCGACTACGTGCACTCGGTGGACCGCGCCAAGCTCGCCCGCGCGCTGGGCAAGAGCGCCGCGGAGGCCGGACGCGAGCTCACGTGCCTGGTCCAGGTCGACCTCGACGAGGAGTCCCGCCCCGGCATCATCGGGCCCCGCGGCGGTGTGGCCCCCTCCGACACGCTCGAGCTCGCCGACCGTATCGAGGAGCAGGACGCGCTCTCGATCGGCGGTGTCATGGCGGTCGCGCCCCTGGGCGGTGACCCCTCGGCTGCCTTCGCACGCCTTTACGAGGTGGCCTGCCGGTTGCGTGATCGTTACCCTCGGGCCACGGTGATCTCTGCGGGTATGAGTGGTGATCTCGAGGCCGCGGTGGAGCGAGGAGCAACACACCTACGGATCGGTACGGCGTTGCTCGGAGCCCGGTAACCGATCGTGGGGTAATGTCCCCACATGGACCTTGGAGCCCGTCTGCGGAGTTCGCCCTGATGAGCGAACGGCCCACCCAGCAGGGGTTGGCGGGCGAGTACAGAGGATGTCGGGTGCGGTGAAGACCGCGGGGACGACGGAGGACATGGGATGGCCGGCGCGATGCGCAAGATGGCGGTCTACCTCGGCCTCGTGGAGGACGACCGTTACGATCACCGCTATGCGGACGAATATGATGAGTTCGACGATTTCGACGAGGTCGTGGACGAGCAGCGTGACCGTGACGCAGTCGTTCCGCGAGAAGAGGGAACACGAGGCGAGGACGTGACCGACACCGGCGACTACCTGGGAACGGGTGACCGACGCGGTGGAGCGACCACGACCGCCTCGATGGCAGACCTCGCTCGAATCACAACGCTCCATCCGCGCACCTACAACGAGGCGCGTACGATCGGAGAACACTTCCGGGAAGGCACTCCGGTGATCATGAACCTGACCGAGATGGTCGACAGCGACGCCAAGCGTCTCGTCGACTTCGCGGCTGGTCTGATCTTCGGTCTGCATGGCAGTATCGAACGCGTGACCAACAAGGTGTTCCTGCTGTCCCCGGCCAACGTCGAGGTGACCGCCGAAGACAAGGCGCGGATCGCTGAGCGAGGGTTCTTCAATCAGAGCTAGACCATCACATTTGTCCAGAGATTGGGTCGAGGAACGACCGTGAGTATCGTCCTGTCCGTGCTGCTCATCGCGCTCCAGCTGTTCGTGTTCGTGCTGATCGCGAGAGTGGTCTTGGAGATGGTTCAGTCCTTCTCCAGGACGTGGCGCCCCACCGGGTTCGTGCTCGTGCTCGCAGAGGTCGTATACACGATCACCGACCCACCCCTGAAGTTCCTCCGCAGGTTCATCAAGCCGGTGCGGTTGGGGAGCATCGCACTCGACCTGAGTGTCCTGGTCCTCTTCATCATCGTGTGGATCCTCATGAGCTTCATCGGGGCACTGCAAGTCGCTTAGGGACCTGACCCGAGGGTGAATCAGCAGCCTCGGGTTCCGTTATGTGGTCTTGGTCATGATCTGGATTGCCGTAAGGTCACGATCAGGTAGCGTCCCTACGGACAGACTCCAAGCGCGCCAAGGAGACGAACATGCCGCTGACACCCGCCGATGTGCGGAACAAGCAGTTCAGTACCACCCGGCTCCGACCGGGCTACGACGAGGAAGAGGTCGACGCCTTCCTCGACGAGGTCGAGTCCGAGCTCGACCGCCTCATCCAGGAGAACGAGGAGCTGCGCGGCAAGCTGGCCGAGTGCCTGCGGGGCCAGGTGCCCAACGCCGGCATGCAGGACTTCCAGCAGCCCCAGGAGCAGCAGCAGGCCGCCCCCGAGCCGGCCCCTCAGCCCGAGCCCGCCGCCCCGCAGCCCCAGGCTCAGGCCCAGGCCGCCGAGCCCCAGCAGGCTTCCCAGGCCCCCGTTCCCCAGATGCCCGCCGGGATGACCGGTGCCAACCTCGCCATGGGTGGCGAGGAGAACATGGACACCGCCTCCCGCATCCTGGCCCTGGCCCAGCAGACGGCCGACCAGGCGATCTCCGACGCGCGCCGCGAGGCCGACGAGACGCTCGGCCGCGCCCGCCACGAGTCCGAGGACATCCTCGGCAAGGCCCGCCGCCAGGCCGACCAGATCATCGGCGAGGCCCGCGCCCGCTCCGAGAACCTGGACCGCGACGCCCAGGAGCGCCACCGCCAGGTCATGGGCAGCCTCGTGCAGCAGCGCGAGGAGCTCGAGCACAAGGTCAACGTGCTCAAGGACTTCGAGCGCGAGTACCGCAGCCGTCTGAAGGACTACTTCGAGCGGCAGCTCAACGAGCTCAAGAACGAGGAAGAGAAGGCCAAGTCGGCCGACATCAACCCGAACACCACGGGTGGCTTCCAGACGATGGGTCCGCAGTCCGGCGCCAACCCGGGCATGCAGCAGCAGCCCAACCCCGGTGCCAACCCGTTCGGTCAGCCCGAGCCGGCCCAGCACGGCGGTTACCACCCCGGTGAAGCCCCGCACGAGCGGCGCTGACACCAGCACCGACGGCCGTGACCACAGCGGTCCGTTCGGCTCCGAACAAGTGAAGACTCCGGTACGACACGTGTAAAGGCCTTGGTCGACCCGTGATCCTCAGCATCCTTGCGACCGTGGCGGTCCTGGCGGCGATCGTCGTCATGCTGTCCGCCCTGGTGTTCGCCGAGACCGTCCTGGTGTTCATCTCACTGGGACTCGGCGCCACGAGCGTCCTCCTCTTGATCGGCGCTCTCGTGCAGCAGAGGTACGGCACGACCAGACCGGAAACCGACATCTCCGGGACGGACGGTTTGGGGAAGTCGTCCGTCCCCGTGACGGAGGCAGGTGCCCTCGCGACGGGGGCCACCGCCGTGGGTTCCGAGCCTGCAACGACCGAACCGGAGGACACCAGGCGCGTGCCCGCACCGGCGAACGAGCCGGTGCGGGATGCCTACGTGTCAGGGACCGGCCCCGAGGAGGAAGGTTCCGAGCACGGCTCGGCGCACGTTCCTGCCCCGACCGAACCCCCCGCCGAGGAGACGACCCCCGCCCCTGCCGAACCGGCGGGTACCTCGGCCTTCGACGACGAGGAGGTCCCCTTCTCCGCCAGTGTCCGCGCGACGGACGCCGAGCAGGAGGAGAGCGGCCCCGCCCCCCGAACTTCCGATCCCGTCGAGGACACCGGACCCGGGTCCGGTGCCGACGAGGACGAGATCCCCGAGCCCGAGCAGGTCGAGCCCGACGAGGCTCCCGCGACGGCGCACACCGCCGACGACGAAACGGTCCAGGACGGGGCCGGCAGTGAGCCCGTCGAGGACACCGCCGCGGCCGATGCCGAGGAACCCTCCGAGACCGAGGACGAGGCGACCGTCACCTCCGGGGGCGACGAAGAAGACTCCGACCACGACGAGGCCGTCGGCGCGGACCCCGCCGAGCCCGAGCCGGCCGAAGCGCACGGTTCCGAGGACGACGGGGGAGACCCCGCAGAGGACGACACCTCTGCCGACGAGGACACCGCCGAAGCCGCCTCCGACGCCGACGACGAGACCGTCACAGCCGAGGCCACCGACGAGTCGGCCGACCCTGCTGATGACGAGGCCGAGGCGGTCGTGCCCGACCCCGAGCCCGACGAGGACGCGGCTGACGAGACCCCCGACGAGGCGACCGAGCCCGTGGAGGAGACCTCCGAGACCTCCGCCGACGCCGAAACCGACGTCGAGAGTGACGAGGACGGGGAGCCCGCGGACGGGGACTTCCCGGAGAACGCCGCGGACGAGGACCGCCCGGAGGAAGCCGAAGAGACAGAGGACGCCGATCCCTCGGAGGACGGCGTCTCCGAGACCTCCGAGTCCCCCGCGGCCCAGGACGACGCCGGAGAGACCACCGCGGACGAGGTCCCCGTCGACGAACAGGACGAGGACGAGGGCACGGACAGCGACCCCTCCGACGGCTCCGAGGCCGAGGAGGCCGCAGAGGAGACCGGCGACGAGGGCGAGCACGCCGTCGCCTACGCGGTCATCGTGGACAGCGACCACGAGACCCCCGAGCGCGAGACGGACACCGTCGGCGCCGAGGAGCCCGGCCCCTCCCGCTGACCACCCGGGGCCCGTGCAACTCCCTGCCGGGCCCTCAGAGCGCTTCCGAGGCCGACCCCGGACCGGTGACACAGGAAAGGGACGGGGCCGCGGCCCCGTCCCTTTCGCGGATACGTCAGGCCTTGCGGAACCCGAAGCTCACGCCGAACTCCTCGGAGCTCGTGGTGAACAGGTCACCGTCGACCTCACCGGCGGCGAAGACGTCCGCGAGGACCTCCCCGGCGATGGTCTCGCTGTGCTCCTCCAGGGCACGCGCGGCCTCGTCCGAGGCCGACCAGCGCACGTGGATCCGGTCGGAGACGTCCAGGCCGCTGCGCTTGCGCGCCTCCTGGAGCATCCGCACCATCTCCCGGGCCAGGCCCGCGCGGCGCAGCTCGGGTGTGAGCTCCAGGTCCAGGGCGACGGTCGCCCCCGACTCCGAGGCCACCGCCCAGCCCTCACGCGGCTGCTCGGTCACCAGCACCTCGTCGGCGCTGACCTCCACGTGCTCGCCCTCGACCTCCACCTGGGCCCAGCCGGTGCCGCGCACCTGCTCGACCAGGGCGGCCGGGTCGGCGGCCTGGATGCCCTTGGCCACCAGCGGCGTGCGCTTGGCGAACCGCTTGCCCAGCGCACGGAAGTTCGGCTTGACCGTGTAGTCGACCAGGTCGCCGCCGACCGTGGACAGCGACTCCAGGGACTGCACGTTCAGCTCCTCGGCGACCTGCGCGCGCAGCTGCTCGGGCAGCCCCGCGAAGCCCTCGGCCCCCACCAGCGCGCGTCCCAGCGGTTGCCGGGTGCGCACGGCCTGGTCGACGCGGGCCGACCGGCCCAGCTCCACCAGGCGGCGCGTCAGCGCCATGTCGCGGGCCAGCTCCGGGTCGGTCAGGTCCTCGCGGTACTCCGGCCACGAAGCCAAGTGCACCGAGTCGGCCGCACCCGGACGGCGCAGCGCCGACCACACGTGCTCGGTCAGGAACGGCACGATCGGGGCCATCAGCAGCGTGACCGTCTCCAGCGCCTCGAACAGCGTCGCGAAGGCCGACGCACCCTCGGGGGTCGAAGGACCGCCCCAGAACCGGCGGCGCGAGCGGCGCACGTACCAGTTCGAGATGTCGTCGACGAACGCGGTCAGCCGTCGGCCCGCACCCGTGGTGTCGAAGTTGTCCATCGCCTCGGTGACGTCGCGGACGACCTCGTTGAGCTCGGAGAGCAGCCACCGGTCGAGCAGCGGGCGGTCCTGCGGCGCCGGGGCGTCGGCCAGCTTCGTGTGGTCCCAGCCCTCACCGGCGTTCGCGTACAGGGTGAAGAAGGAGACCGTGTTGTAGTAGGTCAGCAGGACCTTGCGGACGATCTCCTCCAGCACCGTGTGCCCCACACGGCGGGCCGTCCACGGCGAACCGCTGGCCAGCATGAACCAGCGCAGCGCGTCCGCGCCGTGGCGGTCCATCACCGGGATCGGCTCCAGCACGTTGCCCAGGTGCTTGCTCATCTTGCGGCCGTCCTCGGCGAGGATGTGGCCGAGCACGACCACGTTCTCGAACGAGTTCCGGCCGAACACGAGTGTGCTCACGGCCAGCAGCGAGTAGAACCACCCGCGGGTCTGGTCGATGGCCTCGGAGATGTACTGCGCGGGGAAGTTGGCCTCGAAGGTCTCCTTCTCCCGGTGCGGGGCGCCCCACTGCGCGAACGGCATGGAACCGGAGTCGAACCAGGCGTCGATGACCTCGGGCACCCGGCGGGCGACCCGTTCCTCCTCGGGCAGCGACGGGTCGGCGTCGGGGTCCGGGATGACGATGTCGTCGACGTAGGGCCGGTGCGGGTCCAGGTTCGACAGGTCCTGGCCGCTGAGCTCGCTCAGTTCCTCCAACGAACCCACGCAGATCTGGCGCCCGTCCGGGAACTCCCAGATCGGCAGCGGCGTGCCCCAGTACCGGTTGCGGGAGAGAGCCCAGTCGACGTTGCCGCGCAGCCACTCGCCGAAGCGGCCCTCCTTGACGTTCTCCGGAACCCAGTTCGTGGCCTGGTTCTGCTCCAGGAGCTGGTCCTTGATCGCCGTCGTGCGGATGTACCAGGAGGGGACCGCGTAGTAGAGCAGCGGCGTGTGGCAGCGCCAGCAGTGCGGGTAGGAGTGCTCGTACTGCTGGTGGCGGAAGAGCAGCCCGCGCTGCTTGAGGTCGCGCACCAGGGTTTTGTCGGCGGTCTTGAAGAACTCGCCCCCGATCAGGTCGAGGTCGGCCTCGAAGGTGCCGTCGGGCCGCACCGGGTTGACCACCGGCAGGCCGTAGGAGCGGCAGACCACCATGTCGTCGCCACCGAAGGCGGGCGACTGGTGCACCAGACCGGTACCGTCCTCGACGGTCACGTAGTCGGCGAGCACGACGTAGTGCGCCGGCTCGTCGAAGGGCACCAGCTCGAACGGGCGCTGGTAGGTCCAGCGCTCCATCTCGTCGCCCTCGAAGCGCTCCCCGGTGAGCTCCCAGCCCTCGCCGAGCACCTTCTCGAACAGCGGGCGGGCCACGACCAGGCGCTCGTTGCCGTCGGTGGCGACCACGTACTCCACGTCCGGGTGGACGGCCACGGCGGTGTTGGAGACCAGGGTCCACGGGGTCGTGGTCCACACCAGCAGCGAGGTCGGGTGCTCGGGCGAGGCGAGCGGGCCCGAGGTCACCGGGAACCGCACGTACACCGACGGGTCGGTCACCGTCTCGTAGCCCTGCGCCAGCTCGTGGTCGGAGAGCGTGGTGCCGCAGCGCGGGCAGTAGGGGCTGATGCGGTAGTCCCGCACCAGCAGCTCCTTCTCCCAGATCTGCTTGAGGGCCCACCAGACCGACTCCACGTACTGGGCGTCCATGGTGCGGTAGGCGTCGTCGGTGTTGACCCAGTACCCCATGCGCTCGGTCATGGCCGTGAACGCGCCGACGTTGCGCATGACCGACTCGCGGCAGCGGGCGTTGAACTCGGCGATGCCGAACTCTTCGATGTCCTTCTTGCCGCTCAGGCCGAGTTCCTTCTCCACGGCGACCTCGACGGGCAGGCCGTGGCAGTCCCAGCCGGCCTTGCGGTCGACGTGGTAGCCGCGCATCGTGCGGAACCGGGGGAAGACGTCCTTGAACGCGCGCGCCTCGACGTGGTGCACACCGGGCACACCGTTCGCGGTCGGGGGGCCCTCGTAGAAGACCCAGGACGGCTTGCCGCGGGTCTGTTCCAGCGAGCGCTCGAAGACGTTCTCCTTCGACCACCGGTCGAGGATCTCGCGCTCGGTCGCAGGAAGGTCGATCTGCGCGGGCAACTGCGGGAGCGCGCGGGGATCGTCGGGCCGGGGGTGCTCGGTCACCGTCGTAACCTCTCTCCATCAGGAAGGGCCTGACGGAGGGACGAGGCGGACCCCGCGGTACCACCCTCCTTGGAGCCGCGGCGGGGCCGCGGTTCCCACTTCGTTACGCCGGTGCCGGTTCTACTGGGGGCGCCGCGCGCCCTGTTCCTCCGGCGGCTCCGGGGTGATCTTCGCGCTGGCCGTACCCCCGGGCTCCCACCGTCCCCGGGTCGCTGGGCGGGCCGGCCGCGGGGGCCGTGCTCCAACCGGTCGGTGCCAGCGTTACTCTCCCCATCGACACCGTTCACGTTCAGGATATCGCAGCGGGGCAACGCGCATCCCGCTGTTTCCAGGGGAGGAAGAGACATGGCCGTGGGCCGAGGCGCCGTCATGGTGACGCTGACCGAACGCGAGGACGCCGATGAGCTGGCCGAACAGCTCCAGGAGCAGGGGTACGAACCCTGCACGGTGCACCGGGACATGCTCGCCGGCGAGGACGATGCCGAGGACGTGGACTGGGTCATCGAGGTGCACACCGGCCCGCACGGCGGCCCCGCGGTCTTCGACGAGACCCACCTGGGCCTGCTCGCCGAGGACTACGGGGGGTTCGCGACGGTGGAGTGAAACGGGCCGGGACCACCACGGTGCGGGGCCTGCGGGCGCCGCACCGGTCTGACCGGATCGTTGCCTCGTGTCCGTTCTTTGCCTAGGCTTCGCCGCACCAGTCGGGCCGACTCCCCGGGGGACCCACCGCGAGGCGGGGAGGGAACCGGTCCGCGAACCGACGGGGAAGGAACCCACCATGAAGGCCACCGAAGCCGCAGACCTTCCGGTGCGACCCGGCGAGGACCCCTGGACGTCCGAGGAGCTCGCCGAGGTGCGCCACCAGCTCGAGGCGGAGATCGCCTCCCAGCGCGAGGAACTGGCGCAGAACGAGAGCGAACTCACCGAACGCCTCACCGACCCCGTCGAGGGCGCGGGGGACGACACCGCGGACACCGGGGCCAAGGCCTTCCAGCGCGAGCACGATCTGGCGTTGGCCTACAATACTCGTGACCTGCTCGCGCAGAGCGAGAAGGCGATCGAACGGATGGACGCGGGAACCTACGGGGTCTGCGAGTCGTGCGGCCAGGCGATCGGGAAGGCCCGCCTTCAGGCGTTCCCCCGCGCCACCCTGTGCGTCACCTGCAAACAGCGCGAGGAGCGTCGCTGACTGAGGTAGAGCCCTCCGGGGACAACAACATGACCACCAACGAAGAGGCTTCCGGGAGACCCCGCAGGTACGTACTGCTCGCGGGGGTGGCCCTCACCGCGCTCGTCGTCGACTTCCTCACCAAGGAATGGGCGCTGTCCGCCCTCAGCCGTGGTGAGTTCGTCGACGTGATCGGCAGCTTCCTCCAGTTCACCCTGGTGTTCAACACCGGGGCCGCTTTTTCGTTGGGCACCGGTTACACGTGGGTGTTCACCGTCATCTCCACCGTCGTCGTGCTGGGCATCGGCTACATCGGGTGGCGCGTGCGCAGCGTGTGGTGGGGTGTGACTCTCGGCCTGATGATGGGCGGCGCCGCCGGCAACCTCGTCGACCGGTTCTTCCGCCCGCCGGGCCCCTTCGAGGGCGCCGTCGTCGACTTCATCAGCGTGCCGAACTGGCCCGTGTTCAACGTCGCGGACTCCTGCGTGGTGGTCGGTGCGTTCCTGGTGGTGGTGCTGACCTTCAAGGGCATCAACCTGGACGGCACCCTCGCCTCGGAGGAGGGCAAGGACGGCGCGACCGCCGCTGCCGCCCGACCCGAGCAGGTCGAGCACCGCAACGACGACGACACCGGTGACGGTGCCGAGGACGACGCCGAGCGCGGCGAGCCCGGCGACGGAACCGGTGAGGGGAGGGCCCAGTGAGCGACACCCGCAGCCTGCCCGTGCCCGACGGCCTGGAGGGCGACCGGCTCGACGCTGCGATCGCCCGCATGTTCGGGCTCTCGCGCACCCGGGCGGCCGAGATCATCACCGCAGGCGACGTGTTCGTCGACGGTTCCGAGGCCGGCAAGTCCGACCGTGTCCAGGCCGGCGCCTGGCTCCAGATCACGCTCCCGCCGCCGCCCAGCGCCCCGGTCCCGCGGGCCGAGGCCGTCCCGGGCATGACGATCGTGCACGAGGACACCGACATCATCGTGGTGGACAAGCCCATCGGTGTCGTCGCCCACCCCACGGTCGGCTGGACCGGGCCCAGTGTCCTGGAAGGGCTCCTGGCGTCCGGTGTGCAGCTGGCCACGAGCGGCGCCGCCGAACGCCAGGGCATCGTGCACCGGCTGGACGCCAACACCACCGGCCTGATGGTCGTGGCCAAGAGCGAGCTCGCCTACAGCGTCCTCAAGCGCGCCTTCAAGGAGCGCACGGTCGACAAGCGTTACCACACACTGGTCCAGGGCCACCCCGACCCGCTCCGCGGCACCGTGGACGCCCCCATCGGGCGCCACCCCGCCGGCGACGGGCGCTGGGCCGTGGTCAGCGGCGGGCGGGAATCGGTGACGCACTACGACACCGAGGAGGCCTTCCGGGCCGCGAGCCTGCTGGAGGTCAAGCTCGAGACCGGGCGCACGCACCAGATCCGCGTGCACATGGCCGCGCTGCGTCACCCGTGCGTGGGCGACATGCTCTACGGGGCCGACCCCACGCTGGCCGAGCGCCTCGGGGTGAAGCGCCAGTGGCTGCACGCGGTGCGGTTGGGCTTCGACCACCCCACCGAGGGACGCCCGGTCGAATTCTCCAGCCCCTACCCCGACGACCTCGCGCAGGCCGTCGACCAGCTCCGCGAGGACTGACGCGTCGGGAGGGCACGCCCTCCTCCGACATCAACGCCTCCGCGCCGCAGCGGGCCCCGGACGAACGATCGTCCGGGGCCCATTTCTGTCGGTCCGGGGCCGTGTCAGGGGTGCACGTGGCCCAGGATCGCGCGGTCCTGGGCCACCGGCGGGGCAGAACCGCTGTCCGGGCGGGGGAGACCGTAGTGCTCGCGCAGGGTCGTGCCCGTGTACTTCTCCCGGAACAACCCCCGGTCGCGCAGCAGGGGCACCACGTGGTCCACGAAGGCGTCGAAGCCGCCGGGCAGGTGGGGCGGCATCACGTTGAACCCGTCGGCCGCGCCCTGCTCGAACCACGTCTGGATCGTGTCCGCGATCCGCTCGGGTGTTCCCGCGAGAACGTGGTGGCCGCGCGCCCCCGCCAGCCGGTGCAGCAGCCCGCGCAGGGTGGGGCGCTCGCGGTCGACGATGCCCAGCACCACCTGGAGGCGGCTGCGGGCGTCGGCGCGCTGCTCCGGCCCGATCAGGTGGGCGGGGAAGGGCGCGTCGAGGTCGTGCCCGGCCAGGTCCAGCCCGGTCATGCGTTCCAGCTGGCCCAGGGAGTACTCGGGCTGGGTCAGCGCGTTGAAGCGTTCCTCCAGCTCCCGGGCCTCACGCTCGGTGGAGCCCACGAACGGACTGATCCCCGGCAGGACCTTGACGTGGTCGGGGTCCCGTCCCAGCGCACGGGCCCGTTCCCGGATGTCGGTGTAGAAGGCCTGCGCGTCGGCCAGGGTCTGGTGGGCGGTGAAGACCGCCTCCGCGTGCCGCGCCGCGAAGGCCCGCCCGTCCTGGGAGGACCCGGCCTGCACGTAGACCGGCCGGCCCTGGGGCGAGCGCGGGACGTTGAGCGGCCCGGCCACGTCGAAGTGCTCCCCGCTGTGCCCGATCGGGTGGATGAGGTCGGTGTCGGCGAAGACGCCCGTGCCCGGGTCGGCGACCAGCGCACCGTCCTCCCAGCTGTCCCACAGGGCAGTGACCACGTCGACGAACTCGTGCGCGCGGGCGTACCGCTCGGCGTGCACGGGGTGGCTGTCGAGACCGAAGTTGGCGGCCGCGCCCGGGTCGCCGGTGGTGACGATGTTCCAGCCCGCCCGGCCCCCGCTCAGGTGGTCGAGGGAGGCGAACAGGCGGGCGAGGTTGTACGGCTCGGTGTAGGTGGTCGAGGCGGTGGCCACCAGGCCGATGCGTTCGGTCACCGCGGCCAGCCCGGACAGGAAGGTGAAGGGCTCCAACCGGAACCGGGACGCGTAGCGCACGTTGGCCGCAAGGGAGGGCCCGTCGGCGAGGAAGACGGCGTCGAAGGCCGCGTCCTCGGCCCGGCGGGCCAGGTCCTGGTAGAAGCCCAGGTCCAGTAGGCGGTCCCGCGGGGTGTCGGGGTGGCGCCAGGCCGCCTCGTGGTGGCCTCCGGGGTAGATGAACAGGTTCAGGTGCAGCTGTCGGGGGGCGGGTTCGCTCATGCGGGGGCCTCCTCGTCGGGGGCGTCGGTGACACCGAGTTCGGACAGCAGCCGGCGGCGCAGGTCCGCGAAGGCGGGGGAGGCGCTCTCGCGGGGACCGGACAGGTCCACGGGCACGTCGGCGCCCACGGTCCCGTCGGCCAGCACCACGACCCGGTCGGCCAGGGTGATGGCCTCGTCGACGCTGTGCGTGACCAGAAGGACGGCAGGGCGGTGGGCCTCCACCAGGCGCAGCAGCAGCGCCTGCATGCGCATCCGGGTGAGGGCGTCCAGGGCGCCGAAGGGCTCGTCGGCCAGCAACAGCTCGGGTTCGCGCACCAGCGAGCGGGCCAGCGCGGCGCGCTGCTGCTCACCGCCGGAGAGCTCGTGGGGCCAGGCGCGCTCGCGCCCCTCCAGACCGGCCTCGGCCAGTGCCGCCCGGCCGCGTTCCCTTGCGTTCGGCCCGGGCAGGGAGAGCACGACGTTGGCCAGGACCCGCTGCCACGGCAGGAGCCGGGAGTCCTGGAAGACCATGGACACGTGCTCGGGTGTGTCCATACTTCCGCGGCCCGCGACGCCGTGGTCGAGCCCGGCCACGGCGCGCAGCAGGGTGCTCTTGCCCGAGCCGCTGCGTCCCAGCAGGGCCACGAACTCGCCCCGGCGGATGTCGAGGTCGATCCCGTCCAGGACGACACGGCCACCGAAGCCGCGCGTCAGCCCGCGGACCCGTACCGCGGGCCCGTCGCCGGGGGAGGCATCGGCCGCGGGGGACGGCTTCGGGGCGGTGTCGAGGGTCAGTCCTCCAGTGTCCGGCGCCATGCCAGCGCCCTCCTCTGCACGAGTCGTACGAGTCCGTCCATGAGCAGGCCCAGGACCGCGTAGACGACCAGGCCGACGACGATGACGTCGGTCTGTCCGTAGGTCCCGGCGAGCGTCATCATGTAGCCGAGGCCGCTGGTGGCGTTGACCTGCTCCACCACGACCAGGGACAGCCAGGCCGCGGTCACGGCGAAACGCAGCCCCAGCAGGAAACCGGGCAGGGCCCCGGGCAGCACCACACGCGCGAGGAAGGCCGTCCGCGACGTGCCGAGGGTCTCGGCCAGTTCCACGTAGCGCCGGTCGATGGCCCGCAGCCCGTTGTGGGTGTGCACGTAGATCGGCACGACCACGGCCAGGGCGATGGTGATGACCTTCATCTCTTCACCGATGCCGAACCACAGAATGAGCAGCGGCAGCAGCGCCAGGTTGGGCACGGCGCGGTTGACGTGCATCGGGCCGTCGACCACGCCCTCGCCCAGGCGGCTCAGCCCGGAGACGAGCGCGAGGGCCAGGCCGACCGCGATCCCCGACACCAGGCCGAGCAGGGCGCGTTGCGCGGACGCGGCGAGGTGGTCGGGCAGGGTTCCGTCGGCGACGAGGTCCCCTGCGGTGGCGACCACGGTCCAGGGCGCGGACAGGGTGCGTTCGTCGATGAACCCGGTGGCCGAACCCAGGAACCACACGGCCAGCAGCAGCAACGGGCCCAGGGCGAGCAGCCCGGGCACGCGCGGCCCCGGCCCCAGGCGGCGTCCGCGGGCGGAGCGCGGGGGCAGGACGTCCGGGCCTGCGGTCCCGGCCGCCGGCGCGCTCACCGGTCACCGCCCAGGGCCTCGGACGCGGCCGATTCGTACCGCAGGTCGTAGACGTCCTCGCGCACGTCGACCTCGGGCCAGTCCTGTTCGCGGGAGAGCAGGTCGGCGGTTTGCTGGTGGCGCTCGATGGTGTCGTCCCAGTCGGTGGGAACGACCGCCTGCCCGTCGCGTTCGACCAGGTAGGCGGCGTCGTCGGCGCTCAGGCCCTCGTGCTCGACGTAGTAACCTTGCGCCCATTCCCCGGGGTTCTCGCTGATCCACTGCGTCGACCGGGCCCAGGCCTGAACGAGGGCGTGCAGGGCCGCGGCCTTGGCCGGATCCTCCAGGACCTCCTCGGGTGCGTACAGGTGCCAGGGGTCGTCGCGCAGGCCGTGCTGGAGCGTGGTTCCGCCGTCCTGGCCGTAGAGCTCTTCGTAGCGGCGGATCTGTACACCCCCGAGCGGGGCGACGTCGACCTCGTCGCTGCCCAGCGTCTGCACGTAGGTGTCGTCGACGCTGGTCATCTCCACCAGTTCCACGTCGTCCTGGCCGAGCCCGACCGAGTCGAGCAGGCGCAGCACCAGGGCGCCCTGGGCCTGGCCGGGGCTGTAGGCGACTCGGAGCCCTTCGATGTCGGAGAGCTCGTCGACGTCGGCGCCGGGTGCGATGCCGATCTCGTAGAGGGGATGGTCGAGCGGGTCCTGGCGTTCGGCGGCCGCGATCACGCGCACGTCCAGGTCGGTCCAGCGGGCATGCAGGGGCGGGATGTCGGCAACGGCGCCCACGTCCAGGGCGTCGGCCCGGAAGGCCTCGGTGGTCTGCGGCCCGCCGTCCATGTTGGCCCACTCGGCCTCGAAGGGCAGGTCGTCGATCTCGCCGGACAGTTCCAGGGCGCGCTGGGTCTTGGGGTCGCCGATGGCCAGGGTCGTGCCGTCGGGGATCTCTTCGGGCAGGGGCTGGTCGAGGCCGAGCCGGGGCCCTTCGTCCTCGGTGGAGCACGCGGCGGTGGTGAGGAGGAGGGCGAGTGCCAGCGCGGTGCTGTGGGTCAGGGAGGTAGGTCGCTTCGGGATGGCGGTCTCCTTCGGGGAGCGGGTCCGGTGGGGTCCGGCCCCGTGTTCCATTCCCTATAAACCCTACTTATTAAGTGGGTTAAAGGGCAATCCTCCCTGAACTGCGCCGATGCACGACAAAGGGCCCGAGCGTGCGCGCCCGGGCCCCTGGAACGGGGGGAAACTAGCTCGGCAGGAGGTCCGACAGCGTGGCCGACGGGCTGATCACATCGGGGTCGGTGCGCACGTCCACCAGGGTCGGCCCCTCGGCCTGCACCGCCTCCGACAACGCCTTGACCAAGCCCTCGTGGGAGTCCACCGTCGCCCCGCGCGCACCCAGCGAGCGCGCGAACCCGGCCAGGTCCAACGGGCCGCTGATGCTCGTGCCCGCCATCCGCCCGAGCTCACGCGCCTGGTGCATCGCGATCGTGCCGTACAGGCCGTTCTGGAACACCACCACCGTGATCGGGGCGCCCACCCGCACCGCGGTCTCCAGTTCCTGACCGGTCATGGTCACGCCGCCGTCGCCGACCACCGCCACCACCGTGCGCTCGGGCCGGGCCAGCTTCGCCGCCACCGCCGCCGGAACCGCGTACCCCATCGCCCCGCTCGTGGGCGCCAACTGCGTCTCAGGGGCCCGGTACCACCAGCCGCGGTGCAGGAACGCCGCGAAGTTGCCGGCGTCGTTGGTCAGCAGGGTCTCCTCCGGCAGCGTTTCGCGCATCCCCTCGATGACACTCCACGGGTGCAGGCCCGGGCCGGTGTGCTGCTCCACCGACCGCGGCGGCCGGGTGCTCTCCACCCACACCCGCCGCGCCGCGCTCCAGTCCCGGAACGAGGAGGGCAGCCGCGAGGCCGCCAGCGAGGACAGCGCCTCGCCCGAGTCGGCGACCGTGCCCAACCACAGGTCGGTCCCCGCCCCCACCTGGCGGGGGTCGGCGTCGATCTGCGCGACCCGCGTCCCCGGGGCCGGAAGCCGGTACCCCTGCGTGGTCGTCTCGCTCAACCGCGACCCCACCACCAGCACCGCGTCCGACTCGCGCAGCGCCTCCAAGGTCGAGGGGGCACTGCCCAGCCCGAGGTGGCCCAGGTAGAGCGGGTGGTCGTTGGGGAAGACGTCCTGGCGCCGCCACGACGAGTACACGCCCGTGCTGAAGTGCTCGGCCACCCGCACCAGCTGCTCACGCGCCCCGCGCGCCCCGCCGCCGGCCACGATCACCGGACGCACCGCCCGGGTCAGCCAGGTCGCCAACCGGTCCCGGTCGTGCTCGGACAGCGGAGGGCGTGGCGGCTCGTACCCTGAACGCTCCGGGGGCACGGGCACCCGCTCGCCGAACAGGTCGCCCGGGACCGCGATCGCCACCGGCCCGGGCCGCCCGCTCGTGGCCACCCGCACCGCCTCCGCCGTCACCTCGGCCAACCGGTCGGCCCGGTGCACGGTCGTCGACCACTTGGTGATGGGCGCGTAGAACGCCGTCAGGTCCACCTCCTGGAAGGCCTCGCGCCCCAAGCGGTCGGTCTCGGCCTGCCCCAGGAACACGATCATCGGGGTGGAGTCCTGGTGGGCGGTGTGCACCCCCACCGCGAGGTTGGAGGCGCCCGGCCCGCGCGTGGCCGCCGCCACCGCCGGGACCCCGGTCAGCTTGCCCTCGGCCTCGGCCATGAACCCGGCGCCGTTCTCGTGCCGGGTCGAGACCAGGTCCATGTGCTCGTGCCGGTCGATCGCGTCGGCCAACTCCAGGAAACTCTCGCCGGGAACGGTGTAACAGCGCCGGATTCCGGCGCCGGCCAGGACCGCCACGACCGCCTGCGCTGCGGTGGTCGTGGGGGAGGGGGTGGTGGCCATGGGCGGGTCCTTCCATCGTCGCAAGGTCCACTCGCGGGCCCGCGCCCTCTTGTGGAGGGGCGGGCGCGCACCGGTGGGAGACCGGGCTCGTGCGGCCGACTCTGGCACCACCGCCCGGGGTGGTCAAGAACACCGCAGGCCGCTTGTGGACAGCCGTGGTTCAGCCCAGCCCCAGCGCGCGCAGCCCCGCCGTCGTCGCGGCCGCCGCCACGATCACCACCAGGAACGGGGCCCGCAGCACCAGCGCGCACACCGCCGCGCCCAGCCCCGCCATCCGGGCCCCGTCCCAGACCAGGGACTGCCCGTCGCCCAGCGCCTCCACCGCGACCAGGGCCGCCAGCAGCGCCAGCGGCACGGCCACGGCGAACCGCTGCACCCACGGGTTGTCCAACACCGACCGGGGCGCGGCCAACCCGGCGTACTTGAGCAGGTAACAGCCGGCCGCCGTGGCGACCAGAGCGATCCACAGCATCATCGGCGGGCCTCCTCACCGTCGCCGGGGCCCACGTCCCCGGACTCCGTGTCGGCCGGGATCGGAGAACCTGACTGCGCGGGGCCGATCAGCGCCACACACGCCGCACAGGCCGCCAGCAGCACGGGCACCCCCGGAGGGAGGAACGGGGTCGCCGCGAGGGCCGCACCCGCACCCAACCCTGACACCAGCCAGGCGCGCGGACCGCCCTCCCGCAGACGCGGCCACAACAGGCCCAGGAACACAGCCGGGCCGACCACGTCCAGGCCCAGCGCGTCGATGTCGTGCACCCGGTCGGTGGCGGCCGCCCCCACCAGAGTGGTCACCACCCAGAACGTGCCCAGGACCGTGTAACTCGTCGTGAAGGCCAGACGGGCCGAGGCCCGGTCCGGCTGGGCCAGGGTCACCGCCGTCGTCTCGTCGATGACCCCGTGCGCGGCCACCGTCCGGCGCGCTCCGTGCCATCCGAGCACGTCGGCCAGGCGCAGGCCGTACAGGGTGTTGCGCGCCCCGAGGAGCAGGGCGCCCAGGACACCCGCCACGAGGCTGCCGCCCCCGGCGACCACCCCGACCAGGGCGAACTGGGACGCCCCGGTGAAGACGAACAGGCTCGTGAACACGGCCTGCACGGGGGAGAGGCCCGCGGTCACGGCGGTGGTGCCGAACGCGAGCCCGGCGGCCCCCACCGCCACACCGATCCCGACGCTGTCGCGCACGGCCGGTGTCCTCAGAACGGAGAAGACTGTCATGGGAACCGACGCTAGGACGCCGCTCCGGCACAGGTCTTGAACGTTCTTGCACCCTCCCGGGCGCCCGGTGTCAGGGCCCCGCGACGTCGCGGCGGTAGGCGGCCGGCGGAACCCCGAGGTGCCGGCGGAAGTGCCGCGTCAGGTGCGACTGGTCGGCGAAACCCACCTCGGCGGCCACCTCGCCCGGCCGCCGCCCCGCACGCAGCAGCTCCCGCGCCCGGCCCACCCGCGTCTGGTTCAGGTAGGCGTGCGGCGGTAGCCCGTACACCGACCGGAACGCCCGTGTCAGCGCGAACGGTGACAACCCCGTGGCCGCCGCCAGCTCCTCCAGCGAGGGCGGGTCGACCAGGCGCGTGACCAACTCCTGCCGCGCCCGATCCACCTCCGGTCGCGCGCGGTGCGCCCGGCCCTCGCGGGTGCGCTCGCGTCCGTGCTCGCTCAGCAGCAGCGCGATGCCCTGCCGGGTCAGCGACGAGGCGGCCAGGGTGTCCCCGGCCTCCGCCTCCAGATGCGCCCTGGCCAGCAGGCGCGCGACGGCCGGGGCGTGGATCCCCGACCCGGTGAACGCAGGTGTGCCCTGCATGCCCAGTTCACGGGCGATCCCCGAGACCACCTCCACCGACGGGTAGAAGACCCGGTAGGCCCACCCCTGGGGCACCCCGGCATGGCCGGTGTGCACCTCGCCCGGTTCCACCACCGCGAGACCGCCGGGGCCCACCCGCGAACGCCCGCGCGCGTGCGACCACTCCTCCACGCCCCCGGTGATCACGCCGAAGGTGTAGGTCTCGTGGCTGTGCCGGGTGAACGAGGTCGTGACGAAACGGGCGGTCAGCAGCTCGGTCCCGGGCAGGCCGGGGAACCGCCAGTAACGCGCACGCTCGCGCCCCGGCTCGGCGAGCTCGGGGTGCACGTGCTGCGGCAGGTCCATACCTCCAGGGTAGGAGGCGGCCGTCCGAGGGTCCCTGGTGGGACCGGGCGCCCCGCGGACCTTCTAGGCTGCGAGCATGAGCCTTTCCGAAGCCGGGGCCGCCACGTCCCAGCAGATCCGCCTGGCCGCGGGCGAGCACGACCTCGCGGCCGTCTTCGTCATCCGCGGCGCCGTGTTCGTCGCCGAGCAGAACGTGCCCGTGGAGGAGGAGTGGGACCTCCGCGACACCGAGGCCGACCACCTCCTCGCCCTGCACGACGGCGTCCCCGTGGGAACCGTCCGCATGGTCGTCGAGCAGGAGGGCGTGGGGCTCCTGGGGCGCCTGGCCGTCCTGCCCCGCGCACGCGGCACGGGCACCGGCAAGGCCCTCGTGCTCGCCGTGGAGGAGCGCGCCCGCGAACGCGGCCTGCGGTCGGTGGAGCTGCACGCCCAGACCCAGGCCCTGGGTTTCTACGAGGCGCTCGGTTACACGGCGCACGGCGAGGAGTTCCTCGACGCCGGGATCCCGCACCTGCACATGGAGCGTGACCTGCGCTGACCTCGGACAGGGTGGCGTGGGTCTCCGCGCCTTGTGAGGAGTGGCGCACGGGCGATCGGAATACTACCGAGTAGGATTCGGTTCGTGGTTGGTGCCCCCAGCCCGACCAGCACCCACCGACCCCTACGAGGAACACATGACGGTCAACACGCAGCCGGTCGCCGAGCGCCCCGACCCCCGCGCCTACGGCCTGCCCGTGGTCGAGCAGGACCAGATCCCCGACGAACTGCGCTCCCTCGTCGACGGCGTCCGGAACCTCGTGGACGCCGTCTCCAACACCGAGGCCGACTCCGCCACCCTCGCCGAGGCCGACGCCGCGGTCCGTGCCCTCAACGACAGGCTCAACGCCGCCCGCCGCGAGGTCGGAACCATGGTCCGCCGCACCATGGGAGACGGAACCGACGAGTTCGGCACCATCACCAACGTCGTCGCCGGGACCACCAACCCCGCCGCACCGCCCCTGGACCTGGAGCACGTCGAGGGCGGCGTGCAGGGCACCGTCACCCTCAACACCACCTACCAGGGTCCCCCCGGGCTCGTGCACGGCGGATGGATCGCCGCCCTGCTCGACCAGGCCGTCGGCAGCGCCTCCGCCGTCGAGACCAGCCCCGGCATGACCGCCAAGCTCGAGGTGAACTACCGGCAGCCCACCCCGCTGTTCACCCCGCTGGAGATCAGCGCCCGGGTCCGCAGCACCGAGCGCCGCAAGGTCTACGTCACCGGGCAGATCCGCGCCCACGGCCAGGTCACCGCCGAGGCCGAGGCGCTCATGATCCGCATCCCCATGGACGAGGGGTGAGGGCGGCCGCGGCCACCCTGCTAGGATGCATCCCGTGAACCACAGCGCTTACGTGTTTAGCAGGCCGACGGTCCCGTCGGCCGCTCACGCGTGAGCGCAACCGGGGATCGTCGGCAACAGAGCATCGGGTACCACCCGGTGCTCTTTCGCTTTCCAGGCGGCCGACGCCCCGGCGCACATTCCCGAGGGCCGGCGGCCGCGCAAGCAGCCCACAGGGAGGACACCGTGCACCGAGCCGCAGACCGCACCACGCCCGCCGAGAGCATCCACCACCTGCGCGGACGCATCGACCGCATGGACGCCGAACTCGCCGAGCTCCTCGAACGCCGGGCCCTCGTGGCCGCCGAGGTCCAGCGGCTCAAGCCCGTCGGTTACTTCGCCGGCCGCGACACCGAACGCGAACGCGCCCTCGTCGAGCGCATGGCCGAACACGCACCCCGCCTGGGCGCCGACCGTCTGGCCACCGTCATGGACGCCGTCATCACCACCGGGCTCACGGCCGCCCAGGAGGAAGCCCGGGACGGCACCCGCGGCGAGCACACCTGAGCCCCGCGGCCCTCACCCGCGCACGTCCACGTCCACCCACACCAGGCGGTGGTCAGAGCTGGGGAACGGCCGGTCGCCGGTCAGCCGGTACAGCGGATCGTCGGCGGCCGGCCAGAACACCCCCGAGCCGCGCACCCGCAGGTCGTCGCTGGGCAGCACGTAATCGGCCCGCAGGTGGCCCTCGGGCTCCGGTGCCGACGGGTCCAGCGCCGCAGCTCCCAGACCGCCCCGGCTCGAGGGCACCGGGTCCTGTACCGAGGGGTGCTCCAACAACTGCCGGATCGCCTTCGGATGGCCCGCCCCGGCGTCCGGGTCGGCGTTGAGGTCGCCGGCCACCACGAACGGCGCCCGCGGCGGCAGCCCGCCCCGGCCGCCCACGTCGTCGTAGATGTGGCCGGCCGACCCCGACAGGTAATCGACCCAGAACCGGATCTCGTCGTGGTTGCGCAGCACGTTGCGCCGCTCGGGGCCGTCGAAGGCCGGCGGGGTCGGGTGCGAGGCCAACAGGTGCACCGGCCGCCTGCCCCCGGCCTCCACCGGGATGTCCCAGTGCGCCTTGGACGACAGGCGCATCACCTCACGCGCCGCCGCGTCGTGGAACGGGCGCCCGGTGACGGGGTCGTTGGGCAGCATGGCGCCGGGCAGGTCCACCCAACGGAACCGGCGGAACGTGCGCACCCGGTCGGTCAGCAGCGGCAGCCGGGAGAACACCACCATCCCGTACTGGCCCGGGAACAGGCCGAAACCGAACGCGTCCCCCGCGTGCTCCAGGGTCCCCGGCCGTGTCACCACCTTGCCGTTGCCGTCCAGGTCGGCCCCGGAGGCGACCCCGGTGTTGACCGGGCCGGTGTACACGTACGGGTAGTCGATGCCGCGGGCCCCGCGTACGCCCCGGGCCAGGTGGTGGTCCTGGAACAGGCGCGGGCCCAGCCGGTGGGGGTCGTGGTCGAACTCGTTGACCAGCAGCACGTCCGGGCGCACCCGTTGCACGATCTCGGCGACGTTGCGGACCTGCCGGTTCCCGGGGGCGGCGAGGTCGGCCAGGAGGGCGCCCGGTTCCGGCCGGCTCAGCGCGGCGTTGAAGGTCGCGAACCGCACCGTGCCCTCCGGCGGCGGTGGCGGGACCGAGGACGGGGCCGCGCGCGAGGGTGCCGACCGTACCCCCGCGGAGGCCAGCACGAGGGTCGCCGCGGAGCCGCCGGAACGTGGGTGCATGGGGGATGGTCCTCCCGGTCGCGGTCGCGTGTCCGCAGGCACGGGAATCCGCCCGCGGTCCGTGGCCCACACTGCTTCGCTGCCCAAGCGTAGAGAACGCTCCGACCCCATACGTCTGTTTTGTTGGAACGCGGCGCTGCCCGGACACGGACCCGCGGTCGGCCCCCGCGTGATCCGTGCCGCGGTTGTCCACAGGTTCGGCCGGAGGCACACGCGGGGCCCCGCGCAAGGCGTAGGCTCGGAGGTCTACACGCACCACTCCTTCACCGATTCCTCCCGGGGGCAGCCGCGCCATGGCCGATTCCTTCGCTCACCTGCACGTCCACACCGAGTACTCGATGCTCGACGGGGCGGCCAAGCTCAAACCGCTGTACCAGGAAGCGGCCCGGCTGGGCATGCCCGCGGTGGCGATGACCGACCACGGCAACATGTTCGGCGCCTACGAGTTCTTCCAGCAGTCCCAGGGGACCGGGGTCAAGCCGATCATCGGCATCGAGGCCTACGTGGCACCGGAATCGCGCTTCCACAAGAAACGTGTCTTCTGGGGCCGGGCCAGCGGGTCCGACGACGCCTCGGCCGAGGGCGGCAAGGACATCTCCGGCGGCGGCCGCTACCTGCACATGACGATGCTGGCCGAGAACGAGACGGGTCTGCGCAACCTGTTCAAGATGAGCTCGCTGGCGTCCATGGAGGGCTACTACATGAAGCCCCGCATGGACCTCGAGCTCATGCAGCAGCACAGCGAGGGCGTCATCGTCTCGACCGGCTGCCCGTCCGGCGGTGTGCAGACCCGGCTGCGGCTGGGCCAGGAGGACGAGGCGGTCGCCTACGCCGGCACGCTCCAGGAGATCTTCGGCAAGCAGAACGTGTACCTGGAGCTGATGGACCACGGCGTGGACATCGAGAAGCAGGTGCGCGACGGCCTGCTGCGGGTGGGCAAGAAGCTCGACATCCCGCCCCTGGTCACCAACGACTCCCACTACGTGTACGAGTCGCAGTCCTCGGCGCACGACGCGCTGCTGGCCGTCGGTGTCGGCAAGAACCTGGACGACCCCTCGCGGTTCCGGTTCAACGGGTCGGGTTACTACCTCAAGACCGCCGACGAGATGCGGTCGATCCTCAACTTCGACGAGTGGGCGCGCGGGTGCATGAACACCCTCGAGGTGGCCGAGCGCATCGCCCCGGACGCCTACGACAACGTCTTCGCCCACCGCGACCTCATGCCGGCCTTCCCCATCCCGGACGGGGAGACCGAGTCCTCCTGGCTCGCCAAGGAGGTCGAACGCAACCTCCACCACCGTTACCCCGACGGCCCCACCGAGGACGCCCGGCACCGGGTCCAGCACGAGCTCAACATCATCAACGAGATGGGGTTCCCGGCCTACTTCCTGGTCGTGGCCGACATCTGCCAGTACGCGCGCCGCAACGGCATCGCCCTGGGCCCGGGTCGCGGGTCGGCGGCCGGTTCGATGATCGCCTACGTGCTGGGCATCACCGACCTGGACCCGCTGGAGCACGGCCTGCTGTTCGAGCGGTTCCTCAACCCCGAACGCGTCTCCATGCCCGACATCGACCTGGACTTCGACGAGCGCCGTCGCGGGGAGATGATCGAGTACGTCACCCGCCTGTACGGCGAGGAGCGTGTCGCGCAGATCCTCACCTTCGGCACGATCAAGGCCAAGGCTGCGGTGAAGGACTCCACCCGCATCCTGGGCATGCCCTACTCCACCGGCGACACGATCACCAAGGCGTTCCCGGCGCCGGTCGGCGGCAACGAGATCCCGCTGGACGCGGTCTTCAACGACGAGCACGACCGCTACAGCGAGGCGGCCGAGCTGCGCAACCTGATCGACAACGACCAGCAGGTCGCCCAGGTCATGGAGACCGCCCGCGGTATCGAGGGCCTGACGCGCGGAACGGGTGTGCACGCGGCCGGCGTGATCCTGTCCCGCGACCCGCTGCTCGACGTGATCCCGCTGCACAAGCGCGACACCGACGGCGCCATCATCACGGGCTTCCCCTATCCCCAGTGCGAGGACATGGGGTTGCTCAAGATGGACTTCCTGGGCCTGCGCAACCTGACGATCATCGACGACGCGATCAAGAGCATCAAGGAGGCCGAAGGGGTCGACCTGGACCTGTCCCAGGTGCCGCTCGACGACCCGAACGCCTACAAGCTCCTCGCGCGCGGCGACACCCTGGGTGTGTTCCAGCTCGACGGCGGTGCCATGCGCAACCTCCTGCGCCGCATGGAACCGAAGAGCTTCGGTGACATCACCGCCGTCATCTCGCTGTACCGGCCCGGGCCGATGGCGGCCAACGCCCACAACGACTACGCCGACCGCTCGAACGGCCGCCAGGAGATCTCGGCGATCCACCCCGAGCTGTACGACGCGCTGGACCCGATCCTGGGTGAGACCTTCCACCTGATCGTGTACCAGGAGCAGATCATGGCCATCGCCCAGCAGCTGGCCGGTTACACGCTGGGCGGGGCCGACCTCATGCGCCGGGCGATGGGTAAGAAGAAGATCGAGGCCCTGGAGAAGGAGGAGGCCAAGTTCTTCCCCGGCATGATGGAGAAGGGCTTCTCCCGCGAGTCGGTCCAGGCCCTGTGGGACGTCATGCTGCCCTTCGCGGGTTATGCGTTCAACAAGTCGCACGCGGCCGGATACGCCCTCGTCGCGTACTGGACCGCCTACCTCAAGGCCAACTATCCGGCGGCCTACATGGCGGCGCTGCTCACCTCGGTCTCGGGTGACAAGGACAAGATGGCGGTCTACCTCTCCGAGTGCCGCTCGCAGGGGATCAAGGTGCTGCCGCCGGACGTCAACGACTCCGGTCTGCGCTTCACCCCGGTGGGCAACGACATCCGCTTCGGCATGGGCGCGGTGCGCAACGTGGGCACCAACGTCGTCAACTCGATCACGAAGACGCGGGACGAGAAGGGCAAGTACTCCTCCTTCACCGACTTCTTGTCCAAGATCGAGCTTGCCGCGTGCAACAAGCGTGTGATCGAGTCCCTGATCAAGGCCGGCGCGTTCGACTCGCTTGGCCAGCCCCGGCGGGAGCTCTACCGCCACCACGAGACCGCGGTCGAGGGCATGATCAGCTCCAAGAAGCAGGAGGCACACGGGCAGTTCGACCTGTTCGGCGGCGGTGACGGGGGGGACGAGGCGCCCATCGGCCTCAACATCGCCTGGGGCGACGAGGAGTGGGACCGCAAGACCAAGCTCGGGTTCGAACGCGAGATGCTGGGGCTGTACGTGTCCAGCCACCCCCTGGCCGGGGCCGAACGCATCCTGGCCCGGTCGCGCGAGCACTCCATCTCCCAGATCGTGGGGGGCGACCTGGCGCGCGAACGCGGTGAGGTGCGGATCGCCGGGCTGATCTCCGGTGTGGACAAGCGGGTCAACAAGGCCGGGAACCAGTGGGCGATCTGCACGGTGGAGGACCTGGACGCCTCGATGGAGGTGCTGTTCTTCCCCAAGACGTATCCGCTGTACTCCGAGGCGCTGTGGGAGGACACCGCGATCACCGTCAAGGGGCGCCTCAATGAGCGCGACGGTTCGTGGTCGATGTTCGCCTCCGAGATGTCGATCCTGGACATCTCCCACGTCTCGGACGGCGAACCGCCCGTGCTCCTCACCATCTCGGAGGACCGCATCACGCCCGAGATGGTCGGGGACCTGCAGCAGGTGCTGGGCACGCACAAGGGGGAGACCCCGGTGCGGATCCGGGTCGACAACCCGGTCAAGTCGCGCATCTACGCACTGGACCGCTACTCCGTCAACATCTCGCCGGAGTTCAACGGTGAGGTGAAGAGCCTGCTGGGGGCCTACGCGGTCGAGTACTGACCCTCCCCGGCCCCGGCGCCGCCCCCGTGTGTCATGGCACACGGGGGCTTTTTCTGTCTCGACTCTTGCCTAGCGATAGTTAGAGATATATCTTTGAGCTATCGAGACAGTGAAGGGCTGTCTTGGACTATCGAAGAGGAGAACACCATGAGCGCCATGGCACTTCCCGGCCCCTGGTCCTGGGGCGACCGGTCCGACCGCCGTCGGGCCGCACGAGAAACACGATGGGACCGATGGAGCGCAGGTTTCGGGGCGGGCCCCGACCCGCGTGGAGAGTTCCGAGGTCAGCGCGGGCCGTGGGAACAGCACACCCACCCGGCCCAAGGGGCGGAACCGCCCGGGCGGCAGACGCCACCCGGGCCGCCGCCCCCGCACGGGCCGTGGGGCGGGGGTCCCGGTGGACCGTTCGGTCCGGGGGGCCCGATGGGGCCCGGCGGGCCCTTCGGCCCCGGCGGCCCGTTCGGGGGCTTCTTCGGCCACGAAGGCGGTCCGGGCGGCGGACGGCACGGCCGTCGGCGTGGCGGGTCCCGCGCCAAGCGCGGTGACGTGCGCACCGGCATCCTCCTGCTCCTGGCGGAGGAACCGCGCAGCGGTTACGAGATCATCCGCGAGGGCCGCGAACGCAGCGGCGGCGCCTGGAGGCCCAGCTCGGGGTCGGTTTATCCGATGCTGCAGCAGCTGGAGGACGAGGGTCTGATCGAACAGACCGCGGGGGAGGGGCGCCGACGTCCCTTCCAGCTCACGGACGAAGGCGTGGCCTACCTGGAGGAACGCGGATCCGACCTCACCCCGCCGTGGGAGGCCGGGGCCGACGCCTACGCCGACGTGCGTTCGCAGCACGAGGAGGTCGGCGCGCTGGCGTTCCAGCTGGCCGCGGCTGCCGCGCAGGTCGCCCAGGCCGGCAGCGCCGAACAGGTGGAACGCGCCAAGCGTCTGCTGTCGGAGACCCGGCGCAAGCTCTACCTGATCCTGGCCGAGGAGGACGTCCCGGCCTCGGAGAGCGCCCAGGGCCCGGACGGCGACGCCGACGCGGATGCCGGCACCGGCGACGGTGACGACGGCGAACAGCCGCGAGGCTGACCGGTCCGTACAGGGGGCCCGGGACGGAGACACCACCGTCCCGGGCCCTCGTGCTGCCACCGGGCAGCGTCCGCCCACGACTTCCTCAGGCGCGTCCAGGTCACGTGTCCCTCGCGGTCGCGCTTGGCCGCGGGTCTGTCGGGAGGACGCTTCCGTCGCTCGGGCGGAACTTGCGCCGTCAGGCGACCATCGAGGGCGGCGGTGACGGTTGAGGCCGGGGTGCCGCCCGGCGGGGAGCGACGCGACATCGCTCGACGGTCGCTCATGCGCGCACGCGTGTTCGGCCTTCGGACCTGGTCACGCGCGGCTCGGGCGTGGCCGGGGCGCCGGCATGCGGCAGTGCTTTCGGCGAGACCGGGGGCGGCCGCCGGTCGCTCGACGGTGTTCGTGCCCATACGCGCGCACGCGTATGGGCTCCGGCCAGAGCGTGCCGGCGGGCGTGCGGCGTCCTTGGGTGAGACCTGGTCATCCGAACGCCGAGCACGCGCCGACCGTGCTCCGGGCCAGCAATGCACAAGCTCCGGGGCGTTCGGCCACTCAGGCTTCCGAGGACATGGGCGGGGTCCTTCGGTGCGTCCTGGTCACGCGTGGCGCGGGCGTGGCCGGGGCACGCCGGGCGCCGCCCAGCGTGGTTCCCGCTGCTCGGAGGGGACTTCGGCGGGGGCGGAGTCGAGGAGGCGGTCGCGGCGCCGGGGCGACATCGCTCGGCGGTGTTTGCGCTCACGCGCCCGCGCCTGTGCCGCGCCGGGTCGGCCGCGGTGGTGGGACGTACGACGCCCTTCGTTGCGTTCCGGCGAAGGCTCAGGTGCCGGTGGTTCCGTCGGCGCTCTCCCGCAGCAGGTCCAGGTGGCCGTTGTGCCGGGCCGTCTCCTCGAGCATGTGCACCAGCACCCAGCGCAGGGTCGTGCGGCGCCCGTGCGGGTCCTCCGTCCGCGAAGAACTGCCCAGCTCCAGCCGCGCGGTGATCTCCCGCGAACGCAGGCACTGGCGTTCGTAGGCCTCCAACAGGTCGGCCAGGGCCACACCCGCCCCGCTGCGCCAGTCGGCGTCCGGGTCCTCGGGCGTGGACGGGCCCCGGTCCGGCACGCCCAGCATCACGGCCTCGAACCAGAAGTGCTCCACCCGACGCAGGTGGGCGACCACCCCGGCCACCGACATCAGCGGCGAGGTCGCCAGCGGTGCCACCGGGGCCAGCCGTGGATCCAGCCCCGCACACTTGGTGCGTACAGTGGCACGGTGCCGGTCCAACCACGAGGTCAGCATCGTGCGCTCGTCCGCGGCCGTGGGAGGATCAGCACGCGGGGTCGGGGGCACCGTCAAGGGCGTGTGGTGGTCGTCCATGCCGGTATTCTCCTACCGGCCGTGCCGGGTATCCACCGGTTTTCGGGGCGACGACGGGGTGAGGAGCACCTGCGCAGATGACGGACCAGAGCCTGGAGGGCAGAGGGGCGCCGGCGCGTGCGCTGGTGGTCGCCCTCGTGATCTTCGCCGCGATCGCCGTGGCAGGGGCCCTGCTCGGACTGTTGTGGTGGGGCCTGGCACCGCGCCCCGAGGGCACCTCGCTGGGTGACGGCGAGGTCTTCACCGGAACCACCGAGGACGTCTTCGCCGGTGAGGGCTACTTCCTCCTCATGACCGCGATCGCCGGGCTCGTCACCGGCTACGCGGCCTACATGGTCCAGTTCCCGCTCGCCCGGCGGCGTGTGCAGGACCTGCGCCTGCCCGCGCTCCTGGCCGGCGTGCTCGGTTCGGCCGCCGGATCCCTGTCGACGCTCTGGGTGGGCACGAGCCTGGACCGCTCCCTGCAGCAAGGGGTCGCCGAGGCCTCGCCGGGGGAGTCGGTGACCGTGGCCCTGCAGCTGGACGCGACCGCGTTCCTGGTGGCCTGGCCCTTCGTCTTCGTCCTGCAGTACGCCCTGCTGGACGCCGTCAGCATGGTGCGCCGCGACCTTCCCGGCTCACCCGAGGCCGCACCCCTGGAACAGCTCGAACCCCTGCCGGTCGGCGAGCCCGGCACCGCGGGCCCCGGCGCGGGCGGAACCACCGCCGAGCCCGGGGGCGCCGAACAGCACGGGTCCGGCCCCGAGGACGCACCGCCGGAGGGCGGGCGCGCCCCCTGAACGCCGGCCCCGCGCCGCGCCGGTCACAGCCGGTGCACGCTGTCGCCGTACATGCCGTCCAGGATCTGCTGGTACTTGGACTCGATCGCCCGCCGCCGCATCTTCAGGCTCGGCGTGATCTCACCCTCCTCCACCGACAGCTCGCTCGGCAGGACGTCGAACTTCTTGACCGTCTCGTGCCGCGGCAGGTCCCGGTTGAGCGCGTCGACGGCCTCCTGCACCAGGGAACGCACCCGCGGGTCCTTGGTCAGGGCCGGGTAGTCCAGGTGGCCGAGACCGTTCTCCTTCGCCCACGCGGTGATCGCCTCCTCGTCCAGGGCCACCAGGGCCACGCAGTACGGGCGGCTGTCACCGTGCACGATCATGTTGGCCACGTACGGGCACAGGGCCTTGAACCGGCTCTCGATGGCCTGGGGCGCCACGTACTTGCCGCCGGAGGTCTTGATGAGCTCCTTCTTGCGGTCGGTGATGCGCAGGCGCCCGTGCTCGAGCTCGCCGATGTCGCCGGTCGCGAACCAGCCCTCCTCGGTCAGGACCGCCTCGGTCGCGCCGGAGAGGTTGTGGTAACCGCGCATGACGCCCGGGCCGCGCAGCATGACCTCGCCGTCCTCGGCGATACGCACCTCGGTCCCGGGCAGCGGCAGTCCCACGTACCCGAACCGCACGTCGCCCGGGCGGGTCAGGAACGCACCCGCGCTGGTCTCGGTCAGCCCGTACCCCTCCAGGATCGTGATCCCGGCGCCGTAGAAGAACCGGCCGATGTCGGGGGCCAGGGGAGCGCTGCCGGAGACGAAGAAGCGCAGCTGCTCACCGAACCGGTCGTGGAGCTTGGCGAAGACCAGCTTGTGCGCGAGCCGGTGCTGGGCGGCCAGCATCCCGGCGGGTTCGCGCCCCTCCTCCTTGACGCGGGAGACCTTGTCGGCCACGCCCGCGGCCCAGCGGAAGATCCGGTACTTGGCGGCACCTCCCTCCTTGGCCTGCATCACGACCCGGTTGTAGACCTTCTCGAAGATGCGCGGGGCCGCCGCCATGAACGTGGGGCGCACGACCGAGAGGTTGTCCACGATCCGGTCGACCCGGCCGTCCACGGCGGTGGTGTAACCGATGTGCAGCTGGGAGACCTCCATGACCTTGCCGAAGGCGTGCGCCAGCGGCAGCCACAGGTACTGCAGGTCGTCCTCGCCGATGAGGTCCCAGCCCTGCCCGCGCAGTTCCTCGTTGAGGTCCTTGAGGGCGTAGGCCTCGTAGAGCCAGTTGGCGTGGTCCAGGCGCACACCCTTGGGGCGCCCGGTGGTCCCCGACGTGTAGATGAGGGTGGCCAGGTGTTCGGGCTGCACCGAGGAGACCAGCCGGTCGAACAGGTCGGGCTGCTCCTGGGCGAGCTGCGACCCGGCCTTCTCCAGTTCGGCCAGGCTCATCACCCAGTCGTCGTCCCCGCCGGCGTCGCCCTCGAAGGCCACCACCTTGGACAGCCCGGGCATCTGCGGCCGCTGCTCGCGCAACTTGGCGACCTGCTCGTCGTCCTCGGCGAAAGCGACCATGCTCCCGGAGTCGGAGACGATGTAGGCGCAGTCGGGCGCCGTCGAGGTCGGGTAGATGGTCGTGGACGCACCGCCCGCGCACAGGATCGCCAGGTCGGCCAGGATCCACTCGATACGGGTGCCGGACGCGATCGCACACCGCGCCTGCGAGGTCACCCCGAGGGAGTGCAGGCCCAGGGCGATGTCGCGGACCCTGTCGCGCGTCTGGGACCAGGTGAGGCTCTGCCAGGTCTCCGGGCCGCCCGAGGGGTCGGGGACGGGGTAGCGGTAGGCCTCCCGTCCCCCGGAGGCGGCGACGCGGGAGACGAACATGTCGGGCAAGGAGGAGTAGGGGGATGAGTTGTTACCCATGTCACAAAGCTACCCTCAAGTAAGTGGTCGGGCAACAGAGAGTACAGGGGACACCAAGTACGACATCGGGGTTCTGAGGTGCACGAACCCGGATCTTCCCCACAATCGCCTCAGGTCGGAGGCCTCTTGCGCGGGCCCGGTCAGGCCCCGCTGATCGGCGCGGTCGTCGCCTCCGTCAACCGGATCAGGTCGCGCGGGCGCAACTCCATCTGCAGGCCCCGGCGCCCCGCGGAGACGTAGACCGCCACCAGAGCGTTCACCGACGAGTCGATCACCGTGCGCAGCCGTTTGCGCTGCCCCAACGGGCTGATGCCGCCCCGCACGTAACCGGTGATCTTCTCCGCCCGGCCCGGCTCGGCCATCGACGCCCGTTTGCCGCCCACCGCAGCGGCCAGCGCCTTCAGGTCCAAAGAGGCGCTGACCGGCACCACACCGACCGTGAACACCCCGTCCACCTCGGCGATCAGGGTCTTGAACACGTGCTCCCTCGGAACACCGATCGCATCGGCGGCGTCGGTGCCGTACGAACCGCCCTCGATCGGTCCGGGTTCGTAGGGGTGCAGGGTGTAGGTCGTCTTCGTGCGTCCGGCCGCCACGGTAGCGGGCGTGGCTTGAGCGCTCATGTGCTGTCCTGGTTCTGATCTGGACCGTCGGGGACCGGCCCGCACGCGTCACCGGCAGCGTGTACGGACCGGGCAGCAGGGTAGGGCATTGCGGCCGCTCACACGTGCGCTCCGGCCGGTTCGGCCGCAGGAAAGCCCTGGTCAGTTGTAGGAGACACCGTGGCTCAGGAACGGTCCGGCCGGAAGGTTGTGCAGCGTCGGCGCCGCCACGATCCGGTTCTCCCGCCGCAGGAACCGCGCCAGCACCGCCAACCGGGTCGCCGCGTCCTCGGCCTCCAGCAACCGCTGCTTCTCCGGCTGGTCAAGCACCACCGTCGAGGCCACCGTGTACGACAGCGCGATCGGGTCCTTGGGCAGTTCGCGCGTGTGGTCGGGTGTCATCCCAATCTCCGCCAGCCGCTGGGCGTAGGTGTCGAAGAGCTCGCGCACCCGCTCGGCGTGTTCCTCGGCGTCCGGCCCCATCGGCTCGGGCAGCAACGACACCGAGGCGCTGGAGTACTCCTCGGGCGACGAAGCGTCCACCTGCGCGACGTCGTCGACCGTGAACCGCGCCCCGCCCTCGATCACCAGGTCGTAGCGCCCGTCCTCGTAGGTGCGCAGGTCCCGCACCAGCGCCGTGCATCCCGTCGCGCTGATCCGGGGCAACGCCGTCGAGGTGTCCTCGCGCGGGGCGCCCGCGTCGGCACCCCCCGCGCCCTGGCCGGACTCGCCGGTGACCTCGTGCCCCAGCTCGATCCACACGACCCCGAAACGGCGCGGGCCGCGCTCGGACTCGCCGCCCGCCTCGCTCTCACGGTCGACCACCTCGGTGACGAGCCGCCGGTATCGGGGTTCGAAGACGTGCAGGGGAAGGGACATACCGGGGAACAGCACGGTGTTCAGCGGGAAGAGCGGAAGTGCCACGGGCATGTCCTCCAGTATGCCGCCGACGGTGATCCCGTGCCCGACGCGCCATGGGCGTTTTCCCCGTACCCGCACGAAAGCGCCCCGCGCGGTCGATGCGCGGGGCGCCCGTCCCGGCGTGTGCCGGGCAAGCCGTCCTGAACGGTCAGGAGGTCGCCGGCCCGGCCGTGCTCGGCGCGGACTGGCTGCCGTTGTCGTCGGAGACCATGTCGCGGGCCACGAAGGTCTCCACGTCGAACAGGTTGCCGTCGGCGCGGTCGATGACGTTGAGGAGCGTCGACATCGTCGCGACCTCCTCGACCTGCTCCTGGATGAACCACTGCAGGAACTGCTCGCCCGTGTAGTTCTCCTCGTCCCGGGCGACCTTGGCCAGAAGCTGGAACTGGTCGCTGACCTCGCGCTCGTTGCGCAGAGCAAGAGCCGCAAGATCCCGCGGAGTGGAGAAATCGGTCTCGATCGCGTCCACCCCCGGAAGAGTGAAGTCGATCTCCTTGTCGAGGAGGAAGCGCACGATCATCATGGCGTGGTCGCGCTCCTCCAGCGACTGCTGGTAGAAGAACTTGGCCAGCTGGGGCAGGTCCTGGTCGTCGAACCAGGCCGCGACCGCCACGTACTGGTGCGAAGCGGTGAACTCGTGCCGGATCTGGTCCACCAGGAGCCGGTAGAACTTGGAAAGGCCGCTATCGCCGTGCTTGTTCGAAGTCATGCCTCGACCATAACGCATCCCCGCCATTTTGAAAAACGCAAAAAACGGTCGGTCAATTTGTTAGGCAAGCCTTTCACAAGCTTATTTAGGTTAGGTGTCCCAAAGTTAGGTGACGCTTATCCGGGCCATGTTTCCCCCTATGTTCCGAACCGCCCTGCCAGGCCTGGTCCGTGCGGGTCGGGGCGTGTGTGGTGTCCAACATCCGGACACCCCGGCGCCCCGAATGGGATACGGGGCCTAGACTGGTTCCCGTGATCAGTCGAATCGACCTCCGAGGTACCCAGGACGACCCCCGTCGTGCGCTCCCGCGCGCCGAAATCGACGTGGCGGCCGCCGTCGAACGCGTACGTCCCCTCTGCGAGGACGTCGAGCATCGCGGGGTCGATGCGCTGATCGAACTCACCGAACGCTTCGACGGCGTCCGGCTCACCGACATCCGCGTGCCCAAGGACGCCCTCGACAAGGCCCTGGACGAGCTCGACCCGGCCGTGCGCGCCGCCCTCGAGGAGTCCATCGACCGCGCCCGCAAGGTCCACCGCGACCAGCGCCGCGCCGACCACACCACCCGCGTGGTGCCCGGCGGACTGGTCACCGAGAAATGGATCCCCGTCGACCGGGTCGGCCTCTACGTCCCCGGCGGCCGCGCCGTCTACCCCTCCAGCGTCGTCATGAACGTCGTGCCCGCCCAGGAGGCCGGGGTTCGCTCCCTGGCCGTGACCTCACCGCCGCAGAAGGACTTCGGCGGCCTGCCGCACCCGACCATCCTCGCCGCCTGCGCCCTGCTCGGCATCGACGAGGTCTACGCCGTCGGCGGTGCCCAGGCCGTGGCGATGTTCGCCCACGGCGCCGGCGAGTGCGCCCGCGCCGACATGGTCACCGGCCCCGGAAACATCTGGGTCGCCGCCGCCAAGCGCCACCTCAAGGGCACCATCGGTATCGACGCCGAGGCCGGCCCCACCGAGATCGCGATCCTGGCCGACTCCACCGCGAACGCCGACTACGTCGCCGCCGACCTCATCAGCCAGGCAGAGCACGACGTCGTCGCCGCCTCCGTCCTGGTCACCGACGACCCGGACCTCGCCGACCGCGTCGAGGAACGCCTCGCCGTGCGCGTGCCCGCCACCCGCCACAGCGACCGCATCCGCGAGGCCCTCGGCGGCCCCCAGTCCGGCATCGTCCTGGTCGACGACATCGACCAGGGCCTGGGCGTGGTCGACGCCTACGCCGCCGAGCACCTGGAGATCATGACCGCCGACGCGGGCGAGATCGCCGCGCGCGTGCGCAACGCCGGCGCGATCTTCGTCGGCGACTTCTCCCCGGTCTCCCTCGGCGACTACGCGGCAGGCTCCAACCACGTGCTGCCCACCGGCGGCTGCGCCTGCCACAGCGGCGGCCTGAGCGTGCAGACCTTCCTGCGCGGGGTCCACATCGTCGACTACGACCGCTCGGCCCTGGCCGACGTCGCCCACCATGTCGTCGCCCTCGCCGACGCCGAGGACCTGCCCGCGCACGGCGAGGCCGTCACCGCACGCGCCGGCGACCGCCCGGACGCCGGCCAGTAAGACCCAGGACGCACCGGACACCGCGGGTCGGCACCAAGACCGCCCCGCAGTCCACGACACCCATGAGCGTGAACCCGTGAGCTTCACCCTGAACGACCTGCCGCTCCGCGACGACCTGCGCGGGAGCTCGCCCTACGGGGCACCGCAGCTCGACGTGCCCGTGGTCCTCAACACCAACGAGAACCCGCACGCGCCCTCACCGGAACTGGCCAAGGCGCTCGCCGACGCGGTCTCCGAGGCGGCCCTGTCGCTGAACCGCTACCCGGACCGCGACGCCACCGCCCTGCGCAGCGCCCTCGCCGACTACCTCGGCCACGGCATCACCGCCGAACAGGTGTGGGCGGCCAACGGCTCCAACGAGATCCTCCAGCAGATCCTGCAGGCCTTCGGCGGGCCCGGGCGCGTCGCCCTGGGCTTCGAGCCCTCGTACTCGATGCACCCGATCATCACCCGCGGCACCAACACCGAATGGGTGTCGGTCCCGCGCGGCGACGACTTCGGCATCGACGTCGACACCGCGTTGGAGGCGATCGCCGAGCACCGCCCCAGTGTCGTGTTCCTGACCTCGCCCAACAACCCCACCGGCACCGCGCTCGACGTGGACGACGTGCGCCGCATCGCCGAGGCCGCCCCCGGCGTCGTGGTCGTCGACGAGGCCTACGCCGAGTTCCGCCGCGAAGGAACACCCAGCGCCCTCACGCTGTTGGACGAGCACCCGCGCGTGATCGTCTCGCGCACCATGTCCAAGGCCTTCGCGCTCGCCGGCGCCCGCGTCGGTTACCTGGCCGCCCACCCCGCCGTGGTCGAGGCGCTCCAGCTCGTCCGCCTGCCCTACCACCTGTCCGCCGTGACCCAGGCCGTCGCCGTCACCGCGCTCGCCCACGCCGACGAACTCCTCGGGGCCGTCGCCGACCTGCGCGCCGAACGCGACGCCCTGGTCGACTGGCTGCGCGAGGAGGGCTTCGGCGTCGCCGACTCCGACGCCAACTTCGTGATGTTCGGCCGCTTCGAGGACCGCCACCAGGTGTGGCAGGCCCTCCTCGAACAGCAGGTCCTCATCCGCGAGACCGGCCCCGACGGCTGGCTGCGCGTGACCGTGGGCACCGCCCAGGAGACCGCCGCCTTCCGCGCCGCCCTGCTGCGCGCCACCGGCCGCCGCTGAACCGCACGGCCCCACACCACCACCGAGGGAAACACCATGAGCCGCACCGGACGCGTGGAACGCACCACCAAGGAAACGAAGGTCCTGGTCGAGGTGGACCTCGACGGCACCGGCGTCAGCGACGTCTCCACCGGCGTCGGGTTCTTCGACCACATGCTCGACCAGCTCGCCAAGCACGGCCTGTTCGACCTCACCGTGCGCACCGACGGCGACCTGCACATCGACTCCCACCACACCATGGAGGACACCTCCCTGGCCCTGGGAGCCGCCTTCCGCGAGGCCCTCGGCGACCGCGCCGGCATCCGCCGCTTCGCCGACGCGAAGGTGCCGCTCGACGAGGCACTCGCCGAGGTCACCGTCGACGTCTCCGGCCGCCCCTACCTGGTGCACTCCGAGCCCGAGGGCATGGCGCCCGTCATCGGCCGCGACTACGACACCACCATGACCCGGCACATCTTCGAGTCCTTCGTCGCCCAGGCCCGGGTCGCCCTGCACATCCACGTGCCCTACGGCCGCAACGCCCACCACATCGTGGAGGCCCAGTTCAAGGCCCTCGCTCGCGCCCTGCGTACCGCGACCGAGGACGACCCGCGCGTCAGCGGTGTCCCGTCCACGAAGGGTGTCCTGTAGATGGACACGGACCTGTGGGGCATCGCCCTCGTCGTGCTCGCCGGCTTCCTCGCGGGCGGCGCCTACGCGACGTGGAGGTTCAACCGGGTCCTGGCGGCCATGATCGGCGCGTGCGTGCTCATGGCCGCCCTCGCCGGCGCCGCCCGCCTCGGATACTTCTGATCCAGGGGCGCCCCCGGCCGCCTCAGGATCCCACCGCCAGAAAGGAACCCGATGACCTCTCGAGTGGTCGTCCTCGACTACGGATCCGGGAACCTGCGCTCGGCCCAGCGGGCCATGGAGCGCACCGGGGCCGAGGTCACCGTCACCTCCGACCCCCAGCAGGCGCTCGAGGCCGACGGCCTGGTCGTGCCCGGCGTCGGCTCCTTCAGCGCCTGCATGGCCAGCCTCCGCGAGGCCGGCGGCGACCGCATCATCGGCCGCCGCGTGGCCGGCGGACGCCCCGTCCTCGGTATCTGCGTGGGCATGCAGGTGCTCTTCGACCGCGGCGTCGAACAGCCCGACCCCCTGGAGGAGGACCGTGCCACGGAGGGCTGCGGCGAGTGGCCCGGCACGGTCGAACGCCTGCACGCGCCGATCCTGCCGCACATGGGCTGGAACACCGTGAAGGCGCCCTCCGACAGCGTCCTCTTCGACGGCATCGACGACGGTGAGCGCTTCTACTTCGTGCACTCCTACGCGGTGCGCACCTGGGACATGGTGCCGCTCAACCCGCGGGTGCCCGCACCGAAGGTCATCTGGTCCGAACACGGGGAACCCTTCGTGGCCGCCGTCGAGAACGGCCCGCTCAGCGCCACGCAGTTCCACCCCGAGAAGTCCGGGGACGCCGGCGCACGCCTGCTCTCCAACTGGGTGGCGTCCCTGCCCTGATCCGGGCGCCCCCGAACGAAACCGACCGCGAACCGAGCCACGAGAAGGTCCCATGTCCGGCACCACCGCCCCCGCACTCGAACTCCTGCCCGCCGTGGACGTCTCCGGCGGCCAGGCCGTCCAGCTCGTCCAGGGCAAGGCCGGCTCCGGCGGGCAGTACGGCGACCCCTACGCCGCCGCGAACGCCTGGCAGGAGGCCGGCGCCGAGTGGATCCACCTGGTCGACCTGGACGCCGCCTTCGGCCGCGGCCACAACCGCGACCTGCTCCGCGACATCGTGGGCCGCCTCGACGTCAAGGTCGAGATGTCCGGCGGGATCCGCGACGACGAGTCCCTGGCCGCGGCGCTGGCCACCGGCTGCGAGCGCGTCAACATCGGCACGGCCGCCCTGGAGCACCCCGAGTGGTGCGCCAAGATCATCGCCGAGCACGGTGACCAGGTCGCCATCGGCCTCGACGTGCGCGGCACCACCCTGGCCGCGCGCGGGTGGACCCGCGACGGCGGCGACCTCTTCGAGACCCTGGCCCGCCTGGAGGAACAGGGCTGCCAGCGGTACGTGGTCACCGACGTCAACAAGGACGGCACCCTCAAGGGCCCCAACCTGGACCTGCTGCGCACCGTCTGCGAGAACACCGACAAGCCCGTCGTGGCCAGCGGCGGCGTCTCCAGCCTGGAGGACCTGCGCGCCATCGCCGGCCTGGTCCCCGAGGGCGTCGAGGGCGCCATCATGGGCACCGCGCTGTACGAGGGCGCCTTCACCCTGGAGGACGCGCTGGCCCTGGTCGAAGAGGTGAAGCGATGAGCCTGGCGATCCGTGTCATCCCCTGCCTGGACGTGGATGCCGGGCGGGTGGTCAAGGGCGTCAACTTCGAGAACCTGCGCGACGCCGGGGACCCGGTCGAGCTGGCCGGGACCTACGACGGCGGCGGCGCCGACGAGCTGACCTTCTTGGACGTGACCGCCTCCAGCGGTGACCGCGAGACCACCTACGACGTCGTGCGGCGCACCGCCGACCAGGTCTTCATCCCGCTCACCGTGGGCGGGGGCGTGCGCACCCCCGAGGACGTCGACCGCCTCCTGCGGGCCGGCGCGGACAAGGTGGGCGTCAACACCGCCGCGATCGCCCGCCCCGAGCTCATCGAGGAGATCGCCGAACGCTTCGGCCGCCAGGTCCTGGTGCTCTCGGCCGACGTGCGCCGGGTCCCCGAGGGGGGTGACCCCACCCCGAGCGGGTTCGAGGTCACCACCCACGGCGGGCGCAAGGGCACCGGGATCGACGCCCTGGAATGGTGCGCCGAGGCCGCGCGGCTGGGGGCGGGGGAGATCCTGCTCAACTCCATGGACGCCGACGGGACCAAGGCCGGGTTCGACCTGGAGCTCATCCGTGCGGTGCGGGCCGAGGTCGAGGTGCCCATCATCGCCTCCGGCGGGGCCGGCAAGGTCGAGCACTTCCTGCCCGCGGTCGAGGCGGGGGCCGACGCGCTGCTGGCGGCCACGGTCTTCCACTTCGGCGAGTTCACCATCGGCGAGGTCAAGGACAGTCTGCGCGAGGCCGGGTACCCGGTGCGCTGACGGAGGCCCGTGCGGTCGCCCGGGGGACAAGAGCTGAGGCTCCGGTCCTTCCGGGCGATACCCGACGATGACTTTGTGTGAGCCTCCCGTGGCGTTGCGTTGATCGAGTTGTGATTCGTGTGAGAGTGATCACCGTCTTGCTCACCCAACGACTGGGAGATCTCCCGTTATGTCCGCACGCACGCACACCGGGCTCCTCGGCAGGACCATCGCCGTCGCCGGGGCCGGCCTCATGGCCTTCACCGCTTCCGTCGCGACGGCGCCGGCTGCCGGGGCCGACGACCTCGAGCGCACCTCGTCCGAGGTCATCGCGCAGATCGAGGCGCAGCCCTGGCCCTTCTACGAACACGGCGACGTCCACATCGACATCCGCGCCGCCTACCGCGCGCTCGGCCAGCTCGAGTACAAGAGCGAGGTGGAGACCTCGGAGTTCACGGACGAGCTCCTGGAGCAGGTCGAGGAGTACCAGGCCGACCACTCCCAGTACCTGCCGGAGACCGGGGACCTCGACGACGAGACCTGGCTCCTGCTGCGTGAGCAGACCTACGGCAACGAGTACGTGCCCGGCGACGGCCCCGACAACGGCCGCACCTGGGGCGTGCTCGGAATCCAGGAGATCCTCCAGGTGAAGCACGGTGCCGACATCGACAACGACGGCTGGTACGGCCCGGAGACGTTCTACGCGGTCTGCGATGCCCAGGAGTCCTACGGCATGGACCCGGACGGCCTCGTCGGCCGGATCACCTGGCGGGCCCTCATCACCGACCAGGACTGGGACCAGGACGCCGCGCGCGACGTGTCCGCGGCCGAGGTTCCGGACCAGCCGCCGATGGGCTTCGTCGCCGACCCGAGGGCGGCCGCCGCGCAGCTGGACTGCAGCGACGACCGTCCCTGACCCGAAACCCTGACGCAGTCACGCCACACACGCGGCGCCCGGACCACATGCGGCCCGGGCGCCGTCGTGTGTGCAGGTGGGACCACGCGCGAGACCCCCTGCCGGTTCACACAACACACGCACAAAACCTCTGCAGACATGCACTTATGTCCTTTGGGAGGCATTAGGCGCTGATTTGTCAACGGGTGAAGCTACCCCCGCATCACACACGTGCAAGAGGGACACCGACGGGGGAAGGAGAACCCTCCATGCACGCGACAGCCAGGACCGCACTCGGGCGCCTCATGGCGCTGATGATGACGGGGGCACTGGCCCTGATGGCCACCGTGGCACTGAGCTCCAGCGTCTCGGCCGAGGACCTCGAGAACACGTCCGACGACGTGATCGCCGACATCGAGGCCCAGGACTGGCCCGAATACGGGCTCGGGGACCAGCACCCCGACATCGCCGCCGCCAAGTACCTGCTCCAGGAGGTCGGGTTCGACCCGCACCTGAGCGAGGACGCACCCAGCGAGTTCGACGGCAAGATGGAGGCCTCGGTCTCGGCCTTCCAGAACAGCCGGGGACTGGAGGACACCGGCAGGCTCGACCAGGACACCTGGGCCGCACTGAGCGGCGAGGTCTTCGGTGAGTGGGGCGTGGGCAGCAGCAGCGGCGACGCCGTCAAGGCGATCCAGTTCCTGCTCAACGCCAAGTTCTACGCCCACCACGAGGTCGACGGGGAATACACCGACCTCACCGCGGGTGCCGTCACCGAGGCGCAGGAGTACTTCGACATCGCCGCCGACGGCATCGTCGGACCGATCACCTGGCGGGCACTGGTCACCTACGACGACTACGACCGCTGACCCTGCCGCACCGGGGCGCAGTGCACCGCGCCCCACCGTGGCCACCACGGCCCGGACCCGCCCGCCCGGCGGTCCGGGCCTTCTCGTGCGCGCAGACCCGGCGGGCAGCGCACCGAGCCCCGGCGTCACCCGGCGTGCCGACCGGCCACACATGCCTCCCGGCTCACACCCGACCCGCCCCGGTCACCGGAATAGGCCCGGCGTTCACGGCGCTGAAACAAACCGGTGGAACCTTGTCGGTGCCGACGGACATACTCGGCACCGCATCACGCCCACTCCGTGCCTCCCACACCCGGCGAGAGCACGGAGTGCGGCTGTTCGGGCCCGAACGGGCCGTCACACAGCGCGCAGAACGGGGGGCGCATGGCCCAGGGCACGACCACGACCCGCACCGCACCCGCGGGAGGGGCCGCACCACCCGGGGAGGACGGCACCCCCACCGCCGCCCGCACCCGGAGCAGCGACGGCACCCACCGGGGCGTCTTCAGCAGAGGCATGCGGGTCATCGGGCACGCCGTGCGGGCCGAACCCTGGATCTTCGGGCTCGCCGTCTTCGGCGCCATGCTGCACTCGGCCGTCAACGTCGGTTCCGCCTCCGTGCTCGGCCACATCACCGACCACACGATCCTGCCCGCGTTCGCCGAGGGGTCCACCACCGCGGCCGCCCTCCTGGCCGCCGCGGCCCTGCTCATGGCGGTCGGCCTCGGAAAGGCCATCGGGCTCGCCATCCGCCGCCTCCTCGCCGGCCTCATGCAGTTCCGCATGCAGGCCCGCTACCGGCGCTCCGTCGCACGCAAGTACCTCGAACTCCCGCTGTCCTGGCACCACCGCCACCCCACCGGACAGCTGCTGTCCAACGCCAACGCCGACGTCGAGGCCACCTGGCAGCCCCTGGCGCCCCTGCCCATGGTCGTGGGCAGCATCTTCATGCTCGCCATCTCCGCCGTGGCGATGCTCGTCACCGACCCCGTCCTCGCGCTCGTCGCCTTCGTCGTCTTCCCCGTCCTGGCCGCCGCCAACGTCGCCTTCCAACGCCGCGTCTCACCCCTGGCCTCGCACGCCCAGGCCCTGCGCGCCGAGGTCAGCGGTGTGGCCCACGAATCCTTCGACGGCGCCCTCGTCGTCAAGACCCTCGGCCGCGAGGACACCGAGACCGAACGCTTCACCGACGCCACCCACCGCCTGCGCGACGCCCTCATCCGCGTCGGACGCCTGCGCGCGATGTTCGACCCCTTCATGGAGGCGCTGCCCAACCTCGGCGTGCTCGCGGTCCTGCTCATCGGCATGTGGCGCCTGAGCACCGGCGCCATCGAACCCGGCGACCTCGTGCAGATCGCGTTCCTGTTCACCCTCCTGGCCCTGCCCATCCGCTCCTTCGGCTGGCTCCTGGGCGACCTTCCCCGCAGCGTCGTGGGCTGGGACCGCGTGCAGTCCGTCCTGCGCTCCGAGGGCGCCATGGAGTACGGCGACCGCACCCTCGACGACGGGCCCGCCGGGATCGCCCTCAGCGTGCGCGACCTGACCTTCACCTACGCCGACTCCTACGACTCCGACCACCGCGACCTCATGGACGACGGCACACCCGAGGCCCGCACCACCGTGCTCGACGGGTTCGACCTCGACATCGCCCCCGGCCGCACCGTCGCCGTCGTCGGACCCACCGGATCCGGCAAGTCCACCCTGACCACCGTGCTCATGCGCCTGGTCGACCCCGACGACGGAACCGTCTCCTACGACGGGACCGACGTGCGCGACCTGGCCCGCGACCAGATCCCCACCCACGCCGCGCTCGTCCCGCAGGGCACCTTCGTCTTCGAGGACACCGTCCGCGACAACATCACCCTCGGCGCCGCCGGCATCGACGACGAACAGGTCTGGGCAGCCCTGCGCCTGGCCCGCGCCGACGGCTTCATCGCCGAACTCGACGGCGGCCTCGACGCCCGCCTCGGCGAGAAGGGCACCACGCTCTCCGGCGGCCAACGCCAACGCCTCGCCCTGGCCCGCGCCGTCGTGCGCCGCCCGCGCCTGCTCATCATGGACGACGCCACCTCCGCCGTGGACCCGCAGGTCGAGGCGCAGATCCTCGCCGGGCTCCGCGAACGCGACGACGCCGCGACCGTCCTCGTGGTCGCCTACCGCCGCGCCACCATCGAGCTCGCCGACGAGGTCGTCTACATGGAGGGCGGCCGGGTCCGCGGGCGCGGCACCCACAGCGAACTCCTGCAGACCTCGCCCGGTTACGCCCGCCTGGTCACCGCCTACGAACGCGCCGGCGAGAGCGAGAACGAGCCCGTGCCCGAGGAACCCGGACCGGCCGAGCCCAACCCGAACCCCGCCCCGCGCGGCGGCCGAGCCCGCGAGGAGGACGACCGATGAGCGCACCCACCCGGTCCCGCGACGACGAACGCACCGGAACCGGCACCGGCGCCGACCCGCAGCCCGGGGGAGGCACCGACCGCTCCGTCGGCCTCACCCGCAGCCGCGACGGCGCCCTGGGCACCATCAAACGCGGCATCAAGCTCTCCCCGGAGTTCACCAAGGGCCTGTGGCTCACGCTGCTCTTCGCCGCCGTCGCCACGCTCGGCAAGGTCATCGTGCCCATCGCCGTGCAACAGATCATCGACAACGGGATCTCCGGGGCCGGAGGGCCCGACCTGGGCTTCGTCACCCGCATGGTCGGCGTGTGCGCCGTCCTGCTCGTGGCCACGATGGTCTGTTCGTACCTGATGAACCTGCGCCTGTACCGGGCCACCGAGTCCGGGCTGGCCACGCTGCGCCGCAAGGCCTTCCGGCACGTGCACGACCTGTCCGTGCTCACGCAGAACAGCGAACGCAAGGGCGCCCTCGTCTCGCGCGTCACCGCCGACGTCGACCAGATCTCGATGTTCATGCAGTGGGGCGGGCTGCTGCTCATCGTCAGCGGCGGCCAGCTCGTCATCGCCACCACCCTCATGGCGGTCTACTCCTGGCAGCTGACCATCGTGGTGTGGATCTGCTTCCTGCCGCTGCTGTTCGGCGTGCGCTGGCTGCAGAAGCTGCTGTCCAAGGCCTACCTCAAGGTGCGCGAGCGCACCGGCGACATGCTCGGAGCCGTCGGCGAGACCGTCATGGGCGCCGCCGTCATCCGCGCCCACGGCACCGAACGCCGCACCGCCCAGCGCATCGACGACAGCGTGCTCGCCACCCGCGCCGCGCAGGTCAAGGCCCAGCGGCTCTCCATGGCCGTCTCACCCTTCGCGGAGATGGTCGCCGCCCTGGGCAACACCGCCGTCGTCCTGGTCGGGGTGTGGATCGGTATCGACGGGGGGATCACCGCCGGGCAGCTCATCGCGTTCCTGTTCCTCATGACGCTGTTCGTGCAGCCCATGATGATGGCCACCGAGATCTTCAACGAGGCCCAGAACGCCATCGCCGGGTGGCGCCGCGTGCTCGGCGTGCTCGACACCGCACCCGACATCGCCGACCCGGGCGAGGCGGGCAAGGTCCTGCCGCGCGGGGCCGTGCGCGTCGACTTCGACGGGGTCACCTACTCCTACCCCGAGGGCCCGGTCGTGCTCGACCACATCGACGTGCAGCTCGAGCCCGGGACCCGGATCGCGGTCGTGGGGGAGACCGGGTCCGGAAAGACCACCTTCGTCAAGCTCCTGACCCGCCTCATGGACCCCGACGAGGGCAGCGTGCGCCTCGACGGCACCGACCTGCGCGAGGTCTCGTTCTCGTCGCTGCGGCGCCGCGTCGTCATGGTCCCGCAGGAAGGGTTCCTGTTCGACAGCTCCCTGGGCGACAACATCCGCTTCGCGCGCCCCGAGAGCACCGACGCCGAACTCGAGGCGGCCGTCACCGAACTCGGGCTCCGCGAATGGTTGGACAGCCTCGCCCACGGCCTCGACACACCCGTCGGCCAGCGCGGTGAATCCATGTCGGCCGGCGAACGCCAGCTCGTCGCGCTCGTGCGCGCCTACATCGCCGACCCCGACCTGCTCGTGCTGGACGAGGCGACCTCGGCCGTGGACCCGCACACCGAGATGCGGATCCAGCGCGCCCTGGACCGGCTCACCCGCGGGCGCACGTCCGTGGCCATCGCACACCGGCTCTCCACCGCCGAGGCCGCCGACCGTGTGCTGGTCTTCGACGCCGGACAGATCGTGCAGAGCGGATCGCACGCCGAGCTCGTCGCCGAACGCGGCGTCTACGCCGACCTGCACGCCTCCTGGGTACGCTCCTCCGCCTGATTCCGGTCGGCGCCGCGGGCGGGCCCACGCCCGCCCGCGGGCGGACTGCTCGGTGCGCTCCGCGCACGTTCGTGCGTCGGCACGGTGCCGTGCGCCCGGTCGAGGTCGCGGGTGCCCATACATGCCTGTCAGCGGGTGTGAGGCGTGGAGCGGTTCGTGGACGCGCGCCACCCATGAGTGAGGCCGGTGTGCTCCGTGCACGCCCGCCGACCCCGCTCGCGCGCAGCGCGTGCCTGCTACGGCTTTGCGCGCTGAGTGCCCGTGGCGGACAGTCCGCGTGTGCTCTGCACACGACTGCGGTGTGCGCATGCCGTCCAGGGGTGTGCGGCTGCCGGTGTGGTCCAGGGGTGCGTGGCTCCGTGCTCGCTGCAGGTCGGTTCGCATGCTCGCACACACCCCTGCCAGGGCTGGAGGGGTGGTGCCCGGGCGGGCCAGGTCATGTGCTCCGCGCACGTTCGTGGAATCCGCTCGTGCCCTGGGCGTGCCCCGGGGAACCGGGCCGTGTGTGTTTCGCACAGGACTGCGATGCCGTGCCTCGCGACCGGTGATGCCTGCGTGTGCACGGCACACGTCCGCGCCTGGGGCGGGCCGGTCCGGTGGTTGCACGGTGCTGCGCCCGGGCCCAGGCCGGGCTCGCCTCAGGGCCGGTGGTGCCACCGGTGGGCGGCCAGCAGCTCCGCGACCAGCGGCTCGGTGAGCAGGCTCACGTCCGGGTCCGAGTCGCCCGGATACCGCACCGTCAGCGACGCCCCGGGCAGGCGCTCGCGCCCCGGGGTGGGGCCCACCGCCACGAACGCACCCCGCAACTGCAACAGGTGCTCCGCGAAACGCTCGTCGTAGGCCGACCCCGCGAACAGCACCGCCCGGTAGTCCGTGACCGCAGCCAGATACCGCTCGCTGTGCGACCACTCGCCGGTCTCGGCCGCATACGCCCGCAGCACCGGACCCTGGCGCAGTACCCGCACACCCTGGCCCGCCGACGCCAGGCGCTCGGCCGGCGCCACCAGGTTCAGCCCGTCGGGGGAGTCCAACACCCGCGCCGCCTCCGGGAGCCACTCCCGCGAACCCCGCAACAACGACTGCGTGGCGTTGGCCACACGCCGCAACAGCCCCGGGAAGTTCCCGCTGCCCCCGACCGGCGCACCCAACCTGTGCCCCAACAGCAACAGCAGCGCCAGCGCGTGCTGGTACGCACTGCACCCCAGCCCCGAAACCGCCGCATCGCCGGTCCGCAACGGCACCAACAGGTCCGCGTAACGCGCCACCGGGGTGTCCGCGTCCGGGGCCAGGACGATCACCGGGGAACGCGCCACGTACCGGTCCAGCACCGTCGCCAATTCCCGCTGCCCGCCGCCCAGGCTCACCCCCACCACCAGCGTCTCCTCACCCGCCGGCGGCTGCTCGGCCGAGGACGAGAAGTCCGCGTGCGCACCGATACCCGCACGCCGCAACCGCGCAGCGGCCGCCTCACACGCGTGCCGGGCCGCACCCGCGCCCACCAGGCGCACCTGCACCGGCTCGTCCTCCAACAGCGCCGGCAACGCCGCATACGGGTCCCAGCGCGGGAACTTCTCGGCCAGACGGGTCAGGGCGGCGGGCTTGCCCGCCAGCTCCGCCGACAGTGACTCTGCGGACACGGCACTCCCAGGACACAGCACAGGTGGTCGGACCGCCCAACGGTAGCGGGTCCCCGCCGGCCCGTCCTCCCGTGCCCCAGGGTCTGTTTGGTGGACGCCTTCCGTCGCTTCGGCCAGCTACTGCGCCGTAGGCGTCGTTTGAGGGCGGCGGCGGGTGACGGTGAGGGCCGGTGTTCGCCAAGCAGGCCCTAGATCCCCGACCCGGTGACGGCCCGCTGCGGAGCGCCCCTAACCTGGGAAACATGAGCGTCACCAGCCTCTCCCCGGACATCGCCGCGCGGCTCAAGCGCGACGCGAACGGCCTCCTCCCCGCGATCGTGCAGCAGCACGACTCCGGGGAGGTGCTCATGCTCGCCTGGATGGACGACGAAGCGCTCCACCGCACCCTTACCACCGGCGCCGCCACCTACTGGTCGCGCAGCCGCGGCGAGTACTGGGTGAAAGGTGCCACGTCGGGGAACACCCAGCGGGTCGTCTCCGTTGCACTGGACTGTGACGGCGACACCCTCCTCGTCCGGGTCGACCAGACCGGGGCGGCCTGTCACACCGGTGACCACACGTGCTTCGACGCCGGGCGGCTGATGTGACCTCCTCGACCAAACGCGCGGGCCGCGAGTTCGGCCTGACGGCCCTCGCCATGGCCGCCGCAGCCGCGATGATGCTGGCCTCCGGCGGCCAGGTCTGGGTCGACGCCGTGCTCGAAGCCCCGGGCCCCGTCCAGTCGGTGCCCGTCGAAGCCACCGGATCCGACCTGACCGGCGTACCCAGCGGGATCGCCTGGGCCGGCCTCGCCGCGATCGCCGGACTCTACGCCGCACGCGGCTGGTCCCGACGGGTCATCGGCGCCGCCGTCGCCGCGGGGGGCGTACTCGCCCTCGTCGCGGTGTGGACCAGCACCCGCACCCAGGCCCTCGCCGACGCCGTCGCCACCCACGCCACCGACGTGGCCGGGACGGCACAGCTGGTCGGCGAGCCCGACACCCAGGCCGCCGGGCCGCTCCTGGCCGCCGCCGGGGCCGCGCTCCTGGCCGTGGCCGGGATCGTGGCGACCGTCCGTGCCCCTGCCTGGCCCGGCATGGGCAACCGGTACGATCGGGGCGCCGTTCCGCGTCCGAGTCAGGCGACCACCCCGTCCGACCTGTGGAAATCTCTGGACGCCGGAGACGATCCCACCCTTGACGCCCCCGATGGCGACGGTGTGCCCGCGAAGGACGCCGGACGCGCCGCCGACACCGGGAGCGACCCAGCACCCGCACAGCCGGCCACCGGGCCGGCCCAACCGAAGGAGGGGCCCGATGGCCGCTGAAGAACACCACGACGACCACGGGAACACCGTCTCGGCCTGGTTCCTCACCGTGACCTGGATCGTCGCCTGGACCGTGGCCGCCGTGGCCATCATGATGGGCGGCGGACTGGTCCTGTGGACCGCGATCGCCCTGGGTGCCAGCGTCGTCTTCGCCGTGATCGCCGGTGTGATGAAGAAGGCCGGCCTCGGCCGCAAGGAGGACCGCCCGGTGCCGCCCACCCGTGAGGAGTGGGAGGCCACCCGCGAGCTCGCCGCCTCCAAGTAGGCCGGTTCCGGCCACCGGCGGCCGGCGCTTCCGGGCCCCGCACCCTGTCCGCCAGGGGAGCGGGGCCCTTCTGTGTCCCGCACCCCTCGGCGCTCCCGCACCCGGCCCGACCGGCCGCGCCCGCACGCCCTACCCTGGGGGTGTGGAGCCACGACACGCACCCGACGCAGCCGGACCCGCCCCCACCCGACCGCCGGGGCGCCTGGACCGGTTCGTCTCCCGCGTACCCCCGTGGGTCTGGCCGGTCGGACTCGGCGTCCTGGGGCTGGCCGGCGCCGTGGTCCTGCACCTGTTCGACCCCTCGCAGGACGACACCCCTTACCCCACCTGCCCGTTCCTGTTCCTCACCGGGCTCCAGTGCCCCGGCTGTGGCACCACCCGCGCCCTGGCCCTGCTCACCCACGGGGACCTCGTCGCCGCCGCGAGCATGAACCCCCTCACCGTGCTCGTGCTCCCGTTCCTGCTGCTGGTGTACGCACGCTGGCTCGTCGGGACCCTGCGCAGGAACGGGCCACCCCTGCGCCCCGAACCCCACGTGCCCACCTGGGCGATGATCGCCGTCCTGGCCGGGATCGTCGCCTTCTGGATCCTGCGCAACCTGCCCTGGTTCTCCGTCCTGGCCGCAGGGACCCCGCCCCTGCCGAGCTGAACGCGCCCGACAGCCTCCTGTGACCCTTTCCACCGCAACACCGGCCGTGTCGGCGGGGGTGCGGACACCCCGGCCCGACAGGGTCGATACGATGGCCACCGACACCGTGCGACACGGTGTGCGGCCACATCACGCGGGGGAACCGTGCCCGAACGGGCACCGTCACGCGTGGCCGGAACCAACCACGAGGGAGCGGGGTAACTGGTGAGCGTGCTCGACGAGATCCTCGACGGGGTACGCGCCGACCTGGCGGAACGACAGGCGGCCCTGCCCTTGGACGATCTCAAGGCCCGGGCGGAGACCGCGCCCACCCCCGTCGACGTCGAGGCCGCCCTGCGCCGCCCAGGCGTCCACGTCATCGCCGAGGTCAAACGCGCCAGCCCCTCCAAGGGGCCCCTCGCGGAGATCACCGACCCCGCCGAGCTCGCCCGCGACTACGAGGCCGGGGGCGCCACCCTCATCAGCGTCCTCACCGAACAGCGCCGCTTCAAGGGCAGCCTCGACGACCTCGCCTCCGTACGCAGGTCCGTGGACACCCCGCTGCTGCGCAAGGACTTCGTCGTCAGCTCCTACCAGCTCTGGGAAGCCCGCGTCTACGGCGCCTCCGCGGTCCTGCTCATCGTCGCCGCCCTGCCCCAGGAGGCCCTGGTCTCCCTGGTCGAGCGCGCACGCTCCCTCGACCTCATGCCGCTGGTCGAGGTCCACGACGAAGAAGAGGTCTCCCGCGCCCTCGACGCGGGCGCCACCGTCGTCGGCGTCAACGCACGCAACCTCAAGACCCTCGACGTCGACCGCGACACCTTCTCGCGCCTGGCACCGCTCATCCCCAACGAGGTCGTCAGAATCGCCGAGTCCGGGGTCCGCGGCCCCCACGACCTGCTCGCCTACGCCGGTGCAGGCGCCGGCGCCGTACTCGTGGGCGAGAGCCTCGTGCGCGGACGCAACCCGCGCGAGGCCGTCGCCGACCTGGTCACCGCCGGGGCCCACCCCGCCCTGCGCGACCGGAGCTGAGCCACGTGGCACCCACGCGAGCGCACCACACCGGCCACCCGGGCCGCCGATGGCCCGGGGGCGTGTTCCGCGCGCGCACCCACGCGTGAGACCGGCCGGCGGAGACCCCGCCGACCCGCAGCGGAACACGCCCCGCACCTGACCCGCGGGGAACACGGCCGGGCCACGGCCCGCACCGTCGTCCCCCACCTTCCACGCACCGCCGAGGCCAGGCGGTGCCCACCACGGTCGGTGCGCGGGCCGCGGCCCGACCAGGGCGGCCGCCGCCACCGGCCACAGCCTCAGGAGAATTCCAGACCATGAGCCACGACGGACCCGTGCCCGACGACCTCGGGCACTACGGCCGCTTCGGGGGCCGCTTCGCCCCGGAGGCCCTCGTCGCCGCCCTCGACGAGGTCGACGCCGAGTGGGACAAGGCCCGCAAGGACCCGCAGTTCCACGCCGAACTCGACGCCCTGCTGCGCGACTACACCGGCCGGCCCAGCCCGCTCACCGACGCGCGCAACTTCTCCGAGCACGCCGGCGGAGCCCGCATCCTCCTCAAGCGCGAGGACCTCAACCACACCGGCTCCCACAAGATCAACAACGTGCTCGGCCAGGCCCTGCTCACCAAGCGCATGGGCAAGACCCGCGTCATCGCCGAGACCGGCGCCGGACAGCACGGCGTGGCCACCGCCACCGCCTGCGCCCTCATGGGCCTGGACTGCGTCATCTACATGGGCGAACAGGACACCGAACGCCAGGCCCTCAACGTCGCCCGCATGCGCATGCTCGGCGCCGAGGTCGTCCCGGTCACCATCGGCAGCCGCACCCTCAAGGACGCCATCAACGAGGCCTTCCGCGACTGGGTCGCCAACGTCGAGCACACCCACTACCTCTTCGGGACCGTCGCCGGACCCCACCCGTTCCCCAAGCTCGTCCGCGACCTGCACTTCGTCGTCGGCGCCGAGGCCCGCGAACAGGTCCAGGAACGCGTGGGCCGCCTGCCCGACGCCGTCGCCGCCTGCGTGGGCGGCGGGTCCAACGCCATGGCGATCTTCGCCGCGTTCATCCCCGACGAGGACGTCGCCCTGTACGGCTTCGAGGCCGGGGGAGACGGCGCCGAGACCGAACGCACCGCCGCCTCCATCACCGCGGGCAGCCCCGGCGTCTTCCACGGCGCCCGCACCTTCGTCCTCCAGGACGAGTACGGCCAGACCCGCGAGAGCCACTCCATCTCCGCCGGCCTGGACTACCCCGCCGTGGGCCCCGAACACGCCCACCTCGCCCAGACCGGCCGGGCCGTCTACGAACCCGTCACCGACGCCGAGGCCATGGAAGCCTTCCGGCTGCTCTGCCGCACCGAAGGCATCATCCCGGCCATCGAGACCGCACACGCCCTCGCCGGAGCCCGCAAGCTCGGCGAGCGCCTCGGCCCCGACGGCGTCATCCTGGTGAACCTGTCCGGACGCGGCGACAAGGACGTCAACACCGCCGCCACCTACTTCGGCCTCGTCGACTCGGAGGACCACACCTGATGGGTGCCACGACACTGCAGACCACCCTCGCCCGCGCCCGCGAGGAGAACCGGGCCGCACTCATCGGCTACATGCCCGCCGGGTTCCCCGACATCGACTCCTCGATCAAGGTCATCGAGGCCATGGTCCGCGGCGGCTGCGACGTCATCGAGGTCGGCCTGCCCTACTCCGACCCGATGATGGACGGCCCCACCATCCAGCGCGCCGCCGACCGCGCCCTGGAGGCCGGCACCACCACCGACGACGTCTTCCGCGTCGTGGAGGCCACGGCCGCCACCGGTGTCGCCGCCCTGGTCATGTCCTACTGGAACCCCATCGAGCGCTACGGCGTGGACCGCTTCGCCGCCGCGCTCGCCAAGGCCGGGGGAGCGGGCGTGATCACCCCCGACCTCATCCCGGAGGAGTCCGCCGAGTGGCGCGCCGCCTCCGAGGCCACCGGCCTGGACCGCATCCACCTGGTCGCGCCGTCCTCCACCGACCGCCGCCTGGCCCTGACCACCGAGGCCAGCAGCGGGTTCGTCTACGCCGCCTCCCTCATGGGGGTCACCGGCACCCGCGCCCAGGTCGCCGGCACCGCCGAGGAACTGGTGCGCCGCACCCGCGCCGTCACCACCGAGTCGCGGCTGCCGATCTGCGTGGGCCTGGGCATCTCCACCTCCGCCCAGGCCGCCGAAGTGGCCGCCTACGCCGACGGTGTCATCGTCGGCGCCGGGTTCTGCCAGCGTGTGCTGGACGCCCCGGACCTGGAGACCGGGCTCTCGGCCGTGGAGTCCTTCGCCCAGGAGCTCGCCGCGGGCGTGCGCTCCCGGTAGGCCCCGGGGGACCGGCGTCCTCTTCCCGCAGGGCCTCCGCCGGCCCGAGCGGACCCTCCGGCACTGGCCGGTGGGCCGTCCCTCCCCGGGGCGGCCCACCCGCCGTACGTGCCGGTCAAGGCCCGGGTTAAGAGCGTGAGAATCGGGTGAGAGCCCGCCGTTCAGGGGCCCCGGGCGCGCTCACCGGGGCACCGTGGATGGTGTGATGGACACCGTCGGTGCGGCACGCCCCGCCCGTGCCCGGCAGATCTCGCGGCCGTGTGCCGACAGTGCACCACACACAGTACGCTTGGGTCTCATCACCCTGTGTGCTCGAACAGGTGCGCACCGGTGCACGACGGACGGACGACCCCCTGACCCTGAAGGCCCACATGATCGACGCAGCAGAGGAATCCCCCGCCGCCCCCGGACCCGGACGGTCGCGGTGGGAAACCGTGCAGCCCTGGCTCACCCTCGCCTGCAGGGTCGGCCTCGCCGCGGTCCTCATCACCGCAGCCGTCACCAAGTACCCCCCGGCCCTCTCGGTCGAGGCGGTCGAGGCCTACGAACTGTTCCCGCCCGAGATCGCCGAACTCATCGGCTACACACTGCCGCTGTTCGAGCTCGCCCTCGCCCTGCTGCTCCTGATCGGCCTGGCCACCCGCTACACCGGGATCGTCAGCGCCCTGCTCATGGTCGCCTTCATCGCCGGGATCCTCTCCGCGATGGCCCGGGGGCTCAGCATCGACTGCGGCTGCTTCGGCGGCGGAGGACAGGTCGACCCCGGAGAGACCACCTACGGGATCTCCATCGCACGCGACCTCGGCTTCACGGCCCTGGGCGCGTTCATCGCGATCTGGCCCCGGTCGCCCTTCGCCCTCGACCGCGCCCTCGGACTCTTCCGCTGACGGCGCGGCCGACCACCTCCGACAGACAAGACCCAGGGGAGAAGCATGGGGAGTGAAGCGCGCAAGCGCGCCCGCGAACGCATCAAGGAGCAGCGGGAGAAGGAGAAGAAGGCCGCCCAACGCAACAAGACCCTCCTCGTGGTCGGTGCGGCCGCCGCCGTCGTCCTCCTCGTCGTCGGCATCGGATACGTCGTGCTCAGCTCCGACCGGGGCGACGACTACGAAGGCGAACTCGCCCAGCAGACCCTCCAGGACGACGGCAGCGTCGTCATGGGCGACGGCAGTGTCGTAACAGGAGATGAAGGCGCCGAGGCCCCCGTCGTCGAGGTCTACGCCGACTACCAGTGCCCCGCCTGCAAACAGTTCGAGGGCCTCAACGGCGACACCCTCAAGGAGATGGCCGCCGAGGGCGAGGCGACGGTGCAGTACCACATCGTCAGCATCTTCGCCCAGCAGCCCGCCCCCACCAGCAGCAACTCACTGCGTGCCGCCGTCGCCGGCCGGGCCTCGGCCGACCACGGAGTCTTCGTCGAGTACAACGACGTCCTCTTCGAGAACCAGCCCAACAGCAACGAAGAGGGCTACTCCATCGACGAGCTCGAGGGCTGGTTCGGCGACCTCGGCGTCACCGACGAACAGCAGGCCGCCTTCGGCGAACGCCTCGAGCAGGAGGACGCCGTCATCACCGAGTTCACCGAGGAGTTCGTCCCCGCCCTCATGTCCGCCGCCGAGGAGGAGATCGGACAGGAGAACCTGGGCACCATGGTCCTGCCCGACCTGCTCGCCTGGGGAGAGGACAACGGCCACGACACCTCCTTCCTCGACGGCACCTACACTGGCGAGATCATCGACGCCACCGGAACGGCCTACACTCGCTACAGCGGTGAGAACGCCTTCCGTGGAACACCCTCCGTCTACGTCAACGGCGAGCTCCTCGACAACGACGACGCCATGACCGTCCGCGGACTGACCGACACCGTCGAAGCCGCCGGCCCCGGCCAGGTCGAGAGCGAGCCCGCCGACGACACCGACGACGGGGGTGGTGCGGAGTAGAGACCCCAGACCAGACCCCCGCACGCGGGGCGAACCCGAGAGCAGAGCAGTGACATTGCCGTCGACAGCTTCTGAGGGCGCGGCCGAGCACGGCCGCGCCCTCGCGGCCATCCCCAGCCCCGAGGTCAACTCGATCCCCCTGGGCCCCCTCGAGATCCACTTCTACGCCCTGTGCATCCTCGCCGGCGTCGTCGCCGCGGTCTTCTGGAGCGAGCGCCGGTGGGCCGCCATGGGCGGCGAGAAGGGCACCATCATGGACATGGCCGTGTGGGCCGTGCTCCTGGGCCTGGTGGGCGGACGCCTCTACCACGTCATCAGCGACTACCAGCTCTACTTCGTGGACGGGCAGGAGCCCATCCGCGCCCTCTACATCTGGGAGGGCGGACTCGGCATCTGGGGCGCCATCCCCATGGGCGCCCTCGGTGTGTGGCTGGTCGCCCGCAAGCGCGGCCTGTCCATGTCCAAGCTCGCCTTCGCCATCGCCCCCACCATCCCCCTCGCCCAGGGCATCGGCCGCTGGGGCAACTACTTCAACCAGGAGCTCTTCGGCGCACCCACCGACGTGCCCTGGGCCCTGGAGATCACACCCCTGGACAACGGGGCCCTGCGCCCCGGCATGGTCGAAGGTGTCAGCACCTACCACCCCACGTTCCTCTACGAGTCCCTCTGGTGCCTGGGCCTGGCCGTCCTGCTGGCGTTCCTGGGCCGGCGCTTCGAACGCGAACTCCAGGGCGGGCGCCTCTTCGCCCTGTACATCGCCGGTTACTGCGTGGGCCGCTTCTGGATCGAGGCGCTGCGCGTGGACCCGGCCAACGACATCCTGGGCATGCGCCTGAACAACTGGGTCTCCCTCGTCGTGCTCGTCGGCGCCCTCGCCTACTTCGTCTGGGCCGGCCGCCGCCTCGACCGCTTCTCCACCGCCGTCGTGCCCGGCCAGGACGCCGGGACCCAGGTGTTCGGCACCACCGACCCCGGTGAGACACACGACGAAGGCACCGTCTACAGCGCCCTCGACAACGACGAAGAAACCGGCGACAGCACCGTCTACAGCGCCACCGACCTCAGCGACCTCCCCGACCGGGACACCGACACCCGCGGTTCCGGCCAGGAGGGGACGGAATATCACCCCAGCCCTGAGCGATCCAGTAGCGAGGGCTCGACCGAGGACGACGCCGACGACACGGGAACGGACTCCGGGGCGAGGCCCGAATAGAGCACAGGCCGGCGGAGGGCAGCCGCAGTACCCGCGGCGCCCCCCGGCAGCCGCCTGTGTCGTTTCCGAACACACCACGGGTTGACGATTGAGATGGACCGTGAGCAGAGCTGAGTCCGGGTTCGGTCGCCGAGGCCGGCGCGGAGAATCCCGTCGCGACGAGGCCGCCGAGTCGGTGAATGACGACGAGTACGGCCCCGACGAGGACTACGCCGACGAATACGACTACGACCCGGAGGAGGACTTCTCCGCCGAGTACGGTCACACCCACACTCGTGCGGCCTCCGGCGACGAGTACCACGAAGACGAAGGGGAGGAAGCATCCTCCCAGGGGCGCGGCCGCGGACGCCGCGCCAAGCGCGAGGACAAGGGCCCGAGCAAGGTCTCGTCCTTCTCCGCGAACGCGATCAAACGTGTCTCGGTCCTGGGCGAGAGGCCCAACCAGATCGTGTACACACTCGCCGAGCAGAGCAGGCGCAAGCGCGGCACCGCCGTGCTCGTCGCTCTCCTCACCGCGTTCGGGCTCGCCCTGATCATGCTGCTGGGGCTGCTGACCTACCAGTTCGTCAGCAACGACGGCAGCGGCATGGTCGCCGAGACCGAGGACAGCATCGTGGAGCCGCCCGAGGGCCACACCACCCTCACACCCGAGCTCTACCTGTCCGAGCCCAACCGCGAGGAGACGTTCGGCGCGATCAACGAACGCGACCCCGACACGGAGCCGATGACGGAGGACTCCGCCTTCGGCGGGGCCGACGAGCTCGAGCTCAACGGCGTCTCCCTCGAGGCCCAGCAGACCACGGTCAACGACTCCTGCACCTCCATGGTGTGGGGCGGCGACCTGGCCCAGAGCCTCCTGGACGCCGAGTGCGTCAACGCCGCCTCCGCGCTCTACACCGACAGCGACCAGGAGTACGTCGCCCAGGTCACACTCTTCGACGTGGCCGACAGCGACGGTGCCGAAGAGGTCGCCGCCGCCCTGGACCCGGCCAACGCCGAGACCGAGGCCGGCTTCGTCCTGCCCCAGACCGGCGAGGACGTCTCCGGGCTCCACGAGGGCTACAGCCAGGCCACCACCCAGGTCATGGGCCACTACGTGGCCGTGTTCTGGAGCGCCCGCGAGGACGGACAGGACCCGGGCGAGGACTCCGACCTGGCCACCGTGAACGTGGCCTCGATGAACTCCGTCCAGTTCATCTACGACGAGGTCGTCCGCAACGGCGGCAGCCAGGACGAGGAGGGCGAGGGCGAGGAGTGATCCCCGCCCGCCCCGCGTCGAGGCCCCCGGAGAGCACACCGCTCCCCGGGGGCCTCGTGTTGTGCGCGGCGGGGGCGCGTCCGTGCGCAGGCCCCGCCCGCCCCGGGCGCACCGCGGCTGTCCGGGGCCCTCCACCGCCCCGATAGGATCACGGGCAGATCGACCCGCCCGCGAGGGTCGTCCGAGGCCGGGGGCCGACCCCGCGCCCAGTCCTGAGCGAACCCGGGCCCGCCCCGCACCCCCGTGCCGCGGCGGCCCGAGAATCCGAGGAAAGGTCCAATCGGGTGTCCCCTTCTGAACCGTCGGAGCCCGGTCCCGGGCGCCGGAGGAAGAACAGCGAGTCCGACCCGGAACAGGCCGAGCCCCGCGAGGGCCGCCGCCGGGGCGGCAGCCGCCGGAAGGGCCAGGGGCGCACGAGCCCGGCCCTGAAGATTGTGGTCGGAGCGCTCGCCCTCGCCCTCATCGCGCTCGGCGTGGTGCTCGTGGTGCAACGCGGCGGGGGAGACGACGCCGCCGAGGCCGCCCCGGAGACCCGCCCCGTCCTCTACGACCTGCGCCTGAGCGACAGCAGCGAGATGAACCGGGTCCTGAACTCGCGCGAGGACGACCAGCGCCCCCTCAACGAGGGCGAGCTGTTCGAACGCAGCAACGAGGAGATCTCCAGCCAGAGCATCGACTTCACCCTGCGCGACTCCGACCTGACCGAGGACTGCACCGAGGCGGTCTGGGGCTCACAGGTCGAGGACGCCCTCGCCGGCGCCGACTGCACCCAGGCCGGCCGCGCCACCTACGTCGCCGACGGTTACTTCGGTGTCGCCGCGGTGTTCAACCTGGCCGACACCGAGGCCAGCCAGGACGTCGCCGCGGCCATGGAACTGCCCGAGACCAGTGGCGACGAGGAGCCCGACGACCCCGGCTTCGTGCTCGCCCCCTCCGGCGAGGAGCCCTTCGACCGCCTCGGCGAGGGCTACAGCGCCGCCGACGCCATCATCAGCGGCCACTACCTGGTCGTGGTCTGGGTCCAGCCCGACGACTCCGAGTCCGTGGACGACCGCGTGACCCTGTCCAGCCCGCTCGTGGCCCTGGCCAACTTCCGCGACCCCCTCTACCGGCGCCTGGTGGAACTGCGCGACCCCACCGACACCGGCCAGGAGGGCGGCGGCACCGGCGGCGTCGAGGAAGGCGCACCCGGCGGTGGGGCGGAGGACCCCCAGCCGCCCGTCGAGGACCCGCCCCCGGAGGAGCCCCCGCTCGAGGAGCCCCCCGTGCAGGAGCCCGGCGGCCAGTGACCCCACGCCGGGGGCGGTGCGGGCAGTGACGCCACACCCGGGGCCCGTGCGGCACAGCGCCCCGGGCCCCGGAACGCCTCAACCGAGCTGCGCCCACAGGTCCGCGCAGACCTCTCGCAGCTCCCGCAGCCGCTGCTCCGGAAGATCCACCACCGTGTGCCCGCGCACCCACCCCGGTGCGCGGGCCACCGTGTGCCGCGCGGTGCGCTTGTTCACCGGCGACCCCACCGCCGCCGACACCTCGACCAACCCGGCACGCAGCGTCGACGTCAGGGTCCCGTGCGCGCGCCCCTGCACATGGGCCGCCAGCGCCTCCGCCGGGTCGGCACCGGCCTCCGGCGACCGCGCGATCAGCCGCAGGCTCGTCAGGTCACCGGCACCGAACCCGCGCAGGAACCGCACCCCGAACCGCGGCTCGACCAGGGCCCGGAACGCCTCCTGCCCCGACCGGTCGCGCACCCACGCCGACGACGACGGCACCAGCACGTCCACGACCCGTGTTCCCGCAGGCGCCGCCAACGCCGCACGCGCGGCCAGGCGCTCCCACCCGCCGGTCAGGTCCACCACCGCGTGCGCGTGCACCGCACCCGGGGCCTCCATCCACGTCGACAGCCGCACCCGGCCCGCACCCTCGAACCCCTGCGGCCAGAACCCCACCAACAGCGGCTCCCCGGCCTCCGAGCCCTCGCCGGCCCGCTCCAGCACCGCCGCGGCCCGCTCCGGCTCCGAACCCACCCGCGCCTCGCGGGCGTTGGCGCCCTGGCTGTAGACCCGGGCGTCCTCGCCGCCGGGGGAGGGGACCGACCGCGACAACGGCCGCAGCACGTACAGGTCCGAGGCCGCGCCGATCGACTCCGCGCCGTGGTACCGGTTGAAGTCCGGCCACAGCGCCTCCACCACCAGGTCCAGACGCAGCAGCCGCGCCTGGGTGGCCGCCGCCAACCGCGGCGTGGTCTCGCTCACCCCGTAGGCCACCAGCACACGGCCCCGCCTCGGATCGGCCATGCCCTCCAACCCGCGGCGCACGAACAGTTCCACCCCGTCGGGGGTGTAGGGCGGGTCGGTGAAGACCACGTCGGCCGTGCCGCGCAACGCCGGGGGCAGGCCCAGGCGCAGGTCCGCGGCGTACGTGGTGACGTCGGCCCCCAGGCGCTCGGCCAGCGCCCCGATGTGGGCCAGTACCCGCTCGTCCAGGTCCACCACCACCGCACGGGCCCGCGGCTCCACCAGCGCCAACGCGATCGACGTCAGGTCGTGGTCGCCCACGCACAACACCGTGCGCCCCACCAGGTCGAACCGGGTGGTCAGGAACAGCGCCCGCCGCAGGGCCGTCTCCGCGGTCGCCGCCACGTGGTCCAGGTCCAGGTCGGAGGCGGGCCCCTCGGCCACGGCCCGCTCCAGCTCGGACAGCACACCGGCGCGGCCGACCGCCAGGTGCGCCACCGGGTCGGCCACCGCCGGTGCCGGCGCCCCCGCGTGCTCGGCCGGACGCACCAGCCGCACCCCGGGGTCTTCCTCCACGGCCTCGCCGGCCTCCACCAGAGCGCGCACCAGCTCCGCGACCACCGCGTGCGCCACCGCGGAGTCCCGCACCAGCTCGTTGGGCCGCCACACCCGCCCGTCCGCCAACAGGTCCACGACCCGTTGGGCCCGGGGCGCGTCCACCCCGCGCTCGCGGAGCAGGGCCCGGACCCGTTCGGAACCGGCCCCGCTGGGCGGCTCCGCCTGTCCCGCTCCGGGGTCGTACGTGGGATCGTCGGTGCCCCGCGCGGGGGACGGGGTGTGCTCTGCTGCCATGGCACCGATCGTCCCACGGCCCCGTACCGGCAGAGGTAACGCAGGTCAGGCAGGTAACACACACGTGAGGGGCAGATCACGCGGGAGAGAGCGCCCACCCCCTTGGGAAGGCCGTTAACGCCCGGGTAATGTGTGTCCTCGGCCCACGCGTGCCCGCCGTGCCCGGAACGGCCTTCCGGAGAACCCCCTCCGGGTTCTGGTCGCTTTGGGAGGTTTAGCGAGGTTCCCACGTGGAACAAATCGCAAGGCCGGATCCGCCTCGGCCCGCACCGAGCGGAACACCCGCACCCACCCGGGAGCGGAAGGGCACACGGCGCACTGTGGCGCCATCTGGTCTAGACCTGCGATTCGCGTCGCAGCACGACCACCATGTACAAAAGAACCCGCCCGCAGCGGCGACCCGTCACCACCGGCCCCACGAGGACGTGACCGGCCCCCCAGGTGGCACGACGGGCGAGTCGACCGACGGGCACCACCACCGCACCGCGGTGACCCCTCCACGCCCGCACGTGGAGCCACAACAGAACCCACGCAGCAGGGCCAACGTCGTCCCGGATGCGCTTTTCACGAAGCCGACGCAGAGACGACAGGAGGGCACATGCCTGCTGGTCAGGTGCGGCGTTCGACCGTCCCAACGAACGCAGAATCCACCACTCAGGGCCTGTACGACCCCGCCTTCGAGCACGACGCCTGCGGCGTCGGGTTCGTCGCCGACCTCAACGGCCGACGCGGCCACGAGATCGTGGAGAAGGCGCTCACCGTCCTCCGCAACCTCGACCACCGAGGCGCCTCCGGGGCCGACCCCGACGACGGCGACGGCGCAGGCATCCTCACCCAGGTCCCCCACGACCTGTACACCGAGGTCTGCGACTTCACCCTCCCCGACGCCGGCGCCTACGCCACCGGCATCGGCTTCCTGCCCGTCGACGACAACGACCGCGCCACCGCCGTCGCCACCATCGACGCCATCGTCGCCGACGAAGGACTCACCCTCCTCGGCTGGCGCGACGTCCCCGTCGAGCCCAACTACGCCGGACCCGCCGCCCGCGAGGTCATGCCGCACTTCGCGCAGATCTTCGTCACCGGCACCCCCGGCACCCCCACCGAAGGCCTCACCGGCATCGCCCTCGAGCGCTACGCCTACTGCGTCCGCAAGCGCGCCGAACACGAGACCGGCGTCTACTTCCCGAGCCTGTCCCCGCGCACCATCGCCTACAAGGGCATGCTCACCACGCCCCAGCTCGAGCCGTTCTTCCCCGACCTGTCCGACCGGCGCTACACCTCCGGCCTGGCCCTGGTCCACTCCCGGTTCTCCACCAACACCTTCCCGTCCTGGCCGCTCGCCCACCCCTTCCGGTACGTCGCCCACAACGGCGAGATCAACACCGTCAAGGGCAACCGCAACATGATGCGCTCGCGCGAGGCCAAGCTCGCCAGCGACCTCATCCCCGGCGACCTCGACCGCCTCTTCCCGATCGTCGACCCCGAGGACTCCGACACCGCCTCCTTCGACGACGCCCTCGAACTGCTCCACCTGGGCGGCCGGTCCCTGCCCCACGCCGTCCTCATGATGATCCCGGAGCCCTGGGAGAACCACACCGAGATGGACCCGGCCGTCCGGGCCTTCTACGAGTACCACTCCACCCTCATGGAGCCCTGGGACGGCCCCGCGTCCGTCTCCTTCACCGACGGCACCGTCGTCGGCTCCGTCCTGGACCGCAACGGCCTGCGCCCCGGCCGCTACTGGGTCACCGACGACGGCCTCGTCGTCCTGGCCTCCGAAGCCGGCGTCCTCGACATCGACCCCGCCACCGTCGTCCGCAAGGGCCGCCTCCAGCCCGGCCGCATCTTCGTGGTCGACACCGAGCAGGGCCGCATCATCGAGGACGAGGAGATCAAGGCCGAACTCGCCGCCCAGCACCCCTACCGGGAATGGGTCGACAACGGCATCACCCGCCTCGCCGACCTGCCCGCCGCAGAACCCGCCCAGGTGGAGGAGCTCAACCTCGCCCAGCAGACCTTCGGCTACACGGAGGAAGAACTCCGCATCATCCTCACGCCGATGGCCCGCACCGGCGCCGAACCCATCGGCTCCATGGGCACCGACACCCCGGTCGCGGCGCTCTCCGACCGCTCCCGGCAGATCTTCGACTACTTCACCCAGCACTTCGCCCAGGTCACCAACCCGCCGCTCGACGCCATCCGCGAAGAGATGGTCACCAGCGTCGGCACCCTCCTCGGCGCCGAAGGCAACCTCCTCTCCGCCGACCCGGGCGACACCCAGCGCCTCTCCCTGCCCACACCCGTCGTCGACCAGGCCGAACTCGCCGCCATCGTCGCCGCCGGACACGGCAACCCCGCGCTGCGCACCCACACCGTCGACGGCACCTACCCCGTCGACGGAGGCGGCCGCGCCCTCGCCGAACGACTCGACGAGATCAGCGCCGAAGCCGACCGCGCCATCACCGACGGCGCCCGCATCCTCGTGCTCAGCGACCGCGGCGCCGGCCCCGACCGCGCCCCCATCCCGTCGCTGCTGCTCACCGGGTCCGTCCACCACCACCTCGTGCGTGAGAAGACCCGCACCGAGGTCGGACTCCTCATCGAAGCCGCCGACGTGCGCGAATGCCACCACGTCGCGCTCCTCCTGGGCTACGGCGCCTCCGCCGTCAACCCCTACCTCGCCCTGGAGACCGTCCGCGGCATGGTCGAGAGCGGCCAGCTCGGCGGCGTCGAAGCCGACCAGGCCGTCCGCAACACCCTCAAGGCCTACGCCAAGGGTGTCCTCAAGGTCATGTCCAAGATCGGCGTCTCCACCGTCGGCTCCTACACCGGCGCGCAGATCTTCGAAGCCATCGGGCTCGGCCCCGAGGTCATCGACCGCTGCTTCACCGGCACCACCTCCCGCCTCGGCGGCGTCGGCTTCGACGTCCTCGCCGAAGAGGTCGCCATCCGCCACCGCCGCGCCCACGCCGTCAACGCCGGCGCACACCGCCGCCTCGAGGTCGGCGGCGAGTACCAGTGGCGCCGCGAGGGCGAACCCCACCTCTTCAACCCCGAGACCGTCTTCAAGCTCCAGCACTCCACGAAGACCCGCTCCTACGAGATCTTCAAGGAGTACACCAACAAGGTCGACGACCAGGCCGAGAAGCTCATGACCCTCCGCGGGCTCCTGCGCTTCAAGGACGGAACCCGACCGGCCGTGCCCATCGACGAGGTCGAGCCCGTCTCGGAGATCGTCAAGCGCTTCTCCACCGGCGCCATGTCCTACGGCTCCATCTCCGCCGAAGCACACGAGACCCTCGCCATCGCCATGAACCGCCTCGGCGGCAAGTCCAACACCGGCGAAGGCGGCGAGGACCCCGACCGCTTCACACCCGACGCCAACGGCGACCTCCGCCGCAGCGCCATCAAGCAGGTCGCCTCCGGCCGCTTCGGCGTCACCTCCCACTACCTCAGCAACGCCGACGACATCCAGATCAAGATGGCCCAGGGCGCCAAGCCCGGCGAAGGCGGCCAGCTCCCCGGCCACAAGGTCTACCCGTGGGTCGCCGACACCCGGCACTCCACACCCGGCGTCGGGCTCATCTCCCCGCCGCCCCACCACGACATCTACTCCATCGAGGACCTCGCCCAGCTCATCCACGACCTCAAGAACGCGAACCCCTCAGCACGGGTCCACGTCAAGCTGGTCTCCGAAGCGGGCGTCGGCACCGTCGCCGCGGGCGTCTCCAAGGCCCACGCCGACGTCGTCCTCGTCTCCGGCCACGACGGAGGCACCGGCGCCTCGCCGCTCACCTCCCTCAAGCACGCAGGAACCCCCTGGGAGATCGGCCTCGCCGAGACCCAGCAGACCCTCCTGCTCAACGGCCTGCGCGACCGCATCGTCGTCCAGACCGACGGCCAGATGAAGACCGGCCGCGACGTCGTCATCGCCGCCCTCCTCGGTGCCGAGGAATACGGCTTCGCGACCGCACCCCTCATCGTCTCCGGCTGCGTCATGATGCGCGTCTGCCACCTCGACACCTGCCCCGTCGGCGTCGCCACCCAGAACCCGACCCTGCGCGAGCGCTACTCCGGCCAGGCCGACCACGTCGTGAACTTCTTCGAGTTCATCGCACAGGAGGTCCGCGAGTACCTCGCCGAGCTCGGCTACCGCAGCCTCGACGAAGCCATCGGCGCCGTCGAGAACCTCGAGACCGCCGACGCCGTCGACCACTGGAAGGCCCAGGGCCTGGACCTCGAACCCGTGCTCGCCGCCGTCCAACCCTGGGACGGCGACCACCGCCGCCAGGTCCGCGGCCAGGACCACGGACTCGAGAAGGCCCTCGACAACACCCTCATCCAGCTCGCCGAAGGCGCCATCGACTTCGGACGGCCCGTCAAGCTCGAACTGCCCGTCCGCAACGTCAACCGCACCGTCGGCACCATGCTCGGACACGAGGTCACCAAGCGCCACGGCGCCCACGGCCTGCCCGACGACACCATCGACATCAGCTTCACCGGATCCGCGGGCCAGTCCTTCGGCGCGTTCGTGCCCAAGGGCGTCACCATGCGCCTGTCCGGCGACGCCAACGACTACGTCGGCAAGGGCCTCTCCGGCGGCCGCATCACCGTCCGCCCCGCCGACACCTCCACCCTCGCCGCCGAAGAACACATCATCGCCGGCAACGTCATCGGCTACGGCGCCACCTCCGGCCAGATCCACCTCCGCGGGATCGTCGGCGAACGCTTCTGCGTCCGCAACTCCGGAGCCACCGCCGTCGTCGAAGGCATCGGCGACCACGGCTGCGAATACATGACCGGCGGACGCGCCGTCGTCCTCGGACGCACCGGCCGCAACTTCGCCGCCGGCATGTCCGGAGGCATCGCCTACGTCCTCGACCTCGACCCCGAACGCGTCAACGGCGAAATGGTCGAGATCGAAGAACTCACCGACGAGGACCGCGACTTCCTCACCACCACCCTCACCCGCCACCGCGACGAAACCGGATCCACCGTCGCCCAGCGCCTCCTCGACGCAGGCGAGGCCGGCCTGGCCCGCATCGGCAAGGTCATGCCCCGCGACTACAAGCGGGTCCTGACCGCCCAGGCCGAGGCCGAACGCGAAGGACGCGACGTCGACGAGGCCGTCATGGCCTCCGCGCAGTCCTAGAGCGTCCACGAACCACGAAAGGAGGAGCACCATGGGTGACCCCAAGGGCTTCCTGAAGATCACCGACCGCGAACTGCCCCAGAACCGCCCCGTGGACGTGCGCATCCAGGACTGGCGGGAGGTCCAGGAGGACTTCGACCGAGGCACCGTCACCAAGCAGGCCTCCCGCTGCATGGACTGCGGCATCCCCTTCTGCCACAACGGCTGCCCCCTCGGGAACCTCATCCCCGAGTGGAACCACCTCGTCCACACCCACGACTGGTCCGAGGCCATCGAACGCCTCCACGCCACCAACAACTTCCCCGAATTCACCGGCCGGCTCTGCCCCGCACCCTGCGAATCCGCCTGCGTGCTCGGCATCAACCAGCCCGCCGTCACCATCAAGAACGTCGAGGTCTCCATCATCGACCGCGCCTGGGAAGAAGGCTGGGTCAAGCCCCTGCCCCCCACCCAGCGCACCGGCAAGACCGTCGCCGTCATCGGCTCCGGCCCCGCCGGCCTGGCCGCCGCACAGCAACTCACCCGCGCCGGCCACGACGTCACCGTCTACGAACGCGCCGACCGCATCGGCGGACTCCTGCGCTACGGCATCCCCGAGTTCAAGATGGAGAAGCGCCACATCGACCGGCGCCTCGCCCAGATGAGCGCAGAAGGCACCACCTTCCGCACCGGCGTCAACGTCGGCGTCGACATCACCGCCGACCAGCTCAAGGCCGACCACGACGCCGTCGTCCTCACCGGCGGAGCCACCGCAGCCCGCAACCTCCCCGCCGAGGGACGCGAACTCGGCGGCATCCACCAGGCCATGGAGTACCTCCCCTGGGCCAACAAGGTCCAGGAAGGCGACCTCGACACCCCGCCCATCACCGCACAGGGCAAGCACGTCGTCGTCATCGGCGGCGGCGACACCGGCGCCGACTGCGTCGGCACCGCCCACCGCCAGGGCGCCGCATCGGTCACCCAGCTGGAGATCATGCCCAAGCCGCCCACCACGCGGCCCGACAGCCAGCCCTGGCCCACCATGCCCAACCTCTACAAGGTCACCAGCGCCCACGAAGAAGGCGGCAAGCGCGTCTACTCCGTCAACACCGTCGAATTCCTCGGCGACGACGACGGCAACGTCCGCGCCATCCAACTCGTCGAGGTCAAGCGCACCGACAAGGGCTTCGAACCCGTCGAGGGCACCGAACGCGAGATCCCCGCCGAACTCGTCACCCTCGCCATGGGCTTCGTCGGCCCCGAGAAGGCCGGACTCATCGAGGACCTCGGCGTCGAACTCGACGGCCGCGGCAACGTCGTCCGCGACTCCGACTACCGCACCACCGTCGACGGCGTCTACTGCGCCGGCGACATGGGCCGCGGCCAGTCCCTCATCGTCTGGGCCATCGCCGAAGGCCGCTCCGCAGCCGCCGGCGTCGACCGCCACCTCAACGAGCACACCCACCTGCCCGTCGCCATCCCGCCCACCGAGCGCCCGCTCGTCTGACGGGTCACGCTGCACCGCAGCGCCGGGCGCAGGGGCACCCCGCGCCCGGCGCTGCGGTACGTCCACACACCCTGGATCCTTGTCCGGGCAGGTCAGGGCTGGGATAGTAGTAGTTCACGGCCCTTCCCACCGAGGGAACCGGACGATGTTCTACCAGTTGGTCGGCGAAACAGCGATGATCCTTCACTTCGCCTACGTCGTCTACGTGGTCCTGGGCGGTTTCGTCACCTGGCGGTGGCCGCGCACCTTCTGGATTCACCTACCCGTCGCCGGCTACGCCCTGAGCATCAACACCGTCGGGTGGGAGTGCCCCCTCACCCACGTCGAGAACTGGGGACGCGTCAACGCCGGCCAGAGCGGCACGGGAGACGTGGGCTTCATCGACCACTACCTCACCGGCGTGATCTACCCCCAGGAGCACGCGCTCACCGCAAAAGTCCTCGCCGGTGTGAGTGTCGCCGTCTCCTGGGCCGGCCTGTTCGCCCAGGTGTGGCTGCGCCGCAGACACACCCCTGAACGCCGGCCCGCTGACCGTCCCTGAACCCACACACGTATCGGGGCCGACCCCCTTGGGGCGGCCCCGATACCCGTCTAAGCTGAAAACATGGCCTATCGGGTGATCGGCGAAGGAGCCATGCTCCTCCACTTCGCCTTCCTCGTCTACGTGACGTTCGGCGGATTCCTCGCCTGGCGCTGGCCACGCACCCTCTGGCTCCACCTCCCCATCGCCGGCTACGCCCTCGGCATCGCCGCCATCGGCTGGGTCTGCCCCCTCACCCACGTCGAGGACTGGGCCCGCCTCAACGCCGGACAACAAGGCTTCGGCGACACCGGCTTCATCGACAACTACCTCGGCGGCATCGTCTACCCCGAAGGGCAGATGATCGTCTTCGAACTCATGGTCAGCACCAGCGTCGCCATCTCCTGGATCGGCCTCATCCTCATCCACCTGCGCCGCCGCCACAGACCCCCACCCACACCCCACACCGCCGACGACCACGAACCACGCGCGTAAAAACCGCGCATGGATTCCCGGCGAGCCGTTCACCCCCGCCGCACCCACACGTACCGTCGGACCATGACCGTTGTGACCTGGGACTCCTTCCGCGCCGCGGAGCACTTCACCATGCGCAACGCGCGGCTGCTCGACCGACACCGATTCGACTTCCTCTTCCAGGCCGGATCCGCCGAACACGTGCGATCCGCACTCGCCGCCTACCGCAACATCGACGGCGGATACGGCAACGGACTCGACCCGGACCTGCGCGGCCACGCCAGCCAACCCGTCTCCGTCGAACTCGCCCTACGCCTGCTCGACGAACTCGGCCCGCTCTCCCAACCCCTCGCCGCAGGCGTCTGCCGCTACCTCAACGCCAACGCCAACGCCGACGGCGGACTCCCCGCCGTCCTGCCCGGCGTCCGCCACACCGAAGCCGCACCCTGGTACCAACACACCGACGACTTCACCAGCCGGCTCGACACCACCGCCATGATCACCGGCCTCCTCCACAAACACCGCGTCACCCACCCCTGGCGCGACACCGCCACCGCCTACTGCTGGAAGAAGATCGACGGCCTCAAATGGACCGACCCCCACGAGGCCATCGGCATCTGCAGCTTCCTCCAGTACGTCCCCGACCGGCAACGCGCCATGGAAGCCCTCGGCCGGCTCTCCACCAAGATCCGCGCCGTCATCGACGTCCACCCGAGCGCCACCGGCCACGTCCACACACCCCTGGACCTGGCCTGCCACCCCGACCACATCGCCCGGCCGCTCTTCACCGACTCCGAGATCGAACGCAACCTCGAAGCCTTCGAACACGACCAGCGACCCGACGGCGGATGGGACGCCTGCTGGGACCACTGGGACACCGCCGCCACCATCGAACGCGAAGGCATGCGCACCATCCAACGCCTGCGCATCCTCCGCGCCTACGGCCGCATCCAGGTCGACCTGCCCCGGCCCCGCCGCGAAGACCCCACCGACTGAACCACCGCCCGTTCCGCACCACCCGCCGGGTGAGAACGCCAACACTTCACATACCGGACCGGCGGAACGGGCACCCACACCACAGAACCGCGAAGCCCCGCACACGTGGGCAAACATCCCATGTGTGCATTCGTGCACACCCCCGAGACGTCTTCTCGCAGACGAGAGGACATCCCATCGCAACCTGGTTTAGACCACTCCACCCACAGAACGCTCTAGAGTGTTACATGTGACACGTCGAGCCAAAATCGTCGCGACCCTCGGTCCCGCAACCTCGAGCCCGGACACCCTCCGACAGCTCGTCCAAGCAGGACTGGACGTCGCCCGCATCAACCTCAGCCACGGAACCCACGACGACCACCTCGCCGGCCTCGCCAACCTCCGCGCAGCCGCCGAGGCCGAACGCCGCCCCGTCGGCGTCCTCGCCGACCTCCAAGGCCCCAAGATCCGCGTCGGCACCTTCCCCGACGGACCCATCGAACTCGACGAGGGCGACGAGTTCACCATCACCACCGAAGACGTCCCCGGCGACCGACACCGCGTCTCCACCACCTACAAAGGACTCCCCGGAGACGTCCGCCCCGGCGACCGCGTCCTCATCGACGACGGCCGCGTCGTCCTCGAATGCACCAAAACCACCAGCACAGACGTCCACACACGCGTCATCTTCGGCGGACCCGTCTCCAACCACAAGGGACTCAACCTCCCCGGAGTCGCCGTCAGCGTCCCCGCCCTCACCGACAAGGACGAAGCGGACCTCCGCTGGGCCCTGCGCCAAGGCGTCGACATCGTCGCCCTCTCCTTCGTACGCAGCCCCGCCGACGCCGAAGAATGCCACCGCATCATGGACGAAGAGGGCGTCACCGTCCCCCTCATCGCCAAGATCGAAAAACCCCAGGCCGTCGAACGCCTCCACGACATCATCGAGGTCTTCGACGGCGTCATGGTCGCCCGCGGCGACCTCGGCGTCGAACTCCCCCTCGAAAACGTCCCCATGGTGCAGAAACGCGCCATCGAACGCTGCCGCGACAAGGCCAAACCCGTCATCGTCGCCACGCAGATGCTCGAATCCATGATCTCGGCGCCCCGACCCACCCGCGCCGAAGCCTCCGACGTCGCCAACGCCGTCCTCGACGGCGCCGACGCCGTCATGCTCTCCGGCGAAACCAGCATCGGCCAATACCCCGTCGACACCGTCGAAACCATGGCCCGCATCGTCGGAGCAGCCGAACAGGAGTCCCTCCGGGCCTCCCACATGCTCAACCGCGTCCCCGAGACCACCGGCGGCGCCATCGCCCGCGCCGCCGCCGAGATCGGCGCGACCGTCGGCGCACGCGCACTCGTCGCCTTCACCATGTCCGGCGAGACCGCACGACGCCTCGCCCGCTACCGCTCACCCATCCCGCTCATGGCCTTCACCACCGAAGGCCTCACCCGCGGACGCCTCTCACTCACCTGGGGCACCGAGACCAACCTCGTCCCCTGGGTCGACAACACCGACGACATGGTCCGCCAGGTCGAACACGAACTCCTGCAACACACCGACTACAACCGCGGCGACAAGATCGTCATCGTCGCAGGGAGCCCGCCCGGAACCACCGGCTCCACCAACTCTCTGCGCGTCCACCGCCTCGGGGACGCCGTTGCCCTGAACCCCTAGAAACAGAGCCCGACCGCACCACAGCGGAGGGACGTGTCGCATCGGGGCCGGCCCGGGAACGGCGCACCACGCGCCCGACCCCGGCCGGGCCCGGATGCGACACCCGGGGCGCGGCAACGCCCGCCCTCACTCCGAGGCCCGCACCTCATCACCCGCCGAAGCACCCTTGCCACCTTGCTCCGGCAACACCCGCTCCAACGGCATGTCCCACGGCAACAAGTTCCACGGACTCGACGGATCCTCGGTCAACAACCCCAACGCCGTCCAGATCCGGTCCTCACCCGAGTACTCGCCCAACATCCCCTTGCTCGGCCACAGCAGATACCCCGCATGGAACGCCGCCGCCAACTGCGTCCACGACGAATAACGTCGCTGCAGATCCGACGCCACCCGACGCAACATCGTCTGCGTCTCCGCCGGACTCAACCAATCCAGACTCGCGCCACCGCACACCAACCGGATCACGTGCACCGACTTCCACCACTGGTACGCACCGATGATCACGGTCTCGCGGCCCTCGCCCGCGCCCACCACCGAACGCAGACGGCGCACCTGCTCATCACTCAGCAACACGTGCGTACCCGTGTCCGCACCACCCTGCTCACGGGGAAGACGCGACTTCGCCGTCCCCGTACGCAGATCCACCACCAGATCCAACGTCGGACCCTGGTGCAGCTCCTCGTGCAGACCCTCCACCGTCGCGCGCAACGACTCCAGGCCCGTCACACCCCACTGCTCCTCCAGCACCCGCCGGTACCGGCGCCTCAACGACGGGCGCGCAACCACGTCCCAGGGCTCGGCCAACGCCACCCGGAACGGCGCGGCCACCGCCGCGGCCCAACGCTGCGTGCTCAACGGGGCCTCGGGGTCCTTCGTGCGCACCGAGGGGGACTCGCGCGTACCGATCACCAACTCCGCGAAGGAACCGGCCGCCAACACCGCCGCCGGAAGGAACGACCACCCCGGCAGACCCAGCGCGACCAGGAGCACCACCAAGAACGCAACGGGTGTCCACAACCAGGGCTGGCGGCGGCGCGAACCCCAGGCGACCACGACCCAGGCGCCAATCACCAGTGCGCCGACGACCCCGGCGACCACGGTCAGCACCCGTCGCTCCTCTCACGTGCTCTGTGTCGGTTACGCCCTCAAGGATCGACGACGCCGGCTCTCCTACGCGACCGAACTCACGGGTTGTGTTCAGGTTGTGGCCGTGATGTAACCGGTTCCGTCCATGTGCGTCCGCATTAAATGACAAAAGACCTATTCGGGGTGGAAGCGGACCCGTAATCGCGAAGGTTTCGGCCCTCCTCTTCACGAGCGCGCGGGCCCGCAGGGGAGCGTGGGCCCGCGCGTGAGCGGGGGAGACGCGTCAGTACTTGGGCCCCACGAAGGTGTCCATCCTGGCCACGGCGTCCTTGCGCGAGATCGAGATCGCCCGCTGGGACAGAACGGACGGTTGGCGCTTGACGTGCGCCTTCCACGGGATTCCGAGACGGTCCAGCGCATCCGTGAAGAGACCGACGATGTCCCGCGACGTGTTCGCGAAGAGGTACCGCGGATATGCGTGGAACCCCCGACCGTCCTTCTTCGGGATCCGGTTGAGCACCCGAGAACCGTCCGAGTGCATGAGGCCCCGCACGAACCGCTCCGAATGCTCCTCAACGATCACCTGCTGCCAGGGCTCCAGTGCGATGAGGCGCTCGTGTTTCTTCCCGGGCCCGTGCTGGGGGAACACACACGGCCAGTGCTTCCACTGACCGCAGATCATCGTGCACCCCACCGCCTGCACCCGCCCCACCTTGTGGTCCGGACGCACCGCAGCGATCGCGTCCGCGCACTCGCGCTGGAGGCCCGGCCACTTGTCGTCGCAGGCGATACGGAGCCGCCAGATCTTCTTGCGCGGGTCGCCGGCCGGGCTCAGGCACCCGTCGCCGAGGTAGAGCCCGAGCAGGTAGCTGTAGGCGTGCGCGGGCGTGGGAGGCCGGGGCACCGGCTCGCACCGGGGGCACAGGTCGGTGCCCAGATACTTGTCGGCCAAGGAGCGGTCCTGGGACCACTCGCGGAGCGTGGTGCGGTTGATGCCGGTCTGTCGGCTCACATCGGTCTGGGAGATTCCGGAGTCGAGGAGGGCGAGGGCATGGCGCCTGACATGTGGTGCATACATGCTGTGCATGATCGCTCACGCTTCGGACATTTTCTGGCGAGAGGTGCTCTGAACAGCAAAAAGGCCACCCCGGAAGGTGGCTGTGGCTGTGCTCCTGTTGTGGGTGGGGAGGGGTCTCAGCACTTGGCTCCGATGAAGCTGTCCATCCGTGCCACCGCCTCCTTGCGTGAGATGGAAACGATGTAGGCGTCCTGATACACCGGTTCCCGCTTGCTCACGTGGAGTTTCCAATCGATGTTCAGCCTGTCCAGCGCACGGAGGAGGATGTCGACGATGCCCGACGAGGTGTTGACGAACTGGTACCGCGGATACTCGTAGTACTTGTAGTGCGTCACATCGCCGGAACCCAGCTTCTTACGCACGCGGTTGATGAGCCGGCATCCGTCGGAGTGGATGAGCCCTCGCACCAGGGCTTCGGGGTGCGCGTCGACGATGCTCTGCTGCCAGGGTTCGAGGGCGATGGTGCGTTCGTGCTTCTTGCCGGGTCCGTGCTGGGGGAAGATGCACGCCCAGTGCTTGGAGTACGCCTTGATGGCGGTACAGCCCTTGCGTTGGACGGTGAACGGCTTGACCGGGAACACGGCCCCCATCGCTGCGTGGCAGTACGTGACCAACTGCGGGTATGCGCTGTCGTAGGTGATCCACAGCACGAACAGGCCCGGCTTGCGCTTGAACTCCGTGATGTGGCCGTCCCCGAGATAGGCGCCCAGGAGGTAGGCGTAGGCCTCTTCATGGATCATGGCCGTCGAGCATCGCGGGCAGTAGCCGATGCGCTTGAGCTCCGTCGCGAGGTTGCGCCTGCGGCTGTTGATCCAGTGGCTGACTGCCCGTTGTGACACCCCGCAGGTAGAAGCTATGCGTTGCTGGGTCCAGCCCTCGGTGTGTAGTGCGAGAGCCTTGTCGACGATCTTGCGTGAGTACATGCGGTGCATACTTGCTCACGCTTCGGACATTTTCGGGCCATGGGTGCCCTGAACAGCAAAAAGGCCACCCGATCGGGTGGCCTGCTGTGCCCTGGGTGGGACTCGAACCCACACTGTATGAGGTTTGAGCTCATTTTCTCTGCCGTTGGAATACCAGGGCTGGATTTCTTTGTCAAGCGATTCTCTGAAATTGATCCAGTTTCCGGTCCGGCGCTGTGCGGCCAACAGTGTAGTCACGATTGCCGCGCTTTGCCGGGGCCGACGCACAGCATACTAGCGGATCTCGGTAACCTCGAATGCGTGACGAGGACGCAGAGCCGTGTGGTGATCGCGGAAGACGAGGCCCTGATCCGCCTGGACCTCAAGGAGATGCTGGAAGAGGACGGCTACACCGTCGTCGGCGAGGCCGGTGACGGCGAGGCCGCTATCCGGCTTGCCCGGGAGGTCGAGCCCGACCTGGTGATCACCGACATCAAGATGCCGGTGCTCGACGGCCTCTCGGCCGCCGAGACCATCGCGGGCGAACGCATCGCCCCCGTGGTGATCCTGACGGCCTTCTCCCAGCGCGAGCTGGTGGAGCGGGCCCGGGAGGCCGGGGCGATGGCCTACCTGGTCAAGCCGTTCAACAAGACCGATCTGGTGCCGGCCATCGAGATGGCCACCTCCAGGTACGCCGAGCTGGCGGCTCTGGAGGCCGAGGTCGGCAGCCTCCAGGAGAGGCTGGAGACCCGGAAGCTGGTCGAGCAGGCCAAGGGACTGCTGCAGAGCCGACACGGCATGAGCGAGCCCGAGGCCTTCCGCTGGATCCAGAAGAACTCCATGGACAAGCGGCTGACCATGCGCAAGGTCGCCGAGACCGTGGTGGAGGCGCTCGGCGGCAAGCAGTCCTGACCGAAGACCCGCGCACGACCTGTTCGAGGGGCCGTCCCGATCCGTCGGGGCGGCCCCTCCGTCGTGTCCGGGGGCGGTCGGAGGGCCGTCTCAGAGGTGACGTTCGGTCGCTCAGGGCGTGCGCAGGAGCACAGTTCGTCAGGTCCTCCCGGGCAACGGCGAGACAGGTGTTCAGAATCCAGCCGGGCCGGGTGACGGTTCTGTCTCGTTTGCACACAATGGGATGACGGTTGGGTCACGTGGCTTAAGTGGGGCTGAAGGTCCGAGCTGAACCGGGCTAAACTCGCGGCACCGAACAGCAAGGACCAAGGCGCCCGGATGCCCCTATTCGGGGCGCCTTCCCCCAGACGCGCAAGGAGCGTGCGTGCGCACACGCCTCGTGACCGTGCTGCTCGCCCTGATCACCGCCTTCGTGGTGATCCCGGGGCCGGCGGCGACGGCGGACGAACAGGGCGGTGAATCGCTCACAGGCCAGATCGGGCAACCGGACGACCGTTCACAGGGTGTCGAAGGCATCCGCATCACGGTTTCCGACGGTGACGACGAGGTCGGAGCGGACGAGACCGACCCTGATGGAAATTGGGAGGTGGAGGTGCCCGGACCGGGCACCTACCACCTCGAGGTCGACCAGGCGTCCGTGCCCGGCGAGTACGAACTGCGCGAGACGCCGCTCGTGACCGACGGCACGGTCGAGGTCGAGTCGGGCGACAACCAGACCCTGATCCTCGCCCTGGTCGAGGCGGGGGAGGACCAACAGGAGGAGTCCTCGCCCTCGCCGGAGGACGACGCGGCCGAGGAGGACGAGGACGCGGCCGCCGACGAGGAGGGCATCGAGGTCGAGGGCGTCTCCGGCGGCTTCGGCGACCGCTTCGCCCAGCTGACCGCGGCGGGTGTGCTCTTCGGCCTGGTCATCGCGGTCTCGGCGATCGGCCTCTCGCTGATCTTCGGCACGACCAAGCTCATCAACTTCGCGCACGGCGACATGGTGACCTTCGGCGCGATGATGGCGCTGCTCTTCAGCACCGGCGCGGCCGGGTTGGGCAACTCGCTGTTGGCGATCTTCGCCGGTCTGGGCGGTGCGATCCTGCTGGGTGCGCTGCTCGAGGGCAAGGTCCGGGCGGTGCCGTTGATCGTGGCCCAGTGGTCGGCGGTCTTCGGCGGTATCGCGGTGGCCACGGCGATGGGCGTGGCCGGCGATTCGATCGAGTGGCAGGTGCCGTTGTGGGCCTCGGCGGGGATCGCCGTGGCCATGGGTGCGGTCCTGGGCGGGACGATGGAGCGCTATCTGTGGCGCCCGTTGCGGCGCAGGAACGTGGCGTTGATCCAGATGTTCATCGTCTCGATCGGTCTGGCGCTGGTGCTGCGGCACGTGATCCTGGTGCTGTTCAGCGCGAACCGGACGCGGTACTCGGGTTACCAGGTGCAGGAGATGGTGCACTTCGGTCCGGTGTCGTTGCCGCCGCGCGACCTCGTGATCATGGGTGTCGCGGTGGCGGTGCTGGTGCTGGTGGCGTGCCTGTTGCAGTTCACGCGGGTCGGCAAGGCGATGCGTGCGGTCTCGGACAACCGTGATCTGGCGGAGTCGTCCGGTATCGACGTGGACCGGGTGACGCTCTACGTGTGGTTCCTGGGCGGTGGTCTGGCGTCGCTGGGCGGTGTGCTCTTCGGCCTGAACCAGGTCGTCGACTACGAGATGGGCTTCCGCCTGCTGCTGCTGATGTTCGCCGCCGTGATCCTCGGTGGTCTGGGCACGGCGTACGGGGCGATGGTCGGCGGTCTTGCCGTCGGTCTGGTGGCGATGTTGTCCACCCTGTGGTTCCCGGCCCAGTTGATGGAGGCCTGGGCGCTGGCGTTGATGATCCTGATGCTGCTGGTCAGGCCGCAGGGTCTGCTCGGTCGGCGCGAACGGGTCGGCTAGGAGAGGTAGACGATGGATATTCTGACGATCCTCGCCGAGTCCGCCCGAACCGCGGTGGGTCCGGTCGCGGCGATCTATGCGTTGGCTGCGATCGGCCTGAATCTGCATTTCGGTTACACGGGTCTGCTGAACTTCGGTCAGGTCGGGTTCATGCTGGTGGGCGCTTACGGCGTCGGTATCAGTGTGGGTGTGTTCGATCTGCCGGTGTTGGTCGGGTTCGTCGTGGGCCTGGCGTGCGCTGTGGTGTTGGCGTTGTTGTTGGGTATTCCGACGCTGCGGTTGCGTGCGGATTATCTGGCGATCAGTACGATCGCGACGGCCGAGGTGTTGCGGTTGGTCTATCGGGCGGGTTTCGCCGAGCCGTTGACCAATGGTGTGTACGGGTTGCAGAACCTGTCCTCGGGTTTCCGGTCGGTGAATCCGTTCGAGGCTGCTGATCGGTACGGCTTCGGGGTGTTCAATTTCAGCGGTAACCACCTGTGGGTCATGGTTGTGACCTGGGGTCTGGTGGGGTTGTTCGCGTTGTTGACGTGGATGTTGATGCACAGCCCGTGGGGGCGTGTCATCAAGGGCATCCGTGAGGACGAGGACGCGGTGCGCAGCCTCGGCAAGAACGTGTTCGCGTACAAGATGCAGGTGTTGGTGCTGGGGGGCATGATCGGTGCTCTGGCCGGCGCGATGATGGCGGTGCATCAGGCGGCGATCAACCCGGACCAGTTCAAGCCGCAGGTGACGTTCTTCCTGTGGGCGATTCTGCTGTTGGGTGGTGCGGGCCGTGTTCTGGGTCCGGTCATCGGTTCGGTGGTGTTCTGGTTCTTGATGAACTTCACGGACGGGTTGTTGCGTGCGTTGGGCAGTGAGGGTTATCTGCCGTTCCTGTCCGGTCCGGACTTCGGTGCGATCCAGTTGGCTTTCGTGGGTCTGCTGTTGGTGGTGCTGATCGTCTTCCGGCCGCAGGGTCTCATCGGCGATCGCAAGGAGATGCTGATCAATGTCAAGTGACGAGACGACGGTGTCCGGTGCCGAGGACCGTATGGCGGGTGTGGAGCCGGTTCCGGGTGTGGCCAAGCCCGATCCGATCCTGGTGGCCAACGGGGTGCGCCGTTCGTTCGGTGGTCTGAAGGCCGTGGATGTGGGCCATCTGGAGGTGCAGCGGGGGACGATCACGGCGTTGATCGGTCCGAACGGTGCGGGCAAGTCGACGTTGTTCAACCTGTTGACGGGGTTCGACCGTGTGGACGAGGGGCGTTGGTCCTTCGAGGGCGCGGCGATCAATGGTCGGCGGGGCCATCAGGTGGCGCGTTCGGGGATGGTGCGGACGTTCCAGTTGACGAAGGCGCTGACGCGGATGTCGGTGTTGGACAACATGCTGCTGGGTGCTCAGGGGCAGTTCGGTGAGCGGATGGCCGGTGCGTTGTGGCGGCCGGGTTGGGCGCGTCAGGAGCGGGCCAACACCGAGCGTGCGTTGGAGCTTTTGGAGCGGTTCCGGCTGGTCGACAAGCGCGATGACATGGCGGGGTCGCTCTCGGGTGGTCAGCGCAAGTTGTTGGAGATGGCGCGGTCGTTGATGACCGAGCCGAGCATGATCATGTTGGACGAGCCGATGGCGGGTGTGAACCCGGCGTTGGTGCAGTCGTTGTTGAGTCACATCACGTCGTTGCGGGACGAGGGGCGCACGGTCCTGTTCGTGGAGCACGACATGGACGTGATCATGGGCATCAGCGATTGGATCGTGGTGTTGGCGCAGGGTCGGGTGATCGCGGAGGGGCGTCCTTCCGACATCAAGTCCGACAAGCAGGTGATCGACGCCTACCTGGGTGCCCAGGACGACGAGGCGGCCGAGTCCCGGGAGGGCGACGATGGCTGACAACGGTGAGAACGGCAGGCTGCCGGCCGAGGAGGTCCCTGTCGAGGTCGAGAACGCGGCTGTGGCTCAGGAGCAGCGTGAGGAGGTCCTGGAGCAGGCGCGGGCCGAGGCGTTGGAGGTGGGTGGTCCTGAGGATTATCTGCTTCTGGCCAAGGATGTGGTGGCCGGTTATGTGCCGGGTGTGAACATCTTGAACGGGTGCACGCTGACCTTGTCGGAGGGCGAGGTCGTGGCGATCATCGGTCCGAACGGTGCGGGGAAGTCGACGTTGATCAAGACGGTCTTCGGTCTGATCCCGGTGCGTGAGGGTGATGTGACGCTGCGGGCGTCGAGTATCGCGGGTCTGCCGGCGCACAGTCTGGTGGAGCGTGGTGTGGGGTATGTGCCTCAGACGCAGAACGTGTTCCCGTCGTTGACGATCGAGGAGAATCTGCAGATGGGGGCGTTCTTGCGTCCTCGGAGTTTTGCGGAGCGTTTCGGTTTCGTGTCGGACCTGTTCCCGTTGTTGGCGGATCGGCGGCGTGCGAAGGCGGGTTCGTTGTCGGGCGGTGAGCGCCAGATGGTGGCGATGGGCCGGGCTCTGATGATGGATCCGTCGGTGTTGTTGCTGGACGAGCCGACGGCGGGGTTGTCGCCGATCTTCCAGGAGGATGTGTTCCAGCGGGTCAAGGAGGTCAACGAGACGGGTGTCTCGGTGGTGATGGTGGAGCAGAATGCGCGCCGTTGCCTGCAGATCTGTGACCGGGGTTATGTGCTGGACCAGGGGCGTAACGCCTATTCGGGTTCTGGTGCTGATCTGTTGGAGGATCCGAACGTCATCGAGTTGTACTTGGGGACGTTGGCGAAGGGGTGATCGTGCCCCGTTGAGAACGTTCGAGGGCGGGGACGGCCGGTGGTGGCCGTCCCCGCCCTTCGTCGTGTTCGGGGGTTGTGCGCGGTTTCAGTTCCGGTCGTCGGTGTAGTCGACGTATTCGCGGATGTCGTAGCCGTCGGCGCCGAATTCGAAGATCTCGAAGGTGGCGGCGCTGGGGTCGCCGTTGTCGTCGAGGTCGATGTCGCCGCTGGCGCCCTGGTAGTCGATGTCCTCGCCGCCGTCGAGGAGGTCGCGGCACTCTTCGAAGCCGGTGCATTCGGTGCCGTCGGGGCGGCTGACCTCGACGATGTGGGGGGTGTAGTCGGCGGGGTCGGTGCTGTCGGCGGATTCGGCGGCCAGGGCGATGAGGTTGACGCAGTCGTAGACCTGGGGTGCGAACTGGAAGATCTGCAGGTCGTCGTCGAAGCCGCTGATGCCTTCGTTGAACTCGGGGTTGTCGGCGCTGGGGGCGACGCCGGTGACGCCGGTGACGAGGTCGGCGTTCTCGCTGACGGTGGCGCCGAGGTCGGGGTCGTTGAGGCCGTCGGTGACGTAGACCTGGTCGCCGTCGAGGCCGGATTCGAGGAGGGAGGCGAGGATCTGGGTGCCTTCCTCGAAGGAGATGAGGGCGACGGCGTCGACGTTGCGTTCGTTGACGGCTTCGATGACGGCGCCGAAGTTGGTGGTGTCGGGGTCGTAGGTCTCGGCGATGGGGACCTGGGCGCCGTTGGAGCGGAGTTCGTTCTGGACGGCCTGGAGGTAGCCGGAGCCGTAGTCGTCGGCGCGGGCGACGACGGCGACGTTCTGGTGGCCGTCGTCGAGGATCTCCTGGGCGAGGACGGGGCCGGCCATGAGGTCGCTGGGTGCGGTGCGGTGGAAGTGACCGCCGTCGTCGATGTCGCTGAGGTCGGGGGCGGTGCTGGAGCCGGAGCACTGGGCGATGCCGGCGCCGGTGATGGTCTGGTGGACGGCTTGGGTCATGCCGGAGGCTGCGGCGCCGATGACGGCGTCGGCGCCGTCGGCGACGAGGGTGCCGGCGGAGTCGTTGGCGCGGCCTTCTTCGCCGGCTTCGTCGGCGGTCATGGGGTCGGGGACGTCGGTTCCGAGGACGCCGCCGGCGTCGTTGATCTCGGAGATGGCGTATTCGGTGGCGGCGAGCTGGGGCGGGCCGAGGTAGGCGAGGTTGCCGGTCTGGGGGTAGAGGATGCCGAGGTTGAGGGCGTTCTCGTCGGTGGTGGGTTGGTCGGTGCCGTCGCCGTTGCCGCAGGCGGTGAGGGTGAGGGTGAGGGCGGTGAGGACTGCGGGCAGGGTCAGGGCTCTGGCTCTGGCTGTGGTCATGGTCGTGGTGGTCCGTTCGGGTGTTGCGCGCCGGGGCGCCGTGGGTGGTGTCGGGCGGGGGGATGGGGTCGGCCCCCGGGGTGGTCGGGCGCGCCACGGCGGGGGCGCGTTCCGCTTTCCGGGGGCCGCGGGTGGATGGTACGCGGGTGCGGGTCAGTCGTCGTACGCGTAGTCGACGTAGTCGTCGATACCGTAACCGTCGTCGTCGAAGTGGAAGACCTCGAAGGTGGCGGTGGTGGGGTCGCCGTTGTCGTCGAGGTCGATGTTGCCGCTCACGCCTTGGTAGTCGATGTCGTCGCCGTCGTCGAGGAGGTCGCGGCACTCTTCGAAGCTGGTGCATTCGGTGCCGGGCGGTCGGGTGACGTCGGAGATGTGCTCGACGTATTCGCCGGGGTCGGTGCTCTGGGCGGATTCGGCGGCCAGGGCGATGGTGGTGACGCAGTCGTACTTCTGGGGTGCGAACTGCAGGACGTCGAGGTCGGGGTCGAAGTCGCGGAGTCCTTCGTCGAACTCGGGGGCGTCGGCGCCAGGGGTGACGCCGGTGGTGCCGTTGATGACGTCGGGGTCGTTCTCGTTGACGGTGGTGCCGAGGTCGGGGTCGTTGAGGCCGTCGGTGAGGTAGAGCTGGTCGCCGTCGATGCCGGCTTCGAGGAGTTCGGCCATGAGTTGGGCGCCCTCTTCGAAGGAGATGAGGGCGACGGCGTCGGCGTCGGATCCGTTGACGCCGTTGACGACGGTGTCGAAGTTGGTGGCGTCGGGGTCGTAGGTGTCGGTGTGGACGACGTCGGCGCCGAGGCCTTCGAGTTCGCTCTCGACGGCGTCGAGGTAGCCGGAGCCGTAGTCGTCGGCGCGGGCGACGATGGCGGTGCTGACGTGGCCGTCCTCGACCATGCGTTGGGCGAGGACGGGGCCGGCCATGAGGTCGCTGGGTGCGGTGCGGAAGTAGTAGCCGCCGTCGTCGATGTCGCTGAGTTCCGGGGCGGTGTTGGCTCCGGAGCACTGGACGATGCCTGCGCCGGTGATGGTGTCGTAGATGGCTTGGGTCATGGCGGAGGCGCCTGCGCCGATGACGGCGTTGACCTCGTCGGCGACGAGGTTGTTGGCGGCGTCGTTGGCCTGTCCGGCGTCGCCTGCTTCGTCGGCCTCGTTGAGTGCGGGGACGTCGGTGCCGAGGATGCCGCCGGCGTTGTTGATGTCCTCGATGGCGTAGGAGGCGGCTGCTTCCTGTGGGGGGCCGAGGAAGGCGAGGGGGCCGGTCTGGGGGTAGATGATGCCGAAGGTGAATTCGTCGCCGGCGTCTGCCGTTCCGCCTCCGCCGTTGTCGCCGTCTCCGCAGGCGGTGAGGCCGAGGACGAGGGCCGCGGTGGCTGCGCCGATGCGCAGGGGTGTGCGTGGTGCCATGGACCGTCTTTCTCGTGCGTCGGATAACGAAGGGCACGACCACTCGTGTGCGGCCGTGCCCGGGGGATGCTTCTTCTCCTTCGCTGTCTGAGGAGTTAGTCCTCTTCGGCGTAGTCGACGAAGTCGAGGGTGCCGTGGCCGTCCTCGTCCCAGTGGAAGACCTCGAAGGTGGCGGCGGTGGGGTCGCCGTTGTCGTCGAAGTCGATGTTGCCGCTGGTGCCCTGGTAGTCGATCTCCTCGCCGTCCTGGAGGAGGTCGCGGCACTCTTCGAAGCTGGTGCACTCGGTGCCTTCGGGGCGGCTGATCTCACCGAGGTGGTCGACGTACTCGGTGGGGTCGGTGCTCTGGGCGGATTCGGCGGCCAGGGCGATGGCGGTGACGCAGTCGTAGACCTGCGGGGCGAACTGGAAGACGTCGAGGTCGGGCTCGAACTCGCGCAGGCCTTCGTTGAACTCGGGGTTGTCGGCGCCGGGGGCGACACCGGTCATGCCGTTGATGACCTCGGGGTCGTCCTCGTTGACGGTCTCGCCGAGGTCGGGGTCGTTGAGGCCGTCGGTGACGTAGAGCTCTTCGCCGTCGAAGCCTGCTTCGAGGAGTTCGGCGATGACCTGGGCGCCCTCTTCGAAGGAGATGAGGGCGACGGCGTCGGCGTCGGCGTTGTTGGCGCCGTTGACCACCGAGTCGAAGTTGGTGGCGTCGGGGTCGAACGTGTCGGTGTGGACGACGTCGGCGCCGAGGGCCTCGAGTTCGCTCTCGACGGCGTCGAGGTAGCCGGAGCCGTAGTCGTCGGCGCGGGCGATGACGGACATGCTGACGTGGCCGTCGTCGACCATCTGTTCGGCCATGACGGGGCCGGCCATGAGGTCGCTGGGTGCGGTCCGGTAGAAGTAGCCGCCGTCGTCGATGTCGCTGAGTTCGGGTGCGGTGCTGGAGCCCGAGCACTGGACGATCTCTGCGCCGGTGACGGAGTCGTAGACGGCCTGGGTCATGCCGGAGGCCGCGGCGCCGATGACGGCGTTGACCTCGTCGGCGACGAGGTTGTTGGCGGCGTCGTTGGCCTGTCCGGCGTCGCCTGCTTCGTCGGCCTCGCTGATGTCGGGGACGTCGGTGCCGAGGATGCCGCCTGCGGTGTTGATGTCCTCGATGGCGTACTCGGCTGCGGCGAGCTGGGGCGGGCCGAGGAAGGCCAGGCTGCCGGTCTGGGGGTAGAGGATGCCGAAGTTGAACTCTTCACCGGCTTCTCCGCCGTCCCCGGTGTCGCCGTTGCCGCACGCGGAGAGCCCCAGTACAAGGGCCGCGGTGGCGGCAGTCAGGCCGAGGGCCTTCTTGCTTGCCATGATCGTGGTCACTCCGTTCAACCGGCGAGGGACCGGCCGTGGTCTGCGGCCGGACCGATCTTTGCGCGTTCGTCCTGATGTCCGACATGTGTGGCATGACTTAAGCAGGAGCGTTAGCGGAGCTTAAACATGGAAGCTCTGTGGCGAGAAGTGAAAAACGAGACTTGGTGCCGACTCGCCTCCGAGGCGTTATGAAGCTGTGGTCATCCCTGCTGGCGGGTGGTGCGTCCGTGTTTCGGCGCGGTCCGTGTGTTGAGCCGGGCTTCGGTCGGCCGTGAAGCGTGGCTTGTCGTCGGGTGGTCCACGGGCGTGTGCGCGCACCGCCCCCGGGCGTGTGTGCGCACAGAGGCGTGCGCGCGCAGAAGGGCCCCGCCGGGGAGCGGCTCTCCGGCGGGGCCCTTCGTCGAGAGCACGGGAGGCCTCAGACCCCCTCGGGAGCCTCCCGCAGCATGCAGGTCAGCCGGGAGGTGCACACCTTGCGGCCCTGGTCGTCCGTGATGGTGATGTCCCAGGTCGCCAGGGTGCGCCCGAGGTGCACCGGGGTGGCCACACCGGTCACGTGGCCCTCGGTGGCCGACCGGTGGTGGGTGGCGTTGATCTCGATGCCCACGGCGATGCGGCCGAACTGCTGGGCGTGCACCATCGAACCGATCGAGCCGAGCGACTCCGCCAGCACGCAGGAGGCGCCGCCGTGCAGCAGGCCGTAGGGCTGGCGGTTGCCCTCGACGGGCATGCGGCCCACGACCCGCTCGGCCGTGGCCTCGCTGATCTCCATGCCCATGCGCTCGCCCAGGCCCCCGGTCAGGGCGCCCGAATCGATGAGCGAGCGCATGTCCTCGGGGTTGGTCGTCATGTCGTGCCTTCCGATCCGTGGGAGAGGCCCCGGCCCGGGCGGGTGGCGGCGGCCCCCGTCCGGGGGGTCCTCGTGGCGCGGCCCTGCCAAGAGGCCGCGGACTGTCTGCGGAGCATCCTAGGATTCCTTGTGTGGTGACCAAGCGAGAGACCCCCGATCAGACGAACCGGGCCGGTACGGCCCCGACCGCCTCCGACAGCGGGGGCCGGCGCCCCAGACTGCTGCTCCTGGACGGCCACTCCATGGCCTTCCGCGCCTTCTTCGCCCTTCCGGTGGAGAACTTCGGCACGAGCACGGGCCAGTCGACCAACGCCATCTACGGTTTTGCGTCGATGCTGGTCAAGCTCTTGCGTGAGGAGGAGCCCACCCACGTCGCGGTGGCCTGGGACCTGTCCGGCCCCACGTTCCGGGACGAGGAGTACGAGGGTTACAAGGGAGGGCGTTCGGAGACCCCGCCCGAGTTCCCCGCCCAGGTGCCCCTCACCCAGGACCTCATGCGCCTGATCGGTGTGGCCAACCTGTCGGCGCCCGGGTACGAGGCCGACGACGTCATCGCGACCCTGGCGCACCAGGGGGGCGAGGCCGGCATGGAGGTCCTCATCGCCTCCGGCGACCGCGACGCCTTCCAGCTGGTCACCGGCGACTGCACGGTGCTGTACCCGGGACGCAGCCTGTCCGACCTCAAGCGCATGACCCCCGAGGCGGTCGAGGACAAGTACGGGGTCCCGCCCGAGCGCTACCGCGACCTGGCCGCGCTGGTGGGGGAGAAGGCCGACAACCTGCCCGGCGTGCCGGGGGTGGGCCCCAAGACGGCCGCGAAGTGGATCACCAAGTTCGGGTCCCTGGACGAGCTCGTGGCCCACGCCGACGAGCTCACCGGCAAGGCGGGGCAGAACTTCCGCGACCACCTCGACGACGTCCTGCGCAACATGCGGCTCAACCTCCTGGCGAACGACGTCGAGCTCGAGACCGGGGTGGGCGACCTGACCCTGGGCGAGGCCGACCGTGCGGGCGTCGACGCGCTCTTCGACAACCTGGAGTTCGCCTCCAACCTGCGCGAGCGCCTCTACGGCGTCATCAACGTCGACGAGGCCGCCGCACAGGGCGAGTCCGGGGCCGCCGAGGGCTTCGAGGTCGACCTGACCGTGCCCGGGACCGGCGGGCTCACGGCCTGGCTGGCCGAGCACGCCGCGCCGGAGGCCCTGACCACGGCGGCGCCGGCCGGGTTGGCCCTGGAGGCGACCTGGGGGCGGGGCACCGGCCGCGTGGACGCGCTCGCGATCAGCGTGCCCAGCGGAGCCGCAGCAGCCGTCGACCCCACTGCCCTGGACGCGGCCGACACCGAGGCACTGGCGGCCTTCCTCGCCGACCCCGACCGCCCCAAGGTCGTGCACGAGTACAAGGGTGCGCTGCTGGCCCTGGGCGCCCACGGGTGGGACCTGGCCGGGACGCGGTGCGACACCGCGCTGGCCGCCTACCTGGCCCAGCCCGGGCAGCGCCGGTTCGACCTGCCCGACCTGGTCCGGCGCTACCTGGGCCGGGAGCTGGAGGAGGAGAGCACCGGGCAGACCCAGCTCACCCTCGACGTGGAGGGCTCCGACGAGGGCCCCCAGCACGCGCTCGCGGTGCGGGCCGCCGCCACCCGCGACCTGGCCGCGGTGCTGGTGGCCGAGCTCGACAAGCGCGGGGGTTCCCAGCTGCTCACCGACCTGGAACTGCCTCTGGTGGACGTGCTCGCCAAGATGGAGCGGGCCGGGATCGCCGCGGACCTGCCCTACCTGGAGGAGCTGCAGGCCGAGTTCGCGGCTGCCGCCCGCCAGGCCGAGGAGCAGGCCCACGAGGTGGTGAAGAAGGACGGTGTCGAGGCGTTCAACCTCGGCTCGCCCAAGCAGCTGCAGAAGGTGCTCTTCGAGGACCTCGGCCTGCCGCGGACCAAGAAGATCAAGACCGGCTACACCACCGACGCGTCGGCGCTGGCGTGGCTGGCCACGCAGACCGACCACGAGCTCCCGGCCCTGCTGCTGCGCCACCGGGACCAGACCAAGCTGCGGACCACGGTCGAGGGGCTCATCAAGACGGTGGCCGACGACGGGCGGATCCACACCACCTTCAACCAGACGGTGGCGGCGACCGGCCGGCTCAGCTCCACGGACCCGAACCTGCAGAACATCCCGGTGCGCACCGACGTGGGCCGCCGCATCCGCCGCGCGTTCGTGGTCGGCGAGGGTTACCAAGAGCTGATGACGGCCGACTACAGCCAGATCGAGCTGCGCATCATGGCGCACCTGTCGGGCGAGCAGGCGCTCATCGACGCCTTCAACAGCGGCTACGACTTCCACGCCCAGATGGCCGCGCAGGTCTTCGGGATCGGCGTGGAGGAGGTCGACGGGGAGGCCCGTTCCAAGATCAAGGCGATGAGCTACGGGCTCGCCTACGGTCTGAGCGCCTACGGGCTGTCCCAGCAGCTGGACATCCAGCCCGACGAGGCCCGCCGCCTCATGGACGACTACTTCGCCGAGTTCGGCGGGGTGCGCGACTACCTGCAGGCGGTCGTGGAGCAGGCTCGCAGGGACGGGTACACCGAGACGACCCTGGGCCGGCGCCGTTACCTGCCGGACCTGACCAGCGACAACCGCCAACGCCGTGAGATGGCCGAGCGCATGGCCCTGAACGCGCCCATCCAGGGGTCGGCGGCCGACATCATCAAGGTCGCCATGCTCAAGGTCGACGCGGCCCTGTCCGCCTCGGACCTGGCTTCGCGGGTGCTGCTGCAGGTCCACGACGAACTCGTGGTGGAGGTCGCCCCGGGCGAGCGCGAGGAGGTCGAAAAGCTCGTGACGCACGAGATGGGCTCGGCCTATGATCTGCGCGTGCCGCTGGCGGTCTCGGTCGGCGGCGGACCCAACTGGCACGACGCGGCGCACTAGGCGCCCCGCGCGCAGGCGCGCGCAACTATGGAGGAGGCGGGCAGCGGTGAGTACCAACCCGGGGGAGAAGGACCTGACCTTCGGATCGGTGACCGTGCCCGCCTCCGACCTGCAGTGGCGCTTCAGCCGCTCCTCGGGGCCGGGCGGCCAGCACGTCAACACCTCGGCGACGAGGGTGACGCTGTCGGTGGACCTGTCGGTCTGCGGCGGGCTGGGGCACACGCGGCGCGAACGGGCCCTGGAGCGGTTGGCCGGGCGTCTGAGCGGCGGGGTCCTGAGCGTGAGCGCACAGGACCACCGTTCGCAGGTGCGCAACCGCGAGGAAGCCCTGGAGCGGATGGCGGAGCTGTTGGCCGAGGCCACGGCCCCGCCGCCCCGTGTGCGGCGGCGTTCCAAACCGAGCAGGTCGGCCCGGCGCCGGCGGGTGGACGACAAGCGCCGGCGGGGCGAGCTCAAGCGGAACCGGTCGCGTCCGACGGGGGAGTGAGGGCCCGGACGTGATGTCGGTCGCTTTGGGTCCGTTCAGTTTTCGGACTCCGGGTGTCCGTAACCCGTTCACTCGGCGGCCGCAGGTGCCCGGAACGCCCGTTTCGCCGGGGGATCGGCACGTGGAGCGCTTGAACTCGCCGCTCGGGCTCCGGTAAGTTGCGGCCATTGCGGCCTTCGCCGGGTTGGCGGCCCGGGGTTCCGATTGACCAGGACACCCACATCTCATATTCTGACGGAAGCGTTGTGGGTTCGTGCGTGCGTCACCGTCTCCCGGACGTGGGGACGGAGGGGCTGCACCGTTCGGTCACCACTCCTGGACCCGGCGGCTGGCGGCCACGGATCGGCTCGTTCCGTATGTGGCCCTGCTCCTTACTTTCTGGAATGACGGATCGACGGGCACACCGGACCCACCGCGTGCCCATTTTCTGATCCTGTCCGTATCCGGAGTCCACCCACACATGACGAGCAGCACCGAGGCCACCTCGACACCCCAGGTAGCGGTCAACGACATCGGGTCCGAGGAAGCCTTCCTCGCGGCGATCGACGAGACCATCAAGTACTTCAACGACGGCGACATCGTTGAGGGCACCATCGTGAAGGTCGATCGAGACGAGGTCTTGCTCGACATCGGCTACAAGACCGAGGGTGTGATTCCTTCACGCGAGCTCTCGATCAAGCACGACGTCGACCCGAGCGAGGTCGTCGCCGTCGGCGACCAGGTCGAAGCCCTCGTTCTCCAGAAGGAGGACAAGGAAGGCCGCCTGATCCTGTCCAAGAAGCGCGCCCAGTACGAGCGCGCCTGGGGCACGATCGAGAAGATCAAGGAGGAGGACGGCGTCGTCACCGGCACCGTCATCGAGGTCGTCAAGGGCGGTCTCATCCTCGACATCGGTCTCCGCGGCTTCCTGCCGGCATCCCTGGTCGAGATGCGCCGCGTCCGCGACCTGCAGCCCTACGTGGGCCGTGAGCTCGAGGCCAAGATCATCGAGCTGGACAAGAACCGCAACAATGTGGTCCTGTCCCGCCGCGCCTGGCTCGAGCAGACCCAGTCCGAGGTCCGCCAGACCTTCCTCAACACCCTCCAGAAGGGCCAGATCCGCAAGGGCGTCGTCTCCTCGATCGTCAACTTCGGTGCCTTCGTGGACCTGGGTGGCGTCGACGGTCTGGTCCACGTCTCCGAGCTCTCCTGGAAGCACATCGATCACCCGAGCGAGGTTGTCGAGGTCGGCCAGGAGGTCACCGTCGAGGTTCTCGACGTGGACATGGAGCGCGAGCGCGTCTCCCTGTCGCTCAAGGCGACGCAGGAGGACCCCTGGCAGCAGTTCGCCCGCACGCACCAGATCGGCCAGGTCGTTCCCGGCAAGGTCACCAAGCTGGTTCCGTTCGGTGCGTTCGTGCGCGTCGAGGAGGGCATCGAGGGCCTGGTCCACATCTCCGAGCTGGCCGAGCGCCACGTCGAGGTGCCCGAGCAGGTCGTCCAGGTCGGCACCGAGATCTTCGTCAAGATCATCGACATCGACCTCGACCGCCGCCGCATCAGCCTCTCGCTGAAGCAGGCCAACGAGGCCGTCTCGCCCGACCAGGTGGACTTCGACCCGACCCTGTACGGCATGGCCGCCGACTACGACGAGCAGGGCAACTACAAGTACCCCGAGGGCTTCGACCCCGAGAGCGGCGAGTGGCTCGAGGGCTTCGAGGCCCAGCGCGACGAGTGGGAGCGCAACTACGCCGAGGCGCAGGCCCGCTTCGAGGCGCACCGCAAGCAGGTCGAGGAGGCGCGTGCGGCCGAGGCCGACGCCGCCAACGCCCCGGCCGTCGAGGAAGAGGAAGAGTACACCGGTGGTGGCGGTGGCAACAGCCAGCCCGCCGCCCAGGAGACCTCCTCCAGCGGCGCCCTGGCCTCCGACGAGGCCCTGGCTGCCCTGCGCGAGAAGCTCGCCGGCGGCGAGGCCTGATCGCACTCGGGCGGTGACGCCTGAACAGGTCCCCGCGGGGGTCTGTTGAAGACGCCACGAAGGGCCGTCCCCACACGGGGGCGGCCCTTCGTCGTGTCCGCGCCCCGACGCACGGGCGCGCAACACGGGCCGCGCGACACCCTCCCCACTAGCCTCGAAGGCATGAGCACACCCGCGACCACCCCCGACCTGACCCTGCGCCCCGCCGGGCCCGACGACGCGGGGGAACTCTTCACCCTCCAACGCGCCGCCTTCGTCGACGAGGCCCAGGCCTTCGGCGACCCCTTCACCCTGCCGCTGACCGAGAGCCTGGACCGGGTGCGCACCCTGCTGGGCGATCCCGACACCCTCGTGCTGTGCGCCGTGGCCGGTGCCCGCATGGCCGGGTCGGTGCGCCTGCGGTTCCTCGGCCCCGGGGCGGTACTCAGCCGACTGGCCGTCGCGCCCGACCTGCGGGGCCTCGGGATCGCCCGCAGGCTCCTGGAGGAGGCCGAGGAGCGGGCCCGTGCCCACGACCCCGCCCCGACCTCCCTGACCCTGTCCGCCGGCGCGCACGACCCCGCACAGATGCGCCTGTACCGCAGCCTCGGGCTCGCCGAGACCTCCCGTGAACGCATCGCCGACCACCTGGTGATGGTGCACATGCGCAAGGAGCTCTGAGCGCCCGCGCAGGGCGACCGAGGTCACACCATCACCCCGTCGGGCCCGTCCGAATCGCCGGAAGCCCATGCCCTAGGGTCTTGTCATGCTCAAAGTGGGACTCACAGGCGGGATCGGCTCGGGCAAGAGCGCGGTCTCGGCCGAACTCGCCTCCTACGGTGCGACGGTGATCGACGCCGACGCCATCGCCCGTGAGGTCGTCGAGCCGGGCACCCCCGGCCTGTCCGAGGTCGTCGCGGAGTTCGGGGACAGGGTCCTGGCCGCGGACGGCAGCCTCGACCGGGCCGCGCTCGGCGAGATCGTCTTCGCCGACGCCGACCGTCTGGCCGCGCTGAACGCGATCGTGCACCCCCGGGTCGGTGAACGCAGCGGGCAGCTCATGGAGGAGGCGCTGGCGGCCGACACCAAGGTCGTGGTCTACGACGTGCCCCTGCTGGTGGAGAACGGCCTGGGGTCCCTGTACGACGTGGTCGTGGTCGTGGACGCCCCCGACGAGGTGCGGGTGGAGCGTGTGTCCCTGAACCGGGGGATGCCGCGCGAGCAGGTGCGGGCCCGGATCCGTGCGCAGGCCGACCGGGACACCCGTCTGGCCGCGGCCGACCTGGTGGTCGACAACGCCGGGACGCGCGACGAGCTGCGGGCCCGTGTGGCCGAGCTGTGGCGGGAGCTGTCCGCCCGCGCGCAGTGATCCTTCCGGTTCGAGCGGGTACCCGCGACGGACCGGCACGACCCTTCCCTCCCGGGGGCAGGTTCAGGTACTGCGGTCACCCCGGGCCTCGCGGATCGTCTCCTCCGCCTCGGTGCGGTCGGCGGTTTGGGCCTGCCGGGCGATCCCGTACAGTTCCTCGTCGTCGATGTCGGGCAGGGTGTGCATCTGCAGCTCGCCGGAGACGCTCTCCTTGCGTACCGAGACCGAGACGACGGTGTCGGGGCTGAGCAGGATCCGGACCTCGCCGGGCTCACGCACGCCGGCCTCCAGGGGACGCAGGACCGCGTCCCCCTCCCGCTCCGCACAGCGGTCGCCCGAACAGTGGTCCCACAGCAGTCCGTCGGCGTCGCCGTCCACGGGCAGGGTCCGGACCGTGACCCCGTCGCCCTGCTCGTTCTCGTACACCACGGTGAGCGCACCGTCCGTGCGGACGGAGGCCGGTTCCCACCCGGGGGCGTCCAGCAGGGCGAGTTCGTCGGGCCCGTTGGTGAGTGCGTCCAGTTGTTCTTCCAGGGCCGGTCCGTCGGCCCCCGGTTCGTGGGACCGTTCCGGGGACGGCAGGAGCGCGGCCACGGCGAGGCCGATCACCGACGCGGACACGGCCAGCGCCAGGGTGACCACGATCCAGGTGGTGCGGCGGCGGGGGACGGAGGGGGAGGAGGGGGCAGGCACGGCGGCTCTCTTCCCGGTCTGTGGGGCTCGGCACAGGGTGGGACGGCCCGGAACCCGGATCCGTTCTGCGCCGCTTCGGCCCCGGTCGGTCGCCCGGGCGCTCGGAGCGCTGGGCGGCACGCCGGGCCGCCGCCGGGTTCGGCTCTGCGCGGACGCCGGGATTGTCGGAGGCGGTCGGTAGCGTTGACGGATGAGGGCCGCTGCCGGGCGGGCGGCCGCGAGGTTCCGATGGGAGGCCAAGTGCGACCGGTCAGCGACATCAAACGCACCGAGGACCCGTTCGAGGTCGTCTCGGACATGACGCCGGCGGGCGACCAACCCGCGGCGATCGAGCAGATCAGCGAGCGGGTGCGTTCGGGCGAGGAACACACCGTGCTGCTGGGCGCCACCGGTACCGGTAAGACCGCGACGGTGGCCTGGACCGTGGAGCAGTTGCAGCGCCCGACCCTGGTGATGCAGCCGAACAAGACGCTGGCGGCGCAGTTCGCCAACGAGCTGCGGCAGATGCTCCCCAACAACGCGGTCGAGTACTTCGTCTCCTACTACGACTACTACCAGCCCGAGGCCTACGTCCCCCAGAGCGATACCTACATCGAGAAGGACTCCTCGATCAACGACGAGGTCGAGCGGCTGCGGCACTCGGCCACGAACTCGCTGCTGACCCGGCGGGACACCATCGTGGTCGCTTCGGTCTCGTGCATCTACGGTCTGGGCACCCCGCAGGAGTACGTCGACCGGATGGCCGAGATCAAGGTCGGCATGGAGGTCGACCGCGACGACCTGCTGCGCCGGCTGGTGGACATGCAGTACTCGCGCAACGACACCGCCTTCACCCGCGGCACGTTCCGGGTGCGCGGGGACACCATCGAGATCATCCCGGTCTACGAGGAGCTCGCGATCCGCATCGAGATGTTCGGTGACGAGGTCGAGCGCATCATGACGCTGCACCCGTTGACCGGTGAGGTGCTGGACGAGAGCCCGCACACCTTCATCTTCCCCGCCTCGCACTACGTGGCCGGCGAGGAGCGCACCCGCAAGGCGGTCGCCGGGATCGAGGCGGAGCTGGGCGAGCGCCTGTCCGAGTTCGAGAGCCAGGGCAAGCTCCTGGAGGCGCAGCGGCTGCGCATGCGCACCACCCACGACCTGGAGATGATCGAGCAGCTGGGCACGTGCTCGGGCATCGAGAACTACTCGCGCCACTTCGACGGCCGTGAGCCGGGCAGCGCCCCCAACACCCTCCTGGACTACTTCCCCGAGGACTTCCTGCTGGTGCTGGACGAGTCGCACGTGACCGTCCCGCAGGTCGGTGCGATGTACGAGGGCGACGCCGCGCGCAAGCGCACCCTGGTCGACCACGGGTTCCGTCTGCCCTCGGCGATGGACAACCGCCCGCTCAAGTGGGAGGAGTTCACCGAGCGCATCGGCCAGTCGGTGTACCTGTCGGCGACCCCGGGCCGGTACGAGCTGCGCCAGGGCGGCGGCGAGGTCGTGGAGCAGGTCATCCGCCCGACCGGGCTGGTCGACCCCGAGGTGCGGGTCAAGCCCACCGAGGGCCAGATCGACGACCTGGTGCACGAGATCCAGGAACGCGCCCAGCGCCGGGAACGTGTGCTGGTCACGACGCTGACCAAGAAGATGGCCGAGGACCTCACCGACTACTTCGCCGAGCTCGGGATCCGGGTGCGGTACCTGCACAGCGAGGTCGACACCCTGCGCCGGGTCGAGCTGCTGCGCGAGCTGCGCGTGGGCGAGTACGACGTGCTGGTCGGCATCAACCTGCTGCGGGAGGGCCTGGACCTTCCCGAGGTGTCGCTGGTGGCGATCCTGGACGCGGACAAGGAGGGGTTCCTGCGTTCGGAGACCTCCCTGATCCAGACGATCGGGCGTGCGGCGCGCAACGTCGACGGCCAGGTGCACATGTACGCGGACAACGTCACCGACTCCATGCGGGCGGCGATCGACGAGACCAACCGGCGCCGTGCCAAGCAGCTGGCCTACAACGAGGAACACGGGATCGACCCGACGCCGCTGCGCAAGGAGATCGCCGACATCCTCGACTCCCTCAACCGTGAGGACGTCGACACCGAAGAACTCATGGCGACGGGTTATCGCGGCGCAGGAGCGGGAACGAAGGCGCCTGTGCCCGGTGTCGGGGAGCGTTCCGCGGACGTGTCGAACATGCCGCGCGCCGAACTGGCCGGGCTCATCGACCAGCTCTCGACGCAGATGCACCAGGCCGCCACCGACCTGCAGTTCGAGATGGCGGCCCGGTTGCGCGACGAGATCGGTGAACTCAAGCGTGAGTTGCGCGGCATGGACGAGGCCGGGATCAGCTGATCCCGGGGCCCGTGTCTCACCCCGGGCACGTTCGGACAACGATGGGGTCGCGTGTTTACCGCAGCGTGACATACCCTTGGCTGCGCGCTGAACCCCGGCGCGAACCGTCGTTGCCCTGCGGACCTGGAGGAAGCGGATGCGGGTCGGACCCCTGGCCACCGTGGGTGGTGCCGTGCTGCTCGCCCTGCTGATGGCCGGGTGCGAGGCGGGGCCCTCGGCCTCCGACGGCGGGGACGGCGGCTCCGCCGACCAGGGCGGGGGCGACGTCCCGCGCCACGAGCCCGACCAGGCCGAGGGCAACGTCGTCCAGGACGACGTGCTGGTCATCGTCGACGACGGCAGCCAGGTGCACGGGCGCTGCGCCGACCGCGAGGTCGTAGTGACCGCCGACGACGCCGAGGTGGTGCTGGACGGCCCCTGCGGGCTGGTGCGGGCCACCGGGCGCGGGTCGAACGTCGAGGTCGGGTCGGCCGAGAAGATCGTGCTGGTCGGTGTGGACAACACCGTCTCCTACACCTCCGGGGAGCCCGAGGTCATCAACCGCGGCCGGGACACCACCGTCAACCAGGGAGGGTCCGCCGCGGCCTGAGGCGGCTGAGGTCCCTGAGAAGCCACAACCCCTGCCACCGCGAAGGATCCGTTCCTGTCGGGTGATCGCCCCGACGCCCGAGTGACACCGGGTATCGGTTACGGTGGTTCGGTCCCTGTGCGTGGTTCGAGGCACATCCCGCACCGCGCACTCGACGGAGCAGACCCGCCGAAGGGGAGGGGTGGATGAGCGGATATGTCGCGCGCGTGCGGCATGAGGGGACGCCCGGTGGCGACATCGGACTCGACCCGCTGGTGCGCTCGGCCGCCCAGCGCTGGCGCGAGGCCGACCCCCTGCTGCCCGAGCCCGTCGGTTTCGCCCCCGACTCCTATCCCCTGTTGACCGTCAGCGACGAGGACAGCCGTACCGTCGCCGCGGGGAGCATGCACTACACCTGGTACCAGCCGGGTGAGGTCGGCCGTATCTGGGGCGTGCCCGACCAGCACTGGCTGACGCCCGTGGTGGGCGGCCCCGATCCCGGCCGTGCGTTGGACTCCCTGTTGACCAGCTGGCGCGACCAGCTCGAGGACCTGCCGACCGGGACCGGTTCGGAGTCGGCCGCGCTGGTGAGCTGGCCGGCCCGGGACGTGGCGGGCATCATCCCGCTGCAGCGCCACGGTCTGCAGCCCTACACCGTGCTGGCCGCGCGTCCGCGCCGGCGCGGGGTTCCGCCGTCGCTGCCGCCGCACGACGTGACGATCCGCCTGGCCGACCGGGGTGACCTGGCCCAGGTGGTGGCGCTGCTCATGGAGGAGCACCGCTACGAGCAGAACTTCGGCGGGGTGTTCCTGCAGCCCGACACCGCCGAGCAGACCCGCCGGGTGGCGGCGCGGGCGCTGAACCGGTCGCGGTCGTGGATCTGGTTGGCCGAGCGCCGGGGCCGTGCGGTGGGGTTGATCTGGGTGTCGCCGCCGGAGCGTTCCCGGTGGGCTAAGTCGTTGGTGCGTGCCCGTCCGATCGCGCACATCGGGTACGGGGTGGTGGCCGCCGACGAGCGCGGCAGCGGGATCGGTACCGCTCTGGTGGGGCAGGCGCACCAGGCGTTGGATTCCTACGGGGTGTCGGTGTCGGTGCTGAACTACGCGGCGATGAACCCGCTCTCGGGCCCGTTCTGGCATCGGATGGGGTACCGGCCGGTGTGGACGACGTGGGAGGTCCGTCCCGCCCTGGCGCTGCGCTGAGCCACCGCCGCCCCGCCGCGGCCCCGGTGTGGCCCGCCTCACGTGCCGGTCGCTACGCTGGCCGCGGCCGAGCGAGCGGCAGGAGAGGTGAGGTGCGATGACCGCGACGGACCGTGGCCCCGAGGGCGGCGAGCGGGTGCAGATCGTCGAGGTGGGCCCGCGCGACGGGCTCCAGAACGAGGACCGCACGCTACCGGTGCACGAACGTGTGGAACTGGTGGAGCGGGCCGTTGCGGCCGGGGTGGAACGCATCGAGGCCGTGAGTTTCGTCAACCCGAAGCGGGTCCCGCAGATGGCGGGGGCCGAGGAGATCATGGCGTCCCTGTCGGGTCCGGCCCGGGCCGCGTCGATCGGGCTGGTGCTCAACCGCAAGGGTCTGGACCGGGCCGTGGAAGCGGGGGTCGGCGAGGTCAACGTCGCCGTTCCGGCCACCGACGGGTTCAGCGTGCGCAACCAGGGCACGACCGTCGAGGCGATGCTGGAGACCCTGGAGGGCATCGACCGTGCGCTGGAGGGCACCGGTATCCCGCTGAGCGTGACCGTCTCGACCGCGTTCGGCTGCCCCTTCGACGGGGAGGTGCCCGCCGAGCAGGTGGTGGAGGTGGTGCGCCGCATAGCCGGGACCTCGGCGGTGGAGATCGCGCTGGCCGACACCATCGGGGTGGGGGTGCCGCGCCAGGTCACCGACCTGCTGGAGCGTACGGCGCGGGTCGCCGGCGGGCGCACCCTGCGCTGCCACTTCCACAACACCCGCAACACCGGTTACGCGAACGCCCTGGCGGCGGTGGACGCTGGTGTGCGGGTGCTGGACTCCAGCCTCGGCGGTTTCGGCGGCTGCCCCTTCGCGCCCGCGGCCACCGGCAACATCGGCACCGAGGACCTGCTGTACATGCTGCACCGCAGCGGGCTGCGCACCGGGGTGAGCCTGTCGGGTGCGATCGGGGTGGCCGAGTGGATGGGCGAGCGGCTCGACAAGACCCCGCCGGCCTATCTGGGCCGGGCGGGCGCCTTCCCGTCCTGAGCGTGCGTTCGCCGGCCCGGGGAAAGGTTTGTGGCCCACCCGACATCGGGCCCGGCGGCCCCTGAGTGCGGCGATTCGGCAGGTCGAGGGGTGGGAACAGCCGGTCGGGATCCGACGTTGCCGCGTGTGGACCGATCGGGGCCTGTTATCCTGGTGCCCCGTGGAGTCCGGCGGCCCGAGCGCAGTCCAGCAGCTCGGAACCGGACCACCGCACGGCCGCTCAGTGCGACCCGAGCCCGCCGTAGCCACTCAACCCACGGGAGCAACACTTTGGCATCCGCCGCGAGTACCAAGCACATTTTCGTTACTGGCGGCGTCGCCTCCAGTCTGGGCAAGGGTCTGACCGCCTCCAGCTTGGGGCGGCTCCTCAAGTCGCGTGGGCTGCGGGTCACCATGCAGAAGCTCGACCCCTACCTCAACGTCGACCCCGGGACGATGAACCCCTTCCAGCACGGAGAGGTCTTCGTCACCGACGACGGGGCCGAGACCGACCTGGACGTCGGCCACTACGAGCGGTTCCTGGACACCGAGCTGTCCGCCTCGGCCAACGTGACGACCGGGCAGATCTACTCCAGCGTCATCGCCAAGGAGCGCCAGGGCGCCTACCTCGGTGACACCGTGCAGGTCATCCCGCACATCACCAACGAGATCAAGGCCAGCATCTACGCCATGGACTCCGGTGACGCCGACATCGTCATCACCGAGATCGGCGGCACCGTCGGCGACATCGAGTCGCAGCCCTTCCTCGAGGCCGTCCGGCAGATCCGGCACGAGATCGGCCGGGACAACTGCTTCTTCCTCCACGTCTCGCTCATCCCGTTCCTGGGCCCCTCCGGCGAGATGAAGACCAAGCCGACCCAGCACTCGGTCGCGCAGCTGCGCAGCATCGGTATCCAGCCCGACGCGATCGTGTGCCGCTCGGACCGGCCCATCACCCAGAGCCTGAAGTCCAAGATCAGCCTCATGTGCGACGTGGACGAGGCCGGTGTGGTCTCCACCCCCGACGCCCCCTCGATCTACGACATCCCCAAGGTCCTGCACCGCGAGGGCCTGGACGCCTACGTCGTGCGCCGCCTGGGCATGCCGTTCCGCGACGTCGACTGGACCGAGTGGGACGAGCTGCTGCGCCGCGTCCACCAGCCCGACCACGAGGTCACCATCGCGCTGGTCGGCAAGTACATCGACCTGCCCGACGCCTACCTGTCGGTCAGTGAGGCCCTGCGCGCCGGCGGGTTCGCCACCAACACCCACGTCAACCTCCGGTGGGTGGCCAGCGACAACTGCGCCAGCCCTTCCGGTGCGGCCGCGGAGCTCGACGGCGCCGACGGTGTGCTGATCCCCGGCGGGTTCGGCGTGCGCGGCATCGAGGGCAAGCTCGGCGCGATCCGCTACGCGCGCGAGAACGGGATCCCGCTGCTGGGCATCTGCCTGGGCCTGCAGGCGATGGTCATCGAGTACGCGCGCAACGTGCTCGGCCTGGAGGGCGCCAACAGCATCGAGTTCGACGACAAGGCCTCCGAGCCGGTCATCGCGACCATGGCCGACCAGACCGACGTCGTGGCCGGTGAGCGCGACATGGGCGGCACCATGCGCCTGGGCATGTACCCGGCGTCCCTGGGCGAGGGCACACTGGTGCGCGAGCTCTACGACAACGAGGCGCAGGCCTCCGAGCGCCACCGCCACCGGTTCGAGGTCAACAACGCCTACCGCGGCAAGCTCGAGGACGCCGGGATGGTGTTCTCCGGGCTCTCGCCCGATGGCAAGCTGGTGGAGTATGTGGAGCTGCCCCGGGAGGCGCACCCGTTCTTCGTGGCCACCCAGGCGCACCCGGAGCTGCGCTCCCGTCCGACCAAGGCCAACCCGGTGTTCAAGGGTCTGATCAGCGCGGCCCTGCGGCACAAGGAGGGCTGAGCCCGTCGGTCGGGTGGGGGCGGTCGTCGATGAGAGGCACACATGGGCACTGACACCCACCCGACCGGGCAGCAGGATCCGGGGACGTCCGCGCAGGTCGCGGACGTCCCCGCGTCGTGGCCGGTGGAGAGCTCGCAGGAGCGCTACAGCGGCCCGGTGTTCACCCTGACCACCGACCGGGTGGAGATGCCCGACGGCCCCGACGGGGGCACCGTCGCGGCCGCACGCGACTACCTTCGCCACCCCGGGGCCGCCACGGTGGTGGCCCTGGACGAGCAGGGGCGGGTCCTGCTGCAGCGCCAGTACCGGCACGCGGTCCGGCACAAGCTGTGGGAGCTGCCCGCGGGGATGCTGGACGTGGAGGGCGAGCCGCCGGTGGCCACGGCCCGCCGCGAGCTCGTGGAAGAGGCCGGGCTGCGCGCCCGCACCTGGAACGAGCTCCCGTCGATGCTGGCCAGCCCCGGTGTGTCCGACGAGGTCGTGCACCTGTTCCTGGCACGCGGGTTGTCGGTGGTGCCTGAGGAGGAGAACGGGTTCGTGCGCCGGCACGAGGAGGCCGACCTCGTGGCCGCCTGGGTCCCCCTGGAGGAGGCGGTCGGCCTGGTGATGGGCGGGCAGGTGCGCAACGGGATCACCATGTTCGGGATCCTGGCCGCGCACACCGCGGCCCGCAACGGTTTCGCGGACCTGCCGGACGTGTCCGAGCGGTGAGCGGCTCCGACGGGGGACCCCTGGCCCGGCTGTGCGGCGCCTACCTGGACCACCTGGCCGCCGAACGTGCGCTGGCCGACAACACCCTGCTGGCCTACCGGCGCGACCTGCGCCGCTACGACGCCTTCCTCGCCGACGACGGCGTCACGGGTCCGGCGGGGGTGGGGCCCGCGCAGGTGCGGGCCTTCCTCACGGCGCTGCGCGAGGGCGATGAGGAGCACCGCGCGCTGGGCGCGGCCTCGGCCGGTCGGGCCCTGGCCGCCGTGCGGGGCCTGCACGCCTTCGCCCTGCGCGAGGGGTGGTGCGCCACCGATGCGGCCGCGGAGGTCGCACCGCCCGTGCCGCCGATGCGCCTGCCCAAGGCGGTGCCGTTGGAGGCGGTCGAACGCATCCTGGAGGCCGCGGGCCCGGCGGCCGCGCCCGCCTCCGATGCGCGGGCCGATCTGCTCGCCCTGCGCGACCGGGCGCTGCTGGAGGTGCTCTACGGCACGGGTGCGCGCATCTCCGAGACGGTCGGGCTGGACGTGGACGACGTCGCCGAGGCGGTGGAGTCCGGTGACGGCGGGGTCGGGCTGGTGCGGTTCCGCGGCAAGGGCGGGCACGAGCGCCTGGTGCCGCTGGGGTCCTACGCGAGCCGGGCCCTGCAGGCCTACCTGGTGCGGGTGCGCCCGTCGCTGGGGCGGTCCGGCAAGGGCGGACCCGCGCTGTTCCTCAACGCCCGGGGCGGGCGCCTGACCCGCCAGGGCGGCTGGGGCGTGCTGGGGGCGGTGGCCGGACGCGCCGGTGTCGAGGGGGTCTCCCCGCACACGCTGCGGCACTCCTTCGCCACACATCTGCTCGACGGGGGAGCCGACATCCGCGTCGTCCAGGAGCTCCTGGGACACAGTTCGGTGACGACCACACAGGTGTACACCCTGGTCACCGTCGATCACCTCCGCGAGGTGTATGCGGTCAGCCACCCCAGGGCCCGGTACACGGCTGCTCGGTGAGAGGGGTCGGGGCCGGAGAACCGGGTGAGGCACCCGCGCCCAGTGTGTACTCTTTCCCTACGAGAAATGACGGTACGGACGGCCTCCAGGGCGGTCCGGCCGTGGCGGGGATCCTCACAGGATCATGTTGAAGTGCGTCGTGTCGTCGTTCTAGAGTCGCGGCACAGAGGTACCTTGCTGTCGACATATTGAGTTTCCGACGGCGGCCCCGGCCCAGAGGAGCACTCTGCGGCCCGGGCGGTCCGTGGGGGAGGTCAAGGGTTGTGAACTGGGCGGAGAACGACGTGGATGCGAACACCGCACCCGTCGGCGAGGGGGAGCTCGCCGACCCGGTGACCAACCCCTGGGGAACGACACGCGACACGGGGGCCGATCTGCACACCGCAAGACCTGAAGCACAGGACTTTCCGGAGCCGGCGCCGGTCCATGAGCACGGTCCGGCACGGATTGTAGCACTGTGTAACCAAAAGGGTGGGGTCGGTAAGACCACCACCACCATCAACCTCGGGGCGGCCATCGCCGAGTACGGCAGACGTGTGCTGCTGGTCGACTTCGACCCGCAGGGCGCGCTCTCGGTCGGGCTCGGCCGACTGGACCCGCGCGAACTCGACCTCACCGTCTACAACCTGCTCATGCAGCGCGACGTGTCGGTCGAGGACGTCCTGCTCAAGACCGACGTCGAGGGCCTGGACCTCATCCCGAGCAACATCGACCTGTCGGCCGCCGAGGTCCAGCTGGTCGGCGAGGTCGCGCGCGAGCAGATGCTCGCCCGCGCCCTGCGCCCGGTGATCGACGACTACGACGTCGTGCTCATCGACTGCCAGCCCTCGCTCGGCCTGCTCACCGTCAACGCGCTCACCGCGGCCGACGGCGTCGTGGTCCCGCTGGAGTGCGAGTTCTTCGCGCTGCGCGGGGTGGCGCTGCTCATGGACACCATCCAGAAGGTGCAGGAACGCCTCAACGAGGAACTGGTCATCGACGGGTTCCTGGGCACCATGTACGACCCGCGCACGCTGCACGCCCGTGAGGTGTTGTCGACGATCATCGACGGGTTCGGCGACAAGGTCTACGGCACGGTCATCAACCGGACCGTGCGCTTTCCGGACGCCACCGTGGCGGGCGAACCCATCACCAGGTTCGACTCGTCCTCGGCCGGGGCCAACGCCTATCGGGACCTGGCCAAGGAGGTGCTGGCTAGGTGGCCTCTCAGCGGTCACGGCGCGTGAACCTTCCCGGCGCGGACGAGATGTTCTTCCGCTCCGCAGGTTCCGAGGACACGCCGGACACGGAGACCGACAGCCAGTACGAAGCACCCAGGCAGCGCAACGGGGACGACAGCGGCACACCGCCCGCCCCGCGACGGGGAAAGGGCAAGGCCGCGGAGATCTCCCGCGCGCCCAAGCCCAGCGGGCGGCAGCGCCATGACGAGAAGATCACCGTCTACATCTCCAGCCCGGAGCTGTTGGCCCTGGAACAGACACGACTGTCCCTGCGGGCCGAGCACGGGCTCAGCGCCGACCGGGGCCGGCTCGTGCGCGAGGCGGTCGCCGTCCTGCTCGCCGATTTCGAGGAGAACGGTGCCTCCAGCAAGCTGGTGCGTCGGTTGACCGAAGAATAAGGGCGCCCGCCCCGCCGCCGGGGGAGGGGAGGGGCAGGTGCCGAACGACGAATCCAGGAGGGTGCCGTCCGCCGCTTCAGGCGGGTGGCACCCTTGTTCGTATGAGTGACGAGACGCGGGGGCGGTCGGGTGGCCGGTATGGCGGTTGAGGAGTACGCGGCCGAGGAGGTCGACGAGAACGCCTTCCAGGTGCACCTGGACAACTTCGAGGGCCCCTTCGACCTGCTCCTCGGGCTGATCTCCAAGCACAAGCTGGACATCACCGAGGTGTCGCTGTCGAAGGTCACCGACGAGTTCATCGCGCACATCCGCGCGCACGAGGAGGGCTGGGACCTCGACCAGGCCAGCAACTTCCTGCTGGTCGCGGCGACCCTGCTCGACCTCAAGGCGGCCCGGCTGCTGCCGCGCGGCGACGTCGAGGACGAGGCCGACCTGGCGCTGCTGGAGGCCCGCGACCTGCTGTTCGCGCGCCTGCTGCAGTACCGCGCCTACAAGGAGGTCGCCGCGCTGATGCGCGACCGGATGGCCGCCCAGGGCCGCCGATACGCGCGTGCGGTGCCGCTGGAGGAGCAGTTCGCGGCGCTGCGCCCCGAGGTGCTGTTCAAGCTCGGCCCGCAGGAGTTCGCGGCGCTGGCCGGCAAGGTCTTCACCCCCGAGGAACCACCGAGCGTCCCGGTCACGCACATCCACCAGACCAAGACCTCGGTCAAAGAACAGGGGGAGATGGTCGTGGCCGCCCTGCGCGAGCACGGCACCCTCACGTTCGCGGAACTGACGGTCGAGTGCGACGGTACCTTCGAGGTCGTCGCCCGGTTCCTGTCCCTGCTGGAGCTGTACCGGGCCGCCAACGTGGCCTTCGACCAGCCCGACCCGCTCGGGGAGCTCTCCGTCACCTGGACCGGGGGAGAGGGCGAGGTCGTGGTCGACAGCGAGTACGACGAGACCGGGACCGAGCAGACGGGGGAGTCCGCATGACCGCCGAGCACACCGCCGGAGCCGATGTGGGAGATCTCTCCGGGCGCCCCGATCTGTACCGCGACCTGGAGGCGGTGCTCATGGTGGTCGACCAGCCCGTCTCCGAGTACGACCTCGCCAAGGGCGTCGACGCACCCGTCGACGAGGTGACCCGCGCACTGGAGTCGCTGTCGCGGGAATACACCGAGCAGGGCCGTGGTTTCGACCTGCGAGCGGTGGCCGACGGGTGGCGTTTCTACACCCGGCCCGAGTGCGCCGACGTCGTGGAGCACTTCCTCAAGGAAGGCCAGGAGGTGCGGCTGACACAGGCCGCACTGGAGACGTTGGCCGTGGTGGCCTACCGCCAACCGGTCTCACGCGGCAGGGTCTCTGCCGTGCGCGGTGTCAACTGCGACGGCGTGATGCGTACCCTCGTACTGAGGGGACTGATCGAGGAAACCGGACACGATCCAGAGTCCGGCGCCCTGCTGTATCGGACCACGACCTACTTCCTGGAACGGCTTGGACTGCGCGGCCTCGACGAGCTGCCCGACCTCGCCCCGTTCCTCCCCGACGACATCGAAGGTCTAGACGACACCGGTGACTACTGACAACGCCCCGCGCGGTGAGCGCGGCGACCACAGAGACGACCGCGGCCCCAAGGGCCGCAACCACGGCCGGGGGCGCGACTTCCGCGGCCGTGACGACAGAGACTTCCGCGGCGGCCGGGACGACCGGCGCCGTGACGACCGCGATCCCCGGGGCGGCCGGGACGACCGCCGTGGCGGGGGCCGCGACGGACGGCGGGACCACCGCGACCGGGACGACCGGGACTTCCGCGGGCGCGACCGGGGTGACCGGCGCGACGACCGCCGTGGCAACCGGGACGACCGGGACTTCCGCGGTGACCGGCGCGACGACCGGGACCGCCGAGGCGGGAACCGGGACGACCGGGGCGGCGACCGCCGCCGTGACGACCGCGACCGGGGCGGTAACCGGGACGACCGCGGACACCGCGGCGACCGCGACCGCCGGGGTGGCGACCGTGACTTCCGCGGCCGCGACGACCGCCGGGGCAACCGTGACGACCGTCGTGGCAGCCGTCCCCCGCACAAGGGTCCCGACCGCCGCAACCAGCCCGCGGGCGGCCCCAAGCAGCGCTCGAACCAGGGCGACCGGGTCCGCAACGAGGCCCAGCTGTCCCGCGCCGCGCAGGAGCGCCTGCGTGCCCTGCGCAAGGACTACGACCCCAGTGACGAGGACCGCCGCGACAAGGACCGCGACACCTACAGCGACGTCCCCGGCGGCATCCGGCTCCAGAAGGCCCTCGCCGCCGCCGGTGTGGCCAGCCGCCGCGCCAGCGAGGACATGATCGCCGCAGGACGCGTCAGCGTCGACGGCGAGGTCGTCCGGCGCTTCGGCGCCCGCGTGGACCCGGAGAAGTCCGAGATCCGTGTGGACGACATGCGTGTGGTCACCGCGCCCGACAAGCTGTACTTCGCCCTCAACAAGCCGCGGGGCGTGGTCAGCACCATGTGGGACCCGCAGGGGCGCCCGACCCTGGCCGACTACACCGGTCAGACCTCCGAGCGCATCTTCCACGTGGGCCGGCTGGACACCGAGACCGAGGGTCTGATCCTGCTGACCAACGACGGGGACCTCGCCAACCGGCTCACCCACCCGCGGTACAAGGTCGTCAAGACCTACATCGCGAAGGTGCCCGGCCCGGTGCCCCACCGCGTGGCCAAGCGCGTCCGCAAGGGCGTGGAGCTCGACGACGGGCCCGTGGAGGTCGACTCCTTCCGCGTGGTCGACGACGCCGAACCCAAGTCCATGGTGGAGATCCGCCTGCACGAGGGGCGCAAGCACATCGTGCGCCGCCTCATGGAGGAGGTCGGCCACCCGGTCTCGGACCTGGCGCGCACCCAGGTCGGTCCGATCGACCTCAACGCCCTCAAACTGGGCACGATGCGCGCGCTGACCTCACGAGAGGTGAGCGAGCTCTACCGGGCCGCGGGCCTGTAGATACAGTTGACGGCGGTCACGGCCCGGTTCCCTCCGGCCGTGGCCGCCGTTGCTCGTTCCGGGCGGCGGACCCTCATCCACAGCGACACAAAAGGCGGGATCGAACGTGGCGGTACGTGCCATCCGGGGTGCGGTTCAGGTCGACGCGGACGAACGCGAGCAGGTGTTGGAGGCCACGGCCGAGCTCGTCGCGGAGGTGATGCGGCGCAACGGGCTGACCACCGACGACGTGATCAGCGTGCTGTTCACCGCCACCCCCGACATCAACAGCGAGTTCCCTGCTCTGGCCGCGCGCAAGGTGGGTTTCTCCGACGTGCCGCTCATGTGCGCCACCGAGATCGACGTGCCGCACGCCCTGCCCCGTGTGGTGCGGCTCATGGCGCACGTGGACACCGACCTGCCCCGGTCCGAGGTCCAGCACGTGTACCTGCGCGGAGCCCAGGCCCTGCGCCTGGACATCGCTCAGTAGCCCCCGAGCGGGGCCCTAAGCTGGGAGGACACCCGGGGCGGGCCGGGCAGAACGTGCAGCACTGGAGGAGACGGTGACCACAGACCACGGGGGACGGCCGGACGTGGAACGTGTCGTGGTGCTCGGGACGGGCCTCATCGGCACGTCGATCGCGCTGGCCCTGCGTTCGCGCGGGGTGGACGTGGCCCTGTCCGACCCCGACCCGGCCTCCCTGCGCATGGCCGCCGACCTGGGCGCGGGGCGCCCCCTGGAGGAGAACACCCCCGCGGTTCCGGCGGACGTGGCCGTTGTGGCCGCGCCCCCGGAGGTCGTGCCCGAGGTACTGAAGAAGGCCCAGGACCGGGGGCTGGCGCAGGTCTACACCGACGCCGCCAGCGTCAAGTCCAGCGTGGTCGCCGGTGCCGAGCGGCTGGGCTGCGACCTGGCCACGTTCGTGCCCGGCCACCCCATGGGAGGCCGGGAGAAGAGCGGTCCCGGCGCGGCCCGCTCCGACCTCTTCCTGGGCCGCTCCTGGGCGCTGTGCCCCACCGGCAAGGCCGACGCGGGCGCCGTGGCCGCCGTCTCGCAGGTCTCGCGCCTGTGCGGGGCCGACCCGCTGGTGCTCGACCCTGCCGCGCACGACCGTGCCGTGGCCCTGGTCTCCCACGCCCCGCACATGGCCGCCTCCGCCATGGCCGCACGGTTGTTGGAGGGCGACGCGTCCGCGCTGGCGCTGGCCGGGCAGGGCGTGCGCGACGTCACCCGGGTGGCCGGCGGCGACCCCGGCATGTGGACCGCGATCCTGAGCCACAACGCCGCACCCGTGGCGGGCGTGCTGCGCGGGATCGCCGAGGACCTCACCGCCACCGCACACTCCCTCGAACAGGCACAGGGGCCCGACGCGGATCTGGCGCCCGTGCGCGACGTGCTCGAACGCGGCCGCACCGGACAGGGGCGCCTGCCCGGCAAGCACGGCGCGGTCCGGCGTCCGGCCTGGGCGGTCCTGCCCGTGGTCGTCTCCGACGAGCCGGGCGTGCTGGGCCGTCTCTTCGTCGCGGCGGGCGAGGCCGGCGTCAACATCGAGGACGTGCGTATCGAGCACACCCCCGGGCTCCCCATGGGCACGGTGTCGCTGTCGGTGCTCCCCGAGGCCGAGGACACCCTCGTGCGGGCCCTGTCGGCGGCCGGGTGGTCGGTGCACCCGGGGCGGTGACCGGAACGTCCGGAGTGCCGCCGGGTCGGGGGTACGCTGTGGCGGATCCGTTTTACACCTCCGGCGACCGGGAGTCGACAGCAGTGAACGCGCAGGGCAACACCGAGGGCATCGTCATCGCGATCGACGGTCCCTCCGGGTCGGGCAAGTCGAGCACCTCCCGCGGTGTGGCCAAGGCGCGCGACCTGCGGTACCTGGACACCGGGGCGATGTACCGGGCCCTGACCTGGTGGATGCTGGACCAGGGCGTGGACGTGGCCGACGCCGCCGCCGTGGCCGCGGTCGTCGACCGCCCCGAGCTGACCATGGGCACCGACCCGGGTGCACCCTCCGTCGCCGTGGACGGCCGCGACGTGGCCGCCGAGATCCGCGGCAAGGACGTCACCGGCAACGTCAGCGCCGTCTCGGCCGTGCCCGAGGCCCGCGAGCGCCTGGTGCGCACCCAGCGCGAGATCATCGCCGCCGCCCGCGCCGAGAGCGAGGGCATCGTCGTGGAGGGCCGCGACATCACGACCGTGGTCGCCCCCGACGCCCCGGTGAAGCTGTTCCTGACCGCTTCGGCCGAGGCTCGCGCCTCGCGCCGCAGCAAGGAGGTGCGCACCTCCGACGTGGCCGGCACCCAGGCCGACCTGGCCCGCCGCGACGCGCTGGACTCCAGCCGCAAGGACTCGCCGCTGACGCAGACCGCCGACGCCACCGAGCTCGACACCACCGGCCTGGACCTGGACCAGGTCATCGCGCTGGTCGTCGGGCTGGCTGACGAGGCGCGCGCCGCCGTCACCGCCGAGTAGCACCACCGCCGACCGATCACCCGGTCGGCGACCCCGCATCCGTGCGGGGAACACAACAGCACCTGACGGGGTTGTTCCCCGTGGCCGCGGGGCGTCTGTTCGGGCGCCCCGCACGATCGTGCCCGGAGCCTTCCTCCGGGCACGCGCAGTTTTCCATTGTCCTCGCGGCACGCATCCTGGGCGCGTGGGGACCGAGTACCGGGAGCAGTACATGAGTGAGTTCGACGTGACCGACGTGGTCGACGCACCAGAGGGCGAGGAGGAGACCCCGGTCCCCGTCGTCGCCGTGGTCGGCCGCCCCAACGTGGGCAAGTCCAGCCTGGTCAACCGCATCATCCGCCGCCGTGAGGCCGTGGTCGAGGACGTGCCCGGCGTGACCCGCGACCGGGTCGCCTACGACGCGGAGTGGCAGGACATCCCCTTCACCCTCGTCGACACCGGCGGGTGGGAGACCAGTGTCAGCGGGCTGGCCGCCATGGTCGCCCGCCAGGCCGAGTACGCCGCCCAGACCGCCGACGTGGTCCTGTTCGTCGTCGACGCGACCGTGGGCATCACCGACGCCGACGCCGCCGTCACCCGTGTGCTGCGCAAGACCAACAAGCCGGTCGTCCTGGCCGCGAACAAGGTCGACGGGCAGATGCAGGAGTCCGACGCCCTCGAGCTGTGGAACCTGGGTGTGGGCGAGCCCTACACCATCAGCGCCCTGCACGGCCGCGGCACGGGCGACCTGCTCGACGCCGTCGTTGAGGCCTTCCCCGAGAAGCCCGAGCCCGTCATCGACCAGGACGAGGAGGCGGGGCCGCCCCGCATCGCGCTGGTCGGCCGCCCCAACGTGGGCAAGTCCAGCCTGCTCAACCGGGTCGCCGAGGAGGACCGCGTCGTCGTGGACTCGGTGGCCGGCACCACCCGCGACTCCGTGGACGAGCTCATCGACCTGGGCGGGAAGACCTGGAAGTTCATCGACACCGCCGGTATCCGCCGCCGCTACCGGGCCCTGCAGGGCGCCGACTACTACGCGACGATGCGCACCGGCCAGGCGCTGGAGCGCGCCGAGGTCGCGGTCGTGCTCATGGACGTCAGCGAGCCGCTGGCCGAGCAGGACATCCGCGTGGTCGAGCAGGTCGTGGAGGCCGGGCGCGGCCTGGTGCTGGCCTTCAACAAGTGGGACGTGCTCGACGACGAGCGCCGTTACTACCTGGAGAAGGAGATCGACCGCCAGCTCTCCCGTGTTTCCTGGGCCCCGCGGGTGAACGTGTCCGCGCTCACCGGGCGCCACATGGAGAAGCTGGTCCCGGCGATCGAGACCAGCCTGGCCGGTTGGAACCAGCGCATCTCCACCGGGCAGCTCAACAACTGGATCAAGGAGCTGGTCGCGGCCACGCCCCCGCCGGTGCGCGGCGGCAAGCAGCCCAAGATCCTGTTCGCGACGCAGGCCGGTGCGCGCCCGCCGCACTTCATCCTGTTCACGACCGGGTTCCTGGAGGACAACTACCGGCGCTTCATCGAGCGCCGGCTGCGTGAGGACTTCGGGTTCGAGGGCTCCCCGGTGCACATCAGCATGCGGATCCGCGAGAAGAAGAACGCCTCGGGTACGCAGCTGCGCGCCTCCAAGGGCAGCCAGCGCAACGACCGCAAGCCGCGGGGTGGGCGCCGCTGAGCCGGTGCCGGCACACACGTGAGGGGCGCCCCGGGATCCGTTTCCGGGGCGCCCCTTGTGCGTGGGTGGGGTCAGTCGGAGGGCAGGCGGCGCACGTTGCTCGGCGGAACGTGGTCCCCGCTCTCACCGGTTCTGCGCGGGTACGGCAGGCCGCGCCCCTCGTTGCGGTCGGGTGTGGGCATCGGGCTCGCGCCGGGCAGCGGTTCACCCGCGCTCTCCCGCATCTGCCAGACCACGACCAGCCCCACCACACCGGCCACCATGATGAGCAGCGCCGGGGCGTACAGGTTCTGGGTGGCCTGGATCAGCGACTCGGCGACCAGCGGGGTGGTCCCGCCGAACAGCGCCACGGAGATGTTGAAGCTGATCGCCAGCGCGCCGTAGCGCACCGCGGTCGGGAAGAACGCCGGCAGTGTCGACGGGACGGTGCCGGAGAAGTGCACCAGGGTGATCGCCAGCAGCACCACACCGAAGGCGACCGCCGTGGTGTTGCCCTGTTGCATGAGCCAGAACGCAGGCAGGGCCAGCACGATCGCGAACAGGCTCCCCGAGGCCAGGACGGGGCGGCGTCCCACCCGGTCGCTGAGCCGGCCGAAGAAGGTCACGCTCACCAGCATCAGGACCATGGCCCCCAGCGTCAGGACCAGGCCCGTGGTCTCGGAGTACCCCAGCTCGGCGTCCAGGTAGGTCGGCATGTAGGCCGTGACCATGTAGTTGTTGACGTTGAAGGCCAGGACCAGGCCGATGCACAGCAGGATCGGGTGCCACTGGTCGAGGATCGTGGCGCGGAACTGCCCCTTGCGCCTCTGCCCCGACGTGTCCTTGGCGAAGCCTTCGGTGTTGTCCTGGAAGACCGGGGTCTCGTCGAGCTTGAGCCGCAGGTACAGACCGATGGCGCCCAGCGGCAGGGCGAGCAGGAACGGGATGCGCCATCCCCAGTCGAGCATCGCGTCGCTGCCGATGAGCAGCGTCATCCCCGTGACGACCGAGGCGCCGCCGACGTAACCGGACACTGTTCCGAACTCCAGCCAGGAGGCCAGGAACCCGCGGCGTTTGTCGGGTGCGTACTCGGCGATGAACGTGGTCGCACCGCCGTACTCGCCACCGGTCGAGAACCCCTGCAGCATGCGGGCGAACAGCAGCAGGATCGGCGCGGCGATCCCGATGGCCTCCGCTGACGGGATGAGCCCGATGGAGAAGGTGCTCACCGCCATGAGGAGCATGGTGGTGGCCAGGACCTGCTTGCGGCCGATCCGGTCGCCGAGCGGCCCGAAGAACATGCCGCCCAGCGGACGGACGAGGAAGGCCGCGGCGAACGTGGTGAACGTCGCGATGAGTTGCACGCCGCCGGACTGCGACGGGTAGAACACCAGGCCGATGGTGACCGCGAGGTAACTGTAGACACCGAAGTCGTACCACTCGGTGGCGTTGCCGATCGCGGCCGCCGTGACGGCCTTGCGGGTCGTCCGGTGGCTGGTCTTCAGGGACGGGGCCGTCCCGGGATCTTTCTCGCTCACGTCTCCCCCTCAGTGGAACCACCCCAGTATTACTCAGAGGGGTCGAACATGCGCTTTTAGTGACGATCTTCCGTGGTTCGCTGCCGGGGGAGGCCCGCTAACGTGGAGGAAGCCGGTGTCGAGGAAAGGGGGCGGCGTGCGCAAGGTCCTAGTCAGCGCCTGCCTGCTCGGCAGCAGGGTGCGCTTCGACGGGCGCGCCAAGGAGGTCTCCGACGACACGGTCGAGCGGTGGCGAGCCGAGGGCCGCATCGTCCGGCACTGCCCGGAGATCGCCGGCGGACTGCCCGTGCCCCGTCCGCCCGCCGAGATCGAACCCGGGGCCGGAGCCGCCGACGTCCTGGCCGGACGCGCCCGCATCCTCACCCCCGACGGCCGCGACGTCACCGGGCACTTCGTCGACGGGGCCCGTGCCGCCCTGGCCACCGCGCGCTCCACGGGGGCGGAGGTGGCCGTGCTCAAGGAGTCCAGCCCCTCGTGCGGGCTCCGGCAGATCTACGACGGCACGTTCAGCGGCACCAAGGTCCCCGGCAGCGGCGTCACCGCGCACCTGCTCACCGAGCACGGGATCGCCGTCTTCACCGAGGACGAGCTCGCCGAGGCCGACGCCCGCCTGCGCGCGGGCGAACGGGAGGACGCGGGCGGGCGCGCATGCGGGGACGGGCCCCCGGGCGGGCTCAGCCCTTGATCACCTCGTAGCGCAGCCAGGCGAAGTCACCCGCGCGGGCGATCTTCACCGGACGCAGGTCCACCCGCCCCGCGAGCAGGGGAGCGCCGCCGCCCAGCATGACCGGGGCCAGGGAGACCTCCACGACGTCCAGCAGGCCCAGGCGGGCCAGGTCCGCGGCGATCTGTCCCCCGCCGACCAGCCACACGTCGCGCCCGTGGGCGGTCTCCACCAGGGTCCGGTGCAGCTCGCGGAGCTCGTCGTCGGTGTCGGCCGAGGCGAAGCGCACGTCCCCCTCGACGTGCGGCAGCTCCCGGTGGGTGAGCACCCACGTGGGGGCGGCGTAGGGCCATTTCTCCGGCTTCTCGTTGCGCATGACCCACTCGTAGGTGGTCGCGCCCATCAGGATCGCCCCGGCCGAGTTGATGAACTCCTCCGTCTCCTTCATCGCCTCGCCGCCGTCGACCGAGAACAGCCAGTCCAGGGACAGGTTCTCGTCGGCGATGAAACCGTCCACGCTCGTGGCCGTCATGTACACGGTGCTCATGTCTCTCCTCGTTCGTTACCTTCGTTGCGGACCTGCAGCCACTCGAGCGGATCGCCGTGGTCGGCCCCCACCCCGCACGCACGCAGCATGTGCCGCACCAGGAGGCGGCGGTGCGCGGAGTAGGTGAGCACGTGCGCGACGATCCCGCCCAGCAGGAAGCTCTCCGGCGGGTCGCAGATCGCGTCGACGATCCGGTCGCCCCAGGCACCACGGCGTTCGATGTCGGCGGCGGTCGCCACCCAGCGCCGGGCGGCCCGGGTGTGGCGTTCCCGCAGCTCCTCGGGGCCGTCACCGCCCGGGGGCGGCAGTTCGGCGCCCTCGATGGAGGCCAGCCAGCACTCCTTGGCCATGACGAGGCGGTGCAGGCACGCCGCGATAGACCCCTCCGGTCCGTCCCACTCCAGGACGGTCAGGCCGGGGAACCACTCGCGGCGGTACAGCTCGTCCGGGAGCTCCAAGGCCCGCTCGATCAGCGCCGCGGCGTCGTCCACGTCGTGGTGCACCTGGAGCGCGGTCACGTCCATGCCCGTGTCCCTCCTCGGGTTCTGCTCCACCCACAGATTGACCGGCGGGTGGAAGTGGATCCCGTTGGGTGCCGGCACCCACGTGGCGCTGCCAGGGCCCGTCGCGCTCGGCGGGCGGCCGAACGTGCGGGTGAAGGCCCGGGTGAACCCCTCCAACGACCCGTAACCCGCGCCGAAGGCCGCGTCGGTGACGCTCGTGCCGCGGGCGATCTGCCACGCCGCGCGTTCCAACAGCACCCTGCGGCGCAGCGCCACCGGCGACTCCCCCGCCTGCCGAGACAGGGTGCGGGTGAAGTGGAACGGTGAGCTGAAGGCCCGGTCGGCCATGTCGGCCAGGGTGGCGTTGTCGTCGTCCAGGACCGCGTCCAGGAGTTCGCGGAGCCGATCGCGTCCGCTGTCCGCCTCGCTCATGGCACCAGTATGTGGCGCGGGGCGGTCCCGGCGCTTGACCGTTCTTGCCCGGTCGGGGACGGGGTGTGGTCGGGGCCTCTTGCATGAGAAGGGCCCGGCCGTGCGGCCGGGCCCGGGGGAGCGGTGAGCGTGCGGTCAGGGGCGGGGCTTTCCGGGCGGGGGCGGGCCGGGTGCGTTCTCCTTGCGGCTGCGCAGGAACGTGCCCAGCGCCAGGCCCGCGGCGAGCAGGACGGCCACGGTGGGCACGCCGAGCGCGGTCACGGCCCAGATCTGCTGCCGGGTCTCGGCCGCGTCGACGGTCGTGGCCGCCGGGGCGAGGCCGCCCTCGACCTCCTCGCCGCACTCGAAGACGTGGGTGCCGGGCTCGTCGAGAAGGAACACGGACCGGGCAACCATCTCGTCGGGCCCGTAGACGTCGAGCCCTCCACCGATGAACCGGCCGGTCTCCAGGCCCGACTCCGGTGCGCCCTGGATGCAGGTTCCGTCGTGGTCGGCGGTGATCAGGACCATCTCGCCGAGCGGATCGCCCTCCTCGACCTCCACCTCGATGAGGCCTCCGCCGGTGACGTCGACGGCGAAGTCCGGTTCGGGGTGGCCGATGCGGGTGCCGACGGCCGCAACGACCACGACCATCACCAGGGCAACGGCCAGGGAGGCGAGCGCTGCGAGGTAACCGGGGCGCAGGCGGCGCTTCTGCGAGGGCTGCGCGGGCGGGGGAGGCTGCTGGGGACCGGGGGCAGGGGGTGCCGGCGGGGGAGTGTGGTTGGACATGACCCACATTGTGACAGCCGCTCCCTTTCTGCGTGGGCGGAACCCGGTGCCGAGCCCGGCCGGTCCGCGCCCCGGGCGATCACCGGTGCGGCGCCCGGTGCGATGATGAACGCCGTGACGGCCGCCCCCGAAGGCCCCGCCCCCGCCCTCCGACGTGGTCCCGCGTGCCGCCCGCACCGATGTGTGCGGGGCGGCCGCCATCCCCCTGAGCCACGTCCCCGGGCGCCGTCCCGGACCACCACCGACACCACAGGGGGACACGATGTCCGCGATCACCCGAGAGCCCGCGGCGACCGGAGCGCGCCGATGACGTGGCCGCAGCAACCGGGCGGACCTCACCAGCCGCAGCAACCCGGCGGGCACCACCACCCGCACCCGCCCCACCAGGGGCCGCCGTACCCGGGGCCACCCCAGCAGTGGCCGCCGCACCAGGCACACCGACCGCCTGCGCACCACGGACCTCCGCAACCCCGGGACCACGTCGCCGTCCCGGGCCTGGACCACGGCTGGACACGCGCCCCGGGATGGCCGCTGCCCGGCGAACCCGGCACCCGGTGGCTGGCCCCCGACGCGAGCGCCGGCATGTACCTGCGGCGCACCCTCGCCTTCGCCCCTGCTCTCGTGGGCTTCTTCGTGCTCGCGCTGATCCTCGGCTCGATCCCCTTCGAGAGCGCCGCCGAAGGGACCGGCATGATCGGCGGGACCCTCGTCGGGCTCCTGGCCACCGCGGGGCTGGCGTGTGTGCCCCTGGCCAAGGTGCACCGCATGGTCACCCGCACCCACGTCATCGTCTCCCCGGTGGGCGTGGAGCTCCGGGACCACCTGGGGTTCCAGGTGCGGCTGCGCTGGCAGGACCTGACCCAGGTGGGACCGACCGTCGACAACACCCTGTCGGCGCGCAGCGTCGAGATGGGCCCGTTCGACGTCCGGGTCCAGAACGTGCAGTCCCACGGGATCATCGGGTGGGGTGAACGCATCGTGCCGGCCCAGGTCGGCGGGGCGGGCGCCGCCCTCTCCGGGCAGCCGCGCCACCCGGGGACCGGGGCCGAGCTCGTCGCGATCTCCTTCCCCGCGGCCGGACCCGCCGACGGGAGCAACCCCCTGCTCAACGAGGTGCGGCGCCACCGGCCCGACCTCTTCGTCCCGGGCGTCTGACCCGTTCCCGGACTCCGGGGCCTGCCCCTCCCCGGAGCCCCCCTGTCGCCGGGCCCTGGCGCGGCACACGGGCGAGACGCACCACGCAGTGACCCACGGAAAAAGCGCGGGCCCCGCGTTGTTGTCACCGGGGGAGCGCAGCCGGCGACACGAGGGAGGGCCCATGACCACTGCCGCGACCGGGGCGAGGCTGCCCGAGTCCGTCGGCGTCACCGTCGTCGGGGCCGGCCAGGCCGGGCTCTCGGCCGCCTGGCACCTGCGCCGCCTCGGGCTCGTCCCCGGAGCCGACCTGCTCGTGCTCGACCGCGGGCCCGACACCGGCGGGGCCTGGCAGTTCCGCTGGGAAGCGCTGCGCCTGGACCGCGCCCACAAGGTCCACGACCTGCCAGGCATGGACGAACTCGGCGTCAGCTTCGCCACCGCCGACCCCGCGCGCCCCGCCCGCGACGTCGTGCGCGAGTACTACGACCGCTACGAGCGCCACTTCGAGCTGGAGGTGCAGCGTCCCGTGCACGTCCACCGGGTCTCCGGCGGGGGCGGCGACCCCTTCGAGGTGGAGACCGACCGCGGGACCGTGCGCACCACCGTGCTCGTCAACGCCACCGGGACGTGGGCGCGCCCCTTCCGCCCGCACGTTCCCGGCGCCGCCGACTTCGCCGGGGTCCAGATCTCCACACCCGAGTACCGGGCCGCCGAGGACTTCGCCGGCCGCAGGGTGCTCGTCGTGGGCGGCGGCACCTCGGCCGTCGGGTTCCTGCGCGAGCTCGAGGGCGTGGCCTCCGACACCCTGTGGGTCACACGGCGGCCCGTCACCTTCGCGGACGTGCCCGACGCCGGACGCCGGGCGGTACGGCAGGCCGACGAGGCCGCACGCGCCGGAGAGCGCCTCCCCAGCATCGTCGCCGGCACCGGGCTGCCCGCCACCCCGGAGAACCTGGCCGCGCGCGACCGGGGCCTGCTGGTGTCGCGCCCCATGTTCAGTTCCGTCCAGCCCGACGGCGTGAGCTGGGACGACGGCACTTTCGAACCCGTGGACGCCATTATCTGGGCCACCGGGTTCCGCGCCGAACTCACCCACCTGGCGCCGCTGCGGCTGCGCGAGCCCGGCGGTGGGCTGCAGGTGCAGGACGGGCGTGCGGTGCGCGAAACCCGCCTGTTCCTCGCCGGCTACGGGCCCCAGGCCAGCACCATCGGCGCGAACCGGGCCGGGCGCACCATCGCCCGCCGGGCCCTCGCCGAGCTGGAGCGCGCACGTCCCGATGCCCGGTCCGGCGCCGGAATGCGGTAAGGTCTCCTGCGTCGGCGACGCCAGGGGCGCGCTCGGCACACGGGACGTGGCGCAGTTTGGTAGCGCACTTGACTGGGGGTCAAGGGGTCGTGGGTTCAAATCCCGCCGTCCCGACACAGAAGCAGCAGGTCATCGAAGGGTCCATCATCCGGTGGGCCCTTTTTTGCTGCCCAGGTGGGGTAAAAGTGGGGTAGAACCGGGGCCAGTGGGTGCTCAGCCCAGGTCGTGCAGGATCTCGTTCATCGCTGTCGCTGCGGAGCGGCGCACCGGCCGGAGCTGCCGTCGGTAGACGCGCTCGGTGGTGTCGGTCCCGTTGTGGCCGACCAGCAGTGAGATCTCCTCGATGCTCACGTCGTGGTCGGACAGCAGGGACACAAAAGTGTGCCGCAGTTCTCGCGCGGTCCATTCCTTGTCGTTCAATCCCGCCTTTCTCATGATGGTGCGCAGCTCCCGTAGGACGTTGTGCCGGTCCAACGGTGTGCCCTTGCGTGTGCAGAACACGAGGTTGTTGTCTTGCCACAATTCGCCAGCGACCAGGCGTTCGTGCGCCTGCATGGCCCGATGGGCATTGACGGCTTTGAGAGCCAGATCGGGCAGTTCCAACGACCGCCTGGACCTACGGGTCTTGGTGTCGCCATCTTCGCGAACCGAGGCCCACACATGGATCGTGGGAACCTCGCCGTCGGTGGTGATCTGCTCCCACGTCAAAGCCCGCATCTCCTCGGTGCGGGTGCCGGTGACGATGGCGAGCACCAAGTAGGCGTACCACCGTGTGCCCTGCGCGGCTTTGAGTACCGCCACGGCCTGGTCCAAGGTCATGGACTTGGAGGGCCGACCTGGCTGGTCGCCCCGGAGCCGGCCCCTTTGATCGAGGCGAGCGAGCTCGGCGACATTGCGCGAGACCATCTCTTGCACTTGTGCGTAGCGGATGGCTCGTTCCAGCAGGCTGAGCACCAACCGCAGCGTTCGCGAGGACAAGTGCGGTTTGCGGCCGCGTAGCCAGGCGAGCACATCGGCCACCCGCAGCTCGGCCAACCGGTGCCGACCGAGGTAGGGGGTGATGTGGGTGTTGATCACCCGTGTGTAGTTGTCTCGGGTGTTGGCGCCCACGTCCGAGAGCTGGTCCCGCAGGAACTCCGCCACGCAGTCGGCGACGGTGTAGTAGGCGGGGGAGTCGACCCCCTGATCCAGTTCCTCGAGGATCGTGGACAGCTTGGCGTAGAAGGTGTTCTTGTTCTTGCTGCTTACCTTCTTGACCTGCCAACGCCCCGTGTGCGGGTCCTGGCGCATGCGGATCTCCGCACGCCAGAGCTTCTTGACCCGGTCGAAGTAGACCGAGACGTCGGACCGGTCGGACAGCGCGGCTCTGGTGGGTTTGCGTGGGGTTCGGGGCACCACTCCTCGTCTTTCCCGGGAACGGTCCCGTACAGCCTAGGCGGGCTCCTGGTCCTGGAGAAGCCGGTGGACGTAGGTTTCCAGGGCGGAGCGGGGGATGAGCCTGCGGCGACCCACCCGCACGGAGGGCAGGTCTCCGGTGGCGATGAGCTGCTTGACGGTGGTGCGGCCGAGGCTGAGTGCCTGTGCTGCCTCGTCGACCGAGTAGGCGACCTTCTCGTCCAAGATTCGCTCCCTCCTCGCGATTGCGCCCTCGTCTACTGGTTGCGATCAGGAAGGCGGATTTGGCTCAGACGGTGGCAAGCGATTCGTAGGGGTGCGTCCCGATCGATACTCGCCGCGGCCGCGCCAAGGGAGGACTGTTGCCTCGGATGCTGTCGATCATCGGTTCAGCCGTATCTGTGGCGGCCAAAGGCGCAGTGTCCGCAGCGGTGTGGTCGCGCATTTCCATGTCTGGCTCACCTTCGCGCTGGTCGGTGCGTATGAGTTGCTCACGCGTGTGTTTCGCACTGCCGCGCAGCGCGTGCGCACTGCGTTCGCAAGCTATGAGCAGACTGCAGAAGAGGACGAGGGAACGGAGCGCTCGTCGAACTGACCGGGGATACGCTGACCCCACGAGGTGAACGTACTCCCAGGTGAGACCATGTTCCTCATGGTTTCCCCCGAACACACCGATGGTCCGATCCTCACGCCCCGGGATGTTCTCCGAATCCCTGTGGTCGTACGGCACGCGCCCGCCCGGCGGCAGTACCTGCGCTGGCGCAAGTCCACCGAGGCATGGCCCACGCCCGGCGGTGTCCCTGGCGCCGGCGAGTACATGGTCGACACGACGTGGCGGGAGATTCTCGAGTCAGCGGTCACCGTGGGACGAGACTTGATCCCCTGGCTCGTGCACCATCCGGAACGGGCGGTCCACGAACTGCTGGCCCGGACCACCCCACTGACGGCCTACCTGAGTCGCGAGGAGTTCCAGCAGGCCGACGGAGGCACCAGGCCACGCCTGGTTCCGAGTCTGGCCTACACACAAGGTGCAGAGCCCAGCGCTCAGGGCGCTTTCGCTTACCGGTTGGGCATGACCATGGCCGAGTGGGGTTGCCGAAGCCTGATGGGGCTGGGCATGACCACCCACGGGGAGTCCGCCGAACCTGCGGGGTCGGCCGGATGGAGCTCGGCCGGGTCCAGGCCCGACCTTCATGGCTTCCACCCCGACGAGAAACGCCTCTGGCTCGTCGAGGCCAAGGGGGCGCGCAGCATCGGGCTCCCGCAGCTGCGCCGGGGCCGGGACCAGCTTCTGGCTGGCGGCGCGCTTGTCCAGGAGGTGCCCCACCGCCTGATGTTGTGCGGCAGCAGTGTCGAGGAGGAAGTCTTCGTCACGCTCGACAACGTCGGTGCCGGTGGGCCCGAGGAATGGCCGCAGTACCTTGCGTCGCCCCCGGTGAGCCCGAATGATGACGGGGGCGCGGCCGCCGCGCGCGCTGTGGGAGAGCTGACACGTTCCTGGATGCTGGTCTACTTCCACCTCATCAGCGTCGGCCAGGAGCAGCTCTCGGTGGTTCCCGTTGCACGGCATAGAGCCCTCGCGGCGGCAGATCGACGCAGTGGCTTGACCCTTCTCGAGCAGGACCCCGCCACCCGGGAGCTGCGTTCCCGGGTCAGGGGCCAACCCCCGCAGACCACTGGGGACCTTTCCGCACGGGAGGACGCGGAGGACATGTTGACCGCTGCCGTGTCCGGGAGCGGTGTTCGGGGGCGGTCTCTCCCGTGCCTTGTTCGGCGCGTGCGCGAAGATGCACAGCGAGCTGGCCGGGGTCATCCGTGACACTGTGGGCGGGATCCTGGAACCTCTGCGTTTTGGTCCTGACGGACTACCCGACAGGGTGCCCGAGGAACGCGACTCCGAGGATCTTCGAGCTGAGCTCGCAGCCTGGGAGCGACGAGTCCAGATCATGCGGCAGGAGAGCGTGGGCCGCCTGCGAGAGGAAGCATGTCAAGCCTATGACTCGGCCCGGAACCGTTCCTGGCGCGAGCTGCTCGGGGCGGATCCCCGAGTCGCGACGGGCGAGGAAGACCTCCTCGAAGCAGCAGGAGAGGACACTTACCTCGCGCTCCAGGCCACCGACGGGCTGTTGGGCGCCAGCAGCCCGTAAGGGCTTCGCTGCTTCGTCGCCCAAGGGGAGGTCGCGTGTGAGCGGCTCCGTACCCGTCGATCGGTTCGACAGGGTCAGCGGAGAGACAGAGCTTCCGGGCGTTCCAGCGCGAAAATGTCACACCTGTCAGGTTCTATCGGTAGGGGTCGCTTCCGGCTCCGAGTGAGAGAACTTTGAGAGGCAATCATGAGTAGGCGACGGCAGATTCACCACAACGCGAACTACCTCCGACTCAACTGCGGAGGTGGTAAGAACAAACCACACCCCTCCATAGAGGTCGCGATGCTCATCGACAAGAGGAACTCCCCAACTGATGAACAGTTTCGTGAGATGGAGGAGCGTTACCGCAACCTGGCTCCAGGCACTGATCGTGTGCTCAAGCCGACGATGCCAGAAAGTCGGCGCCGATCCGTGCACCAATATGGGAGGAATCAGCGTCGTACCGGGGATCATTGGACGACAACGGAGCGTGCGACCGTGTTCTTCGAGGGAGGGGAGGGGCGCAGGAAGCTGCGAATCCGGTGCCCCCGCTGTGGCCGGGACGAACAATTCACTGAGAAGCGTGTCAACAAGTTGGCCGATGCCGTGCAGGGCCTCTCCAAGGCCCAGCGGTACAAAGGCCTTGACATAGCTTACCTGAGTGCATACCTTGAGCTGCAATAGACGGGTTGCCGCCGGTTGGGCGTGAGCGGCCGATCACTCCTCGCGCTGAATGGCTCTGAGCAGGAGCCCTTGGTACTGGTGTCCAAGGAGCTCTACTTATGAGTGTCTATATCGTCCTCATTGCATGTAAGATCATTGGTCTCGTAGAGAAAGCCATCGAGGACGACGGAAAGACACGCCGCCTCGTCATCATCGCCTTCGCATTCGCCCTGGCGGGTTCTGCTTCCATCTGCGTTGTGCGGTTGTAGCGGATCTGTGGGGCGAGGCTACTACAAGCCTCGCCCCTTACCCGGGCGGAGATGCCTGAGGCGCCCGAGGTCCTCCGGGAGTGCCTTACAGCAATCGCTCTCGGGTGGCTCTCGCGCGTAGGCTGATCGGTGGAATGTGCGCTTGCGGCTTGTGGCGAGGGCGGAAACCGTCACGTTCGACGGTTCGGATTCGGTGAGGAAATGCAGGGTTGTGTGAGCGCACTCCGCCATTTTGCAGATCCGTAGGTCAGTGTGTTCCTTGCTGCCTTTACGGGGCGCTCTTTTCGTCGGACTTGATTTCGTCGAGAGATGGACCTCGATACTCGGGGTGGGCCCGGTCCACCGCAGCGGCGACATGGAGCGGGTACGGGTGACGGGTACGCCAGTCCCAAGCCGCGGACTGGTGACACAACTGTGCGGTGAGGGTCGCGAGTTCCTCCTCAGGGCGGCCCCCGCAGGCTGCGACCAGGAACTGCACAGCGGTGAAGCTGTGCCAGTCCTTCTTCAGGTGTAGACGTCGGTCCGACTCGGGCAGAGTGGCACGAGTATGGAGCCCTCCTGCGCGGCCCTCGCCTCCGAATCCGTCGTAGGTCCGTGAGGCTTGCGCGATGTACCAGGTGGTGACCCCTGTGCTGGAGGTTCGGCGATAGAGGTAGTCCTGGGGCTTGGCCGGCCTCTTGAGCTTCGCTCGGTTGCGAGCTGTGTTCTCGACAGGGGTGGGAACTTCGCCGTACGAAGTGTTCACCGAGACCACCGCGATCGACCGGTTGTTCCGTCGCAGCGAGTCTCCAGGGAGCGCACCTTGGCCGAGAGCCTGGTGTTGCAAACCGGGCCAGATGGTGCGGCATGCTTCGGCGTCAACGAAGATGATCAAGGGGCGAGCCGTTGGCAGAGCGCGTAGAGCTGCCTCTACGTGATCGCGTACCTTCCGGGCGCCTTCGTCGTGCCGTGCGTGGCCCTCTAGGCCGATGGTTCCCCGGCCGAAGGCAGCCTCGGCCTCGGCTTGGGGGAGCCAGTCGTTGGTCGCAGGGGAGTAGGTGGTCGTTCTCCACGGAGACTCCGGGTCCGTGCTGGTGTGTACGGCGGTTAGGACTTCGACCATCTGTGTCTGAGCTGCGCCTCGAGGGCTCCGCGTGCTCTTGCGCTGCTGCCGTAGATGGATGCCCACGAGGATCGCGCCTTCCTTCACCGGTGTGGCGGCAGGAAGCCGGTGGTCGATGGCGCCGAGTCGAAAGAACAAGTCACGCGAGGCGTTGATGGCAGGATGGTCTTTCTCCTCCTGGATCTCCTTGTCCTCGCCGGGAAGGTCTGTGGTGGAATCGCTCGCTTCTGTGTGAGGGGTTTTCTTGGAATCTGGTGGGTTCTTTCGGTTGAGGAACTGGGAGACGATCCCTTCGTTGTAGAGGTAGCGCCTCAGCTCGCGTTTGTGGTCGTGGGGAGCGGTTTTTCCCTCACGCTGTTTCTTGGTGGGCTTGGGGATCCACACGGTCTCGACCAGTGCCCCGGTGAGCATGTCGTCGCGGAACAACGTGCGGAGCGGGGCCAGTTCTTCGTTCCACGCGATGGATTTCGGTGAGTCGATCGCTGGCACGCGGCGGAAGTGGACGTAGAGGTTTCCGTGGAGCCGGTAGTCAGTACGATCGGTGCATTCCACGGGCCGGCGTGGGGACGATGTGTATCGGGCGAGAGCAGCAATTATTCGTTTACGAGTAGAACCCTCGCTGTAGAGAACAAGGATGCGGAGCCTGTCGTGCCCGGTAGCGTGGATAGCGTATTCCAGGTCCTTTGTTTGCAGCTGTCCGGTGACAGGGCGAGTCAGTTTCTTTTTGGAATCGGGCGTGTACTCCACAGGAGAGATGCGGGGACGTTTGACGGTGTCCATGATGTGGTCGGACAGAGCAGTGACGAAACGTGTCCCGACGCCCTTGCCGATCGGATATTCCTGTGGGCCTGGCAGGAGGACCCGGCCGGTTCCTCCCAGCATCCGGAGATCCGAGTTGCTGGGGAGGTTGATCAGTTCGAGCCCGCACTCTTGGACGATCTCGGCGGTGAAGTTGCGTGGGTAGGCGCGCCACGTACTCCCGTCCTCGTCCGGCGTGTCCAGGGGGCGGTGCCCGACAGGGAGACGGAGCAGAGCCTGTTTGCCACGGTCGAGCAGCACAGTACGGGTCTTTGCCCAGTGTGTAGCGAGCCGTGTGAACGTCGGGATGACGTGGATGGCGAACTGCGATTCCCCGGGCAGTGTGATGATGCGAAAGTCCAACTTGTGCATCGCGTACCCCACGCGCTTGGGGCGCAGGGTCTCGTTGCGGATGGGCAGGTCCCATGACCACAGGCTGCCTTGGGTGTCCATACGCCAGGCGAGGTTGACCGACTTTCCGCCGCTGCTGAGTGTCAGGGGTTTTCGTGCGAGACGCTGGGCGAAAGACCACGTGGCGACGCGGTAGAACCAACCGGGAGCAATGGGCTTGCCCTCTTTCGACCCGCGAACGAACGAGGCGAGTTCGTAGCGCTCGATGTCGGCCTCGTTCAAGAGTGGGGCCAGAGTGTTCGTGTCGTCGCCTTTCCGTACCAAGCGCTCCCACGTGCGCACGGCGCTGGTCAAGAGTCGAGGATCGATGGGATCGGTGGTGATCGCAACCATCGGAGTGATGTCGTCTATGTCGACGTTGTGGTAAGTGTCGGGCATCAATACTACGGGTTGGCCGGTGACCGCGCTCAGTGCAGAGGCCAGGCCGGCGTAGGGAGGTCGCTTGAAGCGTTTCTTCGACCCGTTCTCCGTGTCTTGGTATCCGGGGAGTCGCTGCCACGCGGCGGAGAACTCCCGACTGAGGGGGTAGGCGGTTACAGATCCCAAGCCGCTGTGGGGGAAAAGATATGCCAGTGTCGTGAGCATGGGCAGGTCTTTCAGTGGTTATCGGCGAAAGAGAAGAAAGCGTCGAGTGTAGTTCCGTAGAGATTCTGCATGAGGTGCAGGGCGCCGCTTCTCGCCCATTCGGTACGCAGGTCTCGGATCAGGGACGGCAAGTCTGATCTGCCGTTGGCATTGACGAATGCGTGGTCCACGAGCTTGATGCGTCCAGGGGTGCCCCCGCGTCGGGCTCGGCCGACCAGCTGGATGAGCGAAATGACGAGTTCAGCGGCGATGGCTCTCTTGGTCACATCGGGCAAGGAGCGGAAATAGCGTTCATTGGTGACCAGTTCTTCGAAGTAGTGACCAGCGACATTCTTGCGTCTCTCCAACTCCAACCAGGGGGTAGGGCTGGTGCGTGCGTCCGCCAGGCAGTGGGATCCGAGAAAGGCAAGCAGTTCATCCGGGTCGTCGACCAACGGAATCGGCCGGATGGCAACCCAAATGGAGCCGATCGCTGAGACGCCTGTGTTCGGGGCCAGGATGTTGAGTCCGCGCTCGGCCCGTCCCAGCGGGGCGATGAGGATTTTCGCGCCCGGCAGGTTCGGGAAGTCCTCCAAGCGGTCCCCGGGAAGTTCTTGGACGGCCCACTCCGGGCTCGAGGTGGAGTCTCCGTATGTGGCTGCGTACTCAGCCGGACGGATGGCCACGGCCAAAGATCCGGGTTTGGCACCTCCCCGCACCAGTCCTTCAGCCAGATGGCGGCAGCTGTCGTAGGAGGTGGAGGCAAGCAGGAGCCGGTCTTGAGTGCCCCAGGTTCCCGACTGCTCGAGGACGTCCAATTCATTGCGCAGGAGCGGCCACAGACGCTCTCCCATGGAGAGCGTCGCTTCGATCCGCGCCTTGCCGGACTTGCCAGAGACGCGGGACATCTCCCCGTCGGGTCCAGGGACGGGCACATTTTCGACGTCCACGGTGCCCGGGCTCTGGTCCGGAACCCACCAGGTGGGCTCGACGTGAACGTGGTGGCGATGTGCTCCCGGAGCGTAAGCGGTTGCTGAGAGCCCCAACACCGCTCGACTTCGCCCGCAACGCGCATAGGCGGTGACACTTCCCAGGGTGGTCACGTAGTTGTGGGGGTCGCCCCCGAACGCGGCCACGCTGAGTTTGGTGTCTCCGGTCCTGCTGTGGTGGATGTCTTCAGTGAAGGCGAACATCAAACGGCCGAGCGGTCCATGCGGGATGGCGCGCCAGGCACTGTAAGGGCCCAGAACATCGGCGATTAGTCGAACCGATTCCATGCCGGCTCGGGCGAAAGCTGGAGCGCTGTGCACAAACTGGTACATCGTCCGCTGCAGGGGGCCGAGGAAGGCGCGCCGCAACAATCGGTCAGTGACTTCAGCTCGGAGTCGCTGCTCGGTCACCCACGGATTCAGGAGCTCATCGATCCCTCGGCGGATCATGTGGGTGTCACCGGATGGTTGCCGCGGGTGGACGACCTGCCGCAACAGATGACCCAACGAACGAAGGTGCTCGGGCAGGCCGTCGAGAGCCTTCCGCTCGTCAACGAGATCACGGAACAACGTGCGATGCGGCGAATACGCGTCGCTGTCCTGCTCGCTCGTGACTAGGAGCGCAGGATCATCGGCCATGTATGCGTGTAGTTGTGTGGCGAGCCAGGTGTCCCACCGTTGAGGCATGATCCAACGCTTCTCGGTGGGCCGGTTCTTGCGGCGATTCTTGCGCCGTTCACTAGGACCGAGAGTGCCGTCGGCGAGCGCGGTGATGTAGGTCTCCGAAAGCCATCGAGTGCTGGAGATCGTGTTGCGCAGCCCTTGGGAGAGCCGGCCAGGCAGGCGGCCAAAGGCATCGATGTGCTCGGTGTCCGCTGCCAGAAGGGGACGGTCTTCGCGGTGATTTCCCCATGCCAGCGTCAGACCTCGTCCCTCACTGCCCAGCACATGGGACTGGAAGTCGTCGATCTCGTCGACGACGGTCAACGGGCAACGGCGCATCACGAGTTCTTCGACGGCCAACGTGTCCGTGACGGGCTGATCGTCCACCTGAACGGGGATGTGTATGCGCCCTCGATAGAAGTTGGCGTGCGTGGTCACGATGACCTTCGCCGTGCAGGCTTGACGCTGCTGTTCGAACTTGCCGCACGTGACCTGGAACGGGCAGACCTGCGCGGGAGGCGGGTTCTTGCGACGGCGCGCGGCCCCGTGCATCGATTCAGCCGGAGCGAGGCTCGTGCACGGCTCCTGGCCCATGTCCCACGTGTCGACCTCGTGTTCGGTCGAAGTCGCTGAGGGGAGCGCACAGCCGTAGCCGAACTTTTCCTGGGCCCACAGCCTCAGATCCCTGTCGGGCTCTTCCTCCATGATGCGTTGGAGTTCACGCATCTGTGAATTGGGCGACATGAGTGGGACAACGAGGCCATCAGGGTTTATGCCCTGGCCGTGCAGGTCCTGTTCGATTTCGTGCGCCAGCTTGACCACGTTGCTGTTGCGAGGAGCAATGAGAGCCACAGGAATGTCTTCTCGGACCGCCCAGGACCCGAGTACACGCATCATCACGCTCTTCCCGGAACCGGTAGGAGCGTTGAACACAGACACCTCACCCGACCGCACCTGCAGTACGTCGACGGGACTTGTCGCTTTCCTTCCACGAAGGCCCTGGAACAGTTCGGACAGCGTCGAGACCCGGTGTCCGCCACCGGAGGCTCTGTCATGGTCCGCTGCCAGTTCCTCGATCTCGCGGAGTTTGATCTCGACTTCGGTCGCGGGGGTCGTGACCACGCGGGGCGGGGCGATCGCGTCTGCGGTGTGGTGTTCCTCCAGCGACAAATGTGCTGTGACCACGGGTGGCACCTGATCTCCAGCCTGGGGCACTCGCACGGTGGAGACGTAGTGCCCGGGCCCCGCAACCGGGCGCAGGCTCGCCGAGCCCGCCCGGATTCGGTCAATCTCGTCGAGCAGTTCGTCCGCACACGCTCGGGGGTCCATCCCGTGCAGAGGAAGCAGACGGCCTTGGTCGTCGAGAGCGTATTGGCACAGGCTGCCGTCCCCGTTGATGAAACGCTCCAGCTCGTCCTCGACTGTCTTCTCGTGACCCAAGGGGTTGTCACGATGACGCAGCAGCCGACCCAGGCGACGGAGGTCTTCTTCCGGCAGCCGGTGGTACCGGTCCCAGGCATGGAGCTCACCGCTGACCAGAAAGTGCGCTTTCGCGACCGTTGGGGGCGGGAAGTGTGCCTCCGCCAGGGCGCAAGCGCTGGCCAATACGCGGGGCACGATGCGGTGGTCACCGGAGTTTTCTTCGAAACCATCGACGCTCATGCGTTCTTCACCTTCCGCAATCGGCGCCGGACCTCCTTGAGGACATCGTCAGCCATGATCACCTCGTAGCGGTGTCTTGGGTTCAACAGATCGTCGAGTTTGCGACGCTGAGCTTCCCCGCGGTGGTCCGGGATCACGAGGGTCGGTGCTGCGGGAGGCTTCGCTGCGATGCGCTCGGCCAGATGTTTCGCGTGAGTGACGTCCTTGAGGTCCAGATGCTTCATCCACCCCAGGGCCGGGATACGCACGGTGAGGTCGTAGGTGTCCTTACTCGGCCACAGGTCGACTTCAACTCCACGGGAGTCCAGCCGTGCCAGCCGATCGAAGAGTCGGACCTCGCTGATGCCGGGCACCACGATGTAGCGCCATACCCCTTCCTCGACGCACACCGTTTGGTCGGGCCCCTCCGATCGAAAGCGCTGGGTTTTTGGTTGGCGAGGGACGGCGCCATCACGGGGCTGCAGCATGGGTGTTCCGCGCTGACGTGCGGCGCGGATGTAGTAGAACGCGTTGTGTGGCGCGTACTGACAGTGAACCTCCGTGTCCTGGACACGCATGGGCCACCGGCACACCGGGCACGGCCACCAGAATGCCCCTTCAAACGTGCGCTCCGGTGGAATCAGGCCGTAACGCACCTGACGCTTGTCGCCCCGCACATCGGAGAAATCCGCAGCCAGGCGCTGACGAACGCCGGCGGGGTTCTCGATGACAAAGCGGCGGTGGGCTGTGTACTCCTGGTCGGTGGTGCCTTGGTCAAGGGTCTGGAATGCTCGGTTCTCCACCATTTCGGCACGCATCCAGGCCCACGAGGGCATCCAGCCGTTGTGCCGGTAGCCGGCCTCGCCCTCCAGAAGGTCGACGATGTGCTCGCATCCGTACTCGAAGACGTCATCGCTGAGTTGGACGCCATCGTCGCTCGTGTCGGGACTACACACCGTCAGATCGCCGACGGGGTCGTCTTCGAAGAGGCCGGGTGCCATCTGGCGCAGAGGGCGGGACAGGGATGAGATCAGCGTGCTGGAGGTACGGGGCCCCTGGGCTGGGCCGCAGGCGTTCATCACCACACCTGCCATGCGCGCGAGTTCCTGCCAGGCATCTTTTTCCGCGTCGAATGCGGCCCAGGCGTACCCGGCGCGGATCGCGGCAGTGACAACCTTGTCTCTACGGCACAGGCGTTCTTCGGTGGACAGCACAACGAGACCTCCGTCTCACTCCATTTAGTGACCACGACAGAGCTTTATGCAAGAGAAAGTTAGCACGTAGAGCTTGTGAAGGGGAGCGTGCCGACCTGGGGGTGAGGTTGGGAGGCTTATTAGTGGATTGGTGTATATGCGGAGTTTCGTAGGGTGTGCAATGACTCGCCCGAAATGAAGCACTTAGGTGCACTTCTCGTGGTCGATGCCCTGGTGGCGTTGCGGGCAGAACTCGAGCACGTGCTGATCGCCGAGGTTGAATTCCTGGAAGGCTCGCCTTGGAGGAGGAAGGTGGCCAGACTGCTCGAGGTGCCCGCATCGGACACCTACGTAAAGTTCGAGGGAGGTGCGGCCCAGAACGATGCGACAGCCGGAATGTGGTCCCTGGTTGCCAGCCGGATCGCGTCGGTGGCGGTCATCGGTCTCCTGCTGATCGCACGCTTGCACACAGTATGGATTCCGTTGCGGATCGCTGTAGCGGCGGTGACCGGGGTCCTGGGGCCGTGGCGCTAGCGCTGTTCAGCCTGGTCAGCCGCTGACAGTTGGGTGAGGTGCCCCGAGGTTTCCGGACAGGGACCCAATACGATGGTCTCGTAAGGAAACGAGGGGAAACGTGGGCAGGAAGAGCAACTACTCACCGGAGTTCCGTGAGGAAGCGGCACGCCTGGTGATCGAAACGCAACGGCCGATCGTTCAAGTAGCGAGAGAGCTTGGAATCAGCAACGAGACGCTCCGGAACTGGGTCCGACGCTACAAAGACGAACACAGCAGCGAAACGACCGACCTCGATGCGAGTGACCGGGCGCGCCTGCGTGAGCTTGAACGGCGCAATGCCGAACTGGAACGAGAGAACTCTTTCCTGAAAAAGCCGCAGCGTACTTCGCGAAGGATCACCGGTAGTCTCCAAGTACGAGTTCATGGAGACTCAGAGAACCGGTGAGGTGGAGTACGCCTACCCCGTTACATTCATGTGTGCCATGCTCCACGTCTCCCGTTCGGGTTTTTACGAGTGGAGAAGCCGCCCGGAATCGGCGACTGCCAAGCGTCGAGAGCACCTCAAGCTCCTCGTTCAGAAGGCTTTCGACGACTCCGATGGAATCTATGGGTACCGGCGTGTGCACGCCCAGCTGCAGCGGTGGGACGTGCAGGCCGGCCCCGAGCTGGTGCGCCTGCTCATGGGCGAGATGGGCCTGGAGGGCTGCCAGCCGCGTCCGGTGCGGGTTTCTTTGACCGACCCGGTCGGGAGCACCGAGATCCCAGACCTGGTCCAGCGCGACTTCACCGCTGCCCGCCCCGGCCACAAGCTCGTCGGCGACATCACCTACATTCCCACGTGGGAAGGGTGGCTTTATCTGGCGACCGTTCTTGATTGCTGCACGAAGGAAGTCGTCGGGTACGCTATGGACGACCACTACCGGACGCCGCTCATCATCCAGGCCCTGCAGAACGCGCAGCGGAACGGCAAGGTATCCGATGGGGCGATCTTCCACTCCGACCGCGGCAGTAATTACACTTCGAAGAGCTTCGGTGACTTCCTTGCCGGGCAGGGGATCCAAAGATCGGTCGGCCGCACCGGAATCTGCTTTGACAACGCCATGGCCGAATCATTTTTCGGGACACTGAAGAACGAACGGGTGAGCAGGGTGGTGTATGCCACCCGGAAGCGGGCGCGGCGCGACATCACTCGTTACATTGAACTTTGGTATAATCGCAGGCGTCTTCACTCCGCGCTCGGGTACAACACGCCAGCGGAAATCTACGCGGCGCATCAGGAGATGCGGCTGGCCGCATGAAAGAAGCGGTCCAACACCTGTCCGGAATCAGCAAGGCACCTCACAAACACGCGCTGAGAATCCGGAAACACGGCTCCACCAAAACCGGTACATGCCAAAGCCTCCAAAAAACCCAGGGTGATTCAATCTCAATTGGGTGCGGATGAGCCGTCTCGTGTATCGGTGGTTGACGCCTGCTCGCGTTATTCATCTTTTTCCCGAGTTTCGGTTCGACGCTCTTATTCGAGGTAGGAGCTCAGTGCGGTAGTTCCGCATGCTGATATCTGCGCGGGGGCCGCCCGCAAGGACGGCTCCTACCGCAACCTCGAATTCCGCACTGAAGCAGACATCAGGCGACCTTGCAAAACCTCTGCAATCCGGGTCAGACAAAACTTTTTCGAGGCTTTTGATTCATTCGATTTATATGAGCGAACTCGAATCCTCTCTCGTAATTTCTGGTACCTCATGAGGTGTTTCTCGGGGCGGATTTAGTGACCTTCCACAATTGGGCGGGCGTAGAGAATGTCTCTTTCACCAGCATCTCGTCGGGGATTATGATGTCATAGTGCTCCTCCACGGCGAGCATGAGTTCGATCTGTGCCATAGAGTCTAGACCTGCGGAGAACAGGTCTAGACTTTCGTTGATCTCCGCGTTTGCTGGATGAGTTCTCAGCGCCTTACGTATCAGATTCTCAAACGTCTCATCCCAGGGATTGGGCATCCTCGCTCCATTCTCTTCGTGCTAAGGTATTCCGTTGGATGTCTCTATTGGGGTTTCACTCTCATGTGTGTAGCTTTCAGCCTGTCGTAACCACTTGGCCAGCGCGAACAACGTGCGGGGATGTTCGAAGCCGACCACGCTCAGGCCGACGTAACTGTTATAGGGGAGTTTCTCTAGCGCAAGGGGAATTCGCACCAACCCGCCTCCTCCACTACGTAGTTCTCATCCAGGCTTGTTGCCGCTTCCCGCGCCCGGGCGACTATGCTCTAGAGTGCCTGTTGTGACGCAGTATCCACGAAACGATCCCGCTTCTTTGTCCTCAGTGTCGGATCTGCCCACTCATCAGAGGCTGCTGTCCTAGAAATAGCGAAGGTTAGCATGGTGATCCCTCGCATTCCCTGAGAGCTAATCTCATTTGGATTCTCGGTAACCTGTCCCATTGTCGATGGTTGAGCGGTTGGTGCTGTACGGCCTGTGGGAGCTGTTCCAACGGGTGGGGCCCCGAAGCGCCTACCTCGCCTGAAGCTGTTGGGCGGCGCGGACACGGGGATCGTGAGGTGTTGGCCGCAATCATCTTCCATCTTCGTGGTCAGCATCGGCTACACGTGGGCCGATCTCTCACCGGTGGTCGGCCCCCTGGCCCCAGCAAGCACCGACGTTTCACCGAGTAGAACCGAACCCGCGTGCAGGCGTAGCTGCACCACCTGGTCCTGGACGTACTCGGCTCCCGTGGTGAACTGGACTGATCGCGGTATGCGATCGAGTCGGTCAACATACGTGCACTCGCAGGGGGCCTGACGGCTCCAAATCCTGTCGATCGGGGCAAGAAAGAGTCCAAGTTCCACCTGATCATCGATCGGACCGGACTTATGATCTCCATCGCGATCTCGGGTGCGAATCTGCACGACAGCCAAGCTTTGCAACTGCTGATTCGCGCGATACTGCCGATCAGATCCAGATGATGCTGCAGGAGCAGCAACCCAGGCAAGCTCCACGGAGACAAAGGCTAGGCGACTACAACCACCTGCGCCGATGGCTCGGCGAACGCGGGGAATTGCCCACCGCCTGGCCCTAGAGGCCTCCCAACGGTTGGGCCGTTACCGATGGCAGGTGGAGCGCACCATGTCTTGGCCAGCCGAATATCACGGACTCCACAACCGCTACGAGCGCAAATCCACTCGTCTTCTCCGCGTTCGCAGACATCGCCTGCACGCTGACCTGTCTTCCGTAGATTCACCAAATGAGTCGAGCTCTTAAGTGTATTCTATGATATCTCTTTCCATTGACTTCAAAAAATAATGCGCATCGCTACTAGAGAAACTTTCTAGCTTGGATCTTAGGATCAGATTCAGGTAATCCCCACTTCCGGCAACCAGGTAGAAGGGAGCCCCAGAAGTGTTGGTGGGAATATAGCTTTCGACTAGTGGATCGATCCAGTCTTCAATTTCATTTCCTAATTTGGGGGCGCCCGAGTTTAAATAGTTAAAGAAGTATCCAAGATTGGAGTACAGGAGAGAAGGATTTCCCGATTTACCCCTAAAATGCATCGGGTCAAAAATCCCATTTTGGTATGCTCGAATAGATCGGGCATTAATTGTTCTCAGAAAGCTTGTGCAGTTCTCCCCTTGCGGCTCCAGGGGGATTGGCACCCACTGGTTCATTATTCCTATTACGGAACGGGCCTCATCGCTGAATCTATTAGAAGAAGCCGACCTGAGGAGAATATTTTCCTGAGCGAAGAAATTTGATATGCACCTTGAGTAGAATGCAGAAATAATACTTGATTCAGAAGTATTCTCTGAATTTGAGATTTCGCGGATGGCCCTGGCGGCCCGGTGGGACTTCAGTGATGTGAGAACTGTATGGCGAGACTCCCCAATCACAGGGGAAATATCTTTCTGGTGATTAGCGGACAGGGCGCGCTCGATGTAACGCCGAGACTTGCCAAGTCTATTCTCCCAGGACTGTGAATGTTGTTCCTCTGCAAGTTCGACAGGAGACTTATATATCGAAGATTTTTTGCCTTCTATAATATCTAAAAAATCTTGAAAAAGGAGATTCCAAGAAAATGCATCGACAGCTATGTGGTGCATTGCAACGACAACATGGGAAGGGCTGCCATCCGATTTAATGACACAGATTCTCCATGGCTGCTGAGCCTCTATGTTAAACGGCTCTCGTGCAAATCTGCTCACTGTGAAGAAAATATCATCACTGATGTTGTTAGTGGATGAATCTAGTACTCGAAAAACCCCTCCAGTATTTCTCTCTAAAATCTGCGCCGGGTTCGTAGGATCTGAGAAATCGAAGACTGTTCGAAATGTGTCGTGTTTGTCAATAAGCTCGCGCAAGGCATTCGAAACCTCTTTTAGTGATTTGCCAGAAGGAATCTTCCATATATCGAAGAGATTTGCCTGCCACTTCTTTTCAGGGGGAACAAAAAAATATTCATAGTAGAATGAAAGCTGACTTAGTGTGAGTGGGTGTGAATGTCTCAAATTTACTCCCAAAATAGAACCTGGGCGCCGGGAATTTCCGGCGCCCAGTGCTATATATTAAAAGATGCCAGTCATGGTATTCTCGCATTCCTCTGTGGTTTTGTATCAGCGGACGCTGATTACTTAGAATACGATAGCAGATGGTCGGCATCGGAGTCAATGTTTTCAACCGTTTTCGACTAAGAAACACCCGAAAACCAGATCCTTGATGTAGATCTACCCCGCCGCGCTGCCCTTATCATCTCGTATGTTGAACCTGGTGGCCAGAGCCATCCGCGCTCATTGCAACAACACCGGTTTCCGGTGGCGCAGGACCAAGGCCCCCGCCCCCGGCTTTTCTCGTGCTGGTTCACCTGTCCAAGAGCGAAGCGTTGCACCAGCTCGCAGCTGGTTTTTGTGTCGGCACCACGACCGTTTGGCGATATGTGCGCGATATCACGGAGCTCCTCGCCGAGCAGGTCCCACCCTCGAACAGCAATGACGCTTAGCGTAAGTTGATCATCACGCAGCCACCCCAGGTTCGGAATGGTTGACCAGCCACACCTTCGTAACGTCAGGACGCCCAACCTCGACTCAGAGGCATCTTTGGCCCGGTAACCATTATAGCGGGCTCGCTTGACCACCCGGGGATAGCTCCGATATCCACGCCGCGGAATCAGGTTCCTCTTAGTCGTGATCTCCCGATATACCCGACCCGAAACCATCGGGCTGTTCAGGGGAAAATCGCCGGACCACCAATCCGACGGCAAAGCATACGCACCGTGGGTGTGATATTGACCCGATCCGGGTCGATATCGGCCTCGGTCGCCGTGCTACAGATCAACACGCACAACGCACGATAGGTGAGCAGATACCCATAGCTCTCCTGGCGGACCATCTCCGGGCTGCGTGAACGCAACACCCGACCGGGACCACGAAGCGAACTCTTCAGCTCGGCGTTGGCCACCTCGCTCCCCCACCGCTGCTGATAGGCCTGCGCCAACCTCCCGGCCGGCATCACCCGGTCATCGCCCAGCGTGGTGACCAAGCAGATCCCTCCCCACCTTTACCTGCCGAACCAGGGACCTGATACTCCACCACCCGCACCCGACGGGCCTGGTCCGCGTGGATGGAATCACCATCACGCAGGGCCTGGACCAACCGGGCACGCCGGGGCTTGCCAAGACGGGGAGCCAGCACCAACCAGGTGTAGGACCCATCGGGCAAGAACTCACCCACCGGCAACTCCAGGCTGTCCTTGACCCGCCACAACACCGCAGCACCGGTATCGGCCACCTGGGTGCAGCCGGAGAGGTTGAGGTCATGAGCGGAAACCTACCGGTCCAGTATCCGACCAACCAAGATCAACTTAAGCTAAGCGACATTGCCTCAAACAGTGCCTGCGTCGCGCACATCGAAAAGGGCAAGAATAAGCGCTACGGAATAAAACTTCAAGTGGTGTCTTCGCCCGCGGGGTGTCCGATGGCGCCTCGTGATATTCTCGGGAGATAGGTGTTGAGCCATGATCGATACGGCCCTGGCGCCGCCAAGAGGCGCTTCAATGCTCAGCTTTCTAGTTCTTGCGAATTGTGACCGTGGGCACGAGGTCTATTCGATCCTCCGTGCACCAATGGTGCACATGGAATGTGTCTCCGGGTGCGACCCTGGCCAGGAGGTTTAGCGAGGATCCTTCGCAGAATCGCGCGTACTCCGGGGTGAAGAACCGGGAGGCGAGGATGGCCATCGAGGGGTCCAGCGGCTTCCAGTCTCGGTCGTCCTCCTTGAATTCCACCCACCTGTGTATCCGTGCTTTCCGTCCTGAGAACAGGAAGCCGTCCCGGATCCTGGATGAGAGTCCATGACCGGTCAGTTCTTCGTGGAGTGCCGCTGACAGGGAGACGCAATTTCCTACTCTCCTACTCCGTGTGAGTGCCGGAGTCTGTTCCCCACGCATGAAGGGGTAGTGGAACGAGTGGTCGGTGACGAATGTATCCCAGATCTTTTTTGCCTGCGGGTCGCGAACGGTGTCCGGGTGGCCGGAGATCGTGATCTCACCCGTCCACTTTACCCATCCGGCTGCAGTCTCATTATCGTGCCATTGGGCCCTCATTAGCTGGGGTGGTTCCCAACGACCGCCGACGCACTCATTCCCGTGAGGGCAAGCAGCTTCCAGAGCGATCGAGTACTCAGTTTCGATGATCCAGTCCCGCCGCGGGGACACAACCAGGCCGAAGAATGTCATCTCCAACTCTGGTCGGCTCGCCCCGGTGCCTGAATAAAGGCCTACATTCCACAGGTCGGACAGGTCGAACGCGTCTCCCCGGGTTTGGATACCCGAGGAGCGAAGCCGTGTGATCTCCTCATTCGAGCAGCGCAGGATTTCGCGCGCGTAACCAGCGTCGACCCACTTCTGATGCCCGTCCGGGGTCGGGGACACGTGTTCGAGGGCTTTAACCCAGTCCGTCGATCCATGGCTCGACATGATTACGCATCCTCCTGACTGATCGTGAGCAAGTGGTCCCTTATGGACTTGAGAGTGGGGCCGTCGAGCACGATGTCTGGATCCATCTTGACCCCGAAGCGTTCGTCGATGTCCCTGATGAGATTGATCAGGGCGATGGAGTCAAAGCCGATCTCCATGAGGTCGGCGTTCAGGTCCACATCGTGTGGAAGGGTCCGCAAATATGTGGACGCCACAAGCTGGAGTTGGTGTTCGATACCTTCGTCGACTGTCTTGGGGAGCGAATCGTCGGACGGAGCATCGGATGCCCGAGGCGTCGGATCCGTGGCTCCGTCCTGGCGTCGGGGAGGGGGCGTGATCTCGTGAGCGGACACCACGCGGGTTGGCATGGATAGCTCGACACCGGCCCCCGCCACTGTCACCAGAGGGTCCTCCGCGAAGGCGAGGCTGCGAGTGCTCTGCCCGATCGACCGCCGCATCGGCCATTCCCGTCCGCTGAGCAGACCCAGCTCGACCAGGGTGTTGAGAAGATGGGGGTCGAAGCTGTACCAGGCGTCGTCGACGTGAACTTCCGTCCATACGTGGTCGATGGAGTACGGGACGGCTAGGAAGAACCCGAAAGCCCGCCTGGCCCTCATCCCGTGCGCTTCGGCCCTTTCCACGACGAACTTGGCGGCGAGGTTGCAGTCCGCCAGGCCCGTCTCACGCAGGAAGCCCAGGTCCTCTCGGAGCTTGTCCGGAAGCACGTGGAACCAGAGGTCCGCAACCGGGGCGAAGAGTTCGCCGACCGCGTCGCATAACGGGCTTTCCCTACGGTCTGGGGCGAGCCGCAGGCGATACCGGCCGTTGCCGACTTCCGAGAAAGTGGGAAGGCTCCTCAACAGTTCCGAGGGGGAGAACCGAGGGGAATCCGGGGCTGTTTCCGGGGGGCGGCCGGTGATCTCCACCTCGTGGAGGTCGTCATCAGACGGCGGCGACTTCAATGATCCCGCCCATCCCCGCATCGCTAGGTATCGCGCGGAGGACAGACGCAGGTCTAGCGAGATGTTGCTCAGATCGCGGTCGTCGTAGCGGCGGTCGCGGGACGAGCCACGATAGGGGAGACCGGCATCGGTCAGTTCGTCGAGGAGTTTCCGGCCCAGCCGATGCGACCACTCGGCCCGCTCGGGTGACACCCTGAACTCCCGGTAGCGGTCCGGTACCCGGCGGACGCGATCGACCACCGCGTTCAAGGCTGTCGGATTTTTCGTCACGTGCTCCACTGCCGACCCCTCCTGTCCCTGTCCCCAGACACCGCGGTAGACACCGCGGTCACCTGCGTCCACTCCACAGGCGGACGGTCCTTTTCAGCACGGCCGTCCGATCGAGACGGGCGAAGGCATCGTCCACTTTCTTTCGGAACTCGTCGCGCTGGGCGGGGGGAAGGGACAGGATCAGTTCTCCGGTCCCGTTCTTGGTAAGGAAGGCCCACGCTGACTCGGAGTCGGGTATCTTGACCTCGACCGTGATCTCCTCGACGGAGACCTCGGTGAAGCCGGCGCTTCGGAGGTCGGAGGCGGCGTCTAAGGTGTGCACGAGGGGCTGTTCGAAGGCCGGTAGGTAACCGGAGTACTTCGCGTACAGACGGTTGCAGAACGACAGGTCGCCGGAGTCATGGCTGCCCCCGGGGAGTGTGAAGGCCACCAGACCACCTGCCCTGAGTACTCGGTGTGCCTCCCTCAACACCGTGATCGGGGAGTCGAGGAGGTCGAGGGCGAACCCCGCTGTGACGACGTCGAACGACGCGTCACCGAATGCGAGTTCGTGCACGTCCATGACGTGAGCACGTACTTCGGGAAGATCCCGTCGGAGGTGGGCGACCATCGACGGAGCCGCGTCCACGGCCGTCACCGAGCACCCGCGTTCCAGAGCCGGACGGGACACGGCTCCTCGTCCCGCGGCGAGGTCGAGGAGAGCGGAATCGCTTCTCGGGTCGATTGCATTCACCATGGCGCGCCCGAAGGAGGCGTAGAAGGGAACGGCCTGGTCGAAGTCGTCCGCCAGGTCCTCGTACATCTGTGCTGTTCTCGTGATCATCCGTCTCTCGCCGTTGTCCGCATCAGTTGCTCGCGTCTCGCACTAGCGGGTGAACCTCTCCCGGAGGACGTGGGACCGCCGTGCCCTGGCGGTGAAGAACCCGATGTCTTCGCAAGCAGCGCGGATCTCGTCGGCCGCCTCCGCTCTGCCGGGCCCTCCGCCCTCTTAGTGCCCCAAGTCGATGACCGGAATCTGTGCGCTGTTCATACGCGATCCTTGTGTGTTGTGAGGGATGACCACCTACGGCCTGAACCCCGGTAGAGGAATGTCAGGACCATGTGACCTGTAGCTCTCGCAGGCCGTAGACCAACATGTCGTCCAAGAACTCGAAGGGGCCCTCCGGTTGGATGAGGCGGAGTTGGGGGAGTCGCTCGAAGAGGGCGGTGACGGCCAGTTCCGTTTGTAGCTGCGCCACGGAACTCCCAAGGCAGTGGTGTACGCCGTGACCGAAAGCCAGGTGTCCCTGTGGGTTCCTCGTCATGTCGAACTCGTCGGGGCAGGGGAAGACGGACGGGTCACGGTTGACCGTGGGCAGGTGGACGATGACTGCATCGCCTTTGCGGATCAGTTGCCCTCCGATCTCCACCTCGTCCGTACACACTCGGGCCACGCCTTGTTCGATCACAGTCCAGTAGCGCAGTGACTCGTTAACAGCCGGGCCGGCCCACCGCCGGGGGGATTCACTGATCAGACGGCGCTGACTCTCGTCCCGGAGGAGGGAGAGCATCGTCAGGGAGAACAACCCGGCCACCGTTTCCAACCCGGCCACGAGGATGAGGTTGGCGATGCCGACCGCCTGCTCCGTCGTCAGGGCGCCGCCCGCACGGAGTCTGGCGAGTCGGGAGAGGATGTCGTTGCCAGGTGCGTCCGCTTTCGCCTCGATCATCTTCGTAAGCAGGCGGTTCGTCCGTCCGCTGATCGCAACTCGACGCGCCGTCGTCGCGTCCTGGATCTGGAGCCTGCGAGCGCAGTCCATGAAGACGGACCTCTGATCTTCCGGTACCCCGAACATCTCCGCTGTTCCTGCTCCGGGGAGTGGTACGGCGACCGTGGCCGTCAGGTCGCCGGACGATGCCCCACCTCCGACCAGGGTGTTGATGAGGTCCGAGACGACGGTGTCCACCTTGGGCCGCAGCCGTCGGACGCGAGTCGCGCTGAAGTCGGACGTGACCATCCTGCGCATGGCGGTGTGATCGGGTGGGTCCATGGACAGGAAGTGCCCTGGTACACGGTGCTTGGATGAAAGAGGGAGGTTGGGGTAGTCGGGGTTGGTCGAGTCGGAGCTGAAGCGCACGTCCGCCAGGACTGCCCTGGCCGTCTCGAGGTCCGTCACCATCCAGGCATGGCCTCCGTAGGAGAGCGCAGTCCGGTACGGGCCGCCCCGTCCCAGACGGTAGGAGCTGGGTGGGTCGTAGGGGTTCTCCCGTACCTCGGGAAAACGCGGGGCGTACGCATTCTCGGTCATCGTAAGGACCACTTCCCGTCAGGAGGATTCTTCCGCGGTTCTGTTCAGTCCGTCCCATAGGGCGCGCTCCAGTTCCTCCAGATCATCTGGTCCGTAAACGAGGGCGGGAGCCAGTTGGACGCAGCCGGGGCCGGGGCTGACGAGGGCGCCAGCCCTGCGGATACTGTCCACGACGGCGGTCGGAGTAACCTCGTCCGACGTGTGCAGCCTGATAGACCGGAAGCATCCTGTGCCTCCGCTGGAACGCACGAGGGGGTGGTTGGTGATGGAGCCGAGGACCGAGTCCAGCCCCGCAGACACTCGTTTCCCGTTCTGGAGCGCGTCGAGTCGTTGCACCTCCTCGATCGACGTCACGATCGCCGCGCACGTAGAGGGGGAACCCGCCTGTGTCTCCGCGTGCACCAACTGGGCGTCGGCCCGTGCGAACACCGATTGGACCCCTGCCGAGACCACGACCGCCGCCGCCGCGCACGTACCGTTGGTCAACCCCTTGGAGGCCAAAAGGATGTCGGGGGACTCGGGCCACTCCTGACTGGCGAAGTAGGGGCCGGTCCGACCGAACCCGGTGGCGACCTCATCGGCCACGAGGAGGAAACCGTGTTCGCGTCGCAAGCGCAGCAGGTCCGCGACCATCTGCTGGGACAACGGGTACGCACCTGTGCCCAGGACCGGTTCGACGACGATCGCCGCCACCGATTCACCCTCGGTGGCCAACAGTTCGGTCAGTTGTCCCGCGTCCTGGTGGCCGACGTGACGAATCCAACGCTGGTCCACGCTGTAGTAGCTCTGGGCGAGCGATTCTCCGGTCAGGCCGTGGCTGCCGTAGGTGAGACCGTGGTAGCTGCCGTGGAGTCCCACGACGACTCGGCGGCGGAACTGTCGTTGGAGGGCCCAGTACTGCCTGGCCAACTTCATGGCCGCGTCATTGGCGGAACCGCCCGACGTGGTGAAGAGGACCTGTGCGTAGTGCTCCTCCCCACAGACTCCGAGGAGTGCCCGGGCCGCGTTGATCGCGGGAGTGTGAGCGCTTCGGAAGAGGCTCAGGTAGGAGTGGTCGATCAGGGCCTTCCCCACCGCATCGGCGATGCGTCGATTTCCGTAACCCAGGTTGGCGTTCCACAACCCGCTGGTCGCGCACAAGCGCCAGTGACCGTCGGCGAAGAGGACACGAGTCCCCTGGGCATGTGTGGCAGTGCGCTCGGGAGCCCCGAAGCCGCTGGGCCTTCCCAGGAGTTCCCACAGGGGGGACGAGGGAGACAGAGTGATCACCTCACGGTTCGGTAGGCGCGGGCCTGGATCTCGTACAGTTCGGCGTAGCGGCCGCCCAGCGCGAGGAGTTCCTCGTGGCTGCCCTGTTCACGGACCCGGGTCCCGTCCAGGACGATGATCAGGTCGGCCATGCGCACGGTGGAGAAGCGGTGCGAGACCAGGAGCGTGACGCGGCCCCGGTTTCTGAGGGCTCTGGAGCGCTCGGCGTACTGTTCGAACAACAGGTGCTCTGTCTCGGCGTCCAGAGCGGAGGCGGGCTCGTCCAGAAGCAGGATCAAGGGCTGGTCGCGCATGTAACCGCGGGCGAGGGCGACCTTCTGCCACTGTCCTTCGGAGAGTTCGGCTCCCTCGGCCCAGGTGTTGCCGAGCTGGGTGTCCAGCCCCTGGTCGAGCCGGTCCACCAGCGCGCGTGCGTCGGCCCGTTCAACCGCCCGCTCGACCGCACCGGCGTCCTCGGCCCTGGCCAGGTCGCCCAGTCCGATGGACAGCCGCAGCGGGTATTCGAAGCGGGCGAAGTCCTGGAAGGCGCCCGAGAGTCTTTCGCGCCAGGCGTCGGCCGGCATGTCGGCGAGGGCGGCATCGTCGACCAGGATCCGCCCGGTGTCGGGTTCGTACATCTTCGCCAGGAGCTTGACCAGCGTGGACTTGCCCGCTCCGTTCTCACCGACCATGGCCACCACGGCTCCCGCGGGCAGGCGGAGCGTCACGTCGTCCAGCACCTTCCGGTCCGTCCCGGGGTAGGTGAAGGAGACCCTGTCCAGGGTGATGCCGGAGCGCATCTCCTCAGGCGGGGGGGCCGGGCTCTGCTTGGCTGCCATGGAGGACAACTCCTCCAGCCACAACAGGCGGCAGCCTCCCTCCAACCAGATGGTGCGCAGGAAGTGGACCTGGCCGAGTGTCTCGCTGAGGTACTGGGCCAGGCGGCTTCCGGCGGTGAGCAGGAGCACGACCTGTGCGGCAGAGCCGCCGTTCAGCGCCACCGCGGCGACGGAGCCGACGAACGCGCTGCTGAAGACGGCGAGCGCGATCGATTGCCACGCGGTGGTCGTCCAGCGGGCCCGGGACATGGCACGGTGGCGTGCGGCCCATGCCTGCTGGCGTCCCTGGCGGACCCGGTCCCTGCCGCGGGCGACACGCAGTTCACGTCCGGGGGAGGCGTCCGTCCCCAGCAGGAAAAAGTGCCGTGCCAGGCGTGCGTGGTGTCCGAGTCTCTCCTCCAGTGTGTGTTCGGCCCCTCCGCGCCAGTGGGAGACCAGGGCGATGGGCACGGCGAACAGCCCGAGCAGTCCCAGCAGGGGGTGGACGGTCATCAGCAGGGAGATGGTCAGGATCAGGCGCAGGACGGCGCCGACCGCCTGGAACAGGTACTGGTAGACCTCACTCAGGGTGTCCGCGTGATCGCGCACGAGCTGGACACGGTTGACGTAGGAGGGGCGTTCGTGGTGCTCCAGGGAGGGGATGCCGCTCTGGAGCTGGACCACGTGCGCTTCCATGAACACCGCGGCGCGGTCGGCGAAGCGCCGGTTGGCCCGCTCGCTCAGCAGGCGCAGCAGCCAGCTGGTGACCGCCAGCGCGCCCAGGAGTATAGCTGCGGTGACCACGCCGGCCTGGTTTCCGGAGAGGACCGCGTCCGCGAGTAGCGCCAGGACGACGGCGATCAGGGCGTCGGGCAGGGCGGCGCCGACCGTCGTGGCGAACGCGACGGCGATGAGCCTAGGAGAGGCGGTCCAGCCCAGGCGCAGTGTGCGGACCATGCCCCGCCAGGAAGAGGGGAGTGGGTGGTCCTCAGCTGGCACGGTCGGCTCCGTTCCGTTCTTCGTTGAACCGGGTGGCCTGGAGTTCGAAGAGGCGTTTGTAGGTGCCTCCGAGGGCCATGAGTTCGTCGTGGCTCCCGAGTTCCACGACCCTGCCCTGATCGATGACGCAGATCCGGTCGGCGCGGCGGACCGTGGAGAAGCGGTGGGAGATGAGGACGGTCGTGCACCCCCGGGTGGCCTCCAGCACGCGGTCGAAGACCTCGGCCTCGCCGCGTACGTCCAGCTGGGCGGTGGGCTCGTCCAGGACGACCACTCCGGCTCCTCGGTTCACGGCGTGCAGGACTCGAGCCAGGGCGACACGCTGCCACTGCCCGCCGGACAGGTCGGTGCCGTTCTCGTAGCCAGGGGAGAGGATCCGGTCGAGGTCGCGCAGGTCGGCGGCGCCCGCGGTGTCCAAGGCCTGGCGGACTTCTTCGTCGGTGGCGTCCAGTGGTGCGACGTTGTCCTTGAGGGAGAGCTCGTAGCGGATGAAGTCCTGGAAGATCGCGCTGGTCCGGCGGCGCCAGGATTCCAGGTCCAGTTCTCGCAGGTCCGTGCCGTCGACCTCGATCCTCCCCGAGACCGGGTCGTAGAGGCGGCACAGGAGCTTGACCAGGGTCGACTTCCCGGCGCCGTTGCCCCCGACCACGGCCAGCGAGCTCCCGGCGGGGACGGTGAGGTCGAGCCCGTCCAGGACCGGCCTCGACATGCTGGGATAGGTGAAGGTGACGTCACGGAATCTGATTTCGGCCGCGGGCATTCCCTCGGCCGTTGTGCGTCCGGAGACCACGCTGCGGGCCGCGCCGCTGGAGGCCATCGTCGCCTCCACGCGCAGCACCGACGCGACCCCGTCGGAGGCCAGGGACAGGGCCCAGTTCAGGCCGCCGAAGGCCAGCGCGCTGGCTCCCACCGCCGCGTAGGCGAAGGTACTCACCTGGCCCAGGTCGACGGCGCCCGTGGCTGCATCCCGTCCCAGGGACCAGAAGAGCAGTCCTCCCGAGGTCGTCAGGACCGCCACTGCCCAGCGCATCGGCTTCTGCCGCAGCCGGGTAGCGTGCCAGCGCAGTTCGACGAGGGCCCGACGGTCCGCGGCGAAACGGTCGGTCACCCAGCTCGCCAGGCCGAAGAGCCGGATCTCCTTGGCGGCGGGGGAGTCGACCGCCAGCCGGTAGGAGTACTCGGCACGGCGCTGGGCGTCCAGGACCTCCCCTGTGTTGCGGTCCCACTGGGAGCTCTCACGGAGCAGCCAGTGGGTGGAGAGCCAGGCGCCGCCCACCAGGAGCGGCGCCCACCAGGCGTAGGCGGCCAGGACCGCGGCCTGTGCCAGGCCCGAGATCGCCGTCACCAGGCCGCCCGCGATGATGCTCATGGACAGGTGCAGGGGAGGGCCGATCATCCCGAGGTCGAAGTCCCGCGCCGCGGTCATCTCGTCCATGTGCGCGCGGTTCTCCAGGTGCGTGATGCCCTCGGGGGTGCCCGCGGCGACGAGCAGGCGATCGTGCAGCCGGTTAGAGACGTGCTCGCCCAGCATTGAGCCAATCTGGTTGTGCAGGGGCGCCAGGAGCTGCATGAGGGCGAAGACGACACCGATCAGGAGCAGCGGTGCCGTCAGCGGAGCACCGTCGACGACGGCTCCGACGAGCGCTCCGATCGCCACGACGAAACCCGCGGGAAGAATTCCCCGGAACAGGGTCAGTGCCCACCACACGGCTGTCAGCCCTGGATGGGACCGCCACAGGGTGGCGAAGAAAACCCATTCCCTCCGTGCTCTGAGTAAGGTCATCGGGTTGCTCTTCCCAGGGCGTTCCTCTCTGGACTCGGGCAACTGCACCTTAGGCACCAGCCTTTCTTGCGGCGGGTCTTCTCTGAGAAATGGATTTCTTCATGTGACTGTCGGAACCCTTAAAAGAAAGCAGGCGGAACATGCCCACGCCGCAATGAATCAGCGATCTGGAACCTAGCTCAGGATCCGGTTTAGTGTCAAGTCCATGTGGTGGATCTAGTTGCTCTGGGAGTGCCCCATCAGGAGTTTCACAGTTTTCACATGGCTGTTATGACTCTTGTTGGGGTTTGTCTCCGTGAGTGCCATCCGGTGTGTCCACAACTCCTTGGTCGACCCGTGGCTCCTTGTGCTCCAGTTGTAGATCCGGTTGCCCTGACCTGGAACCGTTTGCCGGAGATGGCAGCACGACAGCCCTTGATCTGCGCATTCGCCGGACACACAGACGGCCACCGCGTGATCATCGATGGTTGGGAAGACAACGAAAACCCCGGCGGTGGCCGCTGACATCAGCGTAGCGGCCCAGCGCCGGCCCCACCGGCTGAACGACCTCATCCACACCATCTCCGGCCGTCTGGCCCGACCCGCGGGGCGGGTCTTGGGCACTGCAATCTCCTCGTTCGATGACAAAATACCCGAAAGCGGGAATCTGTCTATCGAACCGAAGCAACAACAGGTTTTCGAGGATGTCGCGCGCTTGCCCCAGGGCGGGCTGGGGGAAACCCGATGGCCGCTTGTGGCCACGTCCGAGTCGGCGATCCGCAGCTCTCGGATGCCTGAACAGGTAGTTCTCCGAGTTCTGTGCATCCGACTGTCCGGCTTGCGTGGCTCTTTTTGTGTTCGTAAGCTGTAGTCTTCCCCGTGTCGGGGTCTGGTGGATGGTTCAGGATTTGCTTTCCAGGTTGCACCCGTCCCCGCGACTTAAGGTGACTTGTAGGGTCTTGACACTCTTTGCTGAATCATTGAATACTTCCTTCTGCTATGGGCCATGGGGCCTGTTGTTTCGCCCTCATGGCCGCAGATAAGTTGTTCGCTATTTTTTCGATGATGAAGACGTATTCGCTGGCCTCGGAATCTTCGATGGGGTGTTCATCAGTAACCGATTGGTCAGTTGTGTTCCGGTGCCTGTCGTCCGCCTCCATCGAATGGCGGGCGTGGAGCTGGCCCAGTGGAAAGAGGTAGCGTGGAGACCGAGTTCCGGACCGTTGAAGGGCCCGTCCTTCGTATGGTGGTCGTCGGATCCGGGGCCATGGGTCTCGAATGGATGCGAGCCGTACTGGCCTCGGACGAGACCGAGCTGGCGGGGGTGGTTGACACCGAGGTCAAGAGGGCGCGGTGGTCGGTGATCCGAACTCGGGCCGGCGAGGTTCCTGTGGCTGAGTCCCTGGACGCACTACTGCGAACCCCGCAGATCGGCCGCGTCGACGGGGTGGTCAATGTGACCCCCCCGGATGCCCATTTCCCTGTCACCGCCCGAGCCCTGGGGGCTGGCCTTCCGGTACTGGGCGAGAAGCCGATGGCCGCCTCCCTGGAGGAAGCCGAGGAGCTGGTTGTGCTCGCCCGTGACGCCCGTCAACTGTTCATGGTGGCGCAGAGTCGTACCTACGAGCCCCACCTGTCCTCACTGCGCGCTCATGTCCGTGCCATCGGACCTCCGGCCGTCATTGTGGTGAACTTCCTGCGAGACGAGGCCTTCGACGGGTTCCGAACGGAGATGGCCCACCCGCTGCTCGTGGACATGATGGTCCACACGGTCGACGCCGTGCGTTACCTTACGGGGAAGCAGGCCACCCATGTGTACTGCGAGGAGTACGGTCCGTCATGGAGTCGGTATTCCTCCGGAGGGTCGGCTACCTGTGTGTTCGAGATGGACGGTGGTGGCCGGTTCGTCTACAACGGGAGTTGGTCCGCTCCCGGTGACATGACTTCGTGGGACGGCGAGTGGCGTGTCAGCGGAGCGCACGGTAGTGCCCTGTGGGACGGGGAGGGACCACCGGTACGGCTCTCCCCGTCCGCACCCGAGCACGTCGTGCTCCCGGAACCGAGCCGGTCCGGGGACGGTATTAGGGGGGTTCTCGCGGATTTCATCCGCGCCCTTCGCACGGGTAGAACGCCCTGGGGGGAGTGCTCGAACAACCTCGGCACCCTCGCCATGGTGCACGCGGCCATCGATTCCGCCCGGACCGGACGGCGCGTTCGCGTCCCGAACCCGCCCGGACTCTCCTCCGTTGTTCCGGACCCCCGCCGTGGCGAGCACATATGAGGATCGCTCTGGCGCAGTATCGCGCAGTCGTGAACGACCCTGACAGCAATCTTCACCGAGGCTTGGACATCTGCCGTGAGGCCGCGGCGGAGGGCGCGGACCTGCTGGTCTTCCCCGAGATGTGGAGTACCGGCTACGGGACGCCGCCTCGGGCCCCGGACGCGCGCTTCGTTTGGGAGAACCTTGCGATCGGCCCCGGCTCGCAGTGGTTGGAGGCGTTCCGCGGGGCCGCGCGTGAGAACGACATGGCCGTCGTGGTCACGTATCTCCGGGATGGCGTGAACGGCCTGGGCAACGCGGCCACCCTCATCGATCGCCGGGGTCGCGACCTGCTCACCTACAACAAGGTGCACACCTGCGATTTCACCTGGGAAGCCGGGCTTACGGCTGGTGAGGAATTCGACGTGGTGCGCCTGGACACCGGCACAGAGCATGTCGACGTGGGCATGATGATCTGCTTCGACAGGGAGTTCCCCGAGTCGGCCAGGAGCCTTGCACTCGGAGGAGCCGAGCTGGTCGTGACCCCCAACGCATGCCTGCTCTGTGACGACCGCGTGGGCCAGTACCGGGCGAGGGCATTCGAGAACATGGCCGTCCACGCCATGGCGAACTACCCGGCTCCACGGATGAACGGCCGGTCCTGCGTTTTCGACGGAATGGCGTTCCGCGACGGTAGGCCGCGTGACCATCGTCTAGTGGAGGCCGATCACCGGCCGGGCCTGGTCCTGGCCGACCTGGACCTGCGGCTGCTACGGAAGTACCGGTCCGCTCAGATCTGGGGGCCGGGCACCAGGCACCCGAGCGCCTACTCGAGGTTGACCGAACAGTCATGACTCCAGACCCCCTCACTTCTTTCTGAAGGACCACACCATGCCAAATGTTCCACCCGGGCCGCGCCCCTTCCGCTTTGGCGTTCTCGCAGCTGGCGCGGTCGACGCCCAGGGTTGGCGCCGCACGGCGCGGCTGGTCGAGTCGCTCGGTTATTCCTCGCTGCTCTTCCCCGACCATCAGGACAAGGACTGGGGACCACTGGTCTCTCTGGCTGTCGCCGCGGAGCACACCTCGCACCTGCGTCTGGGCACCCTGATGCTCGCGGCCGGGCTGAGGTCAGTACCCCTCCTCTACAAAGAGATGGCGACGCTGGATATTGTGTCCGGCGGTAGGACGGAGGTTGGCCTAGGAGCGGGCTGGTACGTCCAGGACTACCTTCGCGCGGGTGTGAAGATGGCACCGCCCCGTGAACGCATCGACTTGCTCGAGGAGAGCGCCGAGGTCTTCACTCGGCTGTGGGAGGAGTCTGCGGCGAGTCTCCGCGGACGTCACCTGCAAATCGACGGAGCAGTCGGAAGGCCGCAGCCTGTCCAGGACAAAGCGCCCCTGACCATCGGTGGCGGCGGGGAACGCGTACTCGGGGTGGCGGCGCGCCACGCCTCGATCATCAACATCGGGGCGGTCCTGTCCTCCGGGGGCAAGGACACGCGCTTCGGAGCCTCGGCGACAGCGGATCGCTTCGACGAACGTGTACGACTAATCCGAGAACTCACAGCTGCCTGCGTTTCACCACCGGAACTCCAGTGCCTGGCCTTCGCAGCTGCGGTCACCGAACAGCGCGACCGGTATGCACGAAGGGTCCTGTCACCTATGTTCGGCCTCCCGCCCGAGGAGGCCCTGGAATCCCCGCTGGCCGTTGTCGGTTCCGTGGAACAGATCTGCGACACCCTTCTCGAACGTCGGGAACGGTTCGGGATCACCTATTGGGTCATTCCAGCGAACCAGGCCGAGGTGTTCGCTCCGGTGGTCGCCCGCCTGACATCGGCCGAACGATCCTCCGCTCTCATGGGGGTCGAATGAGCGGCTCGCGCGTGATCGTTACCGGTGGAGCTGGGTTCATCGGGTCGCACCTGTGCGAACGACTGGTTGCCGACGGATACGAGGTGCTCTGCGCGGACAACCTGAGTACCGGAGACCGGGAGAACCTCGAGTGCCTGGAGAACGAACCGAAGTTCCACTTTCTCGAACACGACATGGTGCGGGTCCTGCAGGTCTCCGGCGAGGTAGACGCGATCCTTCACCTGGCCTCACCGGCCAGCCCTGTCGACTACCTGCGTCTTCCTCTGCAGACCTTGGAGGTAGGTTCCGTCGGCACCCGCAACGCGCTCGATCTGGCGTACAGGACGGGAGCCCGCTTCTTGCTCGCCTCCACCAGCGAGGTGTACGGGGATCCGCAGGTGCACCCGCAGCACGAGGGATACGTGGGGCATGTCAGTCCGACTGGCCCGCGATCCGTCTATGACGAGGCGAAACGATTCTCCGAAGCACTGACCATGGCCTACCGTCGAGAACGCGGCGTCGCGACATCCATCGTTCGCATCTTCAACACCTACGGGCCGCGTATGCGCCCCTACGACGGCCGAGCCGTACCGACCTTCGTCAGGCAGAGCTTGGAGCGCGCTCCGCTCACCGTGGCCGGCGATGGAACCCAGACCAGATCTCTGTGCTACGTGGACGATCTGGTGGAGGGGATCGCGCGCATGCTTCACCGTGGCGGTACTGGTCCGGTCAACCTCGGGAACCCAGAGGAGATCACCGTCCTTGACCTTGCTCGGCGCGTGCGCGACGTGTGCGGGTCCGACTCTCCGGTCGACTTCATCGACCGCTCGGTCAATGACCCGAGCCGACGGGTCCCCGACATCACCCGCGCCCGGCGGCAGCTGGGATGGGAACCGGAGGTGATGTTGGAGGACGGCTTGGAGCGCATCGTCAGGTGGGCGGTTTCTGTGCGCCGTGAGGAAGGCCAAGACAGAGCGCAGGGACCGGTGCTCAAGGCATGAGCACACGGTCAGCCATGAATGAGAAGGGGGTGGGGCCTCCATGAACTCCTTCGCACGCCCATCGACCACGACTGTCGCCTTCGCCGTCGACGAGAACTACTGCCTCCCGCTGACGGTGGCGTGGCAGTCTCTCCGGGACTGCGCCCCCGACCTGGTCCCCGCGCTTGATGTTAGGGTCCTGCACACCGGACTATCAGGGGCGTCCCTGCGTCGCCTGACCGGCCACGCTGCCAGGTTGGGGATCTGCGTTCGGTTCCATCACGTCCACCTGCCGGTCATGGAGTACCCCGTCGCCTTCGGTGGCGCGCACGCGAATTATCTGCGCATGCTGCTACCCCGGGTCCTGCCTGAGGTGGGACGTGTGCTCTACCTCGACTCCGACCTCCTGGTGCTGGGTGACCTCCGGGAGGTCCTGGACACCGATCTGCGTGGATCGTGCATCGGCGCCGTACGTGATCCCGTCAATCCGGCTTACCGATTCGGCAAGGCGATGCCGGGCTGGGTAGAGCTGGGCATCCCTGGTGACCGCGAGTACTTCAATTCCGGTCTCATGCTTATCGACCTGGACCGCAGCCGCGAAGAAGGCTTCTTCGAGCGGGGGTTCGTTTTTGTCGAAGAATACCCCCAGCACATTCGGCTCTGGGACCAGGACGCCTTGAACTGGGCAGCTGACGACCGTTGGGAGCGCTTTCCCGCCGAGTGGAACGCTTTCCCCTTCTCCGCTCTCAACCGGACCCCCTGGGTCAGGTACACCGCGGAGGACCTCATGCCCATGGGACGGCTGCTCGACGCGGAGGTCGGCGCGCGTGTCCTCCACTACGCCTCCCCGGCCAAACCCTGGATGGGCCTCCTCCCGTCCGGCCGTGCCTCCTCCCTCTACCACGAATACCTCGACCCCGTCCTCTCAGCGGACGGAACCCCCCGCGAACAGCTCACGAAGGGTACGCAATGAACGACCGCAAGCAGATCTCCGAGTCGGTGTCGAAGCACCTCGCCACGACCATCCCCGAACTGCGCGACCAGGAGGTGTCCGAGGACAAGGACCTGCGTGAGTTCGCGGGCTTCGATTCCCTGGGCATCCTGGAGAGCTTGGTGTGGCTGGAATCGGAGTTCAACATCACGATCCCCGACGAGGAACTGACGGTGGAGAGGTTCAGCTCCGTCAAGAAGATGGTCGACTACGTTCTCGACCACCGTGGATAAAGCAGCCCACCGAAGGGACGGACACATGCGTGTACTCGGATTGGGCGGCTCCCACCACGACTTCAGTGCCTGCCTGGTGGAGGACGGACAAGTCGTCTCCTCCGTCGAAGAGGAGCGTCTGAGCAGGGTGAAGATTGCCTTTGGGCTGGGGCCCCGGCTTCAGCAGTGTGCCGCGGCGGACTATGTCCTCTCCGACGCGGGAATCACCATCGACGACGTCGACGTCGTCGTGGCCAACGACTTCATCAACCCCGTCTACACCCTGCGCTATCGCGACAGGGTCGAATGGATGGGACACCACCTGGCGCACGCTGCCAGCACCTTCTACACATCACCGTTCGAACAGGCGTCAGTCATGGTCGTCGACGGGGTCGGGAGCACGATCGAGAAGGACGGGCTCCTGTACGGGGAGACGGTCTCCCATTACACAGGGGGACCGGACGGGCTGGAATACATCGGTGGTAGGCACGGGAGAATCACCCGTAGGGAGAACCGTTCGGATGACCCCTATGAGGACTCGGTCGGTTGGATGTACGAGACCGTGTCCAAGTTGATCGGCTTCATCGGCCCGGGCGGCATGGGTGAACCGGGAAAGACAATGGGGCTGGCCCCGTACGGCAGCCCCCGGTACATCACGGCGTTCGAAGGCCTCTACCGGGTCACAGAAGGGGGATTCCAGCAGTCCACAGAGCAGCAGATCCGCCTGCGCGAACTGGTCAGCAAGGAACTGGGCCATGCCGCAGGACCCTCGGAACGAGATCAGGTGCGGGCGGACTTCGCCCACGCTGTCCAGCACCACGTTGAGCACATCCTCGTGCAACTCGCCGACTGGCTGCACGCACGGACCGGTTCAGACGACCTCTGCCTGGCCGGCGGAGTGGCCTTGAACAGTGTCGCGAACTTCAAGATCCTGCAGCGGACACCGTTCAAGCGGGTGCACGTCGTTCCCGCAGCCGGTGACGCTGGTACGGGCCTCGGCGCGGCCCTGCACGGCTATCACGCCCTGGGCGATCGAAAATGGATTCCTGCCGACCGTCCGTTCTCCCCCTACCTCGGCTGCGAGTACTCGGACGAGGAGATCGACAGGGCGATCCATGAGGCCCCTGCCCCCCTGAGAAGCGTCCGCCCCGATGACGTGTACCAGCGGGTCGCTGGGGAGATCGCCGGTGGCGCCGTGGTTGGCTGGTTCCAGGGTCGGTCCGAGTCTGGGCCACGGGCACTGGGCAACCGCAGCATCCTCGGCGATCCCCGCCATGCCGGGATGAAAGACCTTATTAACGCGAAGGTCAAGCACCGTGAGGCATTCCGTCCCTTCGCGCCGGTAGTCCTGGAGAAACACCAGACCGAGTACTTCGACTCCGACGTCAACGCGTACTACATGCTGATGGTTCCCCAGGTGCTCGAGGACAAGCGTTCGGTCATACCGGCCGTCACACACGTGGACGGAACCGCGCGGCTCCAGACCGCTTCCTGGTCGCTTAACCCCCGCCTGTGCGAGCTCCTCTCCGCGTTCCGCGATCTGACAGGGGTACCGGTCCTGCTCAACACTTCGTTCAACGACCGGGACGAGCCGATCGTCGAGACCCCTGCCGATGCGGTGCGCTGCTTCCTCAATACCCGTATGGACTTGTTGGTGCTCGGTGACGTCATCGTGAGCAAGGGAGATCCCGCATGAGGCAGCGACCTCCGGTGGTCCTCCTGTGCGGAGGACTGGGACTAAGGCTGCGCTCGGAGAGCGAGGAGCGACCCAAGCCCCTCCGCCCGCTACCGGACGGCCGGGCACTCCTACTCCACATCATCGACTACTACCGCACCTTTGGCGTGGAGGAGTTCATTCTGTGCCTGGGCTACGGGGCGGACGAGATCAAGAAAGTCGTCCTCGACGCGTTCGCCGTGCCGGTCGTAGCCGACGCGACACGAGAGAAGTCTCCCCGCTTGGTGTTCGTGGAGAGCGAGGCCGATGCGCCCAAATCCGTCCGACTCCTGGAGGCCCGCCCCCACATCGGAGACCGGCACTTCCTCCTTGGGTACGCCGACGTGCTCAGCGATCTCGACCTCGACCGTCTTCTGCGAACCCACCTGTCATCAGACGCGATGGTCACCCTCGCGGCCACACGGGTGCATTCCCGCTTCGGGCAGCTCACCATCGGTCCTCGTGGCGCTGTGACCCGTTTCGAGGAGAAGCCGCTCCTGCCGGGGCACGTCTCCGCCGGCTACTTTGTCTGTGCACCTGACTTCCTTGACAGGGTGGGAACCAGGGACGACCTCGAGCGGGACACCATCGTGTTGCTGGCTTCGGCGGGTGAGGTCAGCGCGGTCGAGCACGACGGCCTCTGGCTGCCTTTCGACACGTACAAGGACTTCTCGGAGGCGGAGGAGTTCATCTCTAGGAAGGGGTACCCGTGGTTGATGGCAGCCTGAGCGGTCACTGGCGCGGCCGGTCGGTACTCGTGACCGGCCACAGCGGGTTCGTCGGCTCCTGGGTGTGCGTGCTCCTGACCCGGCTGGGCGCCGAAGTCACCGGCTTCTCCCTTAATGAGGACGAACCGACCCGTGAACGGGGCCGGTGGCTCGGAAGCTTCGGAGTGTCACAGATCGTAGGAGACGTGCGCGACTACCAGGCTGTGGAGCAGGCGATGGGAGCCCGCAGGTTCGACGCGGTACTACACCTGGCCGCCCAGCCCCTCGTCCACGTAGGCATCAGTGACCCCAGAGGGACCCTGGAGAGCAACGTCGGCGGAACTATCAATGTGCTCGACGCCGCGCGCCGATACCCGCCGTTGGTCCTGGTTCTGGTGACGTCGGACAAGTGTTACCGGAACTACGGTGGCGAGCGGCCCTACAAGGAGGGGGACGAGTTAGGAGGGGGGTGCCCCTACAGCGTGTCGAAGGCGGTGGCGGAGCAGGTCTTCGAGGCCTATGGACGCTATTTCCCGAATTCAGGGGAAGGCACCCGTGTCGCCTCAGTCCGTTTCGGCAACGTCGTGGGAGGAGGGGACCACGGATCCCGTCGCCTGGTGACGGATTACGTCGCTGCTCTGAGCGCCGGTGAACATCCGCGTCTGCGCGACCCATCCGCCGTCCGTCCTTGGCAACACGTCCTGGACGTGTGTGAAGGACTGCTGCGGCTCCTCACACGTCTGGCCGACGGGCGGGTGCCGAGTGGGCGGTCGCTGAACTTCGCTCCTCCCGATGGCGGCGCTCCGGTGGGACGTATGGCCGAGGCCCTCGCCTCCGCTTGGCGAGCCGGCGGGGGAACACCTTTGGCTCCGGTGGGGCAGGAGGCCATTTCAGGTGAGGAGAGGGTACTCCGCTTGGACGGTTCCACGGCCCGGCGTGCGCTGGAGTGGCGACATCGTTTCGATGTGGAGGAGATGGCCGTGTCCATCGTCTCCTGGCATCGCGATGTCTTTTCCGGGAGCGCTCCTGAAATGGCCACGTCCCGACAGGTCGAGGAATTCCTGGCACAGAGCACGATCGGAGCACACTCATGAACGGTTCACACGCCGTGGTCTTCTCCCGCGAGTATCCACCCGTCTCTGTCGGAGGGACGAGCACAGTCGCGCGTGATGTGGCGAGAGGGCTGACCCGCAAGGGATGGCGGGTCTCCGTCGCTTCCACTGGTGCTGGAGCCCTCGCCTCCGTGCGAGAGCACGACGGTGCGGTCAAGGTGTACCGGTCGGGTGTGCCGAGGGTGTACGACGAGCACACCGGTCTGCGAGACGAGAGTATGAAGACTCACCGTGGTCTGTTCACCGCTGCAGAGGAGGCGGTGAGGGAGTACGGTCCTCCCGACGTCGTGGTCTTCCCGGACCTGTTCTGCTATCCGGAGGCAGCAGCGATGGCGCGGCGCTACGCCGTTCCGCTCCTCAATATCCTCCTTCAAGACTTTCGCGGTATCACGCCCTACGACGACGGTGCGCACCAGGTCACCAACGGAGTCTCGGCCCGAGCATCTCACCTGCTCGCCCTGGAGGAGAAGGCGATCCGCGGAAGCGACCACACGGTGTTTATCAGCAACGCCTTGCGAAAGGCCGTTGAGGGACACTACCCGGACCTCGACCGGCCCTGCAGCGTTGTGCACCTGGGCGTGGACTTCGAGGAGATCGACGAGATCTCCGGAAGTGCTCGGCCCGGGGACGTACGATCCTCCTTGCCCTCTGACGCTCGGCAGAAGGCGCTCATCGTGGCCTGCGGACGTCTCGTACCGGTCAAGGGGTTTTCCCTGCTCCTTCGGGCGCTGTCCGAGACCGCCACCCCCTCTCACTTGGTGCTTGTGGGGGTAGGTCCTCAGGAGGAGAGATTGCGGCGGTCGGCCCTCGGTCTCGGTGTTCGGGGCAGGGTCACCTTCGTCGGGGACGTCGCCCGCCGGGACGCGTTGGCCTGGATGGCGGCGGCCGACGTCGCCGTGGTCCCCAGCCTGTGGGAGTCGTTCTGCTACGTATGCGCGGAAATGATGGCGTTCGCCAGACCCGTGGTCGTGTCCTCCGTGGACTCGATCAACGAGTTGGTTCCAACCGACGAATACGGTTTCCGAGTTCCGGTCTCCGGACCGCTCGGAGATCGCACCATCGACCCGGAGGACCTCCGCGCAAGGATCGAACTGGCCCTCACTGATCGGCGGACCGCGAGGGCTCGAGGCGAGGCGGCCAGAACACGGGTACGGGAGCACTTCACGGCCGAACGCTTCGCCGAAAACCTGTCCGCTCTGCTCGAGGCCATGACGGGAGTGGCCGGACGTGTCTGACGCCATCGCCGACCTTTGTTCGCGGATTCCTCCTCAGCCAGGGCACACATCACGTCTTTGGCAGATGCGTCAGCTGACCCGGGCACGGCCGCCGCGCAGCCTTGGTGCCCTGGACACCCTCGCCGAGCAGGTGGCCGTGGTCCTGAACGACGCGGATACCGGACCCCTGCCAGCGGTGCTCAGTGTGACTGCCGCGGACCACGGCGTGGCCCGAAACGAGATCTCTCGTTTTTCGTACGGCACGACGTCCTCGGTGTTCTCCCTCATCACCTCTGGTGACGCTCCTATCAATCATTTGGCCGCCCACGTACCGGCCCGGGTGGAGGCGGCGGACTTCGGACTGGCGGACACGGTAAGAACCCGCGAGTACAAAGTGGCCAACGGGACGGAGGATCTGTCCAGACGGGATGCGATGTCTGTGGAGCAGGCTCGTGCCTCCATCCTCAACGGGGTCGCCTTCGCGGAGGAACGGCTCCTCCAGGACTGCTCGGCGGTGGGGGTAGGAGAGATCGGGGTAGGCAACACCACGTCGGCCGCCGCGCTGACGGCCCGACTGCTTGGACTGTCCGGCACCTCGGTCGTCGGCTCCGGAGTCGGAGCCAGTCCCGCGACGGTGGAGCGCAAGTCGCGCCTGGTCGAGGTCGCGCTGCAGAGGACAGTGAACTATCCGGACGATCCGCTCCGCCTGCTCGCAGCGCTCGGCGGCTTCGAAATCTGCGGCAATATCGGAGTGATCCTCGGCGCTGCCCGAGCTGGACGCATCATCGTGCTGGACGGCTTCATCACCGGGGTTGCCGCTGTGCTCGCCACCCGTCTGTGCCCCGCTGTGGCAGGCTACCTGGTCGCCGCCCACCGCTCGGCGGAGCCGGGCCACCAGTTCGTGCTGGACGAGCTCGAGCTCCGGCCCCTACTCGATCTGGGAATGCGGTTAGGCATGGCCTCGGGTGCTGCGGTCGCTCTGGGGATGATCAACGCGGTCCTCGCGGTGTGCGCCGATACCCCGGCGGCGGCAAAGGTGGGGCTGGTCACCCCATGAGCATGCAACCGTCAGCGGTCGTCTTCGACCTCGACGGCACCCTTGTCGACTCGGGAAGAGCCCACCTGGCGAGTCTGCGCTACGCCGCGCATACCGTCGGATTGCCTGTACCCAGTATTGAGCGTTGTGCGGACTGTCAAAGGTCGACTGACCTGGACACCCTTGCCACGTTGGTGGGGGACGACCTATCGTCCCTAGGGTTCGCAGCCTATCGAGCCTCCTTCACCCGTTTGCTGTGGACGGTGCGCGCCATGCCTGGCGCCCTCGATCTGGTACTGGCTCTGAAGGGGGCCGGTGTCGTCCTGGGGGTCTGCACGGGCAGGTCACGGGTCGAAGCACAATTGCTCCTGGATGCGGTGGGGCTGGACGTCCCGCTCATCACGTCGAGGGAAGACGTCGAGTTGCCCAAACCCGACCCGAGCGGACTCCTGGCGACGATCCAGGTTCTAGGCGCTGACCGTGAGCGCGCGGTCTATGTCGGTGATGGCCACGCAGACGCCGAGCAGGGATCAGAGGCCAGAGTCAGGACCTACGTCGTGGGAGACACGGCTCTGGTGCCAGGACCCGGGGTTGTCCGGGCAGCGTCACTCGGAGAACTTCCGATCGTCTCAGAGAGGGCACTATGACCCAGGCCGTTCTGTTCGACGCAGTGAGCAGTGTGGGCGACCGTCGTTCCACCGCTATCACCGCACGTGGTGGCACATGGACGTTCCAGGACCTTCTCGGCGCTGCCGAGCGGTATGCCCGCAGGCTTCCGGACGGGGTGGTGAACCTACGTGTTCACCACCCCGTGGCCACAGCCGTCGTGCTTCTCGCATGCGACCTGGTGGGGACACCCGTCATCCATGAGGATCCGGAGACGACGCACCCGGCCACCGGGGAGATCATCACGGACGTACCGTCATCCGAAGCGAAGGTCCAGGACGTCTTCGAAGACCTCTCCCTGCGGCACGTCCCCGTAGCCGGGGGAGGAGCACCACCCAACCTTCCGGAACGCGCACACGTCTTCTACACCTCAGGGTCAGTCGGCGCCCCCACCGGCGTCGTTAGGAGCATAGGGGCCGTACTCGCCGACGGTCGGCGTGTCGCGGAGTTCCTGAGCTACGGAGCGGAGAATCCGGTCGCCGTCTGCGCGCCCCTCTTCCACGTGTACGGCTTCAACTACGGCCTCGTGGCGGCGCTGGTGACCGGTACCCCGACTCGCCACATCCCCGTACGCTCCGTGCCGTCGCAACTGGCGCGCGAGGTGGGCGCGCACCGAGCCCGTACCCTGATCGCCCTGCCGGCTCACTACCGGTTGCTCGCTGCGGCCCCGGGCCTCTCCCTGCCCACCCTGCAGCGCGCGGTGTCGGCCGGAGCCCCGCTGTCCGAAGGCACGGCGGATACTCTGCGAAAGAGAGCCTCCTTCACCCTTCTCAACTGCTACGGCTCATCGGAGGCTGGGGCTGTGACCCTGGCTCCAGCCCTGGTGGACACCGCGCTCGTGGGACAACCGCTGCCCGGCGTGCGGACCCGCCTGGAACGGGTGGCCGAAGGCGAGGAACTCCTTCTGGGAACGGATTCGCTCGCCACAGGCCGACTCGGGCCGGACGGGTTTCGACCCCTGGACCTGGACGAAGGCTGGTACCGCACCGGTGACCTCGTACGGTCCACAAGCCCGGGTCTGCGCATAGTCGGTCGTCGGTCGAGTGTCATCAACGTCGGTGGGGAGAAGGTGAGCCCGACCGAGGTCGAGTCCGTCCTCGGAAGCCATCCGGCCGTCGAGGAGGTCCAGGTACTCCCGGAGGAGCACGACGCCTACGGACAGGTGCCCGTGGCCCGTGTCGTGCTGAGGAGTCCGGTACCTGTCGGAGAACTGGTGGGCTGGTGCCGAGAGCACCTGACCGCGCACCAGGTTCCACGTCGAATCGACTTGGTGCCCGAGATTCCGCGATCAGTGACAGGAAAGATCCTTTCCGATGCAAACAGAGAATGAGAACGGTTTTCTTCACCACCCCCAAGTTGTCAGATTCGGCCCCGTGGGGCGTGCTGTCCTGCTGAACGACGGCACGCTGACACTGCTGCTCCAACACTTCGTCGGAGAGCGGATCGTCGTCGGTCGACTGGCGCAGCAAGTGGTGCCGGGGGAGGACGCGCCTCGGGGGCCTCTCTCGCGGACGGAGGGACCGGTTCTTGTGCGTGACGTGGATCTGGCGGGGGAGCACAGCGCCCGTACGTACGTGCGCGCTCGGTCCGTTATCTGTCTCGACGCGGTTCCGGCGGCTGTGGGCGAGGAACTCCTCTCTTCACGTACACCTTTGGGCGTACTGCTGAACAAGCACCGCGTCGGCATTTTCCGCCAGCTCTCTGGCGTCCGGACGGGAACCCCGTTGGAGGGGGAGGGAAGTGCGTGGACGTCGAGAACGTCTTTCCTCTCGATGGGCCGCGTCCCGTCGATCACGCTCGTGGAGGCGTTTCCCGACGATGTTCTCCTCGACCTGGACGCGGCCGTCAGGAATCCCTGAGCGATGGAGCCCGACCACCCATACCAACGAAGGGCAGGAACAGTATGCGTCATTCCGCTTATGAGAAGTCTGGTGTGCGTGTCTATGACGGTGAGCAGTTGGACGTCCTAGAGAAGATCGTCGCCGGTCTGGAACGGATCGCCTCCCGGTTCGGTCCCACCCGCCTGAACGTCCCACCGCTGATCCCCGAATCGGTCCTTGACCACACCGGGTATCCAAAACTCTTCCCCCACCTGGTCGGCGGGGTCGCCACACCGTCGGACAGGGCCGAACATGGGCTGATGCTAACCTCAGCCGCCTGTCACCACGTCTATCCCCGCATCGCCGACTCCATGGTGGACGAATCCGTTTTCCACACAGTGGACGGTTACTGCTTTCGCAACGAGGGCGAAGTGGAACCGGGGCGGCTGCGTAGTTTCCGCATGTACGAGATTGTCATGGTCGGTGGGGAGGAGGAGTGTCGTTCCTGGAGGGATTCGCTGTTGTGGGAGTCCCAGGAGTTCCTTGGCGGGTTTGGTATCGACACTGGGTCGCAAGTCGCCTCCGACCCCTTCTTCGGTCGTCCGGGGCGGCTGCTGACCAACGAGCAGACGGACAAGAAGCTCAAATGGGAACTCCTGGCCGAGGTTCACCCGGGGTACAGCCAGGCAGTGGCGTCCTTCAACCACCATGAAGTGCATTTTGGTTCGGCCTTCGGAATCCGAAGGCCGAACGGAGAATACGCGCACAGTGCGTGTGCCGCCTTCGGCCTCGACCGTCTGTTGCTGGCCCACACCCGCCGGAGCTAGCACGAGATTCGTAATTCGTTGTGTACTAGTCTGTGGTCGTGGTGGATGATGTCTCAACACACGACGTTTCAGCGTGGCGCGCAGGGTTGGACGAACTGTTCGACCGCCTCGCTGGGTGCTTCGGCCGGGTGGAAACACGCAAGTGGGCCAGGGCGGGCTCTGACCTTGCCGGCGTCGGGGTCGGTGATCTGCTCGTGCAGGGTCAGCGCGGAGCACAGGTCCAAGACCTGTGTCCAGCACGAGACCGTGGCCCGGTTCACGTTCATGAGTCGGCCAAGTGCGAAACTGCACATTAGAAGCGCATCGCCCCTTCGAGGGGTAGCAACAGCATCTCCGGGGTGGAGAACCGCTCGTCGCTGGGGCCTCATCGCCCCCTACGGGGGGGTAGCAGCGCGTGCGCCTGCCAGTACGGCATGACCGTGCACTTGGCCTCATCACCCCTGTGATGGGTAACGACCCGAGGAGGTCGGACTGACCGTGGCCTCCTCGCGTGTCCTCATCGCCTCTGCGAGGGATAGCAACGCGCTGGCCTGGTACAGCAGGGTGCCTCAGTGAGGCCCTCATCGCTCGTGTGACGAGGCCGTGTCAGCACCGGCGCGCAGGTGGGTACCTCACGTGTTGAAACGAGCGGGGTACCCACCTGCTTGCCCGGAGTGGATCACGCCCTGGCGAAGTCGGTGATCATGCGTTGGACCCGTTCTGCTTGGGGGAAGACGAGCCAGTCCCAGGCGCTCTTCTCGGTGCCTATCCACGTGGTCAGGCACCGTCGGAAGAACTGGGACGGTGCGCCGGTAGCTTGGCCGATCCAGTCCTGGCGGGGTGTGCCCAGTGCCAGGTAGGAACGCTGGTGCTCCTGGACCAGCTGGTGTGCTGAGGCTACCCAGTCCGGACACTCGTGCATTGCAACGGGTGGGGGGATCTGATCGAGGAAGGCTTGGTGGTCGCGGTCGGTGGCTACGACGTGGACGTGCGTGTGGTCGTAGCAGGCTCCGCCCTTGTTGCGGAAGTCCAGGCTGCCGTGTTCGAAGACGAGGCTTCGCAGGCCCGTACGCCGGCGCACGAGCTCGGTGACCTCGTTGATGAGGGAGCGCAGGTCGGCCCGTTCGGCCTCGTCGAGCCATCCGACCGACAGGGTGTGGCGTTTGGACACGATCAGCAGGTACCAGTCCGTCAACGCTCCGATACAGGGCATAACGACGAAATGGTTGCTCTCGTGAAGGATGTAGTCCGACCGTGAACGAGCCAGACCGAGGTCGAAGAAGAGGTTGGAACTGGCCTGTCCGTTGAGCTCGTGGCAGAAGGTGCAGATGTCGTCGAAGGTGGTGCTCATCGGCCTTTCTCCGTTCAGAAAAGCGTCGGGGACACGGTCGGTGCCGTCTCGGATGCGGGGTGCAGGCGCCGCCCGACCAAGGTGCTCAGGTCGGCGCAGTAGCGGGCGGCGCCGGGGGTGGGGTCGGTGCTGAGCAGGGCCACGGGGCCGCTGGCGCCGTGGATGTGGATCCGGTGGCTGCCCGTGGTCAGCTGGTCCGGGTAGGCGAGCACGGGGGCGGCCTCCAGTACGGTGCCCGCGCACGCGGGGCGAACCCAGGCTTCGGGATCGGAGAACACCTGCGCTGCGCTTCGGTCGGCGGTGATGTCGGCGAGGTAGGAGGTCACCTGGGCCGAGAGCGCGCCCAGTTCCTCGGTGAGGGCGGTCGGGTCGATCTTGTTCTGTAGGCCTCGGACCTTGCGCGTGGAACGCACCTGTTGGGTGAGGTGGAAACGTTCGGAGACGGCCGTCTCCAGTGCTCGCACGGCGATGCCGTCGTCGGTACGTGCGACGTAGAGGGCCGCGGCCGGGCCCTGTTCGGCCAGGCGGCTGCGCCTGCGTGACTCGGCCGCGGTACCGACCTTGGCGGTTCCGTCGGCAAAGATGTCCAGGTAGAGCCAGTGCGGCTGCTGCAGGTACTCACGGATGTTCTCGGGCAGGGCAGCCGGGTCAGAGTGGGCCTGGTGCGCGGCGAGGAAACCCTCGGAGTACTGGCAACGACTGCACTGGCGGCCGCGCTCGAGGGTCTGGGCCCGCTCGCACACGCGGTGGGTCGCCTGCGGCCCGGTCAGGTCGAACCACCCGACGCAGTGCTTCCGTTCGTCCTCGACCTGGAAGGTGTGCTCGCCCAGCAGGGGCACGAGCCGGCTGCCTGCTTCTTCTCCGGGGCCGGTGATGCGCAGTCGCGGGACGTCGGGCTCGCTCCAGTCCAGGCCGAGCAGGGTCACGGGGGCGTCGAGGTTCATGTCAGGCTCCGGTTCAGGACGGTTTCGATGTCGTGCAGGCACCGTTGGCGCCGGGTGGCCACGGGTGTGCTGCGTTCGGCGTAGAGGCCGTGGGCGTGGGTGCCGTTGAGGTTGTCGGTGACGATGTGCAGGTAGGAGAAGCCGATCCCGGCCTCGGTGGCGGCCTGGGCCATGTGTCCGATCTCGGGGTCGACGACGTCGGTGTCGAGGCGGTGGGTGTCCAGCCAGGTGCGGGTTTCGTCCATGACGCTGGAGAGAGTGGCGTGGCGGACACCCGGGCGCACACTGGGCGGCGCCGACGTGAGGTCGAGGAAGCTGTTCCACGCCAGAGGTCGGTCGCGCAGGCGTGTCGTGGTTCCGGTGACCACGAGCGTGTTGGGCACCATGTCGGGGTGCAGGCCACCGAGTTTGCCGACGTAGAGCACACCGGAGGTGCGTGTGCGTTGGGCCAGGACCGAGACGAGGTCGCCGGCCAGGTCGCCCCAGAAGCTGAATTCGCAGCCCAGCATGAGCACCGTCGCCCCGCCGACACGGACAGCGCGCCACCCGAAGCCGGGGCGGTGGGTCCACTCACCCTGGTTCTTCCACAGGGCTTCGACATACCCCAGGACGACCAGATCGGCGGTGGGCAGTTCCGCGGGGAGCCAGTGGTCGACGAACGCGCGTCCGTGGCCTTCGGCCGGCAGCTCGAGGTCCACGCGCTCCTCGGGGAGCCCGGACAGCAGGCAGGCGCTGCGCAGTAGTTCGGCGTAGTGGTGGATGTAGTCGTGGCCGGGCGGGGCGACGCAGTGCAGGACCTCGCCCACCTGGGTGAAGTAGGGGCGGCGCCAGTTGAACCGTTTGCCCTGGCGTTTTTCTCCGCCCTGCAGGAACGACAAGCCGCGGTTCGGGTAGACCCACGCCCTGCCGTGAGCGGCGGTGAGGCGTTCGGTGGGAATCTTGGGCAGCACGTAGTCGGCCAACCGCTCACCCATGGTGTGTTCGGACGGTGCGACGGCTCGGCGCGCGGTGATGGTCATGGTCTGGGCTCCTCGGAGAGCAGGTCCACCAGTTCTGCGGTGGGGTCGTCGGCCGCGAGGGTGCGCACGGGGGCTCTGTGCTCGTGCAGCAGGTCGGCCATGAGTCGGGCCGTGCGGCTCTGGTAATCGGCGAACGACCCTGGGCTGGTGGTGGCCTGGTTCGTTAGGAAGGCCCCGTGTTCGGAGGGTTTCGCGTTGCCGCTTCTGCGCTGCGCGGCGACCGCTGTGGACGTGGGGAGCCAGATCACCCGGTCCGGCTGGGGGAGGGCGGAGAAGACCCGCTCGGCCAAGGAGATCAGGGCCGCGTCGCCGGAGAGCGTCATACGGGCCAGGTGCTTGAAGTGCCAACCATCGACGACCACCGTCCGGCCCTGGGTGACCGCGGGGGCGACATGCGTGACGTGGAAGAGCTCGTACCAAGCGGCCAAGGTGTGTACCCAGTACCGGCTCGGATAGGTCCACACGGGTTCGGCGTGGTCGTAGCTCCAGGTGAGATGGTGCATCGTCGTCAGGCGTTCCTCCGCCCACGGAGAACTACTCGGGGGGCGGGCGTCCTTGCGCACGAGGGTTGCGTTCGGGTGCCGGTCGGCCAACTGGGTGAGCAGGTGGCTCTTGCCCGCGCCGTCGATGCCTTCCAGGGTCCAGAACTCACCCATGGGCACCTCGCACCGTCAGCCCGGCCTCGCGAAGGTTGATGGCCAAGTGGGACAGCAGCCCCGAAGCCAAGTAGACCTCCCGGGTGCCGGACCGAGTCAGGCGCTCGACGAACTCGGACAGGTGTTGGTGTTCTTCGCGGGCGACGGAGACGTCCAGCAAGAGCGGCCCGGGTGGGATGTCGACCGCGGTGGAAACGATGGTGTTCAAGGGTGGTGCCTCGGTGGGTGCGTCCCACGCCGAGAGTGCAGGAACAGTGCTGCGCAGGTTCTGCGGGCTGAGGCCGTACCGGGAGGAGTACTGCAGCTTCATACCGAACGGCCCACCGTGCTGTTGGCAGAGCGCATCGAGTGCACTTCTGTGCTCGCGGATCCATTGGGCCACGGTGGCCAGCTGCCAGTCGTCCACACGTGTCGACTGCTCGTAGTGGCCGATGGCGGGGGAGTGGAAGCGAGCCGGCTGCAGCCCGCTCTCCGGCGCATCGATTGCGGAGCGCTCGGGGTAGAGATGCAGGACCAGGGGGGTGAGCCGGTTGTCCAACTCCCAGATTCCGGGAACGAGCTCGGCGACCGTCCTGTCGGTGTATACGGCCAGCTCCACGGAGCACGACACGTGTTCGTAGGGCTGGATCACCAAGGACAGGTGCGCGGGTAGCCGACGAGCCCATGCATGGACCTCGCCGGGTGTGGCTCCGATCAGGCGGGGCAGGTTGCGCTCTTCGTAGGTAGAAGCCCCGCGGGCGACCAGCCGCGTGGCTTCACCGAAGAGCTGCTCCAGTTCCCCGGCGGAGACTCTGCGCGCTTCGTCGAAAACGTGGACGGGCACTCGGAGCAGCCCGTGGCGCCGGAGTGTCGCGACAGCCTCGCTCTTGCCCTGAGCGCTCATGCTGCCCACCCCGCGAGGGGACGCGTGACCGGCCGGACCTGAAGCACGACCACGGTCGCCCCGGTCCATGCCCACTCCACATCCACCTCGAAGCCGAAGTGCTCGCTCAACTGTGAACACAGGGATCCGAGCCTGCGTACCAGCGCCAGGTTCGGCAGCATGTCCTGCTCCCAACGCGCCGTGATGTGGCGGTCGGTCGCTCCAGCACGCACAGTCGGTCTGGTGCCGGAGGTGATCCCGTCAGGGGCGGAGGAGGCCTCGACTGACAGATGCCTCGCACCGTAGAAGGCCACCCCGTACAGCGGGGCTTCCACCTGCTGTTGAACCAGGATGCTGCCGTCCTCGACAGGGGCTTCGGGGCCGAGTGGCAACAGCTCATGCGTGATGGCCTGGAGCAGAGCAGCGGGGTCGGCCGGACAGTTGAGAAGCGAGACGGTGCGGCCGGCATGTGCTGTATGGAGCAGGTCTTCGCCCGCGCTGGTGCGCACTACGACTCGCTGGGGGCGGTAGAGCTCGATCCACGTGTTGAGTGCTCGGGCGGGTTCGTCTGGGGACGAGGTGAGGTCGGTGGGGTTCAGGCACAGCCCTGGGGGCACCGGCAGGCCGAGGAGCGCCACTTCGCTCAATCGGGCCGCCTTCATCCCCCACTGTTGGGGATCGAGGACGTGCGATGACAGGTCGGTGGCCATCAGTGGTTCCTCCCGAGTCGTGGATCGGTATGGCCGAACTGGTCCTTGGGTGGCATGCCGTTGCCCATATGGGTCGAGGGCAGCCGGTGGGGAGTACCGCGCAGCGCGCGCGGTATGAAGGTGCGCAGCGGTTCGCCGCTGCCCATGAGGGCGCGGACCACACGGATGAGGGCACGAGCCAAGCGCTGGTCGTAGAGGTAGATGAGGCCGGCATCTGCCCCGACACCGGTGAATTGGCGGATCAGGATCGTGCCCGAGGCGTAGACGTCCACCTCCGGCAGGGAGCAGGTGGTTTCCAGAGGCCGCACCGTGTCGGTCGGCACCGCCTTGACGCGTTGACCGGCCCTGACACGGCTCTCCATCTCTTCGGCCAGGTAACGGCCCCACGGCGACAGGGGCGCCGGGCTGATCCAGAGCACGTGGGTGCGGCGCCACCGGGGCGGGCTGAGAGCCGCCGTTTTCTCGCGCCGGGCCCAGATGCCTTGCTGGACCGTCAGGTGCTCCCCGGCTCCTGCCCGGTCGCCCCGGTACCAGCAGCCCCACGCGGTGTTCGGCTCAGGGGGAGCGCTGGTGCGGCGCACGATCCGTGTGGGCATGCCGTCCAGGTGCGCTCGGCTACAGGCGTGTTCGTGGGCTCGGGCCGCATCCTTGCCGATCAGGTGCTGACCGTTCCGTGCTGCCTCGTTAAGCAGGTCGAAGACCGTGCGCGGAGGGCCTGCGAACATGTGTTCCAGCACGCTCGGTGTAGAGAACAACGCGGGCTGGTCCCGGGAGCGGCGGATCCGGTCGTGTTCCACCAGGCTAGTCAGGGTCCGGGAGGAGATTCCGGTGTGGGTGAGTACGTCGTCGAAGCTCATTCCACTGGGTTGGCGCACGGTCAGCAGGGTGGCTCGGGTTGCGAGGTGAGAGGCCATGGTCATCGTCCGAGGTCGTGGTGGAGAGAAAGGGCCGGTCGGCGGCGTGCTGCTTCCCCAAGCGATCCGCCGACCGGCAGGGCGCCGCTGGAACGAGGGGAAGCGGCGCCCGGTCTGTGGTCAAAGAGGTGCCACCACCAGGGTGAGCAGTGCTGTGGCGATGGAGCGGATGGTCGGTTCGTGCTCGGGCAGCTCCTGGGGGTTGCCGGGCAGGGAACCGAGTAGACGCGCGCGCAACTGGAGAAGGTGCAGCGAGTTGAGCCCCAGCTCCGGCAGAGGACGCTCCCGGTCGTGCTGGCCCACATCGACGGCGGCCAGGTCGGCCACGTGCTCATGCACCACGTCGAGCACCGCTTGATCCTGATCCGAGCCCTCCATGGTCTGGAGGCGCTCGAACCAGCTCGCGGCCACGGGGGCCTCGGTCCACCGCGCGAGCGGCAGGTCCAAGGGTGGGTGCGGCTGGGAGGGCCACTGCACGGGCAGGCCGCGGATGTAGGCGCTGGCTGCCGCTCCCGCCAGACCGCCTACCTCGTTGGCCGGGTCCGAGGCCGCGGTCACCCTCATCTCGAGGTGGTGGCGGGCTCGCGTGTCCGTCATGGCCGGGCCGAGGACCGGGCGTGGTGAAACCTCCACCACCAGGGTCGGACTACTGCGTGCTGCGGACAGGAGGGCTTGTTCGAGCCGCACCGGGCGGCGTAGCTGCCGGCCCCAGTACTGCGCGGTCAGGGCCGAGCCTTGAAGCCGCTCTGCCTCGACGGTCGAGACGAAGTCGATGTGGCCGGCTCCGGGGCGGATCCGTCCTCGGAGTTCATACGTCAGGTCCTGCATGAGCGGGGCGACGAGGCGGCTGTGCGCCGGGGGAGCGCCGGGGAGCCGCTTGGGTGCTGCGGCGAGGTGGTCCAGCTCTTCTACCAGTCCGACCAGGTCGTCGTGGGAGCCGGCGAACACGTAGTGGGTGGGCCCGTTGTGGCAGGCGACCTCCACGCGGTGGCGTCGGGCCAGGTCTCGGGCCGTGTGGGCGTGAACGCGGGCGGCGACCATGCCGCCCCGGTGCGCGACCTGGTGCAGCAGGCGGGATCGGGTGCTGACCAGACGCGCGGCCTCCGTCAGGGAGAGGATGCCTGCGGTGTGGGCTGCGGCGGTTTCGCCGAGCGAGTGGCCAACCACCGCGTCCGGGTACAGGCCCCACCGCTCCTGGAGCGTGCGGGCCATCGCGGTCTGCATCACCCACGTGGCCTGATGGGTGGCTGCCAACCCGACCGCGGGTTGTTTGACCGGGTGCCACAGGTCCGGGCCGTGCACCTCCAGCGCGGCGCGGGCCTGGTCGACGAAGTGGGCAAACAGACCGTCGGTGAGGTAGAGGTCGCGGCCCATCTCGGGGAAGGCGGTGCCGTGGCCGCCGAAGACCCACACCACCCGGGGCTGATGACTAGGTTCGACTGGGCCTGACAGGTTCGGGTGTGGGCGCCTTTCGGCCAGCGCCTGCAGGGCGCTGGTGATCTCGGGTGTGGTGGTGGCGGTGATGGCTGCGCGGGCTCTCGTGGGGTGGTCGCGGCGCCGGGCGGCGTGGTCGGCCACCTGGCCCGGGCAGGGCTGGTCGCGCTCCACGGCCCGGGCCCAGATGCCGGCCAGAGCATGCAGCCGTTCGGGGGTGTGCTCGGCCAGCGCTACCACGGCAGCACCGGAGGAAGCAGGGCTCTGCTGACCCGTGGAAAAGCGCTTCCTCTTCGGAGCGCGTCGCAGGATCGCGTGTGCGAGGGCGCCGCTGAAGCCGAAGGAGGACACCCCGACGTGGGAACCGGGTAGGGCCCCGGCGCGTGTGGGAACGCGCAGCCCTTGCTGTTCCACCCGACCCGGAGCGCGCGTGTGCCCCGTGGTCCGGGGCACCGTCGCGTGGTGCAGGCTCAAGGCGGCGGCGATGACGCTCGTGAGCCCGGAAGCGGCCTCCGAGTGTCCCCACAGCCCTTTGACCGATCCCACAGCCAAGGGTTGCTCTGTGCTGCGGCCGAAGGCCTTGGCCAGTGCTTGGGTCTCGGCCCGGTCGCCGGCGGTGGTTCCGGTGCCGTGCGCGAGCACGTAACCCACCGAGCTCAGGGGAACGCGTGCCTCAGCGTAGGCGCGTTCCAGCAGGGCCGCTTGGGCGCTGGAGCGCGGCATGCCCGTGCCCGCCGAACGCCCATCGGCGCCGACAGCGGTGTGTTCGATGAGGGCGTAGACGCGGTCGGCCCCGGCCCGGGCGCTCTCGAAACGGCGCAGCACAACCGCTACGACCGCTTCGCCACGCACGTACCCGTGGGCGTCAACGTCGAACGGGCGGCACAGACCGTCCCCGGCCAAGACCCCGCCCTCGACGAACGCGCGGGTGATGACGGGGTTGGCAGCGGTGTTGGCGCCGATGACGATCGCCGCCTCCACCCGGCCTGACCGGATGTCGCGCCGCGCAGCGTCCAGCGCATACGCCGAGGCGGAACAGCTCGTGTCGAAAGAGGTCAACGGCCCCTGAGTGTCGAACGCGCGGCTGACGGGGGTGGCGAGCATGCCTGCCCCGCCGGCGGCGATGTCCACCAGCCGCGGTTGGGCATGGTCGGTGAAGGTGTGGAGCGCTTCGTCGGGCGAGGCCGTGCCCACGTACAACCCGGTTTCCGGCCCGGCCAACGCCGACGGGGCCAGACCGGCATCGGCGACGGCCTCGACCACTACCTGCAGGATGAGGCCCTGGGTGGGCGAGAGGTGGGCGCCCTCTCCAGCGGGCAGACCGAACGCGCCCATATCGAGGCTGCCGTGTTCGGGCAGATCCAAGTGGGCGACCGGCCAGGGCTCTTCGGCGCGGTCCTGGGAGTGCAGGCGCCCGACCATGCTCTTCCAGCGGGCCTCGGGGTAGCGGCTCGTGGCCGGGACACCGTTCCGGAGCGCCTCCCACACTGCGGTCGGACCACGCAGGTCCTGCCGGTCGGCACCTGCGGGTAGGCGGGCCCCGATGCCGGTCAGGGCCACCGAGCTGGGGGAGGGGCGGCTTGTCATCGGCCTACCCCCTGCCACAGGGCCACCGACCCGACCCGGGAGATTTTCACCCGGTCGAATCGAGCGAGCGCGTGCTGCAGGTCGGTCAGGGAGTCCTGGTAGCAGGAGAACAAGCCGATCTTGTTCAGAACGTTGAGGCCGATGCGGCTGCGGCGGGTGTGCGGGATCCCCTCGGCCAGGACCGTGGCGCCCGCGAACGTCCCGCCGGGGCGGAGTACGTCGGCGATGTGATCGAACACTGGCTCCTTGTCGGCAATGCTGCGCCCGGGCAGGCAGTGCAGCACCATCGACATCACCACCGCATCCACCGAGTCCTCGGCCAGCGGGAACGGCTCAAGCGCATCGGCCAGATGGGGGACGGGGGCGTAGCGTTCCAAGCGCTCGGAGGCGGCGCGGAGCGATCCGGGGAAGACGTCGAGCAGGTGGAGATTCAGCCCCTGTCGGTCGGCGCGGTCCAGGTGGGCGCCGTTGGCGGGGCCGATCTCCAACACGGTGTCGTTGTCGCAGATGGCGTTGAGGTACAGGCCGGTGACGTGGCGGACGTGGCACCGCCACAGCAGCTTGTAGGTGCCGTGCACGACGAGTGGGTCGTACCAGTCGCGGATCGCGCGCCGGTTCCACCAACGTGCCATCGACGAGGGTGTGGTGGGGCATTGTGACATGGCCATGCTCCAAGGGGGTGGGGGCAGGTCAGGGGCGGGTGAGGGAGGAGAGGTAGTCCTTGGCGGTGTGGGGATCCTGGAGCCAGGCGTAGCTGCGGGGATCGTCGAGACCGCCGACGAACCGGTCGGCCACCCTCTGGTCGTGGGTAGCCGCGCCCAGGACCTCGGCCAGGTGGGGCGGGGCCTCTGGTGCCCAGATGAGGTCGAGGACCTCGCTGAGGCCGGTAATGGCTCGTCCCATGCCGGCGAAGGGGAACTCAGGGCAGGGGGTGCCTTGCCACAGGCCCTCGAATGTCTCGGTCATCCACGCCGGGCTGAACGCGCCCGTGTGGGCGAGGATGCGGGAGAGGTAGTGGGAGGCGCTGGCGATCGCCATGTTCTGTGCCTGGGCTGCCACCGGGTCGTCGGTGGCGATCACGGCCTCGGCCATCCCCAGCACGAGTCCGCCTGAGGGCAGGTGCCCGACGGGGTTGCGTACGTGCGGGGCGTAGGAGTGCAGGCTTACGTCCTGCTGCTCGGGAACGGGGCCGGCGTCTTCGATCCGCTCGAAGAGCGCGGGCGCGTGCTGGCGGGTCAGTTCGGCCATCCGGCGCCAGATGTCGTCCCGGCCGGGGCGCTCGGGCCAGGCATCCATCGGCCCGCCGGACGAGCCCATGAGCTGAAGCACGTGTTGCGGGCCCGAGTCGACCAGGACGGGCGAGAGGATCGCCCGGATTTCGGGGGAAGAGGCCACCTCCGCGTGGTCGCTGACCACCGGCTCAGGCAGGTAGCCCGGGGGCGCCCCAGGTGGCGGGCCGACCACGTGCCGGTCGGCGGCCTCGGTCTCGGCCACCCCCGTCAGGATGGCCTGGGCCACGGCACGGCGGGCGGGCACAGGAGCGTTGGAAGCGGGGGCGAAGAGCGCGCTGAGTTCCCCGTGGCCGGTGGCCAAGATGACCAGGTCGTACATGCGCCAGAAGAACTCGAGGTCACTGATGGTGATCCCGCTGATCACCACTTTCGCGCCGCGGTCCTCGGCGAACTCCAGCCAGTCGGCGCTCTTGACCCGCCGGTCCACGGATACCCCGTAGGTCGCAAAGGCCGATTCCACCGTCATCGCCGATGCGCCCGGCGGGTGCAGGTGCACTCGCGCCCCGCTGATGCGTGGGGCCAGGTGCTCCCACATGGCAAGGCCGCTCACCTGCTCGTGCGCCAGAGCCGTGGGCAGGGTGAAGTGCGTGATCGCCGGACGGTGACTGTAACGGATGTCGTGGCTGCTGGCGGCGTTGATCAGGGTGACGTCGTAGGAATGGTCGAGCAGGCCGTGGGCGAGTAGGAGCCCGGCGGGGCTGGCTCCCACGATGAGGATCTTGGTCATGGCATCTCCGCGGGCACGACAGGGGAAGAAGGGGCGGGGGTGCGGCAGGACTGGTGGACGACGTCGCGCACCGCGCCGAACACGGCGGCGCGGTGGTGCACGTCGCACAAAGTGACCTGTTCCTGGGGCAGGCCGAGTTGGCCGGTCAGGGCGTCCAGGTCGGGGCCGGGGCCATTCCGGTGGTCCACGACCACCTGCACCGGCAGGCAGTGGGACCGGGCGAACCTCAGGCGCGGAGTCTCCTGGCCCCAGGCGCCGGGGGTGGTGACGACCAGGGCTGCGATGGCCTCGCGTGCTGCCTCGTCCCAGAGCAACTGCCAACGTTCAGGCACGGAAACACTCAACAGGCATAGCTCGGTCTGAGGCAGCGGGAGCGTGGCCATGGACAGCTCGACCTGCCCAGGGGTGTGCGGAAGGACCTGCTCACGCACCGTCACCAGGCTCGCCGGGTTCAAGGTCTCGACGAATGTGCGCCGTTCCCGATGCTGACCCAGCACGAGGATCTTGACCGAGGTCAGCGCCGGGTCGTAGGGGGTCGGGGCGAACTGGTCGCGGATGCGCTCGGCGGTCCCGGCGCCCAGACCCCGACTGATGCGAGCCGCGCCAGCCTGCAGTAGTGCATTCACCGCCACCCTGGCGGCACCACGCGTCAGGCCCAGGCGAACGGCGATCTCCAGCAGAGTGAGTGAACCCCGAGTGGAGACCGAGATCTCAAGCCAGACCTCGCGTGAGTGCGCGGCCACAGGACAGGTCGGTGCCGGAACGGTCCCGGTGGCGCGAACGAGCGTGTGGTCGCTCAACACCGGTGCGAGGTCGCGAGCAGGCCTGTATGGGTGAGGACGGGTCACTTCACGGCTCCCGAGAGTGGGCTGGGCAGTTCCAGGAGCTCGCCGTGCTCGGGCAGAAGAGGGTGGACCCGATCAGCGAGCCGGGCCGTCCGGTAGGAGAGCTGGCCCGCGTTCTGCTTCTTGTGCGCGCCCACGGCGAGCCAGCCCGCACCGTGCACCGGTGAGACCACCCAGAACCCGTCACCGAAACGCACGACGATCGTGTCGACGCCCCGCCGCTCCAGCTCGTGGTCCGCCCATCGCGCGGTCACGGCAATGCCGTAGGCCGTGCCGGCGAACCGTTCAGCGGTCTCCTCGTCGAGCGCGCCTCCGAGCGAGACCAGCCGGCCGTCGAAGGAGACCACGACGACCTCAGCTGCGTGCTCGTGGGCGAAATCCTGCACCTGTGTGTGGAGCGCGTCGGCTCTGCCCGCATGGGGGGTCTGCGAACTCATAGCTCCAACCCTGGCCGCCCGGTAGGGGCGGTTTCTATTCCTGACGGAATAACATTCATTCCTGCAGGAATAGATTTCCTGGGTGAAATGGTGTACGGCGATCACGTCGCGCTACGGTGGCCATATGACCCCCCACGTCACTGTCCGCCCCACCCGTTCTCGCTGTTGCTGCGCTGATTCCGGGTGCCTCCGGTGAGCGTCCGGCCCCGGTGCGGCAACTGCGGCCGGCCCCGGACCGGCACGAGGACGCGTTGTGCCTGCGTGCCTGAGCGCGTGTGGGCCCTGGCCGAGACCCGAGCCGCGGTGGATTCCCAAGACGTCGGCCGCCTGCTCGGTGTTCTCCGTGAACACACACCCTTGTCGCAGATGGCCTTGGCGTGCATGAGCGGCCTGTCGCAGTCGAAGGTCTCCAAGCTGCTCACCGGGTCCCAGCCTCTCCGGGGCCGTGAACGGATCGACGCGGCCCTGGCCGGACTCGGCGCCGACGGGCAAGCCCCGACGAACACCCCCTCCACGACCCTCGACCTGGAGCAATGCGCCTCCGACCTGGCCTTGCTCGACTCGGGATACGCCCGCCACTCCTCCACCGTGCTGCTGGCCCGCGCCGGGCAGATCCATGGCCGCCTCCTCGAACCCGATGGGCCGGACCCGGCCGTGATCGGGGTGCGTGCACACTCGGCGCGCCTGATGGGACAGCTCATCTGGGATGCCTCCCAACGTAGGGACGGCTCCGGCGCGATCACCTACCTCGACGAGGCCGCCACACTCGCCCAGGCCGTGGGCGACCACGAAGTTCAGGCTGACGCGCTCCTGCGCAAGGCATTCATCCCCCTCTACGGGCCCCGACCCGACCCACACCAGGCACTGGTCGCCGCACGCCATGCCATGTCCGCAGCCCGCGATGCTCCCACCCGCGCCGTGGCGGCCCTGCACGTGGCCGAAGCCCACGCCCGGCTCGACGCGCCCTACGACACCGACCGCCACCTGGCGGAAGCTGACAACCTCGCTCACCAGGACCCCGACCTGGACGCCCAGTCCTGGATCGGGCGCCGCGACCGCATCGCCGGATCAGCCCACCTCGCCCTCGGCCGGTACCAACGCGCTCAACACCTGCTCGAAGAGGCCGTGCCCCTGCTCGCCGACCGCCCCAAATCGCAGGGACTGGTGTGCGCCAACCTCGCGCTCACTCACGCCCGCCAACGCGAGCTCGACGGTGCCGTGAACGCCCTGCACCAGGCGATGGACACCGTTCGCGCCACGCGCGCCGGAGGGGCCACTACTCTTATCGCCGCCGCCATGCGCGAGCTGCGCCCCTACCGCTGCGAGCCCGCAGTCGACGACCTCCAGGACCGCGTCATCGACCTACTCACTGGATGAGGCCATGAACACCGACATCATCGACGAGAAGAACGCGCTGCGCCGCCGGGTGTGGGAACGTCTCGACGAGGCAGGCATCGGGCGGACGGGTCCGGTGACCGGGAAGATCCCGAACTTCACCGGAGCCGGCGAAGCAGCCTCCCGCCTCTCGGAACACCCGAGGTGGCGAGGCGCCGGGGTGGTCAAGGCCAACCCCGACAAGGCCCAGCACGAAGTGCGCACATCCGCGGTCAACGAGGGCCGTCTGCTGTACATGGCCGTGCCCAAGATCGCCGGGCACGACCCCTTCTACCTGGTCGACCCCGCGGACCTGGGCGGAGTGAGCCCGGATGAAGCGGTCACCGGGCGCGGCGCGGCCGAGCACGCACCCCGCACCCGCCCTGAGCTGATGCGGTCGGTCGATGTCATCCTGTGCGGCAGCGTCGCAGCGAGCACTGACGGCGTGCGCATCGGAAAGGGCGCCGGTTACTCCGACATCGAGATGGCGCTGCTCGCCCACGCCGGGCTGGTCACCGACGACACCCTCATCGTGACCACGGTCCACGACCTCCAGGTCCTGGACGAACCCATCCCGGAAAGCGGTCATGACGTGTCCGTGGACCTGATCATCACCCCCACCCGCACGATCACTTGTCCGCCGCGGCGTCGGCCCTCGAGTATCCACTGGTCCACCATGCCTGAGGAGAAGATCCAGGCCATCCCCGCGCTCGCCGCTCTTCGCTCCCAGCAGCAGGGGACAAGGGCCTCCTCATGAGCACTGATCTATGTGGCCACTGCGGGCTTCCTCGAACCGGCACGCGCGTTCATTGTGCCTGCGTCCCCGAGCACGTCTGGGGTATGCCCGAAGTGCGGAGGGCCGTTGTCGACCGCGACGTGGGCGAGCTCCTCAGGGCGCTGCGCAAGCACACGAGCCTGCCCCAGACCGCGCTCGCGCATATGGCCGGAATGACGCAAGGCACCGTCAGCAAGCTGCTCTCAGGGCATACCCGCTACCAACACCAGGGTCGCATCGACGCGGCACTGTCGGGCCTCGGCGCCCGAGTCGGTCAACGCGAACCGCAAAGATGTTCTCCGACAGTAATCGACCACGACGAATTTCCCGGTACTCCCGTTGAGGCGGTTCGTCACGCGCAAATCCTGTGGCGACGCGACCTCGGCGGCTCGTCACACACGAACCTGTCACCCTTGTCATCAGAGCAGCTGACTACCGCCTCCTTGCGCTGGCTCATCGACCGACCGAGCCCCATTCCCGAAGCGCGCGCAGCGGACGGGCGGGAAGTGAGCCACGCCCATGTGGACGCAATCGAGCGCACCTGTGACATGTTCACGGCCTTGGACCACGAATTCGGTGGCGGGCATGCCCGCACCGCGGCCGTGCAATACCTACACAGCGAAGTCGGTCCTCTGCTCCGCGGTAACTATGCACCGGATACGGGCCGACGGCTCTACGCCGCTAGCGCCCGCTTGACCGCGAAGGTGGGAGCCACGGGTTACGACGCAGGGCTCCACGCATTGGCGCGCCACTACTTCATGCAGTCGATGGCGCTGGCCCACGCGGCAGGCGATCGTGCGATGGGAGCCAAGGCACTGGCGCTCCTGAGCCACCAGGCGAATCTCCTCGGCGAGGCTCACAGCGCCGTTGACCTGGCTCGCACTGCTCAGGCCGGGACGGCCGACAGCGCAACCCCGGCCGTCCGTGCCATGCTCGCGGCGATGGAGGCACGCGGACGGGCGACACTCGGTGATGCCTCGGGCGCTACTCGCGCGCTACACGAGATGGAGCAGGCCTTCCACCACATCGGCCCCGAGGATCCGAGTTGGATGGGCTACTTCGATGGTTCAGAGGTTGCCGACGAGTTCGCACACTGCTTCCACGACCTGGGCTACGGCGCCACGGCAATCGATCATGCTCAACTTTCCGTGAAGCTGGCACCGGAATCTCTCCGCCGAAGCCGTACCTTTGCTGCGCTCGTCAGTGCGAGTGCACATCTTCGTATGGCCTGTCCAGACCCGGAAGCTGCATGCGCGCTGGCTCGTGCGGCCATCACCGATGCTGGGCATCTACGGTCCGCACGTGTACGCGCATACATCACCCGGCTCCGGTCGGACCTGGCCCCCTACGCTTCGTCGCGCCATGTCCGCGAGTTCGACGAATTCCTCTCCGAGGCACCTGTGGCCCAGGCATGATCAACCCCCCGGAGACCACGCATGGCGTGCTGATGGATCCTCCAGGGAGGAGATCCTCCGTCGTGCTTCGGTCAGAAGGTGAGGCTCCCGCCCCGTACGAGAGCTGAGCCAGCAGATCATCCGCAGCTCTCGCGCAGTCGCGAGTACCTCGAAACCGGACCACTCCCGGATGTCCCACCCGTACGCCTGCACGAACTGCTTGTACTCGTCGTCGCTGTACCACCCGACCCGCCAATAGACCGCCGGCACGATCACGTCCCACTCGCGCGGCCCGACGCTCACGCGCTCGAGGTCCAACAACACCGGGGGTCGGTCGCTCGACTGCTGAATGTTCTTCCGATGCGCGTCGCCATGGACCGGGCCCGGTGGAAGGGCGGGGCTCACCTCTCCTATCCGCCGAAGCACCTGCTGCACCTGTCCGAGCAAGTAGTCCTGCTCCTCTTGGTGCAGTGCCGACTGGGAAAGGTAGCTCTCCACTCCGGAGAGCGGACGCAGCTTCGGTAACGCCGGTACCACAGGCTCGGGCACTTGGTGCAAGGAACGCAGAGCCGCTCCGATCGCGGCCGGCGAACCAGGTTCCAGGTCGGACAAGTACCCCCACACAGTGATGGCGCGGCCTTGCACGATCTCCGGGCGCGAAGAGTGCGCCCGGACCACGTTGACACCATTGGCGGCCAACCAGTGAGAAATGTCCAGCTCGTGTTGAGCGCGTTGCTGTGAGCCGTCGCTGATGCGCAGGACCACCCCCTCCTCGGGCAAGTGCACCGTGGCGTTCTCGCCGACAGGGCCCAGGACGCGTGCTTGATGAGGTGATTGCGCTCGAGAAGAAGCGAAGGTTGCGGCGAGTTCGAGGGCGTGGGCTTCGTTCAGGTCAGACACGCAAGCACGCTACGTGGTGTTCTTCTCGACGAACAGGTGGAGTCCCCGACGACCCCCGAGAACGGAGGCGCTCGAACTACTCCGGCTCGTGGTCTCTGGCGACGCCCGTAATGAAAGCTGCCCACTCCTCGGAGGGGAAGGCCAGGAGTTCCGGGGCATGGTTCTGAGTGTCACGTACCTGGACGATGCCGCCGTCTCTTCGGCACTCCACGCAGTCCTGATGGGCGCCACCGCTGTATGAGGACTTGCCCCACTCCGTGTCAATCATGGTGATTCACCCTCGCCAACTCCTCTTGCAGGACCCGCAGCGACTCTTGTGGGGAGAGCGCTACGGCCTGCACGTCACTGAACAGGACTCGGAAGCGGTGCACCGCCTGTGGGTCGTCCACCATACGACCCGCATAGGCCGACTCCACGTAGACCACCTCCGAGGCCGATGCGGAAGCTATCAGCTTGAAGGATCCGACGAGTCCGGCATGCCAGCCTTGGGTGACGACCTGGAGTGATACCCGTCCGGTTTCGATCATCTGCACCACGTGAGTGAGCTGCTCCGTCATCAGAGCAGGGTCGTTGCCAGGGCGACGGGTCAAAGCCGTTGCATCGAGCACCGCTCGGTACATCGAACTGGATGCAGCGAAGTGACGTGCTCGAGCCATGCGGGCCTGCACGCTCGACTCCGCTTCGTCCGGCGTTACCCAAGGGGAGAAGGTTCTCACCGCGGCCAAGGCGTAGCTCTCGACCTGGAGAAGTGAGGGGAACAGGTCCGTCTTGACCTCCATGATTGAGGCGGCTTGACGCTCCATCTCGCCGAGATCTCCGAGCCACACCGGCTCCCCATCACCGCTGAGTTGGGCCCAGAACGTGCTGAGACGGCCGTTGGCGGAGAGGTTCCTGTCCAGGTCTGAGATTAGCCGCAGATCGGGTGTGCGCTCGCCCCGTTCGATATTGCCGATGTGCCCCTGGCTCACGCCGACCTGCTTGGCCAATCGAGCCTGGGTGTAGCCGCTCACCCTGCGCTGGCGGCTGAGCTCCCGACCGAAACGAGCGTTCATCTCTGGCAGGCGGTCAGTCATGCCTTCAGGGAAACACAGATTATTTCAGAGAGCCATAGGTCTATTCGTTCTACTTCCCAATGCCACATTCCCTGTGCTTGCGCTGTAACCGCGCTCATTCTGGCCACACGTGAGCCCCGCGGCGGTTTGGGCCGCCCGGGGCACGGCCAACAGAAGGAGCTGTTGACAGTGTCCAACCTAGCGCAGCGCACTCGGTCGCGACGTGTGCGGCCCTTCGTTCAGCGATCGCCGAAACGCCCGGTCCTTGAGCTGAAGGGAAGGGAGTGATGGCCATGGCCGAGATCTGCACGGTTGATGACCGCGAGAGCTTCGATCGGTGGGTCCACTCCAGGAGAGCGACGGTGACCGTGGCCGATGAGGACTGGGGCCACGTGACGCTCGAAGCGCGATCCGACGGCCGGGGAGGAGCTTCGTCGCTCTGCCGTTACACGTACGCGCTCCCGCCGGCTCTCGCCCAGCGTCGGCGTGCGAACACCTTCGTCGTCGGGCTGGAACACTCAGCACAGGCGGGTGGGGAGTGCTTGCACGTTCGCCTCGTCCGCACGGGCTTTTCTGCCGGTACCGAGTCGTTGGCCCGGTACCAGGCCGCTCTCCTGGCGGCCGCGCAGGTGGAGCTGGAGCGCCGGAGGTGCGGAGCTACGTTCGCTTCCTTGAGTGCATACGTAGTGACCAGGGTCCTGGACTGGAAGGGCTGAAGGGGCGGCCTAGCATGGACCAAAGCGGTCCGTGCTCCGCTCCGGACTCAGGGGAACACGGACCGTGGGTTTTGTCCCTATCCCGGGATTATGCTGACGGGCGTGAAGATGACAGCGGGGAGCGGGGTCAGTGGCCAGGCTCTTCATTAGCAGGTGGCTGGCCCCTCTCCTGCCCATCACCTTCATCGGCAGTTGGCTGCCACTGCTTAGGCAAGACAACTGCGCTGAAATCTCCCTCTTTTGCCGCTTGCAGCAGCCCCGAGGGGCACGTGCCTGAAGCCGACGAGAAGTTCACGAGCCCGCGGAGGAAGGGCATGGACCCGACGGTGAAGTGGGCGTTGGAGAAGGACACCTCCGCGCCGGTGAAGAGGGCGTCGGAGAAGGACACCTTTCCGCCGGTGTCGGCCCCGTCGGTGAAGTGGGCGCCGAGGAAGGAGACCGTCCCACCGGTGAAGTGAGCCCTCGAGAAGTCACCGCCATCGAAGACGGTGCCAGTGAAGTCGTAGTTCTTTCCGCGCCAACGAGGCTCCTCGCGTAGGCGGTTGCCGATGATGCGGATGATGGTGTGACGAACCTCCCGCAGAGCGGCGAAGTCCAGATCGCGCTCGTCGTGGGATTGGGCCTGCTCGGCTGTGGCGTGGTCCGGCAGCGGTCCGGGTGCGGGTGTGTAGGGCACGCGCAGGTAGGCGCACAGCACGTCGATGACCATCTGGACCAGGTCGTCCCGGTCTTTGGGGGCTTCGTCAGCCAAGCGTGCCAGGGCGTGCACCCCGGCGAGGCGTACGGCGGCGCTGCCGAGTTTTTCGCTAGCGCTGTCGGAGGTGTCGGTGAAGCTTGCTTGCTTCGCGTTCTTCGCCGTACTCGGTGGTGCGCTGGCGTCGGTAGGAGATCACCAGCAGAGCCACACCGCCCAGGCCGGTCACGATCGCGAAGGCCCGGGTGGCGATCGCGTCCAGGTTCCTGGGAGTCAGTTCTTCGGGCGGTTGCCACTGGGGGTATCCAGCACCAGCCAGGCCAGCCCGGTCATGGCCGCGATTGCGCTCGCGGCGACGGTCCAGGCGGCCAGGATCAGCCAGAACAGTCTCACCGGAGAGGCGCGCGTCCAATGCACTCCGACGATCCCCGCGGCCAACAGCCCAGCACCCATTCCGCTAAGGCTACGCGCCCGACCTGGCCGGAAGTGAGCTCGAGCAGGTGCCAGACTGTCACTGCCAAAGGCCACAGCGCCACGCATGTGGCGAGCCCGCCAACGAGAATGGTTCCCCCAGGATATGGCGTGAAGCCGCCCCGCCAGTTGCCCACGCAGGTCGGTGATGAACTCCTTGAATCGTTGGCTCCTGGAACGGGGCCTTATTAGGCGTCGAAGGGTCACACGGCATTGCGCGGCGCAACGGTTCCTTTCGTCGCCGCGGCTCTCGGCGGCGCTGTCCTATCCCGAAACGAATGCTCGTTGGTAGCGCTCGAGGCCCGGACTGTGCAACTCAACCCGCGATGGCGCGCACTGCGGCGACGAGCGCGGACCGGTGGCTGGCGATCCGTGCAGCTGAGCCGTCGGGCTCGGCCGCGAGGCCCCGGAGGGCCGGCGAGGCGTTCGCCCACGACGTCGCGGTCGAGACGGTGAACGCCAGCATGTCGGCGGCGTCGCAGGTGTTGCCGATCACCCCGGCCTCCTGCGCCGCGGCGATCGCGGCGACCTTGGGGCGGTACTCCTCGATCTCCTCGCTCCCCACGTCGGATCGCTCGAGCTGTGCCCAGACCGTCAGACGCAGCGTCTGCGGATGCTCGAGGAGGTAGTCGAACATGCGTCCCGCGTAGTCGCCGAGGTCATCGGCGGTGAAGGGGACGGCGGCGACCAGATCTCGGAGGGCGTAGGCGACGACGATGTCGAAGAGTTCCTCCTTGTTGCCGAAGTGGGAGTAGATAGAGCGCTTGTTCGCCGACGCCGAGTCGGCGATCCGGTCGACCCGCGCGCCGGCGAGGCCGTACTGGGCGAATTCGAACAAGGCTGCGTCGAGGATGCGGGCCTTGGTGGCGCTCGCGTCGGGTGGCATGCCTCAAATGTATCGAAGGTAAGTAACCATCCAGTTCTTGACGGACGATGTACTGCGACCTACTGTGTAACGAACCAGATAGTTACAATCTTTGGTTCGGCACGCCGGGCCCGAGACAGGGGGTGCGCCATGAAGGCAATCGTGATGACGGGAGCGAACGAGCCCTGGCAGGTCCAGGAGGTCCCAACACCCACGGCCGAGCCGGGGCAGGTGCTGGTCAAAGTCCACGCATCGGGGATGTGCTACACGGACGTGTGGGCCACCCAGGGCGCTGGCGGGGATATCTACCCCCAGACCCCGGGCCACGAGGTCGTCGGCGAGATCGTCGAGGTTGGGGCCGGCGTGCACGGCCGCGAGGTCGGTGACCGGGTCGGCACCACCTGGGTGCAGCAGGCCTGTGGTCGCTGTGACTACTGCCGCCAATACCTGCCACTGACCGGCCAGACCGCGATGAACTGTCCCAGCGCGCGCACCACCGGCTTCGCCGCACAGGGCGGTCACGCGGAGTACATCGCGGTCGCCGCTGAGGGCACGGTGCTGCTGCCCGATGAGCTCGACTACGTCGACGCGGCCCCGATGATGTGCGCCGGCTACACCACGTGGAGCGGCATTCGCGACGCCAACCTGCAGCCGGGCGAGCGGATCGCCGTCATCGGCATCGGCGGACTGGGACACGTCGCCATTCAGCTGGCCAAGGCATCAGGCTTCGAGACCATCGCGATCACGCATTCGCCCGACAAGCACAACCTGGCCAATGAGCTGGGGGCCGATCACGTGCTCTCGAGCGGCCGGGAGCTGGCCGACCTGGGCGGGACGGACGTCCTGTTGGTCACCACCAATGCCTTCGACGCCGCTGAAGAGGCGATGGCTGGTCTGCGGCCAAGCGGGCGGGTCGTCCTGAGCGGGCTGGACTTCACCCAGCCGTTCGAGATCTCGTCGGAGGGCGTGCCGTTCCACATGATGCGCCAGCAGGTTATCGGGTCCACTCACGGAGGCCAGCACTACCTGAGCGAGGTCTTGGACTTTGCCGGCAAGGGCAAGGTCAAGCCGATCACCGAGACCTTCACTCTCGACCAGGCCAACGAGGCCTTCGACCGGCTCTCCACGGGCAGGATGCGCTTCCGCGGCGTGTTCACTCCGCAGAACGCCTGACTACCGGGGATCAAGCGCGGCTGTCCCGGCCCGCCGACGTCGGCGGGCCGGGACAGCGTGGCCAGCGCGAGATTCCCTTCCCCTCGCGCCCTTCCCCGCACACCCCTTTGCTCGATCGCGCCAGACGCAACTTTTAGGACAGGAGCCCGCCATGTTCGAGGCGCAGCATCTCTACATCGACGGTCAGTGGACCGAACCGGTCGACGGCACCGTCCAAGACCTGATCGACCCCGCCACCGGCAGGCCGAGTGGCCGCGTTACCCTCGGCGGCGTGGCGGACGCCGAACGGGCCATCCGCGCCGCGCGCGGGGCCTTCCCGGCATTCAGCACCACTTCGGTCGCTGAACGGGGCGAGTTACTGGAGGCGATCGGGGCCGAGTACGCCCGCCGCGCCGAGGACATGGCCGAAGCCGTCACCGCCGACCTCGGCTCCCCGATCCAGATATCGCGCACGCTGCACGTGCAGGCGGCCCAGCCGCAGTTTCAGCACGCCGCGGAGGCCCTGGGGCGGATCGAGTTCGTTGCCCGGCGGGGCAGCACCTGGGTGCGGCGCGAGTCGATCGGCGTGTGCACGCTGATCACCCCGTGGAACTTCCCAGCCCTCCAGCCGGCCGGGAAGGTGGCGTCGGCGATCGCGGCGGGCTGCACCGTGGTCCTCAAGCCGGCTCAGCTGAGCGCGCGCACGGCGCTCCTGCTGGCCGAGATCCTCGACACCGCCGGAGTGCCAGCAGGCGTGGTCAACGTCGTCTTGGGCCGCGGGTCGGACCTCGGTGACGTGCTCAACTCTCACCCGGAGGTCGACATGGTCTCCTTCACCGGCTCCGGCCCGGTCGCCGAAGGGGTGGCTGGTGCCGCAGCCCCTACTGCCAAGCGGCTCGTGACCGAGCTCGGTGGCAAATCGGCCCAGATCGTGCTGCCCGACGCCGATCTGAACATGGCGGTCGAGACGGCCGTGTTCTACGGCATCGGCAACAGCGGACAGATCTGCGGCGCATCGTCGCGCACTTTGGTGCCGCGCGAGCGGCTGGAGGAGTTCCTCAGCCTGCTGACCGCGCGCGTCAACGAACTCAAGGTTGGCGACCCGCGCGCCGAGGAGACGTTCCTGGGGCCGGTCGTGTCGGCCGAGCAGTGGGACACCGTCCAGGACTACATCGGCCAAGGCATCGACGCCGGAACCCGGTTGGTCACCGGCGGCCCGGGCAAGCCCGCCCTCCCAGACGAGCTCGCGGGCGGTCACTTCGTCAAGCCCACCGTCTTCGCCGACGTCACCAACGACATGACCATCGCCCGCGAAGAGATCTTCGGCCCCGTGCTGTCCGTCATCGCCTACGACACCGTCGACGAGGCGCTGCGCATCGCCAACGATTCCCCGTTCGGCCTGTGCGGGTACATCACCAGCGCCGATCCGGAGGGGGCCCGCGCGGTCGCCGAGCAGATGCGCACCGGCTACGTACTCATCAACGACGCCGCCTTCGACTTCAACACCGCCTGGGGCGGCTACAAGCAGTCCGGCAACGGCCGCGAGTGGGCCGAGTTCGGCATCAGCGAGTACCTGGAGACCAAGTCCATCGTCGGCGTGGTCCCTTAGGAAGGGGTGTGGGCATAGGGCGATATTAGCCAGCCGGCCGCCTGGGGTGTGCGTGTGGCCGGAACGGGGGAATAGCGGAACGTGGTTCGACGCGCTCCTGCCATAGGCCGAGAACACCTGCGTCCCCGGTAGCGCCTTAGAGACCATCTCATTTGGCGAGTCTGCGGTAGCAAATCAGGGTGCAAGCGATACCGACGAAAGCCAGGAAGTGCGCGCCTGTGCGTTCGTAGCGGCGGTGCAGGCGGCGGCATCCGGCCAACCAGGCCATGGTGCGCTCGACCTGCCACCGATGCCGGCCCAACCGCTGCGAAGAATCCACCCCCTTGCGGGCCAGACGATGGACGACCCCGCGCCTTTGGAGCCATCGGCGCAGGTGGTCGTAGTCGTATCCCTTGTCGCCGTGGAGCTTGGCCGGTTTGCGCCGCCTGGGCCCGCGAGGCGAACGCACCGGCGCTATCCCTCGTACCAAGGGTTGCAGGGCCTGGCTGTCGTGCAGGTTCGCACCCGAGACGGCCATGGAAAGCGGCAATCCGCCACGATCGGTGATCAGGTGGATCTTCGCCCGCTTCTTGCCCCGGTCGACAGGATTCGGGCCGGTCAGGTCCCCCCTTTGAGGGCGCGCATGTTGACCGAGTCGATCGCGCACCGCGACCAGTCCAGCTCGCCGCGGGAGCCGAGTTCGTCCAGCACCAGACGGTGCAGCTTGGCCCACACGCGGGCCCGGCTCCACTCGGTGAAACGGCGGTGGGCGGTGGGCCCGGAAGGGCCGAAGGCCGGTGGGAGCTGGGCCCAGGTGCAGCCGGTGGTGGCCACGAAGATGATCGCGGCCAGCACCTCACGGTCGCCGTATCTGCGCCGGCCCCCGCCCTGGGGTCTGGTGGGCGCCTGGGGCACCACCTTCTGGAACAGCTCCCACAACCCGTCCGGCACCAGCCGCTCGACCATCGACATGGGCCCAGGCTACAGAGAATCCAAATGAGATGACCTCTTAGCTGATGTGCTCGCGCTGTGGTGTTCATGGGATGCCTGGCTGCCCCGCCCTGGAGTAGATCGGCGCACGTGCATGTCCCGGACCCGAAACGAACGGGCCTGCTCTCAGAGCAGGCCCTTACCTGTGGGTGAGGGATACCTATCGGGATTGAGTTCCGGCTTGCGTAATATTGGTTTGAAGGGCTGTCAGTACTAGCCTCGGCACTCCGCGTGAGGGTTACCCCGGATACTGCGGAGGACTGATGAGGCTAGGTGCGGCAGGGGTGCTTCTGCTGGCCATGATGGCCGCGGGCACGGCTTGCACCGCGGAGGAAGAACCAGCTCCCGCCCCTGAGGAGCCCTCTGAACCCCCTTCCCCGGAGGAAGCTGCCGAGCAGTCTGCGCTCGAGGCGTACGAAGGCATGTGGGAGATCGTCGTCGAGGCCTCTCATGACGGCAACCCGGACCCGGATGAGCTGGAGAACTACGCTTCCGGGGATGCCCTCGCGTTGATGCGCCACGGTTTAGAGAGTGCAGAGGACGACGGTGCGTTCGAGGGCGAGCCAGACCTGAATCCCGAAGTTGTCGAGCGGGAACCTCAGGAGAATCCGGAAACAGTCGAGTTGATCGACTGTGCTGACGGGGCGGAGTGGACTGGGAGCGAAAGCTCACCCTCGGATGACGCGTCCGCGGGCACGCGGCAAATCGATGCCACCGTCACAGACGATGGTCTTGCATGGCGGGTTTCAGAGCTGCGCATTTGGGAGCAGGGCTCATGCTGAGGGGGTTCACTGCCGCTCTTGCCACGGTCATGTCTCTCTTTATGGCGACGCCTGCCTCGGCTGAAGACTTCTTCGGTCATGTGGAGTGCGGTGCGGGTGGTGGCGCCGGGTGCGATGCGGAGGCCGAGTCGACCGAGGAGCTTCCGGGCGAAGCGCCGGATCCCGGTGGGGACTCGGGTGAGGGCGGCGGCGAAGCCTCCTCCGACGAGCCGCCCCCTTGTGAGGGGGACGCGTCTTCGATGCGGTGCACGGCCTATGTCGGCGGCGATGAGGACGAGGACGATGGGGTCGACCTGGTCGAAGTCGCCCACGAGGCCCGCGCCTCCCTCGAGCTGGAGGAACCGGAGCTTGCGATGTCGCCCAGTCCTGATGGGCCGGTGCTGGTGCACGTTCCGGTGTGGATGTGGATCGACGGCGACCAGTGGGCCCAGCAGAGCGCGAGTGCGAGTGTGCCCGGGGGAGAGGTCAGCGTCACTGCTGCCCCCTCGTCGGTCTCCTGGCAGATGGGCGATGGCACCACGGTGGACTGCGAAGGCCCCGGAACCCCCTTCGATGCGTCCACGCATGATCCGGAAGAGTCCTCGCCCGACTGCGGCCACACCTACACCTCGACCGGCCAGGTGCAGGTCAGCGCTCAGGTCAGGTGGGAGACCTCGTGGGAGAGCGACGACGGCGAGGGAGGCAGCCTGCGGTCGCTGACCACCGAGACCTCCCAGCAGGTCGAGGTCATCGAGTCCTCCGGGGTGGTCACGTGAACAGGATGAGGTGCGCGAGATGACAGCGACACAGGAGCGTACCGAGGCCCCCGATGAGAAGGCCCACCCGCTCAGGCTGAAGGCGCGGTCGCGCCGGTGGCGCGCGATGCTTCTGGCCGCAGCGCTCATGGCGGCCGGGGCGGCCCTGTCGGTCGTGGCACTGGAGCAGGTGGACCAGCGCACTCCCGTCCTGGTGGCCGCTGCCGATCTGCCTGCCGGCCACCAAGTGGGGGCCGAGGATGTGCAGGTGGTCGAGGCGGCCGGGCTCGAAGGCCTGCCGACCCTCGGTGAACCGGAGCAGGCGGTCGGGACGACGGTCACCAGCCCGGTCACCGAAGGAGGCCTGCTCTCCGCAGAGGTGCTGGGAGGCGAGGGCGAGCAGCTCGGATCCGACGAGGCAACGGTCGGCCTCCAACTCGAACCGGGCCGAGCGCCCTCCTCTCTCCGGCCGGGTGCGGAAGTGACCGTTGTGCTGACCGGTGAGGGCTCCGACCAGTCCATCCCCGCCCGTGTCCAGGCCCTGGAGGGGCTCACCGACGAAGCAGCCGCGGGCGGGGTTTCCGTCGACCTCGTGGTGGAGTCGACCTACGCCGCCCAGGTGGCCCGCGCGGCTGCCGAGGACGAGGTGTCGCTGGTGCACACCGCGCAGGCGGGTGAGGCCCCGTGATGATCGCGGTGTTCTCCCTGTCCGGAGCCCCCGGTGTGACCACCTTGTCGTTGGCGTTGGCCGGTGTGTGGCCTGACCCTGCGCCGGTGCCGATTGTGGAGGCGGACGCCTCGGGCGGGGACGTGGCCCCCTGGTGGCATCTGCCGCCCTGGCCCGGAGTGGTCGATCTGGCCGCCTCCAGCCGCAGCGGCCAGGACCACGACCGCCCCGACCTGACCAGTGCCACCCAGGTCCTGCCCGGCGGAGCACGTGTGTGCGTGGCCCCGTCTTCTGCTGACCGCACGAGCGCGGCCTTGGAGCTGCTGTCGCAGAACCCGAAGGCGCTGCGCGAGGGGACGAGCATCGTGGATCTGGGCCGGGTAAGGCCGCAGGGACCGTCAGCCGGCCTCCTGGCAGCGTCCGACCTCGCAGTCCTGGTCTGCTCCGGTGACATCGCCCAGCTCAAGCGGGTCAAGGAGAGCGCCGGCTGGATGTTCCGCGCGGGCCCTCATGTGGGGTTGGCCGTGGTTGGCGGCCGTGGCAGTGAAGCTGAAATCAGCGAGGTCGTGGGGTTGCCGGTGTGGGCGCGCCTGCCCCGGGATGACAAGGCAGCCCGGTTCCTGACGGGCCAGGGCGATGCTGCCCGCATCCACCGCCGCCCCCTCATCCGGGCCGCGCGCAGCTTGGCCGCGACCCTGCACTCGCGTACGCAACCAGCAGAGACCGGCCAGGTCGAGGAGGTGCGGTGACCAACCAGGAGCAGTTCGAGGAAACGGTGCGCGAGGTTGCCGCCCAGGTCACCCGGCGCCTGGAGAGTGAGGCCGACAGCGACAGCACCCCGGATCAGGAGCGCTTCCGCGCCCGCCGTTTGGCCCGCGTGGTACTGGATGAGCGGGCCGGGCGGGCCCTGTCGCAGGGCCACGGGGTGCTGGATGCGGATTCCGAGCAGGCCATCCAGCGCCGCGTGGTGGCCCGGGTCTGCGGGCTGGGACCGCTGGAAGAGCTCCTCCAGGACCCCGAGATCGAGAACATCAACTTGACCGGAACCGACGTGTGGGTGCGCTACGCCGACGGCACCCGTGCCCAGCTGGACCCGATCGTGGACACCCCCGACGAACTCGCCTCCCTCGTTCGCCGCATTGCCGCGGGTTCCCCGGCGGGGGAGCGGCGCTTCGACGCGGCTGCCCCGATCCTGGACATGCCCCTGTCCGACGGGTCCCGCCTGAATGCGGTGCTGGATGTGTCCCACCAGCCGGCGGTCTCTATCCGCCGCCACCGCTACCGCACCACCGGCCTGGGCGAGCTGCGCCGTCTGGGCACCCTGGAGCCGGTGGTGGAGAAACTGCTCTCGGCGGCGGTGCGGGCCCGGCGCAACCTGGTCATCTCCGGCGGCACCGGCGCCGGCAAGACCACCCTGCTGCGCGCCCTGGCCGCCGAGATCCCTGCGCAGGAGCGGGTGGTGACCATCGAGGACGTGCCCGAGCTCGCCCTAGAACGCGACGTGCAAGCCCACCCGGATGCGGTGGCCTTGCACGCCCGCCCGGCCAACACCGAAGGAAAGGGTGAGGTCACCGTGGCGGACCTGGTGCGGGCGGCGCTGCGTATGTCCCCGGACCGGGTCATCGTCGGTGAAACCCGCGGGTCCGAGACGGTGCCGCTGCTCACCGCGATGAGCCAGGGCAACGACGGGAGCCTGACCACCCTGCACGCCGCGAGCTCGCAAGGCGCGTTCGCGAAGTTCGGTGCCTACGCCGCTTTGAGCTCCGAGCGCCTGCCGCTCGAGGCCACCTCTCTTCTGGTGGGTTCGGCCGTGCACCTGGTCGTGCACCTGGACGCCACCCCACAGGGCCAGCGCCGGGTGACCAGCGTGCGCGAAGTCGTGGGCTCTGATGGGTCGCAGGTGCTCTCCAACGAGATCTACCGCAACGACGGGTCTGGCGGCGCCCCGCCCAGCCCACACACCGCCCACGCGCTCCAAGAGCACGGTTTCGACCCGGCCCTGCTCATGGGTGAGGTGGCGTGGAACGGACACCGGCCATGACCACCCCTGTTCTCCTCCTGGGCGGGTTGGGCGGCCTGAGCGCGGGCGCTGGGCTGGCCCTGGCTCTGCTGGTGGGGGCCGAACGCGCTCGAAACCGCACCCGTTCCCTGTCCGGGCGGCTGCACCTGCACCGGACGAGCGCGCCCCACCTTCTCGGTGCGGTGGCCGCGGGGCTGCTCTGCTGGGTTCTGACCGGGTGGCCCGTGGGCGGGGTGCTCGCCGGAGCCGGGGTGTGGTGGCTGCCCGCTCTGCTGGGTCCGGACCGGGCTCATGCCGCGCAGGTCGCCCGGGTCGAGGCCGTGGCCGCCTGGACCGAGCAGCTGCGCGACCTCATGGAAGGCGCAGCCGGGCTGCACCAGGCCATTGTGTCCACCGTGCCCACCGCCCCGCCCCTGATCCGCGCCGATGTGTCCCGCCTGGCGGACGCTCTGCAACAGGGCACCCCGCCCGAGCAGGCGCTGGCCGAGTTCGCCGAACAGGTGGACGTGCCCACCGCGGACCTGGTCACCGCGGCCCTGTCCACCGCCGCCACCCGCCAAGCCGCCGACCTGGGCGCCCTATTGTCGAGCTTGGCCCGATCAGCCCGCGACCAGGCCGCCATGCTCGTGCGCGTGGCCGCCACCCGCGCCCGGGTGCGCACCTCGGCCCGCATCATCGCCGGCACCACCCTGGCACTGGCCGTGGGCCTGACGGTCGTCAACGCCGACTACCTGGACCCCTTCGACACCGTGTTCGGACAGGTGGTCCTGGCGGTGATCGGCGTGCTGTGGGCGGTGGGGCTGGTGTGGCTGTCCCGGCTGGCGCGAACCGATCTGGGCCCTCGCGCCCTGGCCCGCACGCGTACCCGCACCGGTGGGGAGGTGCCTGCATGAGTTTCCTGAGTCAACCCCTATGCCGCCAAAGGCACCTCCGAGGTGGTAACGATCTTGCCGTTGGCCTGGTGAGCGGCAGGGGCGTAGACGGTGCCATCACGCCAACAGGCCCACACCACCCGCAACCAGGACCGGGCCAAGATCCGGGTAGCGTGCGGATGCCGCTTCTGGCGGGCACGGGCGTCGTTGTAGATCTTGGCGGCCCATGCGCTGCCGTGTCGGCTGTGGTCGGCGAACTGGGTCAGGGCCAAGCGTGCCCGCCGGTTGGTCGCGAACCGGAAGGCCACCGCCCGCGACTTGCCCGAAGCTCGGGTGACCGGGACCACGCCCGTCTCCGCGATGAGCTGCTCGCACGTTCGTGCACGCTCCAGGAGCGGGCCGACCTCGCCGATGATCTGGCCGAGGTTGATCGTGCCGATGCGCGGCATGGGTGCGAACAACGGCGCGTAGGGGTGGGCGGCGACCGCTTCGGCGACGGCCTTGTCCAGCTCACGGATGGTTTCCCGCAGGCCCTGGACCAGCTGGACCTGGATCAGGACCAGCTGCTCAACGATGGTCTCGCTGGGGCGGGAGGCCGCTGTCGGGGCGGCTCGCAACCGTTCGATGAGAACGGTGCCAGGCTTCCTGCCGGAGTAGCCGCGTCGCTTGCACCAGGCCTGAAGGCGTCCGGCGGTGAGTTTGGCGGCCGAGGACGGGGTGGGGTGGCGTCCAAGGAAGGACAGCGCGATGTCGCTGTCCAGGTTGGCGAAGACCGCTTTGCCGCCGGGCCAGTGCTCGTCCAGCAGGGCGGCGAGTTGGTTGACGGCGGCGACCTTTGCCTCGACGTGGTCAGCGCGGGTACGTGTGAGGGCTTGCAGGTCCAGGGTGGCCTGCTCGGTGGGCTCCAGGCGGGGCAGCATGTGGCCGTCGGTGCGCAGGTAGTCGGCGAGTTTGAAGCTGTCGCCGGCGTCGGTCTTGGCCTTGGAAGCGCCCCAGCGTGCTCGCATGGCGTGGAAGGCGTTGGGGTGCACGGGCACCACGGGGTGTCCGGCGGCCAGCAGGCGGTCCACGGACAGGCCGCGGGTGGTCTCGATCGCCACTGGCATCTCGGCCGGGGGGCCGTGGCTGCGCAGCCGGGCCAGGGTCGTGGCGATGCCTTCTTCGGTGTGGGAGAACTCCCACCGGTCGATGCGTTGGCCGGTGTGGTCCATGACGGTCACGTCATGGGTTTCGGTGGCCCAGTCCCATCCGATGAACACGTGCGTCGTACTCCAGAGTTGCTGGTGGAGCACCTGCCCGGTGGTGAGGTCGTCTGCCGGGAGCTCATTAATCGGCCCTCTGCGGGGCGTGTCCCTGAAGCCGATCAGACGGCCTCGGCCCGGCGGGGCTGGCGGAACTCATGCTGGCCGTTGAACAGCTCGCACTACTGGCCATGCACCCACCGGGACCGAGAGGTCACAACCCTACCCAAAAGGGCTGCACTAAGGATGGTCCTCTAATGAGCATCCCCCTCGCCGTTGCCGCCCTGGGCGGATTGCTGGTGGCCGGCGGCCTGGTCGCGGCGCTGTGGCCGCGCTTGACGCAGCCCTCCCTCGCCGAGCGACTCAGCGATCCCGCGCCACCGCTCCCAATCGATGACGCCCCAACCGCACCGAGTGGTGGATGGTCGCGCATGCTGGGCAGGCCCGGCGTTCCGGTCCTGGCCGGGCTCGGCCTGCCCACCCGCCGCACCCGTCAGCATCTGAGCGCGTGCGAGAAGCCGGTCGAGGACTACCTTGCCCAGAAGGCCGCCATGCTCGGCCTCGCACTTGTGGTGCCGCCCGCGGCCGGGGCGATGCTGACCGTGTCCGGACTGTCGCTGAGGCCCACCTGGGCCCTGGGCGCCTGGTTCGTGTTCGCGCTCCTACTGTGGATGGGCCCTGACCTGGAAGCCCGCGACCAGGCCCGCGAACGCAGCGAACAGATGCGCCACACCATCGCCGCGGTGTGCGATCTGGTCGTCATCTCCCTGGCCGGCGGCGCCGGGGTCCAAGGGGCCCTGCACGAGGCCACCCGGACCACCGACACCTGGGCCATGCGCGCCCTGCGCACCAGCCTGCACACCGCCACCCTGCGCCGTGAACCCACCTGGAGCGCCCTGCAGGAACTGGGGGAGCGCTACCAGGTGCCGGCCGCCACCGACCTGGCCGCGAGCCTGCGCCTGGCCGGGGCCGACGGGGCCCGGGTGCGCGCCAGCCTGGCCGCCAAAGCCTCAACCTTGCGTGGCCAGCACCTGGCCGATCTGGAGGCCGAGGCCCATGCGGCCACCGAACGCATGTCGTTGCCCGTGGTCTTGATGTTCGCCGGGTTCCTGCTCCTGATCGGCTACCCGGCCGTGAGCCTCATTCTGACCAGCGTGTGAACCCCCTCCGCGAAAGGAGCCACGATGCACTCGAGAGGTCAGCACCCCCGACGCAGATCGTCCGATGACGGGTACTCCACCGAGGCCGTCGCCGTGACCGCCACCCTCGTGGTGCTCGCCCTGGGCGCCCTGGCGTTGATCTCGGAGACGGTCCTGGACTGGGCCGGCTCCATCACCCTGGGCTGACCATGCGCTCCCACCGGCGAGTAGAGGGCGACGCCGGCAGCACCGAACTGGTCGTGGCCACCCCCGTGATGCTGCTTCTGTTGGCGCTGCTGGTGCAGGTGGGGCTGTGGGCCCACGCCGATCACCTCACCCAGACCATCGCCGACCACGGCCACGCCCAGACCCGCGTGCTCGAGGGCACCGAAGAACAGGGCCACGCACGTGCCCAGGAGGTGGCCGGCCAGCTCCAGGGGGAGCTGCTGCAGGAGCTCACCATCAGCGTCGAGCGCACCGACGCCCAGGCCCGCGTCGAGGTGAGCGCAACGGTGCCCACCGTGCTGCCCGGCCTGGACTGGCCCGTCTCCTCCCAGGTCACCGGGCCCGTCGAACGCGCAACGGAGGAGCCATGAACCCACGCGCCGCACACCGGCGCCCCGGCGACGATGGGGGCTCGGCTACGGCCGAGTTCGCGATCATGGTGCCCGCACTGGTCCTGCTCGCCCTGCTGGCCCTGCTCGCTCACCACGTCGTGGCCGCGCGCATGGGCTCGGACACCGCTGCTCATGCCGCCGCACGGGCCGCGACCCTGGAGCGCACCCCCGCCGCCGCGCACACCGCAGCCGAGACCGCGGTAGAGGAGGCTCTGCGTACGCACGACGTGGCCTGCGCCGACTACGACCTCGCGCTGGACACCGCCGGGCTGGCCCCCGGAGCCACGGTCACCGCAACCGTGAGCTGCACCGCCGACCTGTCGCAACTGACCGGCCTGGGCCTTCCCGGCACCACCACGGTCGAGGGCGATGCGACCTCGGTGGTCGACACCTACCGGAGCACCCCATGAAGCCCAGCAAGTTCGGCGATGAGGGCCAGGCCACCGCCTTCTCCGTCGTCATGGCCGGCGCCCTCCTGCTCCTGGCCGCGTTCGTCTTCGACGTCGGCTCCGCCCTGGCCCAACGTTCCTCGGCCCTGCACACCGCCCAAGAAGCCGCCCGGGTCGGCGCCCAGCAGATCGACCTGGCCCTCTACCGAGCCGACGGAACCGTGACCCTTCAACCGGAGCAGGCCGCTGCAGCCGCCGAAGACCACCTGGACGGGGCCGGGATGGACGGCACCGCCACGGTCCAGGGCGAAGCCGTCACCGTCACCGCCCACACCACCGCCTCCTTCGCCCTGCTGCCGCTGCCCGAGCGCACCGCCTCCGGCACCGCCAGCGCCACACCCCTCACCACCGACGCCCCGTGAGGTCACCCTCGTGAGTTCCCACCGCACCCGCCGCGCCGCCGCCCTGGCCACCAGCGCCCTGCTCCTGCTCGCCCTCCCTGTTCTGGCCACCACCCTGACCTGGCCCGCCCCGGACCTGTCGGCCCTGTCCTGGCAGGTCCACCTGTCCAGCCTGCGCCTGCCCAACGGGCTCGGCACCGCAGCGCTCATCGTGGCCCTGTGGGGCATCTGGGGCCTCTACCTCGCCGTCCTGGGACTCGAGATCGCCGCCCACCTGCGCCGGCGCCCGGTGTACCTGCGCGGTCTGCGCCCGCTGCAACTGCTGGCCGCCACCACCCTGGGCACGATCACCGCACCCGCGCTCGCCCACGCCGCCCCTGCACCGGCTGCGACCGCGCCCGCCGCACCCGAGAGCACCGAGGTCGAGGCCCCCGATGCCGAAGAGGTCCCCGAAGAGCAGGGGAACGTGGTTGAGCGCAACCGCACGGTGGACGACTTCGGCTACGACTCAGCAGAACTGACCGACGGCATGACGGAGGACGTGGCCGCCACGGCTGAGCTCATCGGCAAGCACGGCGCGCCCGAACTGCCGGTGGTGGTCACCGGTCACACCGACTCGGCCGGGGACGCCGACTACAACCTCGAGCTCTCGCAACACCGCGCGGAGGCGGTTGCGCACGCACTGCGTGAGCACCTGGACCAGGACGTGGTCATCGAAACCCAAGCCGAGGGTGACCGCTCGCTGCTGGAGGAAGCTGACGATGCCGAGCAGCGCCGGGTCGAGATCTCCTACGACGTGCTGATCGCGCCGCCCGAACCCGAGCCCGAAACCCCACCCGTTCATGAAGAGGAACCCGGCCAAGACGAAGAGGCCGAACAGCAGCAGGGCTCCGCCGTGGGGCTGTCACTGCCCGGCGGCCTGATCGTGGCCATGACCGCTGCCGGCGCCGGAACCCTGGCCGGTATGGGCCTCGAACGCCGACGCGACGCAACCCTCACCACCGATGAAGAGACCACAGCGGCTGAGACGGACGACGGCCGGGACGACGCGGAGGTCGGCGCCGCCGAGAGCGAGGAACACCACCAGCACGGTGCCGGGATCGATTCCAGCCGCGGTGATGGCACTCCGCCGGCCGCTCCTACCGGCCAGGACCTGGCCCTGATCGATCTGGCCCAGGTTCCCGGCCTGGGCATTACCGGACCCGGAGCGCACGGTGCCGCACGCACCCTGCTCACCCGCGCCCTGGACGAGAGCGATTCCGCCCTGACCGTGGTCGTGCCCCGCAGCACTCTGGCCGAACTCCTGCACACGCCCTGGCGCCTGCCCAACGTGGCCGAACACAGCCCCGTCATGGTTACCGACACCACCGAGGACGCCCTGACCCTGCTGCAGATGCAGCTCCTGGCCCGCCACCGCATCGCCGACGACGCCGGTGAAGACGACGAGACCGCCCTTGCCGCCGGCCCCCAGTTCGTCGTCCTGGCCCCCGCCGAGCCCGACGTGGCCGCCGAGATCACCACCCTGCTCGCCCACACCCCCCACGCCCCACTGCACGCGGTCCTGCTCGGCCCCTGGCCCGACACCGACGGCCCCACCCTGACCCTCGACGAGGCCGGCACCATCACCTACGCCGAGACGCCCCTGCAAGACGTCAGCGGACACACCTGGCACCCCACCCTCGCCCAGCCCCTGCACGAGGCCCTGAACACTCAAACCCGCCCGCCAGAGACAGCTGAGCCCGACCCGGCCAAGGACGAGGGCCCGAGCGAAGCAGAGGGAGAGGACACACCCGCCGGGGACGCTGACGCCGACCGTCCTGGCACGTCCGGCGACGGTCCGAGCTCGACGCCTGCCCCATCGAGCGGGAACGGGGACCCACCGGCGGGCGCTGTAGCTCTGACGGTGCTCGGCGAGCGGATCACCCTCGCCGCATGCGGACACCAGGTCAAACCCGGCCGCCGGGCCGCCTACGAAGTCCTCGCCTACCTCGCCGTCCACCACCCCGACGGCACACGCCTGGAAGCCGCCATCGAGCACATGTGGCCCGAGACCGCACCCCATCGCGCTGTGCGCCGCTTCCACGACGCCGTCAGCGCCGCGCGCTCCGCCTGCCGAGAGCACCTCGAAGAACACGCCACGCTCGTCATCGTCCATGACGAAGACCGCTACCGCCTCAACCCCGACCTGGTCACCTGCGACCTGTGGCGCGTGCGCGACCTCCTGAGCGAAGCCGCCCAACAGCGCGACGCCACCCTGGCCTCGACCGCCGCCTCTATGGCAGGGCCAGGCCTGGTCGCCGACGCCGACTACCTTTGGGCCGAAGAAGCCCGCGCCCACCTGCGCTCCCAAGTCGTCGACACCATCACCACCTGCGCCAGGCATGCTGAGCCGGACCAGGCGGCCGGCCTACTGCATCAGGCGCTGGACGCCGACCCCCATTCTGAAAAGGCCAAGCACGCTCTGAGTCGACTACAGACCGGACACGCCCGCTCAGGGAACTGAACCCCGGGAAGCGGAGTCGCGGGGCTGTTGCAAAGTCGGCTGAGGGATGCGTTCTCCCTGTTCAGGGGAGTTGGAGGAGTCCGAGTGGGCGAGTGAAGGCCTCGTAGGACACCCAACGCACGGCCTGGGGAATGCTCGCGCAACCCAACCCCGCCAGGAGCGGGATTGCGAGGTTGCGCAGCATCGCCATGTTCTGAGGTCCGTGCCCGGTCCGCACCCGGGAAGCGTCCGCACCAAAGCTCACATCCCGCACATGATGGAGCACGTCGATCCGCCGATGATTCACCAATACCTGGTCAGAGCCACCTTCGATGCCTTCGAAGGATCGATGGATAGGCTGTTCGAGGTGACTACCGAACCGTCCACACCTTCGCAGACGTCACAGCCCCTTCGCTCCTCCGCCTGAAACGAAGCTCCGCCGCGGTGAACTGGTACGAGGACCGGGGCGGACTTACCTGGCCGGCAGTCCTGGGAGAACCGGAGCAGGAATGACGACAGACACCGCGAAGCACCACCCACGAAGACGACGTTGGACCATCGGGATCTGCGTCGCTCTTGTTTTGGCCCTGGCCGTCGGACTGGGACTGTGGACGCGATCCGGCGGTTTCCGCATCGCCCGCGACATCGGCGACCTGACCGGCGTGGAGTCCGCCGAGCCGGAGAGGTCCGCATCCGAAGAAGTGCTCCGGGTGGAGATCGCTTCGTCAACGGGAGAGGCCGAGATCGAGACGATCCTTGAGGCGACCGAGGAGGTAATCGACGACGAGGTGATGCCCGCCGCCCGAGTCTCTCTGGGGACTGCAGAGGTGAAGGTGGGCTCTCGTCACAGGGCCGAGACCGGCGATGTCGCGCAAGCCCTCGTCGCGCTCAGCACGCTGCTGGACGGCCGGGCCATACTCGACGATCAGAGCATCGTCTTCGTTGACGCGACCGAACCACCTTTGGTGAGCATCCTCGATTGGCTGACACTGATTGAGGAGGAGAATCTCCGTGTCGAGGACGTGGAGGTTGAAGGTGAGGACGGCTGGAACGTGATCTCCATCCACCGGCTGCAGACGAACCATCGAGAGGTCCTGGAGTCATTGGGCGAGTGGGGCCCGGATATCACCTCTGTCCTTCTCGAGGAAACCTCTCTGGAAATCCGGACGACCATCCCGTTCCTCGATCTCGGTCCGCTCGCCCAGGATTCGCAGTCCGCAGCACGCATCCTGGACCCTGAATCACCGCGTGTCACGCTCGAGACCTCCGATCAACGCAGACTCTTCGTCGGTGACGCGGACCCCGGCGCCGCCTTGGAGATGGCGGGCGACATCGAGGACGACGGCTGGGCGGTACAGAGCCTCGACCACGGTCTCACCCAAATCGACGTGTCGGCAGCCGCAGGTCGAGCCGCGGATCCGTCGCAGCTGCCCGGCCTCGCAGAGGCTCTGCAGTCGGCCGGTCTGCCACAGGAGGCGAGGGTCCGGGTCGACGAGGGTGTTCTCTTTTGGGGAACGCGTTCTGACCTCGAGGACCTGGCGCCCTCGATCGCGCAGGCCCGGGCGGAACGGTACGTCGTGCGCTGGACGCGTGATGACCGAAGCCAGGGTCCCGATGTGCGGGTCTGGGTGGAGATGCCTATCGGCCACTCCTTGTCCGAGGGCTCCGATCTGGCGGACGCCATCGACGTGGCACGTTCCATCCCGTGGCCCGACACCGGCCAGATCACGCTCAAGACCACACCCGAGTCCGGGTCGTACAAGGACGTGCGAGAGGTGACGGTCAGCTCCACTGCCACAGGAACCGCGGAGGAGGTCCATGTCGACCCGGATCGCCTCCCCGGGGAGGGGCAGTTGCGGGAGGCGTGGGATGCCACCGCGACGGAGAGCTGAACTGAGCGCCCGGCACAGAGCGTTCGTACCGGCGGCGGCCCCGCGGCGAGCGGGGGTCCTCCAGAGCGGCGATCTTGCCGACAAGGCCGGCAGAGGCAGGAGAGGGCGTGGCAGACTGGCGCAACGGAGTCCCTTGGAAAACAGAGATGTGAGAGTCCCTGATCTTCTAGCGGGCTCCGCTGCTTGTTGGTGCGGGTTTCGACTTTTGCTTGGGAGTGACCGGTGCATATTTGGGCGGGCGGTAAGAAGGTTCATGGAGCGGGGTTGACGCCACCAGGATTATCTTTACTAGAGGAATTTTAGTTCTCTCTCCACCCTTGCCGTTAACCTAGCCCCACCCCTAGTCACGCGCCCCGCCACGCTGGCCGGCGACCCCTGGTGAATATAAAACCCCTGGCCATAGAGTTGCGGAGGTAGTCGGCGTTCCACCGTACTAGTGCTGGAAGCACTTCTAACAAATTGTTCGGGTCAGGCAGCGGGAGAATTTTCCTGTGTGGCCAGCAGGGTGAATGCTTGAAATGATGACCCCAGCTGCAGAAGTCAGGGTCAGCTATAATATTTAAGCTGACGTGCAATGTCTCTGCTTGTGCAGTGGTTATTCTAAGCTTATCCAGCCTCCTGGTTTGTGCTGATATTTCTCTCCTCGTTGCGACGTTGTACGTGCTCGAAAAACTCCCAATAACTCCCCTTGAATGGTTTATCTGTGGCGCCGGATTGGGTATTATGGTAGATAACCAGCAAAGGGAGTTGATGATATGTCTACCGTGTCGATTCGACACGACGTGGCCGGCCCCTTCGGTCTGCTGACGGTGCGGAAAGCATTCCAATCCCACGGCGCCATGGCCGCCTACGACTACACCCCCAATCGCACTGGTCGCTTGCCCAAGGAATGGGTCGACGCCTACCAGTCGGACCGGGAAAACCCCGGTATCTCCTACGTCGTCTACTCCTACAACACCCCTATTGCATGGGTCAGTGTCAACGGAGAGCCGATCATTCCCGACGTTGGCTATTCGGTGACTACCACCAGGCATCAGGAACTCTGTCGCGTTTGGCTCTAGGCCGAATGTCCGGCAGTGCGCACGACTGCGCTGTGCGTGCTGCCCACTCTCGGTCTCGAAGTAGTCAACGTGAAAGGGGAAACCCTCATGCGAGTTCTCTACGTCGGATTTTTCCACGACGGTCCGGCCTGTTCTTTCGGCGACGTCGCAAGCGAGGCCGAAGCGTTCGCCTCACGCGCCGAAGCAGCGCACAAGCTGAGTGAACGCGTCAACGGGTCCGGGCGCTGTGATTCGTCCTATCCGGTCTGCCATGACGGCATGGTGGCAACCCACGTGAGGGAAGGGAGAAACGAAATCCTTCCCGCGAGTGATGACGCATACATCGACCTGTATCGCGTCGTTCCCAACGACCTCAAGGGGTGGGGCGACGTCGCTCCGGAACCGGAATGGCGCATCACGGTCGGTCCGCGCGGCGGAATGCGCACGGATCCGTTCTAGGTCTGGCCGCGCTGGTGGGTCGCAGCAAAAGCAGTCTGTGGCCTGCCACCGGGGTCAGGAACCCTCGGCTCGAAACGCGCTCTCAGTTTCCTTAGGGGGAACCATGACTGAGGTTCTGGAAAGGACACACAACACTACCGACCACCCCACAGCGGCCATGGCCGCGTTCACCCTCACGCGCGCCGAACTGGTGGAGGCGCTGTCCACCGTGGGCGCGGCGGTCCCGAAGCGACCCGCGGTGCCCTGCATGGCGGGTGTGCTGTTGGAGAGCAACGGCCCCGACCTCTGGGTGAGCGGCTACGACTACGCCACCAGCGTCACCGTCCGCATCCCCGACGCGGTCGACTCACCCGGGCGCGTGCTGGTCTCACACAGCGAACTGTCCAAACTCCTCAAGGCACTGGTCAAGGGTCTGGGAAAGCGTGCGGCAGACGGTTTGCCGGTGACCGTGCGCAACGAGGATGACCAGTACGCCGCGGTCGAACTGGCCGGCAGCACCATCCCCATGGAGCTGTTTCCCGTGGACGACTACCCGAGTCTGCCCGCGACACCACCGGCCTTCGCCAGCATCGACGGGGCACAGTTCGCCCACGAAACCAGGCGCGTGCTGCGCGCCGCGAGCGGCGATGACACGCTTCCCATGCTCACCGGCATGAAGATCGACATCACCCAGGGCGGGTTGAAGTTTGCGGCCACCGACCGCTATCGGTTGGCCGTCGGGCACGTTCCGGGGAAGATCCACACCGACACGGCCCCGGAGAGTGGCGCGCTGATCGACGGCGCGAGCCTGGGCACGCTCCTGCCCCAACTGCGCGGCACGCACGTGCGAGTCGGATACGGGTCGGGTAAGGCCGGGGACCTGGTCTCGTTGGAAAGCGGCCCGGTCACGATCATCACGCGCCTGCACAACGGTGGTGAGTTCGTCAAGTACAGCGACCACTTGCCCACCGAGGCGCCAACCACGGTCACCGTGGACCGGGCTGAACTGCTCACGCAGATTCAGCGCGCGGCTGCGGTGCTGTCCGCCAAGGGGCACAAGGCACACCCGGTCACCCTGGCCGTGGATACCAACACGGTCAGCGTCGCCCCCCACCTGGGGTGTGAGGCACACCAGGTACGCACACGCGAGATGCCCGCCACCGTCACTGGCCCCGGCGCGGTCACCATCGCAGTGAACCCGAAGTTCTTCACCGACGCGGTCGAAAGCTTTCGCGGCGACACCCTCACCCTGCACATCCGCGCCTACGACAAGCCCGTGCTGATCACCGACACCCCTGACGGTCTGAGTGATCACGCCGAGTTCCGTCACCTGGTCATGCCGCAACGGATCTCGACCTAGTCGGCCGGTCTGGTCGCTGCGCACTGCACAGCGACCGGACCCACCACACAACGCGTCAGGGGCGCCCAACAACCCGGGCACGCCGCTCAGGCTCAACCCTGCTCACCGACCCGGCCACACGTGTGCCTACTGACCACGGTTGAGCCCGCACAGGAGACGACGGGAGGTACACCCATGTCCCCTCGCAAGTCCACGCTCACACCACAGCAGCGCCGCGCACGCCTCGAACAGGCCCACGAGCACCTGAACAGCGCCGTGGAGAAGCTGACCACCAGCGAGGGTTGGCGCGCGCTGATCAGCTCACGGGCGTGGCTGCGCCACTACTCAGCCAACAACGTGATGCGGATCCTCCAACAGTGCCCGAATGCGCGCGACGTGCGCGCGTTCGGCGCCTGGCTCAACGCCGGCCGCCCTGTGTGCAAGGGAGAACGCGGGATCCGCATTCTCGCGCCGATGCGCTACCGCGCCGAAGACGAGGAATCCGAACCGGAGAGGGAAGACGGATGCCGGCGCTACGAAGTGCGTGGGTTCACCGTGACCACGGTGTTCGACGTCTCCCAAACCGAGGGTGGCCCCGCGCCTGAACCGGACGGCGTGGTGCCCCAAGAGCTCCGGGGGTTGGCTCCCGACCAGCTGTGGGATCAGGTCGCCGCGATGGTCACCACCCGCGGCTACACCGTGGAACACGGTGACTGCGGTGAGGCGTACGGCTACGTCCATTACCCGACCCGCACCGTGCGCGTGCGTGGCGACGTCGACCCTGCCCAAGCGGTCAAGACGTTGACCCACGAACTCGCCCACATCCTGTGCGAACACTCCACCCGGGAGGGACTCAGCCGTCAACGCGCGGAGGTCGAAGCCGAGTCTGTGGCGTGCGTGGTCGGTTCCGTGATGGGGCTGGAGACCTTGGACTACTCCGTGCCCTACGTCGCTGGGTGGGCCGATGACAGCGACGTGGCCCACGCCGCAGCGGCCCGGGTCATGGCCGTGGCGGACCAGATCACCGCCCACCTGATCGAGCACGCCGAGCAGGCCGCGGCCTGACCACCGCACACCGGGCGCACACGCGCTGTCTCCGCCACGAGAACGGAGGAACCGTGGCGCTGTTGACCGTGGACGTGTTCGCACTCCCCGCGGGTGCGGACATGCCCCTGACCAATGACGAGCAGTTCACCGTCTACACGCACTTCACTGCAGCTCTGACCACGCTTACCGGGCACCCACGGGTGACGGTCATCAGCTGCGACGTGAACCCCTACGAGACCGGCGCTCTGGTCCAGCTGCTCACCGTGGCCGACTCGGCTGACGAGGTCACCGATGCGGTCGCCGAACGCTTGGAAACGGCGATGGCGACCGATCGTGCGTTCTTCGCCGGCTGGGAATTGGCCGCGGGCAACGTCGCCGTCTGGTGCAGCGACAACTAGACCCCGAGCCCCTCACTAGAGGGCTCACCCTCGCACGAAGGAGAAGCACCGTGATCACCCTGCCCCACACCGGAATCCAGGTTCCCACAGGCCGCATCCGTGTCCAGAGCTTCAAGGCGGTCGACGTCGGTAGCGGCGTGGCCTGGTCGGCTGTGCTGTGCAACAACAGCAACAAGCTCGGCGTGATCGCCAACGAAGGGCGCGGCGGCCCCACGCGTTTGCACTCCGACGATGACAAGGCACGGACCGCCGCGGACACCTTCATCACCTGGTGCCGCAACCAGGACGGCGCACCTATGAAAAGGGAATGCGTGCTGGAGGCGCTGGTCGACGAATACGAGATCAGCCGTGAGCTGGCCAGCGCGGAGCGTAGGAACGCCTACTACGTGCGCTACGTCAACCACGTCGACCTGCCCGGGCGACTGACGTTCACCCTCCAAGGCTCCGTCCCGCCCGACTATGAGCCCGCGTTCACGGCTGCTCCGCACTTGGACCTGCCCGAGCAGACCGTGCGCGCACAGCTGTGGATGGGCGATCACGGGGGCTGGGTGGAGTTCTTGCGCACCGCCCACACCCCGGAATGAGCACCACTGCACCAGCGCCACGGGGGTCGTTGACCCCCTGGCAAGGGTCGGGGCCGACCTGAGGCAACAGGCCGGCCCCCTCACCGCACCACTGCAGTCCCAACCGATGAGATCGATCAACAGGAGGCACGGTCATGTCGAGGCTATCCAGCGCCGGCGCTGTGGGCGCTTGCCTGCAACCCGACGCCACCCAGGTCATGGTCTGGCTCTGCCCACCAGGACAGCCACTGGCCCACCTCATCCCTCTACCAGCGGAACGTGCTCGGGAGGTGGCCACCCAGCTCTACGACGCCGCGCACCTGGTCGAGCAACTGAAAGGGGCGTGAGACGGGTGAGCACACGCGGAGCCATCGCTGTCCCCAACCCCCACCGCAAGGGCTGGTGGGGGCGCTACCACCACTTCGACTCCTACCCCATGGGTCTGGGCCAGGAGCTGTTCCGGCTCTACCATGACACCTTCGACCGTGACGCGACCCTCATGGCGCAGGTACTCGTCCACGAGCACCCCGCCGGGTGGTCTAACCTCGTGCGCCCCTACACGCCGCGTCCGTTCGAGCGAGAAGACTTCGAGCACGCCGGATTCCGGGGCCTGGGCGACCCCGAGCACGACGCCTACCCCCTCTGCTACTGCCATGGCGCGCGAAAGGAAAGCGCGCACGCTCTCACCTGCGCGTGCCCTGGGGGCCCGGAGGGCTGTGGCCCGGTCTTCATCGAGTGGGCCTACGTACTCACGGTGACGGGGATGTTCGTGGCCACGTCCTGGCACCCCAACGCCGAGGCCGGGCGAGCGCTCGTTCACCGCCTCGTGGCGCTTGTGGACTGGGACCGGCCGGAGCCGGACTGGGTACAGGTGCAGCACCGGGCGCGCGCCGTGAATGTTCCCGACCTGACCCTGTAAGTGCCGTTGCAGTCCTCTCCGCCCTGCCGGCGGACACACGAAAAGGGGTGGTCGGACTCGGTCCGGCCACCCCCTGGTCGCACCTAAGTAACCAGCAAAGAGAGCGACCAGGACCCACGGTAGTGCACCGCCTCCCGCCCGCGACCCTCTGGGCAACGTCGATCACTAAGGACACGGACCTTGCACACGTGTAGGGGGTTGCGCACCCAGCCCGTGAACACAGGAACCGGCCGGCGTCGTCCATGATTTCCCGGTCCTCGACGGAGTCAGCATCGGTGAAGCCCGGACCCCGGCGGTCAGCGGAGCCCGTGCCCCGATCGTGCTGCCACCGTTCGATGCGGAGATTCTCGGGGCCGGCCCAGCGGCCGGTGATCATGATGTGGCGGGTTGGCTGCGCAACCACAGCAGCGCCCCGCGCAGGTGGGGCCCGCGAGATAGCTCTCGGGTGTCTTGTCGTACCGGGTGGCCAGCCCCCTCCATTCCTTGAACTTGTTGATGGCCCTCGTGCGTACGCGCTGCCCGCGCTCGTGAAGGCGCACCCTCCAACCCTTGACCGGTCGACCCCTTGACTTATAATGACTAAATAAACAAATCTAGTCATTAAGGACAGAACATGGCCCGCCCCAGCGTGGACACCGAGGTCATCCTCGACGCGGCCGCCGAAGCCCTCGCGGAGCACGGATCGAAACGCACGACCATGGACGACGTGTCGGCACGCGCGGGGGTCGCCAAAGGTGTCCTCTACCTACGCTTCGACAGCAAGGAAGCGCTGTCCCGTGCCGTGATCGGGCGCGAGTTGCGGCTGGCCCTGGCCACCACCCGGGCCGAGGTGGCCGCCGACCCGCGCGGCGGTCTACTGTCCCGCCTCTTCGTCCACTCCCTCACCGCCCTGCACACTCGGCCGCTCCTACGTGCGCTGTATAGGGGTGACGTCCGGGCGGGGCGGCGCCCCAGCGACCACGGGGCCCTGTACCGGGCCCGGCTTCCGGTCAGCGTGGACTTCGTACAGCGGATGCGGGACGCGGGCATGGTCCGGGGCGACCTGGCACCCGAGGCCCTGGCCGCCAACCTGGCAGTCTGGAACGTGGGCTTGGCCCAGACCGCCCCGCACGAGGATCTCGACGCGCTCATCCTGGGAATGGGTGAGCTGGTCGCGCGCGCAGCTGACGAGGACGTCACCGACACCACACCCGGCAAGGTCTGCTTCGGGCGCCTCGCCGACAACCTCGAAGAACTCTGGAACCGGTCATGACCTTCCTGCCTCCCGACTCCCGCGTCGAGTACCTGGACCTGGCCGGAGGCCGGGTGCGTGTTCTCCTCGGCGGCCCGGCCGATGCTCCGCCGTTCCTGTTGGTGCACGGCGGCGGTAACGACAACGCCGCGATCTCCTGGTACCGGATGTTCGCGTCGTTCGGCTCCGACCACCGCGTGATCGCGCCCGAACTGCCCGGCTTCGGGGGCACGGTGGGGATCGATCCGCTGGGCGGCCCAGCGGCCCAGGCCGATTTTCTCGCCCGTGTCATGGCCGAGCTCGGGGTGGAGCGGGCCGTGGTCGCGGGTGTGTCCATGGGCGGTGACGTGGTGTTGAATTTGGCGTTGCGCCACCCCGACCTGATCGAAGGGCTGGTACTGATCGCCCCCGGCGGGCTGATGAAGCGGGTCGGGAACCGGTTCACTCACAAGGCGGCGTGGTGGTCCGCGCGGTTGCCCGACGCGCTCCTCTTTCCCGCCGCGGCTCTGGCCAACCGGTTCGTCGGGGCGGCGTTGCGCGCGGTCGTGCACGACGTGTCGACGATGCCTCCCGAGGTCGTGGCGGAGTTTCGCCGTGAGGCGCGCCGCCCCGGCGCCTCACGCGGTTACCAGCGCTACAACCAGGCCACCCTCGGTCCTCACGAGATGCGCAACAACCTGCTGCCCGTGGTCGCGGACATCACGGCTCCCGCACTCTTCTTCCACGGTGCACTGGACCCGATGGTGCCGCCCGAGGGGTCGCGGCAGGCGGCGGAGCTGATGCCGAACGCCCGGCTGGTCATGGTCCCGGATTGCGGGCACTGGGCCCAGTTGGAGGCGCACGACAGGTTCGTCGACGAGGTCCGGGCCTTCCTGTCCACCATCCCCGGCTGACTGCGCGAACGGGCTCATCATGCACGCGCTCACGCGGCCCGACGTCGTCGGGCCGCGTGAGTTGTATGTTCGTGTCACACGGGCCTGCTTGGCGCCCTGAACCCGCACCGGACCCGCAGGGGGGAGGCGCTAGGCAGTTTTTCCTTCTGGTGCCGGATCCCCTTTTCCTCGGCCCGGGCCGTGTCGAGGTCCTCCAGCAGTTCGGGGTCCACACGCATGTCGAAAAGGGGTCCGGCAACGGTGACCCGTTCCCCAACTCCCTAATGCACGGGGCGGACCGCTCCTGCGAAAGCCTCGGCGTAGTACTCCATGTCGATGGGGTCCAGACGTACGACTTTGCCGGTGGCAGGGGCGTTGATCATTTCGCCGTCTCCGGCGTACATGGTCACGTGACCGGGTTGGGGATCAGGTCCCCTGTTGTAGAACAAGAGGTCGCCGGGCTCGAGCTCGTCCATCCCGACCGGGTCGCCCTCGGCGAGTTGGTCGGTGGTCACCCGGGGGATGTCGACCCCCGCCGCTGACCACGCTTGTTGAGTGAGACCTGAGCAGTCGAATCCGCCATCCTGGGGCCCGTTACCGCCCCAGACGTAGGGCACGCCGAGCTGGTCCAGAGCCCACTCCACAGCCCGCTGCCCGGCCTCACTGCCGCCCTCCTCTGAACCCTCGGCCAGGGCCAGGGCCTCGTAGCTGTCGATCTCGGACATGACATCGTCCACGTACCAGTCAGCTGGGTTGTACCGGAACAGTGCCGCTTCGAGGTCGACGCGGTCGTCGAAATCGACGTCTTCGCCCTGGGCGCTCTGGCACAGTTCTACCGCGGTCGAGGCGACGCTGTCGTAGACGTTGTGCGGGTCCGCTTCGCCGCTGCCGGTGGCGTCGACGCCGTATCGGTCCCAGTTGGCGGGCACGTGCTGGGTCACCCCGACCGCTGCGTCATATTCGTCGTCGCCGTCCCACTCGCCATCGTCGGTGTCGTAGTGAGGGGTGATGTTGCCGCCGACCCCACTACCGTCGAGGCGGGGGCCGACGAACGGGGGATTTGTGGAGCCGTCCGGGGAGATCTCGACGGTGGCGCCGTGGTCGGACTCCACGGCGCCGATGCCGGCGAGGATCGACCAGCGCATCCCGGTGCACTGGCTGTACTCCTCACCTTCCAGAATCTGGGGTCCGTGCCTGTAAGCGTCCAACAAGGTGTCGTCGATTCCCTCGACCTGGTCGGGGGCGTCGGTCGTGCCGGACGAGTTGATGGAGACGACGGCCACCGAGACCAGCACCGCGGGCACGACCACGACGCCGGCTCCCAAGGCGAGCCCGCAGCCGAGGCTAGCCACAGGCGTCCTCCCACCCGAACAGGCTCGGCTGGTGGACCTCCTCCTGTTCACCCAGCTCGAACAGGTGACGGGGCCGCAGGTGCGCATCGTCCAAGCGTGTCCACACCTGGCCTGCCGGGTGGTCGCCGTGGACCGCTGTGGCCACGGGCACCGGCGTGGCCGATCCCAGCGTGCGACGCAGGTGGGCCTCACGCTTGTGCGAAGGCAGGCAGAACAGCACCACCCCTTGAACCTGCGCGGTCAGGGCCAGTTCGTGGTACGCGTCGACCTTCTCGCGTAGACGGCGGAGGCGTTCGGTGCCGTTGTCATACTCCACGAAGAAGCGCGTGGAACGGTTGCTGACGGTCCAGGTGCCGGCACCGTCGGGGCGCACGATGTCGCCCCATTCCTGGGCGCACTCGCGCCCGGTCCACCAGGTCAGGTGGGCGCCACGGGCCTCCTCACGGGTGCGGGCGTACAGGTCCACGAAGACTTGGTTGGTGCCCAGCGTGTGGGAGAGCTGAGAACTGGTTGCGCCGGCCAGGATGCGGTCGCGCCGGTAGCCGAACTCGGCCAGCGTCATACCTTCGTCGGCGGCCAGGATCTCCGCACCAGGGGTGTCGAGCACGTAGTGCCAGGGGGAGCCACCGTAGGGGTTCCAGGGGCGGATCCTGTCCAGGGCCCGCAGCCGGTGCAGGGTGGCCAACCTCTGTTTCGCGGTGTTGTAGCTGTTCCAGCCCAGGGTCGTGAGCTGATCAGTGGTCAACACACGGTGTCGCCAGACCAGACGCATCATGCGCCGGTCGCGGTCGGTGAGCCTGCGGGCGAGCGCTTTAATGGTTTCGGCGGAGCTGCGCGGGCGGACGGGGGCATGGTGGTCGGGACGCAGGACGACAGACACGAATGAACCTCCAGATGAGAGCGGATCACTGAGAGCGGGTCTGGTTGGCGCGGGCGGCCTTGCGCACGGCCGTGGCCCGCCCTTGGACCGGGGGCGGCAGGGGCCTGGTGCGCAGGGTGAAAGCCGGGGACAGGGCTCCGTTGGTCACCAGTCGAGAGGCTGCCTGGAACTGGGCCAGGTGGGAGAGGTCGTGCTCGCTGATCTCGGGCTGGACGTGGCGCACCAGGTCCCGCGCATCCTCCGGGGAGACGTCGAAGTAGATCTTGCTGCGGGCGTTGGCGCTGGTGGCTTCGCGCAGGTCGCGGGGGAGTTGGGCGAGGTCCTGGTGGGCGATCACCAGGCCGGCACGGTAGGCGCGGGCTTCGGCCAACATGTCCCCGAGCCCGAACGGCAGCGTCAAGAAATTCTGAGCCTCGTCGAGGAAGATCCCCAGGTCGCGGCGGTGGGTTTCGCGCTGGTGTGCCCGGGCGAGAACGGCGTCCCAGGTCTGGGCCAACACCAGGGATCCCAGCAGTGAGGCCGTGTCTTCGCCGACAACACCCTTGGGCAGTCGGGCGATGACTACCGCGTCGCGGTCGAGCAGGGCAGGCAGGTCCAGGGCCTGACGGGGGCGTGCGGCTAGCAGGTCGCGGGCGAAATCTCGGAGCAGCACAGCCCGGAGCTTGTTGAGAAGGGGTGCTGTGGCGTGCGATTTCGCTTGGTCGGAGAGTCCGTCGTACCAGCGCCAGAACCCGCTCAAGGGCGAGCCCTCATCAAGGTGGGCGGTCGTGCGGCGGCGAAAACTGGCGTTCTCCAACAACCGGGGCACGTTCGCCAGGCTCGCCTGCGGGGTGGACGCCAGCGTCAGGCAGCACGAGCGGAGAATGTCATCGGTGCGCGGCCCCCAGGACTCGCGGTAGATCCGGGCGAAGATTCCGGTGACCATGTCGGCCACCCGGACGGGATCACGGCCACCCAGTACGTTCAAGCTCGGGGGTGCGGCGTGGTCGTCGGGGTCGATGAGGATGACACGGTCCATCGCCGACTCAGGGATACGGGACAGCAGAAGGTCCGATTCGCCTTTGGGTTCGATGATGACGCAGCCGTGGCCCTTGGTGATGTCGTCCAAGGCCATCCCGAACAGGAGCGTGGACTTGCCGACGCCGGTGCCGCCGATGATGTGGGTGTGTTGGCGCGCGTCGGCGGTGCGTTGGGCCACGGTGCGCCGTTCACTGTGCTCGGCGGTCCCCAACAGCCGAGACTCGGGAGCATCGACCGAGACCTGGGGCGGCGGAGGCACAGGACGTGCGGGGGCGCGCTGCAGGCCGGGCACCGTGTCATCGAGTGGAAGGTGGGCGATGGCGGCGAGTTCGCGTGCGGTGAGCAGGTCACCGGAACCCATGGTGCGCGCATGAAAGCGCCACTGGGGCCAGGCCCAGACCCGGTGGCGTTGGTAGTAGTTGTGGCCGCTGAAAACTGCGTAGGCGGCAGCCAGGGCGTGGGCGCGCCCCCGACGTCGTTGACGGTCCACCCCCTCGCCGCCGGGGGAAGAGACGAGGTAGCGCACCTGCGTTTCCAACCGCGGCTGCGTGCTCTTGTTCAGGATCGCTTGGATCTCGCGCCCGGCCTCGGGCCGCAGTGCCATCAGGTGGGCGGAGCGGTGGCTGCCGGGGGTGAGGGCATCGAACGTGTTGCTGGTGGGGGAGTAGTCGTAGCGCAGCGAGCGCGCGGCTTGGTTGGCGCGGCGTAGCCGCCGACCGGTGATGGGCCGCACGCCCACCTGGACCAACACCTCGTCGTCGCCGACGAGGTCACCGGCTGCTCCGATCAGCGCCCTCAGGGGGTCCTCTTCGAATTTCGTTTCGATCGGGTAGTGGTCGGGCCGGGCCAGCCGCACCGAGCCGGCGTGGGCGCGCACATCGGCAGGCCGGTCCGGTACGGGGCGGGTGGTCACGGAGGCTCCCGGCCAGGCGGAGGTGACGGCGCGTTCGACCATGCCGGGTGGCAGTGGGGCGGGCACCCAGATGCGGATGCGCAGCCCGTGCACGCTCATGGCGTACTCCCACACCAGGTGCGGCTGGCCCAACAGGGCCCGTTTCCACCAGGGGCGCAGGGTGCCCAGCATCTGGCGCCACAGGTCCTCGGCTCCGGAGAGGTCGCTGTGGGGCGGGGGCAGGATCTCCACCAGGCGGGCGTGGCGCCGCCACTTGGCCTGGCGCGCCCAACTCACGAGATGGCGCAGTCCCACCAGGGCGACCACGGCCAGCGGGACAGCGACGGCGAGGATGATGCCGTGGGCGAGCAGGAAGGCGAGGAGCAGGTCGGCGAGGGCGGTGGGGATCTCGTCGAGGCGGGTGAGCCGCTCGGTCACAGGAAGTCCTCCTCGGCGGCGTTGTCCAGGTGCAGCTCGGGTGCGGGCGCGTGATTGCCCGGGGGCGCCTGGGTGAATTCGGCGGGGTTGGTCGTGACCAGTTGGTGTTCGGCCTCGCTGGCCAGCGCACGGAAAGCCACGCGCATGTCGCCGCTGCACAGCAGCGCGTCCCCGGGGGATGCGGACAGCAGCCGCTGCTTCTCCCCCTCCGACAGGGAGAAGGCCTCGGCGATGCGGTCGATGGCCTGCGGTGACTGGCGCATGAGTACCTGGGTGGCGCTGTTGGCGACCACGGCCTGTCCCAGGTCGGAGTCGAGCACGTCGCCGGCGTCCTGAGTGGCGATGGTCAGCCCGGCCCATCTCTTCCTGGCGGCTTTGGCCATCCGGAACAGGAACTTGGCTCCCTCGCTCTGGGCCATGAGGAGCCAGGCCTCGTCGATGAGCACCATGCGGGGGTGGTCGGGGGCGGCGTCGGTGACGCCTCGCCAGATGGAGTCCAGCGCCAGGAGCGTGCCCACGGCTCTGAGCTCGTCCGGCAGGGACCGGAGCGACCAGCTGACCAGGTGTCCGGTGGGACGGCTGGTGGTGGGGGCGCGGAACAGTTCGTTGTAGGTGCCGGTGGTGAACGGCTCCAGTTGGACGGCCATTTCCTTTCCGTGTTCGTCGTCCTGCTCGCTCAGGGCGGTGGCCAGGTCGGCCAGCAGTGGCGCGGGCCGGTTCCAGGTGCGCTCATCGGCGGTGATGCCCGCAGCCCGGTAGGTGGTGATCACGGCCCGGTCCAGGGCGGCACGCTGGCGCGGGGCGAGGGGGCCGCCGAGCATGACCCCCAGCAGGGTGTGCAGGAACAGGGCACGTCGGGAGAGCGCGTCGCGCGAAGCGGAGGCGTCCAGGGCCAGGTCAAGGGGGTTGAGATGGACCCCGGGTGCGCCGAGTTGGATGAGGGTGCCGCCCACGGCCTGGGTCAGGCGCGCGTACTCGTCCTCGGGGTCGATCACCGCAGCGGTGATGCCCGCGTACATGCTGCGTAGCAGGTCGAGCTTGCAGAAGTATGATTTCCCGGCGCCGGACCGGGCCAGGATCACCGAGTTGTAGGAGTCCAGGCTCCAGCGGTCCCACAGCACCACCCCGGAGGAATCGGAGTTGAGTCCGTAGAGCACGGCGGTCGGAGAGGTCTCCACCGCCAGGTCGGGGGAGGCGAAGGGGTAGCCGGAGGAGACGGCGGGGGTGTCCATGCTGCGGCGCTGGCCGAGCAGGTCCACGCCCAGGGGCAGGCAGCTCACCCACCCGTGGAGCTGGCGGTAGGAGGCCGGGCGGGCTTCGATGAGCATCGAGGAGGTCAGCGACTGCACATGGTCGACCTCCTCGACCAGCTCCTCCTGGCTGGCCGCGTGCACGGTCAGGTACAGACCCACCCGGTAGAGCTTGGATTCGCCGCGGGCCAGGGCGGCGGCCATCTCGCGGGCGTCCTCGGTTGCGGCCTCGGTCTCGAAATCCTCGAGGCGTCCTTGTTCGGCGCCCTTGCGCGAGGAGGCTTCGAACTTGGCCATCTGCCGCCGTAGCTTGTCCGAGGCCGTTTTCGGTGCGACAGGTTCAACGTGCAGGCTCACATCGACACGGCCGGGGTAGGCCAGCAGCGGCTCCAACCACCCCAAGCCCACCTCGGCGGGATAGCCCACGATCACCAAGGTGGCGGCGTAGCTGTCGCCGATGCGGATCTGGTGCGCTCCGACCTGAACGTCGGTCTCCACCGGTGCCTGTGCGGGCTCACCCTCGGCCCTGTTGGTGGTCTTCTTTTTACGCGTGAACATGCTCCTCCTCTCCCTGGGGTGGTGGTGCGGTAATGACGGCCTCGGGTGGGGCCAGTCCTTCCGGCGGTGGTGGGCGCCCGGTCGGGGCAGCAGCCGAGGCCAGTACCGCGGCAACGGCCGGACCGTCCAGGACGTGGGCGCTGCTGCCGGCGGCCGCTAGTGCGCGTGCCGCGTCCTCGGCACGGCGGCGCACGGTTGCCGCTCCGCTGCGCCCGTGTGCCGCGGGCTGGCGCAGCACGAGCAGCACCTGCCGGTAGAGCAGATCGCGAGTGCGAGCCAGGTCGGACAGGAAGTCCGCGTGCGCGGTCGCGGCATTCTGCAAGGCCGGGTGCGGCAACGTGGGGGCGGCGGCATCGACCGCGGCAATGACCGGGTCCAGCCGGACCGATTCGGCCCGCACCAGGATCTGGACCGGGTTCGTGGGGCTCAAGGAGTTCAGGAAGGACCCGAACCCGCCCACGAGCGCGTCCTGCTCGGTCTCGGTGCGCAGGGAGAAGTTGACTGTTGAGCAGTCCAGGACCACGGCGGTGCCGTATTCGCCGAGGTCGAGGGTGCCGTCATCGCCGATTCGCTCCAGCGGAAGTTGGAGCGGGGCGGGCAGGGGTGGGGTGTGGGCGTTGACCCATGACGGAAGGGGAGCCGGTTGCGAGGTGTGGGTGGCGCGGCGCTTCGGTGCGCGTACGAACCCCACCGCAGCCCACACGAGCTGGTCCAGGCTCAGCCCGTCCCGGCGCACCAGGGCTGCAGCGACTGCGGCCCCGATCAGAGGAACCCCGGCCACGATCAAGACCGGCATGGGCACCGTGCCGCTCAGGGCGCTGATCCCCGCCCAGATCGCCAGGCCCGGCACGCCGATGATCAGCAGTTGGCGCACCGTCAGGCCTGCGAGCACTTGGTCCTCGCGTTCCACATCGGCCGGCATGCGTATGCGCGACATCTAGAACCCTCCTCCTTCGTTGCCGCCTCGGTGGCGCGGCGGGGTCCGGCGGCGGCCGCGTGCGTGTTGTTGTGCGGCGGCCTGGCGCGCCGCACGACGACGGCGTTCGGCCTGTTGCTGGCGCTGCTGGAAGCCGCTGCGGCGTTGTTCGGGCGCGTGGCGCATGCGCGGGGTGGGCTCGAACAGGGCTTCCCGGCGTGCCTGAGAGGGACGCGACATCCCTGGGAGAGGGTCCTGGTGCCCGCGGGGGGTGCTCTCCATCCCGGGTAGGGCCTCTTGGCGGTGGTGCGGCGGCCGGGCCGGCTCACCGGAGGGCAGCGTGGGTTGCACCCAGCGGCGGCGCTCGCGCACACGCTGCTGCTTCTCCGGGTCGATCTGCGAATCGATCCCGGGCACGGGCTGCTGCGAGTCCGTGGCCCGCCCCGAGCCTGCCGATGACCCCGGGCGCATGCCGGGCAGTGCCGATTGGTGCCAGCGCGGCGTTTTCGGCGTGCTCGGTGCCGCCCCTGATGGTGGGCGGGTGGCAGCGGCCCGTTGCCCCGCGGCGCCGGACTTGGCGCCCGACATCGCCTTGCCGGCCTTTGCTCCGGCTGCGGCCTTGCCGAGCCCCATCCCTTTGAAGAGCAGGAGGCTGGTGGCGATCTTGGCGACCTTGACCAGCGGCGAGGCTGACGGGTTGAAGATCTGCTTACCGGCCCAGGCCGGCACCCGGATCAACACGTAGAGGCTGGCGAACAGCACCATCAGCTCGATCCCGGCGCCCCCCGAACCGTCGGGATCGAAGCTGTTGAGGCCTTCGCGTTGCAGGAAGAGCGTCATCACGATGCGCATCACCAGCGCTTGGCCGACCTGCATGATCAGCAGGGCTCCGATCGCACGCCACCACAGCCGGGCCAGTCCCTCGGTCTGGGGCAGCGCGTGGGCGGCCAGCGCCAAGGGCGCGGCTGCGGTGAGCAGCACCCAGAGCATGAGCCGGATGACCACGCTGAACACGAAGATCACGCCCGCCAGCGTGGACATCAGCATGAACGCGATCGTGATGAACCCTTCCTGGAAAGGACTGTCCAGGAACCGGGCCATGGCCAAGGTGACACTCTCGCCGTCAGCGGAGTTGCCCAGGATCGCCATGCTGATGGAGTTTCCGAGCTGTCCGAGCTGCTGGCAGATGAACCACGAGGCGTTGACAGCGATGAACGCCAGCACGAGCCGCGGCAGGATTTCCTTGATGCCGCTCGAGGTCTGCACCGTCTGGTGGCCCATCACCAGCACCCCGGCCACGGTCACGATCAGCACGAAACTGGTGTTGACGATGCCGGCGGAGGTTTCCCACACCGACTGGATTCCGGTGGAGGACGGGGTGGTCAGCATCATGCTCATGCCCGAGACCATGAGCCCGTTGTTGAGAAAGTCCGTGATGACCTGGTTGAACCAGCTGAAGATCATGCACGGTACGTCCATCGGAGCGCAGTCGTAGCCGCCCTCGCCCCCGGTTTCGGATGGCAGTTCGGGAGAAGGCTCCTGTTCGTCTTCGTCCTCGGGAGGGTCATCGGGTCCGGGCCCGGGTTGAGGGGGCGTCTCCTCCTCGGGCTCTGGCTCTGGTTCTGGCTCGGGGGAGGGTTCGGGAGAGGGCTCTTCTTCTTGGTCTTCGTCGTCGGGGGGCACGGCGGGGCCGGGCCCCGGGTTGGGGGTGTACTCCTCGTCCTCGGACGTGGGTTCGGCTGGCAGGTGCCGGGGAGCATCGGCCGGTGCCGCCATGGGTGCCGCCTTGGCCGCGGCAACGGCGGTGCCGGTGCCGCTCTCGAGCGCGGCAACCGGACCTGCAAGCGCTGTTGCCGCTATCCCGGCGCCCATGAGGAGCCTGCGCAGCGCCGGGCTCACTCCATCCCCAGGAAGCCGCGCAGAATCTCCACTAGGATCGGGGCGAGGATCGCGATCCCATAGCCCATGGCGGCGTACTTGAGCGTGTCCTTGGCTTTTCCGACCTCGCCGGGGTCCCCACCGGCCAGCAGGTAGCGCACCCCGCCGATCGTCAAGAACAGCGTCGCCAGCGCGACCAACAACCCCACGAGCCAGTTGCGGATGTTGGTGATGACCTGGTCCAGATCGTCCACACCCGGCTCCTCGGCCTCGGACGCCAGCGCCGGCCACAGCTCCGCCGACGTGACCAGGGCGGCGTAGGCAATAGCCAGTACCACCAGGACACGAAGAAGCGGATGGGTTTCCTGCGTGCGTACCGACATGAGCGTCACCTCGAATACGTCGTGACAACCCAGTGGAGAACCACCCGAGACGGGCCGGGACGGGGTGCCGACTCCTCCTTCCGATCAGGGTGGGAACGGGGCGGCATTCGATGACCACCCCGCCCCGGCCCCTGCGTGGTTCCACCGGGTGAGGAGAGTTCTCTCCTCACCCCTCCAGGGGAACGAGATGCCGTTTTGCGCTCACCCGGTCTCGAACTCGGCCGTGACCAGGGCCCCGGCCAGGGCGTCCTCCGCAGCGACCCGGCGCCGCCGAGCGGTCATGTAGGACAGTCCCATCTGGTTGGCCACGCGCTTGAGGCTCGTGCCTTCCAACCGGGTGCGGGCGACCAGCTCCGACTGCTCCTCGGTGACCAGGCCGACGGCCACCGCCTCGGCCAGCACCGTGACCGGGCCCCGGCCCGTAGGGCAGGACGCTGGATCCGGCAGTGCCCGGGCCACCTGGTCCACCTCGGCACGCCTGCGGTAGGCATGGCGGCATGCAGTGTTGGCCAGCGCTTGCCACAACCGCTGACCGATGTGCTCTTGGCCTGTGTCGAGGGTGTGGAACTGCTCGAGCAGGCATGCGAGCAGTTCGGCGTCGATGTCGGCGCTCTCGTGCCCGGGCATCTGCGCGTATCGGCGGCTGGCCGCGATCATCCGCGGCGCCATCGCGACAGCGGCCACCACCGTCCATGCCGCATGGCCCGAACGCACCTGCATCAGCACGCACCGCCACACAGCATCAGTGGTCTCGGGAGAAGACCGGCGCAAGGCCCTCACCACCTGCCCGGCCGTGAGCTCGCCCCCGGCCGAGGTCAGGACCGGCTGGCCGGGGCCGCTCATGAGCAGCTCAAAGGCGTAGTCGATGGAGGCGAACGGGGCATTCCAGTCGAACGGTGCAGTCGTCATGATCGCTCCCTTACGCATCGGGGAGCTCCCAGCACGACACACGCCCTGCGCAGAACATGAGCACGCTGATCGCCTGCGCACCCGGTGCGTACCGGGAACGCACGCACGCCGGCGGCCTCGCGAATCGCCGGGAGACCGTCTGGCGTACGCACTCGGGTTGTGCGTACGCATCCAATCCGGGGTGAGCGCAAAACGCCTTCCCGTTCCCCTGGAGGGGTGAGGCGTTCGATGACCGAGATCGACGACCACACCCATGCCCACACACCGAACGGAACGCGTCCTGCTCCTGGACGGCAGCCCCGGAGCCACCACCGTGCTCCTGCTGGCCGCCCACCACGTACTGGACCCGATTGACCACGTCCTCTACGCCGACACCGGCCTCTACCCCGCCTCGACCGAGCGCTACCTCAAGCACGTCCACACGCTGTGCCAGCAGGCCGGCGCCGAACTCATCCGAGCCGACGCCACCGACATCGCCGAACGCGCCTGGAGCCAGAGCCCGAGTCCGCTGCCGCTCTTCACCCTCGACCGCTACGGCACCACGGGACGCCTGCCCAACGCCTGCTCCGGCACCCAGTTGTTGGCTCTGACCGACCACCTGCGCACATGGGTCGACCAGCAGGAGCACGGGCGGGTGGACGTGGTCCTGGGTCTGGGCGCCGAGTACGCATCACGCGTGCCCCCGCAACACGCGTGGCCCCGCTTGTTGCGTCTGAACTACCCGCTCTTCGACCTGGGCTGGCGCGACCGGGACTGCGTGTGGTTCAACCACCACCACGGCATCGGCACCCGAGGCTTGGCGTGCTTGGGCTGTCCGGAGCGCTCCGACGCCGACTGGGCCGAACTGCGCGAAACCGACCCCGACGCCTGGCGCGAAGCCGTTGCCCTCGATACGGCGGTGCGGCACCACACCACCGAGACGGCAGCGACCGGCATGCCACTCGCTGATACCGGTTACCTCCACCATTCGTGCCGCCCCTTGGGCGGTGCCGACATCTCCCCGGAACAGGAAGGACCGGTGCCGGGGTGCCTGCCGCGTGCCTGCCGTGGAACGCGCTCCTACCGCGCCGAGCAGTGAGGTGGCCCGCCGTGACCGCCTGACTGCGGGCATGGCCACGTCCGAGCCTTGACCGAAAAGGCGGTCGTGGCCTGCTGCTCGAGGCTGAGGGTCAGCTGCGGGTCTCCTGTGTCAGCAGTTCGGAGATGGTGTTCTCGGCCTTCCGCCGCCGGCGTTTGGCTGTGCTGTAAGGCAGCTGAAGTTGTCGCGCGGTCTCTCGAAGGGAACGCCCTCCGATTCGTGTGGCCGAAATCAGCTCGGCGTCGGTAGAAGTCATCGAAGTCGCCTCCACTGCTTCGGCAAGGGCGATCTCTGGGCTCCCGCCTACAGGTGCGTGAGCTGCGCCGCTCGTGATCCCGGTGAGCTGATAAAAGTCACGCCCTGTACGGTAGCGCCACCGCTGTCCAGCTTTAAAAGCGTCTGCCCACATGTGATCCAACAGGTTTGTACTGCTCGTGTCCACCTCATGGAGCTGGGTGATCCAGGATGCTACAAGCTCGGCTTCCAACTCCTCGCGGCGCTCACTGAAGGGGCGCCCGCGGCCGACCCTGTTGACCACAGACCACAGTGGTTTCGAGGCCAGACCTACTCCCACCGTCACCCAATCCGGTTCCTCGCTTCGCACGCGTTCGATCACCGCCTGCCACACTTTGTCGGAGAGGCCCTGCTCCAGGTGCGGGATCCGTTGTGCCAGCCAATTCAGACCGATGTTTCGCCTGCCATCCAGCGCCGATATCTCCAACACGGTCGGGCCGTGATGCGTCGTCAGAGTCTCGAAGGCACTGCGGGCAACGGTGATCGGGGTGTTCATCTCGACTCAACCCCTTTCTTGGAAAGGTGAAGAGTCATGAAGTCATCTTTGATTGGCAGTACATGAGCACCTTGCACAAGTGCGTATGAACGTGTGTTTGTTGCTCACGCAAGGCCCCGCATATGCGTACGCAGATTCCATGTGCGATGGTTCTTGCCAAGAGGTATTTCGTGGCTGTCTCCTCGATCGGCCGCGACTTTGCGCATCGCTGCGGCCCATCCGGAGGGTCCGTGCCTGGGGACAGCTGCGGTTCAGGCGAGGTTCGGAACGCGGGTCCCTGCATCGGTCGAGGGCTCTGCTGCTCGGATCTGGAGGGGCCAGCCTGGTGGGGTAGAGGTGGGGTTGAAAGAGGGGCGCCCGCGGGCGCCCCTCTACGACCGTTCCCGTCCTCTGCTGGCCAGACGATGTGCTCTGGCCAGGGTGTTCATGTTCCTGAGTGACCCTTCTCGACCTCTCCCGGCCGGGCTCACCTTGCCTGGGGGTCAAGGGGTCGTGGGTTCAAATCCCGCCGTCCCGACACAGAAACAGCAGGTCATCGAAGGGTCCACCGTCCGGTGGGCCCTTTTCTGCGGCCCAGGTGGGGTGACCGCCGGCGGCGTCACACTCCCGCGGGTGGTCCGGAAGGCTTCAGCCGCGAAACACGGTGCGTGCGTAGGCCCTCGAACACGAGCACCATGATCGCCGGCGCGATCGCGCCGTAGGTGAGGGCATCGTCCGGGCCCAGGGATTCTCCGAGGACCAGAACCGAGGCCACGACCAGCAAGATCGGTTCCAGGTGGGCCAGTAGGCCGAACAGGCTCATAGGCAAGGAGCGCTGCGCGATGGTGTGAGCGGTGAAACCGGCCGCTGTCAGCAAGCCGAGCAGCCCCGCCCCGAGCCAGTTCTCGGGATGGTCGAGGAAGGCCCAGAACGGCTCCGGGCGCAGTACGAACACCGCACTGGCGGGGACGAGTACCGCGACCTCGAGCATGAGCGCTGACGGCGTATCGACCCGGAAGCGGCGGCGGAGCATGAAGTAGAGGGGATACCCGAACGCGACCTCGACGCGGGCGCGAGCGCGCCTGCCCGCGAATGGTCGGCCGGGGCCGAGCGTGTCGAGGGCGCCGGGGGTGCGTGCGTCGCGCACCGGCAGCGGCGATCGGTCCTGAGAGGGTCGGTTTCGGCGTCGGCGTCAGTGGCACGGGCACCGACCCCCGTTCGGGGAAAGGGGCCGACGCCCCACCAAGCACGAAGCGGGCGCCGGCCCCGTGCGGACCGTCCATGGCCTCCCCCTGTACACGGGGGCGGTCCGCTGTGCCTCGGGTCGCTACCGGTGGGCACAGCAGGATTCCAGCATGTTTGATCGCTGAGTGTAAGGGGTCATCACCCCCTGTGGCCAAGAGGGGGCGAAGTCCCCTGCGAGGGTGGGACTATCGTCCCTGACCTCACACAAGTGCACGCATCGGGACACCGGCGGCCACGGGTGCCGACGCCGACGTGCCCCGTACCGCAGGCCCGGGGCCTCCTGAGGGTGCCCGGAACAGGTCTGCCCGTGCCCCACCGCCCTTCGTGTGGTTCCCTCTCCCGGGCCCTGCCGTGAGCCTTCAGTCCAGCAGAAACGCGTATCCGGCCGGCAGTTGCGAGCGAAGGTTGTTGACCTCGCCGGCGCTGATGGAACCTGCGATCGTGCCCATTACGGCCCTGGCGTGCTCGCGTGCCTGTTCGGGGCCGCAGCCACGGCCCTCGCGCTGGGCGATACGGCGCAGGAACTCATCCACGTCGAAGGCCTCGGCCGCACCGGTGTGCTCCGCCAACAGGTCTTTGAAGCCGACCGGCAGCTGAGCAGCCAGGTCCGACGGCTCCCCGCCGGCCAGGCGCCGGCCCAGGACCTGCAGAGTCGCGGTGATGGCTGCCTCGGCGTGCTCGTTGTCGGTGATGGACGGGTCTTGGCTGACCTGGGCGATGAACTCGTGGTACTGCACTTGTTCCTCTCTTTCGAGGTCGGTCGTTGTGGTCCGGGCCTCCTGCGGCATGGCCCTGGCTGCTGCACGGATGGACAGGGCCGACACTCTGCGGGCAGGACGCGGACGCCTGCGGCTCGTGAGTGGTGTGTCTCAGGTGCGCGGTCGCCGACTGTTGACGGCGAGCCGACGCCGGTCGCCTGCTTGGCCGTAGCCGTTCACCGTGATGGTCAGGAGCCCTTCGGCCAGGGTCAGGTCCACGTCCTCGCGGCTGATCCCCTGGGGCAGGGTGAAGGTGCGGCGGAATCGGCCCCGACTCAGCTCCCGGGTGTGGTGGACCGCCTGCTGGTTCTGACCGAGGTCTGTGCGCCGCTGCCCAGCGATGGTCAGCTCCGGAGGGCTGTAGGTGATGTCGAGGTCGTCCTCCTTCACCCCGGCCAGGTCCGCACAGATCACCAGTTGATCGCCCACGGCGGCGATGTCCACGGCCGGGGTCCAGGCGTTGGCGTGTGTATGCGCCTTCTCCTGATGTCTGGTGTCCACTCCGTGGGATCGGTCGGCCATCCGGTTCATTTCACTGATCACGTCCACGAGTCCGTTGAAAGGGTTGCGGCTGCGCCGTTGTTCGCCCATCGGTACCTCCGGGCGCGGTCGGCCCACGGATGGAGCACGAGCCACCCGGGCCGACCGGCAGGGTTCTCGGCGGCACCCGCCCCCGTGCGGGCCGCCGAGAGCGCATGTGGGGTCCCACTAGCCTCGTGGCGCCGGCGCCAAACATGTGCTCGACCAGGGTCGGTCGTACGCGGCGCCGGCGGGCTGCGCTCGACGCGCGCGCGAGCGCCGCCGCCCGTGCACGGGCGGCCAGGGCCGGGCGGGCGGCAGGGCCACGCGAGATGGGGGAAGCATGCCCCACGTCGGACGCGGCCTGCGGTGTGTCTCTCACCGGGCAGGCGTGCCGCGTGCGCGGTCGCGACCGCGATTTCGACCTGCGCGTGGAATCCCAGAGCCGCTGCATCATCAACCCGACGTACGCGGTCATGGAGGTCAAGGCCGACGAACGCGCGCCCTACTGGGTGGAGAACGGCGGATCTGCACCCCGGTCGTACCGAGGCGCTTCGGCCCGGCGTCGAACCCGCTGGATGCCCGCCCGGACGTGGTTCCACAATGGTCCCATGCCCAACCTGTACAAGATCGCCGCTCGGGCCACCGGCCGCGTGATGAGCTCGCTCAGCCGCCACGCGCCCGCGTCCAAGCGCACGTTCTCGGACCTGCCCGCCGACGTCCACGACGTCACCGTGCCCACCCGCCACGGCCCCGTGCGCGTCACCGTCTACCGGCCGTCCGGCGCGACCGCGTCCACACCGGTGCACGTCAACGTGCACGGTGGCGGTTTCGTGATCCGCCACCCGCGACAGGACGACGCCTGGTGCCGGTACCTGATGACCCACGCCGACGTGGTCGTGCTCAACGTCGACTACGACACCGCCCCGCAGTACCCGTTCCCCGTGTCGCTGGAGCAGGTCCACGACGTCGCCGCGTGGGCGGCCGATCCGGCCCGGGAATGGGACGGGTCCCGTCTGAGCATCGGCGGGCAGAGCGCGGGCGGTTCGTTGAGCGCCGCGGTCGCCCGCATGTCCCGGGACGAGGGCGGTCCCGCACTGGCCTTGCAGGTCCTGCACTATCCGGTGCTCGACATGGTCACGCCCATGGGTCGGAAGCCGGGCGGGGAGCACAGCAAGGTGCCGCCGCCCTGGATGAATCGGGTGTTCGGCCTCAGTTACGCCCCGGACGCCGCCACACGCAAGAACCCGCTGGTCTCCCCGGCGTGGGGACCCAACTCCGAGAACCTCGGCGGGCTGGCTCCGGCGGTCGTGGTCACGGCCGAGTTCGACGCGCTGCGCGACGAGGCCGTGCGTTACGCCCGCGCTCTCGAGGGGGCCGGGGTGTTGCGCGAACACCATGACGTGCCCGGTGTGGACCACGGCTACGACATCATGGACCGCAGCCCGGACGTCACCGCGCACGTGTACTCGCTCCTGGCCGGGCACGTTCGCCAGGCCTTGCACCAGCCCTGACCAGGGGCCGGGCCCGTTCCTCGGCCGCCGTCGGAAGGTCACGGGTCCGCAGTGGCAGCGATGCCGCGAAACTAAGTCATGCGCTTGACTTAATTCGCTCACAGGGTATTCACTGCCCCTGCGGGGCACGGCCTGTCCCGGCGAGCCGTACAGAAGGGGGACAGGTGCCATGAGGACCGACGTCGACCAGGAGGCGGGGAGCGGGGCCACCGCCTCCGCCGCCACCCCCGAATTCCCCGACCCCCGCTCGGCCGCCTGCCCCTTCGGGGTCTCGCCCGACATGCAGGCGCTCTCCGGACTCGGCCCCCTCACCAGGGTCCGGTCCTGGGGCGACAGCACCCCGTGGGTGGTGACCAGCCACGCGGAACAGAGGACCCTGCTCGCCGACCGTCGCCTCAGCGCCGACTTCTCCCACCCGGGTTTCCCCAGCCCCGTCGACCCCCGGAAGGTGCGCAAGGGGGGAGGCGGGATGAGCTTCGTCGGCATGGACGACCCTGAACACGCACGCCTGCGCCGCATGGTCAGCGGGGCCTTCACCGTCAAACGGATCGAGGCGCTGCGTCCCGTCGTGCAGAGGATGACGGACGACTTCATCGACGCCATGCTGGAGGGCCCCCGACCCGCGGACCTCGTCGAAGCCCTGGCACTGCCCATCCCCTCACTGGTCATCTCCGAAATGCTCGGGGTGCCCTACGAGGACCACCAGTTCTTCCAGACCAACAGCAAGGCGATCGTCTCCGCGACCGCCGGCGCCGAAGCCCGGGGCAAGGCGCACGCTGCCCTCACCGAGTACCTCGACACCCTGCTCGGCAAGAAGATCGCCGAGCCCGGCGACGACCTGCTCTCCACGCTCGGTGAGCGCGTGGAGAACGGAGAGATCACCCGCGGAGATGCGACCGCGATGGGGGTGCTCCTGCTCCTGGGCGGGCACGAGACCACGGCCAACATGATCTCCCTGGGCACGCTCCTCCTGCTGGAGCACCCCCGACAGCTCGCCACCGTGCGCGACACCCAGGACCCGGAGGTGGTCGCCGGCGCCGTCGAGGAGCTGCTCCGGTACCTGTCGATCGTGCACCTGGGGCGGCGCCGGACAGCGCTGGAGGACATCGAGATCGCGGGCCGGACCATCCGGGCGGGCGAAGGCGTCATCCTGCTCAGCGAGCTCGCCAACCGCGACCCCCGGGCGTTCCCCGACCCCGACACCTTCGACATCACACGCAACGCCCGGCCGCACCTGGCCTTCGGCGCCGGGACCCACCACTGCGTCGGTCAGCCCTTGGCCCGGATGGAACTCCAGGTCATCTACCCGACCCTGTTCCGCCGCATCCCCACCCTGCGCTCCGCCATCGACGTGGAACAGGTTCCCTTCAAGCACGACGCGGTCATCTACGGCATCCACGAGCTGCCCGTGACCTGGTAGGCGATCGCAGGCCCCGGGCCGGAAGCCGGGCCGATAAGGTGGAAGCCATGAGTGGCAGGGGGACGAGGTCGGACCGCGCTGTTGCGACACAGCAGAGCATCCTGGCCGCAGCAGAGCAGCTGTTCGCCGAACACGGGGTCGCCAACGTCTCCAACCGCCAGATCGGACTGGCCGCGGGGCAGGGCAACAACACCGCGGTCAGCTACCACTTCGGTTCCAGGTCCGGGCTGATCCGCGCGATCGTGCGCGCGCACACGGAACAGATCGAGAGCATCCGCCTCCGAATGGTCGAGCAGGCCGAGGGCTCCACCGCGACCAGGGACTGGGTGGCCTGCATGGTCGAGCCCTTCGCCCTGCACCTGGCCGACCTGGGTGTGCCCAGTTGGTTCGCACGGTTCAGCGCGCAGGTGATGAGCGACCCTTCGCACCGCGAGGCAGTGGCCCGGGAATCGCTGAACTCACCGTCGCTGACGCGCGCCGTCGAAGAGGTGCACCGCTGCCTGCCCGACCTACCGGAGGAGATCCGCCTCGAGCGTCAGGACATGACCCGCCAGCTGATGATCCACATGATCGCCGAACGTGAGGACGCCCTGGCGAACGGGCGGCCCACGTCCCGGGGTTCCTGGCATCGGGCCGCGGCCGGGCTGACCGATGCCGTCACGGGGCTCTGGTCGGCACCGGTCTCGACGGGTGCATCGGACATGGTTCCGGAAGGCGCCGTCACCGGAGGTCCGTGACCGCGCGGCCCCCTCCGCCAGGAGCCGCAGGGCGAACCCGGCTCGGTGTCGTAGCGGAGGTGACACTCCTCAGGACCGTCACCTCCGCGGGGTCGTCGGCAGCCCGGCCTCCAGGTGGGGCGGCCGCTCCGCTCACATGTGGGCGGCCCCGGCCCTGATCGCCTCGCGGATCCGCAGGTAGGTACCGCAGCGGCAGATGTTGCGGATCCCGTCCAGGTCGTCGTCGGTGATGTCGCGCCCTTCTTCTGCGGAACGCCGCACCAGCGCCACGGCGGCCATGATCTGTCCGGGTTGGCAGTAGCCGCATTGGGAGACGTCCTGTTCCAGCCAGGCCTCCTGCATCGGGTGCAGTTCTTCGCCCACCGTGTCGGGCAACCCTTCGATGGTGGTGACCTCGTCGGATGCGTCGAGATCCCCGACCGGAACGGTGCACGGCGTGACCGCCTTGCCGTTGACATGGCTCACACAGGCCTGGCAGACGCTGATGCCGCAACCGTACTTCGGGCCGGTCACACCAAGGACGTCGCGCAGGACCCACAGCAGCCGGACGTCGTCGGCGACGTCGACGGTGACCTGCTCGCCGTTGAGTCGGAACGTGTGCTCGGGCATGGGGGCTCCTCGCTTCACTCGGCGTTGTCCAAGCCGTCGGAGGGCGGCTCGGGGACGGGGGGAACGTTCGGTCTCGGCTCGAAGGACAGGTCCCCGTGGTTGATGGGAAAGCTCGTGGGCATGGCCCCGACCGCGCGGCCGTACGCGCACGCCACAGCGGCCTTCACCGGAGCAACGCCCAACTCTCCGGCGCCTCCCGGTTCCCCACTCGCCGGCATGATGACGACCTCGATCTCCGGCGGGGTGTTCCACTGGCGTGTGTAGAAGTAGTTGTCCCAGCTGGCCTCGAGGAAGTGCCCGTCCTCCAGATGCAGGCTGGACGTCATCGCGAGTGCGATGCCGTCCATGACGCAGCCCTGCATCTGGGCCTCCAAACCGCGGGGGTTGACCGCCAGACCCACGTCGACGGCCAGGACCACCTTGGTCACGCGGGGGCCGGTCACACCGTCGCGAACCTCCCGGTCGATGGTCTCCTGGCGGCAGTCGATCTCGGCCAGGACCGCGCACTCCGATTTGTACTCGTGCATGAAGGCGATGCCCTGGGCGGTGTCGGAGGGCATCTCCCGTCCCCACTCGCCGACCTCGGCGACCCTGTCCAGCGCGGCCCGGGCCCGTTCGTCGGTCAGGAGTTCACGCCGGAACTCGTAAGGGTCGCGGTCCAACTCCTGCGCGAGGCGGTCGACCATGAGCTCCCGGGCACAGACCACGTTCGGTGAGTAGACGTTGCGCATGCTGCCGGTATTGAAGCCCCGGTTCACCTCGTTGAGCAGCCGGCTCTCGTGGCCGAAGTCGTACGACCTGGCTTGGGATAGTTGGAAGAACACCTGGGCGAACGTGCCGTCGAGGCCCGGAATCTCCGCCGCCATGGCGGTGACGACGTCGCCGAACCCGTGGCTCAGATCGGTGGCGACACTCGTGTGCCGCTGGTCGTAGCGCAGGACCCGGTCACCGTCGTGGGAGATACGCACTCGGGACGTGGCCATGGGCTGGGTGCGGCCCTGCCGGGTGTCGTCGGCGCGGTGCCACATGAGCTTGACGGGCTTGCCGATCTCCTTGGACGCCTCGGCGGCCTCGACAGCGGCGTCGAAGAACAGCTTGCGCCCGAAGGAACCGCCGCTCTCGGGCACGTGCACGGTGACGGCGCTGGGCCTGAGGCCGATCTTCTCGGCGATCGCGCCGCGGGCGACGATCGGTGCTTTCAGCCCCGACCAGATCTCCGCGCTGTCGGAGCGCACGTCGGCGATCGCGCAGTTGGGTTCCAAGGCGCTGTTGTTGCGGAAGTAGAAGGTGAAGGTCTCGTCCACGGTCGAACTGCCCGGCGGAGCGGGCACCATCGGAAGCTCGGCCTCCTGCAGCTCCTGGAGCACGTCCTCGTCGGAGAGCCCGTCGACGCTTCCCGGCTCCCAGGACACCTCGAGGGCGCGCACGGCGTCGATGCACTGCCCGAAGGTCTCGGCCCTCACGGCCACCCCGGTCGAGATGGTGGCGACGTCGGTGACACCGGGCATCTGCAGGACCTCGTCGGTGTTGACGACCGACTCGGGCGTGCCGTTGATCGTCGGGGCACGGCACACCATGGTCGGTAGTGCATCGTCCACATCGAGGTCCAGGGTGAACTTCTTGCGCCCCGTCACCGCTTCGACCGCGTCGATGCGGTTCTGGGGTTCCCCGATGACGCTGAAGTCCTCGCTCGTCTTGAGGTCCACGCTGACCTCTTCGGTATTCTCGCTCGCGGCTTTCTCGACGAGGGAGCCGATCTGTGCGCTGTGCCCGGAGCCGTCGCTGATCACCCCTTCCCGCAGGACGAGGTCGTCGAGGTCGGCCCCGAACTCGTCCGCTGCCGCTTCCAACAAGCGCCGGCGCGCGATCGCGGCGGCGGTCCGGACCGGGGTGTAGGTCGAGATGGTCGTGTTCGAGGCCCCGGTGAGCTGATTGAACACCAGTTCCGGTCTGGCGTCGGCCAAGGTGACCCGCACCTGGGACACCGGCACGTCCAGCTCCTCGGCGATCAGCATCGCGGTCGAGGTGGTGATGCCCTGGCCGGTCTCGGCGCGCGGAAGGGCGAAGGAGACCGTGCTGTCCTCGTGCACCTCGACCTTGATCAGGTTCGAGGTCGGTCTCGCAGCCAGCGTCATCACGTCGTTGAGATCGACCGACCCGGACAGGGACTCGTTCTGGGCCTCCTCCGCCCAGGCAGCTGTGGCCGGAATCGGGCCTGCCGCGGTGACCAAGGTGGCCCCGGCCAGCACGTACCCGAAGAATCTCCGTCGTCCGACGACGTGTCCGCCGGGTTCGGACACAGGGGCTTCTCCGTCGGTGCTCATCGAATCGTTCCCGTCATCCCTCGGTCCGTTCGCCGCTGTTGTGCGGCCCTGCTGCGGTGTGTCGTCGGCCATTGCGGCCGTGACCAGGTGGGTGCCCTCGCCGGCGCCGCACGTTCGACGGTGCGACGTCGGCGAGGACGGCCGGCCCGCGGCACGGAACGACCGCGCCGCGGACCTCGGCCGCTCCTGTCGCCGTGCGGTCCCGATCACCGGGTGTGCCTCCGCTCGGACGTGGCGCAGATCCACGGGACACCTTGGGGTGCGATCGAAGGGAGCGTGCACGGCCATCAGCGGCCGGTCCTGGGAGGTCCGGTCCGGACCGGGTGCCGGATCAGTAGTCCGGGTTGTTGTGCGTGGGGATCTCGATGCTGATCGGCTCCGCCTCGGAGAGGAAGAGCAGCATCGCCTGGCGCAGGAGTTCGTCGAACTGCCAGTAGAGCGTGCTGCTTCCGGGGAACCTGTCGAGCACACCCTCGCGTACGGCGATGAACGGTTCCCAGAAGGTGTTGAGCGCACTGTCCCAGAAGGGCTCCTCGGGGATCTCCAGCCACTCGGCGATCTGGTCACCGAGGACGTACCGGGTGAATGCACCGATGAGCGGCCTGCTGAGGATCCCCCGGTCGACCTCCTCGGGCAACTGCAGGAGGAGCTCGGCCAGGGCGACGCCTTCACGAGTCGGGGCGAGGATCGGGTCGAGGACCTGTTCGGCCTGTTCGTCCGCGGCGTCCCACGACGCCGGGATGTACTCGTCGTCGACCCCGAGCATGCTCGCGGTCACCTGCCACACGTGCAGGTAGCCTTCGGACTCCGCGTCCTCGACCGGGATCTCCCACTCCCTGATCTTCTGCATCACGGTCGTGGCCAGGCTGTGCCACGTGACCATGACATCGGCCTGGCTGATGGGGATCTCCTCCGGGGCGACCTCGGACCAGTGCTGGGACTGGGGCAGCAGATGGCGGACCGCAGCATGCACGAGCCGGGTCTTGACCGCGGTCACGATCATCTCGCCGTCCGGTTGGTAGGCGTTCGTGGTGCCGATGTCGTAGCCGAGCTTGGCGGTTTTGGAGATGCGGGGCTTCATGTCCGAGCCCCCCTTGGAGTAGTAGACCGCCAGGGCCTCCTGCGGGATCACGGTGGCCATCATCCCGCTGGCCATCCCGTACAGGACGCCGGTGTAGAGACCGCGCTTCTCGTTGAAGTCCACGGCAGCGGCCAGTTTGTCCTCGTCGGCCCAGGAGGGAAGCTGCCGGGCCTCTTCCATGAAGTCCTTGAGCTCCGAGGGCAGGCCGTCGGGCAGGGGCTGGTCGTTGCGGGTCCACTCGCGCAGCAGTTCGTTGACCTCGGGGACCACCCCGTCCTCGAGGAGTGAGGCCACCACCGGGTCGGCTTTGGGGTCCCACACCTGCAACGGGTCGATCCCGGTACCGGCACCGGCGACGGATCGGCTCGCCGGCCAGTTCCAGTCGGTCATGGCGCGCGCGTAGGCAGGTGACATCATGGCGAACGCGCCGAGCGCTCCGCCCGAGGCGAGGATGGTTCGTCTGCTGACGTCCTTCATCTGTGTCTCCTTCACCGGGCCGGCCGGATCACCGGAGCCCGGGGGATGAGGGGGTATGAGGGGGTAGGGGGTACTGCATGCGGCAGCGTTGTTCGGGTGCCCGGGGTCAGTAGTCGGGGCGGTTCGAGGTGGGGATCTCGATCTTGGTCTCCTCCCCGCCAGTGAGGTCGTGCAGGACGTACTGGCGCAGGAGTTCGTCGATGGTCCACGCGAGCTGGGGCACCGCCGGAAGGCCGATCACGCCGTTGCGGAACTGGACGAGGGACGACCACGCCCGGGGCACCAGGTCGTCCCACCGCTCCTCGCGCGGGATCTCGATCCAGTCGGCGGTCTCGTCCCCGATCAGGAACCGGGCCAGGGAGTTGACCATCGGGCGGGTGGCCTCGTGGAACCGGTTGGAGAGCTGGGAGAGCAGGGTGTCGGCGATCCAGATGCCCTCGTCGGTGGGCCCCATGTTCCGGGCCATGATTTCGTCCGACTGCTCGTAGGCCGCCTGCCACGTGGCCGGGATGTATTCCTCGGAGATCCCGATCATGGCCGCGGTCACCTGCCACACGTGAAGGTAGGCCTCGGCCTCGTCATCGGTGACAGGGACCTCCCAGTCCTCCATGCTGCGCATCGCGAAGGTCGGCAGGGTGTGCCAGGTGACCAGCATGTCTTCCTGGTTGATCGGGATGTCCTCGTCCGCCGACTCGCGCCAGTGCTCGGACTGCGGCAGCAGGTGCCGCACGGCGGCGTGCACCAGACGGGTCTTCAAGCACTCGACCACGCATGTGCCCTCGGGCCGGAACGCGTCGAGCGAGCCGACGGAGAACCCGAAGATGCTCGTCTTGGCCACCCGGGACTCCATGTCCGCGCCGCCGTTGGAGTAATAGACGGCACGGGCTTCCTGGGGGATCGCGGCGGCGAGCATGCCCCCGCCCGGGCCGTTGGCCAGGTTGAGGTAGATGCCGTGGCTCTTGTTGAACTCGGCAGCGAGCTCGAGCTTGTCGTGGTCCGCCCACGACGGGAGCCGGCGCGCGTCCTCCATGAAGTCGCGCAGGTCCGAGGGGAGCCCGTCGGGGAGGGGCTGTTCGTTGGTCTCCCAGTCCCACAGCAGGTCGTTGACCCCGGGGACGGCACCGCGGTCCAGGAGGGACTTCAGGAGCGGATCTGCCGCCGCGTCCCACACCTCGTGCGGGTCGAGGCCGGCCCCGGTGCCGGCCACCGAGTCGCCGGGGGACCAGTTCCATCCGACGAGCGAGCGTGCCTGGGCGGGTGCTGCTGCCACGAGCGCGCCGAACGCGCCACCGGCTATCAGAGCCTGACGCCTACTGAAATGGGCCATGCTCGGACTCCTCTCTCGAGATCCAGGCTGGTGATATTGTGATACACAACCTGATTCTGTGTTTCATCAGCGAAACACAGGAGAATGCGGAACGCCAGACCCGTGATTGAAGAAATTCACACAACCCCGTGCGGGGCCGCCATCCTGCCGGTGCCGCCCACTGACCCGGAAGGTCCGAGATCGCAACGGCCGCCGGGTCGTCCGTGCCGTCGGGCGTGCAACCCGGGCCCGACGACAGCTCCTGACAAGGAACGGTGACTGTGGAACCTGTATTCTCTGCTCTCATGGCGCCCTCAGAATCGGAATCGATCCTGGAACGCGCGTACGCCGAGGCTGTCGGCCGCGCCGAGGACGACGACGCGACCACCGAACGTGTCCTCGACGCGGCCCACGAACAGTTCTGCCGGATGGGTATCCGCCGTTCCACCATGGAGGACGTGGGCCGCCGGGCCGGCGTCTCGAGAATCACCGTGTACCGGCGCTTCGCCACCAAGGACGTCCTGGTCGAAAGCGTGGTGCGACGTGAATTCCGCCGTTACTTCGACCGGTTCCTCGTGGACATCCAAGAGGCGCAGACGGTCTCCGAACGGGTGGTGCGCGGGTTCGTGAGTTCGCTCAGGGCCATCCGGGGCCACCCACTGATCGGCGGTCTCCTGGAGGCCGAACCCGATGCGGTGGCACCGTCCATGATCAGCGACAACGGGCGCACCCTGGCGACCGTTCGAGCCTTCGTGGCCGGGCAACTGCGCCTCGAGCAGCAAGCAAACACGATTTCACGGGAGGTGGAGGTCGAGCGCGTGGCCGAACTGATGGTCCGTGTGTCCGCCTCATTCCTGATCATCCCCAGCCACTTGGTCGACCTGGACGACGAGGCGGAGCTCCGTGCGGTGGCCGAGCAGTTCCTGGTGCCCATGCTCGAGCCCGCGGGGCAGAGGGGGCGTTGACCCCGGAACCGCCCCTGACGGAACTCGCCGGACGAGTGGGGCGGCCGACCCGTGCACACGATGTCGGCCGCCCCGTGGGCCTGCGGCGCCGGCTCACTCGTAGCGCTCGCCCTCGTCGGCCTTGGCCAACAGGGAAGCGGGCGCTTCGAACCTCTCCCCGTAGGAGGCGGCGAGCTGCTCCGCCCGGTCGGCGAAGCCGCGGAGCCCTCCCGGGTAGCCGTTGATGTACTGCAGCGCGCCCCCGGTCCACGGCGGAAAACCGATACCCAGCAGCGAACCGATGTTGGCGTCGGGAACCGACCGCAGCACCCCTTCGTCCAGGCAGCGGACCGTGTCGATGGCCTCGGCGAACAGCATCCGTTCCTTCATGTCCGCGAACGGGATGCTCTGCCCCCGGACGGTGAAGTGTTCGCGCAGGCCGGGCCACAGGCCGACACGGCGGCCGTCGCTGTAGTCGTAGAAGCCCGCCCCGGCCGAGCGCCCGCCCCGGGAGAACTCGTCGATCATCCGGTCCACGACCGCCTCGGCCCCGTGCGCCCGCCACGGTCCGCCCTCGGCCAGGACCGCGGCCTTGGTCTCCTCCCGGATCTTCCTGGGCAGGGTCAGGGTCAGCTCGTCCATGAGTTGCAGGGGCGGGGCGGGGTAGCCGGCCTGCGCGCCCGCCTGCTCGATGGAGGCGGGATCCAGCCCTTCGCCGAGCATCGCGACCGCTTCGTCGACGAACTTGCTGATCACACGGCTGGTGAAGAAACCGCGACCGTCGTTGACCACGATGGGTGTCTTTCCGATGCGCCGGGCGACGTCGACGGCCTTGGCCAGCGTGGCCTCGCTGGTGCGCTCCCCGGTGATGATCTCGAGCAGCGGCATCTTGTCCACGGGGGAGAAGAAGTGCAGCCCGATGAAGTCCTCCGGTCGCCTCAGGTCTTCGGCCAGACCGGTGATCGGCAAGGTCGAGGTGTTCGACGCCAGGACGGCGTCCGGCGCGACGACCGACTCGACCTCGGCGAACACCTTCTGCTTCAGGCCCGGGTCCTCGAAGACCGCTTCGATCACCAGGTCACAGCCGCTCAGCTCGGCGGCCTCGGTGGTCGGGAGGATGCGTGCGAGGAGTTCGGCGCCCTGCTCCTGAGTCATCCGACCTCGGGAGACCTTCGTGGCGACGAGCTCCTGGGAGTACCGCTTGCCCTGTTCCGCGGCCTGTCGGTCGACATCCTTGAGCACGACCCGCAGCCCGGCGCGGGCACACGAGTAGGCGATCCCGGCCCCCATCATGCCGGCACCGAGCACGCCGACCGTGTGCGGCCGGTACTGCTCGTGGCCCTGCGGGCGGTTGCCTCCGCCGTTGATGTGCTGCATGTCGTAGAAGAACGCCTGCATCATGTTCTTCGAGACCTGACCGGCCATGAGCTCCACCAGGTAGCCCGTCTCGACCCTCTGGGCGGTCTCGAAGTCCAGCTGGGCGCCTTCGACGGCTGCGGCGAGGATGTTGCGGGGCGCGGGCATGTTCGCGCCCTTGAGCTGCTTGCGCAGGTTCGAGGGATAGGCGGGCAGCGTGGCTCTGACCTCGGGGCGGGTCGGTGCGCCGCCGGGCATCCGGTAGCCCTCGCGGTCCCAGGGCTGCGCCGACCCCGGGTTGGCGAGGACCCATGCGCGCGCCTGGGCGATCAGTTCCTGCGGTGTCTCGGCGAGTCCGTGCACCAGGCCCTTGGCCAGCGCCTCGGCAGGCCGGTACCGCTGCCCTCGGAGGAGGACGTCGGTCAGTCCCCTCTCCAGCCCCAGGAGCCGGATGGTCCGGCTGACCCCTCCGATGCCCGGCAGCAGGCCCAGGGTCGCCTCGGGCAATCCGATCCGGCTGTCGCCGGTGTCGAGCGCGATGCGGTGATGGCAGGCGAGTGCGACCTCGAACCCGCCGCCCAGGGCCGTGCCGTTGATGGCCGCGGCCACGGGACGCCCGAGCGTCTCCAACCGGCGCAACTGGGCCTTCATCGCGGCGCACAGCTCGGTGAGTTCTTCGGCGTCCTCCGGCCCGGCCCGGCTCATGGAGTCGACGTCGCCGCCGGCGAAGAAACTCTTCTTGGCCGAGGTGAGGACGACACCGGTGATCGTCTCCCTGTCCCGCTCCAACCGGTCGACGGTGGCGGCCATCGAGCTGACGTAGGTGCTGTTCATGGTGTTGACCGGATGGTCCGGGTCGTCCATCGTCAGGACGACGACGCCGTCGGCGCCCTGGTCCCAGGCGAACATGTTCGTGTCGGTCATCGTCCGTGGTGTTCCTTCCGACTCGTGGAGGCAGGTGAGGGGGTCAGACGCGTTCGATGACCGTGGCGATGCCCATGCCGCCGCCCACACACAGGCTGATGACGGCCCGGCGCGCGGACCGGCGTTCGAGTTCGTCCACCGCGGTTCCGACGAGCATGGCCCCGGTCGCGCCGAGCGGGTGCCCCATGGCGATGGCACCACCGTTGACGTTGACCTTCTCCCGGGGGATATCCAGTTCCCTGCTGTACTTGAGCACCACGGCCGCGAAGGCTTCGTTGATCTCGAACAGGTCGATGTCGTCCAGGGTCAGCCCGGCGACGTCGAGGGCCTTGCGGGTGGCCGGGGCGGGGCCGGTGAGCATGATCGTCGGGTCCGCACCGCTGACCACACTGCTCACGATCCGAGCCCGGGGTTGCAGACCGAGATCCGCCCCCACCTGTTCGGATCCGATCACGGTCAGCGCGGCGCCGTCCACGATCCCCGACGAGTTGCCCGGTGTGTGCACGTGGTCGATGCGCTCGACCCAGTGGTACTTCTGCAGCGCCACGGCGTCGAAGCCGCCCATGTCGCCGATGCCTGAGAACGAGGGTTTCAGCGAGCCGAGCCTCTCCACTGTGGTGCCGGGCCGCATGTGCTCGTCCTGGGAGAGCAGGAGGACACCGTTGCGGTCGCGGACCGGGACCACGGACTTCTCGAAGTAGCCGCCCGACCATGCGCGCGCCGCCCGCTCCTGCGAGGCCGCCGCGTAGGCGTCCACGTCCTCGCGGGAGAAACCCTCGATGGTGGCGATCAGGTCGGCCCCGATCCCCTGGGGGACGAAGTACGTGTCGTAGTTGGTCGCGGGGTCGTCGCTCATCGGTCCGCCGTCACTGCCCATCGGGACCCTCGACATGGATTCCACCCCGCCGGCGAGCACCAGCTGCTCCCAACCGGAACGCACCTTCTGGGCGGCCGTGTTCACGGCCTCGAGCCCGGAGGCGCAGAACCGGTTGACCTGCACCCCGGCAACGTGGTCGGGCAGGCCGGAGGCCAGCGCGGCGGTCTTGGCGAGGTCCATGCCCTGGTCGCCCACGGGCGAGACCACGCCGAGCACGATGTCGTCGATCCGCTCGGCGTCCAGTGACGGGTTGCGCTGCCGGAGCTGTTCGATCAGTCCGGTCACGAGGGAGACGGGTTTGACCTGGTGTAGCGACCCTTTCTTCCCCCGGCCTCTCGGGGTGCGGATCGCGTCGTAGATGAATGCCTCGGTCGTCACGAGGGGGCGTCCTTTCCTCCGGTGGCCGGGTTCGTCGGCCCGAGCGCCCTCCATCGGGGCACCGGCGCGCATCCGGCCCCACCCATGTTCGCTCTTGTTGTCCTAATGTCAATAGCAATCATGTGCTCATCTCAGCTGTGATCTCGAGCCCTCGCGAACTTTCACGAAGGGCTATTGACAGTAAGGCAACAGGACTGCACTGTGGTGCCATTCACACATGCCCTTGCGGCCCACGACGAAGGGAACGTGCCGTGACCACCGCCAGACAGGTCCGCCGAGCCGCCGAGGGGCAGACGATCCCCCTCCTGCTGCGCCGCAACGCCCAGCGATTCCCCGACCACCCGGCCCTCACCAGCGGCCCCGGGCCGGACGCGACGACCTGGACCTGGTCCCGCCTGCGCAACGAGGTCGCGGCACTCACCCGGGGTCTGTTCCTGGCCGGCCTGCGACAGCACGAGCGGCTCCTGATCGCGATGTCCGCGCGACCCGAACACTGGGTCGTCGACCTGGCCGCCATTCACCTCGGTGCGCTCCCGTGCACCACGTACGAGACACTGAGCACCGAACAGATCCGCTACATCGCGCACCACAGCGGTGCCACCGTGGTCGTCCTCGAAGGCCGGGAACAGCTGCGGCGCTGGCAGCCCGTCCTGGACGAGATGCCGCACCTGCGAGCCGTCGTCGTGCTCGACCACACCCTGGTCCGTCCCGAGAACCGGCGTTTCGTCAGCTACGCAGGGCTGCGCGGCGACAGCGTGGCCGAAGCGGGCGGTGCGGACTTCGAGGCACAGGTCGACGCCGTCACCGCCGACCGGCCGCTCACCCTCGTCTACACCTCGGGCACCACCGGCGATCCCAAGGGCGTGGTGCTGTCCCACCGCAACGTGATCTACGAGTCCGTCATGCAGGACCAGCTGGTCAGCGTGCCCGACCATCCCCGGTCGTTGGCCTACCTCCCGTTGGCGCACGTCGCCGAACGTGTGCTCGGCATCTACATGCCGATCTGCAACGCAGGGCACGTGACGATCTGCGCCGATCAGACACAGCTGCTCCCGGCTCTCCGGTCGGTGCGGCCCAACGGCTTCTTCGGGGTTCCCCGGGTGTGGGAGAAACTGGCCGCCGGCTTGGGGGCGAAACTGGACCAGCTGCCGGCCGAAGCCGCCGCGGCCGTGGACCGCGCCCGCGAGAGCGCCCTGCACCTCTTCCGGCTGCGCTCCGAGGGCCGAGAGATCCCCGATGAGCTGGCCGAACAGAACGAGCTCCTGGACCGGGAGGTGCTTCGGCCCATCCGGGGCGCGATCGGCCTCGACGAGTGCCACCGGGCCTTCAGCGGCGCGGCGCCCATCCCCGCATCGGTCCTCGAATTCCTCGCCGGCCTCGGGCTGACCGTCTACGAGGTCTGGGGCCTGAGCGAGACCACCGGGGCCGCAACGGTGAGTACCCCGGAAGCGTTCGAACTCGGCGCGGTCGGAGGCCCCGGGCCCGGTATGGAGGTCACCACGGCCCCCGACGGCGAACTCCTCGTGCGCGGCCCCGTGGTCTTCCCCGGATACATGGACGGCGAGGGCCGGATCGTGCCCGCGACGGACGAGGGCGGCTGGTTCCCGACCGGCGACATCGGCAGGGTGGACGCACGGGGCCTGGTCTCCATCACCGATCGTAAGAAGGAAATCATCATCACGTCGGGAGGCAAGAACGTCGCCCCCACCAAGATCGAGTCCGCCCTCCGCTCCCACCCCCTCATCGCCCAAGCGGTCGCGATCGGTGACGCCCGCCCCTACATCACCGCACTGCTCGTGCTCGACGAGGACGCCGCCCCGGCGTGGGCACGGGCGAAGGGGATCGCCGCCCAGGACCTGGACGAGCTCTCGCTCCACCCCGACGTGCTCGAGGAACTCGACGGGGCCGTCGCACGGGCGAACGGAGACCTTGCCCGCGCGGAGCAGGTGAAGGCCCATCGTGTGCTGGCCGGCCCGTGGACGGCTGAGACCGGCGAGTTGACGCCCAAACTCAGTCTGAAGCGCAGGGTCGTCGAGGAGCGTTACGCGGACCTGATCGCTTCGCTGTACTGAGCCACACCGCCACCCCCGCGACAGGCCCCCTGATCCGGTGCGGCCGATGTCCTTCCCCTGTTTCCCAGGGACCCCTCCCGTCGGTCGCACCACGCCCCACCCGCTCAGAACCGGAGCGGGTGGGGCACTGCGGGTCCGGCCGGTCGGCACAGGTGTCCCCTCAGGTCGGCCGGGCCCGGCAGAACACCGGAGAGCCGTCGAACGTCCCTCCGCCGTGCACACAGTCGTGTGCCCGGCACCAGTTCCAGGTGCCGGGCACTCTCGGTGCGCCGGTCCGCTCACACCGCCTGTCCTGCCCCCTCACGGGAGACGCCGGCGCCCGTCTCCGAGTACATGCCGGGCAGCCGCCGCGCGATCAGTTCCTCGGCCTCGGCGACGATACGGTCGACCGCTTCCCTGACCGTGGGGACGTCGTCGATGAGCCCTTGGGCCAGTCCTGCGCTCCAGATGCCGGCGTCGAGATCGCCGTCCTCGAACACCTTGCGGCCCCTGGCGCCGGAGACCAGGTCCCGTACATCGGGGAAGGCGCCTCCTCCGTCGAGGATCTCGACGACCTTCCTGCTCACCGCATTGCTCGCGACCCGCGCGGTGTTGCGCAGCGGACGGAAGATCAGCTCGGTGTCCAGCTCGGTCCCGGCCACGATCTGTTCCTTGACCTTCTCGTGCACGGGCGACTCGGCGGTGCACAGGAACCGGGTTCCCATGTTCACGCCATCGGCCCCCAGGGCGAGTGCGGCCGTCAGACCGCGCCCGTCCACGAACCCGCCGGAGGCGATCATCGGGATCGACAGCCTCCGGGCCGCGGCCGGCACCAGGACCAGCCCGGGCACGTCGTCCTCGCCCGGGTGGCCGGCGCATTCGAAACCGTCGATGCTCACCCCGTCGACGCCGATCTGCTCGGCCTTCATGGCGTGCCGGACACTGGTGCACTTGTGGAGCACCTTGACGCCGGCGGCGCGGAACTCCGGCATGTGCTCGGCAGGGTTGAAACCGGCCGTCTCCACGATGCCGACGCCGCTCTCGACGATCGCGCGCCGGTACTCGTCGTAAGGGGGAGGATCGATGGACGGCAGGATCGTGAGGTTGACGCCGAAGGGCTTGTCGGTCATCTCCCGGCACCGCTGGATCTCCGCCGCCAGGGCCTCGGGCGTCGGCTGGGTCAGGGCGGTCAGGAACCCGAGGGCGCCCGCCTCCGCCACCGCGGAGACGAGCTCCGCGCGCCCTACCCACTGCATGCCGCCCTGGGCGATCGGGTGTTCGACCCCGAAGGTCTCGCAGAACCGTGTGGTCAGCATCCCTGCCTCACAGCCCGTACGTCTTGCCGATGATGTCCCGCTGGATCTCGCTCGTGCCGCCGTAGACCGTGGAAACCACCGTCGAGCGGAGCAGGGACTCCATCCCGTACTCCGTCGCGTACCCGTAGCCGCCCAGCATCTGCATGCCCTCGAGCGTGACGTGCTTGGCCAGTTCGGTGCACTTGAGCTTGGCCATGGACGCCTCGCGGGGGAACACCCGGCCCGGTTCGGCGTCGATGGTCTCGGCGACGTCGTCCAGCAGCAAGCGGGCGCACTCGAGCTCCGTGGCCATGTCCGCGATGCGGTGCTTGAGCGCTTGGAAGGAACCGATCGGACGGCCGAACTGCTCACGTTGGCGCACGTAGTCCACGGTGTCGTCGAAGGCTCGGCGGGCCGTGCCCAGCATGAGCGCGGCGAGCATCATGCGCTCGAGGTTCAGCCCGGCCATGAGCTGCTTCCAGCCTTGCCCGGGTGTCCCGACCACGGCCGAGTCGGGCAGGAAGCAGTCGCTGAAGTACAGGTCGTTGACCTCACGGCCGCCCATCGTGTCGATGCCGCTGATCTTCAGGCCCTCGGTGTCGGTCGGCACCATGAACTGGGTCAGGCCGTCGTGCTTGGAGCCGTCCCGCGAGGTGCGTGCGACGAGCAGGATGTGGTCGGCGATGTGGGCGTTGGAGCACCAGGTCTTCTGGCCGTTGACCACGTATCCGCCCTCGACGGGCTCGGCGCGGCAGACCAGGGCGCCCACGTCGGAACCGGCCCCCGGTTCGGACATCGAGACGGCCTCGACCCGGCCCTGGACGACGCCTGCGAGGACCTTGCGTTTCTGTTCCTCGGAGCCGTACTTCTCGTACGCCGCGGCGGAGATGATCGTGGTGCCGAAACCGCTGATCGGGGCACGGCCGTACGCGGTCTCCTCCAGGAAGAGGCACAGATCCCTCATGCCGAGGCCCGATCCGCCGTACTCCTCCGGGACCGCGATGCCCAGCCAGCCCAGCTCGGCCATCTTGGCGTAGAGCTCCTGGTTGTGCGGCTCTGTTCCGTGCCCGGTCAGCTCGTCCCGTCGGGCCTTGGTCCCGCACTCGCTGCGGCAGAACCTGCCGATCGCATCGACCAGGTCTCTCTGTTCGTCGGTCAGGGTTCGCGGCATGTCTGCGCCTTCCTTCCGTGTGCACTGGAACACAGGCCATTGTCATGCCGTTGTTGGCGTAGTGTCAATAGAAGTGCGTGCGAGTCGTGGGCGTGTGTGCCCGCGCGTGCCGAGCCTTGCTCGATGCCCCGCATCCTTCTGTTGCGCCAGGGCATGTCGTCGCTCCAAGGAGGAAACGATGTGCGGCAGGCGGAGGATCGTCCGGCGTCCGAGTGGTAGATTGGCGGCTGGTATTGGCGCGATGCTAATCAGTGGAAGAGGTAGAAGCCCATGCAACCGCCCGTGCAGCGGCGCCGTCTGGAGCCCGACGAGCGGCGATCCGAGATCCTCGCGGTGGCCCGCACGTTGTTCGGCGAGCGCACGTACTCAGCCGTGTCCGTGTCCGAGATCGCGCAGCAGGCGGGGGTCGTACGGGGCCTGATCAACCACTACTTCGGGAGCAAGCGGGAGCTCTATCTGGAAGTCGTGCGCCAGATGCTGATCGTGCCCCCCTCGGTGGCCGAGAACCTGCCGCGGACCACGACCGAAGAGCGTGTCTCGATCTGTGTGGACCGGTGGTTGGACGTGGTCGAACGCAACCGGGAGATGTGGTTGTCGGCGATCGGCTCCGAGGCCATCGGCCAGGACCGCGACACCGAGAAGATCCTGCTCGAGGCCGACGAGGTGGCCACGGACCACATCCTCCAAGCAGCCATGATGTCCGACGTCGTGGAGGGCCGGGAGAAGCTCCGGGCCATGGTCCGCGCCTACGGGAGCATGCTCAAGGCCGCCTCGCGCGAGTGGCTGGTGCGCGGGGCGCTCAACCGCGCCGACCTGCACGTCATGCTCACCACATCGGTCCTGCACCTGTTGCAGACCGTGTTCCCCGCCGTGCACGGGAACGATTAGGGACAACGACAGGCACCGCTCCCGCAGGCGGGCCAGCTCCTTCTTCGAAAACGACACGGTGGTCGCAACCTCCTGGAAGTCAGGGTGTTGCGACCACCGCCAGAACCCGAGGGTCCGGTGGGCCCTTGCCGTGCAGGGGGCGGGCGTCAGACGGTGGAGGTCCCCGAGGCCAGGCGGGCGCTGATGTCCTCGCGCAGGTGTTTCTTGTCGATCTTGCCGACCTTGGTCATCGGGATGAGGTCGACGACCTCCAACCGCTCGGGCAGTTTGAACGCCGCGAGTCCCGCGGCGGAGAGGGTGTCACGGACCTCGTCGAGCGTGGTGTGCCCGCCCTCCCGGACGGTGACGTACAGGCACAGCCGCTCGCCCATGACCGGATCGGGCATGGCCACCGCCGCGGCCATCTCCACGTCCGCGACCCGGTACACCAGGCTCTCGACCTCCTCCGCGGAGATCTTCTCCCCGGCCCGGTTGATGAGGTCCTTGTCCCGCCCCTGCACGACCAGGTTTCCGTCGGTGCGCCGCAGGACGATGTCGCCGCTGGAGTACCAGCCCTCGACGAAGGAGCGCCCGTCGGCCTCCGGCGCACGGTAGTGGCCGCGCGGGGTGTAGGGGCCGCGGGTCAGGATCGACCCCGCACGGCCGTCGGGGAGGTCCTGCCCGAACGCGTCGACGATGCGCACCTCGTCCGCGTCGGAGACGGGGCGGCCCTGTGTGGAGGTCACGACCTCCTCCGGGTCGTCCAGCCGGGTCATGTTGATGAGCCCCTCGGCCATCCCGAAGACCTGCTGGAGGGTACAGCCCAGTGCCGGGCGGACCCGCGCCGCGATCTCGTCGGGCAGCCGGGAGCCGCCCACCTGCAGTACGGACAGGGAAGAGAGCGCGGAGGCGCCACCGGACCCCTCGGCGTGCTCCAACCACCGCTGTGCCACGGCCGGGACCACGGCGGTCATGGTCACGCCCTCCCCGGCGACGGCGGCGAAGGCCCGAGCGGGTTCGGGGCTGGACAACATGACCACCGTGCCCCCGGCGAAGAGGGCCCCGAGGAGCCCCGGGCAGGCCAGGGGGAAGTTGTGGCTCGCGGGTAGCGCCGCGAGGTAGACCGACCCCCCGTCGAGCCCGGAGACCCGCGCGCATTCGCGGACGTTGTACTCATAGTCCCGGTGCGTACGTGCGATGAGCTTCGGCAACCCCGTGGTCCCGCCCGAGAGCAGGAACAGCGCCACCGCCCCGGGGTCGGGGGAGACGACCGGGGCCGCGCCCGGAACGGGGCCCGGGGCCAGCAGCCCCTCCAGGCCGGCGTCCCCGTCCCCGCCGCTGACGAGCACGTGCTCGACGGTGGGAACCTCCTCCGCGACCCGTCGGGCGAGGGCGCGGTGGTCGAACCCCTTGAGCTCGTCCGGAACCGCCAGGGCGCGGGCCTCGGCCACCTCGGCGATCGCGGTCAGCTCATGGGCGCGGTGGGCCGGCATCGCCATGACGGGGACGATCCCCGCGCGGAAACAGGCGAGCAGCAACACCACGAACTGCCACCCGTTCGGCAACTGCACGACGATCCGGTCGTCGGGGTCCAGTCCGAGCCGCAGCAGTCTCGCTGCCCCGGCCTCGACCCGGTCCATGAGCTCGGGGTAGCCGATCCGCACCTGGCCGTCGACCAGCGCGGTCCTGTCGGAGCGTGCGGCCGCCTCGGTCAGCGCGTCGACCAGGGTGCGGTCCTTCCAGCGCCCCTCGCTGCGGTAGCGCTCGGCGAACTCCTGGGGCCAGGGGACGACCCCGGCCGAGGTGTGGTGCGTCATCGTGTTTCCTCCATGGGGGTCATGACGGCGTCGAGGGCCACCAGGCCCTTGTCCGTGACACGGAGCGGGTTGATCTCGATCTCGCCGACGTGTGGGGCACCGGCCAGTACACCGGCCAGGGCGGAGACCACCTCGGCCAGGGCCGCGCGGTCGAGCACCGGCCTGCCCCGGAACCCGTCCAGCAGGGCGCTCGCGGCGATGCGGTCGGGCAGTCCCTCCAGGTCGGCACGGTGCGCCGGCAACCCGCACAGAGCATGGTCGGCCAGGGCCTCGGCGTCCACCCCGCCCAGGCCCAGCACCGCAACGGGGCCGAACACCGGATCCCGGCGCACCCCCAGAATCAGGTCGGTCCCGCTCGGGGCCATCTCCTCCACCAGGACGTCCCGGGCCCCGGCGGCTCGCAGACGGACCAGTGCGTCGCCCAGTTCCTGGGGGCCGGTGATGCCCAGCTCCACCCCGCCCACGTCGCTCTTGTGCAGGACCGAGGCGTCGAGGAGTTTGAGCGCCACGGGCCCCTGCAGGTCGCCCCGTGCGCCGAGGACCTCCTCGTCGGTGCGGCAGACCCGGCGCCGCGGTGTGGCGACACCGACCGAGTCCAGGACGTCCTTGGCCGCCGCCTCGTGCCAGGGGCCGTCGCCGAGCCGCAGGTGTGGCGCGCGGGCGGGGCGGTCCACCTCCTGTGCCGCACGGTGGCGGGCGCGCGCGTCCGCGGCGAGGGCGGTCAGCCCCTGCGCCAGCGCGCTCGGTCCGACGAGGACCGGAACCTGTTCATCCGCGGCCGCGCGTACCCGTTCGACCTCGCGGGCCGGCCCGTCCACCCCGATGAGGACGGGGATCCGTGTGCCGACACCGGCTTCGCGCACGGCGTCGGGGAGGGAGACGACGGGCTCGGTGATGCCGTACACCCCCAACGCGTCGACGCCCGGGTCGGCCCCGACGGCGGCGAGGACCTGGGGGAGTTCCGGACCCGGCCGCCCGGTGTCCACCGGGTTCTCCAAGTAGGTCAGCGGTGGCAGCAGTCCCTCGATCCGCTCCCGGGCCGGTCGCTCCAGGGGTGGGAGCGAGAGGTCCTGGGAGGTCAGCGCGTCGGCGATGATCAGGCCGGGGCCGGCCTGGCCGGTGACCAGCCCGACACCGGGGTCCGGGTCGGGCCGCATGCGTGCGGCGGTCAGGGCCGAGGCGGCGTTGACGAGTTCGTTCTCGTCGTCGACGACGACCGCGCCGGCCTGTTCGAGCAGGGCCCTGGTGGTCGCCCAGGAGGTCGCCAGGGCCCCGGTGTGGGACCGGGCGAACTCGTCGGTCCTGCCGCGTCCCACGACCAGCGCGGCCACCGGTTTTTCCGCGGCCAGCCTGCGCACCGCCTCCAACAGGCCGGGACCGTCCGGGACCGACTCCAGGTGGAGGGCTACCGCCCGGGTCCGCTCGTCGGTCCGGAGGAAGTCCAGGACCTCGGGTGCGGTGACGTCGATCCCGCCGCCCAGGCCCACACCCAGACTCACGCCGGCGCCCGCGCTCTCCAACCGGAAGGAGAGCGCATGGTTCACGCCTCCGCTGGCGGCGACGACCCCGACGCCGCCGGGGGAGAGGTCCGCGGCCCCCGGAACGAAGCTCGCGTACAGGCCCGTTCCGGGGCGGAAGAACCCGGAGGTGTTCGGGCCCAGCAGGCGGATGCCCGTGCGGGCGACCACGGCCTCGACGGCCTGCTGGTGTTCTTCGCCCTGTGCCCCGGCTTCGGCGAAACCCCCGGCGCACACGACCGCCGCCGCCACGCCCGCGTCGGCGCATCCCTGGAGGGCGCCGGCCGTGGCCGCGGCGGGCACACACAGGACGGCCAGGTCGATGTGCGTGCCGTGCGCCGCGACGGCCTCGGCAACACCGGTGTACATGCCGCCACCGCCCGGGTTGACCATGGCCACGCCCCTGGGGAAGCGGTCGAGCGACGCGGTCATCGCCGTGCCCAGTTTCCCGGGTTTGTCCGAGGCACCGATCACGGCGATGCCGCGCGGGGCGAAGAGGGGCTCCAGTTCCCGGCCGCGGGATCGGCGGGGCTCAGCCATCGTGGTCTCCGTGTGTCACGTGTGCGACCGCGTCGGCGCGGCCGGAGAGGATCAGGGTCTCGGCGTCGAGCGGTTCGTCCGGCGCGACGGCGATGATCGCGGCGCGGCCCCGGCGCAACCGGAGCTCCTCGCCGACCCGCGTCCTGTCGAGCGGGTCGCCGCCGGTGACCAGCACCGTCTCCCCGGCTGTCGCGGCGGCGAGCTCGAAGGCGTCGACCGGGGCTCCGTGCCCCTCGCCCGGGAGCCGGAGGACTGTCAGTTCCTCGTCCGGGAAGACGGACCCCTCCTGCCCGGGGACCCGGAGCACGGAACCGTCCCAGTCGAACCGCCGGCAGGGGACCTCGCGCCGGGTCGTCCGAAGCGGTGTGGAGAGCGCGGCCGCCCCGTGCTCCTGTTCCCACCCCTTGCGGACCCGTGCCACCAGCGCCGGGTCGCGCGGTTCGATCCGGTCGATGTTGATCGAGCGGGAGAAGAAGTGGAACGCGAACCGTGTGGGCGCGAACTCCCGGTGGTAGAGACCGAAGTTCTCCCACCAGCTCAGACCGCCGGCTGCGGCGTCCTGGATGCGCTGCACCGCCGGTTGCCGGCGGGCCTCGTACGCGGTGAAGGCCTCCTCGAGGCTCCCGTGCCCCGAGGCGAGCTCCTCGGCGAGCACGAGCCCGTCCTCCATGGCCATCTTGGTGCCCGACCCCACGGAGAAGTGGGCCGTGTGGACGGCGTCCCCGAGCAGGACCACGTTGCCGCTGTGCCAGCTGCGGCTGCGGTGGGTGCGGAAGGAGGCCCAGCGGGAGTTGTTCGCGACGACCTCCGCACTGTCGAGGTCCTCGGAGAAGAGGTCCTCGATGAAAGAACGGCTCCGCTCGTCGGACACACCGGGTGGCAGGCCGGTGTCGAAGCGGTCGAGACCCGCGGCGCGCCAGGTGTGTTCGTCGGTCTCTACGATGAAGGTGCTGAGGTCCGGGGCGATCGGATAGGCGTGGGCCGCGAACGTGCCGTGTTCGCTCCGGCGGTGCACGAAGGTGAGGCCGTCGAACGTGTGCCGGGTGCCGAACCAGATGAACTTCGCACGTGCGGTCTCGGTGCTGTGGCCGAGGTCGTCGGAGACCCATCGCCGCACACGTGAGTTGGCGCCGTCGGCGCCGACGACCACGTCGAAGTCCGACAGCGTGGAGGGGTCGGTGATCTCGGTGCCGAAGCGCAGGTCCACGCCTGCCTCCTCGGCGCGCCGGTGCAGGAGCGGCAACAGGGTCCGCCGGTGGATGGCGGCCATGCCGTTGCCCTCGAGGGACCGCCGTTCCCCCTTGAGACGGACCTCGATGCGGTCCCAGTGGTGCCCGTGCTCGCGCAGGCCGTCGCGGAGTACCGGGTCGGCGGCGTCGACGGCCTTGAGCGCGGACTCGGAGAAGACCACGCCGAAGCCGAACGCGTCGTGCCTGTGGTTGCGTTCGAAGACCACCACTTCTGCGGTGGGGTCGTGCCGTCTGAGGAGGGTGGCGAAGAACAGCCCGCCGGGGCCGCCACCGATGCACGCTACGCGAAGAGGCATTCCACGCTCCCTTGAAGGATTCGGATGCCTATGAACGTAACAGAATGCCGACGGGCGTCAATAGTCTGTATCTCTTATTGGTCGAGTGGGAGTTCGCTCCCGATCACGGACTCCACGTACGCCCTCGCGGCGGGGCCCAGTCCTGCGTGCACCCGCCGGAACAGCTCGAAGGCCTCGCGCCCGGGCCAGTCGAGCGGCTGCAGCTCCACCGGGAGGTTCGGGTCCCGGAACGTGAGCCTGCGGGCCTCGGCGACCACGGCGGTCCGGGTGACCAGGGCCTCCCGGCCCGAGGGGAGGCCGGCGGCGGTGTCCAGGCTCCGGTGCTCGGCGATGAACGCGCGGTAGCCCTCGGCCAGTTCGCCCAGGTCCCAGCAGCGGCGGGCGAGGTCGAGGTCCTCCGTGAGGCCCGCGGTCCGGGAACGCAGGATGTCGACGGTCGCACCCGGGAAGTCCTGGCGCAGTTGTTCGACGCGGTCCCGGGTCCGGTGGGGGGACAGCCAGACGGAGGGTGCGAACTGGCCGAAGCCGAGCCAGGTGAGCTGCTTGCGCAGGGACTCGCGTGCCGTGCGGTCCGACTCGGGGACCTGGTAGAGGACCTGGGTCCACCAGCCGTCCCATTCCCCGTCCACCCGGGTGAAGATGCGTTCGCGCCCCTCGCGCAGCACGCCCAGCATGTGCTCGGACAGGACGTAGACCGTCTCCCGGCCCTCCCTGCGCGTGGAGAACCACCCGTCCTTCTTGAGTCGGGAGAGCGTGACCCGGGTGGTCGCGGGTTCGATGCCGAAGGCCTCCATCAGTGCGATGAGCGTTCCCAACCGGGCCTCGGCGCCCGTGTAACGCAGGTACTCGCCGAAGAGGTCCATCACCAGGGACCTGGCCCTGTGTGCCATGTGTCCGCCTTCCGTGTCGCCGACGACGTGAATGTAAAACAGTCTTCCATCGGCTCGTTTAATTTTGTTACTCTCTGGATGTTCGGGTCCTGTGGCGCTCGTCACCCTGCGGTGCGTGCCCCGGACCTCCGGCCACCCCTCTGGAGGAGCCCCATGTCTTCGTCGGCACCGGCCCGCGCTCGAAGATCCAGCGCTCTGGTCATCGCCCTCTGTTTCTTCACGATCGTCTTCGACGGTTACGACCTGGTCATCTACGGGGCCATCACCCCGGCCCTGCTCGAACACGAGCCGTGGGGCCTGACGCCGGTGATGACCGGGGCCATCGGCAGCTACGCCCTCCTGGGCATGTTCCTCGGCGCCGTCGCCATCGGTTACCTCACCGACGTCCTGGGCCGGCGGAAGATCCTCCTCGGGTGCGTGGTCTTCTTCTCCCTGATGATGGCCGTGGCCGCTCTCGCCCCGAACCCCGCCGTGTTCGGCCTCGCACGCTTCCTCGCCGGGCTCGGCCTGGGCGGTGTCATCCCCACGGCGATCGCCCTGACCGTGGAGTTCTCCGCCCCCGGCAAGCGCAACTTCAACAACGCGCTCATGTTCTCCGGTTACGCGGTCGGGGGCGTGCTGTCGGCCCTGCTCTCCCTGCTCCTGCTGGAACACATCGGGTTCCGGGGCATGCTCATGCTCGGGGCGCTCCCGCTGATCACCGTGGTCCCGCTGCTCTACCTCGTGCTGCCGGAGTCGCCGGCCTTCCTGCGGGCCCGGGGGCGCCACGAGGAGGCCGCGGAGATCGCCGGGGCCTACGGTCTGGACACGCCGGCACCGGTCGCCGCGGGCGGAGAAGAGGACGGGGCGCAGCCGGGACGGTTCCGGGCGCTCCTGTCGTCCCGTTACGCCGTGGGCACGGTGCTGTTCTGCGTCGCCGGTATCGCGGGCCAGACCCTGGTCTACGGGTTGAACACCTGGTTGCCGCAGCTCATGGTGGTGGCGGGGTACTCCACCGTCTCCTCCCTGACGTTCCTGCTCGCCAGTAACGCCGGTGCGGTGGTCGGTGTCCTGGTCTCCGCCCGCCTGGCCGACCGCTTCGGACCGCGGCCGCTCACACTGGTCGCCTTCGCCACCGCCGCTGCCGCACTGCTGTTGATGGGGACCGGGCAGTTCCCGCAGCCGGCGATGTACGCCTTCGTCGCCGGGCTCGGCTTCGGGTCCGTGGGAACCCAGATCCTCATCAACGGCTACGTGGCGACCTTCTTCGACGACCGGGTGCGCGCCACGGCCCTCGGTGTGACGCTCGGGCTCGGCAGGATCGGCGCCGTGATCGCCATCTCCGGCGGTGGGGTCCTGCTCGAGGCGCAATTCGGCACGTTCGTCAACTTCTCGGTCTGGTCCGTCGCCGCGGCCGTGGGGGCCGTGGCGATCCTGGCCGTGCCGCGCAAGGGGGGCGTCCCCGCCGCACGGCAGGCCCGCCCGGTCAACGCCCGGTGAGGTCCGGGGCCCGGGCGCCGGGCCCGGGACCGCCTTCCTGACAGAACGCCGAAGGGCCCACCGCGTCGCAGTGGGCCCTGGCCGAGCCTCAGGTGGGGCGGGCCGGTTGCGCGGCGGCCCGGTGGCGCACCCGGATGCCGATCGCGCTGGCGACCAGGAGCACGGCGCCGGCGACGAGGAGGGTGCCGGCGGCCGACACCCGACCGTCGGTGAGCTCCCAGACGAGCCGCGGAACCGCGATCGTCGCGGCGATCACGCCGAACACCAGCGCCGACCCGGAGCCGCGCGCCCCCGAGCGCCAGAGCGCGAACAGGGTGAACAGGCCCGCCGCGACGACGAGCTCGGCGACGTGGTCCAGGGGCGTTTCCAGCAACAGGGCGCCCGTGTAGGCGGTGACCGAGCCGAGCCCGACCGCGGTGCCCTGCTCGCGCAGCACGCCCGCCACCGCGAGGGCGATCCCCACGGCGCCGAGCAGGAGCAGACCCGCTCCGGCCACCGAGGACGCGATCGGCCACCCGGAGGAGAAAAATCCTTCTCGGCCCGGGCCGACGAACTCGTGGACCACCTCGTGCACCCCGAAACCGACCAGGAACGCGCTCATCGCCCACATGGCCACCTGCCCGGGGGCCGAGCGCAGCAGCGAGTAGCCGGCCACGGCCACCATGAACCCGGCCGCCGCCGCCCAGGTGGGCGCGCTCGGTACGACCCCGGAGGGCAGCAGTTCCCCCGTGGCCTCGGCGGCGGCGAAGGCGGTGGAGAGCGCCGCCAACGCGAACAGGGAACCGCCGATCCGGCGGCGGGCCGGGGCCGGATCGGCCGTGCGGCGGAACAGCGCCGTGCCGCCGGCCATCCCGAACCCCGCGGTGGCGAGCACGGCGGCGACCACCGCGAGCAGCGTGATCCGGGACCCGGTGTCCAGGACGTCCCATGCGGTGGCCATGAACGTGAACACGGCCGCCAGGACGAGCCCGCCGCCGACATAACCCAGGACCTCCGCCCAGCGGCCCTTCGCCCCGGAACGCCCCTCGGCCGCCTCCAGGGCGGAGGCGACCGCGTCGGCCTGCCCGCGGGTGATCACGCCTTGTCCGACCAGCCTGCCCAACGCCTCGGCGCGGGCGCCATCCTGCGCCTCCACGGGGTACCGCCTTCCCAACGTTCACGAACCGGCCTGTGCTGTCTGCCCGGATCCGGCCGTGTGATGCGGCTGCCCCGGTGACCGGTCCCGGCCCTCCCATTGCAACGCAGAACAGGCGCGCCGGCCTGAGCACGGGTACTCAGGGCGCCCCGTGCGGGCCGGCGCTGTTCACCCCGATTCTGCTCCCACGGTGGCCCGCGCGAGCGAGAGGTAGCGCTGCACGACCTGGTCCGGGCCGAGGTCCCCGTCGGGCCGGAACCATGTCGCCACTGCGACGCACATGGTGGTGACCGCACGGCTCGCGTCCTGGGGGTAGGCAGTGGCGAAGACCCCTTCGGCGACACCTTGTTCCACGATCCGGTCGAGCATGCGCTGCTGTTGATCGCGCAGGGCGATGTAGGCGTCCCTGACCTCCGGCTTCATGCTCCGGATCTCGGTGGATGCGATGAAGGCCTGTCGGCGCCGGTGCATGTGGAACCGCAGGAGGCACTCGACCACGTGGTCGAACCGGCGTTGCGCGCTCGGACCGGCCTCCTCCAGCGCCTGTCCGCTGTGGTCGAGCAGCTCCTGCATGACGGTCATGACCAACCCCTCCAACAGCGCCTGCTTGGAGGGGTAGTGGTGGTAGAGCCCGGGCACGGACAGGTGGGCCTTCTCCGCGATGCGTCGGATGCTCGTCCCGTGGTAGCCCTGCTCCGAGAATGCGGAGAGCGCCGCGGCCAGCGGGACCGGAAGCGGTTCGTCCCCGAACGAGCGCCATGAACCCGACACTGCATCCCCATTTCTGTTGGCTGCTGAGCACCGTACCGGGTTCCGCCGCGGCGCGGTCTGTGCACGGGTGGCCCCGGTGGTATTGACACGTCCTCTGTGACCCACAACACTTCACTGTGCCGACCGACCGCTCGGTCTGTACCGGTCCGGTCGCCGCCCGCAGAGGAAGGACCGTGCCATGCCGCTGCATCCCGAACCCCCGTGGAGCAAGGACCATCCCGACGGGGCCGCGCACAGACGGACAGAAGGCCACCGCACCCTCACGGAGGCATGGCGGGAACGCGTCGCCGACGCTCCGGACTCCCCGGCGACCGTCTACTTCGACGGGGTCATGACCGCACGGGAGATCGACGACGACTCCGACGCCCTTGCGGTCGGCCTCGCCGAGCTGGGGGTCGGGCGCGGGTCCCGTGTCGGCGTTCACCTGCAGAACATCCCGCAGTACGTGCTGACCATGCTGGCGCTCTGGAAACTGGGCGCGACCGTGCTCCCGCTCAACCCCATGTACCGGGGCCAGGAGCTGCGCCGACTGGTCGAGGACGCCGCACCGGTGGGGATCGTGTGTGCGGACACCCAGGTGGGGGAGTCCCGCCGTACCCTGAGCGGCAGCCCGGTGCAGTGGTTGCTGAGTACGAGCGACCGCGACCTGCAGTCCCGCGACGACCCCCGGGTGTTCACCCCCGCAGAACGGTCCTTCCCCTCCTCCGACGGGGACCTCGTCCGGCTGATCGAGCACCACCGGGGCCGGCGTCCGCCCCGCCTCGAACTCACGGGTGAGGACATCGCCCTGCTCACCTACACGTCGGGCACCACGGGGCCGCCCAAAGGGGCGATGAACACGCACGCCAATGTCCTCGCGGTCACTTCGACCTTCGGGGCGTACGTGGGGCTGCGCAGGGACGACGCCGTCCTGGCTGTCGCCCCGCTGTTCCACATCACGGGCGCCGTCATCAACGCGGCACTCGCGCTCCTGCACGGGTGCCGGCTCGTCTTCACCAACCGGTTCCACCCCGAGGTCGTGCTCGACGCCTTCACGGAACACGGTGTGACCTTCACGATCGGATCGATCACCGTCTTCAACGCCCTGTCCGAGAGCCCCCGCGCCACACCGGAGAGCTTCCGATCGGTCCGGGCCCTCTACTCCGGCGGCGCCCCCATCCCGCCCGCCACCGTCGAACGGTTCCGTGAGCGCTTCGGCTCCTACATCCACAACGCCTACGGGATGACGGAGAGTACCTCCGGGGTCATCGCGGTTCCTCCGGGCGAGGTCGCCCCGGTGGACGAGGCCAGCGGGTGCCTGTCCATCGGCAAGGCGCTCCCGCACATGAGCGCCCGTGCCGTCGACCCCTCGGGCACCCCCGTCCCGCCCGGCGCGCAGGGCGAACTGGAGCTGTCCGGCCCCCAGGTCGTGCCCGGGTACTGGCGCAACGCCGAGGCCACCGCCACCACTTTCCCCTCGGGCCGCCTGCGCACCGGCGACGTCGCCGTCATCGACCACGACGGGTGGGTCTACCTCGTCGACCGCCTCAAGGACCAGATCAACGTGTCCGGCTACAAGGTCTGGCCACGCGAGGTGGAGGACGTGCTCCACCAGCACCCCTCCGTGCACGAGGCCGCCGTCGTCGGCCTCCCCGACGACTACAGGGGCGAGGCGGTCGTCGCCTACGTCTCGCTCGCGGCCGGCACGACCGCCACGGAGACAGAACTGGTCGCGTTCACCCGGGAACGCATCGCCGCCTACAAACGCCCGCGCGAGGTCCACGTGGTCGAGGAACTGCCCAAGACGCTCACCGGCAAGATCAGGCGGCGCGCCCTGCGCGACCCCGACACCGGCACCCCCGCCGGCGGGCCGCGCCGCGAAGGAGGAAACGACACGTGAGTGCCCCCACCGGCCGCACCGGGCCGCCCCCGCCCTCCTCGGGGCCCACACACCGGTCCAGGAAGAAGTCCCTGCTGGCCAGCACCGTGGGCAACGTACTCGAGTGGTACGAGTGGAGCGCCTACGCGGTCTTCACGCCCTTCATCGCCGCCGTGATGTTCCACCAGGGCGATCCGGTCTCGGCGCTGCTGTCCACCCTCGCCGTCTTCGCGGTCGGGTTCCTCATGCGCCCCCTCGGCGGCATCGTGTTCGGACGCATCGCGGACCGGCGCGGACGCAAATTCGTCCTGATCACCACCCTGCTCATGATGGCTGCGGGAAGCATGGTCATCGGGGTCATGCCGACCTACGAGACCATCGGCGCCTGGGCCTCGCTCATCCTGCTCAGCGCCCGCGTCCTCCAGGGCTTCGCGCACGGCGGGGAGTCGGCCACCGCCTACTCCTACGTCGGCGAGATCGCCCCGCCCCACCGGCGCGGCATGTGGGGCAGCGTCGCCTTCATCGCCATCTACGGCGGCTCCGTCCTCGCCTACAGCCTCGGCGGGGCGATCACCACCGTGTTGTCGGAGTCGGCGGTCGCCGAGTGGGGCTGGCGCATCCCCTTCCTGCTGGGCGCCCTGCTCGCCGTGGTCGCGCTCTACCTGCGGCGCGGCATGGACGAGAGCGACGTCTTCGAGGCCGACCAGGCGCGGGAGGGCCGCGAGGAGCAACAGCCGGAGAAGTCGGAGCCGGCCGAACCGGCCGCCGGCCGTCGTGAGATCACCAAGGCCGTGCTGGTCATGATCGCGATGATCTCCGGCATCACCGCAGCGCACTACACGTGGACGTCCTACGTCGCGACCTACGCCATCACCCAGCAGGGCATGGATCCGGACACCGCATACTGGATGTCGGTGATCGCGCAGGTCATCGCCCTGGTCTCGCTGCCGTTCTGGGGCCTGTTGTCGGACCGGATCGGCCGGCGCCCCATGCTGCTGATCTTCGCCGTACTCATGTTCACCCTCCAGTACCCGCTCACCCAGATGATCAGCTCGAGCGGATGGACGCTGTTGCTGGCGACGACCGTCGCCCTGCTGGTGGTCTCGGCGCCCGCCGCGGCCCTGTCGGCGATCCTGTCCGAGTCCTTCCCCACGCGTGTGCGCACCCAGGGGATCGGGTTCGCCTACTCCTTGTCCGTGGCGGTGTTCGGGGGGAGCGCCCCCTACCTCAACCAGTTGTTCAACGGGTTGGGGATCGGCTGGGTCTTCGGGGCCTACATCATGGTCCTGTGCGTCCTCACCGGTATCTCCTGCCTCTTCATCCGGGAGACGCGGGGAATGCAGCTCACCTGAAGGGGCCGGGCGGGCCCCGAAGAGACCCAGCTGGCGGTCCAGCGCCGAGGTGAACCCACGCCCGCCTCAGCCCAGGACGAGGTCGGCGAGGAACAGCAGGGGGATCGAGGCCGCCCAGGCGAGCGTGGTCACCCCCGAGTGGCCCTTCAGCGCCGCGGTCCCCTCCAGTCCCGCGAACCGGGTGACCACCCAGAAGAAGGAGTCGTTGAAGTAGCTCAGCACCATCGCGCCCGCCACACAGGCCAAGGTCGCCACCAGGGGGTCCACCCCGATGGAGGCGGCCATCGGTGCGGTGATGGAGGCGGCCGTGATCATCGAGACGGTGCCCGAGCCCTGCGCGACCCGCACGAAGGACGCGATGAGGAAGGGCAGCAGGAACGCCGGGAGGTCGAGCGCGCCGACGGCCCCGGCCAGGGCGTCGCCCACCCCGGAATCGCGCAACACCTGGCCCAGCGCACCGCCGGCCCCGGTGATGAGCAGGATCAGCCCCGCTGAGGCGGCCGCTTCGGACAGCCACCCGTGCACCTTCCGGCGCGGTGTCCAGCGCGGCAGCAGCACGTACACGGCCAGCAGGATCCCCGCGGCCAGGGCGATGACCGGGTTGCCGAGGAAGGCCAACGGGACCGCCCAGGCCGACGGTTCGTAGTCGCCGCTGAGCACACCCTGGTTGTTCCGGTCGACCGCGGTGGCCACGGTGTTCAGGACGATCAGGAGCAGCGGCACGGACAGCGGCAGGGAGGCCCGGAGCACGCCGACCCGGTGGGGCGCGGAGCCGTCCGGGGGTGTCCCGAGCTCGTGTGCGCCCGCTTCCGCGCCCGTGTCCGCCTCGTTCCCCTCGTTCCCGCCGGTCCCTTCGCCGGGGCCCTCGTCCGCGGATGACCCCGCACCGCGACCGGCGGGCCCGGCGGTATCGGCCCCGGCGCTGCCGTAGACCTCCTCCCGGATCCGTGGATCCATGGAGGGTTCGATCCTCGGCCCGATCCACCGGGCGTAGAGCACGACCACCGGCAGCAGGAACAGGGTGAAGACCATCCCGGCCAGGATCAGGGCGCCCAGGTCGGTGCCGAGGATGCCGGCCACGGCGAGCGGGCCCGGTGTCGGCGGAACGAAGTGGTGCGTCAGCACCATCCCGCCGGCCATCGCGATGACCAGCGTGATGTAGCCGCGCTGCCGCCTCCGGGCGATGGAGCGCGCCAGGGGGTTGAGGATGATGTAGGCGGAGTCGCAGAACACGGGGATCGACACGGCCGCCCCCACGCTGCCCAGGGCCCAGGGCTCGCGCCCCTTGCCGAACAGGCGTAGGAAGGCCCGGGCGAGCGCGTCCGCCGCGCCGGAGACCTGAAGCAGCTTGCCGATGGCCACACCCAGGCCGATGACGATGCCGATGTCGCCGAGGGTGGTCCCGAACCCCTCGACGATGGAGTCGGTCACGCCCAGGAGCGGCTGTCCGGCGACGACGCCGATGAGCACCGCGGCGAGGAGGAGCGCGATGAAGGCGTCCAGCCGTGTCTTGAGCACGAGCACGACGATCGTCGCGATCCCCAGGAGCAGCGCCGCCAGGAGCTGTGGATCCATGCCGGTTCCTCTCTCGCCCGGTCGGGCGGGGGAGGGGCCCGCCCGACCGGGGCGGGTTCAGTGCATGTGCTTTCCACCGTCGATCTGCAGGGTGGCGCCGTTGATGGAGCACGCCTCCTGCGACATCAGGAAGGCGATCGAGGCGGCCACCTCCTCCGGGGAGGCCACGCTCCCCACCGGGATGTCGGCGGCCATGGCCTCCTTGCGCTCATCGGTGAGCCGGCCGCCCATGATGTCGGTGTCCACGGGGCCCGGGGCGACGGCGTTGACCGTGACACCGTGCGGCCCCAGTTCCCGCGCGGCCCCCCGCGTCAGCCCGAGCACGCCCGCCTTGGCCGCCGCGTAGGGGCCCTTGGAGAAGGTGCCCCCGCCGTCGAAGGCGGTCAGCGAGGAGGTGTTGACGATGCGGCCGACGCCGTGGTCCACCATGCGCCTGCCCGCCGCCCGGAGCATGAGGAAGGAGCCGGTGACGTTGACGTCCACCACCCGCCGGAACTCCTCGTGGGTCACGTCCAACAGCCGAACGGGGCTGGCGATCCCCGCCAGGTTGGCCAGCCCGGCCACGGGCGGCAGCTGCGCGTCGATCTCGGAGAAGGCGGCCTCCACCGATTCCGGGGAGGTCACGTCCGCTTGCAGGGCCAGGACACTGCTGTGGCCGGCGTCGGCGAGTTCGCGGCGCAGGCGGTCGACACCGTCGCCCTGCACGTCCAGGACGGCCAGGCTCCACCCCTGGTCGGCCAGGCGCACGGCCAGGGCGCGGCCGATACCGCGCGGGCCGCCCGCACCGGTGATGACGGCCGTGCGCTCCCCGGGCAGGATCGGTTGTCCGCCGGTCATGGCACTCCTTCGCGTCGGGTCGTGTGCGGTGGGAGAAGATGCGGGCCCGGGGGCCGGAGCCCCGGCCCCGGGGGTCAGACCGTGGACCTGCTCCGACGGCCCAGTGCGACCGCCAGGTCGAAGGCGTTCTGCACTGAACCGGTGTCGGCGGTGCCCTGCCCGACGATGTCGAAGGCGGTTCCGTGGGCCGGGGTGCAGATCGGTACGGGCAGGCCCCCGGCGATGGTCACGCCGCCGTCGAAGCCCATCAGTTTCATCGCGATCTGGCCCTGGTCGTGGTACATCGTCAGGACCCCGTCGAACTCGCCGGCCCTGGCGCGCAGGAAGATCGTGTCGGAGGGGAAGGGCCCCGAGACGTCCAGCCCCTGGTCGGCGAGGTCGGCCACGGCGGGTGCGATGACGTCGATCTCGTGGCGGCCGAACCGGCCGTTCTCGCCCGCGTGCGGGTTGAGCGCGCACACGCCGATGCGCGGGGCGTCGAGGCCGGAGTCGCGCAGGACCCGGTCGAGCAGCACCCCCGCCCGGTTCACGTTCTCCCGGGTGATGCCCGCGTCGACGTCGGCGACCGAGACGTGGGAGGTGACCCGGGCCGTCCACAGGCCGGGCAGCACGTTCAGCTCGGAGGTGAAGGACTCCACGCCCAGGACCTCCTCGAACCACCGCAGCTCGTCGTTGGAGGCCATCCCCGCCGAGTGCAGCGAGGACTTGTTGAGCGGGGCGAACAGGATCGCGTCGACACGTCCGTCCTTGACCATGTCGAGCGCGAGGCCGAGGTTGGCCAGGGCCCAGCGTCCGCCGGCCGCCGTGGCCCTGCGGCGTTCGAAGGGCTCGGCCGGACGGGCCGCCCCGTTGTCGTGGAGCAGGGGCAGCCCCGATCCGGGTTCGGTGCTGTACTCCACGGGCAGTCCGGCGTCGGCGCCCGCGGCACGCAGTTCGGCCTCGTCGGAGACGAGCACGATGTCGGCGGCCGCGGTGTTCTCACGCCGGGCCAGGAGCTTGGCCACCAGTTCGGGGCCGACCCCCGCGGGGTCGCCGAGGGTCACGGCCACGCGGGGGCGGGGGTGGGCTGTGGTCATGGTTGCCTTTCCGGTGTGGGGAGTGTGCGAGTACGGACGAGCCGCACCACCAGGGGGCCGAGCACGAGCAGGAGCGCGAGGCCGAGGATGGCCAGCGCCGTCCCGCTGGAGGCGAGCAGGGGCAGGACCGCCCCTTCCCCGAGCGCGGAGGTCTGCACCAGGGCCGTCTCGAAGAGCGGACCGATGACCAGACCCAGCACCAGCGGCGCGACCGGGAGGTTCAGGCGCTTCATCGCGTACCCGACGAAGCCGAACACGATCACGATCCACACGCTGAGCATGCTGTTCTTGACGGAGTAGGCCCCGACCAGGCTCGTGACGATGATCAGCGGGTAGAGGATCGAGTACCTCACCCGCAGGAGCTGGGCGAAGACCGGGGCCAGCGGCAGGTTCAGCAGCAGGAGGATGGCGTTGCCGACGAAGAACGACGCCAGGAGCCCCCAGACGAGGGTGGGCTGGTTCTCGAACAGCAGCGGCCCCGGTTGGATGCCGTAGACGAGGAAGGCCCCGAGCAGGACGGCCGTGGTGGCACCGCCCGGGACACCGAGGACCAGGGTCGGCACGAAGTTGGCGTTGGAACCCGAGCTCGTGGCCGCGTCCGGCGCCACGACACCCTCGATCGCCCCCGTGCCGATCCGGTCGCGGTTGCGCGAGAACCGCTTCTCCGCCCCGTAGGCCATGAAGGACGCCAAGGTCGTGCCCGCCCCGGGCAGGCACCCGAGCACGAACCCGACCAGGGTCCCCCGGGCCGTGGCCGGGGCCGCGCGCCGCAGGTCCTCCTTGGTGAGGAACAGGTCGCGGAACCGGGTCCGGATGGGTGTGGCCATGCCGCGGTGCAGCTGGTTGAGGAGTTCCCCGATCGCGAAGAGGCCGATCATGACCTCGACGTAGGGCAGGCCGCCGAACAGGTCCACCTGGTCGAAGGTGTACCGGGGCGTCCCCGACCCGACGTCCACCCCGACGGTCGAGACCAGGATCCCGACCAGCCCGAGGGCGGCGCCCAACAGCAGGTTCCCGCCGGAGAAGACGACGATCGTGCACAGCCCCAGGAACATGACTGCCAGGAGCTCGGGAGGCCCGAACCCGAGGGCGATCTCGGCGAAGAACGGGGCCACGGTGGTCAGCGCCACCAGGGCGACGAAGGCCGCGGTGAAGGAACCCAGCGCCGAGATGGCCAGCGCCGGCCCCGCGCGCCCGGCGCGGGCCATGCGGTAACCGTCGAAGGTCGAGACCACGGACGAGGCCTCGCCCGGTGTGGCCACCAGGATGGCGGTCGTGGTGGCCCCGAACTGTGAGCCGTGGTAGATGCCCGCGAGCATGATCAGGGCGGTCAGGGGGTCGAAGGTGAGGGTGACCGGGATCAGGATGGCCACACCGGTGGCCGAACCGAGCCCGGGGAGGATGCCGATGACGGTGCCGAGCAGGACACCGATGAAGCACCACAACAGGTTCTCGGGGGTGAGCGCCGCACCGAAGCCGACGACGAGGTTGTCGATCATGCGGCGCCCCACAGGGCCGGGTCGAACACGCCGAGGGGCAGGGGCACCCGCAGCAGGACGACGAACAGCAGGTAACACACGACCAGGACCCCGGCCGAGGCCGTCAGCGCGACCCACGGGCGCAGCCGTTCCACGGCCAGGGTCAGGAACAGGGTGAGCAGGGCGAGCGCGGGCAGCATCCCCAGGAACGGGATGAGCAGTCCGGTGCAGGGCAGGGAGACCGCGACGACGAGGAGCTTGCGCCGGACCCGGTACTCGTCCGGGGCCTCGTGCCCTTCCTCACCTGTGGGGCCGTCGGGCTCCTCGCCCCCGCCGTCGCCCTCGAGCACGGTCCCGGAGCGTTCCTCCCGCCAGAGCAGGGCCAGGGCCACCACCAGCAGCAGGGACCCGGCCACGCGGGGGAGCGCCGCCGGACCGATGGTCCCGTCCTCCTCGGTGATCCACGGGTAGGCGAAGGAACCGAGGAAGAAGAGCGTGCCGACGCCCGCCAGCACGGTGTGGGTCACGCGCATCGGCCACCGCGAACGGTCGGGCGCGGGCGCGGTACCGGGGGTGTTCGGAGCCGAACCGCTCACCGGAACACCTCCTTCATCTCCTCGTCGTACTCGTGCAGGTACTCCTCGAACTCCTCGCCCTCGAGGTCGGCCGGGATGAGGAGGTCGTCCTCGATGTAGTCCCGGTAGGTCTCGGAGTCCATGGCCTCGCGCACGGCGGAGATCCAGTAGTCGCGCTGGACCTCGGCGATCCCGTCGGGGGCGAGCACGCCGCGCCAGACGGTGACCTCCGCGTCCAGCCCTTGTTCCCGGGCGGTGGGCACGTCGCCCAGGACGGGGTCGTCGTAGCGGTCAGCGGTGAGGGTGCACAGGGCCTTGAAGTCGCCGCTCTCCACGTAGGGCTTGGCCGAGGCGGCGCTGGCCGGCGCCACCTCGATCTGGTCGCCCATCAGCGCGGTGAGGACCTCCCCGGTGGAGCCGTAGGGCACGACGGAGAACTGCCCGCCGTTCTTCTCGAACTCGGCGTTGACCAGTGAGTCGGCCCCGGTCCTGCCGCTGGAACCGATGGTGACGGGGTCCTGGGCGCCGGCCTCGACCAGCTCCTCGCAGGTGTCGTAGGGGGCGTCCTGAGCGGCGACGACCATGCGCGAGTCCTGGGCGAACATCGTCAGCGGCGTGAAGTCGCGGTAGGTGAAGGGCACGTCGTAGAGGAGGGGGAGGGTGTTGAGCGCGGTCTCGGCGATCAGCAACGCGTTGCCGTTGCCCTGCTCGGACATGAAGGTCGCCCAGCCGACCGCCCCGGAGCCACCCTCCCGGTTCTCCACGTTGACGTCGAAGCCGGCGTCGAGGTCGTTGAGGCTCTCGGCGACGACACGGGCGGAGCGGTCACTGCCCCCGCCCGGGGCGAAGGCGACCAGCGCCGAGACCGAACCCCGGGGGGTCCAGTCGTCGGGGGGTGCGGGGCTCGCGTTCAGTACCGCGCATCCGGTGAGGAGGGTGCAGGCACCCGATGCGGCGAGTGCCGTGCGCAAGGGTGGCTTCATGTCGGACCTCCGGGGGGCAGAGGTCTCCGATACGCAATCCCAGCGCCATCAGAGATCCTATTGGATATCGGACAAGTTAAAGCGCATGGGCACCCCTGACAAGAGGGGGAAACAAAAACCGGTCAGCCGTCGGCCGAGACGCGGCGCGCCACCGCCGCCAGGTGGTCGCGCATCGTGGACCGGAGCCGGTCGGGGTCGCCGGACTCGAAGGCGGCGAGGATCGCGGAGTGCTCCGCGATGGCCTCCTGCATGTCCATGGTCCCGTGGTGGGCGGTCTGGCGGAGCCGGTGCACGTGGGCGCTCAGCGCCTCGGCCGACTGCGTCAGGAACCGGTTGCCCGCGCCCCTGATGATCGTCAGGTGGAACTCCCAGTCGGCGGCGAAGTACTCGCGCAGGTCGGCGAAGTCGGGGGGCGTCTCGCCCGAGCCGCGCAGCTTCTCCACCTTGTGCGCTGCGAGGACGTGTTGGGCGTGCGCCACGCGCAGTTCCGGCAGAAGGTCCTGGGCGTGCTCGGCGGCGCGCTCGACCGCGGCCACCTCGAGGATGCCGCGCATGTCGAAGAGTTCCGAGAGCTGCTCCGGCGAGAGCGGAGGGGCGACGCGGTAACCCTTCAGCGCGACGCGGGAGACCAGGCCCGTGTGCTCCAACTGGACCAGGGCCTCGCGCACGGGGGTGGGCGAGACCGACAGTTCGCGCGCGAGGGAGTCGATGCCCAGTGAGCTCCCGGGGGGTGCCGACCCGTCGAGGAGCTTCTCCAGGATCGCTTCGTACACCCCGTCCCGGAGTGCCCGTCGGGCCACTGTGGCGCCCTTGGGGGGAGGGCCCGCGGCATCGGGGGTGATCTCTCTGTTGTTCATCGCCCCTCGATCCTAGCCGGGAAGCGCTGCCCGGAAGCGGCGCTTCCCGGCGGCCGTCTGTTCGCCTGAGTAAATATCCTATAGGGTCTATGATTCCATGAACCTCGGATGCTCCCCACCCCCCGGAGGCGACATGATCCAGAGCGCGCAGGACTGGCCGATCGGCGCCGCGCTCCTCCAGTTCCCCTCGGTCACGGAGGACGGCGAACCCGTCCAGGACGCGCCTTCCTCGACATGGTCGGCCGTGCTGGGCGAGGTCGCCGCGGAGGGGTTCGACCACGTGGACCTCACCGACAGCTGGCTGCGTCCGGGCGACCTCCCGCCCGAACGCCTCGACGAGCTGGCCCGCGTCCTGAAGTCGCACGGCCTGGGTGTCTCGGCGGTCTCCGTGACCCGGCGGAGCGTGATCGACCCCGACCCGGCCGTAGCCGAGCAGAACCTCGCCTACCTGCACCGTTCCGTCGAGGCCGCCGCCCGGCTCGGCGCGACCGTCGTCTGCGCGGGTCTGCACCGGCCGCTCACCGAGGCACAGAAGCGCGCGGTGTGGTTCTGGCACGAACCCGGCGGATCCGACCCCGAGGACGACGAACACACGTGGGCGCTGGCCGTCGAACGCCTGCGCGGCGCCGGCGAACACGCGGCCCGGCACGGGATGCGCCTCTCCCTGGAGATGTACGAGGACACCTACCTGGGCACCCCCGAGAGCGCCGTGCGGCTCGTCGAGGAGATCGGCCTGCCCGACGTCGGGATCAACCCCGACCTGGGCAACCTCGTGCGCCTGCACCGGCCGGTCCCGCACTGGGAGGAGCTCCTGCGCCCGGTGCTCCCGCACGTCAACTACTGGCACGTCAAGAACTACCACCGGGACTTCGACCCCCGCACCGGCGCCTACTTCACCGTGCCCGCACCCCTGGAGGGCGGCGCCATCGACTACCGCAAGGCCCTGGCGATGGCGCTCCGGGCCGGTTTCGACGGGCCGATCTGCACCGAACACTACGGCGGCGACGGCCTCGGCGTCTCCGCGCGCAACCGCGACTACCTGCGGCGGATCCTCGCCCACAAACTCCCGTCCGTGCACGCCGACCGAGGGGAGCGGTGATGACCCGGCTCGTCAACGACCCCGCCCGTTTCGCGGAGGAGGCCCTCGCCGGTTTCGTCTCCGCGCACCCGGACGACGTGCAGGCCGTGCACGGCGGCGTGGTGCGTGCCTCCGCCACACCCCCGGGCCAGGTCGCCACCGTGCTCGGCGGCGGAACCGGCCACTACCCCGCCTTCGCCGGATGGGTGGGCCCCGGCTTCGCCCACGGTGCGGCGTGCGGGAACATCTTCTCCTCCCCCTCGGCCTCCCAGATCTGTTCGGTGGCGCGCGCGGCCGACCACGGCGGCGGGGTCGTGTTCGGGTTCGGCAACTATGCGGGCGACGTACTCCACTTCGGACAGGCGGCGGAGCAACTGCGCGCCGAAGGCATCGACGTGCGGATCGTGGCCGTCACCGACGACACCGCCTCCGGCCCGAGCGGAGAGACCGGGCTCCGCCGGGGGATCGCCGGCGACCTTCCGGTGCTGAAGATCCTGGGCGCAGCCGCCGAAGCCGGCCACGGCCTGGACCGGGTGCACGGCGCCGGGGTGAAGGCCAACGGCGCCACCCGGTCCCTGGGGCTGGCCTTCGACGGCTGCACGCTCCCGGGCGACACACGCCCCCTGTTCACCGTGCCCCACGGGACCATGGGTGTGGGCCTGGGGATCCACGGCGAGCCCGGGATCGAGCAGCGCGGCCTTGTGAGCGCCGACGAGGTCGCCGACCTCCTGGTGGACGGGGTCCTCGCCGAACGGGCGCAGGCGGCCGAGGCGGTCGGCGGTTCCGACCAGGTGGCCGTGGTGCTCAACGGGCTGGGGGCGACCAAGTACGAGGAGCTGTACGTCGTGCACCGGCGGGTCGCCGAGCGGTTGGCGGCGGAGGGGCTCACCGCGGTCGCCCCCGTGGTCGACGAACAGGTCACCAGCCTCGGTATGGCGGGGCTGTCCCTGACCCTGACCTTCCTCGACGAGGAGCTGGAGCGGCTGTGGACCGCGCCCGCCGTGACACCCGCGTTCCGTCGCGGACACCTGCCCGCGCGCCCGCGCAGGACCGACGACCTCGCCACCGCCCGCCGCGCCCCGGACGTCGTGCCCGGCGACGAGGGCTCCCGGGCCCTGGGCACGCGGATCGCGGCGGCCCTGCGCACGGTGCACGAGACGGTGGCCGCCCACGAACGGCGGCTCGGGGAGATCGACGCCGTGGCCGGGGACGGGGACCACGGCATCGGGATGCGGCGCGGGGCCTCGGCCGCCGTGGCCGCCGCGGACGGGGCTGTGACCGCGGGGGCCGGTGCGCGCACCGTGCTCGCACACGCGGGGGCGGCCTGGTCGGAGCACGCGGGCGGCACGTCCGGGGCCCTGTGGGGCGCGGCGTTGACGGCGTTCGGGTCGGAGCTCGGGGACAGCGGCGGCGCCTCGGCACGACGCATCGCCGCGGGTGTGCGGGCGGCCGTGGGGTCCGTGGTCCGCCTGGGCGGGGCCCGGCCCGGTGACAAGACGCTCGTCGACGCGGCCGCCCCGTTCGCCGACCGTCTCGATGCCGCACTCGACGAGTTCCCGCCGGCCGAGGCCTGGGCCGAGGCGGTCGTGACCGCCCGGGACGCCGCCGAGGCGACCGCGTCGATCCCCGCCCGCATCGGACGCGCCCGTGCCCACGGCGACAACAGTGTCGGCACCCCGGACGCCGGCGCCGTTTCCCTCTCGCTCGTCCTCACGGCCCTGACCCCCCACCTCGAACAGGAGGACCGTTGATGCGTATCGCCGTCGGTTCCGACAGCGCCGGTTTCGACTACAAGGAGGCCCTCAAAGCAGAACTCACGTCCGCGGCGGCGGTGACGGAGGTCCTCGACACGGGCGTGGCCTCCGGGCAGGACACCGACTACCCGCACGTGGCCGTCGGTGCCGCGCGCCTGGTCGCCCAGGGGCGGGTCGACCGAGCGGTCCTCGTGTGCGGGACCGGGCTAGGCGTGGCCATCGCCGCGAACAAGGTCCCGGGGGTGCGTGCGGTCACCGCGCACGACACCTTCTCCGTGGAGAGGTCCGTGCTCTCCAACGACGCCCAGGTGCTCTGCCTCGGACAGCGTGTCATCGGCCTCGAACTGGCCCGCAGGCTGGTGCGCGAATGGCTGACCCACACCTTCGACACCGAATCGCCGTCCGCGGCCAAGGTGGCGGCGCTGTGCTCCTACGAACCGACCGGAGACGAGCGGTGAACCGGCCCGGCCTGTGGATCGGCACCAGCTTCAAGATGCACAAGACCCGGGCCGAGTCCGTCGCCTACGCGCAGCGGTTGCACTCCGCCCTGGGGGAGGGGATCGCGGGGGTGCGTGCCTTCGTCATCCCCTCGGCGACCTCCCTGGCCGAGGTCTCCGGCGCTCTGGCGGGCGGGCCGGTGCTGGCCGGGGCGCAGAACGCGCACTGGGCCGACCAGGGTGCGTGGACCGGCGAGATCTCCGTGCCTCAGGCCGCCGACGCCGGTGCGGCGATCGTCGAGCTCGGGCACTCCGAGCGCCGCGAACACTTCGCCGAGACGGACACGGCCGTGCGGCGCAAGGTCGCGGCCTGCCTGCACCACCGGCTCAGGCCCCTGGTGTGCTGCGGTGAGCGCGCCGAGGTGTTCGCACGCGGCGGTTCCGTGGACCATGTGCTCGCCCAGGTGGCGGCGGCCCTGGAGGGTGTGCCCGAGGGGGAGGACGGCCTGGGCCGGGTCCTCGTCGCGTACGAGCCCGTGTGGGCCATCGGCGAGTCCGGGCGCCCGCCGGAGCCGGAGGAGATCGCCCCGGTGCTCGCCGCCCTGGACGCCGAGTGGGGCGGCCGGGTCAGCGGCGTGCTGTACGGGGGATCGGTCGGGCCGGGCAACGCGGCGGACCTGCTCCGCGTGCCGGGGGTGGGCGGCCTGTTCGTGGGGCGTTCGGCCTGGGACGTCACCGGGTTCCTGGAGATCCTGGACCGGGCCCGCGAATACGCGGGATCGACGGTGTGAGGCCGGGTCCGTCGTCATCGACCACGATCTCGACCGCGGCCGGCGATCCACCACACGACTGAACACTCTGGAGCACACATGGCCGTTCTCGGCGCCATCGCCGACGACCTCACGGGCGCCACCGACCTGGCGATCACCCTCACCTCCGCCGGCTACCGCACCACCGTCGTCCTCGGGACGGACGACATGGAAGAGGTGACCTCGGGTGAACTGCGGGAGGAGGCCGACGCCGTCGTCGTGGCCCTCAAATCGCGCACCATGCCGGTCGACCGGGCGGTCGACGCCTCGCTGCGGGCGCTGGAACGCCTGCGGCGCGAGGGGTGCGAACGGTTCTACGTGAAGTACTGTTCGACCTTCGACTCCACCCCCAGCGGCAACATCGGCCCGGTCACCGAAGCGGTGATGGACGCACTCGGCGAGGACATCACCGTCATCGCGCCGGCGTTCCCCACCAACGGGCGCACCGTCTACCGGGGCCACCTCTTCGTGGGGGACGACCCGCTCGACGAGTCGCCCATGCGCCACCACCCGCTCACCCCCATGGCCGACTCGAGCCTGCCCCGGTTGCTCGCCCCGCAGGTCTCCGGGGGTGAGGACGCCATCGCCCTCGTCCCGTGGCCGGTGGTCGACCGGGGCGCCGAGGCCGTGCGCGAGGCCGTCGGCCGGGCCCGGGCGGGCGGTGCCCGGTTCGTCGTGGCCGACGCCCTGACCGACCAGGACCTGCGGACCTTGGCCTCGGCGGTGGAGCCCTTCCGGTTGCTGACCGGGGGAAGCGCCCTGGCGCAAGGGCTCGTGGGGCCGAGGGAGACCGACCACGCCTCCTGGGAACTGCCGGAGGGGCCGCGCGTGGTGCTGTCCGGCAGTGCGTCCCGAGCGACGCAGGGGCAGGTGCGGCACGCGTTGGAAACCGGCGACGGACACCACCTGCGCGCAGCGGACCTGCGGGGTGACTTCGACGGAACGGTGGCAGCCGTGATCTCCGCGGCGCTCTCCTCCGGGGCAACGCCCTTCGTGGTGTACGCGACCGCCTCCCCGGGGGACGTGGCCGACACCGCGGACGCCTCCGTCATCGAAGAGGCCCTGGCTGCGATCGCCGAACGCCTGGCGGACTCCGGCGTGCGCTCGCTCCTGGTGGCCGGCGGCGAGACCAGCGGTGCGGTCGTGCACCGCCTCGGCGTCGGCGCGCTCACACTCGGCCGGGAGGTCGACCCGGGCGTCGCGTGGACCCGCGGCCGCCGGGCCGGCGGCGACATCCACCTGATGCTCAAGTCCGGAAACTTCGGCGGGGAGGACCTCTTCGTCCGAGCCTGGGAGGCAGCCCTGTGAAACGGGAGACACGAGAGGCCGCGGCGCGCCTGTGCGGGACGGGACGCCGGGCGGTGGACCTGGGGCTCAGCCCCGGGGCCTCCGGCAACGTCTCCGTACGCACCGCGGAACACGTGCTCATGAGCCCGACCGGGGTCTCCCTGGGCGAGCTGGAACCCGACGTGCTGTCCGTGCTCGCCCCGGACGGAACCCACGTCGACGGCCCTGCGCCCTCGAAGGAGTACCCGCTGCACCTGGCGCTGTACGAGCGTGTGGGGGACGCCGGTTCGGTCGTGCACCTGCACTCGCCCCACGCCACCGCGGCCTCGTGCCTGCCCGCATGGTCGGACGTGTCGGCCCTGCCGCCGATCACGCCGTATCTGGTGATGCGTGTGGGCCGGGTCCCGTTGGCCCCCTACGCCGCACCGGGCAGCACACGGCTGGCCCGGAACGTCTCGGAGCTTCCTGGGCCCTTCCGTGCCGCGCTGCTGGCCAACCACGGTTCGCTCGTGGCGGGCGGGGACCCGGACGCCGCCCTCGCGGGTGCGATCGAGGTCGAGGAGGCGTCGCGGCTGGTCGTGTCGCTCCTGGGGCACGAGTTCTCGGTCCTGGCCCCCGAAGAGGTCCGCGAGTTGACCGAACGCTACGGGACCCCTTGGGACTGAGGCCCCCCGGGTGAGCGCCGTCCGGGCGCTCTGCTGGAATCGGGGAGGACACCGGAGGGGAGCAACCATGGACGCACTGGTCTCGTTCGTACGGGCACGCATCGACGAGCGCTGGCGGGCAGCGCTCGACGCGGGCGCGAGCACCGCGGACCGGCGGTGGTCGGCCGGGGAGGACCGGGTCGACACCGCCGCCGGCGACCGCGTCGCCCGCACCGAGGGTGGCGCGGCCGAGTCCGACCGTGCGCGGTCGGCGCACATCGCCGGCCACGACCCCGACCGTGTCCTGGAGGCCCTGGAGTGCGAACGGCGCCTCCTGGAGCGCTACGAACTCCTGAGCGCCGGCCTGGTCCGGAGCCCTGACGAGGAAGCGCTGCTGGCGGAGTACCGGGACCTGGTGCTGCCGTTGCTGGCCCTGCCCTTCGCCGACCACCCGGACCACCGCCGGGAGTGGCTGCCCCGGTAGGGCACCTGCTCAGGGTGTGAGGTCCAGGTTCTGGACCGCGACGTCGAGGCCGCCGCCCTCGGTGTCGCCCCACACGTACACGAGCGTGTTGTTGCCCCCGGCCAGCTCGAGGTCGGCGGGTTCGAGCACCGTCTCCTCGGTGTCGGCGACGACCGCGTCGAAGGAGACGGTGCCCGGGGCGGTCTCCAGCACCTGTTCCTCGGGCTCGGTCAGCGCCTGCGCCGCGGGTTCGCCGTCGGTGCGTACGTCGAGCGCGGGTGCGGCCGCGACGTGGCGGACGGTCATCTGCGCCTCGTCCTCGCCCAGCTCGTAGGTCTCGTTCACGAACGGGGTCAGAACGGGTTCACCCTCGTCGTCGAGGTGGGCGGCGACCGTGGAGTTCGAGCCGGCGTGGAACTCGACCTCGTCGGCCTCGACGACCGCCTCCGCGTCGGGCCCGGCGCCGGCCTCGGTCACGCGGAGGTCGCTGGTGCCGGCGGGCATGCTGATCGGCTCGGAGACGGTGCCCGGTTCGAGGTCCTCGAGCACGGTGTCGCCGTCGGCGTGCACGTCGACGGTCTCGTCCGGGATGCCGTGCATGACGGCCACCTCGACGTCCTGCCATCCGTTGGGGGCGAACGCGCCCGCGCTCAGCACGAGAGCGGCGGAACCCGAGGCCGCGGCGGTGATCATCGCGCAACGGTGCATGGTGAACTCCGAATCGGGCGTAGGTGTCGGACTCCTGTTACTTCGTGTTCGTTTGTACCCATATGTGAAGGTTTTCTTCTGGCCTCTCCCGTACCCCGCTCGGCTCACGGGTACGCCGGGCACATGGACGAATACGAAGTGACACTGCCGCTGCCGGGCGCGCGGCTGCCGGGGCGGCTCGCCGTACCCCGCGGTGCGGACGGTGTGGTGGTGTTCGCACACGGCAGCGGCAGCTCCCGGCACAGTTCCCGCAACCGGGCCGTGGCCGCCGAGCTCGAGGACGCCGGGTTCGCGACCCTGCTGTTCGACCTGCTCACGGCCGAGGAGGACCAGGACCGGGCACAGCGCTTCGACATCGGCCTGCTCACCGAGCGCCTGTCCGGCGCCGTGCAGTGGACCGCGGAGCAAGACACCGTCGCGGGGCTCGGCGTCGGCCTGTTCGGGGCCAGCACCGGTGCGGCGGCCGCCCTGCGCACCGCCGCCGACCTGCCCGACCGGGTGGCCGCCGTGGTCTCACGCGGCGGACGCCCCGACCTGGCCGGTGCGGGTGCGCTCGAACGCGTGCGCGCGCCCGTGCTGCTCGTGGTGGGCGGCGCCGACACCGCGGTGCTCGGCCTCAACGAGGACGCGGCCGCCCGGCTCGGCGGCGAACACCGGGTCCACGTGGTGCCCGGGGCCACGCACCTGTTCGAGGAGCCCGGCGCACTGGAACAGGTCGCGGCGGCGGCCCTGGACCGCTTCACCGCGACCCTGCGGCCCCGATGAACCGCGTCCCCTCACCTTTCCGCACGCACGCCCGCGTGCAGCAGGGCGGGGGACACCTCCCGGCCGTCCAGCACCCGGCCGGTGCGTTCGGCCACCTTCCACCCGTCGGAGGTGCGGCACAGGTCCCACCGGTTGGCGGTCGCACGTTGCACACGGAAACCCCCGTCGCCGTGCACGACCAGCAGTGAATGGCAGACCGCGACCGCCCGGTCCCCGTCGACGACCACGTGCGGGGGACCGGACAGGTGCGCGCAGCCGCCCTCGATCCAGGCGCGGTGCGGCGCCGAGCGCACCATGGCGGCGATCTGCGCCCGCCCGTCCATACGGAGGGTGTCCACGTCGTAGAACCCGTCGTCGGTCCACAGGCCGGCGACCCCGTCGGCGTCGCCGCTGTCCACCAGGGGACCGTAGGACAGGATCAGCCTGGTGATGTCGCGCTCGTCCTCCAGCGACTGCAGCCGTGCCTCGATCCGGGCCAGGCGGTCGGTGCCGGTCATCGCCGCGCCCCCAGTTCCAGGCCGAGACCGTCGCCGAGGTCGCGCAGGGCCTCCAGCTGGCTGATGTGGTGGTCGGCGCTGTCGGCGGCCAGGGCGACGTTGGCGGTGGTCGCGCCGGCCTCGCGGGTGCGCTCCAGGGCACGGCGGGCGGCCTCGGGCGCGCCGCCCGGGTCCAGGGGAGCGCCGGCGCCGAGAACGACCTCGAACCCGGCGGGCAGCTCGGCCCCGGAGACCATGCGTTCCAGGTCGGTGTGCGAGAGGCCGAAGGGCACCCATCCGTCGCCGTGCTCGACGGCCCGGCGCAGGGAACGCTTCGTGCGCCCGCCGATCCAGAACGGCACCCGTTCCTGTTGGGCGTGCGGCTCGACCACGAAGCCCTCGTAGTCGTGGAAGCGCCCGTGGAACCGGGGCTCGCGCCGCGACATCGACGCCCGCAGGGCCGCCAGGGCCTCGTCGGCGCGTGCCCCTCGGCCGGCGAACTCCGCGCCGAGCAGGCCGAACTCCTCCTCCAGGCTGCCCACACCCAGCCCCAGGGTGAGCCGCCCGCCGCTGACCACGTCCAGGGTGCCGTAACGCTTGGCGATCTCCAGCGGGTGGTGGTACCCGAGCACGAGGACCTGAGTGGCCAGCCGGATGCGGTCGGTGCGTGCGGCCAGGTACCCGAAGGTGGCCAGCGGGTCCCAGTAGACCGCGCCGCGCCGTTCCGCCTCCGCGGCGGGCACCGCCACGTGTTCGCTGCAGGTCAGGTGTGCGAACCCGAGCCGGTCGGCGGCCTGGGCGATGCGGCCGAGCTCGGCGGTGCCGGCCCGTTGCTCCCACCCCGAGTGCGCCCCCGGGGGCTGGGCCACCACGGGGCTGACGATCCCGATGCGCATCCCCGGTCCTCCTCGCCTTCGGGTGAACACGCCTTCAGGACTGTTTGTAACCCGGGATGCGGTCTGTCCCGAGACCGGTCCCGGTCAGTGGAACACCGGTTGGCCTGGGTCGATGTATCGATCCACTCTGCCCGTCTTCCCTGTGAACCAGATCACTGTTAGCTTCATTTTAAGAATTCATTTCAGTTTTGGTGACTGGAGGGTTCCATGGCCGTTCCGCAGACCGTGACCACACCCCCGACCCGGCACCGCGGGGAACTCCCGGCGTCGATGGTCGAACGGATGACCCTGATCATGGACGAGTTCATCGGCAGCTTCACCCGGCTCACCCTCGAGGACGTCGCACGCCGCACCCGCCTTCCGCGCTCGACCGCGCACCGCATCCTCGACCAGCTGGTGCGGCTGCACTGGCTCGAACACAGCTCCCTCGGTTACAGCCTGGGGCCACGCGCTCTCGGCCTCGGCGGCCCCGACGGCAGCCACGGAGAGATCCGCGAGGCCGCCGCACCCCTGTTGCACGACCTGCACCTGCGGACCGGGGCCGTGGTCCACCTGGCGGTGCTCGACGGCGCCGACGTCTACTACCTGGACAAGGTCGGCGGCCGCTTCGCCACCGCCGTGCCCTCCCGCGTCGGAGGGCGCGCCCCCGCCCACTCCACGGCCCTGGGCAAGGCCATGCTCGCCCTGCTCGAACCCGAGGAGGTCGACGCCCGCATCGGGGCCCGCATCCACCGCCTCACCAACCGCACCATCGGCGAGACCGCGATCCTCCACCAGGAACTGAACCGCATCCGCCGCCGCCACGGCCTGGCCTTCGAACGCGGCGAGTGTTTCCCCGACATCGCGTGTGTGTCCGCCGCCGTGCGCGGGCCCGAGGGCGCCGTCGCCAGCATCTCGCTGGTCGGCGACCTGCGCACCCCGCTCGAGCGCACCGCCCCGCTGGTCGTGGAGGCCGCACGCCGCACCTCCCTGGCACTGCTCCCCGGCGCGGCGAACAACGACCACACCCCGGAGCCCGCCCCGGCCGGCGACGGGAACTGGTCGCCCGAGGCCCTGGGGCGTTTCCTGGACGCGGGCCGGACGGGGGAGTGGATCTGAGCTCACGTCCATCCCCACAGCCCGGCACCGTCCGGCCAGACCCCCTCCCGGCCTTCCTGCCCCTCCCGCCCGTCCACACCGAACCGGCCCCGGAAGAAGACCATCGGCCGGCCGCACGAGACGGGCTCCACCTCCAGCACCCGGCCGATCACCACGTCGTGATCGCCCGCGCCGTGCACCGCCTCCACCTCCGCGTGCACCCGCAACAGCACGTCCGGGAGCGCCGGCGCACCCCACCCCGACATCGTCCAGTCCAGCCCCTCGTACCGCAGCCCCCGGCTCGACCCGAACCGGGCGCACAGCTCCTCCTGGTCCTCGCCGAGCACGTTCACGCAGAACCGCCCCGAACCCCGGATCCTCGGCCACGACCGGCTCCGCCCACCCACGCAGAAGAGCACCAGCGGCGGCTCCAACGACACCGAAGCGAACGACTGGCACGCGAACCCGACCGGCCCCTGCGCGTCGGCGCCCGTGACCACCGTGACCCCGCTCGCGAAGGCCCCGATCGCGCGCCGGTACTCCTCCGGCCCCGGCGGGCAGGTCCCGGACGGGGTCGCCGCTGGTTCGACTGACATGCGCTCACCTCGTGTACTCCGCCGCTGCCGCGGTCCCGGATCGGACGGAGTACGAACGTAGGACCCGGCGGCGGGGGAGGGGCCCCGCCGATCTCGTTGAGTGGAAGGCGGTGCGGTGCCGTCCGGACCCCGGAGCGGGCCGGCACCGCACCCGCCCGCCCTCCCGCTGACCGGGACCCTTCCACCCCCGCGAGCGCCCCCGGACTAGGTTCGCCGCAACCGAGCATCCGACCACCGGGGCGGCCCATGAACACCGAACTGAGCTACGAGTCGACGCTGCGGGAACTGCCCACCGAGCACGGCGTTCTCCGCTACCACGAAGCGGGGGAGGGCCCGCCCCTCCTGCTGCTGCACGGGTCGGGGCCCGGCGTCACCGGGTGGCGCAACTTCGGCGGCAACCTGCCCGTGCTGGCCCAGCACTTCCGCTGCCTGGTGCTGGAGTTCCCCGGGTTCGGCGTCAGTGACCCGACCGGCGACCACCCCATGGCGGCCGCGCCCGCCGCCGCGATCCGCCTCCTGGACGGGCTCGGCATCGAACGCGCCGACGTCATCGGCAACTCCATGGGCGGCATCGTCGCGGCCCAGGTCGCCGCCGCACACCCCGACCGGGTGCGCCGCATGGTCACCGTCGGCGGGCTCGGCCGCAACCTCTTCAGCCCCGGCCCCGGCGAGGGCATCAACCTGCTCATGGAGTTCACCGAGAACCCCACCCGCGAGGCCCTCGTGCGGTGGCTGCACTCGATGGTGTTCGACCCGGCTCTGGTCACCGAGGAGCTCGTCGAGGAGCGATGGAAACAGGCCACCGACCCCGACACCCTCGACTCGGCCCGCCGCATGTACGGGCGCGCCGCCTTCGCCGCCCGCGCGCAGGCGGCCGCCGAGTCCACCGAACCCCCGTACTGGGCGATGCTGCACCGGGTCCGTGCCCGCACCCTCATCACGTGGGGCCGCGACGACCGGGTCAGCCCGCTGGACATGGCGATCCTGCCGATGCGCACCATGCCCGCCGTCGAGCTGCACGTGTTCCCCGACTGCGGCCACTGGGTCATGATCGAGCAGAAGCAGGCGTGGGAACGCGCCGTCCTGGCCTTCCTCACCGAGGAGGTGCCGGCATGAGCGCGCCCGCCTGGGACGAGCAGTACGACCTGGTGGTGGTCGGCAGCGGCGGCGGGGGCATGACCGCCGCCCTCACCGCCGCCGCCCGCGGCGGCAGCGTGCTCGTCGTGGAGAAGTCCGACCGCTTCGGCGGCAGCACCGGGCTCTCCGGCGGCGGCATCTGGATCCCCAACAACCCCACCCTGCGCGCCCGCGGCCACGACGACAGCCGCGCTTCCGTACGCCGCTACCTCGACCTGCTCACCGAAGGGCGCGTGTCCGCCGCCCGCCTGGACGCCTACGTCGACCACGGGCCCGCCGCGATGGAGCTCCTGGGCCGCAGCCGGTGGATGCGCTTCTTCTGGGTGAAGGGCTACTCCGACTACCACCCCGAGCTCGAGGGCGGACGCCCGCTCGGCCGCTCCGTCGAGGCCCGGCCCTTCGACACCCGCGCCCTCGGAGAACACGAGGCCGACCTGCACCCCAACACCATGAAGGGCCCGCTCGGGCTGTGGATCACCGCGAAGGACTACCGCGAGCTGGCCATGGTCAAGCGCACCTGGCGCGGACGCCGGGCCGCGCTCGTGGCCGCCTGGCGCGTGGCCTCCAACCTGGTCCGGCGCCGCCACATGGCCACCGGCGGGCGTGCCCTGGTCGCGCGCATGCGCATGGCCCTGAAGGACGCCGGGATCCCCCTGTGGCTCGGCGCGCCCATGACCGAACTGGTCACCGACGAGGCCGGACGCGTCACCGGGACCGTCGTCGAACGCGGCGGCCGCACCGTGCGTGTCGGCGCCCGTCACGGGGTCCTTCTGGCCACGGGCGGGTTCGACCACGATCCGTCGATGCGTACCGAACACCTTCCCGAGGGCGCCAGGGACGACCACAGCATGGGAGCCGCCGACAACACCGGCGACGGCATCCGCGCCGGGGCCCGGCTGGGCGCCGCCCTCGACCTCATGGACGACGCCTGGTGGATGCCGGCCGTGCGCCACCCCGCGGGCGGAATCATCCCCCTCGTCTCCGAACGCTGCATCCCGCCCTCGGTCATCGTCTCCGCCAAGGGCGAGCGCTTCACCAACGAGTCCTCGCCCTACGTCAACTTCGTGCACCGCCAGATCGAGGGCGGCCACGTTCCGGCCTGGTTCGTCATGGACACCAAGGCCCGCAGCCGCTACCCGTTCGCACAGGTCCTGCCCGGGGCGCCCTTCCCCGACGCCTTCCACGACCACGGCCTGGTGCACCGCGCCGACACCCTCGACGCACTCGCCGAGAGCATCGGGGTGCCCGCCGCGGCCCTGACCGAGACGGTCACCCGCTTCAACGGGTTCGCCCGCAGCGGCACCGACGAGGACTTCGGCCGCGGCGACAGCGCCTACGACCGCTACTACGGCGACCCCACGCTGAAGAACCCCAACCTCGACACCATCGACCGCGCCCCCTACTACGCGATCCGCATCGAGGTCGGCGACCTGGGCACCAAGGGCGGCCTGGTCTGCGACGAACACGCCCGGGTCCTGCGCGGCGACGGCACCGCCGTCGAGGGCCTCTACGCCACCGGCAACACCACCGCCGCGGTCATGGGCAATGAGTACGCGGGCCCCGGCGCCACCATCGGGCCCTCCATCGTCTTCGGCCACGTGGCCGCCGAACACGCCCTCGGCGGCCCCCGTCCGTGAACCCGCCACCGACCAGGACGGAGACCACCATGACGCAGCCGGGAGCGCTCCGGGTCCGGGTCCGCGAGGTCGTCCGGGAGACGGCCGAGGCCCACTCGCTCGTGCTCGAACCCGCCGACGGGGGAACGCTCGCCTACCGGCCCGGCCAGTTCCTCACCGTGCGCGTGCCCGCGGGCGGGGGAGGGGCCGCGGCCCGCTGTTACTCCCTGGCCAGCTCACCGCTGACCGGGGAACCCCCCAAGGTGACGGTCAAGCGCACCCGGGACGGGTTCGGGTCCAACTGGATCTGCGACCACGTCATCGCCGGCGACCACCTCGACGTGCTGCGCCCCTCGGGCACCTTCACCCCCGACGACCTCGGCCAGGACCTGCTGCTCCTGGCCGGGGGCAGCGGCATCACCCCGGTCATGTCGATCCTCAAGTCCTGCCTGCACGGCGGCAACGGCCGGCTCACCCTGCTCTACGCCAACCGCGACGAGGCCTCGGTGATCTTCCGCGACGAACTCGCCGACCTGGCCGCCCGCTCCGGCGAACGCCTGACCGTCCTGCACTGGCTGGAATCGGTGCAGGGCCGCCCCACGGCCGGTGCCCTGCGCGCCCTGCTGCGCCCCCACGCCGACCGGCCCGCCTACCTGTGCGGCCCCGCGCCCTTCATGGACCTGCTGCGTGAGGCCCTGGACGGGCTCGGGGTCCCCGGGCGGCAGGTGCACTCCGAACGCTTCTTCTCCCTGACCACCGACCCCTTCACCCACCCCGGGCCGACGGAGGAACCCGCCGGCGACGGGCCGGCCGCCACCGTCGAGGCCACCCTCGACGGCGCCACCCACACCCTCGCCTGGCCGCGCGGGCGCCGCCTGCTCGACGTGCTCCTGGAGGCCGGGATCGACGCCCCCTACTCCTGCCGGGAAGGGGCCTGCAGCGCCTGCGCCTGCGTCCTGACCAAGGGCGAGGTCGAGATGGAGCACAACGAGGTCCTCGACCGCGCCGACCTCGACGACGGCATCGTGCTCGCATGCCAGTCCGTCCCGGTGAGTGACCGCGTCGAGGTCACCTACGACGCCTGAGCCAGAACCCGCCGCCACCGGCTCCCACTGAGCAGGAAGGCACCGCCCCGCGCCCCGCCCCGCTGCGAACGTGGCCCCAGCCGCGCAGGGGCAGAGCGCGCCACCACCGACCAGGAGGGCACCGATGCTGGAACCGGACGAACGCGAGGCCGCCGCCGACCTGCTGTGGGCGGCCGAACGGGACCGGGCCCCCGTCGCCCCGCTGCGCTCGACCCACCCCGGCATCGACGCCGCCGACGCCTACACGATCCAGCTGCACAACATCGCCCGCCGCACCGCCGCCGGTGCCCGCGTGGTGGGCCACAAGGTCGGCCTGTCCTCCCCCGTCATGCAGCAGATGATGGGCGTCGACGAACCCGACTACGGGCACCTGCTCGACACCATGGCCCTGGACGCCGGCCGCCCCGTGCAGGCCGACGCCTACTGCAGCCCCCGCATCGAGGTCGAGATCGCCTACGTTCTCGGCTCCGCACTGCCCGGCGCGGGCTGCACCGAACAGGACGTCCTGGAGGCCACCGCGTACGTGGTTCCGGCGCTCGAACTCATCGACAGCCGCATCCGCGACTGGGACATCGGGATCGCCGACACCATCGCCGACAACGCCTCCTCGGCCGGGATGGTCCTGGGCACCGACCGGGCCCGCCCGGGCGGCCTCGACCCCGCCGCCATCGACGCCGCCCTCTTCCACGACGGCACCCGCGTCGCCGAGGGCAGCACCGGCGCCGTGCTCGGCGACCCCACCCGGGCGGTGGCCTGGCTCGCCCGGACCGTGGCCGGCTTCGGCGTGAAGCTCGAGGCCGGCCACGTGATCCTGCCCGGCTCCTGCACCCGGGCCGTGGACGTGCGGCCCGGGGGAACCTTCAGCGCCGAGTTCGCCGGGCTCGGTTCCGTGACCGTGCGATTCGAATGAGGTCCAGACCATGAGCAAGGTGCCCGCCGCCGTCGTCGGCTCCGGGAACATCGGAACCGACCTGATGTACAAACTCCTGCGCTCGGAGGTGATCGAACCCCGCTGGATGGTCGGGGTCGACCCCGACAGCCCCGGGCTGGCCCGCGCCGCCGCCGAAGGCCTCACCGCCTCCGCCGAGGGCGTGGACCCCCTGCTGGCCGGGCCCGAACGCCCCGAGCTGGTGTTCGAGGCGACCTCCGCCGCCGTGCACCGCGCCAACGCCCCTGCCTACGAGCGCCTCGGCATCCCCGCCGTCGACCTCACCCCCGCCGCCGTCGGGCCACCCGTCGTGCCCGCCGTCAACCACGGCGAACACCGCGACGCCCCCAACGTCAGCCTCATCACCTGCGGAGGACAGGCCACCATCCCGATGGTGCACGCGGTCTCCCGTGTCACCGAGGTCGCCTACGCCGAGATCGTCGCCAGTGTCGCCTCACCCTCGGCCGGTCCCGGCACCCGCGCCAACATCGACGAGTTCACCCACGCCACCAGTCGCGGCCTGGAGAGCATCGGCGGCGCACACGAGGGCAAGGCGATCATCATCCTCAACCCCGCCGAGCCGCCCGTGCTCATGCGCGACACGGTCTTCTGCTCCATCCCACCCGACGCCGACCGCGACGCCGTCGCCGCCTCCATCGAGGAGGTCGCCGCGACCGTCGCCGGCTACGTGCCCGGCTACCGGCTGCGCGCCGCACCCCAGTTCGACGATCCGACCCCCGTCAGCGGCGGGCTCGCCCGGGTCGCGGTGTTCCTGGAGGTCGAGGGCGCCGGCGACTTCCTGCCCGCCTACGCCGGGAACCTCGACATCATGACCGCCGCCGCGACCGAGGTCGGCGAGGGTTTCGCGCGGCGCATCGCCGCCGGCCGCGCCCCCGCCCTGTGAAGGAGAACCCCATGGCCTACAGCACCGACCTGGACGTGCGCGTCACCGACTCCTCGCTGAGGGACGGCTCCCACGCCAAACAGCACCAGTTCACCGTCGAACACGTGCGCTCGATCGTCGGCGCCCTCGACGGCGCGGGCGTGCCCGTCATCGAGGTCACCCACGGCGACGGGCTCGGCGGGTCCTCGTTCAACTACGGGTTCAGCCGCACCCCGGAACAGGAGCTCATCAGGGCCGCCGTCGAGACAGCCCGGCGCGCCACGATCGCCTTCCTCATGCTGCCCGGGCTCGGCGTCAAGGACGACATCCGCGCCGCCGCCGACAACGGCGCCGGGATCTGCCGCATCGCCACCCACTGCACCGAGGCCGACATCGCCGTGCAGCACTTCGGCCTCGCCCGCGACCTCGGGCTGGAGACCGTCGGGTTCCTCATGATGGCCCACAGCACACCGCCGGAGAACCTGGCGAAGCAGGCGCGCATCATGGCCGACGCAGGCTGCCAGTGCGTCTACGTCGTCGACTCGGCCGGGGCCCTGGTCATGGAGGAGACCTCCGACCGGGTCGCGGCGATGGTCGCCGAACTCGGCGCCGACGCCCAGGTGGGTTTCCACGGACACGAGAACCTCGGCCTGGGCGTGGCCAACTCCGTGCTCGCGGTGCGCGCCGGTGCCACCCAGATCGACGGCTCCACCCGCCGGTTCGGCGCCGGGGCCGGCAATACGCCCGTCGAGGCCTTCGCCGCCGTCGCCGAGAAGCTCGGCCTGCGCACCGGGATCGACACGCTTCGGATCATCGACGCCGCCGAGGACGTGGTGCGCCCGGTCATGGACGGCGAGTGCCTGCTCGACCGGGCCTCGTTGACGATGGGCCACGCCGGCGTCTACTCGAGTTTCCTCAAGCACGCCGACCGCCAGGCCGAGCGGTACGGGGTACCCGCGGCCCGCATCCTCATGGAGGCCGGGCGCCGCCGCCTCGTCGGCGGCCAGGAGGACCAACTCATCGACATCGCGATCGCCCTCCAGGAGAAATGAGGACCGCTGTGCCCGACAAGGTCATCGACACGGTACGGCGCCGGGCCGAGGAGATCAGCTCCGCCGGCCCCGCCAACGAACAACTCGGCCGCCTGGACGACGCCGCCGCTGCGGTATTGCGCGAGTCCGGGGTCGTGCGGATGCTGCAACCCGCCACCCACGGCGGGCTCGAGGCGCACCCGCGCGAGTTCGCCGAGACCGTCATGGAGATCGCCTCCCTCGACGGCTCCACCGGCTGGGTCGCCGGCGTCGTCGGCGTGCACCCCTGGGAGATGGCGTTCGCCGACCCCAAGGGGCAGGAGGAGGTGTGGGGCCAGGACCAGGACACCTGGATCGCCTCCCCGTACGCGCCCATGGGCGTGGCCCGGCCGGTCGGGGGCGGGTACGTGCTCGACGGGCACTGGCAGTTCTCCTCCGGCACCGACCACTGCGACTGGGTCTTCCTCGGCAGCCTCCTGGGCGACGCCGACGGAAGTCCCGGGTCCCCACCGACGATGCTGCACGTGATCCTGCCCCGGTCGGACTACGAGATCGTCGACGACTCCTGGGACGTGGCCGGACTGCGCGGGACCGGCAGCAAGGACCTGATCGTGCGGGGGGCGTTCGTGCCCGAGCACCGCACCCTGCTCTACGAGAAGGTCGCCGAGGGGCGCGCCCCCGTGGAAGCGGGGCTGAGCAACCCGCTCTACCACGTGCCGTTCTCCTGCATGTTCCCGCTCGGCATCACCTCGGCCGTCATCGGCATGGCGGAGGGCGCGCTCGCCCACCACCTCGCCTACCAGCGCGGACGCGTGCAGATCACCGGCACGCGCGTCAAGGACGACCCGTACGTGCTCTCCGTGCTGGGCGAGGCCACCGCCGAGATCGAGGCCTCCCGCATCGCCCTGCTCGACAACGCCTCCCGCCTCTACGACGCCGTCGCCGCAGGCCGCGAGGTCACCTTCGCCGAACGGGCCGCGAACCGGCGCACCCAGGTCAGGGCCGCCTGGCGGGCTGTGGGCGCCGTCGACCAGATCGTGTCGCGCTCGGGCGGCAACGCGATGCGCATGGACAACCCCATCCAGCGGTTCTGGCGCGACATCCACACCGGGCTCGCCCACGCCATCCACGTCCCCGGGTCGGTGCTGCACGCCTCGGCGCTCACCGACCTGGACATCGAGCCGCCCCAGGGGCCGATGCGCTCGATGATCTGACCCACCCCGCACACCCCCACACGAAGGAGTGGACGCACGATGACACAGATCCGCGGACTCGGATACCTCAGGGTCCAGACCGCCCAGGACCTCGGGCGCTGGCGTGAACTGCTGATCGACTCCCTCGGGTTCGCCGAGGGCACCGGCCCCGATCCCGAGGGCCTCTACCTGCGCATGGACGAGCGCAAGGCCCGCCTGGCGGTCCTGCCCGGCGAGACCGACCGGGTGCTGTCCGTGGGCTGGGAGGTGCGCGACCAGTTCGCGCTCGCCGCCGTCGGCCGCGCCGTCGAGGCCGCCAACACCCCGGTCCGGATGCTGTCGCAGAAGGAGGCGGACGAACGCGGCGCCGAACAGGTGCTCACCTTCGACGACCCCGCGGGGACCACCGTGGAGGTCTTCTTCGGGCCGGTGCTCGACCACAGCCCGGTCGTGACCACCCTCGCCCACCGGTTCGTCACCGGCGCACAGGGCATGGGCCACGTGGTGCTGCCGACCCCGAACTTCGAGGAGACCGTCGAATTCTACACCGAGGTGCTCGGCTTCCTGCCCCGCGGCGCGGTGCGTGTCGACGGCGGCGAGGGACCGGCGGTGCGGCTGCGGTTCATGGGCGTCAACCAGCGCCACCACAGCCTTGCGGTCTGCCCTGCCCCGCACGGCGAACCGCCGGGCCTGGTGCACCTCATGGTCGAGGCCGACACCCTCGACGCGGTCGGTACCGCCCTCGACCGGGTCACCGAGCGCGGGTTCTCGATCTCCTCGACCCTGGGCCGGCACACCAACGACAAGATGGTCTCCTTCTACGTGCGCGGGCCCGGCGGCTGGGACCTGGAGTACGGCACCGAGGGCATGCTCGTGGACGAGAACCACTACACGGCCGAGGAGATCACCTCCGACAGTTACTGGGGCCACGACTGGTCCGGGTCCGAACCGCTCGCCGCCTTCACCCCGCCGGCGTGAGCGGCGAGCCCCCGGTCGACGCGGTCCCGGCGGAACGGCTCGACGGCGCCGACCACACGTGTGACGTGCTCGTCGTCGGGTTCGGCTGCGCCGGGGCCTCGGCCGCTTTCGAAGCCGCCTCCTCGGGTGCCTCGGTCACGGTCCTGGACCGTGCCGGGGGCCCGGGCGGGGCCTCGGCCGTCTCCGGCGGGGAGATCTACCTGGGCGGCGGCACCCCCGTGCAGCGCGCCTGCGGGTTCGAGGACACCCCCGAGGAGATGTACACCTTCCTCGAGGCCGCCCTCGGCCCCCACCCGGACCGGGAGAAACTGCGCCTGTACTGCGAGGGGAGCCCCGGACACCACCGGTGGCTCACCGACCGGGGCATCACGTTCCGGGACAGCCTCTACGACGCACCCACGTGGATGCCGCCGACCGGGGACGGGCTCATGTGGCTGGGCGAGAACGCCTGGCCCTACGACACCCTCGCCCGCCCCGCACCCCGCGGGCACCGGCCCCCGGTTCCCTACTTCGGGGGCCGGGAGATCATGGACCGCCTCGTGGAGGCGGCCACCGGCGCAGGCGCGAAGACGCACGCCGACACCGGGGCCACCAACCTGGTCGTCGACAACGGCGGCAGGGTGGTCGGTGCGGTGGCGCGCCGCTACGGCGAGCGTCTCGTGTACCGGGCCCGGCGTGCGGTCGTGCTGACCACCGGCGGGTTCGTCGACTCCGAGGAGATGCTCGAACGCCACGCCCCGGTCCTCGTGGGGCACGGCAAGGTCAGCGCCGGCACCGACGACGGGTCCGGGATCCGGATGGCGGCCGCACTGGGCGCGGGCACCCGGCGGATGGCCTCGGTCCAGATCGCCCTGCAGGTGCTGCCCGCCCTCATCGCCCGCGGCATGCTCGTCGACGGGCACGGTCAGCGCTTCCACAACGAGGACGTCTATCCCGGGCTCATCAGCGCCGCGGCCGTGCGCAGCCGTCCCGGACCCTACTGGGCGATCATCGACGAGCAGGGGTTCGAGGACATCCCCGACGAGGACCTGTGGGGCATCCGTCCGCGGTTCGTGGAGGAGACCCTCGCCGACCTGGAACGGGCCGTCGGGGTTCCGGCCGGGGCCCTGGAGGAGACCGTGACCGCCTACAACCGGCACGCAGAACGGGGCGAGGACCCGTTCTTCCACAAGAACCCGGCCTGGCTGCGGCCGCTGCGTCCCCCCTACGCGGCCGTGGACCCCAGGGCCGGCTTCCGCCCCGGAAACCGCGACGAGGCCGGGGCCGGCACCACCGGCGTCTCCGGGTTCACCCTCGGCGGGCTGCACACCGGGACGGACGGCCACGTGCTCCACACCTCCGGGCACCCGATCCCGGGACTGTACGCGGCCGGGCGGGCCAGTTCCGGGATGCACGGCGAGGGTTACGTCAGCGGTACCTCGCTGGGGGAGGGCACCTTCTTCGGACGGCGTGCCGGGCGCGCGGCCGCCGCCGAGAAGGGCTGACACCCGCACAGCAGGAGAGGGCCGGCCCGGCGGGATCGGCCCTCTCCGTGTGCCTCAGCCCCGGCCGAGCAGCCGCTTGGTCGACTCGTGCGCACCCGCGACCAGGGGAGCGCGCGGGAAGCCGCTGCGCTTCTCCGCCGCGGCCGCGTTGCCGCCGACCACGTGCACCGGCCCGTCCGCCAGGTGCGCCAGCCCTTCGCGGGCCACGTCGTCGGGCTCGGAGACCTCCAGCCCGGGCAGGTCCATGCGCAGCCCGGCGCGCTCCATCGCCGGGGTCCGGGTCACCCCGAGCACCAGTTCCAACACGTCCACGTCGTGCTCGCCCAGTTCCAGCCACAGGCCCTCGGCGAAGACCCGTCCGAAAGCCTTGGCCGCGGAGTAGACGCTCATGTGCGCCTGGCCCAGGAACCCGGCCATCGACCCCACGAGCAGGACACCGCCGTGTCCGCGTCTCTTCATGGCCGCGCCGAAGTGGCGCACCAGGGCGAGCTGGCACCCGATGTTGAGGTCGAGCACGCCCTGGACCCGGTCGGGGTCGGAGGTGACGAACTCGTGCCCGTAACTGTTCGCGCCGGCGTTGAAGACCAGCAGGCCCACGTCGACATCGGAGGCGGCCCCGGCGACCGCCTCCGCGGCGTCGGGTTCGGTCAGGTCCTTCTGCACGGTGCGCACCAGCACCCCCTGCGCACGCACCTGCGCGGCGGTCTCCTCCAGCGGTCCCGGCTTGCGGGCCACCAGCACCAGGTTGATCCCGGCCCCGGCCAGCAGGCGGGCGAAGGAGGCCCCGACCCCCTCCGACCCGCCCGCGATCACGGCCCAGGGGCCGTAGGTGTGCGGATCGATCATGCTTCGGGCACCTCCAGGGACCCCTCCACGGCCGCGGCCCGGACCGAGTCGCGCAGAGCACCGCACGCCTCGAAACGCTCGCCGCGCTCGGCGGGGCGTTCTTCGCAGGCCCCGGCCGCCTCGGCGTTCCACTGCAGGCTCGTCTGCTGCCAGCTGGCCTTGCGCGCCTGCACGGTCGCAGAGCAGCGCAGGCACCGCACCGGCTGCATCGGGGCGCCGTCGATCAGGCGCTCGTCGGTGCGCACCATCAGACCGTCCCGCTCTCGGCCGCCCGCTGCGCCAGGTTGGACTCGACCTCCGCACGCCAGGCCTCCACAGGGCGGGTGGTGTCCAGCTCGAACTCGAACCGGTCGACCATCTCCGGGGTCACCTCGTCCGCGTCCACGTAGAACTGCTCGTACCACCGGCGCAGCTGGTAGACCGGCCCGTCCTCCTCGCACAGCAGCGGGTTGTCGATACGGGCCTTGCTCTGCCAGATCTCGATGTCCTGCTCGAACCCCTTGGCGATGTAGCCGGCCATCTGCGCGGCCGTCTCGTCGGCGGCCTCGCCCTCCAGACCCTCGCCGCGCCGCACGATCACGCCGTACTGCAGCACGAACCGGTCGGCGTCGACCGGGTAGTGGCAGTTGATCAGCACCGACTCCACGTCCATGCCCTCGTAGTGGTAGGTCAGGTCGTCGACCATGAACGAGGGGCCGTAGTAGGAGGCCACCGAGGTGTTGCCGAGCATCTTCGGCGACCCGGAGGTCGAGGGCGGCTGCACGTCCTCGCGCCCCACCCCGTTCATGTACTGGGTGGCCACGTGGCCCTCGAAGACGTTCTTGAAGTAGGTCGGGAACGAGTAGTGCACGTAGAAGAAGTGCGCCATGTCCACGACGTTGTCGACGACCTCGCGGCAGTTGGCGTCCACGACCAGCTCGTTCCAGTACCAGCCGGTCCAGTCCTCGCGCCCGGCCCCCTCGATACGGGGGATCGCCACCTCCTCCGGCGGTGGCTTGCCCTCGGGGTCGTTCCACACGAACAGCAGGCCGTCCTGGTCCAGCGCGGTCCAGGCCGCCGTGCGCGCCCGCAGAGGGACCCGGCGCGAGTACGGGATCTGCTTGCAGCGGCCGTCGCCGCCCCACCGCCAGTCGTGGAAGGGACAGGCGATCTCGTTGCCCTTGACCGTGCCCTCGGCCAGGTTGCCGCCCATGTGCCGGCAGTGCGCGTCCAGAACGTTGAGGTTCCCGTCGCCGCCTCGGAAGACCACCAGGTCGCGGCCGAAGGCGCGGACCTTGTGCGGGCGGCCGTCACCGAACCGCTCCGACAGGCCCAGACAGTGCCATCCTCGGGCGAAACGTGTGGGGAGTTCCTGCGCTTCGATCGTGCGGACCGTGTCGTGGTCGGACCGGGTCGGACTCATGGTGCTCCCATCCCTCGCGGCGGGGGTTGCCTCGTGCCCGCAACGTAGGCCTCCCGCCTGCGCCCGCGCGGCCCCGGTCCCAGTGGCCGGGACGCCCCGCACGCCGCGGGCCCGCACCGGAGCACCATCGTGGTGCGCCCCCCCCCGACGCGACGAGTGACCCGGAGGAGACGACCATGGGTGAATCCGTCCTGGACGCCGTGCACGACCTGCTGCCGGGCCTGGCCGAACGCGCCCGCGCCACCGACGAGTGCGGCTGGGTCCCGCAGGAGACGATGGCCGAGCTCACCGGCGCGGGTGTGCTGCGCATGCTCCAACCCGCCCGCTTCGGCGGCACCGAGGGCGACCCCCTGGAGTTCTTCCGGGCCGTGCGGCGTATTTCCGGGGCGTGCGGCTCCACCGGGTGGGTCGCGGCCGTGCTGGGCGTGCACCCCTGGCAGGTCGCCCTGTTCGACGAGGCCGCCCAGGAGGAGGTCTGGGGCACCGACCCCGACGCCCTGCTGTGCTCCTCCTACGCGCCCGTGGGCCGGCTGACCCCCGTCGAGGGCGGCTTCGAGCTCACCGGCCACTGGGGGTTCTCCTCCGGCTGCCACCACGCCTCCTGGGCCCTGCTCGGCGGGCTCGTGGTCGGCGAGGGCGGCCGCCCCAAGGACTTCGTGACCGCGCTCGTGCCCCGCTCCGACCTGCGCATCGACGCGGTGTGGGACTCGATGGGCCTGCGCGGCACCGCCAGCGACGACATCGTGGTCGAGCGGGCCTTCGTGCCCGCCCACCGCACCATCCGCAACTACGAACAGGCACAACTGCGCGGACCCGGGCAGGCCGTCAACACCGGCCCGCTGTACCGGATCCCGTTCGCCGCGGTCTTCACCGCCGCCGTCACCGCACCCGTCATCGGTGCCGCCGAGGGCTGCCTGGAGGCCTTCGTGCGCATCACCCGCGACCGCGTGCGCCTGAGCCTGGGCGGGGGGCGCTTCGCCGAGGACCCCTTCGCCCAGGTCGCCATCGCCCGCGCCGGCTCGGAGATAGACGCCGCCGTCCTGCAGACCGAACGCAACCTGCGCGAGATCGGCGAGCACGCCCACCGCGGCGACACGATCCCCATGGAACTGCGGCTGCGCACCCGCCGCGACCAGGTGCGCGCCACCGAACGTGCCCTGGAGGCCGTCGACCGCCTCTTCGAGACCGCCGGCGGCAACTCCCTCCAACGCGGCAACCTGCTCGAACGCGCCTGGCGTGACGCACACGCCGGCAGTCTGCACGTGGCCAACGACGCCGACCGCACCCTGGCCATGTACGGCAAGGGCGCCTTCGGTCTCACCGTCGAGGACAACCTCGTCTGAACGCGCTACTCCACCAGGTGGCAGGCCACGTGATGGCCCGGCCCCACCTCCCGCAGTTGCGGTTCCTCCCGCGCGCACCGTTCCTGCGCCCACGGACACCGGGTCCGGAACCGGCACCCCGACGGCGGGTCCACCGGCGAGGGCAGCTCCGCGGCGCGCTCTCCCGGTGCGTCCCCGTTCTCCTGCCCGGGCACCGAGTCCAACAGCAGGCGTGTGTAGGGGTGGGCCGCCCGCACGTGCAACCCCTCCGAGGGCAGCACCTCGCACGTCTTGCCCAGGTACAGGACCATCACCCGGTCGCTGACGTTCTTGACCACCGCCACGTCGTGCGCCACGAACACCATGCTGAGACCGTGGCGCTCCTTGGCCTCCTCCAACAGGTTGAGGATCTGCGCCTGCACCGACACGTCCAGGCTCGAGACCGGCTCGTCGCAGATCAGCAGCGCCGGGTCGAGCACCAGCGCACGCGCGATGCACACCCGCTGGCACTGGCCGCCGGAGAGCTCGTGCGGGCGCCGGTCGCGCACCGTGTCCGGGTCCAACCCCACCGACCGCAGCGCCGCGTCGACCCGGGCGCGCCGGTCCTCGCGCTCACCCCGGATGTCGAGCCCTTCCGCCACCAGGTCCGCCACCCGCCGACGCGGGTTCAACGACGAGACCGGGTCCTGCATGATCAGTTGCATCCGCGCCCGCGCACGCCGCAGCGCGCGCCCGCCCGAACCCGTGAGTTCCGTGCCCTCGAGCACGACCGAGCCCGACGTCGGCGGCGGCAACTGCATGACCGCGCGGCCCGCGCTGGACTTGCCGCACCCCGACTCGCCCAGGATCCCCAGCGTCTCGCCCCGCACCAGGTCCAGGTGCAGGCCCGAGACGGCGTGCACCCGCTGACCGCGCCCGACCGGGAACTCCACCACCAGATCGTGCACGGACAGGACCCGGTCGGCCCCCGCCCTCATATGTGCGTTCCCGCTACCGGCCATGGCCGACCTCCGTGCTCTCCGCTTCCAGGGGCAATCGGCAGGCGACCTCGTGCGGGTGCCCGCCCACGGGCGCCAGGTCCAGCAGCGGCGGAGCCCCGCCCCTGCAGACGGCCTCGGCACGCGGGCACCGGGGCGCGAACCGGCACCCCGGCGGTGGGTCGGCGGGGTCGGGCGGGCGCCCCTCGATCGTGGGAAGACGGCTGTGCGGGGCCGCCGACAACCGCGGCGCCGACGCCAGCAGCGCCCCCGTGTAGGGGTGGCGCGGCGCACCGAAGACCCGGCTCGTCGGGGCCGACTCCACCAACCGGCCCCCGTACATCACCGCGACCCGGTCGGCGCGCCCGCCCACCGCGGCCAGGTCATGGCTGATGAGCACCACCGCCATGCCCGACCGCCGGCTGAGTGAGGCCACCAGGTCCAGGATCTGGCGCTGCACCGTCACGTCCAACGCGGTCGTGGGCTCGTCGGCGATCAAAAGGTCCGGGCCGCACGCCAGCGCCGCGGCGATGACCACCCGCTGGCGCATACCCCCGGACAGCTCGTGGGGGTACTGGCCGGCCCGCCGTTCCGGTTCGGGGATGCCGACCTGCCGCAACAGGCCGACGGTGCGCTCCCGCGCCTCCCGGCGGCCCAGCCGCAGGTGCAGCCGCAGCACCTCGTCGATGTGGCGGCCCACCCGCTTGACCGGGTTCAGGGACGTCATCGGGTCCTGGAACACCATCGCCACCCGCGGACCCCACAGGCGCCGCCGCTCCGCCGGGGCCAAGGCGTGCACGTCCTGCCCGGCCAGGGACACCCGCCCCGAGACCGTCACCCCAGGACCGGACGAGACCAGCCCCATGACCGTGCGGCCCAGCACCGACTTGCCCGACCCCGACTCACCGACCACGCCCAGGGTCCGCCCCGCCTCCAGGCGCAACGACACCCCGTCGACCGCGTGCACGTCCCCGCGCGGGGTGTGGAAGGTGGTGCGCAGGTCTTCGACGTCCAGCAGTGGTTCACTCATCGCGCCCCGCTCCGTGTGTCCCAGCGTTTGCGTGCCTTCTCGCCGAGGATGTTGAACGAGAAGACGGTCAGGAAGAGGAAGACGCCGGGCACCAGGACCACGTGCGGATGCTCCTCCAACACCCGCCCCTCGCCCTCGGCGATCATGTTGCCCCAGGTCGGGGCCGGCGGCTGGATGCCCAGACCGAGGAAACTGAGCGAGGCCTCGGCCACCACCAGCACCGAGATCAGCACCATCGCCATCGACAGCACCGGCAGCAGCACGTTCGGCAGCAGCTCCCGCGTCATCACCCTCCACCCGGACGCACCCATCGCCCGCGCCGCCAGCACGAACTCGCGCTGGGCGAAGGCCATCGTGTTCGCCCGCGCCAAGCGCACCATCGTCGGCACGGTCAACAGCGCCAGCGCCAGGGTCACGTTGCGGGCGTTGGGCTCCAGCACGGTCGCCAGCGCGATGAGCAGGATCAGCGGCGGCACGGCCAACAGCACGTTCGTGGCGACCCCGACGACCGTGTCGACGGTGCGCCCCAGGTAGCCGGCCAGGATCCCGAGCGCCCCGCCCACGACCGCGCCCAGGGCGACCGCCGCCAGGGCGATGGCCAGGGAGGAACGCGCACCGTGCAGGGCACGGGCGAACAGGTCCAGGCCGAACGCGTTGGTGCCCAACAGGTGGCCCGAGGCCGGGTCCGGGCCGGACAGCGTCGGCGCCGTCAACGACCGGGTCAGGTCCACGTGCTCGGGCAGCGGCAGCAGGGGAGCGGCCGCCGCGAGCACGGCCAGCACCACCAGCCAGGTTCCACTGAACCAGGCCACGAGGTCGGGGCGGCGGGTCGCCGTCCTGCGGTCGGTGAGGGTCTCAGACATGGGACCGCCTGATCCGGGGGTCGAGGGCGCGGTAGGACAGGTCGATGGCGGCGTTGGCCAGCACGTAGAAGACCGCGATCGCCAGGACGGCCCCCTGCACCGTGGGCACGTCGCCCTGGTTGGCAGCGCCCACGACCAGCGATCCCACCCCCGGCAGGGAGAACAGGTACTCCACGACCACCGTGCTGCCGATCAGGCGGCCCACGCTCAGCCCCAACAGCGTCACCAAGGAGAACGAGGAGGGGCGCAGCGCGTCGGAGACCAACACCCGCACGGGAGAGCGGCCACGGGCGCGCGAGGCCAGGATGTGGTCCTCGCGCAGCGTCACCGTCAGGTCGTTGCGCAGCACCCGCGTGAACTGGGCCAACTCCATCAACGCGATCGTCAGCGCCGGCAGCAGCGCGTGGTGCAGGTTCGCGGCCAGGCCGTCGCCCAGACGTGCCCACTCCGCACGCGGGAACCAGCCCAGCCCGCCCGCGAAGACCATGATGAGCAGCAGCCCCGCCAGGAACGGCGGCACCGACAGCACCCCGAAGGTGCCCGCGCTCACCGCTCGGTCGATGCGCCCGCCCTCGTGGTGGGCCGACCACATCGCCAGCGGGATCGCCACCGCCAGCGCGATGACGAGCGCCATGGCCGCCAGCTGCAGGCTCACCGGCAGCGCCAGGAGCAGCCGCTCGGCCACCTCGTGCTGCGGCGGCACCAACGACGTGCCGAGGTCCCCGGTCACGGCGGAGGCGAGCCAGTCCAGGTACTGCTCGAAGACCGGGCGGTCCAGGCCCAGCTCGCTGCGCACCTCGTCGTAGGCCTCCGGCGGGTGCCCCTCGCCCAGCACCATCACCGCCGGATCCCCCGGCATCGCCGTGACCAGTAGGAACACCCCGAGGCTGACCAGGAACAACACCGCCGCCAGCTCGCCCAGGGCGCGGGCGGCGCGGCGCATCACCGGTCCATCCAGGCGCCACCCAGGAGCAGCAGCGTCTCGGAGGAGGCCTCGATGCCGTGCACGTCCTCCTGCCACGGCACGAAGAACAGCCCCGCGCCCTCGCCCACGTGCGGGACGGTCGACAGCCACTCCTCCTCGATCCGCGTCAGCACCTCCTGGCGTTCCCCGTCGGTCGGGGCGCCCTGGAGCTCGGCGAGCAGCCCCTCCATCTCCGGGTTGTCGTAACTGCCGGAGTTGATGGGCGAGCCCGCACTCAGGTTCCGGTACAGGCCCTGGAACGGGTCGGCCTCGGAGATGCTCAGCGCCCCGCGCGCGATGTCGAAGTCCTTGTCGGCGAACATGCGCTGGATACGGTCGGCGATCGAGGGCACCAGGTCCAGCTCCACGGTGAAACCCACCGACTCCAGGAGCGCCTTGGCCGCCATCGCCTCGTTGCGGCCCACGTTGCCGTCCGCGCCGCCGAGGTAGGTCAGCTCCGCGTCGTAACCGTCGGCCACGGCCTCGGCGAGCAGCTCGCTCGCGCGCTCCTGGTCGTGGCCGGGCAGCTCCACCCCGGTCGACCAGCGCGACTGTTCCGAGAACAGCCCGCCGAACGGGACCCCGGCGCCCTCGTGCGCCCGCTCGTAGGTGACCTCCGGGTCCAGGGCGAGCGCGATCGCCTCGCGCACCCGCGGGTCCTCGCCCGGCCGGCCCTCCGCATGGTTGACCAGGAGCGCGTTGCCCAGGCTGTTGAGCTCGGAGTAGCCGCGGTATTCGAGCTCGTGCGCCGACTCGATCTCGGCGGGCGTGCGCAGGAACGCCGCGTCCACCGAACCCTCCTCCAGGGCGTCGACCTTGGCCTCGTCCCCCTGTGGCCAGATGAAACGCACCGCGTCCAGGTGCGGGGCGCCCTGCCAGTAGTCCTCGCGTGCTGTCAGCACCAGTTCTTCCTGGGGTGCGTATCGCTCGAGCTCGAAGGGGCCCGCACCCACCGGCTCGAACTCTTCGCCCTCGAGTGCGGCAGGCGCCACGACCATGCCCGCGCCCTGTGACAACAGGGACGGGAACGTCGACCACGGCGTCGTCAGGTGGAAGACCACCGTGGTGTCGTCCTCGGCCTCGATCCGATCGATGTGGGGTTCGAGCGTGGCCGCGTCGCTGCCGCCCTCCTCGATGTAGCGCTCGATGCTGGCCACCACGGCGTCGGCGTCCAGCGGGGTGCCGTCGCCGAACTCGGTGTCCTCGCGCAGTGTGAGGGTCCAGGTGAGGAAGTCGTCGTCGCTCTCGATGTCCTCGGCCAGCCAGGGCTCGAACCCCTCGGCCTCCGGGTCGTAGCGCACCAGCACGTCGTAGACGGCCGCCAGCGGGTTGCCGCCCGAGGCGCCGTGCGCGACGTTGTCGACCGGGTCCAGACTCCTGGCCTCGGAGTAGTCGGCGAAGGTGAGGGTGCCCCCGGAGACGGGTTCGCCCGCCTCCTGCTCGCCGACGAAACCGGTCCGGTGGACCTCCTCGTCCACGGCGGCGTCGGGGCCCTCGTCGGTGTCGGCCCCGCACGCGCCGGCGGTCAGCACCACTGCGAGTGCGGCTGCGGACGTGCGGCGGGCGGTTGCGGTTCGTGCCATGGTGACCTCCGGCCTGCGGATCTGGCAGCAACGTAGAGAGCACCTCGTCGGTGTGGGCCCGGCGTCCCACTGACCGAGAGGGTTCAGTGGCGGGCCATGTCCAGCGCGGCCCGGTGCGCGAAGACCATCGCCGACCCGATCGGCACCCCCGGCGCCGGGTAGTGGCCGCCGGTGAACGAGGCGCTCGTGTTGCCCGCCGCGTACAGGCCCGGCAGGGGAGCGCCACCGCGGTCCAGCACGCGCCCCTCGGTGTCGGTGCGCAGACCCCCCTTGGTCCCCAGGTCGCTCAGGACCAGACGGGCCGCGAAGTAGGGCGGCCGGTCCACCGGGACCAGGCACGGGTTCGGGGTGCCGTGCGAGGGGTCGGCGAAGAACCGGTCGTAGACGTCCTCGCCCCGGCCGAAGTCGTCGTCGCGGCCGCGGGCGGCGAAGGCGTTGAACCGCTCGACCGTGCGCTCGAGGGCGTGGGGCGCAAGGCCCAGTTCCTCCGCGAGCCCGGCCAGGGAACCCGCCCGCACCAACGAGCCGCGTTCCAGGTGCTCCTCCGCGGTGGCCCCGGGCAGGGAGATCGCGGGGGGACCGCCGGCGAAACGACCGTCGAACACCCAGAACGCCGGGATCCGCCCGGGCTGCTCGGCCATCGCCCGCCCCATCCGGTCGTAGGGCTGGGACTCGTTGGCGAACCGGAGCCCGTCCGCGTCCACCGCCAACCCGCCCCGGAACCCCAGCGTGAAGGCGGCCGACCCGTCCGCCATCCGTAGCCCCGGGCACCACCACGCCTGGTCCATGATCTCGGTGCCGGCCCCCACCTCCGTGGCCGCCCGGATCAGGTCCCCGGTGTTCGCGCCCGCCGGGGCCATCGTCCACGCCGCCGACCCCGCGACCCCGTGCTCCGCGCGCAGATCCGCGTCACCCTCGAACCCGCCCCCGGCCAACAGGACCCCGCGCCGCGCGTGGACGCGGACCGCGCCCTCGGACGTGCTCGCCCGCACGCCCGTGACCCGGCCGTCCTCCACCACGAGCCCGGTCACCCGGGTCCCGGTGCGCACCGTGCCCGAACCGGTCTCGGTGAAGGCCTTGAGCAGGCGTCCGATCAGAGCCCGGCCACCGGTGAGCGGGCCCTCGGCGTGGCCCAGGCCGCCGCGGTCGCGGCCCACCTCCGGGCGCACCAGCGGGAGCAGGTCGCCGAGGTCCCCGGGCGGCAGGTCCAGCGGCATCAGGGAACGCCCCGACCCCAGGCGCCCGGGCAGGTCGAAGTACTCCGGGAACGCCTGCCACTCGAAGGCGAGCGCGGGGTGGCTCTCCAGAGCCTCGACCACCTCCGGGGCCGACCCCAGGAACGCCTCGCGGCGCGCCCGCTCGCGGTCGCCCAGGAGCGCCTCGAGGTAGGTGCGCGCCGAAGCCGTGGAGTCGTCGATGCCCGCGCGCTGCTGCACCCGGCTCCCCGGCAGCCAGACCGACGCACCCGAGTACGCCGACGTGCCGCCGACCACCTCGGTGCGTTCCAGGACCAGGGTGTCGAGCCCGGCCGCGGCGGTTGACAGCGCCCCCGCCAGAGCCCCGGCGCCCGACCCCGCCACCACCACGTCGCAGGTCGTCTCCCGCGTGTGCGTTCCGTGCATGTCGTGTTCCCTCCCGGCCGATCGGTGTGCACCGACAGCAGCACGGCCGGAGGGGCCCGGAGCGCCGGATCCCGCTCACCGGTAGGGCTTCCCGTTCCGAGGCCCGATGCGCGTACGGGTAAGGTCGAAGGGATCGGACGCACACCCTTCGGCACACGGACGAGGACCCAGGGAGGCACGGTGCCGCGCATCGCCGAGTCCAGGCCGCCCGCCGAACCCAGCTCACCCGAGCAGCGCGCCCGGCATCTGCGCATCCTGCGCGCGGCGGCCCACTTCGGCGCCGAGAAGGGCCTCGAGCGGGTGCAGATGCACGAGGTCGCCAAGGCCGCGGGCGTGGCCATCGGGACGCTGTACCGCTACTTCCCGTCCAAGACACACCTGTTCACCGCCGTCATGGCCGAGCAGATGGACCGCCTCGACGAGACCTCCCCACAGGCCCCCGCGGACGGCGACCCCGTCGAGGCCGTCGCCGAGCTGCTGGTGAGCGCCAGCCGGAGGCTGCTGGTCAAGCCCGCCCTGGCCTCGGCGATGCTCCAGTCGGCCAATTCCGCGAACGCAGCCATGGTCACCGACGCCGGCCGCATCGACGAGCGGTGCCGGGCGCTGCTGCTGCGCACCTTGGGGCTGGAGACTCCGACCGCGCAGGACGTCACCCTCGTGCGGTTGCTGATCCAGTGCTGGTACGGGGTGCTGCAGTCCGCGCTCAACGGCCGTGTGTCGATGCCGGACGCGGAGAACGACATCCGGCTGGCGTGCCGGTTGTTGCTGGTGTCGCGCTCGAACGCGGAGGACTGAGCGGCGGAGGGTGGATGGAGGAGGGCCGGACGGCGCTGGGCTGAGCTGCGGGGGGCTGAGTGGTGCAGGGAGCGGGGGACTGAGTGGTGCAGGGAGATACGCAGAGCTGAGGCCGTGCTCGTGGTTCGGGTGGGCGGGATGTGTGTTCTGTGGTGTTGCCTCGGGGGTGGTGGTTCGTCGGGGCCGGGATCATAGCCCGGCCGGGCCTTCTCGCAACCCGCGTCGGCGCCACCCCCAGTCGCTGACCTCGGTGGAACGCGGCAGCGTTCTTGTGGTTGTTCGGGGCGCCTCGGGGTGTGCGTTCCGGCCCTGTTCGCCGGGCTGACCCGACCCGCATCGACGAACCACCCTCACCCCCGAGGCCCCCGCCAGCCCAAAGGAACGGTGGGCACAACAATCCCCCTGTAGTGACCCCATTGCGACCAACGCTTGCGGCGTGCGGGCGGTGGCTCGCTCCTGCGACGGCACAAGCAACGGCAACGGCACAAGCACGCCCCGCGCGCTCCCGGCTGAGCATTGAGTGTCAGGGAGTGGCGGGTGTGCGGGCGGCCTCCGGGCCCCGCGCACTCCCGGCCGAGCATTGAGTCTCAGGGGTGGCAGGTGTGCGGGACCGATCGGTCTTGGAGATTCTCCAGGCCTCGTGAGCGTGATGTCAGGTGGGTCACCGGCGAGCACTTGCGCCAACACGTCCTGCTCGAGAGATTCTCCGTTCGGGTTGCGCTGCGATGTGACCGTCGAAGACGGGGGTGGCGACCGCGGTCCTGGAGATTCGCCAAGCCCTGGGGCGGCTGCCGGGTCGTCGGCGTGTGTGCCTCCTCCGGGCCCTGCGCACTCCCCGTCGAGGATTCAGGCCTGGTGGTACGTGTGCGGGTGGCCTCCTGCCGGGGTCTGGGCTGACTGCTCACCAATCGCGCGGTCGCTGGGTCGCCCGGTCGTGCCCTGATTTCTGGTGGGGCCGAGAGGGAGGGCGCTCGATCCTGTGTCTCTGCGCCATCTGTGTCGTTGGTGGTGCTCAAAAGGACACGGACAACGTTTTCAGGTGCTCGAAAGAGCACTATCGACCGCTGGGAACGGTGGCTCGGGCCAGGAGCAGGCTCTCGTGCGATCGGGTCCGGTGGGGCCGGAGTGCGGGCCGCTGTGGGTGGGCATGCGCGGGCATGCGTTCTGAGGTGCGGTCGCGTGCGAGGGGGTCGCGTGCGAGGGGTACGCGGCGGGGATTCCGTGGAGATT